>NZ_AP043880.1:0-1569513 GCF_055393305.1 Vibrio sp. JCM 18905 | reverse complement strand
TTAGAAGGATTAACAAGTCATACTGCGCACACCGATGAATTCGTGACTACAAGTGAAAAAGATTGGGGGGCTTATTCGGAAGGTGCGGATAAGGCGGATATTGACTTTCTAGTTGAACGACGTGATGTTTTGACTCTTCCCGAATTGAATTTGAGGAAGATGAACAAGACCGAGAACTAGTTAAGCAAAGAGAAAACTCCCCAGAATTGACGTTGATATTGATGAGTTGTGAACCAGTATGTTTGTGTTTCGGAGTTAATCACCAGAATCAAAAATGCCCCAAGTGTATCAACTTCTCATTTGTTTGAATTGCCACCCGACCGAAAAATAACAAAAGTTAGATTTAGCGATGATATGAGCGTAAAAGCTACGCTTTAGTCACTTAAATTGGATCATTTAGGGCTGGATCTATACGAACGAGCTAAAGCGCAGAGTAAATATTTAATAGTAACTAAGAATATGCCTAACTCTTCTTTGAGAGATCCAGAGCTATGGTAGATTGATAGAACGGAGCTGAGTAATCCTGAAAGATATGGTTGAATTGCTCACGGCTATCAAGCACAAAAGCAACTCGAACGTGGTCTAGGTTGTATGTCGTCAAAACAGAGCGTAACCAACCCGCCAACGAACTCTCCAAAAGCGCTCTACAGCCTACGAACCACACCCATGTTTGCTGATCACTTCGAATAACATCTAAGATTTCTGACTTGTATCGATAACCATCTCCCATTGAAGTTAGGTCGATGTACACAACATTAGCTCCCAGTCCATGGTTAATGCGATTGTACGTATCTTGAAGTTCTTTACCGCATTCACTATCAAATGTGTGAAGCCTCATTACGCCCAACTCCCAATAGCCGTGTATTAAGCGTTCTGGTGTACCTACAGGCCAGCTATCAAAGGTGTATAAGTTATCTTTACGCATCTACGAAACTTATTTTTATGAACGGATTAGAGAAGTGAAGCCCATGGCTGGACACATAAGCCAATATCTTAAGTGATTGAACCAGCTCATGCAGCGTAGCTCTGTCTGTCAAAGTAGACTTAATCAGGGTGAGGTCATTGAGTATCTGGTGTTTACGCTCCTCATTATAAAACACCATGTATTGCCCGATTTCAAGCTCTGCTTCACGGGGTGTGCTGTAATCTTTTAAGCAAATCTCCTCGTATTACAGACTTCTCAATAGTCGCTCAATAAAAAGATTGTCAATCCAGCGACCTTTTCCGTCCATGTTGATCCATATCCCCCTGATTGAGCAACCTCTGTGTGAACTCAGTGCTAGTAAACTCGCAGCCCTGATCGGATAAAGATATCGGGTGTCCGTAGTATTGGATCACCTCTTCGAGAGCCACGATACATAAAACTTGTACCCATGGTGTTCGATAACCGCGAGGACAACACCTCACAGTTATACCAGTCGATAATGACAACCAAGAACAGGAACCCTTTTGTTGATAGTTCGTTCATTTACAAGAAAGTTTGTCACTTTTTTCTCTGTCGGTTTAAGTTGACAGAGGTGATATGAACTGCCTATAGCAAACACGCCTTTGCCCCATTATCATCTAGGCATAGATTATGGGTTAGATGCATATGGCAGTAACTGGTCTACTTTTTCTAATGACCGTTTGCTAGTCAAAGTGATTAACTATCCCCCCCTTAATACTTGGCCCGAATATCTCTATTCCAGACCGAGAAACCCTTGGATAGTAACTAGCCATTTCGCCCAGATCTATGCTCTCCCTTTGCAACGCATAACTACCTCTTTTTTGAGTTATTTGGAAGAAACTGAATTCTGAAATTCTATCTTTTAATGCGCTAACGACAGTATGAATAATTGACGAAGGGCAACGGAGACCAAAAGTGATATCAATCATTTCTAGGGGGGAATCATTTAAACCCACATGGTCAAAGAGCCGCCATTCTGACTCGTACTTCCATGGCGTTGCTTTTCTTAGCAATACGGTATTGTCGAGTTCTTTTTTAGCTGAAAATTCGTTATTAAGTATGGCTCTTGCGATAAGACTCGTATGCAAACAACGATCATCGCTATAATCCACTTTATGCAAAGTGGGAATTGGCTTTCTTTTTAAAGAATAGCCAATACAAAGACCTCTGTGCTGATCACCATAATGACTCCAAAGTAAAGAGCTGTCTGGAGTAGAAGAAAAGCAGCAGACTCCCTTATCGTGCTGTTTCAATAATTCGGTTTGAATGTCACATGTTAAAATCCAACATTCTGCATCTTCCACTGAGATATTACTTTCTTCATAATCAGGGTTAGTTGCATAGTAAGCTATATCAGCCAAGGCCTTAGATGCCGTATTATTCGCTAGCTGAATGCTATAGTCTTTCGCGTCATCTTTATTGTACTTAGCTTTTTTTAATGATGATAAAGCCTCGGAGGACACTCTACGCTTTACTAGTTCATACAGAATTGCTTGTAGTTCCTGCTTGCTTGAGTCAGAAATGACCGTGGGCTGACAATCCATGGGATCATTAAAAGAACTGGGGTTAGCAAAATACAGTTTGTCGAGGCACAAAGAATCTAGGGTCAACTCACTGAAGTTTCGATATCTATATACCTTTTGTGGTTGTTCTCCATGCATAATCAGCTTCTCTTATTCACTAAATGTGACCATAGTATGATCGATAGACGGCTTTAGCATCAATACTGTAAATCGAAGGTTTTCCGATGTTGCTCCATGAGTGTTTATAGCTCGATAATGCCCCTTTACGTGCTACTACAGTTTAGTTTTGACTTAGTATTCTTAATATAAGTAGTCAATCTCCAACATCGAGTAAAGAGCGAATTTCAGCATAATTATCGAAAGGATCTAGTCTTTTTTACTACTGTGAGCTTTGTTGTTCATAAAGTTAGACATCTGAAATAAACTAACAGCATATCAATTAATTGCATGGTAGTGGTATGGGTAGATTCAAGCATGGTTCGGAATGGAGGCGTTGGGATCTTCATGTTCACACTCCTGATTCGGTACTGGAAACACAGTACAAATCCAATTGGGAACAATACTTAGAAGTAATTGAAAGTAGAGGTGAAGAAGTATCAGTAATTGGAGTTACTGATTACTACACCATCTCTGGTTACGAAAAGATGCTCAAGTATAAGTCTCATGGACGCTTGCAGAACATTGATGCCATGTTCCCCAACATTGAATTTAGGATTACTCCTGAAACTCAAAAAGACAAAGGTATCAATATACACATCATTGTTGACCCATCTGAATCAGACCACGTTACTCGAATTAATAATGCCCTTACACGATTGACGTACAAGTACGATACGCACCTCTATGGATGTATTGAACCGCAACTGAGAGACCTTGGAAAAGCACTTAATCCAGCTCTAAGCGATGAAGCTGCTCTGAAAGAAGGTATGAAGAACTTTAAGCCTTCATATGAGTCGTTTCGTGAGTGGTATGAGAATGAATCTTGGTTGAAGAAGAACTCAATTATTATTGTTGCTAATGCTTCAAAAGATGGAGTGTCCGGCATCAGAGAAAATGGATTTATGGCTACTCGCAAGGATATTTATAAATTCACTGATATGATATTTTCTGGCAAAGACAGCGACATTAAACACTTCATGGGGGGAAAAGAGCGCACAAAGAGTGACATCTTGAGTGACTATGGTCGAGTCATTCCATGTATTAATGGGTCAGACGCTCATGACTTTGGCAAGATTTTTGAACCATCCTTGAGACGCAATTGTTGGATAAAAGCAGACCCAACCTTTAGTGGCCTCCGTCAAGTCATCTATGAGCCAGAGCGGGTAAAAATCCAAGAACTCTCACCGGAGCATAAAGCTGAATATCAAACGATTCGTCGTGTAAGATACCTTGATACTTCGGGTGAAAAGTTATTTTCAGATGATTGGGTTCCGTTGAGCAAAGATTTGAATACGATCATTGGCGGTAAGTCCTCCGGCAAATCTATGCTGCTGTATCATATAGCTAAAACGATAAATCCCCAGAAGTTAATAACAGTATTCTTAAGGCTAAATCAGCGACTTATGATGATTTGGCTTCAGTAGACTTTGAAGTTGAATGGAGTAATGGAGAGACTTCTAAGTTGTCACAGCTTGAGGCATCAGATGAAAAAGCGATCACGTTTATCCCACAGCTATACATAAATCAACTAGCTGATAAAGACGGTAAAGAAGATCTGAATAAGCTGATCAGTAAAATCCTGAATCAGAACGATACTTACAAAGCATTTGTTGATAATACATATCGCAAAATCAATATATTGAGGACTCAGATCTCAGACAAGATTGATATGCGTTTTGAGCTGGTAGAACAACACAAAAAGCTAACTGACGAAGGAAAACAGATCGGTAACTCTAAGTCTGTTCAGCAAGAGATAGACAAAATTAAAGAGAAATCTGAGCAATTACGCAAGAAATCGAATTTCACTAAGGAAGATGAAGAACGATATAACAAGCTAGTTAGAGCTAGGGCATCGTTCCAAAAAGCCAAAACAAAACTTGAATCTTTTCAGTCTCACTTCAATGACATCTTAGCAAACGTCGAAGATAGCAGGTTGCGTTGGATTGAGAGTATACAGTCGGACATCGCAATCAAGTCAGGGTTCTCTGAAAAATCTACAGTTCTAAATGAACTGAAAGATGTGCTAAAAGATGAATTATCGAAAGCCTTTGAGTCTTTTCTTAAGAAAGTGTCGGAACAACAGTCCTCTATTCCTTACCGGTTAAAAGCCGTTGAGCAGAAGCTGGCTATTGTTAATGAATCGCTATTACCGCTTGAGAGTAAAGTTCAAGACAAGGCTGCTTTAGATAACTTGAACAAGCAACTGAAAGCAGAGGAGCAGAAACTCAAGCAAATCAGAGAAAAGATGGGAGCCAGAAAAATTGTTGATCAGAATGGGATTGCGTGTCGAACAGAGATAGACAACCTTTATAAGCAATTGTTTGAACTCTATCAGCAGCTCTGCGAAAAGGTAGCTGAATATAAAGTCGATGATGATATTCAGATAGAAGCAAAATTATCAGTCAATACTGAAAAATTTGATGTGTTTACTCAATGCTTTAATCGTAATGGCAACATGAAGTTTCTTCTCGAACAGCTTGTGGACGAACAAGGTAAGTACCAGTTCAGCATAGAGACTATTTGCACTGATATCAGTTCTGTTTCGAGCCGTATTGCGGCAAAAGAAGCACCATCGTTGAGAAAACACGCGACACAACTTGATGCCTTTAAGCATCTATATACTGACTATTTTGAAGTTAACTATGTAGTTTCATACAAAGATGACGATATTGTTCAAATGTCGCCTGGCAAACGGGGACTCGTACTGTTGAGCTTGATGCTTGAGCTAAGCAACTCTACTCATCCGATACTAATCGACCAACCAGAAGATAATCTGGATAACAGAACCATTTACTCTGAGCTGAAAGGCTTTGTTCGCAAGTGCAAGAACAAGAGACAAATCATAATGGTTACTCACAACGCTAATTTAGTAGTAGCAGCTGATGCCGAGTGCGTGATTGTTGCTGATCAGAAAGGACAGCAAGATGACAGCAACGGTTGCTCTGAGTTTAGATTTGACTACTTCGGAGGGAGCTTAGAGCTCAGCTATGACAGTCCTTATGGAGAAACTTATAACCAGTTGAGTGATATGGGCATACGACAACATGTATGCCACATACTTGAAGGCGGTATCGCCGCGTTTAAAGAGCGTGAGCAAAAGTACAACTTGTTATAATGCAAGCTAGATTAGTTTGAATGCAATGTGCCAGTTTCGTTTCCTCGATGTGACTAGGCTGACAGGTTGCTATAAATCGGTTCTGCCCCATTATTTGGTAGACCTTTCACTCGTTCACATCCTTTTCATGGGCTTTTCCCCTACAAAAACTTATCCATTCTTCTAGTGGTGTTCGTTTGTAACCCCCCGTGTTGTATTACGGGGATAAATTCCAAGAATAGGCGAAATTTGTCTAGGAGATCGGTGGAGGTCCAACTCACTTAACTCGGTGTCCAAAACTGACGGTGCGGATCTCTTTTCCTACCCCCCTCTCTCCAAACTTTGAGTAAATACCTCTTTTCAAAGCTCTCTACGGTAAGTGGTTTGGAGTATTTAAATCCTTGAACTCTTGACACATTCATAGAGTTACAAGCTCTGTGTTGCTCAGGAGTTTCTATTCCCTCAGCAATAATCTCATAGTTAAGTGAGCGTGCAAATGCACAGATGGCTTCAAACAACTGCCGAGAAGTGTGAACTTCGATATCCTTTAAGAAGCTGCGATCAATTTTGATAATATCGATTGGAAAATATTTGAGATGAGATAAGGATGAATAGCCAGTACCAAAATCATCAATGGCGATTTGAATACCTAACCGACTGAGCTCGTTTAACGTTTTCGAAGCGTTGCCTTTCGGGAGTAAACAGTTTTCAGTAATTTCAAACTCAATGTGAGAAGCACCGACTCCATACAAATGCAAAAATGCAGCAACCCTTTCGACCAGTTGAGGAGCGGATAGTTGTTTCGGAGATAGGTTCACTGCTAACGTAAAAGACTCAGGAAAGAAGCATGCTGTTCGCCATATCGACATTTGCCTAATCGCCGTTTCAATCACCCATTCACCAATATTCTCAATGAGCCCAGACTCTTCTGCAATTGGAATAAATACGTCTGGTGGGACGAAGCCTAGATCTGGATGATACCAACGAATCAACGCTTCGGCGCCAACAAGTCGCATTGATTTGTCAAATTGAGGTTGATAATGTAATTCGAATTCCTCTTTTTGTATGGCTTGCTTAAGGTTACTTTCAATGCGTAAACGTTGATCAACCGTATCATGAAAGGCTTTAGAATAGTACTGTGCCTGTTTTCGACCTTTCTCTTTTGCCCTGTATAGCGCGATATCCGAACACTTTCTCAATTCTAATGAGTTTGAAGCACACTCAGGATAACTGGCTACCCCGATGCTAATAGAAACTTCAATACATTGCTGGTCAATGTTGAAATTACTTTCAAACGCAGAGAGTATACGTCGTACAATTAAGTCAACCTGCCCTTCAGACGCTAAGTTAGTTGCAATCACTGCAAACTCGTCACCGCCTATACGAAATAAAGAATCACTATCTCGAGTGTTGCATTGAAGTCTTTGTGCTACTTCCTGTAAAACATGATCTCCCGTGACATGTCCATATTGGTCATTGATGTCTTTAAAACGATCCACATCGATGAGCAAGAGCGCTAAAGGTGTTTGACTGCGTGAAGCCATGAGTAAAAATTTCTTTAAGCGCTCATCAAAAAAGTGTCGATTAAATACCCCTGTTAACGTGTCAGTCTCAGCCAGTTGTTTTAGCTGAGTGTGAGTCTCGAGTACCTTTTGCTCTAAAAAGTAGCGCTCTGTTGCGATGATAATCGCTCTTCTCAAGCGGATCGAAGAAATTTCATTTTTCATCACGAAGTCTTGAGCACCCATCTCAATACATTTCAAAGCCAAATCTTCGTCATTACTATGGCTGAGCATGACAATTGACGTGGAAAAATCCGAATTTGATTTGAGTGCAATGAGCACTTCCATCCCCGTTGATGGTGGCAGTTGATAGTCCAGTAAAATCACATCAAAAGATTGTTTAAGGGCTTTGTCTAATCCTTCATGAGCAGTTTGCGCTTCTTCTATTATCGAGATAGGCAAATCTGTACTATGCAATGTTTTCTTAATTGCAAGTCTATCGATGGTATCGTCATCAATAATTAATACTTTCATATGCTGCCGCCATGAGTCATTGAACTGGTAATTCTACGATGCGCCAGTAGTTATCTAAAAAAGCAAGAACTTCATTAAAGTCCTGGCTCACCGAAGATTTGACCATGTAACCTGCGATATTTTTTCATACGCTGCCGTAATTTCTTCATCTCTTCTCGAGGTGGTTAGCACAAAAATCACTAGAGAGCAGAGCTCATCATCTCTTCTCACTTCACCAAGAAATTCAAGTCCATTCATTCGAGGCATGTTTAAATCGAGAAGCACAATACAAGGGGGAGGTATTTCCCCATTTCGCAAGCATTCTAAGGCTTCTATTCCATCTCTAGCTCGGTAAATAGGGTTAAGTAACTTCAAAGTGTTGAGTGCTCGCTTGATGCCCATTGCATCAATATCATCGTCTTCCACTAAGAGAATATTAACAGGTTTACATTCAGGGGATGTCATGAGGCTTCCTTAACGAGTACGGGGTTATTTTTGGGCCATGAGAAACGAAAAGCACATCCTCCGAGTGAGCTAGAGTCAATAGAATAATGGCATGAGTATAAATCCAGAACTTTCTTAATAATAGAAAGACCTAAACCACTTCCCTCAACAGTGTCTCTCGGTTGTAAGGTATGAAACAATTCAAACACTCTCTCCCTGAATTGTTCTGGGATCCCTGGTCCATCATCTTCAACCACAAACTGATACATGTCTCCGATATCCTCTCCTGAGACATAAATGGTTCCTATTTCCTTGTGGTGATGTTTGACGGCGTTGCTGATTAAATTACGAAGTATTAATTCAAGAGGTGTCGTTAATGTCTCAAACTCTCCGATATGGTTGTGGCAAACCAAAGAGATCTTACGTTGGGGAGAAATCAGTTCTAATGTCTCTTCACAATATTGCTCGAGATTAAATCTCCCTAGCTGGCCAGGCTTACGCCCCACACGAGAGTAAGCGAGTAAATCATCCAACAGTTTTTCCAACCTCTGCACGCGGTTGCTCAGCAAAGACGCATATTGTTCTGTTTGAGGGGTTAAAAACTCCGATAATTCCTCGATTAACCAAGTCACTAGCTGGGAAATACCGCGTAAAGGAGCTTTCAGATCATGAGAGGCGACATAGGCGAACTGATCAAGTTCTCTATTTGCCTCTTGCAATGCTTGATTTCTGACTTGAAGGTCTTTTGTGACCGTTTCTAACTTGTCTGTGCGCAATTGCAAATCTTTGGTCAAATGCTTTGCATACTCATCGACTCGATCTTTTTCACGAACCAACATGAGAAATAGTATAAATAACAAGACATCCACGATAATACCGAAGACAAGAATAAGCAGAGGTTGAGTGGTATTTTGCTGCGCTTCAAACAACGGCGAACTTTGAATAACGAAGGTCCAAACTCTACCGTATATATTCAACTCTAGAGTTTGTGTAAAGTGCGGATCTGAATGATGGCGCATGTTTGATACATTAAGATCACTGTACAGTAATTCTTGATTATCATAGAGACTGAAATTCACGAGTCGTTTCTCTCCAGAGAGAGTCCCGTTCATCAATTTATTTACAATAAATGGGGCGTAAACTAAACCTAAGAAACCATCTTTTGTATCTCCGTAGTACTCAGGAACTTCATCAGAAAACCAGGGAGCATAAAACAGAAAACCCGGCGCCTTTTCTGAGTCTTGAACTAAGGTAATTGGAGCAGTGATGGTGGCTGCATTTGTTAATCTGGCGTTTTTGGCTGCGGTGTATCGGTTGTTTTCATGTGCCATGTCTAGTCCCACGGCCTTTAGGTTATTTTGCATTGGTTCAATGTAGGTAATAGGCCAATATTCGGAAGCAGTTCGAGCAGGATGCGGCACATATTCAGACAGTTGCTTTCTTTGCCATTCTAAATACCGCTTTATTTTGTTATCAGGAACGTAGTGAATAACACCAATACCGTTGATGCCTGGAAAGTGTCGAGGGACATCAAACTGGTCAGCAAAAATTTTCCAGTCTGCTCTTGAGGCAGGCGCTTGATACATATGTAAGGCTGACACTCCTGCGAGCAGTGCCTCCTCATATTTCGACATCCGCTCTTGTACGAGTTCGACCAACTGATGGGCTTGAAACTCAAATTGAGTTTTTGCTTTTTGTTCCACCTGACTCGAGGTTACCGCCCAAGCGGTAAGAGTGAGCACGGCTGACAAAAAAAGTACAAGCCAATGATACCAATGGAGTGTACTTACCCGTTGAGTCAATAAAGTTATCGTCAAAATTTAACTGACCTTTATAATTGTTATATGTAAATCAACATAATTGATTATTAATTTATATGCAACTATGTTCTTTTTTTATATTTTCTTGTTTGGTTTTATGGGTGGTTTCGTTTCTTCAATAGGTTGCGCGAAAACAAGTCGCCATGGTCTGAGCAGTCTTATCATTAGTGACCACGGTTTCATGATTAAAAAATAAGTGACTAGCGGGCTTGCAACCGTAACTCTCTGAGCTTTAGGGGGGATGAGGAAGGGATAGTCGAACATTGACCACGCCGATTCTGTCTTCCTCTTAGTACTGAATACCGCACTAAATAAATTTTTTAGGCCTCTACCTTAGCCTTGAGGTTTAAGGCTAAGGTAGAGGTAAAGGAAGGTAAAAAAGAGCGATACAAACAAGAAGCGTAGACTTTGACATAGTTTGAAAATAACTGTAGCAAAGTCGGGGCTATCTAACTTAACTTCTACAGAAGTACTTTCCAACCGGCTTAATCAGATACGTCGTTATAATTTTTAGTTATTGATCACAAAGCTTAATATACAAGGAATTGAAATGAAGTTATACGAAATTAGTGGAGAAGTATTTTTATTAAAAACTAATTATGAGATCTCAATGTACCGTAGTTAACGTCATAGGCTGATATATTACCCTTAGTTTACCCAAAAAGGGCGTTAAAATCGTGAAGGTTTAAAGGGATATGGTTCAAGAGATGGATATAAAGCCCAAAGCTAAATGTGATTATTGTACATGTCGAAAAGTACAATTTAGTGATTTCAGCATGTCTTTTCAGCCTATTTGGGACCTAAAAAGGCAACAAGTCTTTGGTTAGAGGGGTGACAAATGAATCTGCTTATTCTGTCTTGTCTCAAGTGAATGCAGAGAATAAATACAGCTTTGATCAGCAGTGTAGATCCAAAGCGATACAATTAGCCGCAGAGTTGGGTTTAGACTCTGTCTTAAGCATCAACTTTTTACCCAATGCAGTCTATGAGCCAGAGCGCTGTTTAGCAACTACGTTGCGTTTAGCTAAAAAATATAACTTTCCAACTAGCAAAATTATGTTCGAGTTTACAGAGGGAGAGCGAATAAAAGATACTCAACATCTGAAAAATATTGTCGAGTACTATCAAAAGCTTGGTTTTTTAACCGCCATTGATGACTTTGGTGCTGGTCATTCCGGTTTAAGTTTATTAGCAGACCTTCAACCCAATGTTGCTAAGCTTGATATGGGGTTAATTCGTGACATTAACTCTTCTGTTAGTCGTCAAATTATTGTTAAAAACTGCGTCAGTATGTTTCAGCAGCTTGGAGTTTCCGTATTGGCTGAAGGAGTAGAAACTCTAGAAGAAATGACATTTCTCCAGTCCTTGGATATCGATTTAGTTCAAGGTTATTTGATTGCATCGCCAGGTTTTGAATGCCTACCGCCGCCTAATTTTAGGTTGCTTATCTAGGTAATAGGAAAGCCTTATTCCCCGATGACTAAGTGGCATCCAACACTCGAGGGGCAATAAAAAGTCACTAAGCCTATGATTGCTGTTGGCTACGAGCAACGTTACTGGAATTTCTATTTTTTCGGGTTAACGATTGATAAATAGTACTCAAACGCTCTACAGACCCTTTTAAACTTTTAAACTTTTAAATTGCTGAAGTGTCGTCTTAGTTCGATACCTACCATAACAATACGATGGTAGGTGTTTCATAATTTGCTCACAGTAAATTACTCGTCTTGATACTTTTCGAGTTTGTTATAGAGTGTTTTCACGCTAATGCCTAACTCCTGCGCTGATTCCGTTTTATTACCTTGATTCTCTTCAAGGGTATTGATAATGGCAGCTTTCTCGATCTCCTCTAGCGAGACGCCCGCCGGAACAAGGTCTTCGATGCTGGTGCCTGTTTCCAATGGTGGTGTGTCGAAGATCAGGTGTTCATCTCGGATAGTGTCATCAGCCAAAATAAAGGCGCGCTCGATCGTGTGTTTGAGCTCACGGACATTACCTGGCCAATTGTGTACAGCGATTTTTTGGATCGCAGAGTCAAGAATCGTTTTGGTTTTTGCCTCATTGGCGTTGCGGTGCGCAATAAAGTGCTTGGCCAGACCGACGATATCACCGCCTCGTTCTCGCAGTGGCGGTATCGTTAATGGGAAATGCGATAACCGGAAAAACAGATCTTCACGCAGGAACTGCTCCTCAATGGCGATTTTAGGATCACGGTTTGTAGCAGCAACGATGCGAGTATTAGCGATATGAACCGTATTACTGCCAACTGGGCGATACTCTCCGGTTTCTAGCACCCGCAATAACTTCACTTGATGCTCGATAGGCATCTCGGTGATTTCATCTAAAAATAGGGTGCCGCCTTCTGCCTGCTTAAATACACCTTGGTGAGTTTTATTCGCTCCGGTAAAAGCGCCTTTTTCATGGCCAAACAGTTCACTATCGACCAACTCTGGACTAATCGCACCACAGTTAATCGCGATAAAGGGTTGTTGCTTACGATCGCTGGCTAAATGGATGGTCTGTGCCACTAACTCTTTACCTGAGCCACTTTCTCCGACAATGAGGACGTTGGCTTCTGTTTTAGCGACGCGTCGGATCATGCGATAGAGCTGATGCATTGGTGATGAGGAACCCACCAAAAGGCCAAATTGGTCGAGATCGCTAGTGGACACTTTACGTCCTTGATCTTGTTTTTGCTGATAGTACTGGCTGACTTCGCCTAGGGTGTCCGTCAAAATAGCAATATCGACGGGTTTTCTATAGTGAAAAATTGCACCTAAGTTCATCAGCTTATCCAAATTTTCGTTTGGAGCACCAGAGCTAATGATGATCAAGTCCATATCGTAGATGTCTTCGATATTAGAAAGGCGCTGGTAATCTGCGCTAGTAAAGTGGGTGGCTTCAACAATCGCAACTTCCGGTTTGAGTTGTAGGAAATCTTCAATCCATTGGTCTGCGGCATTGATGTCATGCAGACGAAATTTGTTCAGTTCCTGGCAAGAAGCGATGGCATTTTTAAGTGATGGATCTTGTATTCTTAGAAACAGGCTTGGCATCGACACATAAATGTCCTCTTTACTGTGATGAGGTAATATAGTTGGATTGCTCTAAGTGCACAAGACGATGTGCATGAATACTTCTGATACATTTTGGAGATGATCGGTAGTATGGTAACTAATATAATGTTGCCACCTCCCTAAAAAGCGGCGTTATGCGAATGTTGTATTACAATTGGATATAGAAGGTGTGAATCTAAGTTAGTATTGTAGTGCCTTTATTGGGTAAAGATTTATGGGTTCATTCTTAAATGAGTTGGTCCTTGCAAGAAAAACAAGTCCATTTTACGCCGTAGAAATCTTATATTTAATCCAACGTGATCGTACAAAAAGTTTAGTACTCGCAGTTGGAAAAATACGCATGTAAAGTCGTTTAAGAGTGAATTAAAACGCGTACAGCTTTGCCTTCGCGTAGAGTTTAGTTGTTGGAGTGATAAGCCGTAGCATTAATATTACGTACCTCACATCTTAACAAGGCTCTGGCGGATCCCCTCGAAATTACCCCCACATGATGATTTCGGTCATCAATGCCATGAGCAACAGGATATCTATGCGTTTGGTGCAACGTGTCCGGTTATGACGTAGCGCCAACCCGTAGGCTGGACTTTTTAGATCTCGGAACGACTCTTCAATTTGCATTATTTTTGCGTACAAACGGGTGATATGAATGCCGTTAAGCACATGATGGGAATGTTGGTCACCAGAAGCCAAGGTTCTTTCGCTCCTTTATAGAACACTTTTCCTGCCGAGTGTTTTTGGCAGGTTCGACTATGGCGATGGGCTTTTCTGCCTTTGGGGCGACTTTTGTATAAGTAAGCAAAGTGCTGAAGCGGTGAGCGCTTAGCAAGTTGGTTTCCTCCTAAAAATAGCGACTTATCTGTTGCTTGGGGATAAAACGTTTTATTCCATTGTCAAGAGCCCTCATTACACTTAATCGATACTTCACCACATACACCTCCAAGCCAGAACCAACATTTGTTGGCGAGTTGTCTGAACCATGTATTTCTAAAGCCAGCGTCGGGGATAATGATAGGCGTGCAGCCTTGGAGTTGCAGAGATTGAAACTTATCAAGAAAGTGCTGATAGCTCTTGGGTGAGTTGTAGTTTTTGTACTCAAATACTGCTCATAAAGCGTGACGACACGACCTGCTCTGATCCAGTGATATTGAAGACTCTCGTAAGAGACTTTTTCCATACTTTTAGTAATTCAAACTTTGCTAATTTAGCAATGTT
This sequence comes from Vibrio sp. JCM 18905, assembly GCF_055393305.1. Classification (NCBI taxonomy): domain Bacteria; kingdom Pseudomonadati; phylum Pseudomonadota; class Gammaproteobacteria; order Vibrionales; family Vibrionaceae; genus Vibrio; species Vibrio sp. JCM 18905. The sequence continues at coordinate 1,555,223 of NZ_AP043880.1, read as the reverse complement.
TCTAAAACGTAAATGTCCAAAACCTTCATAATGGGCGCCTTCTACTTCTGCATCTCCACTTTAGGTGTGAGCCCCACTTGAGGTGCACATCAAGTGGGGATATAAGGTGTAAGGGCAGCTCTATTTAATTGGCACGACCTTGCTCCTTTTCAGTTTGGCAAGCTCTTCTCGAAGCTCCGCATTCTCATACTCAAGATCATCGATACGAGCCAATGCCTGAACCAGCTTGTCGTTGAGATGGTGTTGTGCAGCCGAGAAAAGGGCTAGCTTCTCCCGTTCGCTCTCATACTTGGCCTTGAAGTTATCCTTGATGCGCTTTTCCGCGTTCAGCTTTGCACGTACCGTCTGGACCTCTGGCCGGATGATTTCACCTTTGCCTGCCGCAATTTCTGCTTTGGTCTTTTTAACCTTTTCAACAAAATCAGGGTAGTAATAACCACTGCCATTACCCAAATTTGCTTCTTCTTCAACGGCTCTCACACTGAGCTTACGATGAGTAGGGATCCGCCTGGGTTTTCCTTTAGCAATTCGGTCTAAAGCAGCTTCTAGCGCAACGAGTGTATTTTCACTTTTCCCCATGCCTAAATCTCCATCACGGCTAGTTCTGCTTCAAAGGCCGTAAATTCCATACCAAAATCTCGCATCACGTTTTCTGCCGCCCTAATTTGAGTAATATAGTGACTTCTGTCTGTTACCGATATATCGTCACCATAAGCCATATGAGTTGTTAAGCTTCGGTGCTTTCTCTGCCACCACTTAGCTTGTTGCTCATCAATGATGCTACTGCCGGAACCACAATCGACACAGAATTGAGGCATGAAAACACCATCCATATCGCAATTGTATCCATTTTTGCAGTAGCTATGTAAAGAGCCATGAAGCGTAAGTTTACCCTCTTTGACTGCTCGATATATCACATCCCATGAACTATAGATGGTGGGAACATCCCCACGCATTTTCATGATCGCTTTGCCATGCGTACCTGATAATGTTTCATCTGAGTGCCATTGTTTAAAGATTTTGTTGGCAGTGGTTTCAGCATTAATTTCTTCGAGTGTCTGCTGTATTTTTGTATCTACCTTCAAGTCTCGTAAACTCGCCAGCTTTCCTCCGTTGGTATACCACTCTGTCATCGATAGGTATAAGTGCTTAAACTGCTGCTTGAGGGCAACTAGTGTTCCTAAACGGTTCTTCACGCAGTAAAACGCTAGTGTGCGCCTAAATTGGTGAGTGCTCATAGGCCATGGTTTACCGGGAATAACTAATGTTTTTATTCTATCTAGCGAGCGAGGGTTGGAGGCTAAGCATTCTTGATAATCATCTTCTGTGACTAGAAAACCAAATTGCTTACAAAAACGCTTTAATCGTAAGTTCCAATTCGTGATTACTCTAGGTTGTACTGAGCGAGCCCCCTGATTCACCCACAATGAATCTGCATACTTTTCATCAGGGTATACAGTTTCATTTCGCCAGCGTTTAGTCAGAATCGTCATTAAGTCTATTGCTGACTTGGAAATGGCAGCTGTTACCCACGTCTCGCATTTTTCACCTAATTTAAAGGTATGAGATTGCAACATATGGTGAACTCGACCGCTCAAGGAGTCTTCGTAATAACTATTTGGTGTTAGCTTGTCTAGCTCTGAGTCTCGCATTCCGCTGAATCCACCACAGACAATGTAGCTAGCGGTAATTAGTTGCCCTATGTAACGTCTAAAATCATTTGCGTCGTTAAGGGCAATGCCAGGCAGTTTGTCTTTTAGTGGGCGAATGATATTTTTTCGCTCATGAGGTTGGTAGTGAGGAACGAGAGATGCGTATTTGCGGGTATTTATGCTCCCATCATCATTCAAAAAGGCATAGGTGTAACCCTGTTGAACGTTACGATCTAAAGCCTTCTTACCTTCATTATAGTTGTCTTGTAGTGCGCTTTCTGTATCGGCCAAGAGCCCTGCGTGAGGTAACGCTTCTTCAATTAGTGCTATCGCTTTGCCATAGATGGCATGGCATAACCGTTCTGGAATCACCAGAAATTGCTGATTGCCTTTGTCACTTAGTCTTCGGGCTTCCTTTTGAGAAAGTATAGGCTTGATACCCAAGAGGATTTTGTGCCAATTTTCATAGTGGATTGCTCCATTGATAGCAACAAATGCCCTTACAAGTGTTTGTTGAGCATAACCTTGTCGTTGAAGGTAGTTGTCAAGTTTTAACCTAAATGACGCAGAGGATAGTGTAGATAATGATTTCTGGTTTTGTTGCATTAAGAATGTGTAAACTTTCTTAATGGAGCTTAGTTGAGAGTAAACAGTTAAAAAGCGAAGCGCTTTTTTGGTTTTTTGATTGGTACAAAAAAGCCATCCTGAGGTGAGTACTTTTAGTTCGCGCTGTAATTCAGGTGCAGAGTCAAATTTTGAGAAGTCTAATGTATTTTTTGTCCTGTTTCGCGAAAAAGGGTGGCAAGCCCAAACACTTTGTCCAAAAGTAGCTGTTACATTACCGTTTTTATCTTTACAAATTACGACGTCATTCAGTTCATCAAATCGTCCTTCATGATACAGATTAATAATATCTATGGGGTGTACTTTATGGTTTTCGGGGAAATTCGAAACATATAAGTGATTATTTTTCATTGCAACATCCCTTGAACGGAGTTGGCATCACTCCAAAGTGGGTGATAGCCTTCATTATCAAGTTTCGTTTCTACTTGTTTTAGTAGCTTTTGGCTTATGTTAGGCAAGATTTTTTCGTCTATGAATGCCACGACTTTTTCAAAGTTTTGCCTATAGTGGTGAGCGTCAAGGTGCATGTATAGCGATTCTTCAATACACGCTTTGAAGCTGAGTAGGCACCAAATATCTGGGAGCGATTGAACAATCACCTGGCTGGGGCAACCAAAACAACTCAGCAAATCAGCACAAGACAGTTTTTCTCCTTCATTTAGCAAACCTTGCTTGAAGGCTTTCTTAGTGTACCTTTCGGACCTCTCTCCAAAGGGAGTAGCGCAACTCGCACCATTTGGAGTTCGACTCAGATTAGGTAAATTGATTTTATTCTCTTCTTCTATGACTAAAACATTAATATTTAAATTGGCCTGAGCCTCTTTGGCGTTTACACCCGCTTTAATCTCTTCTTCTCGTATCGACATCGCATCTTGCATCATGCCGTTGTTGGCTATTCGGCTTCCTTCGCTGTAGTGTCTTTGCCTCGTGTTAAGGGTATTTCCTAACATGATGTCATTCACCATTTCTCCTTGGTGATAGGCCGTTAACTGTGCACCTGTTTCACGAAAGCGACTTACCATGGGGCGTAATCGGCGTCCAGTTTGATCGACGAATGTAAAATGTTTTTCAACCCAGAGATTTAAGAAGTTTTGTAAAACGAACTTATTCATCGGTGTGCTTTGTCGCTGTGTTACGGTTTGAAGCAGTGTTGCGTTTTTATCCGTTGATATTAAGCGGGAGGCATTGAGTAAGTTGTCAAAAAATTGCATTGCATATTTCGGAATTTCCAGTGTATGTTCGCCCATTTCAATCTGAATGGTTTTAAATGCTCTACGCTTAAATGCAGGCATAGTGTGCCAAACTTCTTCAGTTGACGTAGATGCACTATTTGGCTGGGGTAGTTGTAATAAATCACTGGTATTTGCATAGGTGTAATAAGACAATAGGTACGTAGCCGCACTCATCATTTTTGATATACCACCAAATAGCTTATAGACCTGACCTTTCCACTTAAAAGTCATAGTGGGCCGGCCTTTGTTAGTATTGATATGCGTTTCAGGCGACGCAATGAATTGAAAGTAAGTTTGTCTGAACAGACTACGCAGAAAAGGGAGTAATTGATTTAAATCACTGCGTGTATAGGCTTCAAATGATTCGGAATCATTCTTATTAATAACCACTACTGAGTTAAAATAGTTTGATGGTAAATCTAAATAATCTCGAAATAGTACCCTATAACAAGAGAAATTCTGTTGATAAGTTGAGCTTTTTAGTGTCCCTTGCATAACTCTTGTGTGCAGGTGAGACATATAGCCTTCGAGTGATTTTTGTGTAAAGGCAGTCGCATTATTTTGATCACACCAGCGTAAGTATTGAGACCAAAGCATGTAATGAGAAATTAGAGTGTTATGACTTACCCCTTCTTCTATTTTTTCAGCAAAGCAAGTCTTGATTTGATTCACAAAGCTTTTACGATTTGCATCTTCAAATTGGCCGCCTTGCTGTAATTTATTCGTGGCAGGAAAGTGCTTAACCAAAAAACGATTAAAGTCTACGAGGTTATTGCTTTGCGTATCTAACTGAAAACAAAGCTTTGAATCCCAGCCGTGAAGGTATGAAACATTATCACTCATCCTCACCACCTAGCGCTTCGTGCATGATGCTATCTAAAATGCCAAACTTCACTTTGAACGCTTCTTTGCGTTGCAAATAACGCAGATATTTCCAAGTCGTTGATTCGTTTCTATGCCCCATCCAGCCCATTAGAAGCTCCATACACTCCGTTGGAGTTAGTCCAGCCTCAAGCAAGTCATTTAGTCGGTATGTACCATAGGTTGAGCGTAGGTCATGGAAACGATGGATAAAGGAAGGGGAGGTTTTCTTGATGGAAGTTCTAAGTTCTATCCACCTAGCTTCAATTGATTTGGCTGTAACGGTATTTCCTTGCTCACTTACAAAAAGAGGCTCATGACGCTCACACAGTTCAAGCCTTTCGATAGTTTCTTGCTTGAGTGAAGACTTATCTTCGGGCAGTGATTCTAATTGGGCATTGAGTTTGTTTAGTCGTTTGATTCTGCGCTCAGCGGTACGGTATTCATTTAGTGTGGTTAGCAGCTCTGATGAGATTTCTACACGCCTTTGCTTTGAGTATTTAGTTTGAACCCCAGTCGATTGAGGGGATAAAATTATCTCGTAACGATGCTCACTTTCAACCAAGGGTGTTGCGGTATCAAGTGCATTCAGGGAGAGCGTTGCCACCTCTTGAATTCGCATTCCCGTATCTATGGAGATTAACACCTGCAAGCGTAATTCATCGGATGCGTTAGGAAGGTGCTGAGTCAGAATATTCAGTGACTCTTGAGAGAGTGGGGATAAAGGTCGAATGTTTTTACTGCTTGCATCCTTTGGTACTTTTATTCGCAAGTCACTCGTTTCAACGGTAAATGTTGGCGATATGTGCGCTAGCATCCCAGTGCTTTGAACGGATACAAACTCCATCTTAAAAGGAGCCTCTTTCTCGTTCTTGATTTTCAAGCAACCATCATGCATTAACCACTTGTAGTAGTTAACAATTTGATTCATTCGGACGCTTGCTGTGCTGTGAGCTAATTCACCATTCTTGATTTGTTTTAACAGGTGAGAACGGAAAAGATAAGTTGGTTTTAGTCTTTTGACGGGAGGGAATTTATCCCATGCTAATTGTTTGTCTTCAAGGAATTGGTAGTAAGCATGTAACGCTTGAGCGCAGGGGGATAGGTCTTTAGCTGCTTTGATGGTTTTTTGGTAGAAGAGGTAACTATTTGCTTCGTGGTTGAACGAACCATCTTGATTAAACAGTGTAGGCAGTGAGCCAATATTCCCCTCAACAGGAGAACATTGACAGTTGTTATCACTGACTGATAACTCTGTCTGTTTGTAGACATTGTTTGATTGGATGAGATACATAAATTTACCTAGAAAACCACTGACCATACATACAGTATGGTCAGTGCGTAATTATTTTCCAGATTTATTTATGTGTGTAAGATGTTTTTCCTACACTAACCTGTCATGGTATCACAAGCTTCAAACCTTATATCAAGGGTGCTCTGATAATTACCATCGATAATCCAACACTCGCTTTCACAAAGACTTTTTTGAATTTTGAGCCAGTCATCTTTTGGAGTTTTAACCCAATTTGGTTTCCAATATAGCTGATCGAGATGATGAACAGGCAAATTCAACTCTTTACCTAATAGTGCCGAAAATGTGGATTTACCCGAACCGCCGGAACCAATGACCGCAATTCTTTTCATCGGACTTACCTCGTCATCAATCCAGTTAACGCCGCATTAAGGTGTGAGCGACGCTTGGCTATACTTGAGCGAAGCGAAAGCGCCAAGCGTTGCGAATCACTCTTAAATGCTTTGTTATGAGTCTTTTATGCCCGTGATATGCAACTTATGTATTTCTTCCCCACCAAATGGACTCAATTCAACCTCGATCAAACAATTGAGTTCAACTTCTGGCTTTAGCATGGAATAAATATAATCAACATTGCTCTGATTACCAAAAATAGAGAAGTTGAACTCTCCTGTTGGTATATATTGACCTACCTCTGATACAGCTAGTTTTCCGGCATTTTTGAACTTGTTAAAGTCAAATACCTCACATTTCACCATACGAATTTCCTGTTCTAACTTAGTTGGCACATCAAACATTTTTGCGTCTTCAGCGCCTATAAATAGGTCTTTTTCAGGTGAACTAGCCTTACCAGCTGAGATTTCAGTTAGCTTGTTTGTACCAGCCATATGAGCTAAGTCTTGAAAGTTAGGAAGAGCTGCTTTGCCAATTTTGATTACAGTTCCATGGTAATGATGAATCTCATCGCCAATATGAACTGTAGCATCCCCCTCATTGTCGAACTGATATGTCGGAGTATCGCCTCGTTGTACTGCACCACACACTGTTTTTAGAAAATTGAACGTGTCTTTTGTTGCGTCCCATACATTTTGAGGACCATAAGTTGAAAACAAAGGTAAACCAAGCTGTACACCTTGTAAGACAATATCAAAGTTAGTCAGCAGCGAACCATGCTTAATCTCGGTGGTTTTGATGAAATACTTTTCGCGTTCTTTCTGGCTCAGCTTCTTTACACCTGTAATTCCCATATAAGATTTGTCTACGATCTTTTGGAAGTTATCCAGTGCAGCGATTGCTGTATGAAGAGGGACACCATCTTCTAATTTTTTGCCGTCAATTTTGAACTGCATTTCATGCATATTGCTATCACCATAAAGCTAAATTGATGTAAGGAACGTTATACTGTCACAAACAACAGTTTATAACACTGATGCATATCATTTATTGTGAACTAGAGAGACTCATAACGCCCTGTTAAGGTGTGAGCAACGCTATACCGATGCCGCCGCATAACACCTTACACACCTAAACCAACGCATGATGAAAATGCCACGCGTTGCGAATCACTCTTAAACAGTTTGTTATAAATTTATTTTTTTCGCGTACTTCCTGACCAATAGTGCTCTATACTTGTCGATTTCTTCTTTAACTTTATTTCTTTCTGCTACTACCTCCTTTGACAAATTAGGTTCATAAAATCTACGTTCGGGACTTTCAGATAGTTCTACTAAATATTTTTGATAGTCCAAGTATGCATTATGTACTGCAAAAAAATCACGTTCAATTAAAGGAAAATACAAAGACTGAAGCATTAGTATTTTTTGTATTGGTTTATCATGAATTATCGGAAATTCACGATTAATAGCGGTTTTTGTTTGCAACCCAAGGAGATCTACAAGCTCGATTGTACTGAGATAGAGCTCCTCGTACTTCACTCTCAGTATTTTATTTGACTCTAAATCATCAGAAAACTGACTTTTTATTTCTTGCTGGATCTCTTCAGTTCTTTGAACAGTCATTTCTAGTCTCGATAAGCTATCGGAAAACTCTTCTTTCACCACAAAGCTACTAATCTTTTCAGTTAGATATACAGAAGAAACTGTTGAAATAACTGCCGTTAAGGCAGAGGATAACAATAACAAAAAATAAAATTTACTTTTTTTGATTGTTAAAGTTTTATCTAATATTTCTTGAATAGCGACAACTTCCATTAATTTTTCTTCTGAGGTTTGATTTCCCATCGATACTCCTTAAATTTATAACGCCGCGTTAAGTGGTGAGCAACGCAGACCACCGACCTAAAACATTGTGCCGTACACACTAAAGCCAAAGCAAACGAAAAATGCCACGCGTTGCGAATCCGTCTTTAACGCTTTGTTAGCTTATTACTTTCCGAGCATTCCAAACTAAAACAACAACTTATTTTGACATTAAACGTAAAGTCGAGATTATAAACATAGCCGAGAACTTCAGGTGATGAACTTAGTATTAACTTGAGCTTTGACAAAACCGCCAAGCGTGGAGACTCACGGAACTTCACCCACCAAGGCTCGTATTGGATTTGCTACTTTCAAGTACAAAACTTTGCCATGAATGAAGCTGAGGCGGAGCTAAAATTGCCACCAACTAACCAAGGCCAAGTAACGTTACGACCGCACACGGTAAAAATGACCGCTTAAAAAATGTTACTTACTACCGCTAATACAGCCAAAACATTTGCCAATCAGATTGCTCATTTTGACGATATGCCCTACCTAACATTAGCTATATGAGTTTGCTTTTTCAGACTGTAAGCTAACGCCGCATTAAGGTGTGAGCAACGCTACCACCTAACCCAAACCATTGCACCGTAAACACAAAACCTAACCTTGAACTAAAGGTGCCAAGCGTTGGGAATAACTCTTAAATGCTTTGTTATGCATTTAGTCGTTCTTCAGGTGAAAAGCTATCGTTCACAAACTTTAAGAATTCACAGCTTATAACTTTCGCTTGTTCCCAACCCAAATCACCAGAATCAACGACATAAAAGCCAGATATAACACCACCTTCAATTCTGGCCACGCAAATATTTCCATTACCATCGAAGCAAATTGGCATTGCGTCAGGCATATCGTGCTTTACCCCATAAATATCTTCGCCGTATATCTCCGACAAAGAAAAGAACTGTAACTCTTTGAAGCCAAAATAGACTATAGGGCCATCGCTAACACTCCACCAATTCAACATACTTTTAGGAAGAGTTATTTGAAATATAGTTTCTAACTTGTGTATTTCGTCCTGATTTGCGCCTGTAGGTCTATCTATAAATTCCATGAAGTACCTCTGATGCATAACGCCGCATTAAGGTGTGAGCAACGCTGCCACGAAACTCAACTATACCACCGTAAACACAAAACCCACCGATGGAATGAAAAATGCCAAGCGTTGGGAATCACTCTTAAATGCTTTGTTATATTAATTTTCTTGAATGAGTAGTAGAAATTTTTCAACAGCACTACAACTACGCTCGACGTAATCGCCTGAAATTAAGATAGTATTGGAATACATAGATAAGCCTGGTGTGCTATTAATGATACGTTTCAACTTGTTAGCCTTTTCAGGAGAAAGGTGACTATATTGTTCCAAATCGCCCTCACTATGAACAAGAGCATTCCTCAAAGCGTTAAGCTTAGTAATAATTGCCCACTGCTTTTCAATTTCTGGCTGTGAAAAGCTGATATCAGTAGTTCTCTTGAGATATGACTGAAAGCTAAAAATACTGTACTTATCGGGTTGGAAAGTCATATTTTTAGTAGCTGCTTTGTATTTGCAAATTTTTGCCATCAAGTTTTCAAGCAACGAATAGAGTATTAACAAAGTAGAAACTCTATATACTCTTTCGAAAAAGTGCTCATGGAAGTGTAGTTCGATTTCACAGTCTTCTCGAACACCGTCATTGGTAGCTTGATTGATTTTTACTTCCAATTCTTGCCGTTCGGACAGATATAATTTTTCACTATGATTGAAGTGGTTGCGGATAACACTTATACGATTTCGTATAGTCTGCGGGGATGGAGATCCACTCAGAAAATCGTAAGGATTACTCGCTTTCTTACTAAACATTTGGATATCTCCAGATTAATATAACGCCCTGTTAAGGTGTGAGCAACGCAATACCGATGCCGCCGCATACCACCTTAAACACCAAAACCAACTCATAGTGAAAATGCCACGCGTTGCGAATCACTCTTAAACAGTTTGTTATGTTTGCATTCTCAGCTTTCCATCGAAATATCAACAACTTGACCACTTTCATCAAATGACACGCTTATTAAGTAATTTGTGACATCATTGGGCAAAGTAAAATCACAGACGTCGTCTTCCACGTAAGCGACTACCAATGCAGACAAAATGTCATCAAAGCTTGGATTTTCTTTGCCTAAAATTTCTAGCCATACTGCTGCTGGGAATTCATCTAAATGATGAGATACAAACAAATCGATCCCGTATTCCCCCGACTCCGTACCGCGAGAGGCTTTTATAGCTTCTAGAGCTAACTCTACTTTTTTATCCATTCCAATACTCTGCTTATATCGAGAAAAACATAACGCCCTGTTAAGGTGTGAGCAACGAAATACCGATGCCGCCGCATACCACCTTAAACACTTAAACCAACGCATAGTGAAAATGCCACGCGTTGCGAATCACTCTTAAACAGTTTGTTATGTGATTGGGTTCAACAGGGGCAATACGCCAAAAGTTTCACCCGCCCTAGCTTGATTTTCAATGTCATAGGCTTCATCACTAGACTCTACTACAAGGTATTGATACTCAAGATGTTCATGGATGTATGACTTAGTAAGACCATCCAACTTAAGCTCACCAGACGCAAATCTTGGTAAATCTTCTTGTTTCAGGTTAGGAATAACCAAACGATTAGCAACATAAACACAGAACTGATCACCGCTTAATCGTCCGGATGCGTGACTTTGAATACGAGTTATCAAACCAAATTTAGTTTTATGGCGATTCTTTTCAATCTGACGACCAGACATACCACAGTAGACTAATTCTTGACCGCGCCAAATGGCATAAACCCCAGCTGCGACTTGAGGAATACCAGAGTTAGACCATTCAGAAAACTTGTATCGTTTTGAGAACATTGATTGTTTCCTCTTAAATCACATAACGCGCGTTAAGTAGTGAGCAACGCTGACCACCTAACCTAAACCATTGTGCTGTAAACACTAAATTTAAAGCAAACTGAAAATGCCGAGCGTTGCGAATCTGTCTTAAACGCTTTGTTAGCAATATTTTCCAAGGTACGCTGGACCAAGAATATCTAGATGTTTGTTCCAAAGTTCAGAGATCAATTTAATAGAAAATAGATGAAACGATTGAACTCCAAGCTGTTCCCTTTTCACGACACCAACTAACGCTTCGAAGTCGCTGTCATTGAGCCTAAAGATTGGTGTATGTGCAGCTTTGTTTCTAAGCTCTCGAAACCAATCGTAAACCTGAAATTGGAACTCATCAATGACTTGTTCTTTCCTAAGTTTTTCCAACCTTTGATTGTGATTTTTTAGTTTCACTTCTGGCAGATAGTGATCTGATAGTGTTTTGACGATCATCTCCACAAAGGAATGAGAAACGATAACTAATAATCGCGGATTATCTTTGACAAGACCTATTTCATCCCCGACTTGTAACATGTAATCAGAGTCCACTAATACCTCCATATTGCTAACGCTCTGTTAAGGGGTGAGTAACGCAATACTGAAGCCACCGCATACCACCCTAAACACTTAAACCAACGCATAGTAAAAATGCCACGCGTTGCGAATCCCTCTTGAACAGTTTGTTATGTGCGTGCTAATTGAGGTACTTTTGCCAATGTTGCTGCCCTTTCAAAACTACTCTGTAATCTTCGTAGTCCAATGAGCTGTAGAGCTTTTTAGCTGCAACATTATCATCACCGACCTCTAATGTGATTTTGAGGTAATCATTATCACGACAATACTGTTCGATACCATTCAGTTGTGCCTTGCCAACACCTTTACCACGAAAGTTGTCCAACACCATAAAGTCATGAATATTCATCACTCCTTGCGCACGATAAGTTGAGAACGATTCAAAGCAAACCGCAAAACCAGCAGGCTTATTGTCGACAAAACTGATAAATCAGTGGAAATAAGGCAATGCAAATAACTGAGCAATTACTGAGAGATCTAGCTCAACTGAGAATCCAGATAGGTACTCTATAAACAAAGTCTCGAATATACCTTTGTCCTCAATGCTTTCTGTTTCGATACGCCTGATTGTGATTTCCATATCCATTTCCACCAAAGCACATAACGCCCTGTTAAGGGGTGAGCAACGCAATACCTAAGCCGCCGCATACCACCTTAATCACTTAAACCAACGCATAGTGAAAATGCCACGCGTTGTGAATCCCTCTTGAACAGTTTGTTATGTAGCGATGCTCGCAAGGACACAAACCAAGAATGCAGGCACGCCAGCTATGAGCAGTTTGATACAAAAGGCTGTATTTTCTGAGAACCGCTCATCATCGATTTCGTCCGCAACACTACGGTCAACCATTGAGTCTGTAATCCTATCAACCTTGTCGTCAGACTGCCCCATACCACCCAGAGGTGGATACATGAAAAATAAGGCTGTCGTTCCCCATATAAGCATTACGATGAAAAATGCATAGTCCGATACAAACTTAAGTCCAAAGAAGCCTGTAGACATCTCTAGACCAACAACTATTACGGCTGCTATTACATTCGCAACCAATACAAATCGAACTAAACCAAGCATTTATACTCCATTTCTTACCTAGCTACATAACGCCCTGTTAAGGTGTGAGCAACGCAATGCCGAACCTACCGCATACCACCTTAAACACTAAACTTAACGCATAGTAAAAATGCCACGCGTTGCGAATCACTCTTAAACAGTTTGTTAGAAGCACTATTACAATTTGTTTTGGTACAGATCACCGATAGGAAAAATCATTGTGTAATCATCCCAGTTTAGATTCCCATCAAGTAGGTCAAACTTCAAAAAGTGAGAAACGTCTTTATACACATCATAGTCTGGGTGACCATTACCAAAAATAAATGGTGCGAAGTCCACGATTGAAATATGACTATCACTAAACTCGATTTCTAATATGTGACCAGTAAGATGCGTTGCTCTAACCACCGATAACTCTGACATTTTTAACCTTCTTCGTAATTATCATTGGACTTACATGTTTCTTCTTTACAAAGTAGTCTACCCACTTATCCACTATATCTTCCGCATAACAGTGAACAAAGTCTTGAAACTCTCGCTTCTTCTTAGACTCTAACCCAGTCCCCTTATCTTTGACTACAACTCTTGTTATACGCCCATTCTTTAGGTGAATTTCCGCCTTAGATTCTTTACCTTGAAACTTACCATGGATGTGAATCGGCTCATGCTCATTGCTGTAAAAAAATAGAACTATCCCTAAGTACTCATAAATTTTTGGCATATACACCTCCTTAACATAGAGATGCATCATTGTGCATATATACCAATTAAGAGTTTGATTAAAGAATGAACGTTTGAATTCTTAGAGCTGTGCCAGTGCTTATAACGCCCTGCTAAGGGGTGAACAACGCAATACCGAAGCCGCTGCATACCACCTTAATCACTAAAATCAACGCATAGTAAAAATGCCACGCGTTGTGAATCCCTCTTGAGCAGTTTGTTAGTTTGCAAACCCAAAGTGTTGATTTTACGTTATTTTAAACTTTTCAAACAACAAACTTTATGTACTTTGATGCACTTAAGCTAGGCGTAGTCTCAAAGCGGCTAGTCAATGAAACCACGTGGAACAAACAACGCCGTAGAAAACGAACTCACAACACCAAAAAGCGCTTTTGGAAAACCAATCTCACAATGCGGACTTTCAACAAAGTCACTGAAACCAAGTGAACTTACCACACCAGAGAAAACGCCATTTCAGCGAGTAAATCGGCTTTTGTACCAACAAACTCACAGAGCAGAGTTTCAGCAAAAAAGTTCGACTCAATGCCCCAAAACTCACAACACCAAAGAACAAATTTACCCTTGAAACGATGCCAATTTTAGATTTTTACCACGCTAATTAACACTGAAATTGAACGCCAATACGACAATTTCAACTTTGAGCCTTTACTCTAGATCTTGCGATATAGCTGCGTTTTTCCTCTTGCAAACTAACGCCCTGTTAAGGTGTGAGCAACGCAATACCGATGCCGCTGCATGCCACCTTAAACACTAAACGCAACGCATAGTAAAAATGCCATGCGTTGCGAATCACTCTTAAACAGTTTGTTATGCATCATTTCCACGGATTTTGTTAGACCACAACTTGACTACTCTTCGCTCTTTTTTTACCAGCCTCGCCCGCCACATGAGATCAGCAAGTAATATAGCGATGACCGAGTTGAAACGTGCTCTAGGAGTTGAATTTGCTTCGAACTCAGGAGGACCACACCAAGGTAATTGATTTACTAAATGAGCCACTTTATCCGATTCAAAACTAACACCACGCCAACTATGACCAAACTCATTCCTAATTTTACGGATAAGTGTTATTTCGCGAAACTCATTATCTTGAATTAATCCAAGGGCATGTGCTGCTGTTACCTTTGCGGCAAAAGTGCCTAATGGCGCATTAAAACCAGATATTAGATCTTTTCCTGACTTATTATCGGCAAAAAATTCTCCGAGGATATTACCTAGCCAATCATCTAACACAGCAGCAGCATTTAAAGCCGCACCGCGATCACTCTCTTTGTTAAACTCACTAAGAAACTCTGATAGTTCCATAGTTTCAAGCTCTGACTTCATAATACTCCTGATGCATAACGCCCTGTTAAGGGGTGAGCAACGCAATATCGATGCCGCCGCATACCACCTTAAACACTAAAACCAACGCATAGTGAAAATGCCACGCGTTGCGAATCCCTCTTGAACAGTTTGTTAAATTCGTTCTAACGTATACATGCCCAACTTTCTAATTTCATGGCGTAGAGGCTTTACAGACTCTCGACACTCAAAGTAAAGAGAACATGTATCGTCATAACCTTGTACGAAAACAGCCCGATATTCTGGAATTACGAGCTGCAAAGCATCAGCATCCGCAACTGAAAACCTAGATAAACGACGGACAAACAAAGAGCTGTTTCTTGGCTCCTTAAATATCAACCGACTAACAGATCTATATTTGTACTGGTAACACGAAACATCCTCAGCTAGAAGACGATGAAACAAATGCCAACGTAGGTCGATATCGGCTTGTTGGTCTAACGAACGATTAGTAAAATATTGCTCAAACTCTTCTCGTGTTAACCAATGATCGAACACAGTGATTGCAACACATTGCCAATCCTCAATGCTCTCGTTCGTTTTATTGTCTAGAACGGAATAAAGTGACTTGAGGCTACCCTGCACCCCTTTTGATACATTTCGAAATGCTCTCATAAACCCTCAAGAATTTAACGCCCAATTAAGGGGTGAGCAACGCCTCCACCCAACCTAAGGCATTGTACCGTAACCACTAAAATTGAAGTAGAAGCAAAAATGCTAAGCGTTGTGAATCCCTCTTAAATTGTTTGTTAGGGCTGAAACTCTTTCACTTGCCCATTTTCCAATATATGCTCAATAACCCCATATGATTCAGATGCTGAGATTTTTACAAATCCACTTTCTTTCAGCCTAGTAATAGAAATATCGGCTGACATTTCTGCACTGATAGGGAAAAAAGCGCCCTCCGGTTCAGAATGCATAAAAAAGTCACCTAGTGGAGCTTTGCAATGTTGACAATGATTCATGTAGTAAAATGAATCGGTCGTTGCGGAATAATCCAAGTAATAACTTTTGAAGTGTAGATCCAAGTATACTCTCAGCCTCTCTGGGAGAAAGCTGACGTATAAATACTTGGTTAAACCTTCAGAGCGCTCATCACTTTCAATGTCGATTGTGCCATGACTAGCAAAGGTAATGACTTCAGATGGTTTGTCGCACTTCCAGCAAAGCTCTGTCGATTGAAGCAGATAAAATGGAGAGATAGCTTTTTGCGATGCATGTTCATCATAAATCGGTAGCCAATTTTCAAATGGTCCCGTATCTAAACCTTTTGGAACAAACCACTTCTTTCTCTCTGAGTGCCAACGAGCGCCCAAAGACTTTACTTTCTCTTTATCCTCAAATGGAACTTCTAAATATGTTATTTCATCCATAAAAAGCTACCTATTTCGATAAGCCCTAACGCCCTGTTAAGGGGTGAGCAACGCAATATCGAAGCTACCGCACACCACCTTAAACACTAAAACCAACGCATAGTAAAAATGCCACGCGTTGCGAATCCCTCTTGAACAGTTTGTTAGGTGCGTAGCCAAAGTTGGTAAAAGTCTGTTTCATCGTGCTTGGGATTCTTGCGCACGAACTCCCAACCATGGCGCTTATAGAATGTGAGAGCTCGATGGTTAGTTCGGCTTACTGAAAGTACAGCACGCAAACAACCCGCTTTACTCAAAGTGCTTACAATATAATCCTGCACTTTTGCAGCGAGTCCTGAACCACGAAAATTTGGTTTTAAGTAAATGAGATGCACATAGCCAGTCTCCGGCTCGGGTGAAAAGCTACGAAACTCTAACTGCCCTGCAAACTGACCATCCACAAATATATGGATATAGAACCATCCTGATGTTGCTAAACGGTCTAAGACGCGTTCACGATAACCACTGATGAAGTCGTCGAAACCATCGTAATGCCCAAAACTACAAAAGTATGCATCTTTTCTCGCAGCAACGCACAATTCGAAATCATCCATGTTTATCTGCTGAAAAGCAATTTCCATACTTACCTTTTCCTTCAAGCACCTAACGCCGCGTTAAGTAGTGAGCAACGCCACCACAAAACCTAACCATACCACCATAAACACGAAGCCCAACGATGGAATGAAAAGTGCCATGCGTTGGGAATCTGTCTTAAACGCTTTGTTATGTGCGTTACTCAAAATCAACTAAGTACTTAAAATGCTCTAAGACAATTAAACCATGTGACAACAATAAATTACTTCTCTCTGGGTCAAACCAAGTGCCATTAAATTTAGCACCATGAAACATATTATTCCGCATTCTAGATATATGAGTAAACAATGCTTGTACGTTTCTCTCATTGTTAGGCACAGGGTCCCAAACAATAGTGTTATTTTCGTCGACAATTTGTCTTTTCGGTGGATTTTCCAAAATGTACTCCGCAGACGCTCTATTCTCACCAAGAAGCTCAAGAAAGTTAGCTCCTATCTGCTCATTAACAAATTTATCCCAGTCAACGATTATTGAGCTGCCATTACGAATTCCTTGAAAATAACCGTGTTTTTTTAAAGAGAATTCGTATTGGGAAAACAGCTTAAAGAACTGAAATGCCAAAACATCTAAATTTTCGTTCATAGATTCACTCATTTTTCCGAAAGCACATAACGCCGTGTTAAGGGGTGAGACAACGCTACCGCCAAAGCCGATATGACCGCCTTAATCACTTAAACTGATTTGAAGTGAAAGCGCCACGCGTTGACGAATCCCTCTTAAACACTTTGTTATGTTTTACCACAACTGACTCGCCCACATGGCAAAGAACTGAATTGCATAAGAAATTGTTTAACTCACGTCACACGACGTTGTGGAATTAACCGACAAAAGCGATAAATACAAAACGTGTAATTCCCAGGAATTGGATTGAGGCAACTTTGATAACTTTTAGCGATCGATTGCATCCCTTTCAAAACAGCGAAAGACAAAACTCAAATTGCCGAAAACCCCGCTGCAGATTTGCTAATTGGGAAATTAAACCAAAGCGACTTTAAGCCAGCCCAATTACCAACGCGCAGACGCGAATTCGAATTGAAGCAACCCACGAACTTTGAAGCATAAAAGCGGTTGCGAAATTCATGAACTTGGACAGACAATATTGAATTGCTGAGACAACTCGAACGAATTGCCAAAGAGACCAAAGAAATAAACGCCAGAAACCTTTTATTTCTTCTAAATCAAAGTGAAACATAACGCCCAGTTAAGGGGTGAAGCACGCAATGACCAAGCCGCTGCATGGCACTTCAACACAAAAACCAATGCATACCAAAAATGCCACGCGTGCTGAATCCCTCTTGAACTGTTTGTTATAGCGCTAGTGGCAGTATTTCGTATGGTTTTTTTAGACCATCAGATTATTTAAATAACCTTACTGTACTATATTAACCTAACAAAAATAAGGGGATATACATGTATAACGTAACAATCAAAAATAAAACAACTTATCTAAAAAACAGCGAAAACAGCATTAGTAAAATCTCAACCTATTATGATATGAAAAACCATTATCTTTACTTAAACGGAATAAATTTCTCAGAACCAATCTATATAGAAATTGATTGCCGAGATCCCTTCGCCAACTCAGATCTAGACGAAAGTAGTGTCAAAATTATTATTAATTTTCATCCAGAATATTTCATTTAGTACGTGAGAAATTTTCAGATAAGTATTCATCAACCTAGCGCTATAACGCTTTGTTAAGGTGTGAGGCACGCAATACCGAAGCTTCCGCATAACACCTTAACCACTAAAACCAACGCATAGTAAAAATGCCACGCGTGCCGAATCACTCTTGAACAATTTGTTGTGAGGCGCGCTCTCACTAGTGTTCAACTAGCCCCATTGTTTCAGCCGTAGATAAGGCATTAAAAGGGCTACTGATTTCGCCAGACAAGACCTCCACTTGTCGCTGGTCTAAATGCTGAATTCTTGAATCACTTGGCTTCTCAAAATAGATAAAACCTTTTAAGACTTCATTTAAAGTAGTGATATCTACTTCATTTAACACAGTCTTGAGATTGCTCGCCTCGACTTGAGTGCACTCATAGTCCTTAAGAAAGTGAATGTATAAGAATACTTCTCTTTTATCGTCAAGGCTCAAGCTTTCAAACCATTCAGATTTGGGGAAATCTAATATCGTTTGTTTACCAATTTTGTCGCACTCTTGCCATTTGTCATCCCATACTTTCAAGTAACTCAGCTTATCAACTTTCGCTGAGCAGCCAACGAGAAGCAGAGGCAATAGGTAAATAAATCCTTTTTTCATCATAAATCTCTAAGCTAAATAGCGACGCCTCATAACGCCCTGCTAAGGGGTGAGCAACGCAATACCGAAGCCGCCGCATACCACCTTAATCACTTAAACCAACGCATAGTAAAAATGCCACGCGGTGCGAATCCCTCTTGAGCAGTTTGTTAGTCGCGAGGCACCGAGCGAAAATTTTAAGCTGAACTAAACTTTGCGAACAACAAACTTTATGTGCTTTGATGTACTTAAGTCAGGCGTAGTCTCAAAGCGGCTATTCAATGAAACCACTTGGAACAAACAGCGCAGTAGAAAACGGACTTACAACACCAAAAAGCGCTTTTGGAAAACCAATCTCAAAGTGCGGACTTTCAACAAAGCCGCTGAAACCACGTGGAACTTACAACACCGGAGAAAACGTCATTTCAGCGAGTAAATCTGCTTTTGTACCAACAAACTCACCGAGCGAAGTTGCAACCAAAAACAGACTCTCGATTGCCCTGTTATGTCAGCACCAAAGAACAGAACAACCGTGAGGACACTTGCAAAACTTTGGACTTAAAACAGCTGAAAATGAGTTTGGACCAACGACGATGAACCTGTGAGCCGAACAATCAGCAGCCAAATTTTGAGCTTAGAAACATGATTTTGATTGCTAGCTTTTTCTGGCGACTAACGCCGCATTAAGGGGTGAACAACGCATTCCACCCAACCTAAGCCATTGTGCCGTAAACACTTAAGCTAATTCAAACCAAAACTGCCAAGCGTTGTGAATCCCTCTTGAATGCTTTGTTAGTTGTCAAACTTAATGCTTTGATTTGAAGTTAATTACCGCTTTGCCAACACGATCGTAAAACTCAAATCAGGCGCAGTTTCAAAGCGTCTGTTACTGAAACCACTTGGAACAAACAGCGCCGTTGAATACAGCCTAACAACACCAAAAAGCTCATTTGAAAAGACAATATCACAGAGCTGACTCTCAACAAGTGAATTGGCTTATGAAACAGAAAGTCCGACCACAAAAAACCAAAGCCTGATTTGCACAAACCTGAAAGACTAAAATTTGAAATACAAAACCGAGCCCAAAATGCACGAACATTAGCCCTAAACATTCTGCTTTAGCTGCGTTTTCCTCGTTGGCAACTAACGCCTTGTTAAGGTGTGAGGCACGCAATACCTAAGCCTCCGCATACCACCTTAACCACTAAACCTAACGCATGGTAAAAATGCCACGCGTGCCGAATCACTCTTGAACAATTTGTTATACATAATATTTTTTCACAACCAAGACTCTACTGAACCAGCATTTCTTGGGATAATTAACAACTAACTCATGACTTTCTGTTGAGTCAAAAACAATACGATAATGATCCTTTTTTACTTCACATACAGAACTAAGATTGAAACTATTATAAAATGGTTTAAAGCCATAACTTCCGACTAATTCTAGTTGTTTATTGATTAGTAGCACCGCACAACCTTCCTCAAACGAACAGTCCCAATTTAGAAACAGTAAATAGTAATTTTTAAGCTCAAACTGCTTTTCAATAACATATCCTGGAGTTTTGAATTTTAATTGCACTCCATCGAAAAATAACGCGGATTTGAGCGGGCGATTCTCATAAGCGCATTGATGCTCTTGAATTGTAAACTTACTTATTACCTTCATCACATGCCTATTATGTATAACGCCCTGTTAAGGTGTGAGCAACGCAATACCGAGGCTTCCGCACAACACCTTAAACACAAAACGCAACGCATAGCAAAAATGCCAAGCGTTGCGAATCACTCTTAAACAGATTGTTAGGTGTTCAGCCTGCACGTTGTTACCAGTTATTGTTTAACCAGTTAAATACGTTCTCTTGACTACGTACAGTGCTTGGTAAGCTGTCTTTAATGAGTGTTTCTGCTTTTTGTCCAGAAGTTACACTACTCAAGCCTCTATGCTCTAATACTTTATTGATCATATAGAGCACTTCGTAGCCTTCTTTTCTGCTAAAAAGAGTGCTATCTGGTTTACCTGTAATTTTGGGGTCGTCTCCGGAAATAGCAGTCCAACTATAATGGTTATATTTCATGTCGGATTTCTTGAACTTAGACATAACGGTTTCCTAATTTAAGCGCACACAACATTGAGTGCTTACCCTAGATGTAGATTCCCTTCGAACTTCACAAGAGATAAGACCTTATAATTTTCATGGTTTAAGGTGTATTCACACAAATATGTAAACGACATATAAATCAGTTACATGGGAACACCTAACGCCGCATTAAGGGGTGAACAACGCCACCACCTAACCTAAACCATTGTGCCGCAAACACTAAAGCCGATTCAAACCAAAACTGCCAAGCGTTGTGAATCCCTCTTGAATGCTTTGTTAGTTGCCAAACCCAAGGCTTAGCTTTGGAGTTTATTACCGCTTTGCCTACACTATTTTTACGTGCTTTGAAAAACTCAAATCAGGCGTAGTTTTAAAGCGTCTCTCACTGAAACCACTTGGAACAAACAGCGCCGTAGAAAACGGGCTAACAACACCCAAAAGTACTTTGGACAGACAAGGTCACAGAACTAACTTGCAACAAGCCAATCGGCTTCTGGAACAGAAAACCCAAACCGCACAAAAAACCAAAGCTCGATTCTCACAAACCCAAAAGGCTAAAAATTAAAATATGAAAACCAGCCCCAAAACACACGGACATTAGCCCTAAACATTCTGCTTTATCTGCATTTTCCACGTTGGCAACTAACGCCCTGTTAAGGGGTGAGCAACGCAATACCGATGCCGCTGCATACCACCTTAAACACTAAACGCAACGCATAGTAAAAATGCCACGCGTTGCGAATCACTCTTAAACAGTTTGTTATACGCAAACCAGAAGAGACAATACCGTTTAGTCGTGTTCTTGTGCTGTGTATTTATTTAAAAAATCATAGCTCAACGTGGGTAGCGGTTGGGTATAGAACGCCTCTGGTACATAGTCAGTGTCAAAACCAATGCGGTAACCATACCTTGCAAAGGCGACTTTGGCCAGGGTGGTCAGTTGCATGGAAAAATAGCCGTGTTCCGAATCATTCAGACGTGGCTGGCTCCAATATTCATGGTGATTTTGAACTGCAGAGTACATCGCCTTTTGGTAGGTTTTTTCATCAGCGCCACCAAATACTTTCATCATCACATCGATCACTGGTAAATCGAGGTAGGTGACACTATCAGGCTTACCGTGACTCACCGGCTCAGAAGCACTATGGTTGACGTACTCCCGAATCAAATCCATAGGCTCGCCATCACTCAAGCTGAAAACACACCCGAGCAACCTAATGAAGGTATCACCAGATTCGCTCCGCCATTTAACTTGCGGGTGATCCACGATTTTAACGAAGCGTCTTGCGCTATCAAAATCTTCGCACAACAAAGAGCGCCATGTGGATACCTCCAGGTGTGCGCCTTCAATCCCACGGCGATCCCTGTCAGAGTGAAAACCAAATGACACCTCTTTATTTGGTAACGAAATCGTAATCTTTTCGCCATCCTCCAGTAAGGCATATTCAATACTTTTTGAGTCAAAATACTGCCAAGCGACAAGGGCGTGCAATGCACTGTCAATGTCCGCAAGTTTTAAATATAGTGATCTAGTGTAAATCGCAAACCCCAAATCTCCTGGGTTGACATAATTCCACTCTTCACTTTGCGCCAACCTTCGTGTGACCACATCGGTCAAAGCCGCAATATTTCCTGGTTGATCTTTGTATACTTTCCGAGCGCCAGCGTAGTTGATTGGCGGGTATTGTTGTGTTGTCATTTACTACTCAATTTATATTTTATTATATCCAGCACGAGGGGAACTCGGGCGTATAACGCCCTGTTAAGGTGTGAGCAACGCAATACCGATGCTTCCGCATGCCACCTTAATCATCGAACGCAACGCATAGTAAAAATGCCACGCGTTGCGAATCACTCTTAAACAGATTGTTAGGCATATTTTTCCAACGCATTATGTATTGTCTGATAGTTCTCTACTTTAAACTTTCCTGAATACTCCAACCCACACTGATCAGCTATGTATTTTAGAGTTTCATAATGTTTAGGAATTGCTCTGTAGTACCCATCTCTCACCTTTGGCAAGTGAGTATGCTTAAAAGACTCATGTGCAAGAATGCCCGATAAAACAGCAGAAGCTGCATTATTAAGAGCTTGGAAGTAAGTCACACCAGCGCTTTCTACTTCAAGAAACTCACTTAATGTCCGCCTCTCGGCATCAATGAATTTACCCAGTGCTTTTTGGTACTCCTGAAATGCGGCAGTAATATCAGAGTCCAGTTGATTTGAAATTTCTAATGTTTTTGTTTGTTTATCAAAACGCTCTTTTTTGGACATAGTTAACCGAGAAGCGGCAAAGCCCAAAATGAATGTGATGATCGGTACAATTATCTTTAGAGTGGTATCATCCATTGTTTTTTGTCTCTTCATCCACTTTGGCTTTTGCCATAGCTAATAGTGCTTCGATTGTATCTGTTTGAGACTTACGGATAATACGAGGGTCAACGTCAAAAGCCTCCAAAGCAGCTTTACAAGATGCTGCTTCCAATGACTCACCATCAGACATGTAGGCTTCAGTTCGTTTAACCCAATTCTGAATGTCACTTATTTGAGGGTGAGTAACTAGCGAGTACTTGATATAAAGTTGATGTTCGAGGCTATTTGCCCTATCAAATAGTTCCTGAATATTCACTATTTTTCTCCTTATGCCTAACGCCCAATTAAGGGGTGAACAACGCCTCCACCCAAACCTAAAGCATTGTGCCATAAACACTAAATTTGAAATAAAAGCAAAAATGCCGAGCGTTGTGAATCCCTCTTAAATTGCTTGTTATAACTCATTTAGCCGACAAACTCTTCGAAGGGAATATCAGATTCTTTCGCTAAACCTTCATCGAGCATTTCGTTGAACCAAGCTTTTAAAGCTACTTGCATTTCTGGCATTGAAGATTTCCACACAGGTTTGATGTGTTTAACCCAAAGCTCAATCTCTTTTTGTGTATATGTTTGGTGCTTACACAAAATACTAGCAACTCTCAGAATACCCTCAGCGGCCTCTTTGTCGACTACTTGACTAGGAACTGACCAATGTTTATTACCTAAGCAATCTGTGTAAAACCCGACTTGCTTTAGATCGTCTAGTAACGCTGAAAAATCGTTTTTCTCGGAGTAAATACCACCGAAATCACGCAGTTTTGTACAGCCATTTGCAACCAAGTAAGGAAATACGTACATCACATTCTTTTTTGTATGGGTGCGATAGGCTTTCCAAGCGTCTTTGACATCATTGCCGTTTCTTGCAACTGCTAACGCACGCAAGATTGAAATTTTACCTGCCTCTTCAATTGCTAACACAGCTATCGAATAAGCCGTCGGATAGTTTTCAAGTTCAAACAGTTTTTCAGCGTCACTCAATAGTCGGTTAGCGTTTTGTTGAGCAAAATTCATCCCATCAGCAATTTCACTTGCATTAAGTGTATTTTTCCACTGCTTTAAATTTTTACTCACGATCACTCCTATGAGTTATAACGCCGCATTAAGGTGTGAGCGGCGCTTGGCTATACTTGAGCGAAGCGAAACTGCCAAGCGTTGCGAATCACTCTTGAATGCTTTGTTATGTGCGTGCTAAACGGTAGCGCCTTACCGTACCCTCACTCTCATCTGTGTAGTTACCGAGGTATTCACCACCACAGTTTTCGATGACCTTTTGAGATGCGGGATTGTCAATTGAGCAAGTAACAATAACTGAATCAGTGACAACATGGTCTCGCACCCAAGCAAGCAGAAATGAGGCTACACCCTTACCACGAGCTGACGGTCTAGTTTCGTAGCCAATATGACCAATGACATTTTCTACGTTGGCATTAGTACCTTTGCGAACTCGGATTGCACCTAAAATTTCGGAGTTCGATACACAGTAGTAAGTTGTGCTAGGTAAATATCCCTTTGGTAACTCGGAGATTGCCTTTGAACGTTCGACCAAACCTGACAAATAAGCTGTCGGATCTTGCTCCACACCCGAATATTTTGGAATACCCGACTCTAGGCATTCTTTCGCATAACTCGCTAATAATGGGGCCAAATCAAGGTTGGCCTCTATCACTTCCATGTCAATTTTCCTCATAAGCACATAACGCCGCGTTAAGTGGTGAGCAACGCAGACCACAACACTTAAAGTATTGTGCCGTAAACACTTAAACTGAAGCAAACCAAAAGTGCCGAGCGTTGGGAATCCGTCTTAAACGCTTTGTTATGGCGCTTCACTTATAGTGTTGCTGACACCAAGTTTCCCAGTTTGTTTCGCCCAAAAGCTTTCGAGCCTTAATGGTGCGAAATACGTTGATAAGTCCCATACACACACCAAATAGAGATCCTGAGACAAGATATGTTACCCAATTATTTGGCTCTGAATGCCAAAAAAATACCCACATCAACGCTCCCCATAATAGTCCCATAAATAAGCCATGTGTTATGAGTATTTTGGCAGGAGATTGAAAAACTAGAGGCTTTTGGGAAGGGTCTTTATATCTAGACCAAATAAACACTGTTGGCTTAGTTAAATCTGCTGGGACACCCTTCTCAATTAGGTGTTTTTGAATGAATTCTGCCTTTTCCATCTTCGCCTCACTATATTTACGCTAGTTTGAATTCTAAGGCTTTATCAAAATTTATCGAAAATGATGATTGAAGTGCTACGACTGACTTCAAAGCCTGATTGCGCCATAACGCCCTGTTAAGGTGTGAGCAACGCAATACCGATGCTGCCGCATGCCACCTTAATCACTTAAAACAACGCATGGTAAAAATGCCACGCGTTGCGAATCACTCTTAAACAGTTTGTTAAATGTCAGTGACGTACTTTGCTATATGGTCTTGAAGTTGCTTGCTATCTTCAAATTTACGATACATAAGGTTTTCACTCTCACCTTTGCCATCAGTCCAAATTTTTCTACCACTTTCAAGAAGTTCGAATGAGCCTGGTGCGCGTAAATTTTCATATTGAATTTTTGCTCTTAAATCAGGAACAAACACACCATTTGTATTTACAACACTACAATGCGTAGGATCGAAAAGATTTCCGTCATCCCCTCTAACAACAGCATGGTTTTGAGCAACAAATCTATCATTAACAATTTCAAAGATAAGCCAACCAAATACCACTTGACCACTATTGTAGTACACGTATCTATAGCAGTTGTGCCAACAGTTCCCCTCAGGATATTTCGCATCTTGCTTCAGAAATCGCAAACTTTGAGGTTCAAAATGATCTTCATAGCGTTCATTAGCCGCAAGCTCTGAACGACTAACAGCTAGATTTAACTCTTTTACAAAACCTTTGAACGGCTCAGAATTTAATTCTGGCACAATAACTTTTTTCATATTACTTCCTACTTATTGTACATTTAACGCCCTGTTAAGGTGTGAGCAACGCATTACTGATGCCGCCGCATACCGCCTTAAACACTAAAATCAACGCATAGTAAAAATGCCACGCGTTGCGAATCACTCTTAAACAGTTTGTTAGCCGCTCATTCCCAAAGGTTACTGCTTACTCAACAGGAACTTACGCAAATCTCTCTCTGCACGCATAACAAACAGAATAAACACTTTGTCACCGTCTTGTTTATAGAAAACACGACATGGATTAACGACAACTTCACGATAACTTAAATGTTCTAGCTCGGGTGGAATACGACCTGACTCTGGGAAAGCTTGTAGGCGTTCGACTTTGGAGAAGATCGTTTGCACTAACTGCTTTGCAGCTACGATACTTTCAAGTGCGATGTATTCAGCGATATCGTTGAGGTCAGATAACGCTGGCTCAGTCCAGATTATTTCAGCCATTTTGACATTTTGTCCTTGGCTTCATCATGACTTACCACTTTACCGTCAGCTAGTGCACGCTCACCTCGTGCAATCCCCTCAAGAATAGCTAAACGATTTTGCATAAACTCGTAGTCATCAACATCAACGAGATACGCGGATGGCTTACCATGCTCAGTAATTAACACTGGTTCTTTGGTGTCGTGTAGATCGGCGAGGATCTTAGTTGCTTGACGTTTGAGTGATGTAACTAGTTCTACTTTCATGAGAGCTGCTCCAAAGGAATACTAAAGTGATACTATTCTATCACCTTGAGTATAGCAAGCTCCATGACGGCTAACGCCCTGCTAAGGGGTGAGCAACGCAATACCAAAGCCGCCGCATAACACCTTAATCACTAAAACCAACGCATGATAAAAATGCCACGCGTTGCGAATCCCTCTTGAGCAGTTTGTTAGTCGCGAGGCACCGAGCGACAATTTTAAGCCGAACTAAACTTTGCGAACAACAAACTTTATGTGCTTTGATGCATTTAAGTCAGGCGTAGTCTCGAAGCGGCTACTCAATGAAACCACTTGGAACTTACCACACCAGAGAAAACGTCATTTCAGCGAATAAATCAGCTTTTGAACCACCAAACTCACCGAGCAAAGTTGCAACCAAAAACAAATTCTCGATTGCCCTGCTATGTCACCACCAAAGAACAAAACAACCGCGAGGACACTTGCAAAACTTTGGACTTTAAACAGCTGAAACTGAGTTTTGACCATCGACGATGAATCTGTATACCAAACAAACAGCTGCCAAATTTTGAGCTCAGAAACATGATTTTGATTGCTAGCTTTATCTGGCGACTAACGCCTTGTTAAGGTGTGAGGCACGCAATACTGAAGCTTCCGCATACCACCTTAATCGCTAAATTTGACGCATAATAAAAATGCCACGCGTGCCGAATCACTCTTGAACAATTTGTTAGCTAATTATTAATTCAGTCGTCGATTGCTTTAACTGTATTAACTTTCTTCCTAAACATGTAAGCAGCATGGATACAACCTAGGATGAAGAAAACTAAAATTATAGTACCGCCCACACTATCTTTTATTCCATACCAGTTATCATTAATGTAAGTTAACAAATACCAAATAACTCCCCCATATAAAGTCCCAAAGAGCCACTTAAGGCCACCTGCTCCATACTTGATATGTCCATGGCAACCTCTACATATTTTCGCTCCTCGCTCAAACTCGAAACCACACAATCCACATTTAATTAAATTCATTTTTCCTCCTTGATTAGCTAACGCCGCATTAAGGGGTGAACAACGCCACCACCAAACCTAAACCATTGTGCCGTAAACACTTAAGCCAATTCAAACCAAAACTGCCAAGCGTTGTGAATCCCTCTTGAATGCTTTGTTAGTTGTTGCTTTCAATTTTCACCAAGTCACCTTCCACAACTACGCACTCAAGCCTTTTCTTTAATACAAATATTTGACCTGACTCTTGGTATTCCGTTTTACGTTCAATTCGCGCATTTACTAAAAGATCGCCGTCAATGCCTTGCGCCTGACCATTTCGGATTGCATCGTCCATTGCACGCTGCAACAAGTTATCTTTAGGTCCTGAAATGTACGCCAACGTATAGAGGTTTACTTCATAACATGATTTACCTTTTGTATATGACGATGTGTTGTTGCTTTTTTGATACTCTAGATTTCGAACGTTAAACGATGAAGCCGCTGTAAACTGCCCTAAACGCTCGTCTGTGTCTGGCGGCATCTGCGCACAGCCACCGAGCGTAATTAAACCCAATATAGCCAAACTAACATTTTTAATTCTCATTATTTTTCCTTGATATTTGAATAGACAACTAACGCCCTGTTAAGGGGTGAGCAACGCAATACCGAAGTCGCCGCATACCGCCTTAAACACTAAAACCAACGCATAGTAAAAATGCCACGCGTTGCGAATCCCTCTTGAACATTTTGTTATGTGAATTACTTCCGACGAGCAAATGAAACTGGAACATTGAATTTAACACGAGATGTATAAGTATCTTTAGACTGAGTCCCACCACCTACACCGATACCCATAACCGAAATTTTGCCCTCTCCATTAGAGGTATCTTCAGTCATGATAGCAACATCGAACTCTACGTTTTGCATAATTGACGCATTGCTTCCGTACACGCCTGTTTCTCGGTGCATTCGGCTAGGTGCATCATTGATTACAGCTCCATATTCTTCACACTCAACTTGCGCCTCTGAAACGCCTTTTGAGATCATACTTAGTGTTTTTGATACAAATTTATCTAGTTCCATTTATTTCTCCATTTGGCGCATTCACATAACGCCTTGTTAAGGTGTGAGGCACGCAATACCCAAGCTTCCGCATACCACCTTAACCACTAAAACCAACGCATAGTAAAAATGCCACGCGTGCCGAATCACTCTTAAACAATTTGTTATAAGGTTACTCACAGCGAATGATTACTGTACCTAACCCATAATCCACTTCACCAAGTCGCTTATTTAAATGAATGCTTTTTGGCAATACAAATCGGCTTTCAATTAAATCAAAGTCTATTGGCTTTTTTAAAATACAAAGATAACCAGTAGGATTAGAGCTCCACGTATAGTCAGTAAAGACTTCATTCCCGCTTTCCAAGAGCAACTCAAGAATTGGATTAAGAATTCTGTAATTGGGACCAATGACCTTATCTGTAAGCTCTACCATCAAATACCTTATAACGCCCAATTAAGGTGTGAGCCACGCTACCACTGCACTCAAATTGGACACCGTAAACACCAAACTTAACCCAAACCAAAAATGCCAAGCGTGGGGAATCACTCTTAAATTGTTTGTTAAGTGTTTTGTACCCATGTTCTTGATTTAGTTACTTCCCATTCGGTCTTTAGAATGTTCTGCAGTTCAGTCAATATTTCATCAATCGACTCATCTGTAACTTGTGAAGGATTATTGTATAACGCTAATCGCATTTGATTTAGCAATATCAAGAGATTCTCAGTCTGGGAGTCGCTTGGTTTAAACAATAATACTATTTTCGAATACAGTTGATAAAACTCTGCTCGGGATTCTATATATTTTGACTCATACTTATCGCACGCATCTAAATGATTCTGATTGCCTGATGGTGTACCAGACATCTGCACGGAATGTTCAAACTCACGTTGCTTTAACGTGTAATACACTTTGCATTGATGGAGTACTTTAGATAGTTCAGAACTGGTGCCTCTAACTTCTTGAATCCACTGATGACGGAACTCTGATATTTTGTTTTGATGTTCAGCGTCTTTAGCTTCATTTGCCAATATGGTTTGCTTCTCTAAAGTAGCTTGAGATAGCCTATTTTGAGATTCAACAGATTTTCTATTGCTGCGGTATGTCACTGTCGCAGCACAAACTACAACGCAAATGGTTACCAAAAATGGAATATTAGAAAACACAATATCCATAAAGTCTTTTGACGACTGTACTAACTCAATTGGTATAGTACTTTCGGCTTTAATCAGTACATCAGAATCTATTTTTGCCACTATATTCTCCTAAACACTTAACGCCTTGTTAAGGTGTGAGGCACGCAATACCGAAGGTTCCGCATAACACCTTAACCACTAAAACCAACGCATAGTAAAAATGCCACGCGTGCCGAATCACTCTTGAACAATTTGTTATACGAATTTCTTCAGTACCAACACTTGCTGTTCAAATAACTCACAATCTGACTTTGAGTATGACTTAGCGACATTAACCCATTGAACGCCCGTTTCATCTATGTGGCGAAACTCGACTTGAAGTGCATATTTAGAACAACGAAAAAGAGCAAAAACCAAACCTACAACCGTCAGACTAAGAACTAAAACTAGTAGCCATTGTGGCACCTCTTCCAACCTTGGAATAACTAACCAAACTGCCCCTGAAAAAACACACACCCAGAATAAAACTTGACCTAAATTATCAAGAAAACTTAACTTTTTAACCCTAACATTGTTTATCTTAGACAAAGGATATGAGTCTTTCTTAAACCTGAACTCTTTTGAATCCAAGTTAAAATCAGTACTTTTGTACATAATTTCCCTCTATTCGTATAACGCCCTGTTAAGGTGTGAGCAACGCAATACCGATGCCGCTGCATACCACCTTAAACACTAAACTCAACGCATGGTAAAAATGCCACGCGTTGCGAATCACTCTTAAACAGTTTGTTAAATTACTTATACGGAAATTCATCTGCTTCATATAGAGTTAAATCACTACCATCTTCGATACTGACTTCGGTGAATTCAATAATAGCCTTCTTGGTTTTATCGTAAGAAAACGCAATAGAAGTGTTATAAGTTTCATCAAAAGTCATTTCTGTAGTGAAAGTAGGAATATAAACATACTCTTTATCTATACCATCCCAAATCGCATGCTCATAATCTTCTCCTGATATATCTGCCAAGATATTGAACGATACTTGAAGAGAAACATATGCATTGTGCTCATCGACTTCTATGACGTGAATATCATCGATATTGATTCGATTTAATCCAACTCCTGTAACTTCAGCATAATTTCTACCTTCAAAAACAAAACCTGAGTTCATGAACTCTTCTGAAACAACCTCCTCTATCCAAGATAGGTCTTTGTCAATACACTCGTGAACTACAGAAGTTAATAGCTGTTCTGCTTGGTTGTATATTTCGAGAAACTCAGAGATAGTTTTAAGGCTATGGCACTGTTCTGATGTCTCGCAGTAACCGATCAAGTCACCATCACCGCTGATGACATAAACCTGCTGCTCATTGGCATCAAGCCAAGCTTGTAGGCTCAATAACGATATTGCATCAGGGAACTCATCTTTTTTCTTCCCTTCACTAAATGGGAACTTAGCGCCAAAGTACCTTGAAACTAGCTCTTTTACACTGCATTGGTCTGCATCCAGTACCGTTACGTTACTTTGAAACAAAAACGAGTTCCAACCGGCGTGGACTTGATCCTGTATTGACTTTTCATTGAAATCTTTCAGAGCTTCAATAAGTTCATTTGGTACACCGCTTTCAATAAATGCGAGATCCTTAGTAAATCGATTTTTCGAACTAATGACCTGGTCACTTTTATCATTCAGCTTACTTTCAACTTCACCTTTAACTATCTCGGAGATATAGATATTAATTAAGGAGTACTCTCCTAGCTTCGATAGTTTTTTCAGCACACCCGAATCAAAGCGAAAGCCCTGCTGCATAAATGACTGAGTGTCTATGAATACGTTTCTAGTTTGCATAATAGCCTTACTTATTCGTAGGAGTCTGAAAGTAATTTAACGCCTTGCTAAGGTGTGAGCAACGCAATACAAAAGCCGCCGCATACCACCTTAAACACATAAGCCGACGCATAGTAAAAATGCCACGCGTTGCGAATCACTCTTAAGCAACTTGTTATACCGCTTGGTTGAGGCTAAAATGACCAACATAAAGACCACTTAAGAGACCGATTATATGACCACTAGAATTTTAGCTGATGTCGCTGCAAGCATTACTGAGTTGAAAGCTAACCCTATGAAAGTTGCAACTAGTGCTTACGGCGAACCTGTTGCTGTATTAAACCGAAATGAACCGGCATTTTATTGCGTACCTGCCGAAGCGTACGAAATGATGATGGACAGACTCGAAGATCTTGAACTACTCGCTGTCGCTAAAGAGCGTGAATCTGAAGAGAGCATCTCGGTAAATATTGATGACCTATAAACTCGACTTTAAAAAGAGCGCCCTCAAAGAGTGGAAAAAGCTTGGTTCTACTCTGCAACAACAATTTAAGAAAAAGCTAATCGAGCGCTTAGATAACCCACATGTTCCGGCTTCAAAACTATCTGGAGCTGACAACATGTATAAAATTAAGTTGCGTCAATCGGGCTACCGTCTCGTCTACAAAGTTGAAGACGATGTCATCATTGTAACCGTCCTAGCAGTTGGAAAGCGCGAACGTAGCGATGTTTACCGTAAAGCCATGAAAAGGTTAGATGACTGATTGCGGTATAACGCCGCATTAAGGGGTGAACAACGCCACCACCGAACTTAACCTATTGTGCCGTAAACACTTAAGCCAATTCAAACCAAAACTGCCAAGCGTTGTGAATCCCTCTTGAATGCTTTGTTAGTTGCCAGACCTAAAGCTTTGACTTGAAGTTTATTACCACTTTGCCAACGCCCATTTTTCGTGTTCAAAAGAACCTAAATCAGGCGCAGTTTCAAAGCGCCTGTCACTGAAACCACTTGGAACAAACAGCGCCGTAGAATACAGCCTAACAACACCAAAACGCTCATTTGAAAAGAAAATATCACAGAGCTGACTCTCAACAAGCGAATCGGCTTCTGAAACAGAAAGTCCGACCACAAAAAACCAAAGCCTGATTTGCTCAAACCTAAAAGACTAAATTTGGAATACAAAACCGAGCCAAAAATGCACGAACATTAGCCCTAAACATTCTACTTTAGCTGCGTTTTCCTCGTTGGCAACTAACGCCCAATTAAGGTGTGAGGCACGCAATACAAATGCTTCCGCATGCCACCTTAACCACTAAAACCAACGCATACTAAAAATGCCACGCGTGCCGAATCACTCTTAAATTGTTTGTTAGCAATATGACCCAACGTCATGCGCTGAACTCTTTTAACGCTGACACTGCTGCTTCTGCTTCACTTGTTTGAACAAAGATATGATCGTGATAATAAGCTGCAATCACATTTGCGCTAATATCCTTTGAAGCCAACTTGTTAGCCACTGCTGCCGTAAGACCAACAGCTTCCAAACTAGAATGAACTGTTAACGTAATTTGGCTATACGAACCTTCAAACGATAAACCAGCCTTCTCTGCAACTGCTTTTTCGATAACTAAGGTTAAACCTTCGGATTCGATGAACGTAGCGACTGGGTTTGACTCAATGTAATCTCTGAGCGAGCCTGAAACCGTACAAAAAACGAACTCAGCGTCAACCAACTTTGGACTCATGGAGCTCAGGAGTTCATCTAAATCTGTAATTCCCGACATGTGTGATATTTCCTTATATTGCTAACGCCCGCTTAAGTGGTGAGCAACGCAATACGGTGTTTCCGCATACCACCTTAATCACTAAAATCAACGCATAGTAAAAATGCCACGCGTTGCGAATCCGTCTTGAAGCGTTTGTTAGCCGTTCATTCCCAAAGGTTATTGCTTACTCAACAGGAACTTACGCAAATCTCTTTCAGCTCGCATAACAAACAGAATAAAGACCTTGTCACCGTCTTGTTTATAGAAAACACGGCACGGATTAACGACAACTTCACGATAACTTAAATGTTCTAGTTCGGGCGGAATACGACCTGATTCTGGGAAAGTTTCTAGGCGTTCAACTTTAGAGAAGATCGTTTGTACCAACTGCTTTGCAGCTACGATATTTTCAAGTGCTATGTATTCAGCGATATCGTTGAGGTCAGATAGCGCTGGCTCAGTCCAGATTATTTCAGCCATTTTGACATTTTTTCCTTGGCTTCATCATGACTTACCACTTTACCGTCAGCTAGTGCACGCTCGCCTCGTGCAATGCCCTCCAGAATAACCAAACGATTTTGCATAAACTCGTAATCATCAACATCAACTAGATACGCTGATGGCTTACCATGCTCAGTAATTAATACTGGTTCTTTAGTGTCGTGGAGATCAGCGAGGATCTTGGTTGCTTGACGTTTAAGTGATGTAACTAGTTCTACTTTCATGAAAGCTGCTCCAAAGGAATACTAAAGTGATACTATTCTATCACTTTAAGTATAGCAAGCTCCATGACGGCTAACGCCCAATTAAGGTGTGAGGCACGCAATACCGATGTTGTCGCATACCACCTTAACCACTAAAGCCAATGCATACGAAAAATGCCGCGCGTGCCGAATCACTCTTAAATTGTTTGTTAGGTGCGTAGCTTAATCTTGCACTAATCTGACCCATTTTGCCCGCCATGCCTGTGCTTCCATTGGGTCTGGCCAGAACTCTTTTTGCTTACTTATTAAGCCATTTTCAACGGTATGAAAGTTATAGCTCGTGCTTTTTGGACACTATCTGTAATTGATACATCAGTGACAACTGTTTCACCATCGCAAACTACAGAGTGAATTGTAAACTCCCAAACACCATTCGCTGGGTAATAGGAATTGATAGCCGTAAAGTTATCTCGGCCAATAATAAGTTCACCAGACTGCGGCCAGAAACCCTCAAAGTCTGGGCTAAGCCACTCGCTTGCTTTGGCAAAGTCATTTGTTTTCATCGCATCCCAAAAAGCTAGGACGACTTCCTTTGAGTTCATGATTTTCTCCAAGCACCTAACGCCCAATTAAGGTGTGAAGCACGCAGCCACGACACTCAATTGGAACACTGTAAACACGAAACCCGACCCAAACCAAAATTGCCGAGCGTGCTGAATCACTCTTAAATTGTTTGTTATGTTTTACCACAAGTTACTGACTTACTTGAGAAAGAACTGATGATTCAGACTGTTTTTCTGAACTAAACCACAAGGCAGATACACGCTTGGCCACCAAAGGCGACCAACCAACAACAAGTATGAACACTTCCCTGCCCAATGAGGCAACACGACAAACATTCAACAAGTACCCTAGTCTCTTCTCACAACAGCGCCAAACAATGGTTAGTTGCCGAGACAACTGCCAAGGTAGGATGCTGCGTGGGAAAGAACCTCAAAGCGACTTTAAACCAGAGTAACTGAAACCTAGCCAGCTCGACCTGACAATGAAGCAACCCACGAATCTTGGCATGTTTTACGGGCTGAGAGATTCAAGAACTTAGGCCGACAATACTAATTTGCTGAGCCTACTAGGGACAAAGAACTAGAGACTAAGACTTTTAATCCATTGAAATACAAGTAAACATAACGCCCTGTTAAGGTGTGAGCAACGCAATACCGAAGTTCCCGCAGACCACCATAAACACAAAACGCAACGCATAGCAAAAATGCCAAGCGTTGCGAATCACTCTTAAACAGATTGTTATATTTGTAATTACAAAACTTAGTCAGGTCGCTGAGTATTGCTTACTACAATTGATGGTAAGCGTTCATCAAAGCTTTACGTGCAACATCTCTGTTATTACAAGCTTTGTCCAAGTCTGTTTGTTGTTGGTTTGTTAACTGACCTTGAGTGC
This sequence comes from Vibrio sp. JCM 18905, assembly GCF_055393305.1. Taxonomy (NCBI): domain Bacteria; kingdom Pseudomonadati; phylum Pseudomonadota; class Gammaproteobacteria; order Vibrionales; family Vibrionaceae; genus Vibrio; species Vibrio sp. JCM 18905. The sequence continues at coordinate 1,519,432 of NZ_AP043880.1, read as the reverse complement.
CTGCATTGTCGATAATCTGATGGACACTATGCCAAGCATTGTAAGCTGCAAAGAAATCAACCAGAAGCTTATACATAGAGCCATCTACTTGAGCTATTTCGTTATAGAGTTCATGTGGCGACTTCCACTCTGCATCTTGAATTTTTAGTTTAGTTGCAACTCGGTTCAAAACTGATTCATAGAAACTATTCAGAATATTGGTGTCGATAGCTAAAGCCATGAAGTTCTCCTTATTAATTTGATTATTAAATAAACATTAATGAATTTGATAAGTGTTGTGAAAATATAACGCCCTGTTAAGGGGTGAGCAACGCAATACCGAAGTCACCGCACACCACCTTAATCACTTAAACCAACGCATAGTAAAAATGCCACGCGTTGCGAATCCCTCTTGAACAGTTTGTTAGGCGCGTAGCCACGTTTTATAACTGAATCTCAACTTTGTTCCGTACATATGTAGGGATAGACAACTGCTCATCTATATCTTTGAACTTTGGCTGTTGAGGCATCAATTCTATTATCGCGTTCAGTTCTTCAAAACTGATACCGACAACTCGGCAAGCAGTCATCAAACCATTTATAAAGTGCTTTTTATCCTGCTTTTGCTGTTGCTCACTTGCAGGAATAGACGAGTACAATTCGCACTCTTTAGTTAATAAGGCTAGAAGTTCTTTTTTTGAGGTTTCCATATACAAACTCAGTTACTAGATAGTTTGGACACATTATCAATGATTTAAGACATAACTTCCAAGAGCTTGATCTGACGTTGTAAACCAAGCGCCTAACGCCCTGTTAAGGGGTGAGCAACGCAATACCAAAGCCGCCGCATACCACCTTAAACACTAAAACCAACGCATAGTGAAAATGCCACGCGTTGCGAATCCCTCTTGAACAGTTTGTTAGGCATCTTGGATCCAACTACCAAATCACTCAATAATTGACACGTATCAACAACATTGCATATAAAAACTCGTTTTACGCTCACCAAGCTAACATTAACAAGGACGCGTAATAATGTTTCAAAGGAGGATATATGACAACTACAACTAAAGTCGATTTCACCACTAAAGAACTTATAGCAAGCCTTGCTTTGCTACGTGACAAATATCAAGAATCTAATGATGTTGTACGCTCAGAACTTACTGACAGTTGGCTACAACTGGTTATGACACTACCAGTTCCAGTAATAATTACTGATGAGTTCGTGGAAAACCTTATTGCACAATATGAAGCTGAACATAAGACTAGGGCAGCTGGTGCATTAATAATGGCAGGCGTAATACTTGCGAACGCACTTCTCAAATATTATGCAGCAGCAAAATAATTACTAAATTCAGGAGAGGTGCCATGTACGCCTCTCTTTAGCGGTACACTATAATTAGGTGCCTAACGCGCAGTTAAGGTGTGAGAGACGCACATGCACCCTAACCTAAAATAAACTCTGATAAATCCGTGCCTATTTGGGCACTAAAACCCCAATGCGTTTCGAATCGCCTTGAACGTCTTGTTATTCCGCAACTAAAGTCGGCTATGTTTACGCCTAATCTTTTGATATGACGAGAAATTTTCGGTATGCAGGCAAAAGTCGAAGCCGAAGTATTTGGCAGCTCACTACCTTAAATCGCTTTAGCGTCACTCTTTAATTGCTGCGCCATATTAAGGTGCGCTTAAAGCGCTTTAAGGCTAGCATGGAAATGACCAATATTCGCCCTTTTCGCCGCTTTTCCACCCTATTACCCCGCCACTTTCACTCTTAGGCTACAATCACGTACATTCAGCCTGAGAGATCCGTTGCGGAAATAACGCCGCGTTAAGTGGTGAACAACGCCAACCACCAAACCTAAACCATTGTGCCTTAAACACTTAAGCTAACTTGAACTGAAATCGCCACGCGTTGTGAATCCGCCTTAAACGCCTTGTTAGGCGAAGTTTCCCACCAATGTTTAAGTGGTTTTGAAAGCAAATTACCCGAAACCAAATAAGCAACCAAACACCCACTGACTTTTTGTGATTCAAGAACCAGAAAAGCCACTATGTTTCAGCCGAAATTTCGACAACCACGAAATGCTGACCTTCAACAACAATGCAGGTTTTGAACCCGAAAATGCCAAAGCGACAAACTAGCAGCGAAATCGAAAGCCTCAATTGACTTGCCCTTGTCACATTTTGAGCAAGTCAAACTCACCACTATCCAACACTGAAAACCAATGAGGCAACCCACGAATTTTGGCATGTTTTACGGTTGGAGAGATTCAAGAAGTTGAGCCGACAATTCTAAATTGCCGACTTAGAAAAACGAATGCTCAAAGAAAACTAAGAAGATGAGAACAAAGAACTTTCCTGCCCATCGCCTAACGCCGCATTAAGGTGTGAGCAACGCTTGGCTATACTTTGAGCGAAGCGAAAACGCCAAGCGTTGCGAATCACTCTTAAATGCTTTGTTATTTTGCTGTTACCCACTGGCTTTCAAGCCCAATAGTGTGGCTGTCAAAATCAATTGAAGCATGAACACCCAGAGGTGTAACCAGCATTGGATGCGTATGACAACTATCGAAACCGTAAAGTATAGGAACGTTTTTACCATTTAACACTTCAAGCAAAACGTCAAGCGGCGTGCGCCCCGTCCCTTTGTCATTAAACAGTTCATGCTTGCCTAATACAATTGCACCAACCTTTTCAAACACACCGCAAGCCATTAAATGGGCAAAAGAGCGTTCGACTGTTTCTATACCTTTGAGAGAGTCTTCAAGCAGAAGGATATCGCCTGGCTCTATCTTAGGCATATATTGGCTACCCCATATGCCTGCCATGGTATTCAGATTGCCCCCAATTATACGACCACTAACTTGGCCATTACCTAAAAATTGCCATTCATTTACGTAACTAGTTTTTGGAGAGTCTTGAGTTTCCCAGTCGTGCTTAACATCTGTCCACGACGAAGGCATTGTGTACTGGTATGAGTCAGACTCCGAGCATAAGATTTCCAGAAAGGACTTAAGTGTTTCTTCAACTAAGGGAGGAAACTCACCAAATGATGCAACCAGTGCAGGACCATAAAAAGTAATAAGCCCTGTTTGAGCATAGATACCCAGTAGCAAAGCTGTTACATCAGAGTAACCAATGATAATCTTGGGATCGTTTCTGAGTGCTTCATAGTCGATGTAGGGCAATAGAGAATTACTATTGCTACCACCAATTGTAGACATGATACACCGTACATTAGGATCACGGATTAATCGGTTAAACTCTTCTGCACGTTCTAGAATTGAGCCTGAGCGATATGAGTCAGAACAGCCAGTAAGATGACCCTCCACTAGCTCAAAGCCTTGAGACTCCAGACAAGATTTTGCTCGCCTGAAGCGATTTGGCGCAAAAGCCGTTGCTGGTGATGAGGGTGAGAAAAAGCCAATTTTATCACCAACTTTTAAAGCTTGTGGGAATATCACTTACCCTTATCCTCCATAATTAAAATAAGCAAAATAACGCCCAATTAAGGGGTGAACGACGCCTCCACCCAAACCTAAAGCATTGCGCCATAAACACTTAATTTGAAGTAGAAGCAAAAGTGCCAAGCGTTGTGAATCCCTCTTAAATTGCTTGTTATAAGCGTGGTTTGAGCATGTGTACGAACTGTTCGTCCTGTCCTACAACTTCAAAGCCTAACCTCTTGTAAAGTTGCCCAACTCGGTTTCCTTGTAAGTAGCAAAGCTTGATTGGTAACGACTTTTGTTCAGCAAGTTTGATGACAGATTTCAATACTTTGCTACCAATTCCTTTACCTTGATATTCTGGTAACAGGAAAAAACGGCCAAAATACAGATGTTCAGAATGAGGCTGTACTAAATAACTACCAACTGCGACTCCGTCAACTTCAATTATGGTGGGCTTTTCTTCGTCCCATTCATTCTGATGGATTTCTCTTTGAACACTTTCGTCCCAACCAAATACAGCTTTGATTGGTTCAAATTCTGCTGATTTCTTAAGTTCGAATAGGAACTCATAGTCACTATTTTCAGCTTTACGGGTTTCGTACACCTAACTCTCCAAACCTACAACTACGGATAGCTTATAACGCCCTGTTAAGGTGTGAGCAACGCAATACCGATGCTCCCGCATGCCACCTTAAACACTAGACGCAACGCATAGCAAAAATGCCACGCGTTGCGAATCACTCTTAAACAGTTTGTTATGTGTTTGCGTGCTGAAGTTGAAAATGCAACTGAGACATTAGTGATTGATATACTTTCATAGTAAATACTTGCAAATTTTCCATACAAAACTCACCACCAATAATTGGATGCAGATTCCAACCTAAGCATTCGTCTTGTTTTGGTTGTAGCCCGTGTTCGAGCGCCAAGTCGTACCAACTAGTTAAAAAGACATTATCACACCAATCTTGTGATTTATTCATTTTATTGTACTCATGAAAGTCCGAAGCAATTGTTTCATAGGTACCATCTAAAACCGATAACAATGAAATTGAGCCATCCACTTCACCAAATAGCCAGTCACCCATGATGGTTAGATACAAAGGTTTCCCTGTAGGATTAAGCAACCATTTCCACTGAGGTAACAAGGTATCTATTTCTACGTCCGAGACTTCCCAAATAAACTGCATTTTTATCTTTCTCACTCTGTTTAAAAACCCATTGACACATAACGCCCTGTTAAGGGGTGAGCAACGCAATACAAAAGCAGCCACAAACCACCTTAATCACTAAAATCAACGCATAGTGAAAATGCCACGCGTTGCGAATCCCTCTTGAACAGTTTGTTATGCGATAACTGTTGAGTGCGCAGAGATAACCTGCCAGTTACCCTTTTGCTTTGTCCAAACACGAGAAAATGCAAACTCACCGTTTGCTACAGCCCCATTATAACTGCCTTTGATTTCCGCGTTTACGTAAACCAAAACGACATTCTTCTGAGGTACTACGTGAAGATCATGGAATTGAATTGACTTAATAGCTAGTAAGCCAGAGCCATGCAGTGCTATATCGTCTTGTTTGGAAGTTCGATGACCAAGGTGATTAACAAACACCAAGTCATCAGACAATAAGTCTTGCAAGGCAATCATATCTGAATTGAGCATTGAAATTTTTAACTTCTCCTCTGCTTCAATTATTTCTTTAACTACATTGCTTTCCATACTATCAACTTCCTCATATCGCATAACGCCGCATTAAGGTGTGAGCAACGCTACCACCTAACCCAAGCCATTGCACCGTAAACACATAACCTAACCTTGAACTGAAGGTGTCAAGCGTTGAGAATCACTCTTAAATGCTTTGTTATGCATTTAGTCGTTCTTCAGGTGAAAAGCTATCGTTCACAAACTTTAAGAATTCACAGCTTATAATTTTCGCTTGTTCCCAACCTAAATCACTAGAATCAACGACATAAAAGCCAGATATAACACCACCTTCAATTCTGGCCACGCAAATATTTCCATTACCATCTAAGCAAATTGGCATTGCACCAGGCATATCGTGCTTTACCCAATAAATATCTTCGCCGTATATCTCCGACAAAGAAAAGAACTGTAACTCTTTGAACCCAAAATAGACTATAGGGCCATCGCTAACAATCCACCAATTCAACATACTTTCAGGAAGAGTTATTTGAAATATAGTTTCTAACTTGTGTATTTCTTCCTGATTTGCGCCTACAGGTCTATCTAAAAATTCCATGAAGCCCTCTGTTGCATAACGCCCAATTAAGGGGTGAGCAACGCTACCACCCAACCTAAAGCATTGTACCGTAAACACTAAAATTGAAGTAGAAGCAAAAGTGCCAAGCGTTGGGAATCCCTCTTAAATTGTTTGTTAGGCGAATTGCTCAAGTTTTTCGGATTCTGGCACTTGTTTGTTCAAGGTAGCCAACTTCGACAATGCAATTTGATATTGCCCGTTGCTGGGTAGAGGTTTGCCTGAAAACATCTCCCAAATACGTGAGCCACTGCCGTTATAGAATTCTTCAAATGTCCCGTCTGGGAGGATCTTAATTACTATTGCATGCTCTGGACAACTTCTAAAAGCGACACGAGTAGATTGAGTTGCCTTGATTTCAACCTTAGCTCCTGATGGACTGAGTGCGTCAAAACCTTTATTAGAAGCAGTCAATAGTTCAAGCCTATAAGCGTCAGCTACCAGACATTCTCCCAGACTACCAACCATGTGACCGTCAGGAGTAAAGTGTCTACCAGGAAACATATTTTCTAGTTCTGATACAGTCTGGTACAAGCCTTTAACTAGGCTTTGAAATTTCTCGTGATCCAATTTAATACCTCTTTTCGCCTAACGCCCAATTAAGGTGTGAAGCACGCTACCACGACACTCAACTGGAACACCGTAAACACGAAACCCGACCCAAACCAAAATTGCCGAGCGTGCTGAATCACTCTTAAATTGTTTGTTATGTTTTACCACAAGTTACTGACTTACTTGAGAAAGAACTGATGATTAAGACCATTTTCCTGAACCAAACCACAAGGTAAGAACCAGCTCGGCTACCAAAGGCGACCAACCCAAAACAAGTATGAACACTTCCCTGCCCAATGAGGCAACCCGACAAAGCACCAACAAACACCCTAGTCTCTTCTCACAACAGCGCCAAACAATGGTTAGTTGCCGAGACTACTGCCAAAGTAGGATGTTACTTGGGAAAGAGCCTCAAAGCAGCTTTAAGCCAGAGAAACTAGAAGCTAGCCTGCTCGACCTGACAATGAAGCAACCCGCGAACATTGGCATGCTTTACGGGCTGAGAAATTCAAGAACTTAGACCGAAAATGTGGATTTGCTGAGTCTACTAGGGACGAATCGCCAGAGGGACAAAGAACTAAAGCCTAAGACCTTTAAGCCATTGAAATACAAGTAAACATAACGCTTTCTATACGGCAATTTGCCTCCTTTCTAGCAGGCTACCGCCTTCTTTCTGATCAAAAGCGCTATGAATCGTAGCACCTATATGCATGAAACAAATAGAAAAACAGTATGAATATGTGTGGTCGCGCGCGCAATTAGACGGCGCAATACACGCTAATTACAAAAGAGGTGATAGATTAAGGGAGCTGTATAAATAAACAGGTCATTTTTTATCATGAAAAGTCAGTTTTTACTTAGTGTAAAAGAGCACATGCTTACTCGTCATTATGCGAATAAAACCATCGAAAGTTATCTATTTTGGATAAAACGCTTTATCACTTTCCACCAGCTTGCCCACCCTTCGACACTAGCAGAAGATGATGTCGTTCAGTTCCTGAGTTACTTAGCGGTAAAAGAAAAAGTTGCGGTAAAAACGCAAGCTTTGGCACTAAACTCAATATCATTTTTATATCGTGATTATTTCAAAACTCCACTATCACTTGATATGAGATTTCAGAAATCCCTGACCGAAAAGAAACTTCCCGTTGTATTAACTAGGGAGGAGATCCGACGATTCGTTCAACATATCGACCCGAGGTATAAACTCCATATTCAGTTGCTTTATGGCTCAGGGCTTCGAGTCATGGAGTGTTTGCGCTTAAGAGTTCAGGACATCGATTATGATTATGGCGCAGTTCGTGTTTGGCAAGGAAAAGGAGGTAAAAATCGTACCGTAACGTTAGCAAAAGAGCTACATGAGCCGCTTAAAGCTCAGGTTAATTTAGCAAGAGATTACTATTTTAAAGATAGACACATGCCTGGTTATGCGGGTGTATACATCTCTGAAGGTTTACGACGTAAATACCCAAAAGCGGAGCTAGATTTTAACTGGCACTTTTTATTCCCATCAACAAAGTTAAGTACAGATCGGGACACCGGAGAGCTCAGAAGGCATCATATCAATGAAAGTGCAATACAAAGAGCGGTAAAGCGCGCTGCAACGGATGCGTGTATCGAGAAAACAGTAACATGCCATACACTCAGGCACAGCTTTGCCACACATTTATTGGAGTCTGGTGCTGACATTAGAACAGTACAAGAGCAGCTTGGTCACACCGATGTAAAAACCACGCAAATCTATACTTCAGTTCACCATGTCAACCACAAAAGTGTACCGCAATTGGTGGAATTATAATAAACAATTTAAAATCAAAAAGTTAAAGCATAACGCATCACATCTAATTACTCACCTTCAATTCTTGAATGATCACAGCAACCCCTAAATCTTCAAAATTGCATGCTTAATTTGCCCCATGATTGCCCCAAATCTGCCCCATTTATTGCAACAAGAAAGAGTCAGATCGGGTGTGGTGGAGCGACAGAAGCTCAAATGATCTTCGCGACACATTTTTAGACATAAACTGGATTAGAGTAACCTGTAAGATTTAATAGAATCGTAGCTTTGGATCAAAAGAATTAAGCTCTAACTAATTTAAATAAGTCCAGACAAGGAGTACCATTTCGATACTCCCCATCCATCAACTTATTATCCGTGCCAGCTTTCACAGCCAGGTTTAGACTTATCGATAATTAAGTCACCTTCGACCTCATAAGCGATAAACCCAAACAGGAACGAGAAAACCTTTGAATCAGCTGTAACATCAGTCAAGCCAACAGCGCACTTATCGTGCTCGATAGCATTATCAGCAGCTTCTTTCACACTAGGAACCCCTAGAGGAAATATAACTACTGGCTTTGAGTCTTCACCACTTACGCGAGGCCCTTTAACAAAATTACCACCATTCAGATCGACGTTCTTTGTCGAAGCTAATGTAAAATCGGCAACACGCTGCGCACAGCCCGTAGATAGCAAAGAACCTGCAATTGCAATAGACAATAGTACCTTTTTCATATTAAACCTTATTGTTATTAATTATGAGCGCGCATTATTGCATATGGTTCTAATATTGTATGTAATAACTTGATTTGATTGCATAATCCTTGAGCGATTAGCATGGCTCGACATCCTACAACAAAGCGGTTCCCCAAAGAGGACTACAGTTCTGAGTGATCGGGATTATTTATAAGCGGTGAGTGGTGTTGGGGATAAGTGATTGGAGAGGAAATAAAAAAAGGGCCACTGCGCAATGCAGTGGCCCTTCTTTGTTCGTATTGTTGCTACCTAATGGCTTTGGGTCCATGGACACATAGCGGCCCATACAAGGCTATAGGTAGGGTCGGTGTTCATAGTAAAACTTGCGTGATTCGCTGAGTTCCCATTCAAACGCCTTGCGGCAATGGTCCTCCTGCTTGTTAAGCTTTAAGAACAGCCAATCAATAAACTTAATGGGCGAGCGCTTGCCTTGCTGCGCACGAATGTAGCTCCATCCGCTAATCGTAAGATCAGGCCGACCAGTCAGCAAGTGCAGCACAAACATGTTCAGCGCCAACAGAAAGCGCATGAACAGCGACCAAATTCGCTTCATATCATTTCCTTTTATAGATATAAAAAAGCTTAGGTTTTCACCTAAGCCACTTTCGGGTACCCGTTTTCATCGGGTTCGTTGTCATCGTCTTCGTACACTCGCACGTCATAGTTAAATGCCTTAACGCTGCACTTCTCCGTTCCTTGCGGTGTCACATCGCTAATGAGTGCTGGATAGCACCAGTTATCCGCTTCACCAAATAACCAAAGCGGTGGCTCCATCTCACCATCCAAAGACGGCTTAAAGCCTAAGCCAGTGGTAATGACCACCTCATAAGGGGAACCACCTTTGGTGGCAATGTGCGGCCCCGATGTTCTTCCATCCGGCTTCCGCAGTGCGATGTGGTGAACCCCTTCGCCCCATTCCAATGGCAAGTCTAACCACAGATGCGTGTTGCCATTTTTAATGTTAAACCCTTCTAACCGTCCACTTTGCGCATAGCCAGGTACATCGTCGGCCAGCGCTACATAATCGAGATAGTTAGAATTGAAGGCATCCATTTCGGTTCGGAAGGTGTACTGAAAGCGGCGGTAACGCTTTTTACGTCGAACCCGTATGCCAAACTGCCACGCTTTTTTCGGGTCGGTGATGCCAAGCGCACGAACCTTTTCTGGCTTAAGACCAAGATCACCTGGCAGCAAACAAAGCAAGGTTTCTGGCTTCCATGTTTTCGTCGAGAAGTACTCCACTTCAACACCGTCGGGTTCTTCCTCACGGATAAAGCTGCCTGAGCGTTCCAAGCCCTTACCGAGCATGTTGTCTGGCTGGTACTGAAAATCAAACGTGGTTCTCGGCTCATCTCGCACAGGTACGATTTGACCGTAGTACAATGTTGGCTCTGAATAGCCGATAGCGAGCACTTTCTTGAGCACTTCAAACAAAGTGCTGCTTTCCGTCAATACCGCATCAAACGTATCACCCCGAGCTTTCCATACCTCGTGTAAGCGAAGCAGCTCATAGTGGCCTATCTGAACGTCGGTTAATCCACTATCTAAGATGATGTGCCTCACCGCTGGCGCAATGTCCCGAGTAGGGTAAAGCTCTTCGGTCCAGCCTCCAAAACCATCAGGGATCTGCAGTTTGCGCGTTGGAATAACACCCAGCTTGTTTTCCGAACTGCGCGATAAGGCGTTACTGCCGCGAATTTTAAACGCGACGGTTGTCATCCCCTCATAACTGGCGTTGCTTTCCAGTCGGCATTTGAGTCTTCGATACTCGATTCTATCCAGGTACTTAAAGTCCTTTTTATCCTCGGTAATACGATAGACCCGAACCTCTGGCCTTACCATTCTGCCCAGTTCAATGGGGATCGTATCCGCTAACTGATCTCGGGTTCTGCCTGTTCGTTCGTAAGGGACTTGATTCCATTCAGTTTCCCCATCACCACGCCATTCGATCATGACTTGGATAGTGCGTTGGTCAATGCCACCCTTCTTGTTGACGTAACCAAGGCCATCGGGCAGTTTTAAATCGATAAAGATTTTGTCTGTGACTTCAGAGGCAGGACAAGCAAAGTGAGGACCAGCTGGCTTGCCGGGAAGTGACATTTCCGCTTCAAGCGTCCAGTTCTCGTTGACATCTTGATGCGTAAAAGCCGACCACCATGTCTGCACAAAATCATTCCCTGGATATAGACGTTCGACTTGAGCCTTTGTATCGGTGACATCCAAAATGATGTAGCGCCCATCATCCGCTCCGTGAAACTTAATCGGATAACTACGGGCTTCTAAGGGTACAGAACTAACGGGTACCACTGCGCCTAACTTGTCGATGATGGTCAGCGCATAGTACGTCTCCCCGCTCTCTTCAAACGTGTACTTTAAATAAATCATTCCAACGTCATATTCAACGATGGGGTCACCACCCGAAGAAGGTTCGTAGTAAGAAATCGGATACTCAATATAATCACCGGTCTTACAATTGTGAATATCCGCGTCCGTTGACCAGAATTGAAGTTTGTCTACGCCGTTTTCATTACGCCAGCCACCATAGAAGCCAACATGCGTTACCTCTCTTGCACCCAATGAGCCGGTGATATTGATGATGTCGTCCTTCTCCCACTCCACAGGCCAATACTCAGTCAGCAGCCCATCCACATCCGTCACAACGCCTAACGTATCGTTTTCTACGTTAACCTGAACTGGCGTGATGGAGTTAACCGCGCCCTCAAGCTCGATGCCAGATGTTGAAGACGTCGCCCCAACCTCACGTGAGGTGTAAATATTTTCATGCGCGGGATGGCCAGTAACATCGGCACCTGGTGGGAAAGCTTCAAAACTGATATCACCTGCGTATTTCGAGACAGGCGTATCACTGATGAAAACTTCATTAGCAGTAAAGTCATATTCACCATTCCCAAGAGAAGTCATCATCAACAGGTATTCTTCATCTTCCGAGTAATACCAGTGCTGCTCACTAATGATGTCAGGAAACGTTTTGTGACGGCCAAACAGTTCAGGGATGATCCCCATCAAACGGGCTCGGTTTCCCTGCGCATTCGCATCATAGATCGGGCTGCCTTCAGGCGTCGTATTCTGCAGGTTGTCTGGAATTTGGCTCATCGCATAAACAGCAGCGCCAGCAGCCACCACTGCAATAATAGCCAAACCAATATTAATCGGGTCTTTAGGCTCTGCCACCAGTTCTACATAGTCACCGTCTTGCCAGGCATAACTAAACCAGTCTGACGGTGTTTTCTGCTCGCCGTTCACAAAGTAGGAAAAGGGTGGCGTGTTCGATACGTAGTAACCTTTGATGTGCTCCGACATCCAGTCATTAAGCGTTTTTCCAGATGGGACCGGAGTGAATTCACGCTTACTGCGATCTAGCTTGTTGGGGTAAACCACTAACATACTCATGTTCGATGTAATACCTCGTTATTAGCGACATACGTTCAAAATCAGACAGCCGAGAGAGCCATGGCCTCCCTGCCTTTCGTCCTGTCTGAGCGACTTTTAAACCACCTTCATTAACCACCACGCCCACATGAACCAGCGTGTCGCCAATCAAATGACAGGCAATCGCGCCATCCATCGGTTTGGTTTCCACATAGTTATCGAGCAGCTGATGATAGGCGTTGGTCATGCCAGCTTTATCGTCTGGGTCCACGGTCCCAAAACTTTTAAGAAGCGGTAAACCATGGTGATGGTGTCGGACCAAACGCAGCCAGCCCCAACAATCCGCACCGTTCTCATCTCGGCCATAGTCAAGGTATGGCACGTTCATTAAGTCATTGAGTATCATTAGCTTCCCTGATATTTGAGTCCTTTGGTGATGCTTGGTGTATAGCGACGTTTTGGCCACGCTCGGTTGACCAAATCATGAAACGACGCCACCACACCCACGGTTTGGATGTTGTCTTTCTCACTGACGGCGGTCAGCGTAAGTGGTGGTTCAGCAGGTGCGGACAGGTGTGGGTGAAGGTAGAAACGGTAAGTGATGGTAACTTTGCTGCCATCTTCCAATGCTTTATCAATAAAGTGACGGGCCTCACCCGTCACATTATCAATTTGGAATTGCAGGTTCTGTTTCCCTTTGACGCTTTTACCCGGCAACGACACACCAAACGCCGAAGCGCGGAAAAAGGTTTCTGCTCCATCTTCGAGTCCAAGGTAAATCCCCTCGACACCGTTGACTTCAAGTTGATAGAAACCATCAGCCAGACGAATCACCGAATCCGGCTCGCCTCTTTGATATGCGTCTTCATTTTTGAGTTCGATGGTGTGGATGGGGATTTTATCGACAGGAGCAGAGGCATAGTAGACCTCTATTGATTCCATAATTATAAATCCGAGTTCACTTTATAGCGGTAACGGGTGAATGTTTTGGCTCCCGTTAATACATTGGTAAAACCCTGCTTGAAATACATTTTGTTATAGTTCCCGCCGCCTACTTGGAAAAACATGTAATTTTCCGTTGGGTCGAACGTGATGTTGTCAGGGTCTTGCGGCCCGTACCCTTCCAAAAATTCAACGGAAAAACTCACGCCACCACCATATGAAATGGCCTTTCGTGGGCTTGGGTATTCCACACGCGCCCTAGTTCGTGACCTTAAGTCCTCTTTTTGGTAGTAAGGTTCGACAGCACCAAATTGTGCCGTGGTCGCCAGATCGTTTTCATCCTCATTGCGAGCGATACACAAAAAACAGTTGTACCAGTCTGACACAATCGCATCACGCTGGAATTCAAGATGCTGAGTGATTTCAACGCCATCAATGGAAAACTCCCAAGTTTTCCAAGCCTTAAACCATTCCGTTTGCGCCTGCGTACCTTCTTCATAACCTTGAGAATGCTGCTGAACACGGAACACTTTTCCGATGTGTCGCCCCGCAACCGTTGGGTCAATTTCGGTACCATCGAGCTGCATGTTTATCCATTGTGCAATTTCATCGCCATGTGCGGTACCGCCAACAAAATCGGCCTTGCCCGATTCTTTAATGGCCGTTTCATTTTCACCGCCTGTGATGACCTCTTTGATTGTCGTGGATAAATCAGCACCAACAACATAAGCGCGTTGTATATGCCACACATCAGAGTTATGGCCTGCTTCAGCGTCAATACTCGTCAGACGCTCGAAGCGCCAGCAGACATAACGTCCCTTATCACTCGCATCATCACGAATATTAACAAGCACACGCTTTAAGTCGCTGGTTGGCTCTTGAACATCAATGACTACGTCTGGCAGCGTGTTTGACGCACTGCCACCGAGCTCTGGATACTCCAACGTGCCCAATGTCGGCGGGAAAGCGACTCGGGTAAAATTGCCATAGGAACAATAACCCAGAACAACCACGTTCGCTGCGCCTTGCCATCCGTCCGCTTCGTAGTAACGGCCGATTTTAATCTTTGAAGCTGGCGCGCCTTCTGGATCGTCGGCAGCCGTTAAATCCTCTTTATTAATCCAGGCAACATAATAGTTGTCTGAAGGAAACGAAATCGTACCAGGAGCAATTCTAACGCGATGGCGTCGATACCCTGTTTCATCACGCCACGGCGACAGGAGCAACAAAGGGTCTGGCCATGTTAACTCCAGTGCGTCTTTGTTCCACGTTGGCAGAGTGTTCCCCTGAGAGAATGCCACGCGATCCATTTGCGCATAGTAGGGACGAACGTTTTCATTTAAAAATTGACGCGGCGTATCTTTCAGTTGTCCGTAAAACACATCTCGACTGTTGGTTCGGCGATAACCAAGCAACAACCAGCCACCATCATTACGGCCTAAAGATCCTGTTGAAAATTCATCAACCTTATAAGCAACGACGCGACCAGAGGCATTTTTATTTGCAAAATCACAAATAATGCCTTGGTTTTCTTTAAGTTCAATATATCCTGCAGACGCGATTTCTGCCTTGATGGTATCCGACCACTCAACGTATTCCATCGAATAGCCAGTGTAAGCATGCCAAAGACTACCTGGAGAAGGTTGAATAAAAAGGGCGTAAGTTGTTAAACCATCACGAGATGTGCCTGTTTTTACATCTGCCAGTGATACATCATGAGATAAACAAATTTTCTTTTCTAAGTCTTCGGTCATGTTGCCTGTGACACCATGCCAGCCACTAGATCGCGTCCAACCCAACACTTTTCGATAAACCATTTCATCGGGTTGTCTTGAATAATCCGAAGCGGCCATGACCTGCGGCACTAAATACGTATTGGTTTCAGCATCCTTTTGGCGAGAGTCAAAGAAGACAATTTGGTTTTCACCTGCGGTTACCTTGTGTTCCTGGTTGGTTCGAGATACAGAATGTCCAGATTCTGGGTCATCTGGGTTTACAGGGAAACTAGCATAACAAAAAGCAGGTACCGTAAATTCAACATCATGTGGACCGATAAATTTTGTTTTAATGCCTGCCGTTAAAGGCAATTCAGCGGTTAATGCATGCGATTTGATAGGATTAATCTTCGCCTTTGATGCCCAAATTGCATACGCTTGATCGGCCAGCTTGCCGTAAAACCTCGGAACAGTTCCATTTTCAACGGTGGTACCTGCAAGCAAAAGCACCTTCGTGCCGCGAACAAATGCACGAGGTCCATTGATACCGCTGTATATGACATTCTGTGTTTTTTCTATGGTAAACGAGTCGGTTCCTATCGCTTTCCCAAAGTCAAAATATAAGCCGTAATTAGGTTCAAGCGTGTATTTACCATTTGTGGTAAAGGCAGGGATGTTTGCGGTAGTTCCCTGCGCGCCTTTGAATGCAGCAAAATCGATGTCCGTTTTTCCATCACCGAAATAAAAATCCAAGGCACCGCCACTGGCTAGCTTTACGTCAGTTAGGTTGATACCCATTTGAATCGCTTCGCTCATCGCCTCGTCAAATGTGCTTATATTAAGCTCAGAGCTCCACACGCCATTGTATTCATTGGAAGCGACCACTCGGCGTGTCACTGACGGCGTAAGCGCGGCCCAATCAGCATGACTGACAATCTGCAACAATAAATAATTGGTGTCTGGGTCACGAATATTATCGTCCACATAGGCGACTGACAGGCGAGGTAATTCAAATGCCAACGGGTAAGGTAATCGACCTGTTTTGGAGCCCTTAACTTTAAAATATACGGGTTCATCTAGGAATATTTTTACGGTCTCAGCATCGATATATTCCCAGCGTGAAATATGACCATCCAAAAAACCTTCCACAGCAGATAACGCTTGGGTAATGGCAGTCAGTGAATCGTAAGGACTTTTTATCCAAACGCCACCTGTATAGCCATACAAACCGTTATTGGTAACGGACGGGTCGTTCCAAACCTCTGCCAGTGGCTTTTCCGGTGGTGGTGCTCCAGACGCATCTAAAGCCGATCTTGTTTCAAAAGCGCTTCGTCCTTGAACCATGGCCTGCAAAGCCGCAAATCGGTCAGCAAATCGCTTGTCTATCGATGGCTTTTCTACCCCATCAATTA
Source organism: Vibrio sp. JCM 18905 (assembly GCF_055393305.1). NCBI lineage: Bacteria > Pseudomonadati > Pseudomonadota > Gammaproteobacteria > Vibrionales > Vibrionaceae > Vibrio > Vibrio sp. JCM 18905. Next base: position 1,503,177 of record NZ_AP043880.1, on the reverse strand, counting down.
GGGCACTGTCGGCTTCACCACCAATGAGAACGAGGTTCAACCAATCGATGTTCTTCTGCAGCCATTCAATCAGCTCAAAAAAGTTATTGCTCTCTGTCATTGCTTCCAGCTCTCTGTGTAATAGCGGCTCATGTCAGCACCTTCCACGAACTCCACAAGGGTATGTGGGGCTAACATTTGGCCGACGGTGATTGCTTCGCTCTGAATTGGGTACTGGCGAATTTCACATTTGACGGAATAAAAAAAACGCCCTCCTTTGGATTTGGCGTTTTCTAATGGGTGGGACTTCATTTTTATTTGGATGGGGACCACGCCCAGCTCGGTTCTCTGGTTTAATTGAAACCAGCGAATACCGCCATTCAGAGCATGTTCTACCCAGCCTAAAAAGGCGGCGGCTTTGTCCTTTGGCATCCGAAATACCAGCGTTTCTTCGGCAGGGACGGTGATATGCCGCCTTCGGTCACGAGTCCGTCCGGTGGACATTTCACTTGAGATGCGGTTCGGCTGTTGCTTAATGCCCTGCTCTGGAAACTGAGGGTAAGGCAGATTACTTGGATACATCATCATAACCCGTTACACCCCCACTCGTTTTGCATCAAAGTATTGAGTAATGCCCTGAGACATTGGCCCGTCTGAATCGAGATCTTCCAAAAAGACATCCGTGAAGTTTTCGCCGTTTTCACCTTGTCGCTCTTGTACCTTGGTACCTTCTGGCGCACCGTAAATGTTTACGATGTTGCGACCACCACCAACCATGGCGGCTTTCGAGATAGCACGACTTGGGTCATTAGCGGCAAAAGGTTGTTGATGCATGGCCATAATGGCGTTATACATTTGGTCAATTTGATTCGCGGACTGATTGGTATAAACACGCTCACCTGCTTTTAGCGTCCAATCAGATTCCGTTCGACCACCCAGCATTGGCACTTCGGAGATACCGTTGTGCGCCATGTTCGACATTGAATCGACCTTGCTGGCCATAGAAATACCAAAACCCATAGCCGTGCCTGCAGCGGCAGCGGCAAGACCCGGACCAACATAAGGGATACCAACTAATGCTTTATAGGCCGATGATGCGGATTCGTATGCGTTAAGCATGATTTGGAAACGGGCAGCGGTTTTACCGATTCGAGCCGCATTTTTGTTCTCACTGTTTTGCAACTGAGAAATTTGCCCCATGAAATTGCTGACGCCTCTGACACGCTCTTGCATCAAACGCTCTTCACGGTAAGCGCGTTTCTCCGCTTCTATTTTTGCTTTTTCAGTCTTCGCTTCTTCACTGCGAGCAAACGACTCGATTGAAGCCTCTAAAGCGTCATCTTCTTGAGTTTTACGCTCTATTTCAGCCGTTTTATAAAACTCTTTTTCTCGCTCGCGGTACTCTGTTTTTAACGCCTCTAAAGTATCAAAGCCACGACGCTGCAGTTCTTGTTCGGATACCTGCATTTCTTCGATGTCAACCAAGCGTTGCTGATGCGCCAGTAGGAGTTTTCCTCGTTCATCGGCATACTGCATATCGAGCGATGCAAGGCGAGCAGCACCAGAGTCTTGCGCTTTGCCGACGCTAGGATCGTCTTTTAACGGTCGAATTGGAGGTTGTTCTGGGTATTTTGGCTTGTCACTTTTACCATCTCTATTGAAACCTAGAACGTCATCTTCATATTGGCGATGGTATTTATCTACCGTTTCCAATAACGCCGCATATTCTTGCTTAAGTCTTTTTACTTTAGTTTCAGCTTTTTCTACTTTTTCGCTAAATCGCGAGTTAGCCAAATGAGCTTTAACTTCTATGTTTCCCTCGGCGCTCTTTTCTGTTGCCTGCAAGTTCTCTAAAGCTTTTTGTGCTCTTTCTAACTCAATTCTTACAGTTCGTGCATCATCCTGAGCATCATGCTTTTTCTTAAGAATACCACTAGCGGTTTTTGGGTCGTCACTCATGCTATCTAATTTGGTACTCCAAAAGTCGATAGCTATGGTTAACTTTTTAGTAACCCAATCAATTTGCTCACTGGCACCTAGTACGCCGTTTGCAAAAGAGCGTTGGATCTTAAGGCCAACATCTGTGAGCTTCTGGTCCATCTCTTTGAATTTCTCGATGTCGTATTCCGACATGGAGACGTTCAAATCGTCGTACTTTTTGGTTAACTCGTAGAGCTTTTTGCCTTGGTTATCCAGCAGAGGCATTAATGCCGAGGCATCGTTGGCAATACTCTCCAGATAGAATATCTGGCTCTTCATTGGAACGTTAGCTTCGTCCATTGCCGCTTTTACCGCGACTAACGCTTCAGGACCAGAAAGCTTCTGCAGTTGATCGATGGTTAGGCCGACAGTCGGAGCAATGTTCGTCATGAAGTCGGCAAATTCTCCGCCTTCATTTTCAGTAAAGTCACCGAGCTTATCGTTCACATCCTTGAGAATATCAGCCATGCTTTCGCCGCTGATATTGTATTGCTCAGAGGCATACGCCAAGGCTTGTATTTGCTGGACCGATACCTGAGCAACGGTGGCCATCTTCTCAATTTCACGCGCTTGCTGCGCTTGCTGGGTAATGAGATAAGCGGTGGCACCTGTGACGGCACCAATACCCGCAGACACGTAACCGGCTGCATCCAGTACGACACGCCCTGCACTTTTAGCGCGGTCTGCCGTTTGTTCAAGTGAGCGTCCTAAGGAAACGTTTGAATCATTGGCCGCTTTGGCTTCTTTGGTGTAGCCGCGCAGCATTTTTTTGGCGTAATCCACATCTTTCTGAAACTTGGCGGTTTCAGTATTGAAGCGAATATTAAAATCAGCTATCTGGGCACTCAAGGCGAACTCCTCCTGCCGATTCGCTTAACGCCATCAGCTCTTCGTCGGTGTATTCTTTGGATTCTTCGGGTGGTTTTGAGGTTGGCATGAAGTCTTGGTAGCTTTTGTAAATACTCTCGTCCTTACACCCTGCGGCCATGGCCGTGACATTCCAGTTTGATGAACAGGACACGGCAAAGCGCCAATTGTCCATCTGGTGCTTAAATCCATGTTTAGAGAAATATTTACGCCACTCCACGACTGCTTGGCCACTAATGGAAGCCAGCAGGGTTCGCCAACAGACTTGCCCGAACTCTCGGGCAAGGTCCATGGCAAACTCAATCTCAGCCCGAATTAAACTTTTGGGTCAACCGGTTCCTGAGTGGTGGTGTCTTCGGTAGAAGTGGTCGAAGTATCAGAGCCTTCCGTTGTAGTTTCGTCCTGCTCTGGTTCTGGTACTGGCAGGCCTGAGAACGATGCAATGGCATGATGAAGCGTTTCTACCTGTGCTGGCGTCATCATAGACATGATCTGGTTATGTCGCTCGTCGATGTCTTGAACACCTTCGCGATAGCCATACGCCACCAAACGGGCTTGAACAAGAAAGTTAATGCGGAACCACTTCTGCGTGTACTTGTTCAACTCAATCAGGTAGTTTTCTTGCTCAGTCTCGCTGGCAGTTTCTTCAGGTTTCGCTGGTCGGTCTGGTTCAGGAATTTCTGAGCAGTAGTCCATAAAATCCAGCCGTTCTAAGCCAGACAGTTGCGTGATGGTGACATTTAAATCGTCAATTGGAACATCTTTCGTTTTCAAAAAACTCAGTGTCATCATTAAGCTCCTGCTTGCTCAGCCAAAATCATTTCGGCTAGTTTCGGCTTGCCAACATTTTTGATTTTAACGGTGCGAGTGATCTTCTCTTTAATCGTCACCGCTTTACCCAGTGAGTTGATGTAACCAGAATAGGCATCGACTGTGCCATTAGGGAACTTGGTGCGGTACTCGGTAATCGTGCCGTTTTCCACATCATCAACAAGTTGTTGCTGACCAGTTTCACCTGGCTTCCAAACCAAAGTCACATTGGTTTCACCCGCTGATTTTTGACCAGGCGATGTTTTCGCCCAATCTGCATCAGGATCGTCCAGGTAATTGTCTTCTTCATCTTCGACGGTGATTTCACCCGGTTGAATTTCTCGGATGCCGCCTATCTTGTCCCATTTGGTGTCGTCAAGATAATCGGCTGAAGTCAGGAGTTCAGCCGTGTCTTTCAAACGCCAGAACGAGGTACCAGCTCCTTTGATTGGTAAAGTTGGGTCTGACATGATTAAACCTCTTCGGTGTATTCAATGTTAAATGCTAAATCCAGCGTTCCCCATGGCTGCTCTTCGTCTCGCGCATACTCAAACGAGTGACGATTACAAAGGTCAAGAAGTCCGTTGGCGGTGTAGTGTTTGGTGATGACCGAAAGAACCTTTTCGCCTAGTGCATCAAGCTCTTTATCGGTGTTGTTATCTGCAACCAGGTAGATTCTGATGGTCAGGATGGAGCGCCATGTAATCTCTTCGAAATCTTCATCAACGCTTTGGCCTTCAGAAACAGAGACAGAAACAGCGGGGATATCAGATTCATCATTTTCAAATTCAGGGACGCTGATAAACGTTGGCTGGCCATTAAAAAAAGTGGCGACCATTGGGCCACCAGCTTCATCAACTAAGCCTGCTTTTAGATCAGAGCAGATTTGCTCTCTAATGATGTTGTTAATTTCCACGACCAACCTCTCTGCGTATAACTAATCGCACTTGCTGCTGCATCGCGCTAGCCAGTTCCTTTTTCATATCGGTTCTGATCAACTCATCACTGTGCTTTTTGAATGCCTTAGTGATTTCGTTCACTATCGGCACTTTGCACACCTTGATTGGGTATCTCGCGTCGGAGGTTCGCTGCATGATGTGCCAGCGACCATTCTTCAACTTCTGCAAGAAGGCGTTGTCAAAGCGATGTCTACCCACGACGATGGCTGTGTTTCCTGCAATCTCTCGCTTTTGGTAGCGCCCATTACGGCCTCGGTTGACTCGACTGATTTGGAGTTGCCCTCGCTTACGCCGAATTTGGGTTCTAGCCGTGTCGATTGAGATTGCAGGCACATCAAATCGGCGAACTCGAACATACGCCACTGGCATTTTTCCGGTGGCTTTTTTTACCGACGCACGAGGGCGAATAACTTTCTGCTTGATTCGAACAGCTTTCGCGGTGTCTTTGACTGACCGAGAGACAGCACGAGTCGCAACGCGGTTGATGGCCATGGCACTGGCTTTGGGGACGGCACTGGTTTGTAGCGCAGAAAGGTTCTTTACTGCCTGCGCTAACTCCCGATCAAGATTACTCATAGAATCACCACAATATTTCCGTCTTCTGGATAGGGGCCACTGGTGACAGTAAGCGTTCTACCCGAGGAAACGAACTCGATTGTCGTTCCCTTCTTCGGTCTGACATTATCTGCTTTCTTAAATGTCAGCTTGCGAGCGATGCCTGCCATAGCGTCAAACTGGTTTAGGGATTCGTCATAAATGGCTTTGATAGGTTCTCCACCATTGACTTTCACCCAGACACCAAACGCTTCAGAAACCGTGTTATCAACCTCTTCCATTAACTGGTCGAATTCGTTATCAAACATAAATGGCCTTACATCGTTGCGATGAAGTGAGCCAGACCTGCATCTACCGCTTCCATCGCGGTTTCTTCATCTAAAAACGGTTTCTCGCCTTTTTTTAGAAGTACGGTCTTGTTGCCTTGCACACACTGAAACGGCTTGTGAACAAAAACTTGTACATTGTCTTTTTCATCCGAGATAACTTCTGGCGGCTCACCATCTTCTAGGACAGTGGCACCGTCTGGCAGCTCAATGGCGGCACCGACAAGCACTTCCGATTTTTCGGCAGTTTGAATCGAGGCTTTTGCGATTTGATCACCGGCAGTATCGTCAGTGTCATTTCCTTGCGTTTGCGACAGTTCTTCATCTTCAGATTCATCCCCACCAGGAAGCTTGGCTTCGAGTTCATCAATGATGTTGTTTAACTGAGCTTCCGTGGTTTTACTGGTGTAATGAGACTCAGTGATGCCCAGTTCTTTACATAGGTCATCAATTTGCTTTTGCAGGTTCTCTTTCTTGCTCATGATTGGCTCCAAAGTAAAAATGGGTCCGTGGACCCATTTTGCTTTTAGTTAGTGATGATCAGGATTAACCGACTTTAACGACAACCACTTTGTTGACGTCGATGAGATACATAGCAGGTGCAGCTTCGGTTTTGGTGTAGCGAATTTCTGGGTCACCATTTTCGGTCCAGTCTTTGACGTAACGCTCTGCTTCATCAAATCCTTCACGCTGAGCGGATAGATCTTGAATCTGACCGTACAGACGCGCACCGCGCAGTTCGGTATGAGCCAGAATCAACGTGAAGTCGCGTTGGACTTTCTTGGTTGTACCGTCACGGTCGATGTACTCTTCATCCACCACGATGATGGTGACATCACCCAGGTTGCCTTTGACGCTGACCGTTTTACCTAGATCTTTTAGTGCCGTTTCAAGCTGAGAGTTAGAACCACGACGTGTTTCCAGCGCATCATTGAACTTCTTGAACTTGCGCATCAACGCCCACGTTTTAGGGTCGGTAATAATGGCGTTAGTCAGACCTTCAGAAAGCGCCGACCACGTCTCAATGTCACCAACAATGTCGTAAGTGTCGAAGTCTTGATTCGCCCACTGAGCTGCCGAGAGAAGTGTGACCATGTTGTCCGCATTTCGGCCTGCATCAATTTCGTAAGGCGTTTCAATGTAAGGGCTGTCGATCACGGTTTTACCGTCGTAGATCATCTCAGCACACATCAGTTCTTCACGATCACGAACCGCTTGCTCTTCGATGTCCAGGTTTTGCATCACAATCGCGTTTTGACGTTCGCCTGCAGACATCGCGCCTGTGATTGGCTCACCTGGGCGACGTTTTACGCTTTGGTTAGCGGTAACTGCATGCTTGGACTTCACGTATGCAGGTTTGAAGCTTGAGGTTTTAAAACCTTGGTTGCGATCCACGGCTGCACCAATCATCGGTGAGCAGAAAGCGGCAATCTTGGTTTTATTCGGGATCATGTCTAGGTCGACTTTTTCCGTGGCGAAGGTGTACATCTCACGGAAGAAGAAGCGCATGAAGAAGTTATCGCGGCGAATCCCTGCTTCTTGAATGGCTCCAAGCAGTTCGCGAGTGGTGTAATTATCAGACATAAGAAGCTCTTTTTACTGAATTCAAAGAAAACGACGAATTAGTATTCGTCGTCTACGAAAATAGGACTGCCAAGGAAAGCAGCGCGTTTTTGCTTGTTGGTTGTCACGGTCTCTGGCCAGAGAACAAAACCGATGCGGAAGCCACCTTGCAGGTAAACCGTCGATTCTTGGTCACTGCCTGTGTTGGCAACATCACGAGCCGAAATGGCGATGGCTTTGCCAGCGGTACCGTCCCACGCCACTAATGTGGCCGTGTCGGTTGCATCCACCATTAATGGCGTTCGGGCTGGAAAAGATACGCCCGTTTTGATGGTGGCTCGCGCCGTTACCGGTGCGCTAATCAATAGCTCATCGGGTGTGTATTCTGTTTGTTCAAACATGCTCGTTTCCTTGTTAGGTACGTGTGAATGAAGAAGCTAGCGCTTTGATGTTCTTTTGTTCTTCGGTGACATCACCGGAACCGACATCATCACCAAGCGGGTCACCATGTTCTTCTGCCAGAGCCATCAATGCCGAATCATTGGTTGCAGCGGCACTAACAGGGACTGAAGCAAGCATGGCTTTGGCTTCATCGACGCTAATTTTTGGGTTGCTGGCAAGCTGATGCGCTAAGGCTTCTCGCCCTTTCGCTTCTTCTAGGCCAATGATGCCCATGCAGCGCTCACGTTCTTTCGTTGCTGGGTCCGTGGACTCATCACTTTGCGCACTGGCTTGAGGGTGTTCTTGAGTTGGTTGCTGTTCTTCAGCTTGGTTTTGTGGAGTCGCTGGAGCAGCAGCTTGCTGCTGGCCACCTTGCTCTCCCGTTGCGACTGGTTGTTGTTCTGCTTGCACCGTCATAGCGGCTCCCATATCAAAAGTGGTTAGTTTTTTCTTGAACTGTTCAGCCATGATCTGAACCGCATCAAGACCGTTGACGACTTCGTTAGCGAAGCCAACATCGACTGCGGATTGGCCTTCGTAGACCTGAGCCTCAGTCGATAGAATGGTTTGAATGTCGACGCCCATGTATTCGGCGGCTTTACCTGCAAACATTTGGCGTGTGCTCTCTGCTTCGGATTGCCATTTTTCTCGCACCTCTTTCGGCAGAGACTGGTAAGGGTTGCCATCGGCTTTATGGTCACCAGCCGTGACAAGAGTGATTTCCACTCCTTGCTGATCGAGCATCTTCTCGATGTTGGTGTGAGCCATAATCACGCCCACGGAACCTGCGACGCCTGTTTGGGTAATGAGGCGCCTTGAACACGCACTCGCAATCATTTGTCCGGCACTGCAGTGCATGTCGTAACCAAGGGACCAGATAGGCTTGATTTTTCGCATCTCTGCGATTTTGTCAGCTAAGTCAAAACAACCTGCGACCATGCCGCCTGGGGTATCCATGTCTAACAAAGCACCCTTCACTTCTGGATCAGAAATGGCTTCTGTTAGGCGGTGCATGATGCCGTCATAACCTGTCATACCTGAGATGGGCTTTACGTAGCCATATTTGTGAACCAATGTGCCGTCAATGGGAATAATGGCGATGCCATCGACAACCTGATAACTTCGGTCGCTACTTCGAGAACGAGAAAAGCCTGTGGCGACTTTTTTCATGTCGTTCTCTCGGAGGACCTGCCCATCGGTATCCGTAAGCTGGACCACATTGCCTAGACGTTGGCTGAGCGCCGAGAAGAATACCCGAGCGTAACCAGCTTCTAAGGCGAGCGGCCTGTTGAATGTATTGCTGATCAAATGTTGTAAGTTATTCATTTGGTGTCTCACTTGGGTTATCCGGTGCTAACGCTTGCAGCTTCATCCAGCTTGGTGGTGGTAAACCTTTCGTTTTGCGCTCTTCCATTTCTGCCAACTGTTGATCAAAGATTTCTTGATAGTCTTCACCGAGTAGCGCGAGCTCTTTCTCGTAAGTCGAAAGACCGGAGTCAATGCGAAGCACCGCTTCTTTGACTTCTTTCAATCCATCAATGGCGAGTCGGCCAGAGCCAATCCAGTCACACTTGGTCCAAGCGTTTCGGCGTTCATAGAAGTTGAATCGCGCTTTGCTTGGCAGTTTGATGTAGCCACGCAGGATCATTTCTTCGAACATCAATGCAAAGATTTGGTTGGCAAATCGGTTGGCAATGATTTTTCGTCGACCCATGAAATAGCGCCATGAGTCGTTGTGCGAAGCACGAATGGTGCTGTAAGACATTTGCGAGTAATTACGCGACAGCTGCGCGTAATCCACGCCTAACCCAGCGGCAACGTAACGAATGATCGACTGTTCTAGGGCTGCAAAACCGTTATCGGCGTTACCTGCGCTGTGCAGATTGATTTTGTCACCAGGCATTAAGTGAGGCAGTTTGACGCCGTTGAACTTAACTTCGTTGCTGGCGTAGTAGTCACCGTAGGCTAAGAGCATCTTTTCAATGCTGCCGTTTTGTTGGTTCGCACCGAAAAGGAATTCCATCGCCTGGTCGCTACCAAGTTCTGACTCGATACTTGCTGCGTACATCGCATTGACGATCGCACGCTGCAGCGTGGTGTTCTGTAGGGTGTCGAGCATTTTCAATTGCTCTAAACACGACAAGAACTTATTCACGCCGCGGCATTGTCCACCTTCTGATGGTTCGAAGATGTGCAAGAATCCCATTCGTCCCGAGCGCAGACGCTTCGGCACTTCCCGCCATGTCTTTGGCGAGCCAAAGTTATCGGCTCCTTCTTCAATGAAGTAGGAAATGGCTTCTCCGTGACGGTTGAATCGCATCCCGCCACGCTGATGGGGTTTGTCCATCATGTAGTTCGGGTTGTTCACCTTTCGAGGGGCGACCATGCGAATGCAGGTTGAAAAGTGAGAGTGGCGTCTGTCTATCCATTCCGGCTTTGCCATGATTTCGCCAGTGTGAGCGTGTGTCTCTATGCCCTCTCGCATCATCATGGTGAAGGTTCGTCGACCTTCTGCATCAATAAAACAGTTAGGGTCTTCGGCAATATCACGAAAGATGGCTTCGACTTCACGCACAAAACCTTTGTCTGGGTCGATGCCGAGCAACAGCCAGTTGGGTTTGTAGCTGAGGCGAAACTCAGATCCAATAATGTGGTCTTTGTGTAGCTGGATGCCGTTTGCAGCAATGCCGTTATTGCGCGTCACATCATCTGTTCGGGCATTGGCCTGCTTCATGACAGGCAAGAAAGCAGCATCTACCGATTTTGACGGAGGGTTCCAATCGCTCATCTGGCCACCAAACCCTGAACCGCCAGCTCTATACACCGCTTCTCTTAATGGTGTTTGACCATCTGCAGCCAGTAGTCCGGTGTTTATCATTAGAATGAAACTCCTGCGGGGCGGCGACGGCGAACTGAATTCGTTCCTAACTGAGCGCGTAAATCGTCAATGTAGGCGCGAAGCTCATGAATATTCGCTCGACTGTATTCGACTTTGCGGTCTCCTTTTTGTACGGATACCGCCATTTTTCCGGTCTGCAGGTTGTGATAAGCGGCTTCGGCTTGCTGCAGCATTTCTTGTAACGTCATTTTCTATCCACCTTTCAATCGTGCGGCCAACTCAGCAATGCTGAGACCAGATGATTTTGGCTGTTCTTGTGCTTGCGGCTCTTCCAGTTCTAAACCGAACTTTTGAATGAGAATGTTTAAAGCGGCATATGCATAAACCCAGCCATCCAATGCTTCATCGTATGGGTGGTACTGTTTGTGCCATCGCCAAACTTGTCGGCCTGATTTGTCGTGCTCTAACTTCTTATTCGCTGAGCAAAGCTGCTTGAAGAACTCATCACCGGCTATGTCATCATCCAGTGGAAAATGAATGCACCCTGGTACGGGTTCGTTGCCTTTTGGGATTAAGCACAAGCGGCTATAAAGTCGTTGCTTGATGCCGTCGGTACCAAGCCTTGTGAGGTAAACTTTCTTGTTGTTCTTTTTGCGAGGGAAGTTTTGTATCGGCTTGCCGTATTGGTTTTCACCTTGAATTGGGATCACCCACATGACACCGTGTGTTCGGCTCATCTGGTAAACGTCATCGGTTTTATGGCCCATGGCATCCCAACACCAAAGCTTAACGTCCATGACTTCGCCATTGCGCTTTTTGTAGGTTCGATACAGTGCCTTTCCTGCCGCATCTTTTAAGACCTGGCTAGACAAATCACCGAGTAAAACGATGTGCTCGACAAGCCAGCATTCTTCACCGGGTCCCCAAGCCCAAACATAGAGCTCGATACGATCATCCTGAGTATCAATGCCTCCTGTTAAGACCACTGCCCTGTCTGGAACGGGGTTGCTCTTGCGAACCTCTGCCCACCAGATTTCTCTGCGAGCTTTGAGTTGTTCCCAATCCAGCTTGTCACCGTTCTCACCTTCCCATAGCTCACCAAGTGTTAGGTTGACGAACGTTTTTAGCTGGCTTGGATCGTCTTTCTTATTGAGAAAATCACGAACAATGCCTCGCCAGCCTGCGCTTAATTTGGTGTTGTAGCCTGACCAGATGTGGAGACCGACGCTGCTTGGTGTTTGCTCAGGGTTGTCGTCAATATCGAAGAAGTCATAGCCATCGCGTGTCCATGTTCCATCCTCTGCAATCCAACGGCCTGCCAGCTCCATTTTGTAAAGGTGCTTGTAGTAAATTGGCTCATCACAATGCACACAACTGTAATAAGCAGTTTTCGATTTCTTCTCGATGCTTGGCTGAGTGTTGTCCCACTTAAAACCGTGTTTGTCTTCTTTGCTGCCCCACTCTAAAACCTGCTCGGTTCCACAATGTGGACACGGTAGATAGAAGCGAAAGGTCAGTTCCATCTTTTTCATCAGGCGTTCTACGTGAGATTCGCCTGTATTCGTCGGTGTGGTTCCCCATCTTGCCATTGGAAAAGCAGCGCCTTCCAAACGCATCCTGGCGAGGTCGATTGGGTTACCTTCTTTACCAACCTCCCAGTCCCAACCATCTATCTCATCACCGAACAAAGCACCTTTAGTCAGAGCACGCATGTTTCGCGGTGTGGATGTACCAAGAACGTGTAACGACCAACCTGTTCCCTGTTTGTAGGAAACGGTGTTTCGATGGTCTTTGGCAAATAAGGCTGGAAAGATTTGAGGCATGATCGGCATTTCCTGCCAGGCTGCATCGATTTCAGTGACAGAGATATTTTTGGCATCGTTCTCTGTCGGCACGTAAATCACGGTGTTGGTTTTAAACTGAGCATGCAGACAAGAGTTGGCGGCAACGACCAGTTTTGACCAGCCAACACGCGCCGACTTTTGCATGGTCAGCTCGGATATGGCGCGGTTACACATCATATTGAGTGGCACCACCTGCAAAGGCAGTGTTTCCCAAAAGCCTTCTTCCTGAGAAGAGCCCGCCGCTAACCGGAAATGCTTATTTGCCCATTCCGACCCCTTGATGGCGATTGTTCTCCTCATCCCCATCAAGCCACGACGGACTTTCGTCTGGATCGCTTTCAATGTAATCGGAGAGGTTTGGTTGAACATCGGCACACTCATTTAATACAGCAGCAATCACAGCCTCTAACACTTCCACCGATTCGGGTGGCATGTCTGGCCATGCGTTCTTTAGTTTGGGAAGGAGGGTGTCGAGGCGTGTACCTATTCTGGCGCATACCTGTTCTAAGGTATCAACGATGACGTCTATTGGTGCGTAACTCTTTTCAAACAACACGCGTTTGGCTTTTAGCATCGCCAACTTTTCGCGCCGTTCTTCTATCTTGAGATCTCGTTCTAGTTTTGCGAACGTTTCCTCATCTTCTTGCTCGGTTTCCGGTTTTGGAGTCCCGGACTTAGACCGCCTTAAATACGTAATGTAAGCATGATTACACGCTAGCGGGTCCATGCCACTTCGACCAATAGCAGCAGGCAGGAACCCTTCTTGCGTAAGGTTTCGGACCTGTCTAGATGAAATGCCAAGGAGCTTCGCTATATCCTCTTGCGTGTACTTCTTGCTGGGATTGAATAGTTCGCTCATTCATGGTTTTTGACCGGAAACCGGAAACCTCCAAAATAAAAAAATTTTTTAACGAGAGCTTTTCTGCGAGGTCGAACCCCCGTGGTAACTCAGGATCCCCAGAAGGACCCGCGATCATGGCTGATCTTCTGCTAGGCATTGGGTCCTGATGTAATCCTGTAAGTACTTTGTCTGCTGCTCGTTCTCTATCATCATTCCTCTGAGACGTAGATAATCTTGTTCAGCTGCTGCTCCAAGTCTTGGGGTGTTTGCATTGCCCACGCTTCTGGTGCTGGTGGCTTCGGGCACTGCTGGGCAATCTGCCTGGACATACACCCGCTCAGGGCCAGTGCTGAGACTATCGCTAAGACGATCAATCTCTTCTTTTGCTTCGGATAGCTCTGCTGCATGCTTCTCTCCCAATTGGTTGAAGGATTGAATTTGAACTCGCTGCTGGTGTAATGCTGCGATATAGCCCTGAATCTCGCCCTTTGCTGAGGTCAGCTGGCTTTCAGCGATATCAGCCCGACTGCTTTCCACGAACAATGCTGCCGAGAGTGTCGCAACCACTACTACCGCAATAGCTGTCACCCATACTGTCAGCTTTGCATTAGGCATACTTCCCTCTCTATATCGCGTCGGTTCATCAACCCTTTCCATGGTTTGCCTGCTGCATATACCCATCGTTTAAGCTGGTCACATGCTGCATGCCACTCACCTTTGTTGAGCAGCTTCAGTAACGTCGATCGTGAGAATGAGCCAATACCAACGTTAAACGTGAAAGAGTAGAGAGCTGCTCGTGTCGTCTCAGGAATTTCAACGTGAATCATCGGGTCGACCATTCGTTTAACATCAGCCAAGTCAGACGCAAGCAACGCATCACACTCAGCTTGTGAGTAGACTTTGTCCGGGATGATGTCTGTTCCTGTATGGCCGTAACACACAGTTTGAACACCAGCGACATCGATGTAAGAAGTAAACCGAACACCTTCCATTGGCTTTACCATTGTTGTCGCCATAATAAGAGCCGAAGCTCCTGCGGCTGCTAACATCTTGACTGCAGAATTAAGGTGCTTCATCGCCATAGTCCTTTTCAAAGCGCTTTTTCTGCCAGTAGTTGTTAATCCAGGCAGTAATGAGCATGCCAGCCAAAGCAATCAGCACCGTATAACCATCTGCAGATATAGACCCAAACACTCCTATTACCCCATTCCAAAAATAAGATAGGGCGCTGGATATCTTTTCGTTCATACGCATACTCACCCCCGTACTGGAGTGCCCTTTTGCTTGGGTGAAAATGAAAAAACCCCGCCGAGGCGAGGTTTTCGAGAATTTATGATAGGCACAAAAAAACCGCCTAAGTGGCGGTCATTTTCAATACTGTGTACTTATCCATAATGGATATATATACATTAAATTGCCCCGTTTTTATTTTCAAGCTCTTTTTTGAATAATTTTCGCGCGGACTTGTCGTAGTTAATAAGCAAGGTACGAATCACTTCAATGTGCTTTTCCCATTCAGACCAGTGGTTTTGGTAATAGCGAGTACGTTTCTTTCTGAACCCATCAGACTCAATATTCTTTTCTTTACAATCTACTTCCACCAGCGCTTTGATTAGGAACTGACGGCTAACACTTGGCATATATTGAATACCATCATGATCGAAGTAAGTCTGAGCACCAGCCAATTGCTCGAGCGCAATATTTCCAGCGATAGTACTGATGAGCGCTTTAACTTTGAGATAGGTTCGCTTCTGAACAATCATGCCTTGCTCAGATGAAAGAACGACCCAATCATTCAACACACTTTCCACCAGGCGCTTCTTGTTTTCTTTCGAGTTCCAGAGCGGTGATGCGTAAGCGTATAGACTCCAATCAGCCAAATGTGCTGCTTTCTTTTGCATTCTATCTAACGTTAAAAGCACTTTTGCGCCATCAATTCGAGATGCCATTTGATAGTCAGCAGCCCCGAAGCCTCCGCCGCCACCAGAACCGTCATTATACTTTGCCTTGATGCCTTCCGTAGCCATACCAATTGCTGCAGGCATAGGCCACGTTTCAACGTTAGTCGCTAATCCCATAATATTCCCTGTACAAGTTTGGATACATAAACATACGCAGTTATACTGTATATAAGAACAGTATAACTCTTAGTTTAAAGCATGTACAAAACGATTCAACGCTTAGTAGGACACCGTATCTACCGCATAGGTCCAGATGGCCCATGTGGATACAACAGCACCGAAGATAAAGTATCGGTGTTGATGGCTAATGGCGACTGGAAGACAATCCCTTTTGGCGGCTTTATGGAAGTGGGCAACGTTGTGGGTGTAAGGCGTCTGAAGATAATGGATGTGTCTGCGCTATGCTCTGATGATGACGGTCACAAAGTCGTTTATACCATTCCGAGAAACCACTACCTCGTGGGAACGTACCTAAACGGGAAGTGTTTCATCTTGCTCTATGATGGAGAAGTGAAACACTACCTAGACAAAAACGCCGACCAAGACACCAAAAATAATGTAGTTTGGTTGTGAATATTAATATCATTACACCCCTACTGGTGCAGTGTTATCCTCTGGATCCAAAGAGTAATGATCTAAGTAATATCTTCTGAATACCTTAAGCATGTCATAAGTAAAGTCACTAGATGACATGACAGTTTCTATGCATTGATCTTGGTATTCTTCGGTATCATTTAAAACGTGAAGATTATTTACACCCTTTAAGCGCTCAATTATGAGCTTGTCCAAATCCTCATGGATATCAAACAGCTTCGTTCCCTTAGCCTCCTTGGACTTCACTACAGCTACTACGCCAATTTGATACTTTTCTGTGTCCGGGAGCTCTTCTCCTCTTGGGTTTACCTCAATGAAAATACCTTCTAAATATTGAGAATTTTGCCCAAACCAGTTGTCCAATTCAGGGGCATTAAAAATATCCATCACGCGGCTCGCCAAGGACTCTGGCAGACCTAGTCGATTAAACTGAGCAACCTTCCATCGAATTAATGAGTTCAAGCTATCTTCAGACAATTGATCTTTTGGAGCCAGATGTTGTAAGAACTCAACTGGTACAAAAACCCTATCTTTCATTCTAAAAAGATAAGATTCACCTTCAATATCTAAAACAAACTGTCTCGGGTCACCTAGCTCAGAGTTTACCTTCCCGCCTTTATTTGGCTGACAAAGCAAAAACTTTACATGAGGCAACTGATCTGGCTTTCCAAAAACAACATCACAGCTCATATTGATAGCTACTAATAAAGCACTTCCAGGTTTCTTTACTTTGTCTTTTGGTAGTGAGACCAAAGGAGATACAAAACCTTCTTTGGCCTCTAGGTCTTTAATTGCCTGAAACTCTATTACACTACCTTGCTTCCATCCGTTTGAATAAATAGTCTCGCGCATACCTTTCACAGTCTCTGCCACCCACCGGATAACTGTTCAATATCATTAGATTCATGCTCCACTGCTTGTGCTGCCTTGACGCGCGCATTTTCTTGTCCTGAAAGAATCGCTGCATGGTGGACTATTGCTCGCTCATCGAGAACATCTTCACTTAGTAACTGGAGATAGGTTTTACCCTCTAATATATGAGTTTTTGCACGACGACCAAAAGGACGATCATTAAACTCAGCGATTTGATTTGCAATATGATAAACCGATTTCAGCCTTTCTATGCTGGCATCTCCGCGAACCTCACCACCTTTACGCCAGTTATAAATAGTAGCTCTTTTTACTCGCAGCACATTTTCCAAGTCCGTAATACCAAGACCAATTGCACCGATAAGCACATTTACCATGTATGAGGGATCTACTATAGATTCATTTACCTCAGTTTGTATCGCTACATCAGCATCAAATACAGCAATATCACCGGAGCGATACACGTCAGATAATCTATTCCAGATTTCACGGGTTGTATCCAGTATGTCACTAAATCCAAGACCAAACTGATCACTAGTGGAGCCTGAAAAACGTGCTGTATTGTCTACAAATACAGCATTAGAACTGTTCATTAAAGCTGTCATAGGTGCCTCATATATTTATAGGTTTTTTGCCCCACTGCTCTTTTGCATGACCAGAAAGTAATGTCCAGAAAGTTTCTGAGCTTTCACGATAAAGCCCTTCTAGTCGGCTATCAATATTCTGGCGACTAAGTGGCTGAAGATTTTTAGCAAAATTGCAAGAGTGATCTATATCTACAATCACATATCGCTCATCTTTAGCTTCTTTCCAATGCTCTTTAATCTCTAGGTTCAAGCTTACTTCGTCTGGATCAACAATATCATTTGGTAACGTATTTATCATTCCATTGTTAGGAAGTCTCTCTTCCAGCTCAACTCTCAGAATACCATGTTCCGTCTTCCTTAAGCTGCGCGAAGCATTAAACGAATTTTCATCGGATTCTAACTGCTGTGGAGACAACCAATGATGACTAATGAAATCAAACACGTTCTGTTTTGGAGTGATAAATGCGTCCATATACCTCAAACCTAAACGAATCATGCCAGCATTTTCTATCCCTTTAAAACAACTAAAAAATGCATCCAAGACATCACTCCAATTCTCACTAAAATCTTCAAAACAAGTATACTTGCTCGAACGAAAAGTGAGCGAGCCATTGGTTAAAGTAACACCTCGTTCACGGGCAATGTTTAGGTAGTCGAAGCGTTTGATAACTTTTTTAGTGATTTGAGGTTCACTTTGAGGATCTGCAGCGTTATGTTTTATGTCAAATTGATTGGCATCTGTGCTTTTAGATATAGACAATCCCGCCTCAAAAAGCTTTACCTCAAAATCCTCTGCGCACTTTATAAACGTAGATTCAGGTAAATTAGTAAAACGCAAATCTACTAACACCATGACTAATGGTGTTTTTTCAAGAATGAATTTAGTCATTTTACACTCAGATATACGATGAATTATACACTTAAATATACACTTAATGAGATTGTATAAAAGTAACTTTCAAGTTTTTTTTTGTTACAGCCATTCACATACCATATGTAGTATAAAAACCATCACCAAACGCTAAATGTAGATTACCCCTTAAATAAAACTGGCATCACTAGAGAGGAAAATATGCGATAAAGTTCAAAACTTTCACTATAAACGCTATGCAATAGCCATAGAAGCCAGCGTTGTGCCTCACCATGAATAGTCACTTGAAGGCTCAAATGGACTCCCCCCGATCTCCTAGACAAATTTCGCCTATCCTCGGACTTCTAACAGAACCAATCCATAAACAAAAGACTAGTTGCATACTAAAATCTTTACTCATATCTTTGATCACCTATACCCAGAACAGAAATAAACGCTGTGGAGGAAAAAGTGAGCACAACTAAATCAGACGTTGCAGCAATCTTAGGTAAGGGAGTGGTTGGTGCGATACCGATCATTGGTCCATTAGTTGCTGAAATAGTGGGGGCAGTTATACCGAATCAAAGAGTGGATAGAATTGAGGCCTTGGTGGTGTGAACGCGAAAAGAAAGCGTGATTGATCTGACTCAACGATGGCGAACTTAAGCTTTACCAACTCAAGCTCGCCGCTCAAAATGAAAGGGTTCTTGCGGTATGCATTACTTACAATGGCATTAGACAAAGTGCTGTAGCGGACATTACAAAACTGGGTTCATTGTAATTATATCCAGAAACATACCAGCCGTTAGTGTTAACTGTAGGATCCCCCAAATCGGCTACAGGCCTCGACTCATGTATAAATACATCTCGATATGTTGGTGATGTATACCCTCCCCCTGTCACGATACTTCCAGTTGGGCATGTGGCAACAACAGAACTATGTGAGTTCCCAGTCATAACTACCTGTGTATAAGCTCTAAATTGGCGAAATCCTGCACTCCCACCAGTTCCGCTATCAACTTCACATACGTAAGAACCATCAGCATTCGTAGAGTGTAAGAACTCTCCTGTTGGGCACTCTCTATTCATGTAACTTGAGTATCGATCTATGCTAATAGATAACGAATTAACCTGCCCGATCAATGCATCGATTAAAGAATTGTTAGCGTCAATTTGTGATTCCAGACGACCGATTGAGTCAATTTGACTTTCAAGATTAGTAATCAAACTGTTGTTGGAATCAATTTGTGATTGAAGTGACGAGTCCCCTGCTTCCATTTCTAATCTGAGGTTAGCGTTTTCGGTTTCCAATGCATCAATCTGCGCTTGTAGAGTGTTTAGGTCTGAAACGGCTAACTGAAGCGCTCCAATAAGAAAACGGAGGTTATTAATTTGTGATTGCAGAGTTGAATCGCCATTCGCCATGTCGAGATAGAGTTGCTGAAGTTCTGTATTAAGGCGCGTTATCTCGCCCTGCAAATCGGTGATGTTACCTGCATTTGATTCGATTAATGCTTGTAAAGCGAGATCTCTAGCTTGTAACAAGACAATAGCGTCTTCCGTTGCTTCCAAAAGCTCTTCCATGGTGGATACTTTACCTACAAGATCATCTATTTGATCTTGTAGAGAAAGTTGAACGGCTTCAATCACTTCAATTTGTTCACCGACGTATACAAAAGGCTTACCTTCCGGCGTGGTACCACCATTGACTTTGGCACTGCTTTTTCCAAAAGTTGGTGAAGCCATAATGCTCAGAGCTAATAGGCTTAATGCTCCGATGCCTAATTTACTATTCATACTCTTCTCCTCTGACGTAGTTGTTTGGTTGTTACAGACATATACGCAGCTGACTGCTGTACAATAAAACGACTATAGAGATACAAAGTATGCAACGTATGTCATTTTTGAGATGTTTTCAGAGGGTTTTGGGTGATAAGCGTTAATAGCAAACTTATGCTACTGACAAAAAGGAAATTTATGAAATACAAATTACTAGTCTTACCTGTTAAGAAAAACACCAATAACTCTATTTTGCTCCAATCGCCCGGCCACCAGCGCACTATTAATCATATCTTTCACATGCCACGGCCCATATCACTATTTAAACAAATGCGCCGACCAATACACCAAGAACAACGTGGTTTAGCTATACGTGCCTATTTGAATATCTAAATTGTGATCAGCGTTATCAAAGCAAGCCTAAAATATGCAATCTAGTTCAATAGAATGTAGTCTAACGTACTGATATTAATTTATATCTTAATATTTGAGTTTGGCTAAGTTCCAACAAACATCATGTGCTTTCTAATTCAAATTACTATATTTAACTCGGTTGGTATGTATGAAAAATAAATCTCTACGACTTGCAGCTTTTTTAGCAGCTTCAGCAATCACGTTATCTGGTTGCGTTTATAAATCTAATGTTGATTACGGTACGCAATTTACATCGGAGCAAGTAGCAAAAATTGAAAAAAAAGTTACTACTAAAGCTGATCTGATAAGAATTTTTGGTGAGCCCTCAGTAAAATCAGTAGTCAGCGAAACTGGAGAAAAATGGGTATATTCCTATACTGGTGGAAGCGCATCATCGCAAGCTTTCACAATGAAAACAACATCAGACATATCAACACATATGCTTGATATTCTTCTGGAAAATGGCGTTGTTGTGAACTTTGCAGAAACTAACACCAAACATAATATGAACATGTCGGTGGAATAAGTGCATACTGAACAAACTGCTCCAGAGGGAGATGTACTCAGTGAAAACGTTTGGAATATTAGATCGTTAAAACATCATCTTGATTCACTTGGAGAGCAACCAGAACATTACATTGAGTACCTTGATTCTGTAACTCGTGCTATTGATATATTCGAGTACCACAAAGCTGAAGCATTCAGTCTAATCAGTAAATTAGATTCAGACGATCCCGAAATGGCTATGAGGCTAGTTTTTACATTGGACTCTGAAAAAAACGATTTAGAGAATGAAGTGATCGGTGCGCAAGCGCATTTGCATGCAGCTCTTCAAAATGCACGTTCGATGTATGATATTCTCGCTCAATTACTAAATGCTCTTTTGGTACATGAACCTCTACCAATTCACACATGTGACATTGGTAAGGTGTACGATGCTTTACCCGAAGGGAATGTTAAAACTGAACTAGAAAAAATCTTAGCTAGTTATGAGTATCAGTATGTAAATAGCTTTGTTAATACAATCAAACACCGAAACCTTGTTCAATTTAATCGTCAATTAGATTTACGTGAAGGTCGAGCATCAATAAGAATTAAACCTTTTTCTTACTATGGCTGTTTTTATGGACGAAAATGGGCGATCGATGTGTTGAAATATGGGTTCGACGTAAAAAATCGACTTATAGAAGTTGGTCAGTTATTAAATTCTGAGTGTGGTGTCAGAAATAAGTAACAAATTTGGGCCTTCTGCCTGTCAACACCTTTGTCTGCGCAGCTTAAAGCCAGGCTACGCTACGCTACGCTACGCAGGAGTAAAGTAGCCTAACTAATGCTTTAATCTAACTTTTCAAGGAAAGCTTTCCTAGCTTTGTCCCATTGTTCTTCGTTGTTATAGTCTTCAACCATTATTTGTAAATCGTACAAATATATACGATCACCAAATGTTTCTCCCGACTTGCGGAAAAAACAATTAGAGACACTAGCCGAACCAAAGATTGGGTTAACTCCTATTGAATAAGCTTCACAACCCACGTCATAGCGCTGCTTTTTACCAAATGGGCTTGTCGAGGCCACAGTAAGTACATTAGTTATTCTGAAATCTTCGACAGAGGTGCTGGAATCAATAATTTTGATTTCAGCAACAGCATCATTAATAAATTTGTAAAACTTGTTTGTAAAAGATTCCAATGGTTCAACTGCATTCACTAGGCCTAACTTGGCTCGCTCTTTATGCAATGCTTCAAACTCTGCCTTTTTTTCATCCGGCAGTGCTCTATCTAGGGAATCAAAAATTACGTACTTCTCACTTTCAAATGACTCGTCGTCCAATTCACAAGAAAATTGATCAACAAGTTGAGAAATTTTGCCTTCTAACTCTTGCTTTCTACTAATATAAACAGCGTCACGAAGAGCATCACGCTCTGTAATCAACTCTTCTTTTGTGTATTCGACTGATTGCCTGTGCTTCTGTATTGCAAGATACTCTTCAAGTGAATCTTTCATGTAAGACATATTTTTGTAATCAGCAATCCGCTCCGCTAAGTACTCATCACTTTGCCATCCCCAATCACTGATTTTCTTATTAATTTTTTCTATTTCATCAGTATCAACTAGCACCTCATTAGAAGTAGCAACGATTTTTCTGAAAGATGCAGCCCCATTGAACTGGTTTTTTACTCGTTCAACTAACTGCTTAGGAGTTTCGGTGTCCTCAATGATATGCCCACAATAGCCAACCATGCCTTTATCTACGACAAGATTTTTGTTTACTTGTGTCTGTAAGTACTTTTCATAGATAGCATCTTTGTTTACAAAACCAATTGCACCTAAAGCAATAACAGCGGCGATAGGAATCATAACTTTATTCATTGATAACTAAACCTTAATCACGACGTATTGATAATAGGTTTTATATTACACGATAAGAACCAAAACGCATATAACCATTTAATAACTAGCGTTTTTTACATTACTTTACCATTTAGTAGAACGGCGAAAGCGAAAAACTATTATCTGTGTCCTTTAGGTTTGTATGCAGTCATCCCACCGCCCCTACCAACGGCGACCTATTAATTGTCTCCTTCACATGTCAAGGTTAATACCACTACCTTGTATGGAGGTACCTAAACGGAAGTGTTTCATCCTACTTTATGATGGAGAGGTAAAGCATTACTTGGATAAAAACGCAGATCAAGACACCAAGAACAATGTGGTTTGGTTGTAAAAAGAATAATACCTATAAATTTTACTAAGTAATTTATTCGAAACGTGAGTTTTACCTCAATCATGAACTAGGTAACCGGACATAGGCCAGGCAATTTATTTACCACCTTTAGTATAATCTAGTTGCATATAGTTCTCTTTGAAGCTTAATTACAAGTCTTCGAACAGCACATACACTTAAAACAAGGGAAACTCATGAACGGAATGTTTAAGATCGATTACCAAGGTGTACCATTAATTGAAAAAAACCTCACAAATCAATTGCTGAGGATGGCTTCTGGAGATGTTCTTGAATGTAAAAATGAAGAATGCTGCCTAGTTTTTTCTCTCAAAGGAAAAGAACATATTATGGAGTACCTTGATACACCTTCGCTTAGAGCCCAACCCATAAAGATAACTCAATGTGACAAAAATGATTTTAGTGTCAAAGAAATTCAAGATTTCTTCGAACGCATGGAAAAAGCTCTAGAGAACTTAAATCTCAACAATTCATTTTATTATAAAAAATAATAACTTACAGGTGATTTATGAAAACACTTGGACTTTTACTGCTATCAACTATTGCGTTGTTTGGATGTGGCCAAGAAAAAGATTTAATCCCGGTAGGTGATGAATATCAGCAGCCCTATACTTATATAGGACAACAAGCAAATACTGTAGCTCAAAAATTTTCAACAGAACCCAATTCAGTTGGCAACGTTATCATTGACACTAATAATCATCACTTTCTGTTCGAGTCAAGTGACGGAGTTGTTGTGAGTTACGTTGACGTTAGCTTTAATGAAACATCACCATGTGACCAAACAAGAAGCTTTAATTCCAGTAGAATCTTACGTGCCTTAGGTATAGATCCGAACAGTTTAGAGTTAGTTAGAGAACGGAAGCACTTCCATACCTATTATGACCATAAGAACAAACTAAAAGTTGGCGTCTCTTGTCTTTATGATGGCGGGCCTTTAAATGCTAGCTTTAGTAGAAAATATTACGGGCAATAATAAACAAGAATATTCAGTTGGCTGCGATAGCAGCCAATCCTTCTTAAATAACATAGCTCACCCCACCGCCCCAACCACCAGCGCTCTATTAATCGTCTCCTTCACATGCCACAGTTGATCGCCGTGTTGGCGTTCCCAGGTGTTCATATCTCGGTGCAGTTCGTGATGGTGTTCATTACATAACGGGAAGGTAAACATGTCCGAAGCCTTGCTGCCCATCTTCCCTTCTCCGTGGCCTATGAGATGATGAGCTATGCCAGCCGTTTTACCACATACGCGACAGGGTAACTTACGCACGAATGACAGGTACTTCTCACTCTCCCATCGGATTGGCTTAGGCTTTCTTAGGTACATCGCTGGTGGGTCGTCATCGATGACCAGTTTTAGAACTGGTTTAGCTAATCGCTCGAGCTGGTCGCGCTGGCTTTCAACCACATACCTGGCATCAGTATCGACTCTGCCTTTAACACCTACTCGCTTAGCAGTAGCCTCTCGTTTGAACTGGCGATCTATAACCGATTGCGGAAGCAGCTCATACACACCATTGCGAACCGCCCACCAGCACAGGTCAACATCGGTAATCGGCTTTTGAAAGCCATGTAACTGACGAGACACCGTTTGCAGGCCATGGACGACATTGTTCATTCGGGCAATGTGATAGTAAAGGTTTGGGTCACTGTCCCCTTGAAGATCATGATGCCAGCATAGCCTTACCGCGCCTTCTCCTGTTTTACGAGTTTTTAAATTGTGGTCGCAGTAACCCGAGTCCTTTAACTGGCATTCGTTGATTGAATCAACAAACTGATGCGTTGGGCCAATTCTGCTTTGTACTTCCTCATGAGAGAAAAATGCCACTAGACTCGAATCAGTTGGTTTTAAAGCTTGCCTCTCTTCCGGAACCAATTGCTGTGCGGGTGACACTAAACCAATCTTACCGTCCACCAGCAATGACTTTAACAATTGAGTATTTGGTGTCAGAGCGATCACTGCCGCGTTAAGAGTGGGCACAATATCTATATCTACCTTAATCACGTAGTGCCTCCTCAATCATTTGTATCGCTAACCCCTTTTTGATCATGCCCCCGGTAAAACGCAAAACAGTCCAACCTCTCAATGCTGCCATGTTGTATTTCTCACAATCCGCTTCATAACCCTTTGCTCGATTATGGCGACCATTACTCCAAGTCCCACCTTCTACTTCGATAGCCAGTAGCTGATCGGGATAGGCAAAATCAAAGCGCCATCTGCGTGTCTCGTGAAATCGATACTCAGACATAGGTACTTCCAACTTCAACGCTCTTATATGCTGCAATAACAACTTCTCTAACTGACTCACGCCGCCACCGCCTTTAAGTGACCTGTTTCCAGCAGCTTTTTACGTAGCCAGATTTCACCCTTTCCGGTAATCAATGTTGTGTGGCTGATTCGAGTTTGGGAGTTCGTCTCGTAAGTGCCCTGCTTCACCGTAAAGTAACCACGTTCGACGTAATCTTGATACGGTAGGTTGTAAGAGTCTCCACGGCTCATGAAGATCTTTAACTCGCGAAGTACCCGGAAAATAGTGACCGGCCCCAAACCTACCGTTTTAGCAAACTGCCCGAGCTTCACGCCCTTATCCGCTCCCGCGATAGCATCAGCAAACTCTGCCTTTGGTGCTGCGATGGCTAATGCCTGGTTCTTTTCTTCCAGTTCCTTAGCTTGGTTAGCGGCAAGCAAAAGAGCATCAGCAAAAGTTTGAGGAACTTGTGGTTGAGACTGTTTTTCTAGCTCTTGCCATCGTTTGACAATTTTCGCGGTAAACTCTGGAGATAGTCTCGCCACGACGATGTAAGAGCCTTCTTCGTTAACATGATAAACCTTCGTTGGCTTCCCTCCGCCTACGGTCGGTTCCTCAAATTGAGTGACCGAAATTAAAGACAAGTCCCACAAACTTTCTATAGTGCGTCGAACATTGTCGTGACGCTTACCTGTCAGTTCTGCAATCTCTCGACTACTCATTGTCATCTCTGTTTGGGTGCTGATACTTAGCATTCGACTCCCTCCGCTAACCAATATTTACTCGAGAACCCCGTTTGCTCACTGCTCTCATGTCGGACATCCACACCAGAACGGCGAGCCACCTTAACCAACCTAACCAAGTCACAAACGTGAATACCCAATTCGTCACACAGCTCACTCGGAGACCAAAGCCGGCGACGAGATTTCATTACATCAACCAATTCCTTTTTACTTGCCATTACTGGCCCCCTACACTGCCTCTAGATTCGCAACACGCTCCAGTAACTCTCTGCGCTTAGCCGATAAATCCGCGATTTTTCGCTTTGAAGGATCCACTTCATGCTGAGGTCGCTTAGCGTCAATCAAGTACAACATGCGCTGATTTTCTGAGTTGATAGAGCTCTCTAGCAAAGCGACTTCACGCTGAATCACGGTAACTTCGTCCTGAGTATCCACTGAGGTATCGCCTTGCTGTGGTTGCAGGTAACGACCTTTGTCTTGCTCTCTGCCAAGCCAACCTTGAATAAACTTCTCGATACCCTGCTTGGTTTTCCGCTTACGAGGATTGGCATCGCACCAACCGATCATTTTTTTCAGCTCAGCACGAACATTCACTGCACCAAACAAATCCGAATAGCGATCGATGTCCGGTTGAGTTACTCCATGAAACTGCCCTTTCCTGTTCAAAGGAATTTCAAACAGCGCTGGTTCGGCTTCGAGCGATTCGCTTGGAGCAAGATCTTTACTTGATGGTTCTATTGGTGGATCTATTGGTGGTTTATAGCCGGATTCCGACCTACCCCCAGCCGGAATTTGACCTACCCCCTCAGGTTGTTTCGTCTGTTCGAGTTTCGAACGTTCGACTTTTGAACAGACGAAATTCGACTGTTCAAAATCTGTCTGTTCATCTGCTTTCTTCTTCAAAAGCATCACAGGCAACTGGTACTGATTATTCGAACGGACTAAACGGCCTGTATCCGCTTTTTTGAATTGGTTCTTTTTGAATAACCATCCAGCGGCTTCCAGTTTCTTAAGGGTAGATTTTACCGTGGTAGGTGAAACACCAGACTTTCGAGCAATGGTATCGATAGACGGCCAACAAAGGCCGCTATCATCCGCATGGTCAGCTAGGCAAAGCATCACCAACTTATCAGAACCTTTAAAACTCGGAATGTCCCAAACGTAGCTCATTACCTTAACTGACATTATTCCACCTCTTCTTTCTTCAACGTCCAGAACGCAGGGCGCTTCATACGGTTTCCTTTATCCCAACAAATCCACGCATACTCAGAGTTGTCACTTCCACCATGAACAAAGCATGGTCTTGGTGTCAGGATCAGTAGGTTTGTCCAAGGGAAAGAACGCCAGAAATCTGCACGACCTTTACTGCCCAACATAGAAAGGCGAAGCAAGAAGCACATAGTGCCGTCATGCCGTAGGTCGCGAGTCATAGCCGTTGAGATAAACTCCAAAGCCAAACTAAAAGGTGGATTAGTAATGATCACATCTGCAGACATGTCTTTCTTAGGGTTTAGGTAATCAATACCTTCGGCCAGCTCCGCATACTTGATGGTGTGTTCGCTTGGTAGCTCGTTCGTTACACGGCCATCACCACGGCAAGGCTCAGAGATAACGTCCCCCTCGCGAAACTCGATGCAGTCCAATAAGGCTTTCACACACCAAGAAGGTGTTGGATAGAAATCTCGTTCGATACGTTCTTTAGCCACGGAGCATCCCCTTATAAACAGCAGTTACGTAAATGCGCTTTGCTTCAAACAAGTCTGCTAATTCATCATGGGTGAGAATGATGCTCTGCCCCTTCTCCACCTTGTAAAACTGGTTTTGGTGGTACCACAATGAATAATTGAGTGTTATTCTTTCCATCACTCCTCCGTGATCTTTGCTGGTGACTGAGTGAGCTGTGATTGTTCCTCGCGAGAATCATCACAACCCGGCTTTAGACCGTTGCCGCGGTTTAAAGCCACTTCCTCATCTATTACTCGTAATCGACGTTCGCACTTTGCTTTCAACAGCTGGATTTGCTCACGTTCGTAGACTTCTGACGATTGGCCCTGCGCCACCATTAGCTTTGCCGAGCTGCAGGTGATGTCTGCCATCTGTGAAACGGTTTGCCAAAATATTTCTGTTTTCATACAACCTCCGCGTACAACGCATCGAGCTTCAGCATGAAGGCTTCGAAAGTCGCGTGGTATTCCGCTTTCAATTGGGCGATGAGCGCACGTTCGCGAGCATCAAACACACCATCCGCTTTTGCTTCTTCAATGGTTTTATCCAAAAGCCCTTTCACAGCATTAAGGTGTAAGTGGCAATCGAACATATCCACCGTATCCAGTTCAGCGACATCAGGTTGCTCTACCACCATGCAATTAACACGGTTAGCAAAGTACTCTGCTACGTATGGGGTGTTGGTTAGCTCAGCCATTTCCACCAGCTCATCAACACTAAAAAAGCGAGAACCCTTCTTCTCGTATAGGTGATTGTTAAAACTGTCTATCGACATACCAAGAACTGCAGCAACCGCCTCTTTACCACCGGTGACGCCTGCAATGGTTTTATTCACCATCTCTTTCTTATTCACCATTTGCTCCTTTGATTGGTGGTTACTTAAAACGTAAAAACTTGGAAGAATGAACCTATCGAGGCAAGCTAAGTAGGTCTTCTTTCTTATAACGACCCTCAGACAATGCTTCGATTTTCTCCGCGTAATTCGTTTCACCTGTATATTCGGTACGAGGTAAACAACCTTTCTCGCACCACTTGTACACTGCACGAACGCTTACATGACAATGATCAGCAATTTTCTGAGTGCCAATGGAAGTTATGGCCTCTTTCAACATTTCTATTTACCTCTAAAATGAACATTTGGTACATATTATGACGGAACTGATAGTACATGCAAGAGGGTTTATTATTGAACCTATGGTTCAAAGTGAAAATGTGCGATCTGAATTCGCCCAAAGGCTTGCACAGGCCTGTAGTAAAGCTGGGATTGAAGAACATGGGCGTGGTGTAATTCTTGCTAAAAAGCTTGCGGTCACCCCGAAAGCAGTTAGTAAGTGGCTAAATGCCGAGTCCATGCCTCGCCAAAATAAAATGGCCGAACTGGCTGAATATTTGGGCGTTAGCTTGTATTGGCTGCAATATGGCAAACAAGAAACTCAACCTAAAGGAAACGCTGAATTATTAGGTAATATGCAAGCATGGGACAGCAGCACTCCAATTGGGGATGACGAAGTAGCAGTGCCATTCTTATCTGAAGTAAAACTTTCTGCCGGAAACGGCTTCGTAAACGACTTAGAGCACGACAGCGGTTTCCGCTTGCGCTTCGCTAAATCTACCCTTCGTCGCTACAACGTAGAGCCGGAAAACGCAGTCTGCGTTGCAGTGCATGGAAACAGCATGGAGCCAGTCCTGCCAGATGGCTCAACCGTTGGTATTGATTGTGGAAACAAGACTCTCATGGAAGGCAAGATTTTTGCCATCAACCACAATGGTGAGCTTTTTATCAAGAAGTTATACCGACTACCCGGTGGCGGCCTCAGAATATATAGTTTCAATGAGATAGAATATCCAGCTCGTGAATACACCGAAGCGCAGGTATTAGAACAAAAAATCACTATTGTCGGACGCGTATTCTGGTACTCAGTACTGTTGTAAACAACTTTAAGTTGGACGACTAAGGTAGAGGTAATAGATGAACAAGTCGATAATGTTTGGCGCCCTTTTAATTGGGTTCTCTGTGATTGCGAGCCCTTTTATTTATGATCACGTCAAACAATCCCAAAAGGAAATTGAGAAATCAAAGTGGGACAAAGATCTAGAAATAACGAATATTACCGCTTTGGAAAATTTTGCGGACGAGTACAAAGAAATAAAAGGGCAGTGTCCTAAGCGAGCTTCAGATATGGTTGGAGTCGTTATAAGAAAAGAGCCAAAAGATCGCTATGGCATTGAATTTGATACTAAAGGTGATTGTAAATTTACATCCTCAGAAGGTATTACTTCTGAAAGCCTGTAACGAACATTGATGCTTACTCATCTCCAGTGAAAAGAAACACTGGGTATTTTAAAGCTGTTATTAGGTAAAAGGTGAAGATTTGAAATTACTAGCTTATCTGATTCAATTTGTTGTTATTGTTCTCATTTTTAGTGCTCTAATAGTATTCGGGTTTTCATGGCTTAGCGTCCTTGTCGGCATCATCGTTTATCTAATATCGACATGGGTAGTTTCATCCTTGGTGCAAAAGACATGTCCTTACTGTGACAGCTCCATTAGTACCAAGGCCGTCAAATGTCCTAATTGTCAGAGTGATTTGCCAGAGAGTCACGCAAAGAGTTAACTGCCGCTAAATTTATGTTCTAAAACGTTAGTCAATAAACCTTATTCTAAACCGCCTCCTTGGCGGTTTTTTAATTTCCGAAACTGTAAAATGAACTTTTAGTTCTTTACAATAAATGTACTTATGGTACATTTTCCTCATTCAGTTAGTTCATTAAGTACTAAAGCGAGGAAATCACATGTCTAACCAAGAAGCAGGAAACCTCAGTCTTGAGGACCGCACTACTAACTTCCCAAAACTGATGCAGGAACTGGACGGCGGCGTTGTCTCCAATGTCGTCGGCTTGGCGTTATCTAACGTAGCCCGAGCTGTGTCTTACAGCGATAAACAGGGAAACGTGAAGATGGATCTAAAGCTCAAACCAATGGGTACCAACAACGAAATGGTCGAAATCACCGTCAACATGTCGGTAAAAGAGCCAAAAGCCGGATTCGGTACCAAGTCAGAAGACTTCCAATACACCTCAATCGCGTACGTAGGCAAAGGCGGCAAACTTACCTACGACCGACCAAAAGAAGATATTCACGGCCAAGCCGTTATTGAAGAAGGCATGCTGCGCGAAGTACGCGGCTAACTCATCCAGCAGCAACTCACTCAAAGAGAGAACAGATAAATGGATAAATCAGCAATCCAGCAGATCCAAGAATCAGCAAATGCACCACAGTTTTTAAAACAGTTAGAGCAAGCAGGTTTCCCTGTCGCGGCTCTGCCTCAGTCTTTCAATCTGCATGATTTAGAAGAATACATGCCAAACCGCAATTATTTCCGCGGCACAATGAAGACGGCAAATATCGACGAGTTTGTGCGTTATCACGAAGAGTATCAAACCGAAGGCAACCAATGCTTTATCAATGCTGAACGTATGGCTGCAGTAACTATTTTCGACCTTGGTACTCATAACTTCCCTGGGCACTGTAAACATCAAGCAAACTTGATTCTGCGCCGCACAGCAGCATTTAACGCCCTACTAAACATTAACGAAGAACGCCTTGGCCAAAAGAAACTGGCTGAGTGGGTCGAAGACTACAGCGAGTTTGTTCAGGTCTTCTCTACCACTGGAGAAGTCATTGAAAACTCTGTCGCTTCTGCGGCAATTCGCAATATGAAGTTTGAAGCGAAGGCTGGGCGAGAGTCCAACGTGGATGACTTCAGCCACCACCAATCTGAATACGAGTCTGTTGCGGTTCGCACCAAGGAAGAGTTCCCAATGCCTGCGGTGTTTAAGTTCACGTGTGTGCCGTTCTTGGGCTTAGCAGAGCGCACTTTTGAAATGCGCATGAGTACCATCGGTAATGAAACCTTAGTCCTTCGTATCAAGAAGCTGGAACAACACGAAGAAGAGATGGGCGAAGAGTTCCAAACCAAGCTTCAAGCGTGCTTCAAAAACGGGGAGATTGAAATTGATACCTTCATTGGATCATTCAGCTCTTAACTAATATTGGCGCCCTCTTCTTAAAGGGGGCGTATCTTGCGAGGAAATATCTATGGCGGCAACCATTGATACTCAATTCGGGCAGGTCACGACATCAGCCCCTTACTTTAGTCACCAGCTAGGTTGTGAAGTGATCAACCTAACTCTGATTAAGCCAGAGAACGAGAGCAACGGCTGGGGCATCAGCAAAGAATGTCCTTCTAATGTCTCGCTCACCAATCAATTTCTAAACATGTTCGCCAGAGATGCGGCACAAGTAATGTAAGGATTTCACATGTACCAAAACGTCACTATCGATCTGGAAACTCTGGATACTGAAACCACTGCAAAAATCTTAAGTATTGGCATCGTTCCTTGGAATCCTGGTGAACAAGTTTGCTTTCAAGACCTGTGCGAACGCGAAGCCAGCCTTTATATCAAGATAGATATGAGCAGTTTTCCTGCTGGCTTTACTGAATCTCAATCCACGATGAATTGGTGGAATAAACAAGGTGAACAAGCTCGTCATGTCTTAGAGCCAAACGCAGAGTTAGATACACACATCGAAGAAGCGTTACACCAAGTTAACCATCATCTAGTCAAATACGTCCAGCCTTTGCAAAAAGACGGTGGGCAAATCTTCTGCCGAGGTTACGACTTTGACGGCGGGATTCTAGAGAACGCTTTTGAAAAGTGCCTTATTACCAAACCTTGGCTATACAACCGCTTCCGCTGTATTCGTACCGTTATCGACACGATTGCTGGAACACGCAATGGCTATGTGATTGAGAAAAATCCAGAAGGCTTTATTAAACATCATGCCCTTCATGATGCGGCCAAAGACACCATGACCATGCTGACGCTAATGGAGAACCAATAGTGAAGGCACTATTCGCTTATATAGGGCTTTGCGCCCTATTTAGCCTCGGCTATGTCATCTATTCAGCATGGAGATATCACGATGAGCATGACACAGGAAGAGATCAATAGAGCGGTTGATGGTGTGATGGAGCTTCGCCCTGCTGGTACGCGTTTACCAAAAGAGCAACCCAAGGACTCGACCGTTACACAACGAATGAGTGATGTGCAGTTTCAGCAGGAACTGGCAGCAATTATGAAAGATGAAACACTGGTTGGCTCCGCGTTCTATTTTCGCAATCAGGACGTATCGAAAGGTGGTCGTAAGAATCTGAACTTCAACCGATACCCGGGTGGGGTGAAGTAATGGCTAGCAGAGGAATTAACAAAGTTATCCTGGTTGGAAACTTAGGTAACGATCCTGACGTTCGTTATATGCCTAACGGTACTGCAGTCGCGAACATCACTGTGGCCACCAGCGACTCTTGGCGTGACAAAGCGACAGGCCAACAACGCGAGAAGACTGAATGGCACAGAGTCGTTTTGTTTGGAAAGCTGGCTGAAGTAGCCGGTGAATATCTACAAAAAGGTTCTCAAGTTTATATTGAGGGGCAGCTGCAAACGCGCAAATGGCAAAACCAACAAGGTCAGGACCAATACACAACGGAAGTTGTCGTCCAAGGATTTAATGGTGTGATGCAAATGCTTGGGGGTAAGCGCGATCAAAGTTGGGGGCACCCTAAACAACCTCAACAACAAGCACCTCAGTACCCAACCAATAAAGAACCAAACAACAGTCAATATAACGAGCCACCAATGGACTTCGACGACGATATACCGTTCGCGCCCATTGGCTTGCAGTATCCGGCACTACTTCACTGCTGTTAACCCGTCAACCACCAAATTAAGAAGAGCAAGGTGGTTGCCCTGCTCTTCTCTCAATTCAACTATATAGGAGTTTACCGATGAGAACATTTACGGTGATTCAACTAGAGCCTAGCCGTTGGGTGAAAGAAGATCTTCTGATTGATTTAACAGGCATGTCCACCAATGAAATCAAAGACTATCGTCAGTTTCGCTGGATTGAAGGCGTTCACTTCAAAAAAGCATCCGGTAAGAGTAGTGGTGGTGGCAAAAGTTTTAAGTATGACCGTGTTGCCATCGATGAATTTTCAGCAAGAGAAAGGGTTGCGTAATGAACACACCAGAAGGTGTAGAGATCCGCGGTAAGTCTATCCGCATTAGTTTTACTTACCGCGAGATGCGTTGTCGGGAGACACTAAAAGGTTGGGAAGTCACTAAAGGCAATCTCAAAAAAGCAGGTCATCTACGCGCTTCTATACTTTCTGAAATTTCATTAGGCACATTTGATTACTTATCACGCTTTCCAACATCAAAGAAAGCACAACTCTTTGCGACACCAGAACAGCGAGGCAAGAACCTTACCGTTCGTGAGTTGTTTGATGACTATATTCAATTGAAACAAACCACAATGGCTTCTCAGTCACTTTATGTATTGAGTACGACAGCAAGAGCATGCTGCTTGTTTGTTGGGGAGGAACGCACTATTTCCACCATCACGATCATGGACGCACTAAAGTGCCAAAAGTTAATGGTCGACTCCCCTACTCGCACTGGCGCATCACGTAGCGCTAAGACGATCAACAATATGATCAAACTTCTGCGCCGATGCTTTGACCTAGCAGTGAAATCAAAGTTTATTGAGGACAATCCATTTTTGCATGTTGAGCTGCTTAGTGGTGGTTCTGGTGAACCGGATCCATTAGAACTAGAAGAATTCCACCAGCTAATAGAATCAACGACAAACTTACAGCAGCGGAATATGTTCACCTTAGCCATTTACACTGGCATGCGAACTGGTGAACTTTGTGCGTTAGCCTGGGAAGATGTTGATCTAGATAAAGGGACAATCGAGGTTACTCGCAACGTCACGATTGAACGAAAATTCACAACACCGAAAAATAAGAAGTCAGAGCGAACTATTCATCTACTTGAGCCTGCACTCCTCGCCCTTAAATCCCAAAGAGAACTAACCATGTTTAGCCCGGTGAGAGATATTTTTGTGGAAGTAAAAGGTTCAAACACCTTTCGCCAGGAAAGCGTTCGATTCGTTTTTATTCCAGAACGTCGTAATGGCCAAGCACCGAGTGAAACCTACAAGACGACAACATACAATCGACTATGGTCACGCGCACTTAAGCGAGCTGGCATTCGCCATCGCTGCTCATATCAATCTCGACACACCTACGCTTGTTGGTTGATCACCAAAGGAGCAAACCTATCTTTTATCGCAGAACAAATGGGACATAAGAGCACGATGATGTTGGAACGTGTTTACGGCCGATTCATGAAATCCCACTCGCACGAGCAGATCGAATACTTAAATGGGATCATGGCTTCAAGTAAATAAGGCCATTCGGATTGTGTGTGCATTTCAATTTGCGGAAGAGAATTGCACCGAAAAGTGTTATACCTCGTTGTAAAGCTGACTAACCTGCTAGATTTGAAACATAAAAAATAATCGGTTCCAAGAAGCAAGACCTGATCCAACTAATGATAAGTAGCGATTTGTTGACAGCGGCAAACATCTGACCTTTAGAGCAAAAATCACAAAATATCACTAACCAGCTTCTGTTTAACATTTTATAAAATAACACCTGCTAGTCGGGCATCTGGATAATACCTGTTAATAAAGTTACAATGAAACCAGTAAATTATTGATATGATGGTAATATTTTGAGCTACGATTTTGGAAGACTGAGTTTTGATGATTTTGAGGATTTGGCCGCAGATATTTTGGCAGATCAAGAGAAGTGCAGGGTCGAAGTCTTCAAAAAAGGCAAAGACCAAGGTATAGACGGGCGGTTTCTCTCTTGTCATGACGAGAAATGTATCATCCAAGCTAAACATCGACCTGAAGCAAAAATTGGTACTCTCATTAACGAAATTAAAAGAACAGAAGTGCAGAAAGCACAAAAATTGGGCGCGGATAGGTACATATACTTTACGTCAACACCTCTCAACCCCTCAGACAAAGACAAAATAATGGCCGCCTTCAAAGGCCATATAAAGTCAACAAAAGATATATTCGGTAAAGACGAAATAGAAAGTATTGTTGGAAAAAACGCAGAAATAGAGAGAACTCATTATAAGTTATGGTTATCAAGCGTAACTGTAATTCAGAATATAATGAAGAGCGAAATTATAGGTGACAGTGATTTTACAGCTCTAGAGATTCTTAATGAGTCGCAATATTATAAAGCACTTCCATATCATTATGATGCTATAGATAAGTTAGAATCCGAGAATGTCATAATAATTACCGGAAATCCGGGAAATGGAAAGACCACCTTAGCAAAAAACATATGCCTTCATTACATCGGCAGTGGTTATAAACTTATAAATATTGGAACTAACTTTCTAGAATCAAGCGGATTCTTAAACAAATATAATGATGTAAAAACAATATTTTACTTTGATGACTTCTTAGGTAGAAACTACCTAGAAGCAATGAGTGATAGGACTGACTCCGAAATACTCAAGTTTATCCGAAGAGTACAGGCCTCTGAGAAATCTAAATTTATACTTACTTCAAGAACGAACATATTAAATAGAAGAAAGAATGAAGTAGAAGAGTACAACATAAGAAAATCTTACGAAAGAGAGTATTTAATCGACATTAGTCAAGTATCTAATCTCGACAAAGCAAGAATATTATATATCCACGCGAGCAAATCATTACTCGATATAACATATATTAGAAACATATTAGAAGACAAGTTTTATAGAACCATAGTAGAACACAAAAACTTCAATCCTAGAATTATTGAGTATCTATTTGACGCGAGTCGAGTTCACTCAGATAATATTTTACCTAGCGGATTCAAGGAATATATACTAAAAAATCTTTCTAATCCACATAAAATATGGGACATTTGCTTTAAGAAGCAGGCCGAGATTTCAAAATTTTTAGTATGCGCAATCGCTTATTCTGGTTCAAGGGGCATTACAGAAAATGAGTTACGAAACTTCCATGAACAAATAAGAGTCGTAAATAAAAGAGCCAAAGGTGACCACTCCTTTGATAGCTTTGAAGATTGTATCAAAACAATTTCGGGTTCAATGATATCAAGATCAATAGGATATGATGATATTGTTACTTACGACACTTTCAACCCATCCATTAATGACTACATAATTAACAAGTATGCAAATGAATCAATGTTTGTTGCTGATATATTTTCATGTTTCGATGACTTTTTAAAACTCAAAAGTATAGTTAGGATTCATAAAACAGGACAAACTGGAGTTGTCGAGAAGACAATAAATGGAATTGTTAAAAATATCAGTGATTTACATCTTGAGAAATCAGAACAGTATCTAGATCAGTTGATATATTTAAGTGGTCAATATTCAAAATCGACCAAAAATATTAATCTGTTCTCAGACTGGTATCAAAGACATAATTACAAAACATATACACCATCAAATATTTTTCGTTTCTTAAGAAACTTACTCAGCATAGAAAAGTCAGGCATTCGCATTATAGAAGATAATTATAAATATAATTTCGTTAAAAGATGCATTAAGAGTTGTTGCGATATTCAAGAAGTTGAAGAAGTTTCACTTTTGATGATTAGATACAAACTGGATCAAGACATGAATCTCGTTAATAACCTAGAAGATTCACTAGATTCGATTTTTACAAGTGACTTCGACTCGATAATAGCCGATGAAAATAAATTAGATGAATTCTTACCTGGCGATGAATATGAAGCAGAGCGAGAAGCTGATGACTATCTAGAGGAAATTGTATATAATTTAGATCTTCCATTCGAAAGGAATATACTATCTTCGGGATCGAGCTATTTAGATATCGAATCTATTCTAGAATCTAACGAATCCGATAATATTTGCCGTCCTCACAGATCTGAGAGGTTAGAAGATGACGACGATGAAGATTTGATAGATGACATTTTCTATGACTTTGAAGATTCATTATTTGATGATGACGAATAGAAATTAAAAATATTTGACAATAATCCTAATACTGCATTTAGGCCTTTAGTAGAATTAAAAAATGAATATCTGTTTTTTGTGAGGAATTTAAGTCGCAACACATTAGTAACCTTTACCTTGCTTTACTCAAATATGTGCGTTTTGTTGGCATTGTAGGTTATACCTTATTTTACGTGTTACTTTGTTATACCAAACCCAATCTATAACATTGTAATTTAGTAATGTAGTGGACTCATTCCTGTCCAATTGTGAGTCACGATTAGCACGACAGTACGACCTAATCGTGACTAACCAGCAAATGTGTATCATCGAGTATGAGTTAATACAATTAATGCTCAAATCTTCACACGCGAACTTTAAATCCGTAGAGCCGTAAATCATTCTGAATTGTCCCACCAGCGCCCCACTTCAGCCGGGGCGTGATACCAACCAGTAAAAACAATCACTTATAGCGTTGGTGTATATACCACACAGATTTATACTCACGTTATCGAGCGCGGGGCTGGCGGCGTGTTGAGTCCATTATCCAGCCTTTAGAAAAACAAAGCCACCTCGAAAAGGTGGCTTGCTGTATAACTCGCTATTGACGAACACCGAGTTTCACATTGCCTTTTGAATCAAACCAAAGCGCTTGTGAACGGCGACGTCCAATCAATATTGGACCATCATCATAAAAGAGAAAGTTCTTCCAATGCTTTTTAAAAATCGACCACTTAGTTTCGATGACATTGTACTTCTCGTAGCAAAAGTAAACGGTCACATCGTCTTGCCAATCGATATGTGCTTCTACTTCCGCTGGCATGTCCGGATCATCTAACTCCCACGCAGCCATCCAATCAACGACTTCCGACCAGTTCGCCTCATTCATTGGCCAATCTTGGGAGCTAAGTCGATCCATATCGGGGCTTTGAGCACTAATATTTTCTTTCCAAAATTGTGCTGAACGAGCTTGGCTCATCGGCTTAATAAAAGCCAAGTCTTCTTTTGGCACAGGCATCGACTGATGCGTAAAAATCCATTTTCTTTGGTATTCATCCAAAGGCAAATAAGACATTCAGTCTCCTTTATTACGATTTCAGCCAACCTTTATCTGTGGCTTCTTCTATCAACTCTTTCGCTTTGTCCCATAAGGTAACAGAGCCAAATTCAATTCGTTTATTAATGGTAAGTGCTTGTTCACGAGAGACGCCATGCTCCTTCCAACTCTGACCATTATTATGGTAGTTCAAGAGCATTGGAATTAACCGATCGAGTGCTTTTGCATACTTTGCATCATCGGTCTGCGCGGCTTCAAATTCATGCCAAAGCGCCAATAACTCTTGCTCCTGATCGCTGGGTAACATACCAAACAAGCGTTCTGCCGCTCTAATTTCTTTTTCTGCCTGCTCTTGAGACGCGGCAGTATCATAAACAAAGGTATCCCCCGCGTCGATCTCTACTACGTCATGTATCAATAACATTTTCATCACTCGGCAAATATCTACAGGCGCATTCGCATGCTCTTCCATCAATATTGCCATCAGTGCGACATGCCAACTATGCTCACCACTATTTTCGAGACGCCCTTCAGCACTTTTAATTCGGGTTCGGCGCAAAATACTTTTGAGTTTATCGAGCTCGATTACAAGTGCTAATTGCTTTTCCAATCGCTCCATACTATCGCCCTTCTGGTTGCCAATTCGGATTAATAATTGACGTTAGAACGTGGTCTTGCCATTCACCATTAATCAAAAGGTAATCTTTTGCATACCCTTCTCGGTTGAACCCTACATGCTCTAGCACTGCTTCACTACGTTTGTTGTGAGGCATGTAGCCGGCTTGAATACGATGCAACTTCTGCACGTTAAACATGTAGTCGCAAGCCATGGTTAATCCACGACGCATATAACCATGCCCTTGTGCTTTTTCAGCGAGAGAATATCCGACGTTACAAGAATAAAAAGGGAAACGACTCAAATTACTAAAGGATATCGTACCTAGCATTTCACCCGAAGAGGCTCTGACCAAGAGGCAATAATAGCCCAACCCCATTCGATGCAGCTCATTGAGCTTGATAAGCTTTTGCAACCAACCGTTCACTGAGAAAAAAGCTTCTTCACGTTTCGGTTCAAATGGTTTCAGATATTCTCGGTTCGCTTGAAAATACTCGGCAATCATATCTGCGTCACCGATTTCAGCGGTACGCAGAAGCAAGTCACCGTCCAACTTATGAACGGCGATAGATGAGCTGTTATCTTCCATTACAAATGATTAATTCCGTCTTTCGTTCAATTCGATTAATTCTTGCGGATACCGTAATCACGCAGTTTATTAGCGATTGAGGTATGCGATACATTTAAGCGCTTAGCAAGTTTGCGGCTTGATGGGAATGACTGATACAAACGCTCCAGAACCTGAGATTCATAGTCACGCATGATCTCATCCAATGAACCGTCGATGTTAAGCGTTGCACTACCAGCGCCGACTGATTGAGGCTGAGGTAAATTGAAGTGCTCGGCGTTCAGTATACCATCATCCATTTCTGTGAGCGCTCGAAGGACCATGTTATCCAGCTGGCGCATGTTTCCTGGCCACTGATAATTTGCAAGGGCATCAACTAGACCATCATCAAACTCTGGCTTATCAATCCCAAGCTGTTGAGCATGTTTCGCCACAAATAACTCAAGCAATGGCGCAACGTCATTTGAGCGCTTACGTAACGGAGGAATGCTGAGCGTAAGTACGTTGAGACGATAATACAAATCTTCACGGAACATTCCTGCCTCAGAAAGTTCGGCAAGGTTATGTTTTGTTGAAGCGATGATACGAACATCGACATGCATCTCATCTTCTGCACCGACACGACGGAAATTACCATCCTGTAGAAAACGTAACAGCTTGATTTGAAGATGCGAACTCATTTCACCGATTTCATCAAGAAATACCGTCCCGCCATTTGCTTGCTCAAAGATGCCTTTGTGACCTTGTTCATGATTAAATGAACCCGGCGCATGACCAAAAAGTTCGGTTTCTGCTACATCGTCAGGCATCGAAGCACAGCTCAAAACTAAGAATGGCTTACTCGCACGGCTAGAACGGCTGTGGCAAGCTTTAGCAAGCATTTCTTTACCGGTCCCCGTTTCGCCTTCAATCAACAGTGGCTGGTCAAGCACAGACAGCTTCTTAGCTTGGTTCATTAGCGCTTTATGACGGTTCGATATACCAACAAAGTGCTCAAAACCCAGAGGATTATGCAGTGGTAGCGCTTCTTCAATTCTTGCGACTTGCTGACTAGAGCGAATCGTCATCAGTGTACTAGCTAAGGTCGAGTTTTGCGCTTCGTCTCGGATATAAACTGGCATCAACTCAAGAACATAGTCCAAGCCATCAATCACAAGGTTTTCCCGCGTTCTGCCATTCACACCTTCAGACCAGCGAGAAAAACGAACACTTGGCAGCAAAGCTCCGATCTGCGTGCCAATTACTTCTTGCTTGTGAAGACCAAGCAATGAAAGTGCAGACATGTTTGCCATGTCTACGGCACCTTTAAGGTCGATGGCAAAGACCGGATCGGGCAAGTTATCAACTAGCGAGAGCAGCTCCGTATTGTGGCGCTCCATCGGCATAAACTGGATTTTACGTACGTCTTTCACCCCCGGAATACGGCGGATTTCAGCCATCAGCTCACTAAACGTATCAAAATCAATATCTGGGCAGTTCAAATAGATAATACCGCTAATATCGATTTCGATACCACGCAAGTCGATGCTTTTAGACGCTAAAATATCGAGCAGTTCTCGGGTCAAGCCGAGCCGATCTTCACATAAGACTTCAAGACGCACTGAAAATATCCCAATTCACGACTGTCAGGAAAAGTTGACAGTAGTTTCTATCATGCTTGGAATGGCGTCAAGCAATCCTATCCATCAAAGTTGATATTCGTTACGGTTTCATCGTAATTGATGCAACTTTCGCCGCCACAGCCTTGCG
The DNA here is from genome assembly GCF_055393305.1 of Vibrio sp. JCM 18905. Classification (NCBI taxonomy): domain Bacteria; kingdom Pseudomonadati; phylum Pseudomonadota; class Gammaproteobacteria; order Vibrionales; family Vibrionaceae; genus Vibrio; species Vibrio sp. JCM 18905. The sequence continues at coordinate 1,461,762 of NZ_AP043880.1, read as the reverse complement.
TATGGTGCCCAATTTAACCTGACGGTCAGGATACCATGGTAGTGGACGCAATAAGGTCATCGCTTTCAAGCCCAAACGTGCCGTTAGAATACCAACACCTAGCCCCTGCCCCGCACGAGCGGAGACTTTGCCCGCAAGGTCCATCGACATCAAGTCCATACTGGCATCAATAGCTAGCTCACTGGCACCAGCCGCTGCCATATTGACAAATACCGCTTTTAGTAGCTTGATGCGAGAGGCGTAACCTAGCTCTACCCCATATACTTTGGAGAGGTTGTCGATCATTTTGAAATTTCGCCACGCCACCAGCAACATATCAGCAGCAGCCAGAGGGCTCACCGCGACTAGGGCCGCACACTCGGTTGCGTGCTGCGATACGATTTTCGTTGCCAACTTGTCTTGTTGGCTCACGACCATCGAGTCATACATATCAAGGATTTCAGCATCACTATGAGCTGGGTTAATGCTGTTCTGCCAACGATCAAAGCCCGGGTTCTCTGCCATCACACCACTTTGTTCTGCCACATTTTCGCAAAAGGCTTTCCCTTTCCCCACACTCTCACTATTAACAAGCGCTTCTGCTTCTTCTTGAACACTAAAATGATTTCGTAGTTTGCGCAGTTTCCAAAGCTCTTTACCCATAGCTCCTAAACCAAGCGAAGCGATCGCAGCAATAAACCCCGTCCAGCTTAAAGCCAGCCAATCAGAAGTTTGAATTGCGGTTATAACCGAGTCCACCGCTTGCCAGCCAACCAAACCAGCAAAGGTGGCAAATGCGCCAGTCGCAAGCCATTTTCTGCCCGGTTTTGGACGAATGACATGCTCGAGTTGCAATTCCTGTTCGGTCTCCTGGCGCTCTTCTTTAACTTCAACAGGTACGAATGTTTCTTTTTCGCCGAATGTTTGCTGCGCCGTTAACTCCGGTTGATTCGATTGCTGCTCTTTTTCCATTGCCTTTTCAGAGAAAACTTGTTTTTGCTTCAACTCACTCATTTCAATTTATCTCCAATCAGGTAATCCAGTGCTTTGTCTAAGCGTATGTGCTTCACTGGCTCATCATTCGGTGAGGGCATTGGACGGAATGACGTAAAATCAAATCCGTTGTTTTGCCAATAAGCCGCATTTGGTAGCTTTTTCGGCACTCCTCCCGGAAACATCGTCATCGGCTCACCATCCAACGTCGTACCCTGTAACGCCGGAATCGTCTTATCTCCAGAAGAAATAAATCCCGTCGTGGTTGATTGGATAGAAGCGATACTCATGCAACTCATCTCGATATTCTCGTAGGCTGCGGTTTGCCACGCTGGATGCACCATTTGTTGTAGCAAAGACACTAAATTGGGATGCTGATCGGGCGTTATGTGATCCGCTTTTGTGGCAGCAAACAGCACTTTGTCTATTTTTGGCGAGAACAAACGACGTAAAAAGCTACTGCGACCATAACGAAAGCTATGCATGATCTGCTCTAGCGCTTGGCGCATGTCGTAAAACGCTTCATCGCCGGCATTGAGAGGCTGCAAGCAATCCACAAGTACAATCTGGCGATCGAAGGTCGCAAAATGATGCTTATAAAACGCTTTCACTACTTTCTGTTGGTATTCCTGAAAACGCGCTTCGAGCATCGCCAAGTTGCTGCCCTTAAGCGCCTTGCTTTCCGAATCAGCACGACACGGGAAAAACTGTAGCACTGGCGCGCCTCCGAGCTCACCAGGTAATACGAAGCGGCCAGGCTGTACCCAATGAAGACCTGCGTCTTTACAGGCATGAAGGTACTCGGTGTATGTATGCGCAACTTTCTCGAGTAGTTTCTCGTTCACTTCAGCAGAAAGATCCACCTTTTCTAATTCAGACAGCCAAGCTTTGGCTAAATCGCCACGCTGGCCTTTAAGTGCATCAAACTGAGTTTGCGACCACGTCGCAAAGTCCATGTCCAATAACGGCAGGTCGAGCAGCCACTCTCCCGGATAGTCGATAATATCAACATTTAAAATTGCGGTTTTACTCAACAGCTTTTTCGTGGTTTTATTTGGTTTGTACTTGAGCGCTAAGCGAATCTCACTCACATCACGTGTCGGTACTGGCCATTGAGGTGGGGTCGCATGGATCTGGCTCATCGCTTCGTCGTAAGCAAAACGTGGCACCATCATATTCGCTTGAGGTTCACGCTTCGCTCCAATAAGACGCTTATCTCTGGCTGCAGTCAAAAGAGGCAAATTATCATGGGTAGCGGTATGGAGAAGCTGATTCACTAATGACGTGATGAATGCCGTCTTACCGGCACGAGAAAGCCCGGTGACGGCAATTCGAACATTGGAGTCCATACCTCTGTTGATAAAGTCATTGACTTCTTTCTTTATTCTTTTCATTGCGCTTCTTTATCTTGCTCCGCTCTAAAACAACGTTATCAGCCACTTCGGGCATTAATCTATGAATACTTACCTTTCAATACTGAACTCTATGAGTCTAACTTTATATACCTTAATAAAAGATGAACAAAACATTCGCTTAAAGCAGGATGAAAAAAGAAAAGCCCCTGAGTGGTTCAGAGGCTTACTTAATCAACACTAAAGCATTAGTGACCCTATTTATGCTGATTACTGTGTTGAACAGAAACCTGCTTTCTTTGAGTCTAGTCGTCTTCGATTAATTTATAGATAACAAATAGAGCGATTTCTAAAATCAGCCACAATACACACGTGATGGTCACGTACTTCTCATCAAAGATGCTGATGCCGTGAAGGATCAAGTCGTAGCCAACAAAGCCACCTACCACTACAGCAAGAATAATTTGTAGAATCTGAATAAAACGAGGCATGCCGTCTCCTAATTATTGTTCGCATAACGTTTGATTGCTATGCCCTGAGGTTTATATCTACATTATATAGACAAAAAGTGCAGTTTTCGCTGCACTTTTGTCAAATGTTTGCTAGGTAAATCAGCACCTTGTCACATTCTCTCTACTGAGACAATGTAAGATTACCGTTTGCCTTACGCTTCCATCTCTTGGATTTTCACTTTCCAAGTGTCAGGACCGATTTGGTGCGCGTTAACGCCATTTGAGTCTACAGCCACTGTTACTGGCATATCTTCAACTTCAAATTCGTAAATCGCTTCCATACCTAAATCTTCAAATGCGACAACGCGAGCTTTCTTGATCGCTTTCGCAACCAAGTACGCCGCGCCACCAACAGCCATTAGGTAAACCGCTTTGTGATTCTTGATAGATTCAACCGTTGCAGGACCACGCTCAGCTTTACCGATCATGCCCATGATGCCTGTTTTTTCTAGCATCATATCGGTGAATTTATCCATACGCGTTGATGTTGTTGGACCAGCAGGACCAACGACTTCATCACCAACTGCATCGACAGGACCTACGTAGTAAATGAACTTACCGTTTAGATCTACACCTTCTGGTAGACCTTCGCCATTATCTAGCATGCCTTGAATACGTTTATGCGCTGCATCACGGCCAGTCAGAATTTTACCTGATAGAAGAACGGTTTCGCCTGTCTTCCACTCTTGTACTTCTTCTTTAGTAATCGTGTCTAAGTTTACGCGACGCGTGTTTTCTCCCGCTTCCCAAGTAATGTCTGGCCAATCTTCTAGTTTAGGTGGCGTGAGCTCTGCTGGGCCGCTGCCATCAAGCGTGAAGTGTACGTGACGAGTCGCCGCACAGTTCGGGATCAAACAAACAGGCTTCGAAGCCGCGTGCGTTGGCGCAGTTTTGATCTTAACGTCGACAACAGTTGTCAAACCACCAAGGCCTTGCGCGCCGATACCAAGTTTGTTCACGCGATTGAAGATATCAAGACGAAGCTCTTCTTCTGCGTTTTGCGGGCCACGGTCAATAAGCTCTTGAATATCGATGTGTTCCATTAGAGATTCTTTTGCCAATACCGCTGCTTTTTCAGCCGTACCGCCAATACCAATGCCAAGCATGCCGGGAGGACACCAGCCCGCGCCCATTGTTGGTAGCGTTTTCTCTACCCACTCTGCAATATCGTCAGATGGGTTTAGCATCACCATCTTAGTTTTGTTTTCACTACCGCCGCCCTTCGCGGCGATCTGAATTTCAACTTTATCGCCCGGTACCATGTTGATGTGTACGACAGCAGGCGTGTTGTCTTTGGTATTAATACGTTTACCGGCAGGATCCATAAGTACTGACGCACGCAACGGGTTGTCTGGGTTCGTATACGCTTGTCGAACACCTTCATCTACCATCTGCTGAACCGTCATGTCGGTTGAGTCCCATTGCACGCCCATACCGATGTTGACGAAACACGTCACGATGCCAGTATCCTGACAAATTGGTCGGTGACCTTCTGCTGACATTCGGGAGTTAATTAGGATCTGAGCAATCGCGTCTTTCGCGGCTTGACTCTCTTCGCGGTGATAGGCTTTTTCAAGAGCTTGAACAAAGTCTAGCGGGTGGTAGTAAGAAATATACTGTAGCGCATCAGCGACACTGCTGATTACATCCTGCTTGCGTATTACCGTCATTACATGCCTCGTTATAGTTATGCTTCCATTATTGGCTTGGCTTCAATCGTGTTTGTTGAGCTTATTGCTCTTTTGAGCTTCGTTTTTTTATAAACAATTGTCGAACGGCTGATATCGACACACGAAACGCTGAAGTCGCCTACTTGTAAACCATCTCAAAACCCTATGAATAGAGGGAGTTTGGCTATACAGAGGAATATGATACTCTTGCTGCCCATGACATGCCATGCAGTGAACGATCTCTTTGTCACAAATTACACAAATGAACAACATGGACAATCAATTCATTGATTTTAAAGCGCTGGAATACGCACCAGAGTTTGCTCTTCACCTCTTTTCTCGCATTCAACACCGACCTTGGGCGATGTTGCTGCGTTCTGCATCAGAAACGCATATCGATAGTCGCTTCGATGTGTTGGTTGCCAACCCAATTGCAACGTTAGAAACCACTGCCGAAAGCACACAAGTTGAAACGCCATCGAATGCCTATTCAACTCAAGATGACCCATTCGCGCTGCTTCATCAGTTGCAAGAACAGTGGCTTCCTCACGTTGAGTTAAATAAAGAATTGGATTTGCCTTTTGTCGGCGGAGCGCTCGGTTACTTCAGTTACGATTTAGGTCGACGCGTAGAAACGATGCCAGAACTGGCCGAAAAGGATCTCAACACGCCTGATATGGCGGTAGGTCTTTATGAATGGGCCGTCGTTGTTGACCACAAGCTTAAAAAAGCCTGCCTAGTCGGTCAGAATATCGAGCAAGCTTGGCAATGGTTAAACGAGCAAAAAGCAGAGCAAATCGTAGACTTCGCTCTGTCTGGTGATTGGCAGTCAAACATGACGAAAGAGAGCTACGCCACTCGCTTTGACAAGGTGCAAGAATACTTGTTGAGCGGTGACTGCTATCAGATCAATTTGGCGCAACGCTTTAACGCACCGTATCAAGGCAGTGAGTGGCAAGCGTATCTAAAATTAGAGTCCGCCAACCAAGCGCCATTTTCCGCTTTTATCCGTATGCCAGAGTCTTCGATTTTGAGTATCTCTCCAGAGCGCTTTTTAGAACTCAAAGATCGCGTCATTGAAACGAAACCAATCAAAGGTACTCGCCCACGCAGCGAAGACCCAAAGCAAGATAACGCTAGTGCCCATGACTTGCAGACAGCGGAAAAAGATCAGGCCGAAAACCTAATGATTGTCGATTTGCTGCGTAATGACATTGGTCGAGTTGCGTCACCGGGGAGCGTTCACGTGCCAAAGCTGTTTGAGATTGAAAGCTTCCCCGCAGTGCATCATCTGGTGAGCACCATTCGTGCGAATTTGGATGAACAATACTCTCCTGCAGATTTGCTGCGAGCGTGTTTTCCAGGCGGTTCAATTACGGGTGCACCTAAAGTTCGCGCAATGCAGATCATTGAAGAATTAGAGCCACATCGACGTAGCGCGTATTGCGGCAGTATTGGCTACATTTCTCGCCATGGTCGTATGGACACCAGCATTACTATCCGAACTCTTGTAGCGGAAAAAAACAAACTTTACGCTTGGGCTGGCGGCGGCGTCGTGGCAGATAGCGATTGCGCCTCTGAGTATCAAGAAACGTTGGATAAGCTCTCAAAGATTTTACCAGCGCTGCAATAGTAGGTTTCGCCAAATGGCAACGGCCTATGAATCCTGCTAACGAAAACAAGCAAAAACGCCTCCAGTACGGAGGCGTTTTTGTGAGCGTTGTTTGTCTGTCCTTTAATGTTTAGCCGTTAGCCAACAAGAATCCGTTTTTTAAGAGGCAACGTCTACTGCTCAAGCCACTTACACATGATCTGTTCAATATCGGTCGCGGTGTACGGCTTAGTGAGGATGTCGTCCATGCCTGAATCAATGCACTTTTGACGCTCTTCGATAGTAGTGCCAGCGGTTAAGGCGATAATAGGATGAGTAAAGCCACACTCTCTCAGATACATCGTAGCCTCATAACCATCCATTTCTGGCATTCGGCAGTCCATAAATATCAGTTCGTACTCTTTGTTTTTCACCGCTTCTAAAGCTTCTTTCCCATTGGCTTTTAAATCAGGCGTAATGTCGAGTTTTTTCAGCATTTGAGTAACTATTACTTGGTTCATTCTGATGTCATCAACCACCAATATTGAGCGTCCTGCCAAATCACTTCGCTCTATGGTAGCTAATTCCCCCTCTGCTGCGCCTTGGGCTTGCCCCTCCTTTAGAGGTATAGAGACTTTAAAGGTGGTACCTTTGCGTTCTTCACTTTCAAAGCTAATCTCGCCCTGCATCAAATCCACTAGATTTTTACAAATCGCAAGGCCCAAACCTGAGCCTTCAAAACTGCGCTTCGCCGAGCGATCTACTTGCACAAATGGGTCAAATAGTGAGGGCTGTGCTTCTATCGGGATGCCAATCCCCGTGTCTTCAACCTCAAAATGCGCAATACCGTTTATCCACTCCACTCGCAGCACCACCCCACCCAAATGAGTAAACTTAATAGCATTTCCCACCAAGTTGACCAAGATCTGTGTAATTCGCTCTAAGTCACCAACTAAAAACTCGGGAATACCGAGCTTTTTATCGATGGAGAAATGAATTCGCTTTTCTGCTGCTTTAGCTGAAAATACGCCCATGATGGCTTTTTCAAGCTCTTCCCAAGCAAAGACCTTATCGATGATTTCCATCATACCGGCATTCATCTTGCTGAAGTCGAGAAGATCGTTAATGATGACCCTCAACAAGTCTCCCGATTGAGTCAAGTTGTTTAGGTAATGGCGTTGCTCTTCACCTAACTGTGTTCGACTTAGTAGTTCAGCACTACCTAACACGCCATTAAGAGGTGTTCGCAACTCGTGGTTAATCATGGCGACAAACTCTTTCGTCGCTTTTTCCGATTCCTCTGCCCGCTTTCGCAGCTCCACTTCTCGCTCTAAACTCAAATGCCGGCCAATGACCCCATGAACCAAATCCGATACCAGCTCCATCTGTTTGGAAATAAACGACTGATCGATTTGATCCAACTGAACAGAGAAGATCAACTCCCCGACTGTTTGCTTGTCAATGATGATAGGCAAATGCAAGTTCTCCCCCTGCCAATTGGGGACAGTCTTAATCGTATTCTCATGGCGAAGCTGTAAATGACCAAAATGATGTCGGCGCAAAGAAGAGAGTTTTGTGGAATCAAGATGTAAGTAAGCCGCAGAAATGATTGAGTTCGAAGTGAGCTGCTCAATAAAACTGGCAATCATGGCTTCATCAAAGGTGCTCGACAAAAAAGTTCGACCAAACTTAATCAGCGTCGCGTCAACTTTCTCTTCGAACTCAAACTTGCGTAAATCCTTTTTTGATTTCAACTCAAGCTTTTTCAAAGCAACACTTAGCTGTTGAGTAGATTCATAAAGTTCGAAGCTCTTCTGCTCCAATAACCGCTCAGCTGCTTTTCTTGATTCGATTTCTCGTTTGAGTTTCCTTTCTAGCGAGGAACTTCCTGTCATATCGTTCTTATTGTGCCTCTAACCAAAAGCGAACCTGGCTACCATCTTCTGACTGGTTTTGGTGTTTAATATGAATAACTTCACCAAAGTTCGCCGCGCAGCCTTTTATTAGACCTAAACATACGTGAGACATACACCGCGCACTTCGATAATCAAACACCATGTTTGATTGAGTCTCGCTGATAAAATCAAACTTAGGAGGGTTAGCATCTGGGTAGAGCTTTTTGACCTCGACATGAATAAAATCTTCAACATGGCGAACAAATTGAAATGTCGTTTCACACTGCTGCAAACTGGCATGACTAGGAATCGAGCGAAGTAAATTCAAAAAAACGCACTCTCCAAATACTTCTTGCAGTTGTTCAGGCGGAATACCAGATACTTTACTGAGATTCACAATCAATTTAACCAAGTCTTTATGATCGTAACTACCAACTGCCGTATAAATCCCTTCGTCACTAGAAAGATCGAGAACTTGGTCTAACACATCGAGACCAAACTTCTCTTCCACTAACTCCATGAACTCGGTGAAAATAATCCCTTTCATTAGTCAATACTTGCCCCATAGTGACGTCTTAAAATAAAGAATGGTTTATAACCTTATAAGTTTCAAATTATTATACCCAAGCAGAGTGAGACACATGACACAAAGCAGGGAAAGAACCAATGGCCGTGCTTTGGTATTGCCGTACTAATACTTTAATACCATACCAACGGCGATAGCACCGCGCCTCTTGCGGCCATTGAGTATAATAAATAGTGGTTAGGCACAATAAATAAGGATTTGGTTTGGTTATCGACAAAACTCAATTACTGCAAAACTTTCAATTTCGGCTTCCAACGGGTTACCACAAAGAGTCCCTCGCGCGACTGAAATGGATGAAAGGAAAATCACTGCGAGACGCAGCGGTCTTAATTGGTTTTGTAGAACGCCCGGAGGGGCTACAGGTCATTTTGACAAAGCGAGCAGCGCACTTGCGTCATCATCCGGGACAAATCAGTTTCCCCGGCGGTAAGTTTGAGCAGGAAGATCGGCATCTAATCAATACGGCTTTACGAGAAACCAAAGAAGAGATCGGTATAGAAGATGAACATATTCATGTATTTGGCCAGCTTCCAACATTGCCAACGATTAGTCAGTTTAATGTGACACCGTTTTTGGCCTTTATTTCTCCTGAGTATAAAACGCATATTGACCCAAATGAGGTGGAGTCTGTTTTTGAAGTTCCTGCTAACCACATTCTGAATCCGACAAAATTGTACAGCACCAAGTTTGACCTAAAAAACAGCAGTCATCGTGTATTTGCTATCCCATATAGACAGCATTTCATCTGGGGCATGACCGCACAAATCATCGAATCAATGCAAAAACATATCATTTCACATTGAAAACTTCTGATATCGGTATTTTTATGGATGCGATCATCATGCGCATCAATATTAATAAAACGTTGCTTCATAAACATTCATTCACATTAGATTAATTTGCCGTTTTCACCGCAAACGCTTGCGGTGAAATAAATTTATACAAACAGCCCTATCGATAAGTTTTTCTAATTTTACTCATTAGCAGAAATCACGAGTAGCACATCATTTTCGTGATAAAAAGCAGGTTTTTGACATATCATTCAATAAGCGTAAGCAATAAATGATTTAGATCTAATTTTCCTAGTGTAAAATCTTGCAAAATTACTCCCGACTTATTTCCTGTTCCCAAAATGAGTAACTAAAAAATGAATACAACTACTTCTGCGGTTTCTACCGCACAATCGTCTAGTAAGTTTTCTTACAAAGACTTTACCTGGTGTCTGTCCCTTTTTGGTACGGCAGTAGGTGCCGGTGTACTATTCCTTCCTATTAAAGCAGGTGCAGGTGGCTTTTGGCCATTAGTAATCCTAGCCCTAATCGCAGCACCAATGACTTGGTTCGCACACAAATCTTTAGCTCGCTTCGTTCTTTCTGCGAAAAACCCAGAAGCGGACATCACTGACACAGTAGAAGAGCACTTTGGTAAGACTGGCGCAAACCTTATTACGTTCGCTTACTTCTTCGCTATCTACCCAATCGTACTTATCTACGGTGTTGGTATCACAAACACGGTTGACTCTTTCCTAGTTAACCAAATGGGTATGGAATCTATTCCTCGCTGGCTACTTTCCGGTGCACTTATCGCTGCAATGACAGCGGGCGTAGTGTTTGGTAAAGAGCTTATGCTGAAAGCAACTTCAGCGATGGTTTACCCTCTAGTGTTCATCCTACTAGCGCTGTCTGTGTACCTAATTCCTGGTTGGAACACTTCAATGATGGAAGTATCACCTGACTGGGGTGCAATGCCAGCTATCGTATGGCTAGCAATCCCTGTTATCGTGTTCTCTTTCAACCACAGCCCAATCATTTCTCAGTTCTCTAAAGAACAACGTCGTGTATACGGTGATGACGCAGTTAAGAAAACTGACGCTATCACTGGTGGCGCAGCGATGATGCTAATGGGCTTTGTAATGTTCTTCGTTTTCTCTGTTGTACTTTCTCTATCTCCAGAGCAACTAGCAACAGCACAAGAGCAAAACATCTCTGTTCTTTCTTACCTAGCAAACGTTCATGAGTCTCCACTGATCTCTTACTTAGGTCCACTGGTTGCTTTCGCGGCTATCACTTCTAGCTACTTCGGCCACTTCCTAGGTGCGCATGAAGGTCTAGTTGGTCTAGTGAAATCTCGTTCAAAATCGCCAGTAAGCAAGATCGAGAAGATGTCTCTTATCTTCATCGTAATCACAACTTGGATCGTTGCTATCGTTAACCCAAGCATCCTAGGTATGATTGAAACAATGGGCGCACCGATGATTGCGGCAATCCTATTCTTGATGCCTATCTTCGCAATGCAAAAAGTTCCAGCGATGGCTAAGTACAAAACTTCAGCACCTGTGCAAATTTTCACAGCAATCTGTGGTCTTGCTGCCATTAGTTCTGTAATCTACGGCGCTCTTTAATCATCCCTGCCCTAGCAAGGTATGATTAATCCAAAAATATAACGATAAAATTAAGCCTCCCAACTCCCCTTGGGAGGCTTTCTTCTGAGGTAATCGATATGATTAGTGTTTTTGATATCTATAAAATCGGTGTTGGACCTTCAAGCTCACACACTGTAGGCCCAATGAAAGCGGGTAAAGAGTTTATTGATGATCTTCGTGCAATGGGAAAACTGCGCGACATCACTAAAATCACCGTTGACGTTTATGGATCACTATCACTGACAGGGAAAGGTCACCACACAGATATTGCTATCATCATGGGTCTTGCAGGCAACACTCCTGAGAAAGTTGATATCGATTCTATCCCGGGCTTTATCGCTCGCGTAGAAGAAACTGAACGCCTTCCTGTTGGCATGCACTGTCACACAGTATCGTTCCCACGTGAAGGTGGAATGAACTTCCACAAAACAAACCTTGAGTTACACGAAAACGGCATGCAAATCCACGCTTGGATTGATGACGAAAAAGCGTACTCAAAAACTTACTACTCCATCGGCGGTGGTTTCATCGTTGATGAAGAAAACTTCGGTAAAGAAGTTGAGAATCCAGTAAAAGTTCCTTACCCGTTTACAACGGCAGAAGAGCTTGTAAAGCAATGTCATGAAAGCGGCCTGTCTATCAGTGCGCTAACCATGAAAAATGAACATGCGCTTCATTCTGACGAAGAAACTCGTACTTACTTCGCAAACATCTGGCGCACAATGCGCGAATGTATGGATCGCGGTATGAACGAAGAAGGCATTCTGCCTGGTCCACTACGCGTGCCTCGTCGCGCGGCAGCACTTCGTCAGCAACTGCTTACTTCTGAAAAAACAACGAACGATCCAATGTCTGTTGTTGACTGGGTAAACATGTTTGCTTTTGCAGTAAACGAAGAGAACGCAGCAGGTGGTCGTGTTGTAACTGCGCCGACTAACGGTGCATGCGGCATCATCCCTGCAGTACTAGCTTACTATGACAAGTTTATCCAAACCGTAACTGAGAAAGACTACATCCGTTACTTCGCAGCTTCTGGTGCAATTGGCGGCCTTTACAAGCGTAACGCGTCTATCTCTGGTGCAGAAGTTGGCTGTCAGGGCGAAGTTGGCGTGGCATGTTCTATGGCAGCAGCGGGCCTTGCTGAGCTTATGGGTGGTAGCCCAGAGCAAGTATGTATGGCGGCTGAAATTGCGATGGAGCACAACCTAGGTCTAACTTGTGACCCGGTTGCAGGTCAGGTTCAGGTTCCATGTATCGAGCGTAATGGTATTGCAGCTGTAAAAGCAATCAACTCAACTCGTATGGCACTGCGTCGTTCTTCTGCTCCTACTGTTTCTCTAGATAAAGTTATCGAAACTATGCTAGAGACAGGTAAAGACATGAACGCGAAATACCGTGAGACTTCTCAAGGCGGCCTAGCAGTAAAAGTTATCTGTTAATAAGCCTTGCTGAATATCGACGAAACCCGAGCCGCTGCTCGGGTTTTTTATACCTCATTAACTATGAATAATGGGTTGCTACGCCCAGCATAAAAAAACCTAAAACCTTGAATATATCCAATTATTATGGATATCCCCGTAAAAAATCACATCCCTCTCCTAGCTTTATTGATAACGTAGCCAAAAATTAAACTTGGAGCACACCAACACATGATTAGGTTTGAAATTGGAAACCAAATCTGCGTTTGCTTGTCCGAAAACGAAATATCTTTAGAGCTCAATCAATCACTCCACCACTCCATTCCTGTCAACCCAAATGAGTACGCCATTCTGTCAACCATCGCCAAATACGGCAGCTTAAATATGCCAATTAGCCAGCGATTGATAGAAAGCAAAATCACTCAACAATACAAAATGACACTGCCTGAAAATGGCTTTAAAAACGCGGTGGCCGCTCTAAGAAAGAAATTTCGCAAGCTCACGGAAGAACACGTAACCACAAAAAAAAATATTATCGAAAATATTCACCGGACCGGATACTTCATACCTTTTACTATGCAAAACAACCATCAGAATGGCATCGACCATCAACACAAGATCAATCAATACACAACAAACAGCCTTGGCAAAGCCCTTCGTATTTGTCTGCGTAATAAAAAGATCTATTCAGATACGCTGTGGGTCGTGTTGATCACAGCGATCATTTTCTTTGCCATCTGTTACTACGCGATAAACAGCATTGTGAAACATAATTATCTGGATAACGCCTTCGAAATTGCAGAGAACCTTTCCCAAAAGAGCTGCTTTGCTGATGAAAGAGAATTGAAGTCGCTCTTTGATAATGTAAAGCTGGTCGAATCGAGCATGATGCTAGACCGTTTCAATATCCGGTGCTTAGTCACCCCCGAAACCGTTGTCCCTGTCAGCAAAAAAGCATTTGAAGAGTGGAGTAATAATAGCAATTATACGACCCAATCATTTGACTTGAATAACGCAACCGTTTTGGTTCGTGTCAAAAACATTAACTTATCCGACAACGTTGAAAATCATATTTCGCGTTTTTTTCTTTCCGGTATGAAGCTATCAACCAATACAGGGACCTCTTTAGAAATTGGTAACACCAATGAACGCTTTTTCAACTATCACGTTAAGAACAGCGGCTATAAAGAGGTGTATTACATCTCTGGACCGTTTCAAAGCATCATTTTATTAAGCTTGCTGTTTCTCATAATACTGCGTCATCGCTCTCTACAAGCCTTTATGGCTTATTTGTGTGCAATTCGACAATTTAAAATCAAACTGGAGCCGATTTATGACACTTCAGCGCAAAAGATTGTGCATTACGAAGCGCTCTCGCGGTTTAAGGTAAAAAATACGCAACGGTTTATTGAAACACTGATCCGCAATGGGCTGCTCCTTACTCATACCTTACTGGTGATAGAGTCCATCTATACTAAGCACAAAGCGCTGCCTATTCCTATCAGCATCAATATTTGTCCTTCTTTGCTGCGAGGACGCAACTTTTCAATCCTACACAGAGAACTATCTAACCGAGATTGTCGTTTGCTGACGATTGAAATCACGGAAAATGCATCGATGTACTATACCTCCGAGATTTATGGCAATGTCGCGAAACTAAAAGCACTGGATTGTAAAATCAGTATCGATGATTTTGGCACCGGCAACAACAACGTGTCGCTCATCAGTAAAATCAATCCAGATTATTTGAAAATAGATCGGGAGTTTGTGATTGGTTTAAAGTCGGACGATAAGAAAGTGGAAACGTTGCGTCAGTTAATCGCCATGGGAAATACGTATCGGTGTACCGTCATTGTTGAAGGCGTAGAAACCGCCGATAGCGCTCACTTACTCACAACATTAGGTGCCTATATTCACCAAGGTTATTATTATCCTCTGCATTTCTAGCTTTTCTTAACCTCGTGAGTTACTTAAACTAGAGGAAATACTCTATTAAAGTTCGTGGCGGCATGAGGATATGCCGCCAATTTGTGGTTGAACGATGATTGCTATTAAACCCACCAAACTGAAAGATTTTTCGAGTTTGATGCAATTGGATGTGCAGGAAGAGCAGAAAGGATTTTCTACGCCGTTTGAAGTGGCTTATCAAAAACGCAATAAGTCTGAAGCGTTCTTTACGATTTATTCTGACGATCTATTAGTTGGCTATCTTGTTATCGATAAAGGCTTCTCCCAACATGCGCCCTTTGCCAAAAGGCACGAACTGGGGCTCAAGTACTTGATGGTTGATCAACGTTTCCAACGCCAAGGGGTTGGGAGTGAAGCGTTACGCAAACTGTTCGTTTACGCGTATACCATTGACCCTGAAAGCAACTCTCTTTGCGTCACTGTGCCACAGAGTCAGCAATACGCTATCAGTTTTCTTGATGCGTGTGGATTCATCAATACAGAGAAAACAACGTTTGGTGAGAACGAAAAAGAGTGGATTTTACGTCATCCACTGAGCTAGCAAGAAAAGTATAAAAAATTAGGGAATATCCAGATACAACAAAGGCAAGCTCATGGCTTGCCTTTGTCTTCAATGCTCAATAAAAAGTGACTTATTCACCTTTGTAAATACAACCGGCTGTGCACGTCTCTTTGATTTCAACTTTACTTAGCAACGGTAAACTTGGCTTAAGCTGTTGCCAAATCCATTTTGCTAGCACTTCGCTCGTCGGATTCTCCAAACCTTCAATGTCGTTCAGGTAATAATGGTCTAAACGATTGTAAATTGGTTTGAATGCCGCTTTGATTTCAGCGAAATCCACTACCCAACCAGTATGCGGGTCTACCTCACCTTCTACATAAAGACGAACTAAGAAAGAGTGTCCATGCAAACGACCACACTTATGGCCTTCAGGTACATGTGGCAAGTGATGTGCCGCTTCGAACATAAACTCTTTGTACAATTCTGTTTTCATCTTGATTCTCAGGCTTTAAAAAGACACGCAATACTAAGGAATTCACTGCCAACAGACAAGTGCTACTCAATACAAGCGTAGCAAAACGCCGTTTGTTCTCAGCGAAAATAATTAAACCTTTGTCCTGATCGTCGTATTTCTGTCATGCGCCAAACATTTGATTACACAGCACTCACATCACAATTACATATCCCCAACATGAGTGGGGTCACAATCATTCATTTCGTTGATCGCAGTGTGCATTTGTGCACATTAAGATTGTGCAGTTCGTTCCAATTACACTTATAAATTTATGCGCTCAACTATCACTTTTAAGCTCTTGCTCGCGTTAATTGCCGTCTTCAGCTGTGTTCTGGCTGCCTCTACGGCTTATCAATACCATCAACAAAAAACCTTAATCAATGATGTTCTCAGTGAACAGCTTCATGATAAGGCTAGTAATTATTTCGATAGCCTAAACATGATGATGCTAACAGGCACCATGTCGCAAAAAGAAACCTTGCGAAAAAAAGCACTCGCTCAAGAAGGGATTGAAGAAGTTCGCGTGTTGCGGGCCGATACCGTCACCAAGCTTTACGGACCAGGACAAGCAAACCAACAACCGGTCGATGATATTGATCAACGAGCTTTAAATGGCGAACTGGTCATTGAGCCAATTTCAGCCGATTGGGGGAACGGACTGGTTGTCGCGCTACCAATGAAATCAAGCGAAAATTATCGTGGCACCAACTGCGTTTCTTGCCATGTAGCACCAGAAGGCGAAGTATTGGGCGCGATTCGTTTGGAATACAACATGAACCACGTCAATTCAATGATCAATAAACAGGCAATGTTTGCGATGGGAATAATGGCCGTTATCGCGTTTGTTGGTTTTATTATAACGATGAGTTTGATTCGTAAGATCATTGTTCGCCCAATACAAAAAACGTCGCAATTCATGGCGAATGTGAGCAATAGTAAAGATCTATCTCAACGACTTGTTCATCACCAAAAAGATGAGGTAGGCCAACTTTCTATCGCGATTAATTCGTTTATGGACACGGTATCTGAGAGTTTAGAGCGTGTACAAGACACCTCCCACTCTCTTGCCAATTCAGCCAGTCAGTTAACGGATGTTGCACAATCAACAGACAAAGCGGCCAATAATCAACAATTGGAAACCAGTGACGTACAAAGCAACATCACCGACATGTTGCAACAACAAACCGCCGTTGAAGACTCAACCAATAACGCCACAGCTCTAGTCAACCACACCGTTGATGTTGCTACTCACAGCGCAAGCCAAGCACACAGCGTGAGCGAAGACATCAAACACTTGGTGAGCAATATTGACGGCGTACGGGAAAAAATCAGTTCGTTAAACCAAAGAACCGAGGAAGTGTCGTCCATTCTTGGGGTCATTAAAGGCATTGCAGAACAAACCAATCTGCTCGCGTTGAATGCTGCAATTGAAGCCGCCCGAGCCGGAGAGCAAGGACGCGGTTTTGCCGTCGTCGCAGAGGAAGTGCGTAACCTAGCTTCTCGGACCGCCGAAGCCACGGGCAACATTGAGCATATCATTTCTCAATTCCAGCAAGGGAGTGAAGAGTCCTTAGCCTCTGTGGATACTGTCTGCCAGTTTGCTCACCAACGTTCAGTCGATGTCGAGACACTTTCAGTCACGATGCATAACGTTGTCGATGAAATGCATCAAGTTCTGAAACATGCGGAAAACATTCAAAGCCAGACGCAAACCACATCCGACGTCAGTCAGCGTATTCAATCCAAAATTGATGTGATCACACTGCATGCTGACGACACATCGCAATCAGCATCGCACACGCGTGATATTAGTGTTGATTTAGAGCATCTATCCGAACGTTTAGAGCAATTACTTAACCAATTCACACTTTCAGAGCATCAAAGAGTGAATAAATAGAGAGATTCTCCCCATCAAAATGAATATAAAGGTTGATGCGAGCGAATTGACAGGTAATATGTCTCGTTGAATCTGTAAAATGCTACCCAACTCAGCACTTAGCTTGTTTTTTGAACAAAAATGTTATTAGACAAGTACTTTAATAAGTGTTGGGTTGAATTTTTACCTCAATGGAGAATATTGAAAACATGACTTACGCGCCTGTATCAGACGTATTGAAAGGTCAGCTAGCAGTAGACAGCGAAGTGACTGTTCGTGGCTGGATCCGTTCACGTCGTGATTCCAAAGCTGGAATCTCTTTCCTTGCCATATATGACGGCTCTTGTTTCGACCCGATTCAGGCCGTGGTCCCAAATAATCTTAATAATTACGAAGACGAAGTACTAAAGCTAACGACTGGCTGCTCTGTTGAAGTAACTGGTAAGATTGTTGAATCTCCTGCAAAGGGCCAAGACTTCGAACTTGCTGCCACTGGCGTTAAAGTGGTTGGCTGGGTTGAAGACGCTGAAACTTACCCGATGGCAAAAACTCGTCACTCTATCGAGTACCTACGTGAAGTTGCGCACCTACGTCCGCGCACAAACGTAATCGGTGCGGTAGCTCGTGTACGTAACTGCCTATCTCAAGCGATCCACCGCTTCTACCACGAGCAAGGTTACTTCTGGGTATCTGCGCCGTTGATCACTGCCTCAGATGCTGAAGGTGCTGGTGAAATGTTCCGCGTTTCTACGCTAGACATGGAAAACCTGCCTCGTACAGACGCTGGCAAAGTGGACTACAACGAAGACTTCTTCGGTAAAGAAACTTTCCTTACGGTATCTGGTCAGCTAAACGCGGAAGCTTACGCTTGTGCACTAAGCAAGGTTTACACTTTCGGCCCTACTTTCCGTGCTGAAAACTCAAACACAAGCCGCCACCTAGCAGAGTTCTGGATGGTTGAGCCTGAAGTTGCGTTTGCAGAACTGGACGACGTTGCGAAACTGGCTGAAGACATGCTTAAGTACGTATTCAAAGCAGTACTTGAAGAGCGTCGCGATGACCTTGAGTTCTTTGCTCAGCGCATCGACAAAGAAGCCGTTAGCCGTCTAGAGAACTTTGTTTCTTCTGACTTCGCACAAGTTGACTACACTGACGCGATCCAAATTCTGCTGGATTCTGGCCGTGAGTTCGAATTCCCAGTTGAGTGGGGTATCGATATGTCATCTGAGCACGAGCGTTTCCTAGCGGAAGAGCACTTCAAAGCGCCGGTAATCGTTAAGAACTACCCGAAAGACATCAAAGCATTCTACATGCGTATGAACGATGATGGTAAGACGGTAGCGGCAATGGACGTTCTAGCACCTGGCATCGGTGAAATCATCGGTGGTTCTCAGCGTGAAGAGCGTCTAGACGTACTGGATGCACGTATGCGCGAAATGGGTATCGACCCTGAGCACATGAGCTGGTATCGCGACTTGCGTCGTTACGGCACAGTGCCACACGCAGGCTTTGGTCTAGGCTTTGAGCGTCTAGTATCTTACGTAACAGGCATGGGCAACGTTCGTGACGTGATCCCATTCCCACGTACGCCTCGCTCTGCGAACTTCTAATCACTTTTTAGTGAGATAGAATTAGAAAAGACCTCCCTAGTGGAGGTCTTTTATTTTGTGCTCAACCGTCAATACTATCTGCCAAGCAACTCAAGCTTGAGTTAGTCTTCTTCCTTATCTCTGTCCGCTTTTTCAGCGTACTTTACGCCCACAATACATAAGCCAAACATTACGAAAGGGATCACGGCCGCGGTGTACTCTGTCCATGCCATATGAGAGAAAGACTTCGCCAAAATGAGATGCGCAAATACCAGTAAAAACGCACTAAAAATAGCAACGGCGATTAACCTTAACTCATGTTTAACCAACTGCTTTTTCATCTTAAATCCTGCTTAATCGTCCAAGGCCTGTCGACCTGAATAATGATTGAAGCACAATTTGCAAAAATGGCGCTGATACAGTTGGAGCAAAAAAACACTAAGCAGTTTAATGAGTATCAATTCAGAGTAATTCGCGAAGCAAATCACCTAATCTTTTGATAGCACGTTCTAAACTCGTTTCTAAAGGAAGCGATGCATTCAGTCTTAAATAGTTTTCGTATTGATCACTTATCGAAAAGAGTTTGCCATAAGCGACAGTAACCTGCTCAGACAATAGTGCTTGATATACCGCTTTACTTGATATTCCATCTGGCAATTTCAGCCAAAGAAAGTAACCACCATCAGGACGTTGATAGGTAACCTCTTTAGGTAGGTGCTTTGCAAGTAAATCCACGAAGTCAGCTTGACGGTGTTGCAGTGTCTTACGCAGCTTTCTCAGGTGGTTGTCGTAACTGTCGTTTTGTAAGTAATGTGCAACCCCCTGCTGAATAGGGGCACTCCCAGATAATGTCGATATTAACTGGAGCTTTTGAATAGTCTCGTTAAAACGCTTATTCACCACCCAACCCAAGCGATATCCAGGGCATAAACTCTTAGAAAAAGAACCACAATGAAGGACACGCTCTTGCTCATCAAAGGTCTTTAATGAGTTCGGCCTTTTGTCAGAAAAATACAGCTCAGAGTACACATCGTCTTCGATGAGATACACATCATATCGATTGGCTAACTCAACAATGTATCGTTTGTGTTCATCAGACAAAGAAGCCCCGGTTGGATTATGAAAGTTCGTCATTAACCAACAAGCCCGAACATCTTCATTGGCAAAAGCTGCTTCGATTTGTTCAAGCGAATGCCCACTCTCATCATCGACACTGATTTCAATAGCCTTGAGACCTAACCGTTCTACCGCTTGAAGTGCGCCATAAAACGTTGGGGATTCGACAACGACGGTATCACCTGGTCGGGTGACCGCTTGCAAACTCAAGTTCAATGCTTCTAGCGCACCGGAAGTAATAACCACATCATCATGGGTTAGTGATATCCCATGATGAATATACCTCTGTGCGACGAGTCGCCTTAACGACTCAGCACCAGGAGGTAGGTTGCCTAGCAACTTATCCGGCCCCATTTTTCGTCCCGAGCTGGCCAAATTACGGTTAAGCGACTCTAAAGGAAACAAACACGGTTCCGGAAACGCCGAGCCTAAATGAACAACATCCGATGTTGCTTGGTGCTTCAAAAACGAATACAACTCATCATTCAACTTGGTGCATGGCGTATTGTTGCTTTTAATTCCATTCGTATTAGTAAGACGTTCAAGATCGGCAGTCACATAGTAACCAGATTGAGGCTTTGCTATCACCCAACCTTGCGCCTCTAGCAATTGATAGGCTTGTAATACCGTACCTGCACTTACGGAATGATTGCGACTGGTGACGCGTATTGAAGGCAGCTTCTCCCCTGCTCTCCAAGTATCTTGCTGAATTTGTGCCTTAAACAATTCGGCCAATTGACGGTATCGATTCATGTATCCCTCATTTCACTTGCAGCTGCACCATAGCATACTTCGCGCCAGCATTCTGATATGGCAGTAGTCAATTTAGCAACGTAATTTATCAAGCTTGTTAATAGCAATTTCGACGACGAAGTGAGAATTTATGTTCCATACTTTTACTGATACGTCCGAGTGGTCTTAAATCTTTGCCTTGTCCGAAAAGCAAGGCATTCCACGGAGCTGAGAGTGTTAAATCCACTTAGACATCTATCTTTTAAGCCGGGAGGAAGCGATGAAAGTATTTACAATGGACGATCTCTCTTATCGCGGGAAACATAAAGGTGTACATAGCTGGGACCATCCTGGCGGCACAACCCCTTATTACTGGCATCCTGATTGGTTGCATATCGCTGAAGATGCTTTGGGTGAACACAAAAAGGCTGACCTTGAAGTCCCTGACGGAGAGGCCGCAACAGAAGAGCATGCAAAAGCGGCGATTCTCAAACACTTGAATGACGAGTAGTTTAGGCTCTATCACCGTTCAAGAATAGCGTTAGGCAGGCGAATCCATCGTCGTATGCTTTAAACGCAGATAAAGCCAAAACCTGCCAAATAGTAAATTCTTCTGAATGAGAAGTACGCATCGTCTGTAGCTATCGAATGACAAAATAAGTCGATAGTTATCACATTAATTTTCATTACATCTGTTACATTTAGATAGTAATGGTGATGCACACCTCAACTCATGGATTATGAGAGAAAACAATAATGGCGAAATACAACGAAGAAGACATTAAATACAAAGGTGAATCCAACGGCGTACATTCTTGGAGTTCACCTTCCGGCCAACCTTATTATTGGCACCCAGATTGGCTACACGTAGCGGAAGATGCGACGGGCACACACCCGAAACAAAAGCTTGAAGTCGAAAAAGCGGAAGTCCCAACAGAGAAGCACGCGTTAAAAGCAATCTTAAAGCATATGAACGACTGGGCGACTGAGAAGCTTTCTTCTAATCCAGACATCGAAACCAATGCGGTTGAGTCTGAAATCGATCTGAAGAAATAACATCAATCGGCCTCTATACTTCTTACAAGCAAACGCTCCACCTTTATTTAGTGGGGCGTTTTTGTCTCAACTAGTAACCGCCACTCCACGTAAATCACTAACGCAAAGCACTGAAGTCAAACGATTGGTACGTGAACAAAACTTCATCAACCATGGTATAAATCCCCTTCAAACTCTGTGCCTACCAAACGTTTTCATGGCAAAAACTTTAGTTATGTTAGAATTCTGTTTCAAATCGCAACTTTTTTAGGTTTTCTTTTCAGTAACGGTTGTAACCAATATTGCTGAAAGGTATAAATGTTAGCACACCCCTTCGATTAACATGGATGAAGATTATGTTTGAAAAAGTAGTTGCCGCTCCGGCTGACCCTATTCTTGGCCTTACTGAAGAGTTTAAAAAAGATGCTCGCGCAGACAAAATTAACCTTGGCGTAGGTATTTACAAAAACGAGCAAGGCGAAACTCCCGTTCTTGCAACAGTAAAGAAAGCTGAAGCAGCGCTTGTTGAAACTGAAAAAACCAAATCTTACCTAACTATCGAAGGCACAGCTGAGTACGGCATTGCAGTACAAAAACTGCTTTTCGGCTCTGATGCAGAAATTGTAAACGAAAAACGCGCTAAAACAGCTCAAGCTCCAGGTGGTACTGGTGCATTACGTGTTGCTGGTGAGTTCATTAAACGCCAACTTGGCGATGTAAAAATCTGGATCAGCAACCCTACTTGGGCAAACCACAACGGCGTATTTACTGCCGCTGGTATCGAAACGGCACAATACAGCTACTACAACGCAGAAACAAAAGACAAAGACTTCGATGCAATGCTAAACGATCTGCAATCTGCGTCTGAAGGTGACATCGTGCTTCTACACGGCTGCTGCCACAACCCTACTGGTATCGACCCAACTGCTGAAGAATGGGAAACATTGGCGAAACTAGTCGCAGAAAAGAAATTGCTTCCTCTATTTGACTTCGCATACCAAGGCTTTGCTAAAGGTGTGGAAGAGGATGCGGCGGGTCTTCGTACTTTTGCTAAGTACAACAAAGAAATCCTAGTCGCGAGCTCTTTCTCGAAAAACTTTGGCCTATACAACGAACGCGTTGGTGCCTTCACGTTAGTAGCGGAATCAGAAGAAGTCGCAACAACCGCATTCTCGCAAGTTAAAGCCATTATTCGCTCTATCTACTCTAACCCACCAGCGCACGGCAGCGCGGTCGTGACTCACATTCTTGGCAATGCCGAAATGCGTGCGGAATGGGAAGCTGAAGTAGCAGAAATGCGTGACCGTATCCAAGAGATGCGTGAACTATTTGTAGCGACACTAAAATCAGAAGGTGTGGACGCAGACTTTAGCTTCATCGGACGTCAAAATGGTATGTTCTCTTTCTCTGGCCTATCTAAAGAGCAAGTAAACCGTCTGAAAGAAGAGTTCGGTATTTACATCGTCGGTTCAGGCCGAATCAGTGTTGCTGGTATGACGAAGTCAAATATGGGTCCTCTATGTAAAGGCATTGCAGCGGTTTTATAATCGATAGTCGCATACTTTATTAAAAGGAAAGGTCAGCATAAGCTGACCTTTTTTATTTATTGCCAATAAATGAACCTGTCCGCTAGTAGACAAACTTCAAACTCAGCCCCACTTCATTGACATAATCAGAGCTCTCACCGCTGTAATCGGTATCTCTAAACTGATAAAAAAGACCAGTACCAATAACATCATGCCATTGGTAGTTAAAACCTATCTTAAAATTGTTCTCATCGACGATATCACTGCGGTTAACTTCCACCTCGGCCGTCGCAATAAGTTTTTCACTGAATAAGTAATTCACCCCAATGGTGACGGCTTGAAGCAGTTCACTATCTGAAGATAACGTATTATCCGTTTTGTCGTCCGTCGCTTTCGCTTTGATTGCACCTATTCCATATTTACCGTAGATATCGAATTGATCCGTAATCCCATAACGATAACCACCACCAAACAACAAACGGTCAATGCGAAGAGTAAAGTCGTCCGGATGGAAAAACTGTGCCGAGTAATCGACATTAAACAACCAGTTCTCAGTAAATAAGTAATTACCACCGAGCCCAATTGTGGTCGCGTTCGAATTATCTAACCACTCTTCATTTGTGGTTCCGGCCCCCACATCCAGGTGAATGTGTTCATACCCAAATTTTTCTGCTTGGTCCATGACCGCCGCGCTAGTTGCTGCTGGCAAAGCAGCTAAAGACGCAAGCAATAAACTTCTCACCATTCGACTTCCTTTCATGAGAATTATTTAAACACCGCCCCAAAATCACCTTGAGTGGCTTAGTTCAACAAAAATAACTTAGTTTACAGACGCGGTAACGATTTGAAATCTGCTATGCCTCTAAATCAAGCATTGGCCCAAAATATGTCGACCACGTCCGCTCACCTTTTAAGTGACTATATAGTAGTAGAAATGCCGATTCCTTATCGTGCGATATGTCAGAATCTTATGACTGAGTACGAAAATCACGGTTCAGATAAGACTCTGTTTTAAAACTAAGTTAAGATTACTTTATTATTTGCGAACTAAAAGGCACCTTCGATGGATGCAGAACTTCTCGAGATTTATAACTTTCTCGCCAAGTACCCCCCGTTCAATGAACTCCCTGAAGAAACACTAAACAAGGTGACAGAGAGCGTCGAGATCTCGTACTACCGAGAAGATACCCCAATCATCCATTTTGGAGACTATATCCAAGATCTCTACGTGGTGCGAAGCGGGGTCGTAGAAGTTTATCGACGCAAAGGAGAGCTTTATAACCGTCTTGATGAAGGTGACCTATTTGGCCAGATGGGAATGCTAACCAACAACAAAGTACGCTTTCCGGTAAAAGCCATTGAAGATACTCTGCTCTACTGTATTCCTGGTGACGTTTTCCAAGAAATATACGACAACTTTGATTCCTTTGCAGACTTTGTCGAAGTGGAAAATAGTGCTCGTTTACGCCAAGCCATTTCAGAAAACAAAGATGCCAATGACCTGACGACATCGAAAGTGAAAACCTTGCTGACTGGCGATGCTCATACAATTGATCGTGGACAGACAATCCAGCAAGCCGCGCAGCAGATGGCGAATGACAACGTATCTGCTCTACTTATCGTCGATCCAGATTTCGTTCGTGACGAAGATGACCCACAGTCTCCGGTACTTGGTATTATTACTGACCGTGACTTGTGTACCCGTGTGTTGGCCGAAGGCTTGTCTCCACAGGACGATGTATCAAGTGTGATGACCACTGAAGTCATGTCTCTTGATCACAATGCCTACATCTATGAAGCAATGTTAACCATGCTGCGTTACAACGTGCACCATCTGCCTGTGGTTAAAAACCAATTGCCTATTGGTATTATCGAAACAACCGACATTGTTCGTTATGAATCACAAAACTCGCTCTTATTGGTGAGCAGCATTTTCCAACAACAGACCATCGAAGATTTGGCAGTTGTTGCTGAAGAAGTAAAAAGCAGCTTTGTACGCCTAGTCAACGAAGATGCCAACTCACACATGGTGGGCAGTGCGATGTCCGTGATTGGTCGAAGCTTCAAACAGCGTCTGTTAGAAATGGCTGAAGAAGAGCTTGGCCCACCACCAATTCCTTATTGTTTCCTTGCACTTGGCTCAATGGGACGTGATGAGCAACTGTTGGTGACTGACCAAGATAACGCCATCATTCTAGATGAGACCTACCAAGAAGAGAAACATGGTAAGTACTTCGAAGCTTTAGCGAAATACGTCAGTGATGGATTAGATGCCTGTGGCTACAAGTATTGTACGGGCGATATTATGGCAACCAACCCATTATGGCGCATGACTCGTTCAGAGTGGGAAGAGTGCTTCGCTGACTGGATTGATAACCCGAATCCGAAAGCGCTACTCAACGCGTCCATCTTTTTCGATTTGGATGGCGTTTACGGTCGCTTAAAATGGGCAGAACAATTAACCAGCTTTATTGTTCGTCGTGCGCGTAAAAACAATCGCTTCTTAGCCTGTCTGGCTCGCAACGCACTTAACCGAACGCCGCCACTTGGCTTCTTTAAAGACTTTGTGATGGAGAAAGATGGCAGACACAACAACTCCATCAACCTCAAACGTCGCGGTACGGCTCCTCTGGTCGACTTAATTCGCGTTCACTCTCTGGCGGTTGGCTCACGTGCACAGAACTCGTTTGAGCGTCTCGACGACATCATTGATGCTGGCATTTTGCCAAAAGGTCGTGCACAAGACTTAAAAGACGCACTAGAGTTTATTTCCATGGTGCGTATTCGTCACCAAGCGACGGACGTGGAATTAGGCATTGACCCAGATAACAATATCGAACCAGAAAATCTCTCTGAATTTGAACGTCGCAACCTAAAAGATGCTTTCCAAATCCTAAGCAATGGTCAGAACTTCCTTAAGTTCCGCTACCAAGCGAATAAGAGCTTTAAGTGAGGTTGAACATGATCAAAAAGCTCTTTCAGAAGCCAACCATTCAGTGGCCAACGAAATTTGAACAAAAGTTGGAGATGGCTAAAGATGAGAATTTAATTGCGTTTTATAGCAATAAACCACCTGCACCAGAGACCCCCCTGTCTGAGGTGGAGTTCGTCGCGCTAGATTTCGAAACGACGGGGTTGAACCCCGAGAAACATGACATCATTACCATTGGTTTAGTGCCGTTTAACTTGAAGCGGATTTTTTTGCGCAATTCACGTCATTGGAAAGTTCGCCCGCAGCGAGCACTCGATGAAGACTCGGTAATCATACATGGTATTACTCACAGTGAATTGATCGATGCACCTGACTTGGGCGACATCTTAAGCGAGCTACTACCATGCTTAAGCGGAAAAATCATTGTTGTGCATTATCGTCGTATCGAGAGAGAGTTTCTGGATAAAGCACTCAAAAGCCGTTTAGGGGAAGGAATTGAGTTTCCAGTGATAGATACGCTGCATCTTGAAGAAACCATTCAACAGAAACGCTCTGGCTCACTCTGGGAGCGTTTAAAAGGGAAAAAGCCAGAATCGGTTCGGCTAGCGCAATCTCGACGCCGTTATGGTCTGCCAGACTATACCCCTCACCATGCATTAACCGATGCAATTGCTACGGCAGAACTGCTACAAGCGCAAATCGCCCATCATTATAGCGAAGACCAACCGATCAGTGAGTTCTGGCTATAACGTCTTTCTAGCTTAATAAGCGATCAAAAAAGGAGCCAAATGGCTCCTTTTTATTTAGGTCGGTATCCGATTACAGCTTAAAGCGTTGAATCTCTTGCTCTAATTCGTGTGAAAGCTCAGATAGGTGGGCAGCTTGTTCTGCTGCTTGATGAGCTTCTACCGACAGCTCGTTAGAAACGTCACGAATGCCTTCAGTATTACGCGTGATCTCGGTTGTTACCGATGCTTGCTCTTCTGCCGCCGATGCAATCTGCGTTGCCATGTCACTGATGCGCTCAACAGCAGTATGGATTTGCGTCAAGCTCGCTGCTGCCGCGTTTGCATCATCAACACTGGTGTCAGCCAGACGACGGCTATCACCCATGATGCCAACCGCTTTCGCTGTTGTGCCCTGTAGCATCTCGATAGTTTCTTGAATCTCTTGCGTTGAAGCATGAGTACGTTGGCTCAATACGCGAACTTCATCCGCAACCACAGCAAAGCCACGGCCTTGTTCACCTGCACGTGCTGCTTCAATTGCCGCGTTAAGTGCAAGTAGGTTAGTTTGTTCAGCAATACCTTGAATCGTTGATAGAATCGTATTAATGCTATTTCCGTGTGCTTCTAGCTCTTGAATCACATCAGTGGCGACTTGAACTTCTTGCGCCAAGTTCTGGATAGAACCTTGCGTCTGAGTCACTTGGCTAGAACCGTGTGAACAAGCTTGAACCGCTTCCTCTGAGTTACTTGCCGTGCTATCTGCATTACCTGCAATTTCTTGTGTCGCTGCAGCCATTTCGTTCACAGCCGTCGCCACCATGTTGATCTCATCTTGCTGGTAAGAGATACGCTGACTACGCTCTTCAGCTTGCTGTGCCGTCGTGCGTGCTTGCTCTGAAAGCGCAGATGATACGTGGCTAAGCTTGGTCACCATCGTGTGCATGTTGCCAACAAAGCGGTTGAAGTTTTCAGCCAGTTTACCGACTTCATCATCACTGCGTGGTTCTAGTCGTTGCGTTAAGTCACCTTCACCAGATGCAATTTCCTCAAGTGCATGTGATACGCGGCTCAAGTCACGGAACAAGAAACCAACCAACCAAGATACCGCAAGAATAACCACAATGGTGATCATCACTGCAGTGATCAATAGGTCACGTAGCAATACCGCATGCCCTGCTTCTTCCGTTGCGCGATCCATTTCAATCGCGAACATCCAATGCGTGCCAGGGACTTTATTAAAGTAGTAAAGCTTCTCTTTGCCTTTGATTACTGTATCTTCGATACGACCTTCATCTGCAGCGCGCTCGATTGCCTCTTCTGAAAAGTCTTTTAGAACACTGGTGATAGGCTTAAGCGTTAAGCTTTTATCTGGATGCGCTAGGAACGTACCTTCATTCATATCGATTAACATCGCATGCGCATTTTCACCTGCATCTAGGTTAATCACGTCGCTGATAAGCTGATCGATCAGTACATCTGCACCAACAACACCAACAAACTGACCATTTTTCATTACTGGCTCAGCAATGGTTACAAGCAGCGCGTTAGTGATTGCATCTTGATATGCAGCTGTGATGATCTGCTTACCTGCGGCGTTAGCATCTTTGTACCAAGGGCGAGTACGAGGGTCGTAATCAGCACGGTTACGCTCAGGGTGAGAGCGATACATATCACCGTTTGGTGTACCAAGGAAGATGTCATCAAAGCCACCAGCCTTGCGAGCTTGTTGTAGGAAAGGGACAACGTCTTGCTCTGTCGAGTAGTCGTTGAATGCGGTAGCAATATCTTTACGGATATTGACCCAATCAGAAATTCCTTCTGACGCAGTAGTACTTAGACTTTGCGCACGTGAATAGACACCTGAACGAGTCTGATCAAATAATTGACCAGCCGACAACCAAGTAAGTGCTGTTGCCATCACAACAACAGCAGAAAGGCTTGCGCCAATAAGCTTTTGTTTTAATGATAATTTCATATTTATAGTTTTTGAGTTGGGAGAACAGTTAAGGTGTGTGAATATTACACACTTTTTCACGACTATTCACTAATTTTTAAAAAACAAAATAGCACATTAACTCTTTGTAAAATATGAACTTTCATGTGTCATTTTTTTGTCTCACCGTCATAAAAACCGCACAAAAAAAGCCAGCAAAATGCTGGCCTTTTGATTACTTGTTACTCAGACAGATTTATAAAATGCCTGAGTTATTGACGTTCTGTTCTCATACCCATCAATAAGCTCACACACATTGCAAGCAGAATGAAGGTAAACGGTAGTGCTGTAGAAATTGCACCTGCCTGAAGCGCTTGAACTGCTTCTGAGCCACCAATCCACAGTAGAGCAACCGCAATTGCACCTTCCATAAATGCCCAGAAAACACGTTGAAGTACAGGAGCGTCGACTTTACCGCCCGCTGTGATGCTGTCGATAACAAGTGAACCAGAGTCAGAAGACGTGATGAAGAACACAAGTACCAACACAACAGCAATGATTGAAAGCATGCTACCAAATGGAAGAACATCGAACATTTGGAACATAGCAAGTGAAACGTCAGTCAAACCATTCGTGCCCAACTCACCTACTTTATCAACAACTTGCTCGATCGCTAGACCACCAAATACTGACATCCAAACAACAGTAACAGCGGTTGGAACCAATAGAACGGCTGTAATGAATTCGCGAACGGTACGACCGCGAGAAACACGCGCAATGAACATACCTACGAATGGTGACCATGAAATCCACCAAGCCCAGTAGAATACTGTCCAGCCTTGGAACCATGCCTCATCTGTACGACCAAACGGGTTACTTAGCGGAATAATATTCTCTACGTATGCCATAAGTGTGGTTGGAATCGAGCCTAAACTCGCAGCCCAACCGATAAGACCAACAAGAATCAGTAGCAAGAACGCCACAACCATGTTGATGTTACTAATGACTTTAACGCCACCATCAATACCACGTACGACTGAAACAACAGCAAGCAAAGTTACAACGGTAATGACGACGATTTGTAGGCCCAGGCCTGGCTCAACACCAAATACGTGATGAATACCACTTGCCGCTTGTTGTGCACCTAAGCCCAGTGACGTTGCAAGACCAAACAAGGTCGCAAGAACGGCCAAGATATCCACGATATGACCAGCCCAGCCCCACGCGCGATCACCCAGAAGCGGGTAGAAGATCGAGCGCATAGAAAGCGGTAAACCTTTGTTGTAGGCAAAGAATGCTAAAGAAAGTGCTACAACACCGTAAATTGCCCATGGGTGAAGACCCCAGTGGAACATCGTCGCACCCAGTGCCAATCTCGCTGCTTCTGGTGTGTTTGCTTCAACACCGAGTGGCGTTTCATACCAACCAGTGAAGTAAGCGACAGGTTCTGCGACACTCCAGAACATTAAACCGATACCCATACCAGCCGCAAATAGCATTGCAAGCCATGACATGAACGAGTAATCGGCAACAGCGTCTTTACCACCTAGGCGGATTTTACCCATTGGCGAAACGATAAGTGCCAAACAGAAAATAACGAAAATATTACCTGCAATAATGAACAACCAATCGAATGAACCAATGATCTTCCATTTCAGCCCATCAAGTGCCGTCTTTGCGGTATGTGCATCTAGAACTAATGCAGCGACAAGAAACAGCGCAATTAAACCTGCACTAATACCAAAAACTGGGTTATGAACATCAAAACCCCATTTTTGAACGTTGTCTTGACCTACCGTATAGTCGGTACTATCGATACTGTACTTATCTATACCCTTTGTCATCGTTCCTCTCTATTTTTGTACTGTTTTTACGTACCAAACAAAAAAATCTTTCGAACACGATACGTTTTACATTCCGTGAAGGCGCAAGATCCTATCATTTGACACGTTTTTGTCTATCTTTTTGCTATGAAAAAATCCAATAACTTACTTTTCACTCAGCAATTTCCGCCTTTAAAAGGATAAACCACTAGCGCAATAGTTAGACCACAAACATTTATTGCTATAATAATTTTAGGTCTTCTTATTTTGTCTACACGACGCGACAAAATGAAATTGGAGACACTACTTAAAATTGTAGTGGTAATTTTTGATTCCACCCCTTTAAATAAGGGCGCATTTAAGTTAGTGTCGCCTCGATAAATGTTCCCTACAGACTGGATGAATAAATTGGAAAAGTACGAAGAAGTATTGGTCTCGATTCGTCAGATCATCCGCGCTATTGATTTACATTCTAAAAAGCTGAGCAAAGAGTCTGGATTGACCGCTCCACAGTTGATTTTGATGCGTGCTATCAATGAGTTAGATAACGTAACGATTAAACAGTTGTCTAGCCACACTAACATGAGCCAAGCGACCGCAACGACCATTCTAGATAGACTAGAACGAGGCCAGTTTGTTGAGCGTCAACGCAGTGTTCAAGACAAGCGTAAAGTGCATGCTGTACTTACGAGCAAAGGCCAAGAAGCCCTAAAGCAAGCACCAACGCCATTGCAGGAACACTTCATTAATCGATTCCAAAAATTGGAAGAATGGGAGCAGTCTCTGCTGCTATCTTCCGTTCAACGCATCTCAACAATGATGAATGCAGAGGATATCGATGTCGCTCCAATGCTAGAGCTTGGCAGCATTACAAAAGTCGATTAATTTCGCTCTCACGTGCTCGCTTTTTGCGGGCACTACTCTCCTACTCCGTTAACCCTGTTTCAAACGCATATTTCGCTAGCTCCGCCGTCGAATGTAAATCCAACTTGTGCTTAATGTTGTGGCGATGCGTCTCTACCGTTCGGTAGCTAATGTTAAGTAGTGTGGCGATTTTCTTACTGCTGTTTCCTTGAGCGACTAATTTAAGCACCGCTTCTTCCCTGCGGCTAAGTGGATTCGTTTTTTGAGTGGCTGGCACCACCTCTTGGGTAAAAAGCGTTTGTGTGACAGACTCACAGAAATACGTTGAACCTTGATTCACCGTTTTTATTGCTTGCACCATTTTCTCGGCCGAGATTTCCTTGAGCATGTACCCTACTGCGCCAGCTTGCATGACTTTCATGATGTATTCACGGTTATCGTGCATGGTCAGCATAAGTATTTTGCTCTCTGGTCGCTCTTCTTTAATTACCCCAGTCGCTTCAATACCGTTCATTATCGGCATGCTAATGTCCATCAAGATGACATCAGGCTGAAGGTGCTTTGCGACTTCAATCGCTTCCAGCCCATTGCTTGCCGTACCGACCACTTCAATGTCAGGCTCTAACTCCAAGCGAGCCATGAAGCCATCTAAGACCACTTGATGATCATCAACAATCACCACACTAATCGGTTTATCCATAAACTAATTCATCCAAATTAAGCAGCACGGTAATCTCTGTTCCTAAACCAAGCTCACTCATCAGTTCAAACTCACCACCAATGAACTCTACACGCTCTTGCATGTTCCTTAACCCAATCCCTTGTTGGTGCACTGCTTGGTTAACCACAAAGCCAACACCGTCGTCACGTATGAGTAATTGCAGCATATTGCCCATTTTTTGCAAAGTAACCGTCACTTTTTTCGCTCTTGCGTGTTTTTCGATGTTGTTCAAAGACTCTTGAGCAACACGATACAAGGTCGTCGCGACTTCCGACGTCAGTTTGTACTGCTGAGTATCAAAATTACTTTCTATATCAATCCCAGAGTGAGAGTGAAAGTCTTGCAGTAAAGTGGTCAGTGCCGCCTCTAAGCCGATATCATCAAGGGCGCTAGGACGGAGCTGATGAGAAATATGCCTTACTTCATTTATCGCGGTGACCAATGAGCGTTGCGATTTGTCTAAGTGGGATTTGAGTTTTTCGTCTTCCAGTCTATGACTCATTAAATCCAAATGACATTTACTAGAAACTAACAGCTGGTTGATTCCATCATGCAACTCTCTCGCTAGATGCTTTTTCTCATCCTCTTGAAACATGACGGTTTTATGTGCCAACTCTTTAAGGTTTTTATCGGCAAGACGGTGTTCATGCAGATTGATCGCTAAAGTGAGAACTATAATTACAGCAACGGTCACCGCTAAGATCACGACGACCGAGAAAAAAGTCGTTTCGATATTTTTGTTCACCGCAGCACGCATATTGGCAACTTCTTGGCTGACGTCCTCAATATAGAGCCCTGTCCCTATCATCCATTCCCACTTATCGAGCCATGCGGCGTAGCTAAGCTTTGGGACGACTTCACCCGTAGATGGCTTTTGCCATAGGTACTGATGAAATCCGCCACCTGATTGAGCTTGATACAACAAAGCTTCTATTAGACGATCGCCATTTTCATCTTCAAGATAGAGTAAGTTCTCCCCGACTAGCTCTGGAAGAACAGGATGTACAAGGTTGGTGCCGTATTTATCGTAAGCAAAAAAGTAGCCGTCTGCTCCGTAGCTTAAACGGTTCAAAATCGCTTTCACACGTGTTTTAGCAACGCTCTCTTCTAAGGTTGGATCGTTGTAGATATAAGAAATGGAGTCAAAGGCGACGTCGACCGTGTCTTTCAGCGCCGCCTCTTTTGATTGGATCAGGTTTTGATGAAAGATCTCTACCTCCCTTTTGCCAAGAGTCTTGGTTTGATAGATAGAAATCCAACTGATACTCGCTGACACCAATACCACGGGTATCAATGTCAGCAGAATTAACTTTGCTTTGAGAGGCATCCCTTTCCTCCATGAAACGCTGCTTTACAGCTCACTATCTTAGCAGCACAAATAACTCGACTTCGTCCGCCTAGACATAAATAGCAGCTTAACAACTTGTCTCAAAAGGTAAAAACTCTCAGTTCACAAAATCTCTTTTATTATCGAGTGATCAACTCATGCCATAAAAGCCTGGGAAAAACAGCAAAGAAGCCAACACGACAATTTGAATCGCGATAAACGGCATCACACCTTTGTAAATATCTCGCGTAGTGACACCTGCTGGTGCGACGCCTTTTAGATAGAACAAACTAAAACCAAATGGCGGTGTTAGGAATGATGTCTGTAAGTTCATTGCGATAAGAATCGCAAACCACGTCATGTTGATACCCATCAACTCAGCGACCGGCGCAATAATTGGCACGATGATAAAGCAGATTTCAACGAAGTCGATAAAGAAGCCTAAAATAAGAATCACCACCATGGTAATGATGAGGAAGCCCCACTTTTCTCCAGGCAGTTCTAGCATCCACTCTTCGACTAGATAATCACCGCCAGTGTAGGTAAATGCCATTGAGAAGGCGGTTGCCCCTAGTAAAATAGCAAAGACCATTGCGGTTACTTTAACGGTTTCTTTCGATGCATCATAAATCATCGACCAACTAAACTGCTTATACAGTAACGACAGAACTATCGCACCAGCGCCGCCCAGAGCCGCTGACTCTGTTGGCGTTGCAATCCCAGCAAAGATGGAGCCCAATACCACAATGATCAGTGCTAGTGGCGGTAAAACGGCTTTCAGCGCGGTGAACACTTCTTGCTTTCGACTGATCGACTCATCGCGCTCTATCGCCTGTGCGGCTTGAGGGTTCAACTTCGCGTAAATAAGAATGTAGATCACATAGGCGCCAACAAGTGTAATACCGGGCCAGATTGCAGCTTGGAATAAGTCCCCGACCGGAACGCCGAGTACATCCCCTAACAAGATCAACACGATAGAAGGCGGGATAATTTGTCCCAAGGTACCAGACGCACAAATAGTCCCACACGCTAAACCTTTGTCGTAATTGTATTTAAGCATCACAGGGAGTGAGATCAGCCCCATCGCAACAACTGATGCGCCGACTACGCCCGTTGACGCGGCAAGTAATGCGCCAACTAATACTGTCGAAATAGCAATACCACCACGGACGCCGCCAAACAGACGTCCCATTGACTCAAGCAGTTGCTCTGCAAGCTTCGTCTTCTGAAGTACTAGTCCCATGAAGACAAACAATGGTACGGCCATTAGCACCGTATTTTCCATAATGGATTGAATACGATATGGCATGAAAGCAAACATCTCGATGCCTTCAGCCCAAACACCAAAAATCAGTGCAATACCGCCAAAAGTAAAGGCAACGGGGAATCCCAATAAAAGCGCAAAGAGCGCGACAAAAAACATCACTATACCGATCATAATGACTTCCTTTTACGACTTACCGTTATTACCGGCATAGATAAGATGAGGGTTAACAATCTTGTTGATCGAATGCAGCAGCAGTCCAATGCCACTAACTGCCATAAAGAAAAATGACAGCGGAATCATCGCTTTGATGATCCAACGATATGGCAATCCGCCTGGATCACCAGACGTCTCGCCTAGCGCGTAACTTTCTTTGGCGAAATCGATACCAAACCAAGCCACCAGTAGGCAAAAAGGGAATAAGAAAAATAGCGTGCCTATGATGTCGATGATGGATTGTGCTTTGTAAGATAAGCGTTCATAAAAAATGTCAACGCGAACATGGCCACCAGACTTAATCGCGTAAGGCACACCAAGCAGAAATACGGCGGAGAATAGATGCCATTCCATTTCTTGGAATGCAATGGATACATCGTTGAATACATATCGCATCACAACGTCGTAAACCACATTCACCAACAATAAAATAAACAGGATGCTGGACAACCATCCGAGAAAATCGCTAAAGCGGTTAAATAATCGCTCAATATAAATAAGACTTCTCATTCCGAACTCCGTGGAACGTTTGGATACGCTCCGCTATGGTGCGGAGCATTCATTATGAAGTTTTCTTGGGCTTCGTTCGCAGGCTAAACCTCTCGGCGTCGCCTGCGTCATAACGTTATTGTTGAGCTTGACTGTTTAAGTAAGCTCGGTGTGAAATGTCTGACCAAGGTCGAACTTGATTCATGTAGTTCGCTTGCGACTCTTGAATCTCTTTCGCCAAAGCATCTTTTTCTGCGTGCTCTTTCAACAAACGATCGTTTGCTTCTCGCAACGCAGCCACTACTTCAGGCGGGAAGTCTTTGACTTCAACATTTGGGTATTCAGATTTGATAGATGCCCAGTTTTTGCCACTTTCGTGTTTCGATTGCGTGTACATATCGTAAGCGGCGGTTTTCATTGCTACTTGTAAAATCGCTTTTAGATCATCAGGTAGACGGTTCCAAGTACGCTTATTAACAAGGAACTGAAGCTCAGTTGCTGGCTCATGCCAACCTGTGTAGTAGTATGGCGCGATTTTGTGGAAGCCCATGCGCAAGTCCAATGATGGACCAACCCACTCCAAGGCATCAATTGTGCGACGCTCTAGAGAGGTATATAGTTCACCAGGGGCGATATTCGTTGGTTTTGCACCTAGCTCTGCCAAGATCTCACCAGCAAAACCTGGGATACGCATTTTCAAACCCTGCAAATCCTCGACGGACTTGATCTCTTTCTGGAACCACCCGCCCATCTGAGTATCGGTATTACCGCCAGGGAAAGACATCAAATTATGTGGAGAGTACACCTTCTCCATCAGCTCCATACCACCGCCGTAGTAAAACCACGCATACTGCTCAGTTGGTAACATACCGAAAGGCATAGAAGTGAAGTAAAGTGTGTTTGGAACCTTGCCCTTCCAGTAGTAAGACGCTGAGTGGCCCATGTCGTATTGACCAGACTTAACCATATCAAACACCCCAAAAGGCGCTTTGTGCTTGTTTGCGGAATCAATACGGATTTGCAGACGCCCGTTGGACATCTCCTCTGCCATTTTTGCCATGTTTTTTGTCGCATCACCAAAAATAGGGAAGTTAGGTCCCCAAGTTTCAGCAAGCTTTAAACGATAGACTTTTTCAGCAGCATTTGCAGAAGTCACAACGAATGTCATCGCGGCAACGACAGCGGTTGTTTTGAGCACTCGTTTTAAAGATTTTTGGATTAGACTCATCGTTCACGTCCTTTATCACCAAGGTTATTGTTGTCATCCATTTCATTAGGATTGGCTGTATTCGGTATAAAAGATGTAACAATGTGGTCGAATGCGAAATGGGCATGAACACGGAAGCGAGTAATTCATCAATAAGACATTAGCCTTAGGTATTACGTATAACTACGTAGGACAGCCGTTATGCGACAAGTTTAACTATCATAAAATTAATGAGTTACTTTTCCCTTAACGATGTAAAAAGAAAAATGATACGTACGTACTTCTCTGCCAAAAAATTTACATAGTATTTAAGAAAATGTGACAAAGCACTTATTGGCAGCGTTAAAATCAATACCTAATGGATTACTTTCAATACGAAGATAAAAAAATACCCCGGCATTGGCCGAGGTATTCAATCTAGAACGGTAGCGGTAATTAAACTGCTTTGTAGATAACTTTGTTACCTGCTAACTGCTCTTTTTGAACTAGGTTTTCTTCAAGAAGCTTCTTCAGTGCGCCAGTAGCCCATGATGCCGCTTTAGTATCTTCTTGACCTGCAGCTAGACCAATGCCTTTAGGGTTAATACCTTCAGCATTTGCTACAACGATGTCTAATACTTGTTGTTGCTTAGGAGTAAGGGCAACATCAACTGTTTTCACTGCAGCTACTTTTTTCTCAGCTACTACTTTCTCCGCAACAGCTTTTTCAGCAACAGAAGGTGCTACTGCTTTTTCGGCAACAGGCTTCACTGCTTTAGGTGCTGCAGCTAAGTTTGCTACTGTCGCTTTAATGCGTTTTTGCAGTTTCATCTGCACTTTACGCTTATGAGCAAGTCTCATTGAATATTTCTCCAGTTCACTGCATCTCAGCAGGGATGAAAATTTGAAGCGCGTTTTATACCAAAATTCACAAGCAATTTGTAGGTTTTAGCGGCGAAACGCGATGAAAAATGCGCTCAAAGCATAGAACGTCTACTATTTAATCAGATATTTTATGAACGGATTTATTGAATACTGGGTATAAAAACAGAGGTTTCTTTTATTTCAAATGCAAGTCAATGCACATTTAGTCATCCACGCATTTTTGATCAAGTATTCGATGAGGTTATAAGCATGGAAACGCTGCACCTAACAAATTCACATTTCAAACCCGACTCCCCTATCAACAGAATACTTTTGTTGCTCGTTGCACTGATAACCCTGTTTTTGGTTGTCATTTCTCCGGGATGGAAGCAAGCCATGTTGTCGGTCATTTTGATGTCTGCAATTGTTGGTTTCGCCATCTTGATGATCAAAAAAAGCCAAGTCACTTTTACGCTGACAGCTTCTCACTTCCAACAACATCTTTTTAAAGGCGGATGGGTCGTCCGATGGCGAAATATTGAGTCAATAGGGATTTGTAGCTACCAGCAGGAAGGGTGGCATCAGCCGCTACCTTGGATTGGTATTCGTCTAAAACACTACTCACCTTATTTGGATTCGATCTGCCCTCGTATAGCGACAGAAATTCTCCTTAGCCAACGCGCACTACTTTATTTAGGTGCGAAGCAGAATCAGTGTGAAGAAAAGTTTGAAGATATGGTGCTTGATCCTAAGCCATACATAAACAGCAACGGGGTTGAGTATAAAGGCTTGCTGGCGATGCTCGCCAACCGTATGAAATATCAAAGAGGATTTTACGGCTACGATCTGTTTATATCAGCCAGTGACCTAGATCGTGAAGCAGAGGATTTTGTGGGACTGACTCGGCGATACTTAGCTGCCGCCGAGCCAGAATAATGCTTAGTACACGCGCTTTTAGTAAAGCGGCATCTCGTCAGCAACGAACGGGTTAGTTTTACGCTCGTGACCGAAAGTCGATTGAGGGCCGTGACCTGGGACAAACGTGACATCATTGCCTAAAGGCCACAATTTCTCTTTGATAGAGCTAATCAAGGTATTGAAATCACCTTGTGGGAAGTCAGTTCGTCCAATGCTACCGTTAAACAATACGTCGCCCACAAACGCCAATCGCGCTTCTTCACTATAAAGAACAACGTGACCAGGGGTATGACCTGGTGTGTGGAATACCTTTAATACTTGATTACCAAATGTGACAGTGTCACCCTCATTTAACCATTGATGCGGTTCAAAGGCTTCAGTCAATGGGAAACCAAACATTTGGCTTTGCCCTTCTAGACCTTGTAGCCAAAAATTATCCGCTTTATGAGGACCAATGATCTCAGTACCACCAAGCATTGCAGCCAGCGGCTCTGTTCCGCCAACATGATCTAGGTGACCATGGGTTAGCACCAAGTTGACGATCTCGATGCCAAGCTCTTTAATGAGCATAGCAAGTTGCTTTTCGTCACCGCCTGGGTCAATAACGATGCCTTTCATCGTTTCATCACACCACACGATAGAACAGTTTTGAGAAAAAGATGTCACTGGGACAACTTGGTATTTCAGAGCCATAGAAAACCTATTACCAAACAAATTTGCGTTAAAACTGGCGCAACTATGACACTAACCCCATGCGACTTCAAGACCTGCTGAGGCTTGCTATTGACTTACCAAGAACGCACAGCACCTGTATCGATATGGACAAAGTTACTACTTGGATAATACCCAACACCACCAGCTTTCAAGCTAATTGCTGCATCGCGTACAGTAGACAATTTCACTCCATCAAGACGGAAGTCTATGGCCTTACCTTCCATGTGAAGACTTTTCTTTGCCACTCCGCTAGCCCCTTTACGCAGGGACGCATTGGTCAAAGGCGAACGGTAACCAGAAATTACAATGACTTCTGCATCTGTACCGATCAGCTTTTGAATCTGGCTGATTTGATCGAACAAGCGTCGATCCATCGGATGAACTTCGTTTCGACGGTGATCACGACAAAACTCATTCAGCTTTTTTAGTTCATCATCAAGATAGCGTCTACCATCGAAATAGCATGTTTCAAGGAGCTCTCCAGTATTAAGGTTGTTCATCGCCAACTCACGTGGCTCGTCAGGGAATGAAGCCCATGAAATCGATGGCAAGGCAGATGCCAATACTACGCCACCAGCGGTCATTTTAAGGAAATCTCGGCGGGAAAAATTACGACTTACCATTTCAAAAAACAATGCTCAACAACTAAACAAGTCGCGGACATTACCCAAACACATTTGTCACGTCAAATGCATAAATCGCTCCACCCTAATTTTAAGACGTGGTGATTAACGCTTAATTATTGAACAAACAGAAGATTCTTAGTTTTGTAAATTTTACTTAAAGATTTCAACTACGGTGATCGTATTTATAGATATCATCTCGGTAGTAAAGTGTTCCCTCTTCTAGCCATGCGGTTTGATAAATAATGTGCACTTGGATGCGTTCTCCTAAAGGAACCGACGTGTTAGAGCGACGCGTACTTTCCCTTTTTTTCGCTAAGCGCTCTTCTAGTCCCTGAGTTTTGAATAAGAGCTCCGCCAGTTGGTCGGCATGTTCAACGCGGACACACCCGGAACTGAATGCGCGTCTATCTCGTTCGAACAAGTTTTTACTTGGCGTATCATGCAAATAGATAGCTTGGGGGTTTGGCATATTAAACTTATACAATCCCAATGCATTGTGTAAGCCCGATGCCTGTCGCATACGATAAGGAAATGTTCTCGGATTCACCGTCGCCCAATTGATGGTTGTAGGGTCAATAATTTCGTTTGACGTCCAAGACCGGATGATTTGAATGTTATGGTTAATCAAATACATCGGATTACGTTTCACTTTAGGAATGATGTCTTTCACCATTATGGTCCATGGCACATTCCATGTGGGGTTGAGAATGACGGAGTCAAGCGTTCCCGACATGATTGGTGTTTTTCTTGAGGCTCTGCCAACCACAACTTTAGACTCGAACAACGGTTGACCATCGTGCCAATACGTTACTTCGTATCCAGGTACATTTACAAAGACAACATTATCTCTGTCTTTGGACCAAATCCTTGAACGTTCTGAGTTCAGCGCCAATAGGTGCAATCGTTCTTGAGGAGAAAAGTTGATCCATCGAATGGTATTCGGGCCAATCACCCCGTCCTCTTTCAAGCCATGAATACGCTGAAACTCTTTCACCGCTAACTCTAATTCTTCATCATACTGTTGGGTCGTGATATCTAAATACGATACATCCACACCAACCACTTCCATACGCTCAATCAGAAGCGGTTTATTTTCTAATTGGTCACCAACACGGGCAAGGCCCGTTTGTTCATAGAGTGGGTATTGATACTGAGCATGCTCGGATAAAGAGGAGTAAGCGGAATAAAAAGCTTCGTCCGTTTGTAAAGGAGAACGAAGACTTGCTAAGAATTGACCAAGTTTGCCAACCGTAATTTCGTTACTCAGTACGGACAAAGTATCGATGCTAGGAGCAGGTAAAATCACGTGGGCTTTGTTAGCAAATAACCAATTGATACCTTCTTCAGGGAGCTGCTCGAGATAGCTGAGATACATCAACAGTGAATCTGTCATCACCAAATCAAAGTCGAGGTTATCTCCCTGCCATCGAACTTGGTTTATACGATGGAGTTGATTCTCGAATTCGTCCGTGACGCCAGCAAGAGCAACCAAGTTTACTTGAAAAAGAAACTGCTCAATATCGCTTTCATTTTCCCAGTTCAAACGGTAATTGGTACTTTGATAAAGCTGGTCAATCACCTCTGGATAATGGATCATTTTTTCGACAGACAGCTTTTGTACCGCTCCCTCTTGCTCTGTTTGTGCAGAAGCTTCGAGAGAAACGACGGTAGAAAAGCTGAAAAACGGCACCATAAGTGCCGTCATGATTAAAACCCTAGCAAACACTGAAACGATCCTTGCGCTACTTGCCATAATGAAAAGTATGGCAAATATCTCACAGCTTGCAGGTTTAAAATTAAGAATCTGATGTCGAAATTAACATCAAGTTTCTTTATCTATTTGGGTTCAAACAATCTTTGACCAATGGTTATCCCATTGAACACCACTAAAAGAAGCGCTTTTATGTGTTGTTGGCCTTTGCTCAACCACTTTGCCAGCACCAGAGCTGACCCTGAATTCCTTTCCATACGTCACTACTCCCGATGCATCTGGCAAAGCACTTAACTCAACCAACTTACCTGTAGCTTTGGACCATATCCCATAACAACTGCCCGGAGGAGAAGTCGCAAGGATCCATTCATCCGTCGCCGCGATACTCGCGACATAGTGATTAAATCTCGCCCACTCTTCGGGTTCCGCATGCAAAGATTGCATCACGCCTCCACGAGTGTGCATCGCAAGTAAAGCTGGGTATTCATCCGGCTCTCCACGATATTGCTGACCACACAGTACCGTCTCTGCACCATCATGCGCTAAATGACGGATGCTCAACTTATAATCTGGTAAAGAGACTTGATCCAACAGCTCACCTTCTTGTGAAAGGTAACTCAGGCTTGGTCTCATGCTATCAAGATTGAGCGGTTCACGGCCGTTGGTGTGTACGCCACCGACGCCAATCGCTAATGCGCCATCAGGCATCATGATCACTTCATGAGGGCCAAGGCCAAAACCCGTTAACTCATCGATCTTTTGATATTGCTTTTGCACATCATAAACACCGATGATCCCACGGCTTGTGCCCCTTTCTCCTTCTGTAGCAAATAGCAACGTGCCGTCACGGGAGTAAACACCATGACCATAGAAATGGCGATCCGGTTTTGCTAGCTGCAGCTTGATCATCTGCTCAGAGCGATAATCAAACACCATGAAGAAAGTTCCTGGTCGACGACCAAAGACCACAGCGTGACCTTGTGGGTTGGTCGCCACACCATGACCACGCTCAGGAATCGGCAACGAAGATAGCGGCATACCATGCTCATCGGCCACTACCGCTGCGTATTTATCTCGGCCGATGATTGAGCAGCCAATCAACGCTGGTTGACGTGAACGTGTTGAAGCACAACCAAATGGCATCATAGGTGCGGCCGCACCAAAGAGTGCGGCTTTCAGTAAGGTTCGGCGGGTTTGATCAGTCACCATCGGTTGCATTAAATCCTATAACCACGCCAAGCTCGATCGCCACCTCTTCATGGATCAAGTACTTCAATTGCTCTAGCTTATTGTATTGAGCGAGTACCATGCGGTAGCCTTCTTTACTTTGTAAAGCCGTGAACAAACTCTTATCTTCCGGCCATGTTTCCAACGCCATTTCAAACTGGTGAACAACACGGTCTGCGAGACCTGCATGGCCTTGCTCTCTTAGTAGCGCATCTAGACCATTACCGTTGGCAAGATACAGCGCTTCCATTGCTTCAAGGTTTGCTTTTAAGTTTGAAAGCGACGTCTCTGAACGCCAAGATTCAGAAAAGTAAGGACGAGGCTGACCAATTTTAGCTAACGGTCTGCTCAGCTTTTTCATGCTGTAGTCAAGCTGATTAGAGAGCAGCGAAATGTACTCGGATTTCCATTCCGTCATCTCTAACGACTTCCAAGGATTTTGTGCCCAAGAATCTGCGATGATCTGCGCTTTGTTCTCTAGGTTTTCAGCAATTGCAACACCTGTCGCACAGGTATTGCTGTTGCTAGATAAGGTCGACGCTTTATCGTAAAGCAGCCATTCTAGTGCACCTAGGCCTTGCACAGTAACACTTTGCGTGGAGATCTTTTCCGCACTCCAAACTTGGTCAGATTTCGTCAGCACAGACATTTTTCGGCCGGTGGTGTTCTTTTTATCTGGCCAAAACTGGACATTCCAACTTTGCTCCAACGCCGTAGCAGGGCCACGCTCTTGACCTTGTAATGCCATCCACGTCAGCATAGTTTGGTGCCATTGCTGTTTTACTTGCGCATCATCTTTCGTCTCTGATGTGCAGTAATCCGCGAAGCTTTGTTCTAGTTCTGTGGTTTGCCCTAAAAATGTCTGCGCTGATTGAAACTCAACTTCGTAGACCGCTTGAGAAATATGACTTGTACTCTCAGGCTTGGCAGAGCTCGAACCGACTGTCGATTGGCAGCCAACCAAACTTAACGTTGCGGCAACCGCACTCACTAACAGTGTTTTTTTCATGGTTGCTTCCTTATAGAGAATTCAGAAACGCAATCAATGCGTCACGTTCTTTTTTATTCAGTGCTAAGACGTTTTGTTTCGCCGTTTCCGCTTCACCGCCGTGCCACAGTACCGCTTCCATCAGATTACGGGCGCGGCCATCATGTAAGAAGTAAGTATGCCCGTTTACTTCTTCGGTATAACCAATGCCCCATAGGGGTGCCGTTCGCCATTCACGGCCGTTTGCTAAGTACTCAGGACGGTTATCGGCTAAACCTTCACCCATATCGTGCAGAAGCATGTCTGTATATGGATGGATAAGCTGCTCAGAAAGCGCTGGTAACTCTGGTCGCTTCGCCGTTTTGACACTGGTCTTATGGCAGCTTTCACAGCCAGCTGCAGCAAAGATTTTCTGACCGAGTTTTACGCTAGGATCGTTCACATTACGACGAATTGGCACAGCCAAGTGCTGGCTGTAAAACTCAACGAAGTCGAGAATATTTTCACTCACTTCTGGTTTGCCGCCATTTGGCATGTCGTCACAAATACTTTGTTTCGAGGTACAGTTTTCATTGGGGAATAAATGGCTCGTCAGACCCACATCACCATTGAATGCTGCTGCATTTTGCTGCATTAACGTCGGTTGTCCGGCTTTCCAGCCAAAACGACCAATCGAGAAATCGTCCTTCTCAATATCCCAAACCTTGTTTACTTTACCTGAGATACCGTCTTTATTTGCATCTTGTGCATCAGCCCATGCAAGTAGCGTTTCGTCAGGAATACTCTCTAACAAACCAAGGCCGATC
The DNA here is from genome assembly GCF_055393305.1 of Vibrio sp. JCM 18905. Taxonomy (NCBI): domain Bacteria; kingdom Pseudomonadati; phylum Pseudomonadota; class Gammaproteobacteria; order Vibrionales; family Vibrionaceae; genus Vibrio; species Vibrio sp. JCM 18905. The sequence continues at coordinate 1,417,149 of NZ_AP043880.1, read as the reverse complement.
ATTGGCGGTGCCACACGTGCTGAAAACTCGGTATCTGGGTGCATATCGCCGTAACCCAGATCGGTAATGTTCAAATAAGGTTTTCTTAGTGTCACCGTCGTACCGTCTTTAAATTTTACTGGCACATCGGTGTAAGTAATTTCGATTTTGCCTTCTGGCGTTTGATCTTGCAGGGCGAAATCTTGGAGCTGGCCGCCATAAGTCGGCTCAGGTATAACGCCGTCTCTGATGTACGCTGTTTTTTGTTCTGACGTCATCGCAGGGATGCTCAAACGCACTAACATGGACACCGCATGCAAATCATTTTGCTCTGGAGGATGACCACGACCATCTTTGATGTGGCAGTTTTGACAACCATTTGTATTGAAAAGAGGTCCCAAACCATCTCTGGCATCGGTAGACGCTGGCGCTTGTACCCAAGGGTTGCGGAAAAAACTATTGCCCACGCTAAAATCAAGACGTTTACTCATAGGAAGGTTCGCGGCAGGAAGAGAATACGCGTTGGCGCCTTCTTTTTTGACGCTCGTTTGTCCACCAGATTTCATATCATACGCGATAGCAGTAGAAGAAAAGATCACGGCCAAGGCCGAAATTAAGTATGGCTTCATATCATTGCTCTAAAATACAACAAGAGGGGTGGGATAACAGCGAGTTAAAACGGTAAAGGGCTCAAACGAGCCCTTTCAATTATTTTTTGTACTTTGATTAAAACTCGTGGTCAGCAGTATCAGGGCTTAGGCTATCAATGCCAATGATACCCGCAGCACGTTCAATTGAACCGGTTTGAGCAACCAATGACATGATGGTGTCATTCACTAACGTGTTGCCTTGTGCATTACCCGCTGCAATTAACTGGTCGAAGTGTTGGTTGTTCTTCTCTGCAGACGTAACCAATTTACCAACTTGATTACGCGTAACATCAAACTGCTTCTGGATCTCTTTAGCTGCTTGTTTGTCTTTTTGAGCCACCAGATCAGCAATACTCGGACCAGAAAGCAATGTGCCGTCTTCACGCTTGTAAAGACCTGTGTAAACGTTATAGATGCCCTGCTCGTTGTAGTAATGAGAGTTGTGCGTATTGTCTGAGAAACAATCGTGCTCATCTTCTGTCGAGTTTGCTTCCAACGCCACCTTCATGCGCTCACCAGCAAGCTCACCTAAAGACAATGAACCCATACCGAACAACATTTTACGTAGGCCATTATCCGCAGAATCATTAAGAAGCGTTTCACGGTAGTTGCCTTTCACTTCCGCAGACCACTGTTTTTCCATCCATTCAAGGTCTTGAACTAGTAGATCGGCTGCCGCTTTTAGGTACTCACCACGACGGTCACAATGACCATTCGTACACTCAGAACCGACAACGAAGTCCGTGTAAGCGCGCTGACCTGCGCCTGCGTTTGTGCCGTTTAGGTCTTGACCCCAAAGTAAGAATTCAATCGCATGGTAACCAGAGGCCACGTTTGCTTCAGAGCCACCTACTTCGTTGAGATCCGCTAGCAATTCTGGAGTAATTTTTGAAACGTCTAGTTTAGAAGCACCAATCTGTAGACTAGTGTTTGCGATGATGTTTGCAGCAGCGCCTTCGTTACCGAGTTCATATTGGTAATCTGTCGCTACGTAGTCAATTAGGCCTTCATCAAGTGGCCATGCATTTAACTGCCCTTCCCAGTCATCAACAATCGCGTTACCAAAACGGAATACTTCAGATTGTTGGTACGGAACGCGAGAGTCTAGCCACGCTTGTTTTACTTCTTCAAGCTTATCCGCTGATGGCGATTTTAGGAATTCGTCGATTTTTACGTCGAGCGTTTTCGCCGTCGTCACTGAGTCAGCAAAGACTGCATGTGCAACGTCTGCATAATGTTCAACGACTTGTTGTTTCGTTACTTGGGCAGCAACGGTAGAACCACTGGCAATGAGGAGTGATGCAGCAATAGATTGGACTAAAACTGTTTTTGCATTCATCTGAAGCATCCTTGTTGAGCAATTTATTTGTTTTATTCGTAGTGCTAATTATTCTTATTTGCACTATTAGTCACGAGATAATACAAATTTACAATTTATTTTCAACTCTAGATACAAAAAAAGCCTCATCATTGTGAGGCTTTTAACATGCAAAACTGATAATTTAATAAATAAAATCAGAATTTTAGATTGTGCTTACCATGAGAAACTTTTGCTTTTAGGTAGCTTTCATTACCATCTTTAATATGTGCAGAGGTATTGACAACCTCAACAATCTCGATGCCGTATTCTGCTAATTCACGGATTTTCTTAGGGTTGTTGGTCACAAGGCGAATTTTACTTACACCTAATGCTTCGAGCATTTGCGCTGCTTCAGTGAAATCACGCAGGTCATCGTCAAAACCCAAATGGTTGTTTGCTTCATAGGTGTTCATACCTTGGCTTTGCAAACGGTACGCATCAATTTTGTTGTATAGACCAATACCACGACCTTCCTGACGTAGGTATAAAATAATACCGCCAGATTCGCCCATGCGTTGAATGGTTTCTTCTAATTGCTCGCCGCAATCACAGCGGGATGAGTGAAAAACATCACCAGTAAGACATTCTGAATGCATACGCACCAAAGGCGTTTCTTGCGTTTGATCCGCTTGCCTAAAGATAACTGCCACATGCTCTTTATCTGTCTTCAGGCCACGAAAAGACAGGATTTCAGCATCGATATTACTTTTAGCCCCGACTTTAAAATCTACTCTGGCACGTACTTCCGCCATATCTATACTCACTCGATTTATTGCTTGATGCGCTTGATGCGTTTTCGTTATTGCATTCATGGGATTCACTCATTGCTCTTCAACTATGGGGATTGATACCGCATTTTTCAATATAGAGATCACAATTGAGAGCAGTTATCCCCTAAAGACAGCCAAAGAGAACAACTCCCCACGCTGACGAATTGTTATAGTATAACAATTTTGAAAAACTACAATAAAAAACCCCAGACAAATTTTGTCTGGGGTTGATAATGAGTTGTATGTAGGGGTGATGATTTAATGTGTTTGGCTACGTTTCCAAACCGTAAGCTCTATCCATACCGCTTCGAGTTCTTGAATTTCTTCTTCGGTTAATACGGCAAGAGACGATGTAACTTGAGGCAGTTTCGAGGTTTGCAATGCACGAATCTGCGAATAAAAGTCTTTTTTTAACTGTAATATAACTGAATCCACTGCGTGCACCTACTTAGTTCTTTTATTACTTCTCCAGCTCAAATCGTTGATTTTCTTTATACTGGAATCTTCATAAATTCGGAAAAATGATAACATTCTGTTTGTTATCTGCACGATTTATTTCCCATAGTGGAATAGTGGTCACATTATTGACGCTTTATCATTTTGATCGAAAATAGGATAAAAAAGATCAAAAGTAATAGAGGAAAGATCCACAACGCTGCTGTCGAATAATTAAATGGTGGCTGATACAAAACGATATTCCCATATCTCTGAACCAAATAATCTTTTACCTCTTGATCCGTACTTCCTTCGTTTACCATCGAGTACACTTTCAATCTTAAATCTTTAGCGGCTTGTGCATTAGATTCAACAAGGTTTTGGTTTTGACATTGTGGGCATCGCAAAGCTTTGGCTAATGCATTTGCTCTTTGTTGCAGTTCAACGGAATGAAATTCAAACAGATCAACATGCTGCGTAATTTGCTCTGCTTTGACCCAAGAAGAACACAAAGAAAACAAAACAATAATGAAGTAAGCATATTTAAAGTGAGACATTAAAATACCCCGAAAATAACGAGTTCCATTTGTCTATTGTTAACTTACCTCTATATTTGATCAAAACGTTGCCATTTTGATCAATTAAGTAAGTTTCAGGTGTTCCTATTACACCAAGTTCAACCGCCAGTTGCCCATTAGGATCGGATATAACTTCGGTATATGGATTGTGTGAAGAGCTCAAATAGCGTTTAGCCGCGCTCTCTTTATCTCGATAGTTAAGACCAACGATGGGCACACCTTGTCGAGCTAAGTTGAGCAAATCATCATGTTCTTGTTTACAAACCCCACACCAAGACGCCCAAACATTCAATAGCACATAACCTTGATTTTCTAGTACTGCATCGGTGATTCGATTGCCTGAAATAAGTGAGTAAGCGGTAAAATCCGGGATAGATAACACACGATTTTGTTGTATCTCCACGTTTGGTCTATCGGATAATGCCATTGTCGCGGTGACAACAAAAATCGCAACTAACAATATGAGAACGATCAGTTTAAGCGTATTTTTCGATCTCATTACCTTTTCCCCTTCGATTCGTCATACTCCCCAAAGTACTTATTACGATTAAAGCGCCACCAAACCATATCCACCAGATACCCGCCCGATATTGCACTTTAATTGCGTAGGCGCTGTTGTCGAGCTTGTCACCCAAAGTGATGTAGTAGTCTCCATGCCATAGTGATCGAATAGCGGGCTCGGTCATATTCATCACGCGTACAGGGTAATGCCGTTTCTCGGGTTGAAAGTTCAGCGCCTTACCGCTCTCCAAATAAAGATCAACACTTCCCTGTTCTGCGGTGTAGTTCGGCCCAACTAACCATTCAATCCCATGGTAATCAACGGTGATACCCGCTTTTTGATACGAGCTACCAGGCTCTGCCCGTAAGTTGTATTCATACGAATAGTCACTATTAAATACTGCCCCGCTTGCACCCAACGCAAAGCCAACATGAGCAAGAAACATAGGCATTAATTTGCTCTTGTTTTCTGCACAAAACAGCAATAGCACATGAGAAACCACTACCCACGTCGCTAATACCAGAGTAATCAAAGTCGTTATATGAAGCTCTTTAGTAGCAAAAACGAAAATAGCGCTAACCGCAATAACATGAATACCGACAAACCCAATGGTTTTAACGGCATGAGAACTGGCTCCTTTCGTCCACTTCAACACGGGCATAAAGGCGAGAAAGGTCAGAGCAAGTAATGTAAGGGGAAAAACGAGGCTGTTAAAGTAAGGTGCCCCAACGGATATATTACCCAAGCCAAGCAGTTGATAAAGCATTGGGTAAAAGGTACCGAGGAAAACAATCGCCATACAAACAACGAGAAGTCCAATAGCGATGTATACCATGTAGGCACGACTTATTAACGAATCGAGCGTAAAACGAGGAATATGTAGCCCTCGCATAATGAGCACACCAAAGGTGACAATCACCAAAATGCTGAGAACAGCAAGAAGTACTACACCTTTGGTTGGATCAACCGCAAACGCGTGTACTGAGGTTAATACACCCGATCTCACCACAAATGTGCCGAGAATACTCAAACTGAACGTCGTAAAAGCCAATGCGTAGGTGCTCCAAATTGCTCCTTTATTACGCTTCGACAACACACCGCTATGCAGTAGTGCGGTACCCATTAACCAAGGCAGCAAAGACGCGTTTTCTACCGGGTCCCAAAACCACCACCCGCCCCAACCTAACTCATTGTATGCCCACCAAGAACCGATCAAAATTCCAATTGTTAGCGTACCCCAAGCAAAGAAAGCGGCACTACGGGCAACACCATACCATTCATTTATAGGTCGTTTCGCTAATAACGCAGCTAAGGCGAACGCCAGTATCGCGGCATAACCAACGTAACCCAAATACAACAGCGGCGGATGAATAATAAGCCCGATATCTTGCAACATCGGATTGAGATCTCGCCCCTCCAACGCTAGCGTCTGAGCATACTCAAAAGGATTGGACGTGGTGAGGGTAAACCAAGCGAAAATAGCAATAAGTAAGTTCATGATACCCAAGCAATCGCCTGTATATTGAGTGCAAACTGGCGACTTGATAGCAATAAAAGAGGCCCATAAGCTCAACGTAACCACCCAAAACAACATAGACCCTTGATGGCCGCCCCAAGCAGCTGCAATCTTAAACGCGATAGGTAACTGGCTGTTCGAGTGTGTAACCACATACTCAAGCGCAAAATTATCCTGAATAAAACAGACTATCAAAAGCGCCAAACAAACTAAGGAGGCTAAGCTGATAATATGAGACGTTGCGGTTTGGTGTGGCAACACTCCCTTCTTCCGCAGCGTAAAGCAAACCCAATGCAGCAGCGTCGCACATGTCGATGCGACAGCCACCAATATCAACAAAAAGAAACCGAGCTCAGCCTCCATTTAGCCTCCTTACACGATGGTCATTTGACCAGCATAGAGAATGAAAGTACGCAGCATGAGTACGCCAACCAAACTCAACGTTGTGACCGCAAAAACGTAACTTCCTCTATGACGAACTTCTGAAGGCGTTAGCCAGTTTAGTGTCAACGGTGTGATCATTCCGATGAGCACCACCCCAACCCAGAACCACTGAGCCCAGAACCCACTCGAAATGGCATTCCAAGCCGCGGCTTCATTTTGCCCGCCACTAAAGATAAGCCCAGTAAAGAATGTCACTAAGACAAACAGCTCAAACAATACTACTGGGCGTTCAAATCCGTGTACCCAAGACACACTTGGGCTGCTGGTCGACTCTTTAAACACCAAGATGCCGAACATCAAGCATGCTGCTGCGCCAGATGACAGACTAGAGAACAGGAACAAGATTGGCAGTACTGGATTGTTTAGCATTGGGTAAGTCTTCAATGCAGACAATAAGAAGCCGGTGTATGCCGCAAGCATGATCGCTAAAAAGCCCAAGAACAACTCAATCGCGTTGTTGGCTTTCCCTGCTTTAATCAAGATGCCATCGGCAAAATCCAACAGTTTGCTCGGTAACTTCCCTTCACAAAAGCTGATGATTTGATGGCGGAAGATAACGCCGATCCAAACAAACAGCACTAGCATGTACACTTGGAACAAGATCACGCCCATCGACATCACAGACGTTGGGTTGTAGTAGATCATGATCTTCCAAAACTCAAGCGGTTTAGTTAAGTGGAAAATCAAAATCACTAAGCCAGAAATAATGCCAAATGGCGCTAGCCAAGCCATCGCTTTCATAATGCCGTTGTTTGCGGGATCACCTTCAATCACTTTGCGTTTTAAATAGATAGAAATCATCACCGCACCTGCTGACATCCCAGCGAGGAATAAGTAAATCGCAATAATCCAATCCCAGACTAACGAGTCAAAGTGGAATGCACTTTCGAAGCCGTTCATGATGACACCTCCCCTTTGCTATGCGGAATTTTGTACAGTTTAGGCTGCGTACCTAAATGCGATTTATCGCGATAGACAACATGGCTTTCAATGGCTTTGCTCACCTCACTAGTTGGGTCATTCAAATCACCAAAAATGAGAGCTTTTGTTGGGCAAGATTCCACGCAAGCTGGCTGCTTACCTTGTGCTAGGTTGGTATCACGGCAGAAGTTACATTTATCCGCAGAGTGATCGACTGGATTAAAGAAACGCACTTGGTAAGGGCAAGCCGCTAAGCAATAACCACATCCGACACATTTCTCTTTGAGTACATCCACAATGCCCGTCGCTTCATCTTTGTATGCAGCACCTGTTGGACAAACGTACACACATGGTGGGTTATCACAGTGCTGACAGGATTCGCGAGTAAACTGGTATTCCACATCTGGGAATTCGCCAATCGGTTCACTGCGATGAATTTTAAGTCGGGTCACGCCTTCGGGGACTTTATTTACTTCGCGACAAGCATCAGTACAGGCGGTACAGCCAATACAGGCATTTTCGTCATGAACCATACCCATGCGTTTCGCTTGTTCACTGTTGCTGGCATAAAGAGAGGAGCTAACAACGGAAGTGCCTGCAACGCCTGTAGTTAAAATCAACGCGCCGCTGCCGGCTAAAAAGTTTCTTCTCGAACATTTCATGCTATCTCTCCTCTTCTTTGGCAAGTTCAGGTTCGACGGCAAATTCAGAGTGACAATCCACACACTGCTTGATCAGTTGTTTTCTGTCGTACGACAACGCTTTGGTTTTCGCTGCGTGTACATCGTGGCAATTTGAACAAGTGAGGTTTTTGGCGTGCACATCGTGCGTCCAATGCTTTTCTCTTAACTTAAGTGGCGCGTGACAATCCACACACTGGCTATTAGCTTTGAGAATCAAGCTTGGGTCAAGGGACACTTTGTCGTGCACCGCTTTCGATTGCGCAGCAGAAAACTTAATCACATCGGGTGCACCTTCACGGTGATCAGGGCCGATGTTGCTGTGACAGTTAGTGCAATTGAGCTGCTTACCTTGACTCAATAACGCTTGCGAATCATGCGATAGATTCAGAGTATCTTTAGCATCCTTATGACATTGAAGACATTTATAGTCTCGGTCACGGATCAACTCGACTTGATGACGCTCAGCTTGAGCACCTTCAACTGGCTCTGAAGAAGTCGCATGGGCGGCGGTGAAAAAACCATAGATGGCAAAGATGAAGAGAAATTTCAGCATTGTCTCTATGGTCAATTTTATATTGCCCATATTTTTCTTTCCTTAGCTCGATAATAATTGATAACTCTTATCAACTATTATTTGAGCAACAATTAATTTCCTCTGAAGATATTTTTACACCTTCAAATGACATCAATTCTTATTTTGGAAAGCCACAACGCTAAACCTGTATTTATAATACCTCTATAATTCCTAAGAGGTAGAATCACATGTTCAAAAAGCGACCTTAATCACCTTATTTTTAGAATGGTTATACCCATAACACGCTGTGATTAAAGGGGATTACAACATACCACTTTAGGGGTATATGAACTTAAACATGATTAAGATCACTAGCATAAATTGATCTAAAACAAGGCCAATTTCGGTCACTATTTCATCTATTCAATTCACTATTAATATTAACGATAGATCTCCGATTCTTATTTGGAATAGCTCCTCACAACGCTGCTAATAAAAACGAATATGGAGATAACACCGTGAGCATAAAACACTGGATGAGCGCACCTATCGCGGTTGCGACCTTATTCGCCAGCCAATTATTTTTGGTTGGTGCTCCTTTGGCGGCAGAGGATACTGGTCTCATAGAGCCTCGCAATGATACCTTTGAACAAAACCATCCTGACCAATATCACTCTTGGAAAGCCACATCGGAAAGCGAGCATATTGAAGATGCCTTAAGTGAAGACCCAAACATGGTGATCTTGTGGGCTGGTTATGGTTTTGCTAAAGACTACAACAAAGCGCGCGGTCACTTTTACGCGCTTGATGATGTGAGGCAAACCCTCAGAACTGGCGCACCAGTAGACGAAAACTCCGGGCCAATGCCGATGGCTTGTTGGAGTTGTAAAAGCCCAGATGTCGCCCGCGTAATTGAAGAGCGCGGTGAAGACGGCTATTTTGAAGGTAAATGGGCGCGCTTGGGCTCAGAAATCGTCAACCCTATCGGTTGTTCCGACTGCCACAATACGGGTTCTGAAGCCTTCAAGAAAGGCGAACCCGCACTGGCACTGACTCGCCCATACGTCGAGCGTGCTTTTGACACCATCGGCAAAAATTTTGACCAACAATCTCGCTTAGATAAACAAGCGTCAGTCTGCGCTCAATGTCATGTCGAGTACTACTTCACAGGTCCGACTAAAGCAGTCAAATTCCCATGGGACATGGGGACCAACGTCGCTGATATGGAGAAATACTACGACGCGTTGAACTTTAAAGATTGGACGCACGCCGTTTCTAAAGCACCAATGCTTAAGGCCCAACACCCAGGTTTCGAAACTTGGAGAGCGGGTATTCATGGCAAAAACAAAGTAGTGTGTGTGGACTGTCACATGCCTAAAGTAACCAAAGAAGACGGTACGGTATACACCGACCACAAAGTGGGTAACCCGTTTGATCGTTTTGAAGACACCTGTGCGCAATGCCATACTCAAACCAAAGAGCAGCTACAAGGCATCGTTTCGACTCGCAAAGCGCAAGTACTAAACATGAAGCTAACCGCCGAGAAGCAAATCGTAGCGGCGCACTTTGAAGCAGGTGCAGCATGGGAAGCAGGAGCAACAGAAGCAGAGATGCAACCTATCCTACAAGATATTCGCCATGCACAATGGCGTTGGGACTACGCGATTGCTTCTCACGGTGTTCACATGCATGCTCCTGAGGTAGCACTTGAAGTACTCGGTACCGCAGTTGATCGCGCTGCTGACGCTCGTACTAAGTTAGTTCGTTTACTGGCAACAAAAGGTATTACTGACCCAGTTCAAATTCCAGATATCTCGACCAAAGCAAAAGCGCAACAAGCACTAGGTATGGATATAGAAAAGATGAACGCAGATAAGAAACACTTCCTAGAAACGGTGGCACCAGAATGGGATAAAGCAGCTGCTGAGCGCGAAGCAACGTACTGATCAGTATCGATTACACTAGGTTAAATGGATAAAACGAAGGGCGCACGTTGCGCCCTTTTTGTTTGATAGAAGGCATAGGAAAACAGATTAGCGACGAGGAAGTCTCGGCCTAGGCTGAATATGTGGACGTGTTTTAGGCATCTGCACATTTGGGCGTGTAACTGGGCGCTGGATCTTCGTTTCCGGCAATGCTTTTCTTTGTAGAACCTTTTCTTTCACGGCTTTATCTTGTAAAGCCGTAGGCTCGATGCGCTCGGGGCGGTTCTCCCACTTGGTTTGAATCTCCTGCTTTTGCTCGTCAGGCAGCGATTGCCAATGATCGTCAAGCTGTCGCTTCATGTTATCGATATTGGCGGACATATCATCGTCTTTCCAATCTTCGACTTTGTCTTTGATGGATTGCTGTTGCTCTTCATCCAAGCCATTCCACCACTCTTCTAGTTTCTCTTTGTATTCATCGTCGTTGTCGCAACAACCCGGATAGTAATAAATCCAGTAGTCGTCATGATCGTACCACCAAGGTTCGTAATAACCGGAAGAGTAATAAACCGTAGGTGAGGTGCCAGAATGTTCGGAAGAGCTACAACCCACTAACACGGAGCCGCACAGCACCACCAATATTCCGAACGCTTTATTCTTCATTCGTCCCCCACCTTTCTTCTACTACTTATTGGAGTCTACGCCTACAACAACTCTTTCGCTTTATTGATCGAGTTAATAATTTGTACTCGATCCAAGCTTGGATCGTTCGAGTCGAGTAATAGCACCCAAGTATCAATGGCTTCCTGAAAGCGGAATGACAGAAAATGATCATTGGCGATCAACGACAAAGCCGCTTCATTATGCGGTTCTATCTGCAAAGCTTGTTCTAGAAGCAAACTGACTTCTTGCGTCATTGATTGCTGGTGAATGTAGTATAAGGTCGTCGCTTTCGCAGCAAGTTGCGTGGCACCGACTGGCTCAGTTAGTTGGATGGCGTAATCAAAACAAATCAGTGCGCCATCCAATTCTCCCTCTAGTAGGTAGCCCTGCCCTAGCTGAAACCACAATTCGGCATTGTTTGGGTCTTCACGCAATTGGTCTTGAATTTCCTGCATGATATCGCGAGCAGTCATCATTCGAGAGACTTCAGCTTGAATAGGTTGTGGAGGAGATTGACGCAACAATAAGAAGCTAGCGCTGGTTAACACTAGTACCAAAGCACAAAAACCGAACCATTGTGCCGCTCTTACTCTTGAAGCGCTGAGCGATAATACGACGACGAATAATCCCATCAAAGTGATGGCAATGAAAAACCAAACAGACATAACGCGCTCCCAAGACAAACTGAGTATTAGTGTACTGGTTTAATGCTTGTATTGCGTTGATAGAGGTACAAAAAAGCCGAGCAACTGAGGCTCGGCTTTTCACATTAGAGTAGTGACGAAAGATTACTCTTCGTTACCTTCCTCTGCATCATCAGCGGCTGGCGCTTCTGGAGTATCTTGCTGCGTATTTTCGTCTGTTGACTCTAACGCTTCTGCTTCTTCCCCAGCAGGCAGCTCTTCTTCATCAACTTCTTCAATACGTTGCAAACCAACAACAGATTCGTCTTCCGCAGTACGGATAAGCGTTACACCTTGCGTGTTACGACCAACCTGGCTAACTTCACCCACACGAGTACGTACTAGCGTACCAGCGTCGGTGATCATCATCATTTCATCACCTTCAACAACCTGGATAGCACCAACTACCGGGCCGTTTCGCTCAGAAACTTTGATAGAAACGACACCTTGAGTGCCACGACCTTTTGTCGGGTACTCACTCAGCGCTGTACGTTTACCGTAACCGTTTTCTGTAACTGTTAGGATGTCGCCTTCGTGTGAAGGAACGATAAGTGATACAACTTGGTCATTTTCAGCCAGTTTCATACCACGCACACCAGAGGCGGTACGACCCATAGGACGAACACCTTTAAACTTGATCTCTGGCTGACCATTCTCATCAAGAACTGGCTTACCATTTTCGTCAAGTACTGGAATTTCTTCTGCTTCTTTAAAGCGAACCACTTTACCCGCTTTAGAGAACAGCATGATTTCGTTTTCGCCGTTAGTGATATCCACACCGATTAACGAATCGTCTTCACGTAGGTTTACCGCAATCAGGCCATTTGAACGAACATTTGCAAATTGGTTCAACGGCGTTTTCTTAACCGTACCGTCACCTGTTGCCATGAAGATGAATTTGTCTTCAGAGAATTCATCAACACGCAGAATCGCGGTAATGCGCTCACCTTCTTCTAGTGGAAGGATGTTCACAATTGGCTTACCACGAGCAGTGCGGCTCGCTAGAGGCAATTGGTAAACTTTCAGACGGTATGTTTTACCGCGAGTAGAGAAACACAAGATGTTATCGTGGGTATTCGCCACTAGAAGACGCTCGATATGGTCTTCATCTTTCATCTTGGTCGCACTCTTACCTTTACCACCACGGCGCTGTGACTCGTAGTCGCTCAGTACTTGGTACTTAACGTAACCACCGTGCGATAGAGTAACCACAACGTCTTCACGTGCGATCAGCTCTTCCATGTCGATATCATGGCTCGCAGCTGTGATTTCTGTACGACGAGCATCACCAAAGCCGTCACGAACCGCTTCAAGTTCTTCGCGGATCACTTCCATCAAACGCTCAGTGCTTGCAAGGATATGCATGAGCTCAGCGATTTCTTCTAGAAGTGTTTTGTATTCGCCAAGAATCTTCTCGTGTTCTAGACCTGTTAGTTTGTGTAGACGAAGATCTAGGATAGCTTGTGCTTGTTGCTCAGTCAGGAAGTACTGACCATCGCGAATGCCGTATTGAGGTTCTAGCCATTCAGGGCGTGCTGCATCTGTACCAGCACGCTCTAGCATTGCTGAAACGTTGCCTAAATCCCAACCACGAGCGATAAGACCCGCTTTTGCTTCAGCCGGTGTTGGCGCCTTACGGATAAGCTCAATGATTTCATCAATGTTGGCAAGCGCTAGCGCTAAACCTTCAAGGATGTGGGCACGTTCACGCGCTTTACGTAGTTCGAAAATAGTACGACGAGTCACAACTTCACGACGGTGATCAACGAAGCACTTCAACATATCTTTCAGGTTGAATAGCTGTGGTTGGCCATTGTTTAGGGCCACCATGTTGATACCGAAAGTGGTTTGCAACTGAGTCTGAGCGTATAGGTTGTTTAGAACCACTTCGCCCACAGCGTCGCGCTTACATTCAATAACAATACGCATACCGTCTTTATCTGACTCGTCGCGCAGTGCACTGATGCCTTCAACTTTCTTATCTTTAACTAGCTCAGCGATCTTTTCGATCAAGCGAGCTTTGTTTACCTGGTATGGGATCTCAGTGACGATGATGGTTTCTTTACCATTCTTCTCCACTTCGATGTCCGCTTTCGAACGCATGTAGATTTTGCCGCGACCTGTTTTGTACGCGTCTACAATGCCTTTACGACCGCTGATCAGCGCCGCCGTTGGGAAATCAGGACCAGGAATGTAATCCATTAGTTCATCAATAGTGATTTCTTCATTATTGATGTATGCAAGACAGCCATCGATCACTTCGCCAAGGTTATGAGGCGGGATGTTGGTTGCCATACCTACTGCGATACCTGAAGCACCGTTAACCAATAGGTTTGGAATTTTAGTTGGAAGAACCGCTGGGATCTGCTCAGTACCGTCGTAGTTTGGTACGTAGTCTACGGTTTCTTTGTCTAGGTCAGCCAATAGTTCATGGGCAATTTTTGCCATTCGAACTTCGGTGTAACGCATTGCCGCAGCAGAGTCGCCATCGATCGAGCCAAAGTTACCTTGACCATCGACCAGCATGTAACGAAGCGAGAACGGCTGAGCCATACGTACGATTGTGTCGTACACAGCACTATCACCGTGTGGGTGATATTTACCGATTACGTCGCCGACAACACGGGCTGATTTTTTATATGGTTTGTTCCAATCGTTGCCTAGTACGTTCATCGCGAATAAAACGCGGCGGTGTACTGGTTTTAGGCCATCACGCACATCTGGAAGAGCACGACCCACGATGACTGACATCGCATAGTCTAGATATGAACCTCTAAGCTCATCTTCAATGTTTACGGGCGTGATCTCTTTAGCTAAATCGCTCATAGAGCCATTATCCCTCTATTATCTGATCGTAATTACGATACGTGTAAGGTGCAAAAATATAACACACAATTCATCACTTCGGCATCACTTTCCCTCTCCTTTTATCAGGTTGTGAGCTTGGTTATGAATCAAATGTCGAGAATTTGCACACTCATCCCATATCTTTCTGATTAGTGGTTATATTTCGGTCAATATTGAGCAAAATCGGACTCTTTACGCGGAAAAGCGAGGTAAATTCCTTTAACCACACAACGCGAAAATGCAGGTTTTAGAGTATTGTCACTGGCATTAGTTCAAGGATGAACCAAAAACAATAGCTAGCGCTTTCAAAATTACAGGAACCTGTCGCGTTTGCCGCGCCAGTGAACTCTGTCATTGTCCCTTCACTAAGCACATCGAGGTTGTTTGGGTATAAAACGTTGGAGTATACTGACGCCCTCTAAAGGACTCAGATTGAATGCAATAAAACCAATTATGACTAAAGCACAAAACGTCGACCCAAGTGAAATTAAGAAATTCGAGGACATGGCTTCTCGATGGTGGGATTTAGAAGGCGAGTTTAAGCCACTTCATCAAATTAACCCCCTTCGTTTGAACTATGTACTTGAAAAAGCAAATGGCTTGTTTGGCAAGCGCGCACTTGATGTCGGCTGTGGTGGTGGCATTCTTGCTGAAAGCATGGCGAAAGAAGGCGCTATTGTTACTGGGCTTGATATGGGCAAAGAACCTTTAGAAGTCGCACGACTACATGCATTAGAAACAGGTACTCAACTGACCTACATTCAGAGCACAATAGAAGACCACGCTATAGAAAACGCAGGGACTTACGATGTCGTGACTTGTATGGAGATGCTTGAACACGTTCCAGATCCTCTCTCCGTTATCCGCTCTTGTGCTGCGCTAGTCAAACCCGGTGGTCACGTGTTTTTCTCAACCTTGAACCGAAACATCAAGTCATACTTGTTTGCTATTGTCGGTGCAGAGAAGCTTCTTAAGATTGTTCCTGAGGGGACTCACGAGCACGAGAAGTTTATCAAGCCTGCCGAAATGATGAAGATGATAGACCAAACAGACCTAACAGAAATGGGCATTACAGGCCTGCATTACAACCCTCTAAATGACAGCTACAAACTCGGTCGTAATGTAGATGTAAACTACATCGTTCATACTAAAAAATACTGAACGCTATTAAGTTAAAAAATGTGTTTTGTGATTGACATTTTTTGTAGAAAATGAATCGAAAGCGGTAGCACAAAGTTGCCGCTTTTTTTGTCTTTTTATGCCTAAAATTCGTGCTCTAGATTCCATTTTAACCAACCTATTTTTCGTAGATAAAAACGGCCAAAGATCAAGGAAAATATTTTTGCATGCGGTTATTTCTAAACCGATCTCAAAACCGTGCTTTTAACCATTCAAGTCTGCCCTTTTCTCATCGGTTAGTGTTCACTTACTGATTTTTTTCATTTTGTCAGTTATCCACAAGTCATCCCCGATCTGTACCTTGATAAATCAGTGTAATAGCACTATCTTGTAACCCGCAAACAAATGAACCCCTATATGTTGTGTTTAAGCGACAATATATAGATAGACTTTGATCACAAAGCCGCCGCAAGCTTTACTCATATTGCACATAAACAAACAAAAATACGGCTTTTATCAGTTTTCTTAGGGAAATAAAGCAGAATGAACCAACAACTTACCGTCACCAAGCGTGATGGCCGTAAAGAAAGTATCGATCTGGATAAAATCCACCGCGTTATCACTTGGGCTGCAGAAGGTCTAGATAATGTTTCGGTTTCTCAAGTAGAACTTCGCGCTCACATCCAGTTTTACGACGGCATCACAACGACAGATATTCACGAGACAATCATCAAGTCTGCGGCAGACCTGATCTCTGAAGAGACTCCGGATTACCAATACCTAGCTGCTCGCCTAGCGGTATTCCATCTGCGTAAAAAAGCGTATGGCCAATATGAGCCACCAACGCTTCATGATCACGTGTCTCGCCTCGTCGATATGGGTAAGTACGATCAACATATTCTAGAAGACTACACAAAAGCAGAACTCGACGAACTTGATGCGTACATCGACCATAAACGCGACCTAAACTTCTCATACGCGGCAGTTAAGCAGCTAGAGGGCAAGTACTTCGTACAAAACCGTGTAACGGGCCAAATTTACGAAAGTGCTCAGTTCTTATATATCCTTGTAGCAGCGTGCCTATTTGCGAAATATCCAAAAGCAACGCGTCTTGATTACATCAAGCGTTTCTACGATGCGACATCGACATTTAAGATTTCTCTACCTACGCCAATTATGTCTGGCGTGCGTACCCCTACTCGCCAGTTCAGCTCATGTGTTCTGATTGAGTGTGGCGACAGTCTTGATTCTATCAACGCAACAGCAAGCTCGATTGTTCGTTACGTATCTCAGCGCGCTGGTATTGGTATCAACGCTGGTCGTATCCGTGCATTAGGTTCAGAGATTCGCGGTGGTGAAGCATTCCACACTGGCTGTATCCCGTTCTACAAATACTTCCAAACCGCAGTAAAATGTTGTTCGCAAGGTGGTGTTCGTGGTGGCGCAGCGACTGTATTCTACCCAATGTGGCACGGCGAAGCTCGCTCTCTAATGGTGCTTAAAAACAACCGTGGTGTTGAAGAGAACCGTGTTCGTCACATGGACTACGGTGTTCAGTTAAACAAACTGATGTACCAACGTTTAGTTGAGGGTGGCAACATCACACTATTCTCACCTTCAGACGTACCAGGTCTATACGACGCATTCTTCGAAAACCAAGAAGAGTTTGAACGTCTATACGTGAAGTACGAGAACGATCCTTCAATCAAGAAAGAAACGGTTAAAGCGATTGAAATGTTCACTCTGCTAATGCAAGAGCGTGCATCAACAGGTCGTATCTACATTCAGAACGTGGACCACTGTAATACTCACAGCCCATTTGATTCTGAAGTAGCGCCAGTTCGTCAATCGAACCTATGTCTAGAAATCGCACTGCCAACGAAGCCATTAACTAACGTTGAAGATGACTCGGGCGAGATCGCACTATGTACGCTTTCTGCCTTCAACCTTGGTGCTATCAAGTCTCTAGATGATTTCGAAGAGCTATCTGATCTTGTTGTTCGTGCGCTAGATGCACTGCTTGATTATCAGGATTACCCTCTACCAGCGGCATACAAATCGACGAT
Organism: Vibrio sp. JCM 18905; assembly: GCF_055393305.1. Lineage (NCBI taxonomy): Bacteria > Pseudomonadati > Pseudomonadota > Gammaproteobacteria > Vibrionales > Vibrionaceae > Vibrio > Vibrio sp. JCM 18905. The sequence goes on along the minus strand of NZ_AP043880.1, from coordinate 1,399,494 downwards.
GAACCGTCGTACGCTAGGTGTTGGTGTGATCAACTTCGCTTATTACTTAGCGAAACATGGCGTGAAATACTCTGACGGTAGCGCAAATGGCCTGACTCACCGTACGTTCGAAGCAATGCAGTACTACCTACTAAAAGCATCGGTAGAACTGGCGAAAGAGCAAGGCAAGTGCCCTTCATTCGACGAAACGAACTACGCGAAAGGCTTACTGCCGATTGATACGTACAAGAAAGATATCGACCTAATTTGTGACGAAGCGCTGCACTACGACTGGGACAGCCTACGTAAAGAAATTATGGAGCACGGCCTACGTAACTCAACACTGACTGCGCTAATGCCGTCTGAGACCTCTTCTCAGATTTCAAACGCAACTAACGGTATTGAGCCACCACGTGGTTATGTTTCAGTAAAAGCTTCGAAAGACGGTATTCTGAAGCAAGTTGTACCTGAGTTCACTGAACTTAAAGACAACTATGAACTGCTTTGGAACATCGGTTCGAACGACGGTTACCTACATCTTGTGGGTATTATGCAGAAGTTTGTTGACCAAGCTATCTCTGCTAATACTAACTACGACCCGTCACGTTACGAGACTGGCAAGGTACCAATGAAGAAACTGCTTCAAGACCTGCTAACAGCGTACAAGTTTGGTGTGAAAACGCTTTACTACCATAACACTCGTGATGGCGCAAAAGATGAACAGAAAGACGCTGTTCAACCACAAGATGACGATTGTGCTGGCGGCGGTTGTAAGATATAACTGGTGTGTTTTTATATATGTAACATTTTTTGTGGTTAACTAAAAAATGTTTTTATTAAACAATTACTTATAATGGCGTCCTTGTGACGCCTTTTTTTATTTTAAAGTGAAAATATTTCACGCCACTTGAATATGTAACATTTAAGATATAACCTAAAACCCATAAGGATATTTCACCTTACATGGATATGTAACATCGCTTATGAGATACAAAGTCAAAAACATTCGTCACCCTAAATATGATAATCAACTCCTTCCAATGCTGGTTGATACCGAGGATTGCGACTGCCCACTTCCATCGGCTGCGCTATGGGGATTCGATTTGTGGCATAGCAAACCGCTAAATACAGTAAAAGCGCGATTACGTGACTTAGCTGTTTTCTATGAGTATGTCGATAGACATCATCCCTCATTTTTCGAAGATGCCGCAGCCATTAAAATTCTCAGCCATCGGCAAATTACGGCTATAAGCTCAGCTCTATTAGTGAATTACAATTACACTGTTGATGATGGTGTAGTGGTCAAACCGTCCACCTTTAATCGTCGAATTGACTCTATATCACAATTTTTAAGTTTTCATTATTCTCGTTATGTTAATAGATTGAATGACTTGGAACGTATGGATGACCGACAAAAACATGTTTTTGCGATGATCGGACGGTTTAGGAAAAAACGCTACTCCAAGACAGAGATAGAAATCCATACGAACCAAGCTAAGTCATTATCAGTCGAGGAAGTGAACATAATTAGGGATATTGTAAGACCCTCGACTATAGACTTTTTTAATGAAGTAAACCCTTTTAGCCCAGAACTTCAAAGAAGAAATGCTTGTGCGATTCTATTACTCATTGAGCTAGGTTGCCGTGCTGCTGAGCTAGTTTTAATTAAAAATAACGACGAGCATCTGAAACTAACAACCAATCCAACTGTGGTGATTACCACAGAAGATAAAAACAGTAAAAGTTTTCGGGGTCGAGCAGACGGAGCTTCGCATAAAACCTTAGGGCGAGAATTGCCCATATCTCAAGGTTTGTCGAACTTACTTATTGATTATATTGAAGAAGATAGACCTAAGCTACGTAAACCATTTAATGATCAATTAACAGACTACCTATTTGTAAGTAAATCAGATGGGGGAGCAATGACTACCGATGGGCTATCATATTTGATCGACAGCCTTTATCGAAAAATGCCTGAACTGGTTAACACTATTCATCCTCACCGCTTACGAGTTACTAAAGGGATTGAAGTTCGCGATGCCGTTGATAAAGATTATGAAGGTTCCAACTCTCCAATGACTAAATCGGGAGATATGCAAGATACATTAACGACTTGGGGCGGTTGGTCTTCAACCAGTAATATGCCTAAGCACTATACAAAAGGGCTTCTACAAAGAAAGCTATCTGAATATTTAGCAAAGAGTGAATAAATATGGGGCATGCGGCTACACAATATTTATCAGAAGATTCATTTGATCCTTATTCTCAAGTATATGATTTCGTCTCAAGCTTAAATGGTGATTGTGACCCTTTCCCATCTCAGATTGAAACTTATTTTGGACAAACTGTTCAGTTACGGGATCTAAGCGGACGTTTGTTGAATAGAATTCAGCTAATCAACGTAGGTAAAGGCCATGATTTTTATAACTTAAGTGATCATTATTCTGGCGATACTTACCTCGACTACATCGCTGCTAAATGTTGGATAGATACAGCAATTGAAAGATCTCCAGCTTCAATTAATCATATCTCCGAAGGTTTTAACGTATTACAAGGTATTAGCTTTACCGAAGATACCTACTCAAATGAAAGAAAATTTGCGAAAGAACTAGGCAGAAAACTATCTTCAGTTATCCTCAAAAATAAGGATAATCAGCGAGCTTTCTTATCTATTAGACAATTTGTTAAGTACGGTATCGCCAATGATTACTGGGGCTTTACAGATGAGTTAGAACTAAAAGTTTCTGAAGTCGCGGTTAAAGCGATTGGACGTAAAGAGCGCGTATCTATGTTAGATCATGAATATGGCCCCTTCACTCGCTCAGAAATTTCTCAAATAACAACAGCAATACAGGATGAAAAAGTTAAGACTGAGTTTCGCGTTTTAGTTGGATTAGCCAAAAGATTTGGACTTAGACCTATACAACTAGCTTTACTACGTGAAGACGATATTTATTACGATAAAAAGAAGCTAGCTTGGTATATTCTGATCCCACGAGTAAAGGGGCGTGCCGCACAATTGCGTAGAACCGAAGGGAACTTTACTGTTCGCGAATTGCCAGTAGAGTTAGCAGCAGAGATTAATCAATTAATTCAAGACCATTCCAACTTAGTTGAAATGGATGCAGACGGTAAAGAACTTCCGAGACCATTATTTAAAGCAAAAAAAGTTAATAGTGAATTCTTAAAACATAAGCTATTGGCTCCTTATGCATGGCATGTCAACTCAAAAAGAATCACTTCCACATTTGGCATTGAAATTCCTCAACTATTGCAATTAAAGTCTGTGTATTGCAGGGATGAAGACGGTAATCCTTATCCACTTAAAATGAACGCCTATCGTTTCCGTTATACGTTAGGCACTCGCATGGTGATGGAGGGCAAGACACCTGAAGAAGTTGCGTTAGCTCTAGACCATTCAACAACCGCATCAGTACAGCACTATTTTAAATACAATCAAGATCTTATTGATTTTATCGATGATACGTTTGAAGTATCTACTGCTCTAAAAAATGCCGCTTTACGATGGCAAGGTTATTTTATCGATGAAGACGATAATCTTGAAGGTAGCCTAATTCGTGTATCGGATGTTCTCTCTATTGGGAAGTGTTTAAAAAAGACCTTATGTGAATATCATCCAACAGTGAGTTGCTATGGCTGTAGCCGCTTTAGACCCTTCAAGGACGCTAATCATCAAAAACAACTAGAAGTAATCGAGAAAGAAGTCGAATTTGTCAAAAATAATTCAACAGGAGCGGTTCAACATCAGTTAAGCGAAGCATATGAAGGTGCTTTACAAATTGTTGAAGCTCAAAAAATTATGAGGGGTGAAAAATAACGATGAACCCTATCGATTTTCGCTCTCAAAAAGTAAATAAGGCTCTACAAACACTAATAGACCGTGTTCATGAAGAGAGGAATTTAGCACAAGTTGACTTCGACACATTAGTGTCGAAAGGAACCATAAAAGGTCAATGGGATGAGAGCGGTTGGCAGTATCGCGGTCGCACTATCTATTTTAGAGGATGTCTTGATATAAATGGAGCAATCGTTACTTCCCATACAAAAATTGAAGATAGCGTCTTGATGCAAGGGATATGGGGAGACATATATCGCCTTTTTACACTACATAGTATTAAAAAACACAAATCTGGAAATGAACGAACTATTCCAGGCTTACTTAGTCGTATCGCCTGGCTAGGAACTTCACTAAACTTTGATGAAAACGCATTGCTATCAATGGATCAAAGTAAAATTGATGCCCTAATACCATTACTACAAACCTATTATGAAAAGCCCAGAGGCACCTTTGAGCGTTATAAAGACTCGGTATCTTTTATCAAGAATTTTGTAGTTAAGAAGAGCTTTTGTAAGACCTTTGTGCCTAAAGTTAACATGAAAAACCCTGCATTGGAACGTAATGACGTAACCACGAATACAAAAAAGGAAGCTCAGAAAGAAAAACATGTTGAAGATATTGGTCTGTACTTTGGGCGCATAAAACAAAAATTTGATGCGGCTAAACGCCTTGTCGAATCAGGCGGTACACCAGAATACTTTCAACCAAAAGATGGATATGATGAGCTTAGATTGCTAGCTACACCTTTTATGGAAGGTCTAGGGCTACGTATCGGAGAAGTACTTCGTCTTCACAAAGATTGCCTTGGGTTCGATGAAGACAGACAGCGTTATTTCCTCAGAGTGCCAGTCGAAAAAGGGGAACTTGCTTTCGCTAAGTCTATCCCTAAAATTTGGGAAAAAGTGATAGTAGATGCCCATGCAAGAATCCTTGAAATAACAAAGCCTCACCGAGACTTTGCTCGTAAAGTTGAGCAAGAAGGTGCTCAAGCATTTATAAATTCATTTACCTTTCCAGATCGACCTGAGAATTTTGAGAATGCTCTCAAGGAACATGGATATGACCCCGCTCTTCATTTTGCTCGTAGTGAAATAGGCACAAGTGGTGACATACATGTTTCGGGACTAACCGTAAGTTTGTTGAGAGAAAGTAAAGCTATTCAGGGTCGATACTCACAATCAATTGTCGGTAAATTAAAGTGTAAGTATGGTGACGAAAGAGCCGCAAGACAAAGAGTCATTATCTCAAAAGAAGAGCTTAGCAAACTTTGTTTGAAAGAGTATGAAGACACCAAAAGGATGGTGTATCGAGCTAATGATAACGTTGATGCAAAAGAAGAGATTGTATCAACCTCCTATACAATTGATATGCCTTTTAGTGAATTTTTGTTTATTGCTAAGAATGATACTTTTGACGCAGGGACAAAATCTCATGGCTTAATTCCATGTCCTTTGACATATAGGGCTTACACTCGATGGATAAACAATGACGAAAAAGGAAGCCGCCATAAAACGATATTCGAAAACTACGATATTAAAGATGAAAACGGTGACGTTGTTTCTTTGAATTCACATCAAATACGCCACTGGGTTACTACAGCCCTAATTCGGGCGGGAAAAAACGAATCAGCAATTGACCTATGGATGGGGCGAACGCCTGGACAAACAAGACATTACGACCATCGAACAGCGAAAGAACGAGCTGAGGCAATGCGTAAACGGTATATGTCTGAAAATCCACCCGATGATGTTCTGGGCAGACGCATAAAGCGTATGAGAAATAATAACGTTTCGCTAGATGAAATAGAGACAGCTCTAAATCACACCATGTCTGCTGTTCATTACACCCCTTGGGGAACTTGCGACAGAGATTTAGACGTATCACCGTGTCAAAAAGGAATGATGTGTCTACGGGGTAATGATGGTGAAACATGCAATCATTTTGGAATAGATCCAACCGATAAAGAAGCTCTAGTTAATATTCACAATACAAAGCTTCATTATGAAAATCAGCTAAGTGCGCTATTGCCAAACTACGATGAGCTTTCATTGAAACTGAATAACCAAGAACCTCTAGACCAACATGTACAGTTTTGTATAGACACAATAAACGGTTGCATTGCTGCACTAAAAGCCTATGAAAACGCAGAAAAAAATGAAGCTCATAAAATTCCTATCGTTCAAATATTTAATCCAGAGAATATAAAAGATGAGTAAGGCTCCAGAGTGGCAAACTATTGCGCTGAGTAGTTTAGAGTTTTTTATTAAAAACCCAGAGTATAAGCACGAATTTGGACATGATTACATTGCTGACAGATGTGGTGTAACTCGTATGACTTTGAATCGCAACACACCATATATGAAGCGGTATAAAGAAGTCAGAGAATTTCTGCGAGGATATAAAACCGTAGATCCTTCGCAAGGAGCAACGCCTATTGATGGCTACAAGGAAAAGTATGAAGCACAAAAGGAAGCGAATCAGGAATTGACCCGTAAGATTGAAGCCCTTCAATTACGCTTAAATGACTGTTATCAAATGCTGGAAGATCAAGGTATTGACCCTGAGTTTATTTATCCGACAAAGCTGAAAAAACATAAGGAAAATTAATGGCGAATCCTCAAGCAGAAGTTAATTACCAAAAGTTCATAACATTTGTGAGAGAGCGAGAATCTGAGGGAGATTGGGAAGATTATCGCTCTAGAGACAATCACAGTTTGAACAAACAAGCTATCGCTAAAGAATGTGGCTTTGACAGGAAAAGAATTAATGAAAATTCTAAAATCATTGAAAAATTTGATGAAGTCGTCACTGATTTATTAAAGAAAGGGATACTCACCAAGGATTCAAGAACTGGTACAGACCAGGTAAGTGAAAAATCTGCCGCTATCTCAAATAGTGTAGATAAAAAGACTCTGAAATTTGCTCAGGAATGCAATGCTGCACTAGAACAAGAACTTAGCGAAACCAAAATTCAGCTTCAAAAAACTGAAGAAAAACTGAAGCATCTAGAAGTGATTGAAAGCTACATGATGGAAACAGGACGCTTGTAATGGAGCAATTCTCTGGTGATGTGCAAATTCGTTCCATTCGTAGTAAAGGGGCAAAGGGAGGAATTATATTTTCTGCTGTAACTCTTTGTGATAGTCCCACGCGTTTTGTCATTAAAGCTGGATTTGATGTAGCACCCACTCCTTCAATATTCAAAGAAAAGCATTTTTGGCATGTCGAAGGCACCGTAGAAAAACAAAAAATAACGTGGAAAGATGGCACGTCAAAGGAAGAAAAAGTCATAAAACCCACAAAGATATCTTTTGTTAAGGCTGCAAACGAAAATTTAAAGAGACTCCTGTCAGAATCCAAAGTATTCAAAGGGATAAGTGGAGTAAAGGCTGAAAAACTAGTGTCCTTTTATGGCGACGAACTATACCAAATTGCGGCTAATAATGATGCTGATAGGCTGACCCCTATCTTAGGCGCACACGTTGCTCAGACGTTGATCGATGGTCTGAATGCGTATCAAGAGTTACATTGTCTAAAGCTATTAGACGACTTAGGTGTACCAGCATATGTGGGTGAATCTGTCTTAAAAATATGGGGGCTAAGTGCTTATGACAAGATTAAAGCTAATCCCTATGTGCTTGTAATGTTTATGGCGAGTTTAGAAGCCCTGGATGAGTATGCAATAAATCGGCTTGGCTTTAAATCTGACTCCCCAGAACGCCTTGTAGCGTATGCAAAAGAAACACTTTATGAAGGATTCAAATCAGGTAACACGTGCCTACCACTTGCAGAATTAAGGCAGAAACTAAGAAGAAAAATTGGTGACTTAGCCCTGACAGCTATTGATATCTCGATTGAAGATAAAGAAGTAATTGTTGACGAAGACATAGCGCAGGTCAGAAGCATGGATATCGTTGAATCAGGTGTCGCTTCAATAATATCTAGTCTTACTAAATATCCATTAAATCCAATTGTTAGCAAGCATATTGATGCCATTATTGCGCAATACGAATCACGAGTTGGTTTTGAGCTTACTGAAGAGCAACAACATGCAGTATCGATTTGTACTGCTGCCAGACTATCTGTCCTGACAGGCGGTGCTGGATGCGGCAAAACAACCGTACTTGAAGCTATCTGTTTCGCATTGGAAAGTTTAAAACTGACTAGCAAAATCTATTTGATGGCATTGTCTGGAAAAGCCGCCATGAGAATTACGGAGGCTACAGGACGTCAAGCCATGACAATTGCAGCGTTCATGTATCACGTCAATCAGGATGACATTCCAGAGGATGCTACATTCATCATTGATGAAGCGTCCATGATAGATATTCTTTCTATATATCAATTACTAAAAAGAATTCCAAGTAATGGGAGAATTATACTGACGGGAGATGAAGAACAGTTACCACCAGTCGGAATCGGTCTTATTTTCCATGCTCTCGTTGGTGTAGAAAATATTTTCAATCCTAACCTGACATCGGTTAAGCGACAGTCAGAAGCCTCTGGCATACCTACGGTAGCAAACAAAGTGAGATGCTATCCAATGACGAGAGAACCCATCCCTTTCGCTCCCTATAAAGGTATTGGGCAAGGCGTTAGTTTCGTTCAGTGTAGCAACGCAGATATTGAGACAGAATCATTGCGGCTATACGAAGAATTAGGTGGAAACGGTGAAAATAATGATGTCCTTCTCTTGTCTGCAATTAAATCCTCCTCAGGCGGCGTTCTAAGCCTAAATACGCTCATACATGACAAGTTTTCCAAGGGAGATGCTATAGAGTTTACAGATACCGAATATGGAACAGTACAACACGCTATAAATGGTAGCACCTTGAGGGTTGGTGAGCTTGTCATGTATACAAGAAACGATTATTCCAAAGGGATTAGAAATGGATCTATTGGTAAGATAATCAACTCAACCAATCAAGAGGTTTTTGTGGACTTTGAAGGTACACAAGTAACCTTAAACCCGTCAGAGTTAAAGCACTTAGAGCATGCATACGGACTGACAGTTCATAAAAGCCAAGGTAGTCAATTTGACCGTGTAATTGTTGTAATCAAAAAGTCGAGGGTCATTGACCGACATCTAATTTATACAGCGTTAACCAGAGCAAAGCACCAAGTTGTGTTTGTAGGAGATGTGTCGGTTCTATACGAATCTCTCCTTATATCAAAGGCTTTTAGCCGCCATACAAAGATATCAAAATTTATAGATGAAGCGTTAGTCACTAATTAACGCTGAAGATAATGCATAAACTCGCCAGGTCACCTAGAAGTTATATCTAGGTCATTTAGATGAATTAATCTGACTCTAAACTGTCAGTTTCGTTACTTCGATGTGACAAGATCTGACAGGTTACCCTAAATGGTTCTTCCCCAACCACGCGCATAACAAACATTTTAAGAGAGCACTAGACAGCAGCGACACTATCTCAAATTTCATGGGATTGAAGAGGAGCTAGAGCACTATCATAATTCTTCTGAAGACAAGTTTGTGATGCAACTAACTTCTCTTTTTCGAGATAAGATCTCCATTCGTGCTATTAACGATGACCAATCAAAAACAATCAAAGCCAAGCGAACTACTATCCACTACTCTAGTGCCGATCAATGGTCATACCGTCGCTTGGGTTAAGATAAGGCCATCAAAAGATTACTTATTCTTTTACCAAGAGAAGGTGGGTAGAGAACACTTCTATATTCGCTCTGGTCGCAATAAGCAAAAAGTAAAGCCTGATGATATCGAGTATTATCTGGCCCTACAAAAGGCTGTTCGATGAAGGATAATGTCCTGCTCTGTAGGGTTCAAACTTACTTTATTAATCGAAATCGGCTGAGCTAGAGTAAAACCTAAAACACATCTGTCGAGTAGACGACACCTGTTACCAAGTGTCGCCCCTCTAAGAACCCAGCGTGCAACTTTCACCGCACTAGGCTCAAGCCTTCACGAAGGCACCAGTTGGTACCCAGCAACTTATAAAGCAGCGAGAGTAGGCTCACGCCAAGAGTTACGACATAACTTCTTTGATTTTCTCTTTGCCAAGTATTCTTGGTATTGAGGATCAAAAGGCGTTACAGCACTCCTGATTTTCACATGCCTCTCAATCGGCACCTTAGCTATTTGAAACAGATTGAACTGACAATCCATATCCATGATCTTCTGCCAACCGTGAAACTGCCATTGACCTTGACGGTTGATGAAGTATTTAAGGGCAATCCAAGTTCTAGACTTAGTCGGATGACGCCTTTTAGCCCAGTGCCATAACGCATGGAATAGCTTGTGACCTACATATCCGAATACCTGTTTAGCAACGCAGTGTCGATAGTAATTCGACCAACCCCTGAGTTTCGGATTTATCAACTTGATTAGATCGTTAACAGGGATGATTGCGTGCTTCTTGATGAGTTCGCGCAAGTTACTCAAGAGCATCAATGTGTTGGATTTGCTCGGTTTAATGAGCAGTTTTCCTTTGTACTTCCGATGATTAAAACCTAGGAAGTCAAAACCACGGCTGATGTGGGTAATGTGCGTTTTCTCTTCGGAGAGTGTTAAGCCTCTTTCTGCTAAGAAATCAGCAATCAACGGTTTGATATCGTTCTCCAGCACTTCCTTTGAAGCACAGGTGACGACGAAATCGTCGGCGTATCCAATAAAGTTGGCTCTCGCACCCTTTTTTAGTGCGGTAGACTTTATGCGCTGTTCAAGCCCTGCAAGTGTCATTAACATCAAGGTCGGAGATATGACCCCGCCTTGTGGTGTTCCCTCGTCAGTGCGATAGAACAGTCCTTTGTCCATAAAACCAGACTTTAACCATTGTTCCAACATGCGTTTATCTACGGCAATGTTATTCATAAGCCATTGATGTCCGATTTTATCGAAACAGGCTTTGATGTCTCCCTCAAGCACCCATTGCGCGGATCTCTTTTGACTTAAACAGATGAAACACTGAGCAATTGCATCAGCAGTACTTCTATTGGGTCGAAAACCGTAGCTATTGGGATCGGCAAGTGTTTCTGATACTGGCTCCAGTGCAAGAAGATGAAGCGCTTGCTGTGCTCTATCAACCATGCACGGGATACCCAGCGGCCTGAGTTTACCGTTTTTCTTGGGGATGTAGATACGCTTGAGTGGTTTGGCTTGATAAGCTTTCCTGCTCAATTGATTGACTGCTTTCATGCGGCGCGTATCCGTATTCCAGATAGCGCCGTCTATTCCAGGCGTTTTACTGCCTTTATTTTGTGATACTCGCTTAACAGCAAGAAGTTTTGCTGAACGCGAGTGAGTCAATATCCACTGCAATGCTTTCGCTTTGCCGTGTTTACCTTCTCGTGTTGCCTTTGCAATACGCATCTGAAGCTTTAAAACATGGGATTCAACGGCTTTCCAATTGATGGATTGCCATTGAGCACTGTCAGGAGAGGCACTAATCTCTTTTGAAATCATCATTTGCGTTTCTCCTTGAATAAAGTTCTTCAAATTATCTTGCAATGGAAGACCAGTCGGAAGTCAGCCCACTTTCGTGATCAGATATGAATCTGTATCTGCATCGTTACAATGCAGCCTTCGCTTTTTCCAACATCCTCTACCTGCATCACTATCGGCCACAGAGGCTTTCCCAGAGGGAGTAATACAGGCTTACCGTGTTCCGTATGTTACGCAATGTCAGGGTAGATGCTCGCTATGGTGCGGAGAGTTCAATGATCACGAAAGAGCATGGGGCAATCTCTTTCCGACTCTCTTGCCTTTTGGCTACAGCGTATTAACCACTTCCGCTGTTTCAACGTATAACGCACCTTATGCGAATTCACGTATGTTCATCATGCTGACTACCTAGCACTCACCCAATTTTGTGGTTATCAGGAGGATCGTCCTCTCACGATTTAGATCCCGACTGGTACATGACCAGTCTTCGTTACATTGTCAGACTCGCTACTTTATTCAGAGTCCTAGGTTCATCTGGTGATACAGATGGTTCACACATTAAGCGGTGAACAGCGCTTCATACGACTTCACGTCGCACGCCCCATTCGGTGTTAGTACTGTATAAATCCTAATGTCGGCAAAGCGTAACTTGACTTAGTTTTCGTCATGTCGGTAATCTGTGAAAAGATATGCAACATGCCACTTGAAAACAGGAAACATGATGGAAGCAATAGTAGTTTCTCCGCCTCTACGTGGTAATTGGAATGCATTGAATTGTTCAGGAGGCCAGGAGCCTAACCATGGCAGCAATAAGTAGTGGAGCAGGTCAGCATCTCTATTTTCACATCTGTATTTAGTGTTTGGATTAAGAAAAGTAAACATTTTTCTCAACTAGTATTTTAACGCGAAATACAAGCGCAATAAACAACCCATACTTAACCTAAGTCACTGACTGGGAAAAATCTATTTCGGTATAATGCCTGTAACAACAAGCTCTCAAGAAAGAAACCATGGAACTCATAGAAGAAATAAGCATCAATGATGTCTGGCAACACAACGTCAACCTTCTGATTGGCTCAGGCGCATCCTTCGGGCTTTTCCCTACCCTTGCGACCGAGATGGACGGCGAGTCTATTGAAACGCTTGGGAAATACTTTGAGGACACTGGAAAGAGCGAGCTTAAAACACTGCTTTTCATGCATTACTATAGAAACTGCATTGAGCCAGTAATTATGTTCGACCTCGAATCTATAAAGATTGGCGCTGACATACTAAACGATGCCGATGACAAGAAAAAACTGGCCGTTATCGAGAACTACAAGCAGTTGCTTTTAACGTTAAGAGCGATTGCTTCAAGAAATAAATCGCAACTCAAGGCAAACATTTTTACTACTAACTATGATTCTTGCTTTGCTGAAGCTTATGAAGAGTTACTCTTAGACCATGCCAATCTCGACTTTACGCTAAATGATGGCGCAAAAGGGTTTCGCCGCAAGTTCCTTGAGGCTCGTAACTTCGATACCTTGGAAGTTCGACACAGCGTATTTGGCAAAAACAAGTGCGAGATTCCGCAGGCTAATCTTGTTCATCTACACGGCTCTGCATTTTGGAATCTAGATGATGCAAGAATCTCAGTAAACTACGACGACAATAAACCAAAATACGATGATGATTTCTTCGATGACATTGAGGGTGAACTAGAAGAGCTAGAAGATATTTTAAACGACGAGCACTCAGATAGAGATGACTTCGACTCCATTGATTTTTGCGCAGAGTTCAGCGGCAAAGAAAAGAAGTTCTGGGAGATATACAAGAAACTCCCGATAGTAAACCCTACAAAGTGGAAGTTTCATGAAACCGTATTTGATGAACACTACTATCAAATGCTCAGATTAATGAGCTATGAGCTTGAAAAGCAAGACTCTGTACTTGTTGTTTTTGGGTTTTCGTTTGCGGACGAACACATAACTAACTTAATCAAACGCTCACTCGGAAACAAGTCTCTCACGATGTACATCTGCTGCTTCGACATACCGACAACTGAAGCAATGGAAGAGCTTTTCGGTAGCTTCAATAACGTAAAACTAGTGTCTCGTGACACATTTCTTGATTTCAACTTGTTCAATACCGAAGTTTTCAAGCTTCCAAGCTAGGAGTCTTACATGTCGATTCTAGTTGGCGAAGTGATAGCCGTTCGCGGCGTAAAGGTGTCCATTAAGGTCTTTGAGAGTTCAAATAAAGACACGTTGTTTTACGATGGAACAAAGTACAAAGGTGTGTCCATTCGCGAATATGTTCAAATAGAGCGTGGCTTTAAGAAAATCATTTGTATCGTTGAGGGCGAATACCTAGACGAGAAACGAGTTGATGACGAACAGCAGTGCATAAGGACGGTGGACTTAAAGCCCATTGGTTACTTTGAGTCTGGCAGATTCTTTGAGGGCATTAAGCACCTACCTTTAATCAAAGACCCTGTTTATCTGCTTGAAGAAAACAAGCTTTCTGACATCTATGGCAATGTTGGGGGAGATTTTGTGATTGGCAAGCTACTAAAAGAGGAGTTCCCAGTCTCTTTACCTTGGCAAAAGCTGTTTAACACTCACATTGGGATTTTTGGAAACACAGGCAGCGGAAAATCGAACACCTTAACCAATTTGTACACCACGCTGTTTGATAAAAAAATCAAGTTAATCAAAGACAAAAGTCAGTTTGTTATAATCGACTTTAACGGAGAATACACCAACGGTCAGCTAACAAGCGAGCAGCACAAGCGCATCTATACACTCAACACTCGCAAGGCAGAAAACAAGTTTCCACTGGCCAAGTCAGAATTCTGGGATACTGACACCTTGAGCTTATTGTTTCAAGCCACTCAAAATACCCAAAAGCCATTCATCAATCGTATAGTCAAAGGAAAGCAACTCTATGATTCAAAAGCGAACTTTCTAAACTACATCAAAACCACATACGAAAAAGTTTTTACCACAGCAGCACCCCATCCTGAGCTACTTGACCTCATTCGTGGCATAACAAGTACACTAGGGAATGAGAAGATTAAAAACACGTTAAAAACGGTTGCGTTCCACGGAACAAACAAAGTCTTCTACACCATTGGTGGTACTTATTTTAATGCTGACGGTGCTGGTTATAGAAACAGACTCAGGGATGACGTTGACGCTATAACCATACCCAAAGGGTTAAGCAATCTAGACCAGTTCAGCATTCGCTGTCACATACAGTTGATTCGCGACCTCATTAGTGGCTATGTGCAGTTTGACTTCATACAGCCACTATTAAAGAGGATTGAATCTTCTCTAACGAACCTAACCAAGGTCATTCGAGTTACAGACACGCCGCCAGCTAATAAAGCTGTAACGGTGATTTCACTAAGAAAATGCAATCAAGACATAAAAAAGGTCATGCCGCTACTTGTCGCCAAGCATTATTACAATCCTCACAAAACAAGCGTAGCCAACCCACCCGATAAGACCATTCACCTTATTATCGACGAAGCTCATAACATTCTATCTCAGCAGTCGAACAGAGAAAGCGAAAGCTGGAAAGACTATAGACTTGAAACCTTTGAGGAAATCATCAAAGAGGGGCGGAAGTTTGGTATGTTCTTAACGCTATCAAGCCAAAGGCCAGCAGACATTTCACCCACGATTGTGTCTCAGATTCATAACTTCTTCATTCATCGACTTGTTAATGACAGGGATTTGTTTTTGATAGATAACACTATCAGCACCCTTGATAGCATGTCTAGAAGCATGATTCCCAACTTATCGAGAGGAAGTTGTGTCATTACTGGCACTGCATTCGACCTCCCTATGCTGCTTCAGGTTGACGAGCTAGCTAAAGAAAAACAACCTGACAGTGAAGATGTTGACCTAGAGCAGCTATGGTCAGACGATTGATTAGCCACAAAAAAGCACCGCTCAATGCGGTGCTTTTTGTTCTTTAATGTGACATAAGTTATTCAATAGTTTGCTCTTTTGGCTGTTCACGCAGTGTAATCAATAAACTATCGACATAACCATGGGCTACATCACAAACGCAGGCTTTAGGCTTTTGTCGCTCGCTCTCACCTGCTTCTACTTTGGCGTAATAATAAAACGAGCCAAACATGTTATCTAAGTTTAACGCCGTGCTTGTATTTCGGAAAAGTATTTCAGTAGGCTTTGTATGACCAAAATATTTTTCAATGTAGTTCATACGTACAGCTCCAGCGACTAAACATCGTCAACACCAATACTTTCTTTATTAATAACTCCCTTCGCAATAGCCTTTTTGAGAGTTAAGTCTGCTGACCTAGTAGCACTTTCTTTTGTCAGACGTAGCGATTAGCCAGACCTGAGTTAATTCACCGCTCGCTAAACTAGCAAGAGTTGAAAATGATTTTTTCAAAGGACGTGTTGACTCAGACTCGGCAAACACGTCTTTGCCCGTGCGACCTGAAGTCGTATGAAGCGTTGTTCACCGCTTTATGAGTGAACCCTCTGTATCACCAGATGAACCTATGAGCCTGAATAAAGCAGCGGCTCAGACAATGTAACGAAGAGCGGGAATATCCCGTTCGGGATTTGAATCGTGAGAAGAAGATCCTCCTGATAACCACAAATCGGGTGAGTGCTAGGTAGTCAGTATGATGAACGTAAGTGAATCCATTTAAGGTGCGTTATACGATGAAGCAGCGGAAGTGGTTATTACGCTGTAGCCAAAAAGGCAATGGGAGTCGGAAAGAGATTGGGCAATGCTCTTTCGTGATCGATACGCTCCCCGCACTAGAGTGGGCATCTAACCTGACATTTTACGTAACGTACGGAACAGGGTAAGCCTGTATCACTCCCTAAGGGAAAGCCTTTGTGGCCGATAGTGATGCAGGTAGAGGAGGTCGGAAAAAGCGAAAGTTGCATTGTAATGATGCAGATACAGGCTCATGCCTGATCACGAAAGTGAGCCCACTTCCGACTGGTCTCCCTTTGCGAGAGAATTTGAAGAACTTTATTTAAGGAGAAAAGCAAATGATGATCTCGAAAGAGATTAGTGCATCTTCTGACGGTGCTCAGTGGCAGTCTATTGACTGGAAATCCGCTGAAGCGCACGTATTAAAGCTTCAAATGCGTATCGCAAAAGCAACGAGAGAAAAGAAATACGGTAAGGTGAAATCCTTACAGTGGCTCTTGACTCATTCTCGCTCTGCTAAATTTTTGGCAGTTAAGCGAGTCTCTCAAAACAAAGGCAGTAAAACGCCTGGAATAGATGGTGTCATCTGGAACACAGATGCACGCCGTATGAAAGCGGTTAATCAACTGAGTCGCAAGACTTACAAAGCAAAACCACTCAAACGGATCTACATCCCTAAAAAGAATGGCAAACTCAGACCTCTAGGTATTCCGTGTATGATAGATAGAGCGCAACAAGCGCTCCACCTGCTTGCACTAGAGCCTGTTTCTGAAACACTAGCCGACCTCAATAGTTATGGTTTCAGACCAAACCGCAGCACCGCTGATGCCATTAGTCAGTGCTTTATATGTTTGGCACAGAAGAAATCAGCAAAATGGGTTCTTGAGGGCGATATTAAAGCTTGCTTCGATAAAATCGGGCATCAATGGCTTATGGAAAATATCACCGTAGATAAACGTATGTTAGAGCAATGGCTGAAGTCTGGCTTTGTGGATAAAGGCCTGTTCTACGACACCGATGAGGGTACACCACAAGGAGGGATAATATCTCCAACCTTGATGCTAATGACCCTTGCAGGACTAGAGCAACGCGTAAAATCCACAGCACTGAGAAAAGGAGCTAAAGCCAATTTCATTGGTTACGCTGATGATTTCGTGGTCACTTGCTCTTCAAAGGAAGTGCTAGTGAGCGATATCAAACCGTTGATTGCTGACTTTCTGGCTGAAAGAGGGTTAACCCTATCCGAAGAGAAAACGAAGATTACTCATATTGATGATGGTTTTGACTTTCTGGGCTTCAACCATAGGAAGTACAAAGGGAAATTGCTCATTAAACCGAGCAAGTTCAACACACTGTTATTTTTGAGAAATTTACGTGAGCTTATCAAAAAGCACGCAACTATCCCCGTTAATGATCTTATCAAACTGATAAATCCAAAACTCAGAGGGTGGGCGAATTACTACCGCCACTGCGTTGCTAAACAAGTATTCGGGTATGTAGACCACAAACTATTCCAAGCACTATGGCACTGGGCAGTTAGACGTCATCCAACCAAGTCTAAAGACTGGGTTGTTCATAAGTATTTTCTCAATCGAAAAGGCCAATGGCAATTTCATGGTTGGCAGAAAATCATGAACATGGATTGTCAGTTCAATCTGTTCCAAATTGCGAAAGTGCCAATAGAACGACACGTGAAAATCCGAAGTGCCGCAATCCCTTATGACCCCGACTATCAAGAATACTTGGCTAAGCGGAAGTCAAAAAGACAAGCACGTAACTCTTGGATTGAACCTGTTCCAACTGCTTTGTGAGTTGCTGGGTATCAAACGATGCCTTAGTGGAGGCTTGAGCCCAGTGCAGTGAAAGTTGCACGCTGGGTTCTTAGGGAGACGGCACTTGGTAACAAGTGTCGTCCACCCGACCATTCGGTGTTAACGTAATTACTCAGTGGCAAATCAGCGGCATTGAAATCACCGTACTTTTGTTCATGTCTACCAACGGAAAGACAGTGACAGAAAACTCCCAAAAGCGAGCAACGGCAACCTCATAGAGAGCTTGAAGTTTACTGTGATAACAACTGCCATAACGACCAATAGTATTGATATAAGCCCCCCCCTTACGTTAATGAAAAACAACGGTTCTCGCGGTTGTCTAAGGCTTTAAAATACGGTAATCGGGGCGTAGCTCAAATTCGGAATTCAAACTAACTCTGATTTGATATTGAAAATATTAATAATGGGACTAAGTGAATCTTTGTTTGGTACATCTCCAACATCGCCAAATCCATATCCATAGAAAAAATATGAAATTGTTTGTATTAGTATTCCAGCAATCAACCAAAACATTGCGCTAGTTAATAATGCATGAGCCATCTTTACACAAGTAACAGTGTCATTGGTTAAATCATAGTTTTTCCGCAAAGTACTCAACAATTTTTTCACTAATTGCAGTTGTAATGTTTTGGTGTTGTTATGCGTTATTAACTCTTTCCAGTTTAATAAGTGGAAAGGTGAAACTTTAAGTGCTTTGTGAGACCACATGACGCACCTAACCAATATAGTTAATGCCAACATGAATACTGCAATTGTGAGTAAATCTAATACACTTAAAAGATTAAATTTCACTGGTATTTTTAGTTTGATGACTACTGGAGCCAATGAGAGGAGTATTGTTATTAGTGCGATTGAAACAGCGATATATACACCAGCTTTACTATCTATGGTGGATCGTCTTGCCTGTTCCTGATCATACAATCGTCTAGACTCATCTAAGAGAATACCTGTTGCGTCATTAGTTGATAAACCAGTTATTAGGTCTAAATCTTTTTCAAGTAGTTCTCTTTTTATACTTTGAGAATCTTGCGAAAGCGTTGGCCAAAATAAGTCAAGATTCATAATTGTTCTCACTAATCTTCAGTAGTTCATCAACGATAGATGAAGCTATTGGTAACTTAGTTTGATTCTCAATCCAAGCCCACTGACCATTAGGATTGATCTCAAGAAACCAATAGTCCCCATCTAAGTCACACACCAAATCAATAGCACCGAATCTCAGGTTTAAGTCTTTGACTAAATTGATACATTTCATTTTGAGTTCATCTGGTATATCTATATGTTCGTGCAGCAGATCAATTCGCCCTCCTTGACGCCAATCAACCTTGGTTGCTTCTGATGTTTGTGACCAAATAGCAACAGGAAACACTTTGTTGCCAACTACAGTTACCCGAACATCATATTTTTTAGAGATTTCTTGTTGGTATATAGAGGGAGCAAAGGCTATTGACTCTTCATACTCAGGTGTAAGAGATGGTATCTGGCTAGTAAAAATAACACTTTCATTCTTTCCCTTTAGAAGTGCTTGTCTCAATGGCTTGGCTATGAGGCTTTCATTCGTCGTTCTTTCCATGACAGTAAAAACATCATTGGTAATGATACCTTGTGGTATCTGAAACCCAAGAGCATTAGCAGCAACAAGCTGTCTTGGTTTATCTTCAGCTAAGGCTATGTTAGTAGGAGAGCTTAGCCACTTGTTATCAAGCCTATAATAAATACTCTTTAGAAAAGATAACCATTCCATATTCAAGTATTCTAATTCTGCTTCAGATAATGTGGGATGGATAACTGTTGTAGGACTGGGTCTTCGAAAGTAAGCGGACGTGATCTGGTTACCTTTGATATCCCCAATTCTCCAATCATCTATGGAACTATAGCCAATGGAGCACTTGAACTCATTTAGTGTTTCCGTATTAAGCCTAGTGTATGGAACGTTTCTGAATTTTAGCTCTCTGACAATATAGTCAGTAGTTAGGTCTCGTTTATTGGTTACCAAAAGAATCATGACATACCAAAACTGTAAGAGTTATCGTCGCTTTCTTGCATTACTTCAGTCTTAGTGAGTAATTCATTTAGATGACATAAACTAATATCATTATCATCACGTTCAACTTCGACTTTTGTTTTGGTTTGCATTTCAAGAGCATAGGATTGATCATCACTTTCAACTTGAACGTTTGTTTTGGTGATTAATTCAGGGCAATTTCTATCGACTAGATTGATAATTGGTGTCTTGGATTCGTCATCAACCCACATATGTTCGTCATCGCAGTAGTGCCCACCTAAGGCTGGTATATTGGAATGAACTCTTTCTGTAGCGTAATTAAGAATAAACGGCTTAGGGTCGTTGAGCATATGCATTCCTTTAGAGTATTTTCGAATAGTATATCTATGGCAGTACCACTAGGTTCTTATTGGTAAGTTAGCATGAAAGATGGTGCTCAGGCTATTTCTAAATCACTTTAGTAATGCGCTTGATGGAGCTTTGACTTGAGGACTTACTGTTAGACATTTTCCGAGTCTGCCAGAACCTAATTTAGTAATATAACTAACTCACTTCTATCCATTTATCTATTTTAATATCGACAGTAAATTCATTGTCAATTTAAAGGGTAATTATTATGCAACAACTTAAATTCGGTAAGATCAAAAACTACAAAGACGATCGTGGCTTCGGCTTCATCTTCTCCGAGTGCAAATTCACTCACGATGCAATCATGGGATCTAAAGAAGTGTTCTTTCACATCAAGCAGGCTAAGCAGTTTGAGTCCGTACTGAGGACGACTACGCCTAAAGAAGACCTATGCTTCTGGTTCACTACAGAGACTACTCGTAAAGGCGAGGCTGCTAAGCAGATGTGGAGCAAGCTATCCGAGGTCCCTCAAGATATTCGCGAAGATAACGCCAAGTTCATTAATCAAATAACGGAGAACATCAAGACCTATGAAACCGCCAGAGCAGAGAAACGTGCTCGTGAGGCTGTTCAGCAAGAGGCTCTTCGTAAAGCTCGGGAGACTCGTGATTCTGAACTGAACGCTCTGATTGTAGCTGCTCGTAGTCAAGGGTTCTCAACTAGCGGAGAGTTGTCAGCATGGATTCGCACTAATAAGCTGTGGACTAAATATCCGACACTAACAGGCGATTTGACGATGCACGATGGCAAGGATTCATGGAACTTTGGGGCAGCCATTGACCCTCAGTACTACAAGCAGGTTTGCCAAGCTTTAGGTCTACATAACGCAGGTTCTAACGCGAGAGCTGGAGCTTTCCGTTCCTATGCAAGTATGAAAAGTTAATGTAAGGAAGAACGCTAGACGATAGTAATAGCACAAACAAATAAGACAGTTGTTATTGTGATGTTAATCGCGTGGTTAAAGCAGTTGAACTGAACAGGCCAGCGCAACCTCTTTGAGCCTAGTGCCCCAACTCATTTATGTCCGTGCGACCTGAAGTCGTATGAAGCGTTGTTCACCGCTTTATGAGTGAACCGTCTGTATCACCAGATGAACCTACGAGCCTGAATAAAGCAGCGGCTCGGACAATGTAACGAAACTTGGCCGTTGGGCTGAGTGGGAAAAGAATCGTGAGAGGACGTTCCTCCTGAAAACCACAATTCGGGTAAGTGCTAGGTAGTCAGTATGATGAACATATGTGAATCCATTCAAGGTGCGTTATATGATGAAGCAGCGGAAGTGGTTATTACGCTGTAGCCAAAAGGCAATGAGAGTTGGAAAGAGGTTGGACAGTACTTTTTCGTGGTCACTGCACTCTCCGCACTATAGTGGGCATCTAACCCGACATTTTACGCAACATACGGAACAGGGTAAGCCTGTATCACTCCCTTTGGGAAAGCCTTTGTGGCCGATAGTGGTGCAGGTATAGGAGGTCGGAAAAAGCGAAAGCTACATTGTAATGATGCAGATACAGACTTATGTCTGATCACGAAAGTGAGCCCACTTCCGACTGGTCTTCCATTGCGAGAGAATTTGAAGAACTTTATTCAAGGAGAAAAGCAAATGGTGATCTCGAAAGAGATTAGTGCATCTTCTGACGGCGATCAATGGCAGTCCATCGACTGGAAATCCGTTGAAGTACACGTATTGAAGCTTCAAATGCGTATCGCAAAAGCAACTAGAGAAAAGAAATACGGTAAGGTGAAGTCTTTACAGTGGCTCTTGACTCATTCTCGCTCAGCCAAGCTTCTCGCGGTTAAGCGAGTCTCTCAGAATAAAGGCAGTAAAACGCCTGGAATAGACGGTGTCATCTGGAACACAGATGCACGCCGTATGAAAGCAGTCGATCAACTGAGTCGCAAGGCTTACTCCGCAAAACCACTCAAACGTATCTATATTCCCAAAAAGAACGGTAAGCTCAGGCCACTGGGTATTCCATGCATGATTGATAGAGCGCAACAAGCCCTCCACCTTCTTGCATTAGAGCCTGTGTCCGAAACGTTTGCCGACCTCAATAGCTATGGTTTTAGACCAAATCGCAGCACGGCTGACGCTGTCAGTCAGTGCTTCAAATGTTTAGCTCTAAAGCAATCCGCGAAATGGGTTCTTGAGGGAGATATTAAGGCTTGCTTCGACAAAATCGGGCATAAATGGCTGATGGACAATATCATTGTAGATAAACGAATGTTAGAGCAATGGTTAAAATCTGGCTATGTAGATAAGGGGCTGTTCTACGATACCGAAGAAGGTACACCTCAAGGTGGAATAATATCTCCAACCTTGATGCTAATGACTCTCGCGGGAATAGAGCAACAAATAAAATCTACAGCTCTGAAAATGGGTGCTAGGGCCAACTTTATCGGTTATGCGGATGATTTTGTGGTCACCTGCTCTTCAAAGGAAGTGCTAGTGAACGATATCAAACCGTTGATTGCTGGCTTTTTGGCAGAAAGAGGGTTAACCCTCTCCGAAGAAAAAACGAAGGTCACTCATATTGATGATGGCTTTGACTTTCTGGGTTTCAATCACAGGAAGTACAAAGGGAAATTGCTCATTAAACCGAGCAAATCCAATACGCTGTTATTCCTTAGAAATCTACGTGAAGTTATTAAAAAGCACGCAACCATCCCTGTTAACGATCTTATCAAGTTGATAAATCCGAAACTTAGGGGATGGGCGAATTACTATCGCCACTGTGTTGCTAAACAAGTATTCGGGTATGTCGGCCATAAACTATTCCAAGCGTTATGGCACTGGGCAGTTAGACGTCATCCAACCAAGTCCAAAGACTGGGTTGTGCACAAGTATTTTCTCAATCGTAAAGGCCAGTGGCAATTTCACGGTTGGCAGAAAATCATGAACATGGACTGTCACTTCAATCTGTTCCAAATAGCGAAAGTGCCTATCGAAAGACACGTAAAAATTAGGAGTGCTGCGACCCCTTTTGACCCTCAATACCAAGAATATCTGGTGAAGAGAAAATCTAAAAGGCTAGCTCGTAACTCTTGGAAAGAGCCTGTCCCGACTGCGTTATAAGTTGCTGGGTATCAATGATGCCTTAGTGGAGGCTTGAGCCGTATGCAGTGAAAGTTGCACGTACGGTTCTTAGAGGGGCGGCACTTGGTAACAAGTGTCGTCTACTCGACAATGGCATGCTGGCTGCGATCGCGCTAGCACGCCTATGCCCCAAAACTCGTTAGACTGTTTGCTCTTAACATTTACTATCAACTTAATTTGACCGAATTGACCTAATATCTATAGCATGTGTTTAAGTGTATATTAAGCTGCTCTCTATCCAGTATTGGAGAAGTTATGGAAGAAAACGTACTAATTGATGATGCAGCTATCGGTTTGTTTGAATACAGAGCTGATGAGTTGATTCTTTCAAATAACCGCGATGAACTTATCGGCTTTGTTTCAGCTATCGATAAGCCTTTCTTTTTTTTTGATGATGACTTTATTGAAGCAAGGTATTTCTACACGTTAGCTAACTGCTATTCAACAGTTCACGGATACTATAATACTGAATGGTATTCCGAAGATTTAAGCAAAGCTGTAATTAACTACCGAAAAGCTTTATACATCATAAAATCTAACGCATACCCAAACGCTAATCACATAAACTTGCGTAGCCGTATCGAGACTAACCTAGCAAACTGGCTTAGTTCTCAAGGGCGTAGTCTATGCTGTATTCCTCATTGGGACACCGCAATTGAACTTGATGCTAACCCTGTTGCAATTATCAACAAAGCTGAAAACCAGCTTTTTATTGCTCGACACATCTATGATGAATCTCATGTTTGTTATCACTATTTCAAAGCGTATCAACTGATCTGTTTAGGTTTAGAGTATGTTGACTTACTACATGATGAACAAAAAATTGCTTATGCAGAAGATGGTAAGTTCTTGGATTTTAAAGCTTGGTTTGAATCGAAGTTTAAGTTATCTGATTTTGATGATTATGAGACTTTTAAGGATGAAGCTGAAACACGTAAACAACGCGATTATTTAACATGGTGCGGTGATAATCGTCTATTCCTGAATGACTTAAATGACGTGAGTACAGACGAAATTGTTTATCAAGACGTATTCGCAATGCCTAGCTTCTCACAAACGATTAATACATCATTGGCTATGCATGAAGATCTGATCTATCACGGCAACTTTGATGAAATAAAAAATGACTATTGCTATGCACGTTATTTGATTTTTTCAGCTCAAAACATACCAAGTAATCAAGAGCATTTTTTCAATACAACATATCCACACGTTGATGACTTAGCTCATACAATAACCAATTTAAAAGCACATCATTATAAAAGTGCTTTCAGAACGTTATATTCAATTTTTGATAAAATTGCTTATTTCCTAAATTCATTTTTCGACCTGAATGATGTAGATGCAAGAGTGTACTTTCATAATATCTTTGGCGAATTGAAAAATGGTAAACTGAAACCACACAAGAAGCTTGTTGATAGTCAAAACTACTTTGTGCACGCTCTATTCTATATTCTTAAAGACATTCGAGATTCAAATCAAAAAGGTGTAAACCTCGATACAGCTTCAAAGTGGCTAGATCCTGATGCTGAGGCATTTTCTGAGATTAGAAACGCAATGGAGCATCGTTCTCTCAAGATTGTTGATGAGTTTGGTCATTCTCTCACAAAGCATGACATTGAGTTTCACAAACATCTAGCAGAAGAGCTTAAAGATGAAGCTGAACTCCTCAAATCTAAACTAAAAGACCTTTATATCGATATAGCTAAAGCTAAGAAAGCGGATGATACCGTTTTAAAAACTGAGCTGGAACAACAAAAGAAGCAGCTAGACAGCAAGCTGGAACGTGTTAAAGAGATGATTCATGATAAACAAAAACGTTCTAGTTACTCCCTACTCATCACTGACACAGAGTTTGAATCTCGCCTATTCACACTAATAAAACTAGTTAGAAATTCTATAATGTATCTGTCATTTGCAATCCATCTAGATCAGCTGCAAAAGCCTGATGACGGATCTTTAATGATGCCAATGGATGTTCCGTTGAAGTAAACACTAAGAGGAAATTCCTGATTCTTATCCATTAAAGCCTTTAAAATAGTATTTCTAATGTGAATCCCTAGTTAGCGCAAAAAATTTAACTCACTTCTGTCCGTGCGACCTGAAGTCGTATGAAGCGTTGTTCACCACGATAAGAGTGAACCATCTGTATCACCAGATGACCCTAGGATCCTGAATAAAGCAGCGGATCCGACAATGTAACGAAACTCGGTTGTTAGACCGAGTGGGAACTGAATCGTGAGAGGACGTTCTTCCTGATAACCACAAATCGGGTAAGTGCTAGGGTGTCAGTATGATGAACGTAAGTGAATCCACGCAAGGCGCGTTATATGATGAAGCAGCGGAAGTGGTTAATACGCTGTGGCCAAAATGGCAATGAGAGTCGGAAAGAAGTTGGACAGTACTCTTTCGTGATCGATGTACTCTCCGCACTATAGTGGGCATCTAAGCTGATATTTTGCGCGACATACGGAACAGGGTAAGCCTGTATATCTCCCATTGGGAAAGCAGTCTGCGAAGATTGCCGATAGGTGTGCAGGTAAAGGAGGTTAGAAAAAGCAAAGGCCGCTTTGTAATGAAGTGGATACAGGTTTATATCTGGCGCGAAAGCGAGCTGACTTCTAACTGGTCTCCCGTTGCAAGATGATTTGAAGAACTTTATTCAAGGAGAAACGCAAATGGTGGCTTCATCAGAAGTTAGTGCCTCTCCTAATGGCACTCAATGGCAATCCATCGATTGGAAAGCTGTCGAGTCGCACGTGTTAAAGCTTCAAATGCGCATTGCAAAAGCAACTCGAGAGGGAAAACACAGTAAAGCGAAGGCTTTGCAGTGGATCTTAACCCACTCCAGATCAGCGAAATTACTTGCTGTGAAGCGGGTGTCCCAAAACAAAGGCAGTAACACTCCAGGAATCGATGGTGTCATTTGGAATACGGATGCCCGTCGAATGACCGCAGTGGACCAATTGAATCGCAAAGGCTACCGAGCTAAACCGCTCAGACGTATCTACATCCCGAAAAAGAATGGCAAACTTAGACCCCTCGGCATTCCATGCATGATAGACCGAGCGCAACAAGCGCTTTATCTGCTCGCTTTGGAACCGATATCGGAAACGATAGCAGATCCAAATAGCTACGGTTTTCGCCCTAATCGCAGTACGGCTGACGCAATAGCACAATGCTTCAAATGCTTGTGTCTTAAGCGCTCAGGTCGCTGGGTTTTGGAGGGGGATATTAAAGCTTGCTTTGACAAGATTGGGCATGAATGGCTACTTGAACATGTTCAAATAGACAAAAGGATGCTGAAGCAGTGGTTAGGCTCTGGCTATATCGATAAGGGCTTGTTCTACCGAACGTCGGAGGGAACTCCGCAAGGAGGAATTATCTCTCCAACGCTTATGTTACTGACGCTTGCGGGCCTAGAAAAGCTCGTGAAAGAAGTCGCTAAGAAATCGGGAGAACGAGTTAACTTTATCGGTTATGCGGATGATTTTGTGATAACAGGCTCGTCAAAAGATGTTCTTGTTAACGAAGTCAAACCAAGGGTGATTGATTTTCTAAAAGAAAGAGGGTTGACACTCTCTGAAGAGAAAACACACATTACTCATATAGATGATGGCTTTGATTTTCTGGGCTTTAACCTCAGGAAGTACAAAGGCAAACTACTCATCAAACCGAGTAAGAGCAACGTTCTCTCTTTCTTGGGTAACTTGCGTGAACTCATCAAGAAGCACGCAACAATGCCAGTCAATGATCTCATTAGATTACTGAACCCTAAGCTGAAAGGTTGGGCGAACTATTATCGCCACTGCGTTGCAAAGCGCACTTTCGGTTACCTCGGTCATCAAATTTTCTGGTTACTGTGGCGATGGGCGGTTAGACGTCATCCCACTAAACCAAAAGACTGGGTAAGGCGAAAATACTACATGAACAGAAGTGGTGGATGGCAATTTCACGGTTGGCAGAAAATCGCCAATATGGACTGTCACTACAACCTAATTCAAATAGCGAAAACGCCGATCAAAAGGCATGTGAAAATTAGAAGTGCAGCAACCCCATTCGATCCGCTTTACCAAGATTACTTGGCAAAGAGGAAGCCGAAAAAGGAAAGTCGTCACTCTTGGTTTGACCCTGCCTTAACTGCTATCTAGGTTGCTGGGTAACGTAATACGCCTTAGCGGAGGCTTGAGCCGTATGCAGTGAAAGTTGCACGTACGGTTCTTAGGAGGGCGGCATCTGGTAACAGGTGTCGCCTATCCGACAATTGTATGTTAGCAATTCAAAGTAAAAGAGACCTGCCCATAACGATCTCGAACGTTGTAAACAACGCAATTGGTCGAGATTGACCTCTCTTCGTATCTATACAAGCAAAACCTTTAGATGAAAGAGCTTCGAAAGTATCAGTAACATCCTTGATACTGCGCCCACTCTTTTCAGCAAGCTCATCAAGACTGTTTGGCTTTTCGCGAGCAATCAAATTCAGCAGCTCAACATTTTCGTTAGACAACAGTTGTGAAAGCACAGCCAGTGACTCAAACAAAAATTGAGGGTAAGGTTCTTTAGACGTCACTTTTCCTTCTGCAATCCGAATCATGCGCTTACGAGCAAGCTCTTCTGATAGAATGCCGATTTTTGCTTTCATACTATCCTCACTCCTAATAGTCGCCATCTAAATCGACTGAATAATCACCGACGCTCTCATCTAATTCTTCTTTCATTTCATGAGAAGGAACGACTAATTTATCTGTATGCTGCTCGATGTCTTTTTCGAGCAAGGCTAAAAAGCGAGCTACGCCCAGGTTCTCACAAGAAGGTTCTGTTAGCTCATTACTCTTATCTTCCTCACGTTCCATTGTTAGCTGCTTCCGTTTTTATTGACGCGATCACTTTTAACAAATCTGTTGCGATTGCTGGGCATTTGTCGTTCATAAAAACCGTTACTTCATCACCAAATTTCATCGTTACGATTCCATTCTTATCGACACTTAACAGAGCGAAAGACTGCTTCAAATCAAGAGTCGTGTTACTTCCATTGGTCGTGGTTTCAGCCATCTTTCCCTCACTGCTAACGAGTATGTTTACAAAATGGGCAATAATTGTTACCCGAGATGTTTACTTAATTGATCTGTTTAACTTTTCGACGATCTTAGTGGCATGTTGAAATATTGCGTCCTTTACTAGCGAAAATTCCTTTTCAGGAAATCGATTGTCTACAGAGCTAAGTGCGCTACTAAATTGAGCGAGAAAGGCAGAGACGATTTCATGACAGTTCGTATTGCTGATACCGAACTGATTAGCTGTCTGCTCTATATGCCGTAAGCAAATTTTGCTGATATGATATTTGTATCCTCGTGATGCTTTCAGTCCCATTGCTAGCTTTAGCTTACGCTTATTTAAGCCTCTATTACCGATAGCGGGGTAAGCTGATAGCAAATCGTAGAACGGTGTAAGTTGATAGTGTCCGCTAGGAGCAATATGTACGGAAAAGTTCTTGAGATGACCGTCAGTTGCACCAATAAAATACTGAAAAACCATAAACTTAAAAAAGTCATGATTGTTCGCCTTACTTTCCGCAGAGAGACTTAAAGCATCAACAATTTTGGAGACACTTAGGTTGTTCTCCGATTGATATTTTTGATGTTCAGGTACACCAAAAACCTGGCAGAAATCTTCTTGGTGTCTACGAGTCACAACTCCGTCACCAAAACATCGGTCGAACCGTTTTACTGCAAGGGCTTTAGCTCCTGATTCAGTCGTTATTATCTCCATATCGGGCACTTTAAAACCAAGTTCCTTCGCTATTTGAGTACAGATGAATTCATTCTCAACACTGCTGCTCATATCTAGTACTGAGTTGCTTTGCGCAATTGCATCCATTGGGTATTTGATAATGTGGCTACTTAGTGATTTCTCTTGAGGTACATACCATTTACCGTTCAACCTAGTTAGAGTTGTTTTTCGCTGTGTTCCCGAAATACAAGGTCGATAATCCCCAAAAAATGGAAGAAATGACTTACGCTGGGTAACGAGTTCATTTAATTCACTTGCCGAGATCTCTCGATATTTCCATCCTATCTTTGGCGGCTCCCTACTCTGACTAAATGAAATGCCGCCCGTGCAATCATGACCTATCTTGGAGAGTAAATTGAATGCATCGTTGGATTTCACACCTACCGAGTGAGCAAGGCTTAATCGTTCTTCTTTCAAGTCAGGAAGCAGGTTGTGAATAAAATTCAGTGTATTAAATGATGAGCATTGTCCCTTTACGAGCGGCAGGCTCAACGAGATAGGGAAAGCTGAATCATATGCTAACCACTCATCAGAGTATGAAAATGACCAGTAGGTCTTCGACTGTTGGACAAACTGCCCCACGAGCATGTTGTTGTTTGTGGCATGTGCGTAAAGTATAGAATTGTGCAAATTAGCTCCCACTTTCTACTGGGTGGGCTGTATTTTTGTAGAAGGTAATTGCGTTTTCTACTGCAAGCATTTCGGCTTTGAGATCCAATCTACGATTGTCATACTCGGATATATACTCGTCTAAACACAGCCGAAGTTCTGAGTGTTGAGCACACAACTGATTGAAATGCTTCCATGTCCTTTTATGAAGAGAATAGGACTCTGACAGCTCTGACTGTTTATCTTGCAAAATCGTCAAAAGACTTTCTCTTTTGAAAGAAAGGCAGTTGGAGTCCTCACTGTAATTGTCGCAATCCACGACCTCCCAGTCGATATGGTTAAACATAAAACCTTTGGAAAATTCTTCATCACCATGCTTGTCGAAACCGCATGAAAGGACTGCGCCGATCAACGACATTTCCTTCAATTTTTTTTCGACGTATTCATCCGATAAGTATTCTTTTTCATCACTGTCTAATGGAAAGGATTTTAGGTCGTTGGCAGAGAAGTGTTCATTGTAATAAATGGCGAGAAATAGCTCTTTTCTGATTCTTACCTTCGTTTGCATAAAAAATGACCAATTGCGTTGATTTTGAGGATTATAATCCGTGGTCATATAGTCCGCAAGTGTGCATTGTTCAGGAAATTAATTTCATAAATAAAAAACATGAACACGAAACTTGCCGAAGCTGTAGGCCAACGTATTGTACAAATGAGAAGATCCAAAGGTTTACCTCAAGAGAAACTAGCCCTTCTCGCTGAGATAGATAGAAGCTATATGAGCCGCATAGAACGCGGTAAAATCAATATCACGCTTGAAAAGTTGTATCAGATTGCAGACACTTTGGGCTGTGATGTGAAGGAACTTCTGCCTTAATGAGTTAGGTTTGTATGCAGTTCGGACTGAATCGATTGGAGTTTATTTTAGGGATAGGGCTGTTTTTCACAGCTATGTTGCGGAGAGTTCAATGACAACGAAAGATCATGGGGTAATCTCTTTCGATTCTCTTGCCTTTTGGCTACAGCGTATTAACCACTTCCGCTGTTTCAACGTATAACGCACCTTATGCGAATTCACGTATGTTCATCATGCTGATTACCTAGCACTCACCCAATTTTGTGGTTATCAGGAGGATCGTCCTCTCACGATTTAGATCCCGATTGGCGAATGCCAACCTTCGTTACATTGTCGGATCCGCTACTTTATTCAGGCTCTTAGGTTCATCTGGTGATACTGATGGTTCACACATTGAGCGGTGAACAGCGCTTCATACGACCTCACATCGCACGCCCCAAACCGTTTTAGTCATATCGCACTTTTATGTCCTGTTAATCGTTAGTGCTAATTTGCCCTACTAAATGTTATCCAATAAGCGTGAGGTAAGTCGGATAACAATGAAGTTTGATCACATATGACTTTAAAAAATCGAGGTCGATTCTGGTAGGCAAGTTAAGAAGCCAACATGTTTAGTCTAGCTAATGGTGAGGTCAAACATTTGTTGGCACTTAAATATGATGTAAAATTCATAACCATATGAACAATAATGATTAACGGACTAGGCAATGGAAGCAACGGTTTTAGAGTTTCACCTTGAATACAACTCTAACAGGAAGAATCCTGCGGAAGTATTTCACGCTATGGGGGATTTCATTTCAGCGTATCAGGAGATGGGGCAAATTATTGCTCAGGCTGTTGATTCAGAGATGATTTTTGATGTTGAGTTGCAAGAGGTTACTCATGGTTGCATTCTCGCTAAGTTGTTATTAAAGGTTGAGGAGTGGACAAGGCCTGACTCCCTTTTCAGGGAGTTGACTGGTGAGATGTCTCAAAAAGAGCAGGTTCAACACGTCACTAATAATGAAAGAGATAGACTGAAGAATGAGATGGCTATAAGAGGTCGTTCAAGTCGCCTTGATCCTTACATTAGTGATTTAGATGTTGCTTTAGTTGCTGAGAAGTGGTCTGAGGGCAATAAAAAGCTGTTACCTGATGAGTATCTTAAAGTTTGCAATGAAGGTGCTAAGTTAGCTGAGGTAATCCCTTTTGATCCTAACTTTAGATTCACTGGTAATGTCAAAAAGATGTTCTCTAGTGACCGAGGTCACTTTGACGGTGAAGAAATCGTTGAAGTTTTTAAACCTTGTAAAAAGGCTACTTCTAAGTGGGAAGTAATTAGCACTAGGACTCATAAGAGATACAGCGCAGAAATTACACACAAAGAGTGGTTGGATGAATATCTGAATTCTGAGGTTCGTCTGGGGGGAAGTGACTATCTGCGAGTTCACGCAGAGTATGACGTTGTCGTTGAGAAAGGTGAAGAACGTATCAAAAATGCAAAGATAAAAGAGATCAAAGAAGTCATTACTTATCGTGGAACTCAGAATGAAATACCAACATCAGAATGAGTTTAAGGCGGTAGCTACATCTTATCTGTTCATTATCACCCCATTCATCTTGCTTGTCTTGGTTAAGGTCTTGACGGGGAAGTATGATGACTTGTTGCTTACAGGCGATTGGTCTATTGCTAGTGCGATGATTTATTCAAGTTCAATTATCAATGTTCGAAGTGCTACTAGAAAGTATCATGGCGAGCTAAACGAAGTTGGTCTTGATTGGTTTATGACGGTTACCAGTGTGATGTCAGCAATTAGCGTTACGATTTATGTTGTTGCTTTAATGCAACCTAGTAAATGGGTCGGCGTGTTGCAGATAACTCTATTCGTTGCTGCTTCATTTGCCCACATGAAATACGGGAGGTTAGCTTATCGCCTTAGAGGTGAGAGTTAAGAGACTTTCCATTCCTGAGTTAATTAATGGTTTGCCAATGCAGAAAAGTGGCAGCCCCATTCCAAGTTAATGTTAATACTCAGTGCAGCTCACGATACTGAGTTTTGACGTACATAAAGTAATGAATAGATAAAAGGCCTATCAGGGCTTCCTTATTTGGTTCACTGGCACTATCTATCTCGCTCTGTGAGTTTAAAAGGTGTATTCTGACTTAGTACCATATAATTTGGCAAGTTTTTGATATTATTGTAAATATAAGGTGTGGCGATGAATCAATTGTTCTCTACTCTGACTACATCGAGTTACGATTGGAGTATAGATTTTAAAACAAAGAAGGATTTTATAGCGGTAGCTAACGAAATAGGTTACACCTTCACTTCTTCTAAAACGACTAATGAAGTATCGGACTTTATAAAGAGAAAAGTAGTATCGTTATTAAGTTCAAACGAATGTCCTTACGAATGATCCGTCCCAGCAGTTTTGGACACCGAGTTAAGTGAGTACAATCACTAACGAGGTGAACAATGACAACTAAGAAAACTAGAATTAAACATTCCCCTGAATTTAAGGCAGAAGCCCTGAAGCTAGCAGAGAAAGTGGGAGTAGCTGCGACAGCAAGACAGCTTTCTTTACATGAATCTCAAATCTACGGGTGGCGGAAGAACTCGAAGAAAGACACCAATACTAGTCAGCGAGAGCAAGAGCTAGCCGCAGAGGTTGCCAAGCTAAAAAGGCAATTGGCTGAGCAAGCAGAAGAGCTAGAAATTGTAAAAAAGGCCGCCACCTACTTCGCGAAAAATCTAAAGTAAATTGCTATGAATTTATGCTCGAACACCTGCTGAGCTTAAGTATTGTACGTATGGCTAAGGTGTTCGGGGTATCCCGAAGTGGGTTTTATTACTGGGTTAAGCATCGCCATAAGGCCATCCAACACGAGGCAATTCGCCAAAAGCTTGATACAAAGGTCAAAGAAGCTTTCGACAACAGCAAAGGCCGAGATGGCTCAAGGCGTATCCAATAAGAACTGTCTGAGAGCGGTGATAACTACAATGTTAAAACCATTGCTGCCAGTATGAAACGTCAAGATTTAACGCCGAAAGCTACACGCAAGTTTAAGTGCACTACGGACAGCAAGCATCAAATGCCTGTTGCTCCAAACTTGTTGGCTCAGAACTTTAGCGCATCGGCTCCGAATGAAAAATGGGCTGGAGACATCACCTATATCATCAACCTACGATCTGATCAGCTAAGTTCATTCAAATACTTAGACCAATGGCCAAGCCTCACTACAAAACAACCAATTGGAAACACTATCACCAGGCTTTAATCAATTGCAGTTCACTGACATTTTAGATTGATGAAGAAGCTATCCAGTTATGGAAGCAAATCAGACAAGGTAGCGTGGGAGGCCTCGTTTGTTTAGTGATTACGACTGCTCTTATGATTAAATGAGTATTTTCAATGCAGTCGAGAGGTCTGCAAGGGTTCATAAAGTCTATTTTCAAGCTCGCACAACTGCCGTTGTCATGCCCTCATTACTCATGTATTAGTAAGCGAGCCAAAACAGTTAACGTCGCATTCAAAACAAAGACTAAAGGAACAGTCCTGCATCTAGTCATTGATGCTACGACGCTAGGTATTCCTGAAGCGATAGTTATTGCCTAAGAATTCGTCATATTAGGCTCGTTTTTAACTGAACTCGAATTAGTAAATAAAGCATCGAATAGCACAAATGTTTCAAACATTGAGTCACTCCAACACTTTTAACGGGATAGCTCCATGTTACGAGGAGATACACTCCTTTTACGCACAACACTTTTTATCTTCAAATATGTAACATTTTTTCCTGAGAACTGGCAAATATGCAAGTTTGTTCTTACCGACATTCGAGTAACATACTTGGGAGAGATAACATCTGATTTTAGTCAATTTATGTTTATATTATGGGTAAGGTTCATGTTACAATAACAACATTATACATTACCTTGCTGCTATAGGGTTGTAAGAGGTGGGCTAGATAGGTTTAATTATGTACCGCACATGGGCTGAATGATATGATACCGACCCACCCACTCGATGTTACATTCAAAACTCGCGGCATAACAAGATTTAATCTACCCGCACCCAACACTCCGTAAAGACAGACTATCGATAACCTCCCCTTATGGGGAGGTTTAAAAGGAATTGAGGCATTATGGCTTACAGTACTTTTAACCAAAAAAAGAATGACCAGTTGAAGGAACCAATGTTCCTAGGTCAATCAGTAAACGTTGCACGCTACGACCAACAAAAGTTTGAGATTTTCGAAAAGCTTATCGAGAAACAACTTTCTTTCTTCTGGCGTCCAGAAGAAGTAGACGTATCTAGTGACCGTATCGATTACAACAAACTGCCAGATCACGAGAAGCACATCTTCATCTCTAACTTGAAGTACCAAACGCTTCTAGACTCTATCCAAGGTCGTAGCCCTAACGTGGCACTGCTGCCGCTTGTATCTCTGCCGGAACTAGAGACTTGGATTGAGACTTGGTCTTTCTCTGAAACGATTCACTCTCGTTCTTACACGCACATTATTCGTAACATCGTGAACGACCCTGCTGTGGTATTTGATGATATCGTTGAGAACGAGCACATCCTGAAGCGTGCAAAAGACATCGCGCACTACTACGACGATTTGATTCAAGCGACGAATGATTACCATCGCTACGGTGAAGGTGAGCATGTCCTTAACGGTGAAACAGTTAAGGTTAGTCTGTACGACCTTAAGAAGAAACTGTACATCTGTCTGATGTCTGTGAACGCTCTAGAAGCGATTCGTTTTTACGTAAGTTTCGCATGTTCTTTCGCTTTCGCAGAACGCGAACTAATGGAAGGTAACGCGAAAATCATCAAACTGATTGCACGCGATGAAGCGCTTCACCTGAACGGTACGCAACACATGATCAACTTGCTACGTAACGGTCAGGATGATTTCACTTTCATGCAAATCGCAGAAGAAGCAAAACAAGACTGTTTTGACCTATTCAAAGAAGCGGCTGAGCAAGAAAAAGAGTGGGCAGAGTATCTATTCAAAGATGGCTCTATGATCGGTCTAAACAAAGACATCCTAAGCCAATATGTTGAATACATCACCAACATCCGTATGCAAGCAGTAGGTCTACCTGCAGCTTATCCAGAGGCAACAACCAACCCAATCCCATGGATTAACGCTTGGTTGTCTTCAGATAATGTTCAAGTTGCGCCTCAAGAAGCGGAAATTTCTTCTTACCTTGTGGGTCAAATTGACAATGAAGTTCGCGCAGACGACTTCGAAGGATTCGAGCTGTAATGGCAACACTCAAAATCAACAAACTCATCAGTATTGAATCCAACCCTTCCAATACAATTTTGGAAACAATGGAGCAAGCTGGCTTATTACCAGAATACAACTGTCGTGATGGGCACTGTGGCGCTTGTCGCTGCAAGTTGGAATCTGGTGAAGTGGAGTATGTTGGTTTTGCCATGGCTTACACGCAAAGTGATGAGATATTACCTTGTATCTGTAAAGCAAAATCGGATTTGTCACTCAGTGGCGTTAACTACGCGATGAAAGAAAAGCAGCGCGCATAACGTGACTCGACGGTATAAAACGCAAAAGCCAAGGTGATTACCTTGGCTTTTTTGTATCTACGTGTTTTATCTCTCAGGCTGTTATAGGTCTCTGGTTATAAAGCACTACCTGGGAGATGCATCTCTTTAACTTTCTCTAAAAATGCATAATGTGCAAACATCGGTTTACGTTCTAGGTAACGACGCAACAAGTCTAGTGCTGCCGTGCTGATCACTTTAACTTGATCATTGCGCGGATACTTTTTCGAGAGTTTATATAACGCTCCCCACTCGCCTGACGGTGTCGATAAAGCGACGGAAAAAACACCCTCTTCAATATCGCCAGTGACGAGTGATAAATCCGTCCCACACTTCTCTCGCGTCGCTCCTGCCAGAGCAAACGTTTCTGCTAATGGGTCTCCGCTGTTGCTCATCGCTTGAGTCTGGCTTGGTAGTACCCAACCATGTCCAAGTTGCCTTTCAGCGTTTTCATCACTATTTAACCAATAAGTTAAGTATCCACCACTGCTTTTTTCGGAAACCGACACGGTTAACTCTTTATCCACCAACAGCTGGCCGACATTTTCAACCATAGGTAAGTCAATACTAACGGTATTGCTTTCAAGATGCTTATTGATCATCTGTACCAACTTCAAACGCTGTTCAAGCTGGTCAGAAGGGCCAAAGAGTTTCACTTCAATAAAAGGTAAGTAAGAGCGATAACCAAGCTCATACCCTTGAGGAAGTTTTAGCTGATCAAGCTTGTCCGAGATGCCGGATTCGGAAAGGCCAAACGTATAGATTCGACTACAACATGAACCTTGCACCTCTGGAAAAGCTCTTCTCAGATCAGGCAAAATTTGCGTCTCTGCCATAAGCTTAAATTCACTTGGCACACCCGGCGTAAAATAAAAAATGGCATCATTAATCAGCATCTTGAAACCACAGGCCGTGCCTATCGGGTTGTCCAGAATCTCAGCCGTTTCTGGTAGCATGGCTTGTTTTAAATTACTGTCTGGCATTGGGATGCCACGTCGAGCATACAAACTTTCTAGATGCTGCAACCACTCTTTGAAAAGCACGAGTTTACACTCAGCAGCTCTCGCGGCAGCAGCCGCACTCATATCATCGGTTGTTGGCCCTAAACCACCATTCACGATCACCACGTCATTGTTGAAGCTCAACATTAAAAACTCTTCAACCAAGCTCGACAGGCTATCACCAACCGTTGAACGCTTTGTTAAGCCAAATCCATGTTGATAAAACAGGCTAGACAACCATGCCGCATTAGTATCAACAATATCACCGTGGAGCACTTCCTCACCGGTACTAAGCATTGCTATTTTCACAACTGACTCCTGAACATAAGCACAATCCTATTATTCGTTATAGTGCTTATTTTTCTTTTTATTTGGACGAATCTCGACGAGATATATTGGGACTAAATAAGGATCAAGTATTTAAATGGTTGATGTTTTGAGGGATAATTGCGAGCCCGATCATCACACCATCAACTCGGAGACCTTTGTGTCAAAATCATCCATGTTCAAGAAAACTCTAACTGGCCTTTGCTTGACTTCGTCAGCGCTTGCGCACGCAAGTCAGTACGATATGACCAGTCATACGGAGTTTTCTTACACACCTGATTGCTTGTCAGGTTACTGCGAAACGACGACTCTGTACACCTTCGAGTCTCAAAATCGCGGTCTTATGTTTGAACAGAATAATGATGATTCATTAAATCTTGATGCAGGGCTTCAGCCTAAACATCTCATTATCCCTCAAGATAAAGACTGGGATTACCTCATGGGTCAAACCTACACCATTCTTGGCCTGAGTATCGCAACCGTTGGTATGATGACTTTCCTTCCAGAAAGTATCACTAAATGGGACGAAGAAGACCGAGACATGAGTAAGCTGGGTCAAAAATGGAAAGATAATGTCTCTGACGGGCCTGTTTGGGATAGTGATGAACATGTCCTCAACTACATCATGCACCCTTATTTTGGCGGCGTTTACTACACAGCCGCACGCCACGCTGGCTATAACGAGTTTCAGTCATTCTTGTACTCCGCAACCATGTCAACGTTCTTTTGGGAGTACGGAGTAGAGGCATTTGCAGAAGTGCCATCTTGGCAGGATATTTTTATCACACCATTCTTTGGTGCTGTGGTTGGCGAAATGATGCTCACTGCTGAGCAAGATATTGTAGCAAACGGCGGCGAAGTCATGGGCTCTGAAACCGTCGGTGATGTATCACTCTTCTTCCTAAACCCTGTTGGGCATATCCATTATTGGGTAACCGATGCATGGGGCGGTAGTGCAGAATTACAATTTAATTCATCACCTTGGTTTGGTAATCAAGACGTCGCAAAATTCGCAATGGACGCAGGCGCCAACTACGATAGCCAATTTTACGGTGTCGAACTAAAA
Source organism: Vibrio sp. JCM 18905 (assembly GCF_055393305.1). Classification (NCBI taxonomy): domain Bacteria; kingdom Pseudomonadati; phylum Pseudomonadota; class Gammaproteobacteria; order Vibrionales; family Vibrionaceae; genus Vibrio; species Vibrio sp. JCM 18905. The sequence continues at coordinate 1,360,997 of NZ_AP043880.1, read as the reverse complement.
GTAACATTTTAGCCTTGACTTGAGTTGATACTCAGTAGAAAGCAGCCTTATGATGGCTGCTTTTTTGTGCCCTAAACATCGTTTTAATTATTTGCTTCACGAATTAGTGTCAAAAATTGACTTTCATCAAACATAACCCTCTCCTAGCACCTACACTAAATAAAAGGATTTATTCCAATAACTTAAGTAGCACGTTTATTCGTACTGCGTCCAAACCTTATTCCAGGAGGGGACATTATGAACACCGTATTTATTGTTAATTTTGTCGGACAAGCGTCACCCGCAACTATCAAAGAACTCGCAGCAATCACTCATGAAAATGGCGGTAAATGGCTGATAAGCAAAGTAAACTTTATCGAAGATCAAGTTGCAGGTGTCATCAAAGTAGAGCTTCCAAGAGAAAATGCCGACATCGTTAAAGAGGCGTTCTCTTCATGTCAAACTCTTGTGGTTAGGTTCGTTGACTCGGATCCTCACTCGCATCGTGAAGACACTATCTTTCAGCTTCGCTTAGATGCCAACGATAGAGCAGGTATTGTGAATGAAATTACTCACGTTCTCGATAATCAAGGCATTTCAATTCTAGATATGGATTGCCAACGCGTATTCATTGCAGGCGGCGGTGGGGTAAGCTCCAGCTTATTCAGCGCAAAAATGGCGATTAAATTGCCTAGCGAGCTAGAGATAGAGGACGTGGCTAATGAGTTAGAATCTCTGAGTGAAGACACTCGTGTAATCGTAGAAAGCTAACTGCACACCTTTAACGCTTCCCCAATAAAAAAGAGCAGCAATTCAGCTGCTCTTTGTCGTTCTAATACTCAATACGTTTTATTTCACTGACCACTGAGATAGTGAACGTTTGAAATCAGAGTAGTCAAACTCATTCAGTTTTTGAATGTCACCATTCGAGCGTTCACAGTAAACCGAAGGCATACGTAGACCGTTGAACCAGTTCAGTTTCACCATGGTGTAACCTGCACTATCTAGAATGTGCAGACGCTGTCCGATCTCGAGAGGCTGTTCGAAGTTCGCCACGCAAAACTGGTCACCAGCTAAACAAGAGCACGATCCAATCACGTATTCATGTTCACCGTTTTCAGATGCTTCAAGAATGGACGCTGGCTCGTTGTAGATAAGCGTATCCAAACGGTGAGCTTCTGTTGCTGAATCGACAATCGCCGTCTTCTTCACGTTCTCCACGATATCAACCACTGTTACAACAAGATCGGTTGTCTTAGTGATGATCGCTTCACCCGGCTCTAGATACATTTGTACGCCGTGTTTCTCTGAGAATGTTTTAAGCGCTAAACCCAACTTCTCGATGTCGTATCCCGGCCATGTGAAGAACACGCCGCCACCCATGCTTACCCAGTCCAGCTTATCTAGGTACTCGCCAAACTGCTCTGAAATAGCATCGAGTAAGCCGATAAACGCATCCACGTCTTTGTTCTCACAGTTCATGTGGAACATTACGCCATCAATACCATCAAAAATTTCCGGTTTGATGTGATCAGCCTGAACACCAAGACGAGAGAATTGACGAGCTGGGTTTGCTAAGTCTTGCCCTGCGTAGCTCACACCAGGGTTTAGGCGCAAGCCAATCGATGCTTTACCTTCGACAATATGACGATAAGCCGCTAACTGTGACTGAGAGTTAAAGATCATCTTGTCACAGATGTTCGCCACATCGCGAACGTCATCTTCGCTGTAACCCACACTGTATGCGTGTGTCTCACCACCGAACGTTTCGTAGCCAAGCTTCACTTCAAACGGGCCAGAGCTGGTTGTTCCGTCTAGGTAAGGCTTGATGATGTCGAATACACCCCATGTTGAGAAGCACTTCAGTGCTAATACAAGCTTCACACCAGAGATGTCTTTTAGCTGTTTTGCTTTCTCTAGGTTCTCAATCAGCTTGTCTTCATTAATCATGAAGTATGGCGTTTTTAGTTCGTTTTGTTGCATTTTGATACCTTACGTCCCTTCGCCTTAGCAAAGGCACTATAAAATCGAACAAAGCCGACGCAAGTGCATCGGCTCAAACGTACAAATAAGAGTCGCTAAATTCTTACTTCAATTTATGGATAACAGGTTGTCCTGGCTCCAGTTCTTGAACATGCCAATCTAGACCAATAGATGGCATGGTTTCTAGGAATGGGTCAGGATCTAGCTGCTCCATGTTGAACACGCCTTTGTCTGCCCACTTGCCACGGAAGAACTGCAAAGCCGCAGTGATCGCAGGTACGCCAGTGGTGTATGAGATAGCTTGGTGTTCAACATCTTCGTATGCGACTTCGTGATCTGCGTTGTTGTAGATGAACACACTGCGCTCTTTACCGTCTTTCTTACCTTGAACCCAAGTACCGATACACGTTAGGCCAGTGTAGCCTGGCGCGAGAGATGTTGGATCTGGTAGTAGTGCTTTTAGCACGTGCAAAGGTTGAACAACCGTACCGTCGTGCAGTGTTAGTGGATCTGGGCTGAGTAGACCGATGTCACGCATTACATTGAAGTAATTTAGGTAACGATCACCAAAGCCCATCCAGAATTCGATACGTTTCGCCGGGATGAACTCTTGCATAGATCGAACTTCGTCGTGCGCCATTGAGTACACTTTATGTGAACCACAGTTCGGGAATTCAAACTCAAGCATACGTGAGTGACAAGGTACTTGTTTCCACTCGCCGTTTTCCCAGTAGAAGGAATCACCTTGAATCTCAAGCATGTTCGTTTCTGGGTCAAAGTTAGTTGCGAACTTCTTACCGTGGTCACCTGCGTTTACATCCATTACGTCGATAGTATCGATTTCATCGAACAGATGTTTCACCGCGTATGCAGCAAACACCGATACTACGCCCGGATCGAAACCGGCACCAAGAATACCTGTGATACCCGCCTCTTCAAACTTCTCACGGTAGCCCCACTGCCAATCGTAAGCTTGAGGTACTTGTTGGCCTTCAGAGCACAAATCAACCGCAACAGATGTATCAAGGTATGACACTTTAGCTTGGTAACATGCTTCCATAATAGACATGTTCACCCAAGGAGGACCCGCGTTGATCACTAAGTCAGGCTGCACTTCTTTAATTAAAGCAACTAAAGAATCTACGTCGTCCGCGTTTACCGCACGAGCTTCTAGTTTCTTAGTTGAATCTTTCAGATTGTTTTTCTTCTGAATCGATTCGATGATTTTCTCACACTTACCTACGGTACGTGATGCGATTGTGATATCACCCAGAACGTCGTTGTTTTGTGCCGCTTTATGTGCAACTACCCAGCCAACGCCGCCTGCACCAATCTGTAGAATTGCCATAGTTTTCCGTTACCTTTGTTAAACTAGCTCTGCCGCTAGCGTATTGATTTTTGAGAGCAAAGATTCAAAGTCCGCCGTCGTCAGACACGGGTTCAAAATCGTAAATTTCAATGCAGTTTTATCGTCAACAATGGTTTCACCCAATACCGCGATACCGCGTGTTAACGCTTCTAAGCGCAACGTTTTGTTCAGTTCGTCAAGATCCGCTGATTCATGTGTCGCGCGGAACAGAACCGTAGATAGTGATGGTTCAGCCAACAACTCAAAGTGTTTGTTATCTCGAATCATGTCCGCAACTTCAAGCGCCTGATCAAGCAAATGATCGTACATATCGCCTAGGGCTTTTGGCCCCACGCTTTGCATCGTCATAAACACTTTTAGCGCATCAAAACGCTTAGTTGTAGCAATAGACTTATCCACCAAGTTCGGCAGTTCGTCGTGTTCGCGGTTCAAATAGTCTGCGTGATGAAGCAGGAATTTAAAGTTAGACTTGTCATTCACCAACAGCGCGCCACAACTGATGGTTTGGTAAAACAACTTGTGGAAGTCTACGCTGATGGAGTGTGCACGCTCACAACCTTTCAGACGGGCTTTTTGGCTACTTAGAATCAGAGCTCCACCGTATGCACCGTCGACGTGCATCCACATGTCATGTTTCGCTGCCATATCGGCGATAAAGTCTAGGTCATCAATAGCACCGTGATCCGTTGTGCCCGCTGTGCCGACAATTGCAAATGGGATCAAACCTTCTGCTTTTGCCTGATTTAGAACTTCGTCTAACTTAGTGACATCCATCGTTCCATCGGCATTCGCATCGACGGCCATGACCGCTTTTTCACCCAATCCCATCCAAGACGCTGATTTTTGAACCGTGAAGTGGGATTTTTTCGAACATACAATACGCAGCTTGTCTGCGTATTCAGGAAGGCCAAGCTTTTGAATTGAGTGCGCACTGAGTTTGTCAGCAATCCAATCACGCGCAAGCATCAAACCCATTTGATTACTTTGCGTGCCGCCGCTCGTGAAGATACCGTCCGCTTTTTCACCTAACTCGTATTTATCGCATAGCCAGTTCACAACTTTCTGTTCAACATAAGTAGCTGATGAAGCTTGATCCCATGAGTCCATTGATTGGTTCAAAGCCGCAATCATTGCCTCTGCGGCAATAGCAGGCATCAACGGTGGAGTATGAAGGTGAGCGATACAATCTGGATGTTGAGTAAAAATCGCGTTTTTCGCGACCAACTCGGCTGCATCATCAATAACCGTTTTGAGAGGCGCATTTTTATTGTCAAGATCAACAGCATGGATCGCTGCTTCCAATGCTTTTGGATCCATACCTGAGTATGGTGCAGCAACCTGTTCAAACACTGATTTCATTGCTGTCGTAGTGTGATTCATCACCGAAGCAAACTCATTGCTGCCCAACTCTCCAGTGTGGATGAAATGCTTCTTCCATTCATCTTGTGGCTGAGTTTCGATGTGACTACCGCCTGCTGCTAAAATCGCGTCTTCAAATACACGTAAAGCAAAGTCGATTTGCTCAAACGAGATGATAAGAGGAGGAAGGAAGCGAATTACTGCACCTTCACGTCCGCCTTTCTCAACGATCAAGCCACGCTCAAGTGCTGCGCGTTGAATGGAAAGAGTGAGTTCACTATCCGCTTGAGGTTCGCCAAATTTATTGAGCTCACCGTTTGGATTTTTAATCTCCACACCAAGCATCAAGCCTTTGCCACGTACTTCTGCGATACAGTTCACGCGCTTTTGAATGCTTTCAAGACCATAGTGCAAATACTGGCCCGCAATATTGGCATGCTCAACCAGATTGTCACGCTGGATGATTTCTAATGCTTTCGCACCAGAGACCATGGCTAACTGATTGCCACGAAACGTACCTGTGTGTTCGCCCGGCTTCCAAGTATCATGCTGCTTGTTGATAACCAATAGCGACATTGGTAAGCCACCGCCAATAGCTTTTGATAAACACAGGATATCTGGAACAATTCCCGACTCTTCAAATGCGAAATTGTAGCCAGTTTTACCAACACCACACTGGATCTCATCGAAGATCAGTAAGATACCGTGTTCATCACAAATACGACGTAACTCTCGCAGCCAGAATGCTGGCGCAGGAACAACACCACCCTCACCTTGCACTGGCTCAACGATGATCGCAGCAGGCTTCATAATGCCCGATTCATCATCGTTTAAAAGACGATCGATATAGCGAATGCTTGCTTTCGCACCTTCATCACCGCCAAGCCCAAATGGACAACGCAGATTGTATGGGAAAGGCATAAAGTGCACGTCTGACATTAAACCAGTTCGACGCGCTTTCGTACCTAGGTTGCCCATCATGCCCATTGTGCCGTTAGTCATACCATGATATGCGCCACGAAAAGCAAACATGGTGTTGCGACCAGTAGTCTGCTTCGCGAGCTTGATCGCGGCTTCAACTGCATCGGCTCCAGACGGACCACAAAATTGGATAACGCTGTTCTCACTTAACTCTTGAGGAAGAAAAGATTTAACAGATTGAATAAACGTCGTTTTTGCTGATGTTGCAATATCTAGCGTCTGATATGGCAGACCCGAATCTAATTGCTCTTTCAGAGCTTGGTTTATTTCAGGATGGTTATACCCCAAAGCTAGAGTGCCCGCCCCCGCAAGGCAGTCTAAAAAGATCTGTCCACGTGTATCTTCAACCAAGCAACCAAAAGCTTGTTTGATTGCGATTGGCAAGCGACGTGGATAAGAACGCACTTCAGATTCATGCTCAGCCTGTTCAATCAATACTTGATCTGGCGTTAAGTCATACGTTCCCTCAACGATAGGAACCTGAGACGAAAAAATGTTTGCGATATTGCTATCGACTTCAAAGGCAGTGCTCATAATACATAATCCCTTGAATTATAATAATTCTATATCCTGTATTAATAATCATTGGAATGAAGTTACAGGAGGTGTGTATACCCCTCCGCATTTGTCAGTGCAAAATGACAAATACAGATCATCTGCCACGATATTCGTGACTTTATATGTAAAAGGGATTAATCAAGGTTCCGTAATGCACCCGTTTTGTAAAACAGGACATTTCGGCAGTATGAAGCTGATTAGTGTGTGTTTATTCAAAGGTTTCAATGTTGGGTTTCCCATTAATATGCCGCTTTTACAGCATTAGTATCCCGTCTATCGACAAAAGGCTTTGCCGATACCTACCCTACGCAGTGTCACAATCAGCTTGAATGGTCACTACGCGTATCCCCCAGAGATCAAACGTTGTTAATTACGCTCCGAGATTGCGCGCGAATTTATCACAAAATAAAATCTTCTGGCAACGATTTTTCATATTAGTAACAGTGACGCAAATCACAACAAAGTTCCCCCTAGTGATATTTGTACATTCATACTCATCTACAACGCTTTTCTTCTTTTCTCAAATACCTGTTATTTAAACAAATATCCTTACAATATCAGCGCCATGAACCAAAACGGTTTATGAACATACCACTCTTTAATCGTAGAACATTATTTTCAGTATCCAAGGTATTTAACAGAGCTAGTATTTACGTTACTGCTCAGCCTAAATCGATGAGTCTTTATTCACAGAACTTTGATTGACTAAACTTAAACTAGCCGGATGGGTATGGCCATGAAGTGACGTTGCTATGGCTAAAATTAACAAGAAGTTAAGTTAGTAAGCTGAAGGAGCTCAGTGCTTAACGAAATCCATCACAGAGAAGAAATTTAAGATTTGAAGAAATACAAAAAAGGCCCAACATTTTCATGCTGGGCCTTAAATCTGGAGCGACACACGAGGTTCGAACTCGTGACCTCAACCTTGGCAAGGTTGCGCTCTACCAACTGAGCTAGTGTCGCATTTAATATGAGATGGTGCCCCGGGCCGGACTTGAACCGGCACAACGCGAACGTCGAGGGATTTTAAATCCCTTGTGTCTACCAATTCCACCACCAGGGCACACAAATATTCTTTGTGATGCCTTTACAGAAAAGTAAAACACCATCTGATACCGCTAACGCCATATCAATAAAATTTGGAGCGACACACGAGGTTCGAACTCGTGACCTCAACCTTGGCAAGGTTGCGCTCTACCAACTGAGCTAGTGTCGCATTTATTCTCGAAAGCTATTCACTCTCAAAAGAATAATGGAGGCGCCTCCCGGAGTCGAACCGAGGTCCACGGATTTGCAATCCGCTGCATAGCCACTCTGCCAAGGCGCCTCATCTGTGAATAAAGCTAAGCTTTTTTCACCACCCTGTTGAGCTCTGCTCTCTTGGGTACGGAATGCATTCTACGGATTCGAGCGATCGAGTCAACACTATTTTTATTTTTTTAAATCGTTTGACTAGAATTTGTGCGAAAGACGGTAGATTGCTTAGTTTTAATACTAAAAATCGCTTAAATACACTTGTTTATCATAAAACTTTGGCTACGCCTTACACTGCTGGCCGTGCGTTACGTGTATTGAAGCGTTAACAATCAGGAGACTCGCTTCTCTGAGACTCTCCAAGGGCAAAAACAAGACTTAGATCACATATGGAACTCTATCGAAGCAAAAGCCCCAGATACAAATTTCAAGCATGACCGTTAGCAAGCATTGAAAAACGTGAGAAGCAAAGAAATGCTGTAGATTATCTTAGATACAAAAAAGCAGGCTATTAAGCCTGCTTTCTAATATCAGAATTTAATGATGCTCTTCATTCAACAGATCGTCTTTCGCAGCTGCTAAATATTGAATCATTGACCAGTACGTCAAGAAAGTTGCCACATACAAGGCTGCAAAGCCTAGCCAAACCATCCATTCATCGTAACGCCATATCAACACCCATAAGGCGAACATTTGCGAAACAGTTTTTACTTTGCCAACCCAAGATACCGCAACACTCGCTCGCTTACCGATTTCAGCCATCCATTCTCGCAATGCTGAGATAATGATTTCTCGCGCAATCATCGTTACCGCAGGAATGGTCACCCAAATTGAATGATAATGTTCCGTGATTAAAATCAATGCCGTTGCCACTAGCACTTTATCAGCAACAGGATCAATAAACGCACCAAAACGAGAAGTTTGGCCAAGTTTACGGGCCAACATGCCGTCAAGCCAGTCAGTAAAACCCGCTACCCAAAACACCATTGCTGCTGCAAACGGTGCCCATGAATAAGGTAGATAAAAGACAACCACAAAAACAGGGATTAGGAACAGTCTAAGAAGAGACAGAATGTTCGGGATATTCAAACGCATTTTATTATTCTCTTACACATTGCGGCTTAATGTTGCGCGATTTTCCTTATTGTTTCAATGCTTGGAAAATAATTTCTGCTAAAGAGTGACTTATTCCCGGTACTTTGGCGATTTCTTCGACACTTGCACGTTTAAGTTCTTGTAACCCACCCATGTACTTGAGTAACGCCTGACGTCGTTTAGGGCCGATTCCCTCAATCCCTTCAAGTGCACTAGTACGTCTGGTTTTACCTCGCTTAGCACGATGCCCCGCTATAGCATGGTTATGGCTTTCATCACGAATATGTTGAATAAGGTGCAGCGCTGGAGCATCGCTTGGTAAATGAAACTCGTCCCCATCGACTGTAATCAGCGTTTCTAAGCCTGGTTTGCGAGTGACCCCTTTCGCAATACCAATCATGATGGGACGCTTTGGCCAATCACCCCAATATTGCGAAATGATGTCATGCGCACGATTTAACTGGCCTTTACCACCATCGATAAAGATGATGTCGGGAATTTTCTCTACGTCCAATTGCTTCGAATAACGGCGCTCCAACGCTTGTCCCATTGCAGCGTAATCGTCACCACCGGTAATCCCAGTGATGTTATAGCGACGATACTCCTGCTTAACGGGGCCTTCGTTGTTGAACACCACACACGATGCAATCGTACTTTCCCCCATGGTATGGGAGATATCAAAACACTCCATTCGAGCAATAGACTCCAACTTCAATGTTTCGCGAAGCGCATGAAAACGCTGATTAATCGTCATCTTGTGATTGATTTTGGTGGTAATCGCTGTTAGTGCATTCGTGTTCGAAAGCTTGAGATACCTTGCTCGAGAGCCAGTTGGCGAGGTATGGAAATGAACCTTACGGCCTGCCACTTCACTTAACGCTTTCTGTATTGGCGCAATATCTTCTGCCAACTCTTGATTCAAAATAATACGAGAAGGAATTGTACGTGCTTCGTTATGGCTCAAATAGTATTGAGTCAAAAAACTATCGAACACTTCCTGCTGGCTTGTATTTTGTGGGATTTTCGGAAAATGGCTACGGCTACCAAGCACTTTACCTTGGCGTATCATTAGGATATGAATACACGCGATACCATTCTCCTGAGCAAACCCGAGTACATCCATATCATCCATGCTGTCTTCTGAGACGTACTGCTGCTCTTGAACACGTCTAATCGCTTGGATTTGATCGCGAAATTTAGCGGCATCTTCAAAGCGCAATTGCTGACTGGCAACTTCCATTTTCTCGATCAGTTGTTTGAGTACTTGCTGGTCTTTGCCTTGCAAAAACATGCGCACAAAGCCAACCAACTCTGCGTATTCTTCATCAGAAATGATGGTATCAACGCATGGCCCTGCACAACGGCCAATTTGGTACATCAAACATGGGCGCGTTCGGTTGGAATAGACAGTGTCTTCACACTGGCGCACAGGAAATATCTTTTGCAGCAAATGCAATGTTTCTCTTACTGCACCAGAATCTGGGTAGGGGCCAAAATATTCACCTTTGCGCTTCTTGGCGCCACGGTGGATAGAAAGCCGTGGGTGCTTATGACCGCTAATAAAGATATAAGGGTAAGACTTATCATCTCGCAGCAAAACATTGTATTTTGGTAAATACTGCTTGATGTAGTTATGCTCTAAGATGAGCGCTTCTGTCTCAGTGTGAGTCACTGTGACGTCAATTTTGGCGATATTACTGACAAGCGCGCGAGTTTTCTCACTGTCTACTTTTTTTCGAAAGTAGCTTGAAAGGCGCTTTCTTAGGTCTTTGGCTTTACCTACATAGATGACAACAGCTTCGGCGTTGTACATTCTGTAAACGCCGGGCTGATGAGTTACTGTCTTGAGAAAGGAAGCCGAATCGAAGGGAGGATTCACGCTAAAGGGTCTCGGTGTCCAGCATTCCGTGGCGAATCGCTAAGTGAGTTAACTCAACGTCACCATTAATGTCCAATTTACTAAAGAGTCGGTAGCGATAGCTGTTGACTGTCTTTGGACTTAAATTAAGTTGCTCAGAAATATCCGTTACCTTTTGGCCTTTGGTGATCATAAGCATGATCTGCAATTCACGTTCGGATAAGTCTTTAAAAGGGTTCTCAGAGGCTGGAGAAAATTGACTCAATGCCATCTGCTGCGCAATCTCTGGTGAGATGTAACGCTGCCCACTATTAACTACACGAATCGCATTCACCATTTCATCAGGGCCAGCACCTTTGGTTAAATAACCAGACGCACCTGCCTGCATCACCTTGGTTGGAAACGGGTTTTCTGTATGAACGGTAAGTACGATGATTTTCACATCAGGATTCACGCGAAGAATTTTTTTAGTGGCTTCCAAGCCACCAATTCCTGGCATGTTCATGTCCATTAAAACGACGTCAGCATGATTACTGCGACACCATTTTACTGCATCTTCACCGCTGTCAGCTTCTCCTGCTACGTTCATTCCACGGACGTCTTCAATAATACGTCGTATCCCTGTGCGAACCAGCTCGTGATCATCTACAAGGAAAACATTTATCAAACTTGTATCTCCACACTTTGTATTGGTTCTGCACCCACATAACCATTATTTGTTAAATGTGGATATCAGTATGACTGCCTATATACTAACGTAATCGACAAAAAATTGCTTTCTATGAATATGTGCTGAAACGCAAACTTTAGCAAGAACTTATTCATAAACCACTCTATTATTTTAGAGCGTGATGAGCAGAACCGAAATCTAAGAAAAGACAATTAACAACATTAAGTACAATAAATCAAGTAACTAGGTTTCATATTGCCCAGAGAAACACGCTATAACTTAAAATGACACTGCCCCTCTTGCACCAGAGGCTAACTTGTAATCACTAATTCCAGCAAAAATTTGAACCGTTTTCTTTACTGGTTATTTTTACAGTTCTTAATGTTAAACTAGCGTTCTTCAAGTTTTCTAAGGTTTCTCACATTTGAATATCCAACAAGGCTTTCTGCTTACTCGACAGGCACGAGACATCAAAGGTAAAACTCAAATCGAGCTGTGGCTTTCGACAGAAGCAGGTCCTACTCAGTTAATTATTAATGGTGAGAAGCCAGTATTTTTCATCGCTCAGAAACATTCAGAGCAAGCAAAAACACTCGCGCGAGAAAAAAACATACCCGTCGACATCCGCCTTTTGGATCTCAAAACGTTTGAACATAAGCCTCTTTCTGCATGCTATACCAACGTAACCAGAGACGCTCTCACACTTAAAGACACGTTCGCTCAAAATGATATCACCACTTACGAAAGTGATATTCGCCTCGCCGATCGCTACCTCATGGAGCGTTTTATTAAAGGCAGTATTGAGTTTACAGGCAATGTGACTCGTACCAATGGCTACCAACGCGTCCAGAACGCAAAATGCCGTGCGGGGCAATATGAGCCGAAGTTAAACGTTGTCTCGTTAGATCTAGAATGCTCTGAGAAAGGCATTCTTTACTCCATCGGGTTAGACAGCGTCATGGATTCCCGCGTTATCATGATCGGAGAACCAGAACCTTCGGATACACCGATACAATGGGTCCAGGATGAAAAGGCGCTTCTAGAAGCACTCATCGATTGGTTTAAACAATTCGACCCCGATGTCATTGTCGGTTGGAACGTCATTGATTTTGACTTTCGCCTGCTACACAAACGAGCAGAATGGCACAACATGAAGCTAATGCTTGGCAGAGCAGAGCAAGCCAGCTTTTTTAGAAGTTCATCTCAAAGCCAACAAGGGTTTATCTCCATTCCCGGGCGAGTTGTGATGGATGGTATCGATACGTTAAAAACGGCGACTTATCACTTTCGGTCTTGGTCATTAGAGTCTGTATCTCAAGAACTCTTGGGGGAAGGTAAAGAAATCCACAACGTTCACGACCGTATGGATGAAATCAATCGTATGTACCGCTCCGACAAACCATCGCTGGCTAAATATAACTTACAAGACTGCGTGTTGGTGAACAAGATTTTCAATCACACTCACCTGCTCGACTTTGCAATAGAGCGTTCTCGGCTCACTGGTGTAGAACTGGATCGTGTAGGCGGTTCGGTTGCAGCATTCACAAACCTATACATGCCTCAGATACACCGAGCAGGCTACGTTGCCCCAAACCTACACCCTGAAAATTGGATTGCGAGCCCCGGCGGTTACGTGATGGACTCCATCCCTAACCTATATGACTCCGTTTTAGTATTGGACTTTAAGAGTCTATATCCATCGATTATTCGCTCTTTCTTGATTGATCCTATGGGTTTGGTTGAGGGGTTATTACTCGATATTGGTAAAGAAGATGATCAGGCAGTACCTGGCTTTCGCGGTGGTCAGTTCCATCGTACGAAACACTTTTTGCCAGAAATGATTGAAAAGCTTTGGGCGGCACGTGATGTCGCGAAAAAGAACAATGAAAAAGCTTTTTCTCAGGCAATCAAAATCATCATGAACTCCTTTTATGGCGTACTGGGCTCATCGGGATGTCGTTTCTTTGATACTCGATTAGCTTCTAGTATTACCATGCGCGGACATGAGATCATGAAGCAAACTAAAGTGCTGATTGAGGAACAAGGCTATCAAGTGATTTACGGCGATACGGATTCCACATTTGTGTCGTTGAATCGACCATACAGTCAAGTAGAAGCCGACGCTGTTGGAAATCAATTAGTTGATTACATCAACTCTTGGTGGCAAGAACATCTACGCTCTGAGTACAACCTAACATCTATGTTGGAAATTGAATATGAAACCCACTATCGCAGATTCCTTATGCCAACAATTCGTGGCGCAGAAACTGGCTCGAAAAAGCGCTATGCGGGGTTAATCGGTGAAGGAGAGCAAGAGCGGATTGTATTTAAAGGGTTAGAAAGTGCCCGTACTGACTGGACCTCGTTAGCACAGAAATTTCAAAATACGCTCTATAGAATGATTTTTCATGGTGAAGACCCAAGCGACTATGTCCGAAAGATGGTTGAGAAAACCAACAACGGTGAATTTGATGAACAGTTAGTGTATCAAAAGCGACTGCGCAGAAAGCTGCATGAGTATCAGAAGAACGTCCCGCCACAAGTGCGTGCAGCTCGTTTAGCGGATGAGATAAATGCCAAGCTTGGACGTCCATTACAGTATCAAAACAAAGGACGAATTGAATACATTATAACCGTGAACGGTCCTGAACCTTATGAGTACCTCAATAGCCCGATTGATTATCAACATTACATTGATAAACAACTCAAACCCGTTGCAGATGCGATTCTCCCTTTCATTGGGACGGATTTTGACAGGCTTTCAGCACCACAAATGGGGTTGTTTTAACCGATACGAAACTCTGTTTTCTGGTACTGTTTGACTAACCAATCACCAAACGCATCAATTAGCCCGATAACAGAACGCTTGGGAATACCCCGGCCAGAAAGTAAAATTTCTAGCCGCTCGATCTCAAGCTGCTTTTCAGGATGATAAGTTAAGAATACCTTGCCACATTGTATAGGGTCATCAAACCAACGTTTATCTCGATACATCACCAAAGAGTATGACGCTCTTAGTAACTTTTTAGCAATCACGCGCTGGGCGGCCACCTGCTCTTCTATCGTCTTCGCTTGGACGATTTTTTTGCGATACACCGTAATCCAATCTTCCACATCCATATTCCAGTGCTTAGCAATTTCCCAACTTGGAACGTAATCACCAAAACAGTCTGCCAGATCATCACCATAAACACAGACACAACAATGCTTAAGCATAAAGCCCCAAGTGAAAATACTGTCTAAATTAGCTACTTCGCTCACTAAGGCTGTACGGACCGATACACCATTAACTTGAGGGTAACTCTGCTGCGCACGCCACTTAATTGTGTTGAGCAAAGTCGCGCGATTGTGCTCAAAGGATGATTGAGTAACGACAACCAGGTCTAAGTTCGACCTCCCAACGATCGCTGTTTTGCGAGCAACACTACCGTATACATAAACGCTGTGTAAATTTTGCCCCAGTCCACCTTTGAGACAAGCGGTGACTTCCCTAATTAAAGGCGCAAACTCTGGTTGAAATGGTTGTTTAGGATCGATAACAGGCAGAGACATGACTTAAAACGTGTTCTCAGATGGTTCAAGAAGTTGGACTATATGTTCTCTTAGCCGACTCACTGAATCAAGTCCATTCAGGTGTTTAGTCATGGGAGTAACAACAAATTTCTGCAATGAATTTTAATGCTAGGCGGCTAACTTAGCGCTATAATGACCGAGTTTTGCTTAATAAGTATGAATAGGAATATACAATGCCAAAGGCAAGTGAAATCAAAAAAGGCTTCGCAATCGAGTCTAATGGTAAAACTCTTCTAGTTAAAGACATCGAAGTAACGACTCCTGGCGGTCGTGGCGGCGCTAAAATCTACAAAATGCGTTGTACAGATCTAAACACGGGCGCACGTGTAGATGAGCGTTACAAGTCTGATGACGTTGTTGAAACGGTAGAAATGAACAAACGTGCAGTTGTGTACTCATATGCTGACGGCGATGAGCACATCTTCATGGATAACGAAGACTACTCACAATACACATTCAAGCACAATGAAGTTGAAGACGACATGCTGTTCATCAACGAAGATACACAAGGTATCCACATTATCCTTGTTAACGGTGCTGCTGTGGGTATTGAACTGCCATCTTCTGTTGAGCTAGTGATTGAAGAAACTGACCCGTCAATCAAAGGTGCTTCTGCATCTGCTCGTACTAAACCAGCACGCTTCGCTTCAGGTCTTGTCATCCAGGTTCCTGAGTACATTGCAACTGGTGACCGTGTTATCATTAACACAGCTGAACGTAAATACATGAGCCGAGCATAAGCATGTCTGATTTGATTTCTTACGACGACGTCATCGACGCAGCGTACGACATTTTCCTTGAGATGGCTCCAGATAATCTAGAGCCTGCTGACGTGATTCTGTTTACTGCGCAATTTGAAGATCGTGGTGCCGCAGAACTTGTTGAAACTGGTGATGACTGGGTTGAACATGTTGGCTTCGAGATCGACAAAGAAGTATATGCAGAGGTTCGTATCGGCCTAGTAAATGAGGAAAATGACGTTCTTGATGACGTATTTGCTCGTATGCTAATCAGCCGAGACCCTGAACATAAGTTCTGCCATATGCTTTGGAAACGCGATTAACGTTTCTTCATCATGATAAAAAATACCAGCCTAGTGCTGGTATTTTTTATCTGCGGTTTTTGTTTAGCTGCGATATTTTTTTACCCAAAGTCCCCTTCTCTATATCGGCTTTAGATCCTTTCGCTATGTAACAGATAAGAAAAAGGCTTGCCGAATTGGCAAGCCTTTCTGATGTTTTGCTATCGATTAACGATGCTTGTTACGTGCGCCTTGGTCACCAGCAGTCTTCTTCGGCTTACGACGAGAAGGGTTGTTGCTGCGGCCTTTTGGCGTGTTAACACGCTCTTCATGGCGCTTAACTGCGCGACGAATTTTTTGGCTGCGTGCACGCTCACGTTTGCGTGACGTGTTGTCTTTGTTCAGATCAAGCATGGTTTCTTTTTCTGGACGAAGCTCTACAAGCTCACGCAAGTAGTTTACTTCTTTCAGGTCAAGCTCCATCCAACCACCACGAGGCAGTTTCTTGTCTAAGAAGATGTCGCCGTAACGAACACGTTTCAGACGACTAACGGTACACTCTTGCGA
Organism: Vibrio sp. JCM 18905; assembly: GCF_055393305.1. Lineage (NCBI taxonomy): Bacteria > Pseudomonadati > Pseudomonadota > Gammaproteobacteria > Vibrionales > Vibrionaceae > Vibrio > Vibrio sp. JCM 18905. The sequence goes on along the minus strand of NZ_AP043880.1, from coordinate 1,344,730 downwards.
TTCCCATAGTCGACGAACTTCGCGGTTACGACCTTCGTTGATAACAACGTAAAACGTGTGGTTCATGCCTTCACCACCCGCGTAAACAACATCTTCGAAGCGAGCTAAACCGTCTTCCAGTTCAACACCTTTTACTAGATTACGAACTTTCTGTTCAGTTACTTCACCGAACACACGTACTAGGTATTCACGTTCAACTTGGCGGCTTGGGTGCATTAAGCGGTTCGCCAGTTCACCATCCGTTGTGAAAAGCAGAAGACCAGAAGTGTTCGCATCCAGACGACCAACTGAAATCCAACGAGAGCCACGAATTTTTGGCAGACGATCAAAAACAGTACGACGACCTTCTGGATCGTGACGAGTACACAGTTCACCCTCAGGTTTGTAGTACGCAAGTACACGACAAATCACTTCTTCTTGAATCTTTACAGAGACAATGTGACCATCGATACGAACTACGCTGCTCTCGTCTTCAAGTCTTTCACCAAGCTTAGCGACTACACCGTTCACGCTAACGCGACCAGATTTAATTAACGATTCAATCTCACGACGAGAACCGTGACCAGCACGTGCTAATACTTTTTGTAACTTTTCGCTCATTTATCTACCTATGTGTCGTCTTCACAGACGTCTAGACCAGGATTGGTCTGTATTTTGCTATTTACCCATTTCAGTGGGATTTTTCGGTCGGACATTATACGTAACTTTCTTAGTTAATGTAAGCTAAATCGGCGCCATTCTCCACACCAAAATTCACTTCAAAAATGACCGAAATATTTGTCCTATTCTGCAACTTTTTTACTACTTAAAGCAGGCATTGCTCAACGAGAATCCCACTAATATCGGTCTTCCTGAACCACTTTAACCACGCAGTACCTGATAAAATTGTCAGGGTTACAACAATAACCACTTGGGGTGTGTTTACTGTTCGTATTGCTAGAAAGCAACGAAGAATAAGCCGTCCCTGTTTGCTGCTAAGTAATACCAATCACCGCAGACAATGAGCGCTCATAGCAAAGCAAGGTCGTGGGTAACAAGACAAAAATTGTCTTTAAGTCATTAGTTCACATCAAAAATAACACTAATGCTATCGTGTACTCTGACTCACTCGGTTCGCTCTGCACTCTCGGCGATTGGCATAAATCAGACAAAAAGGAATAGAACAATGTCTATGCTAAATCTCGACCTAAATTGGATTTTTGGGACATCTCAAGATGACGATATGACAGGCACAAAAGGCTCTGAAACAACCGATATTTTCTTCGGCTTCTGTGGTGATGATAAGTTTGTAGGATACGGAGGTAATGATATTGTCTTCGGTGGCTGGGGAGATGATACCTTGCTTGGTGGCCGAGGTAACGACTTTGTTTCTGGCGGCTTTGGAAACGATTTCCTATCCGGCGGATTAGGAAACGACAAACTCTTTGGTGGCTGTGGCGACGACACAATTTTTGATTATTCAGGCAACAACTACTTGAGTGGTGGCTGGGGTAACGACACACTCGTTGTTGGTGATGGTGAATCAGTACTGAGCGGTGGCTGTGGAGACGACACCTTCGTGCTTACAAACCGCCTGGCTATTGGTGTACCGGATCAACCTGTATCCTCCAACGATATTGATGTCAAAGCCAACATTGTCGATTTTAATATTTTCCATGACAAACTTGTCTTTGATATGGGCCGAGACACTGATAACGATGGCATTCGAGATACGTTCTTGGATTCAGCGGATGATCTGACTTTATCTTACAATGAATGTGGCTGGGCAGTATTCTCAAGTGATGAATACAATGTTGAAGTGACACTAAACGGTGTGAGCTCTGTATACATCAACTATGCAGAACAAAATGGTATCGACATTTTCGATTTTGCTTAACCTCAATCAGTTAAGTTCAATGAGATATTCGATATGACAACTAAAATAGGAGGCGCTATGCCTCCTATTTTGTTTGGCGGTGGTGTGCGTCTACTATTCGAATGGTGCAGGGTCACCTGATCCCAAACGAACTACAACAGGTTCACCTTCGCTAAAGTCAATTACAGTCGTAGGTTGTTCACCTAGGTAACCGCCATTAAGAATCACATCAACCGCATGTTCTAGTTTATCGCGAATATCCTCTGGATCAGATTCTGTTACGTCACTGCCAGGTAGAATCAACGACGTAGACATCATCGGCTCACCTAATGCTTCCAACAAGTCCAAGGCAATTTGATTGTCTGGGACACGGATACCGATGGTCTTACGTTTTGCATTCATCAAACGACGCGGTACTTCTTTAGTACCTTTGAAGATGAAGGTGTAAGGACCTGGTGTGTTATTTTTCAGCAGTCGGAATGCAGAGTTATCCACTCGCGCATAGAGAGAAAGCTCCGACAAATCACGACACAGTAAAGTAAAGTTATGCTTATCATCCAGACGACGAATCTGACAGATTCGTTCCAGTGCCTGTTTGTTCTCCAACTGACAGCCAAGTGCGTACCCTGAATCAGTAGGGTAAACCACAACGCCGCCGTTACGAATGATTGCTACTGCTTGATTAATCAAGCGAGCCTGTGGGTTTTCTGGGTGAACGTAAAAAAACTGGCTCATTGTAATTCCTCATTATCGAGCCTCTCGGCTCTATATTTTATGGGTTCTCGACTTCGTATTACTGAGTATTACTGAGTATTACTGAGTATTATTCAACGAAGGATCTATTCCCCAATCTTTCCAAACTGGTTCGACGCCAGCAGGCAACCATAGGTTCCTTCCTAGCTCCATCCACGGTGATGGGTAGTGAAAATCACTGCCTTGAGAGGCTAATAGTTTGTATTGTATAGCATAATCAGCCAAGTTGCGCCTTTCTTGTTGCGCTTGCTGTGGCTGCGCAACTTCCATCGCATCACCACCCGCTTCGACAAACGCTGCTAGAAGACGCTTAATCCACTTCGCTGTCAACTTATATCTACCAGGATGCGCTAATACCGCCATTCCACCAGCCGCATGGATAGCATCAACCGCATCCTTCATCGAACACCAATTCGGTGGTACATAACCTGGGTTATTACGCGTTAGGTATTTTTTAAACACCATTTGCATGGTTTTTGCGTAACCATTATCTACCAACCATTTCGCGAAATGCGCTCTTGTCACTGGAGCATCACCGGCGATTTGCCTTACCTCTTCAAGCACACCTACTCGAGTTGCTTTTTGTAGTCGCTCTGCCATTAACTCAGATCGTGTTATGCGATGCTGCTTCTGCTGTTCTATAAGGGCAGATAATTGTTCATTTTCCGGATCGATATTCAGGCCGACAATATGAATATCTTTGTTTTGCCAGACGGTCGATATCTCAATGCCATTGATGATTTTTATCGGCAAATTATTATCTTGAACGTATTGCTTAGCTAACGCCAAACCGTCAACCGTATCGTGATCAGTGATCGCCAAAACCTCGATATCAAAACTCAGCGCCCTTTCCACTAAATCTTTAGGTTCTAACCGACCGTCCGATGCAGTGGTGTGACTATGTAAATCAATTCTCATATTTTTATCGTTTTAATGCCGTTTTGGGGTTGACTTTTTACTCTCGCACTAGTTAACTAGTACACAAATACAAAGTACGTAATTTAAGGTTCACCATGTTACAAGAGTTTAACCAAAACCAAAAAGCGAAAGTTGCGGTTTGTCTTAATAAGGCAAACTCATCAGATCTTGCTTGGTGGCGCACTTGGACTAGTTCTTGGTGGGCAAACGTATACTTCTAGTTTATAGAACCAAACGTTGTAAAGCCCGCTACTCAAGCGGGCTTTTTTGTTTTGTTGCTCATTTCACACTCAACTGCCTAAACATTAATCGAATATGGCTAACTCTAGATTGGGAGAACGTTTGCTTTATGCGACTATGTACGGCAGGAAGATTTAGACAGCTACAAGGAGGTCTTGTGAATAAGGCCATAGAAATCAAGAAACTTGGATGCCTAGAAGTATTAAAGACTTCGGTTCCTTACACTCAAGACCCAACACGTTTGTTCCATACCATTTGTGAGAACAAAAGAGATAGCTTGCTTCTCGAATCCGCTGAAATTGATTCGAAACAGAATCTAAAATCACTTTTAATCGTCGATTCAGCGGTGCGCATCGTTTGTTACGGCCACACTGTAAACATGCAGGCGTTAACCAACAACGGTAAAAACCTACTGTCTCACCTAAACCAGAACATCCGTGGTGACGTTGAAAGTAAGTTCGATGGCGAAACGCTGACTTTGGAGTTTAGCCAGCCATGCGACACGTTAGATGAAGATTCTCGCCTACGTGAAGCCTCTTCTTTCGATGCGCTACGTTTGGTTCAGCATAGTTTTGAGATTTCACAGCAAGACAAACACGCTATTTTCCTTGGTGGTCTGTTTGCCTACGACTTAGTCGCAAACTTCGAGCCGCTTGGTAATGCAGAAGCAACAAATCAGTGTCCAGATTACGTTTTCTACGTCGCGGAAACACTACTTGTTGTCGACCATCAAACGGAATCTTGCCAGCTTCAAGCTACATTGTTTGTGGATGATTCAGAAAAACTAGCGCTAGAGACTCGCATTGCAGAAATCAGCACTCAATGTGCAGCACCAAAACTGTTGCCAAGCGCTGAGCAAATAGCTGACGTGACGGTTGAACCAAGCGTATCTGATGATGACTTCTGCCAAATCGTTCGCGACTTGAAAGAGTTCGTAGTGAAAGGCGATGTATTCCAAGTCGTACCATCTCGCCGATTCACTCTACCTTGCCCTTCCCCATTGGCTGCCTATAAAGAGCTGAAACAAAGTAACCCAAGTCCTTACATGTTCTACATGCAAGATGAGCTGTTCACTTTGTTTGGCGCATCACCAGAAAGCGCGCTTAAGTACGAAACCGACACCAACCAAATTGAAATCTATCCAATTGCAGGCACACGTCGCCGCGGTAAGCGCCCTAACGGCGAGATCGATTTCGACCTAGATAGCCGAATCGAACTTGAACTGCGTACCGACATGAAAGAAAACGCAGAGCACATGATGCTGGTTGACTTAGCACGTAACGACGTTGCTCGTATTGCTCAAGCTGGCACACGCCACGTAGCAGACCTACTAAAAGTCGACCGCTACAGCCACGTAATGCACTTAGTATCTCGTGTGGTTGGTCAACTGCGTGAAGACCTAGACGCCCTGCACGCATACCAAGCTTGTATGAACATGGGCACGCTCACTGGCGCACCAAAGATTCGTGCGATGCAGTTGATTCGCGATGTAGAAGGCGCACGACGCGGCAGCTACGGCGGTGCTGTGGGCTACCTAACTGGTGAAGGTACACTCGACACATGTATCGTAATTCGCTCAGCTTACGTTGAGAACGGTATTGCTCAAGTTCAAGCAGGCGCAGGCGTGGTGTTCGACTCTGATCCACAAGCGGAAGCAGACGAAACGCGCGGCAAAGCACAAGCGGTAATCTCTTCTATTCAAGCAGCGCATTCTCAACCTACGAACAAGGAGTAGCAGACATGGCGAACATCGTATTCATCGATAACTTTGACTCGTTCACCTACAACCTTGTGGATCAGTTCCGCTCGCTAGGCCACTCAGTCAAGATTTACCGAAACAACATCCCAGCAGAAACCATCGAACAAGCGGTAAACGAGCTTGAAAACCCAGTGGTTCTGCTATCGCCGGGCCCTGGTGCACCGTCAGAGGCAGGCTCAATGCCAGAACTTATCCTACGCATGAAAGGTAAAGTTCCGATGATCGGTATTTGTCTTGGTCACCAAGCGATTGTTGAAGCATACGGCGGCACCGTCGCTGGCGCGGGTGAAATCATTCACGGTAAGGTGTCTATGATGGAGCACCAAAACCATGCGATTTACCAAAACCTACCATCACCACTTGCGATTGCACGTTACCACTCGCTGGTTGCGACCAAAGTTCCTGAGAGTCTAACCATCACGGCAGAAGTGGATGACTTGGTGATGTCTGTTGTACATGAAGAAGATAAAGTTTGCGGGTTCCAGTTCCACCCGGAATCTATTATGACGACCTACGGAGCAACACTGTTGGCCAATGCCATTGAATGGGCACTTGAAGAACAAACTTCAACAAACCCACTCACTGCTTAAAAAGCACTTGGCACATAAGAAATTTAGGAGAGGAAATATGGAAGCAATCATCAACCCTATTATTACCAAACTGTACGAGCAAGAATCGCTTACTCAGGAAGAGAGCCAACAGCTATTCGACATCATTATCCGTGGTGAACTAGACCCAATTTTGATGGCATCAGCACTGACTGCACTAAAAATCAAAGGCGAAACACCAGATGAAATTGCGGGTGCGGCGAAAGCACTGCTGGCAAACGCAAACCCATTCCCTCGTCCAGATTATGACTTCGCAGATATCGTAGGTACGGGCGGCGATGGTCACAACACCATCAACATTTCAACCACTGCGGCGTTTGTTGCTGCAGCATGTGGGCTAAAAGTAGCGAAACACGGTAACCGCAGCGTTTCAAGCAAGTCTGGTTCTTCTGACCTTCTTGATTCATTTGGTATTAACCTAGCAATGAGCGCAGAAGATACGCGCAAAGCGGTCGACGAGATCGGTGTTGCTTTCCTATTTGCACCTCAATACCACGGTGGTGTGCGCCATGCGATGCCAGTGCGTCAAACCATGAAAACACGCACTATCTTTAACATTCTTGGCCCACTGATTAACCCTGCTCGTCCTAACATCGAATTGATGGGCGTTTACAGTGAAGAACTGGTTCGTCCTATCGCAGAAACCATGCTACAAATGGGTATGAAGCGCGCCGCAGTGGTACACGGAAGTGGTTTGGACGAAGTCGCGATTCATGGCGAAACAACGGTTGCAGAAATCAAAGACGGCAAGATCACTGAGTACACGCTAACACCAGCAGACTTCGGTCTAGAAGCGCACCCGTTAGAAGCAATCAAAGGTGGCGATCCTGAAGAAAACAAGGCGATCATTACCAATATCCTGACGGGTAAAGGTACAGACGCACAATTGGGTGCAGTAGCGGTGAACGTTGCTCTGCTAATGCGTCTATTCGGTAACGAAGATTTAAAAGCCAACACGCAACAAGCGATTGAGGCAATGAATTCAGGCAAGGCGTACCAATTGGTACAACAACTTGCCGCACACGCTTAAGGAATTGAAGAAGATGACTGACTTCAACACTCAGCAAGCTGACAACCTGTCTGAACACGTTTCTAAGAAAGAAGCAGAAATGGCAGAAGTACTGGCAAAAATTGTCCGCGACAAATATCAGTGGGTAGCAGACCGTAAGGTGTCTCAACCGCTAAGCACCTTTCAGTCTGATTTGCTGCCATCGGACCGCAGCTTCTACGATGCACTGAGTGGCGAAAAGACAGCATTCATCACCGAATGTAAGAAGGCGTCTCCTTCCAAAGGTTTGATTCGTGATCACTTCGACTTGGATTACATTGCATCGGTTTACAACAACCATGCTGATGCAATTTCAGTATTAACAGACGAGAAATACTTCCAAGGTAACTTCGACTTTCTTCCTCAAGTGCGTGGTCAAGTCAAACAGCCAGTTCTGTGCAAAGACTTCATGGTAGATACCTACCAAGTTTACCTAGCGCGTCATTACAGTGCTGATGCTGTCTTGCTAATGCTGTCTGTCCTCAATGATGAAGAGTACAAAGCCCTAGAAGAAGCAGCACACAGCCTGAACATGGGCATTCTGACCGAAGTCAGCAACGAAGACGAGCTTCATCGTGCCGTTAATCTAGGAGCACGCGTTATCGGCATCAATAACCGTAACTTGCGCGACCTAAGTACCGATTTGAATCGTACTAAAGAACTGGCACCGACAATTCGCGAACTGGCTCCTAACGCAACAGTAATCTCAGAATCTGGCATTTATACGCATCAACAAGTTCGTGATTTAGCGAAATACGCAGACGGCTTCTTGATTGGTAGTTCACTGATGGCGGAAGACAACTTAGAACTTGCTGTACGTAAAGTGACGTTGGGTGAAAACAAAGTGTGTGGCTTAACGCACCCAGATGACGCAGCAAAAGCATATCAAGCTGGCGCGGTATTTGGTGGCCTGATTTTTGTCGAGAAGTCGAAGCGTGCGGTTGACCTTGAAGGTGCGCGCTTAACCATGAGCGGTGCTCCACTGAATTACGTTGGCGTTTTCCAAAATCACGATATCGATTTTGTTGCTTCAGTCGCAACCTCTTTGGGTTTAAAAGCAGTTCAGCTGCACGGTCAAGAAGACCAAGCTTACGTAAACCAACTCAAAGCCGAACTGCCAACAACAGTAGAAATTTGGAAAGCTTATGGCGTGACTGATGCCAAGCCAGAACTGCTTGTAGACCACATTGACCGCCATCTATTAGATGCTCAAGTTGGCACTCAAACTGGCGGAACTGGTCAAGTGTTCGACTGGTCACTGATCGGTGACCCAAGTCAAATTATGCTAGCGGGCGGACTGTCGCCAGAAAATGCTCAACAAGCAGCGACACTAGGTTGCTTGGGATTAGATTTAAACTCTGGTGTAGAAAGTGCACCAGGCAAAAAAGATTCACAGAAGTTGCTCTCGGCATTCACCGCCATTCGCAACTACTAAAGCTGTATTTCAGCTAAAAAATTTAAAGCTATTCGTAGCGAAAAATACGAGAAGGAATATAACGATGGCAAAACTGAATGCCTACTTTGGCGAATACGGCGGTCAGTACGTTCCGCAAATTCTAGTTCCAGCACTGGAGCAACTAGAGCAAGCGTTTATCGACGCGCAAGAAGATCCAGAATTCCGCAGCGAATTCATGACGCTTCTTCAAGAGTATGCGGGCCGTCCAACGGCTTTGACTCTAACTCGTAACCTAACCAAAGGTACGAAAACCAAACTGTACCTAAAACGTGAAGATCTGCTTCACGGTGGCGCGCACAAGACCAACCAAGTGTTAGGTCAAGCTCTGCTTGCGAAACGCATGGGTAAAAACGAAATCATCGCAGAAACCGGCGCAGGTCAACACGGCGTAGCAACTGCACTAGCGTGTGCGCTACTTGGTCTGAAATGTCGTGTTTACATGGGTGCAAAAGACGTTGAACGTCAAAGCCCGAACGTATTCCGTATGAAACTCATGGGTGCAGAAGTCATTCCGGTTCACTCAGGTTCAGCAACACTTAAAGACGCATGTAACGAAGCGCTGCGCGACTGGTCTGCAACTTATGAAGACGCGCACTACCTACTAGGTACAGCGGCTGGTCCTCACCCATTCCCAACCATAGTGCGTGATTTCCAACGAATGATCGGTGAAGAAACTAAGAATCAGATTTTGGCACGTGAAGGTCGTCTTCCTGATGCAGTTATCGCGTGTGTGGGCGGTGGTTCAAACGCTATCGGTATGTTTGCTGACTTCATCGAAGAAGAAAGCGTTCGCCTAATTGGGGTTGAGCCAGCAGGTAAAGGTATCGATACAGACCAACACGGTGCACCACTTAAACATGGCAAAACGGGCATCTTCTTTGGTATGAAGGCGCCATTGATGCAAGATCCAAACGGCCAAGTAGAAGAGTCTTACTCGGTATCCGCAGGTCTTGATTTCCCTTCAGTTGGTCCACAGCACGCACACCTAAACGCAATTGGCCGTGCAGAATACGACAACGTAACTGACGACGAAGCGCTCGAGGCATTCCAAGAATTGGCTCGCAGCGAAGGGATCATCCCAGCTCTAGAGTCTTCTCACGCTCTAGCTCATGCATTGCGCATGGCTCGTGAGAATCCTAAGAAAGAACAACTATTGGTCGTAAACCTATCTGGTCGTGGTGACAAAGACATCTTCACCGTACACGCCATCCTAGAAGAAAAAGGAGTGATTTAATGAGCCGTTATGAGAAGATGTTTGCGCGTCTAAACGAAAAAAACCAAGGCGCATTTGTACCGTTCGTAACGGTTTGCGATCCAAACGCAGAACAATCTTACAAGATCATGGAAACCCTCGTTGAGTCTGGCGCAGACGCCCTTGAACTTGGTATTCCATTTTCAGATCCGCTTGCAGATGGCCCAACCATCCAAGGCGCTAACATTCGTGCGCTAGATTCAGGCGCTACACCAGATATCTGCTTTGAACAAATTGGTAAGATTCGTGCTAAATACCCAGATCTGCCTATTGGCCTTCTGATGTACGCGAACCTAGTTTACTCACGCGGTGTCGAAAACTTCTACGAGCGTTGTGCAAAAGCAGGCATCGATTCTGTTCTGATTGCAGACGTACCAACCAATGAAAGTGCAGAGTTTGTTGCAGCAGCAGAGAAGTTTGGTATTCACCCAATCTTTATCGCGCCACCTACAGCCAGTGATGAAACGCTTAAACAAGTATCAGAGCTTGGCGGTGGATATACTTATCTACTCTCTCGTGCTGGCGTCACTGGTGCAGAAACCAAAGCAAACATGCCAGTTGGTCACATGTTAGATAGATTAAACCAGTTCGATGCACCACCAGCGCTGCTTGGCTTCGGTATTTCTGAACCAGCACAGGTGAAACAAGCAATAGAGTCTGGCGCAGCAGGGGCCATCTCCGGTTCAGCTGTGGTGAAAATCATTGAAGCGAATGTCGAGCAGCCACAAATTATGCTCGATAAACTTGGTGATTTTGTGTCAGCGATGAAAGCCGCCACTCAGAAATAATTTCCATTTGATGGAACGCTATAGCGCCCGCTTAACATTCTGTTTAGCGGGCGTTTTCTTGTATGGCGTTTATACCATATCATTTTTTATTCAACGCCCGCACTTTCCAAACCAATCTAAAGCATAGCAATCAAAGAGTGATAAACTTTGCCACTTAACCAGCACAAATAATAGCTAGAGCAGGATGCAGTAAGGTTGCACATGGAAGAAGTCAAAGCATTATTAGCTAAATGTCCTGTATTATCAGGGCTGCCCGAGAAAGGACTTAGTGAAGCAGCACAAATAGCTAAAGTTCGCTGTTTCGACGAAAAAGCACTGATTTGCAATAAAGGGGAACCTCAATCTTCTCTTATGGTCATTGCACAGGGTGCCGTACGAATTAATTCGATGAGTTCAAAAGGCAAAGAAGTCACATTAATGATTTTCGAGGCAGGAGGCTGGTTTGGAGACAATGTTTTTTCTCCCGGCATGCCCCGTATTTTTGGCGCAACCGCGCATTCGGGCGTGACCTTACTGGAACTACCTGGTGATAAATTTCGCCAATTACTCGCCAAATATCCTCAAAGTTACCCTACGATTCTCGACTTACTTAGCCGCCGCTTATGGTCTGCCATTTCTGTTATCGAAGATGATGCGATTAGAGGAATCGAAGAGCGGATTGCAAGAAGATTGCTGTTGCTTGCTGAATACCAACACAACCAAGCTATCAATACTCAGCCGTGTGTCGTGAGAGTGACTAGAGAGCATATCGCCAACATGATGGGGCTAACTCGTCAAAGTGTTCATAAAGTACTAAAAAATTTGGAGAGTATTGGGATGCTAGAACTGAAATATGGTTCAGTGACCATTACCAATCCAAAACGCTTAGAAGCGCACATAAAACAACTCGAACAATAGAGTAAACAGATAGTTCATATGTACACGCTAGCGAGAGATTGCCATCTTCTGTTCCTTAGTAACCAGGCGCACAACACCACTCGCTCTAGGCAAGTGGCGCTGTGACGAGAAGTTCATTGAATTGACTAAGCCACATTCAATTCAGATTTCAATTCACGCTTTAAAATTTTTCCTGTCGCACTCATCGGGAGATGCTCACGAATTTCAACATAACGAGGATATTTAAAAGAGGCTAACTGCTCTTTGCCCCAATTTTGTAATGTTTCCGCGTCAATGTACTCTCCCGGTTTAAGCACAACGTAAGCCTTTATCTCTTCGCCATACTCTTCATTTGGAATCCCTATCACCGCTACCATTGAGATTGCAGGGTGAGTCATAAACACTTCTTCAATTTCTCTAGGGTAAACGTTAAATCCACCTCGAATGATCAGATCTTTCATTCTATCGACGATAAATAGATTACCTGAGCAGTCAAAACGGCCAACATCACCAGTATGGAACCAGCCATTTTGTAGCGCGGATTCAGTGACTTCCGGGCGGTCAAGGTATCCCTTCATAACATTATGCCCACGCACAACAATCTCACCTTCTTCACCGATAGGTAGCGCATTGCCTTCAATGTCGACAACTTTTACTTCAACGCCTTGAATCGGTTGACCTACCGATCCTGGTATACGTTCCTGATCTAAATGATTAAAACATGCAATAGGACTTGTTTCTGATAACCCGTATCCTTCAAGAATTGGGACATTAAATTGTTCCTCAAAGGCTCTAAAGATTTCGGTTGGCAACGGGGCTCCACCGCTGATAGCAACACGTAGTGAGGATGTATCAAATTGATGTTGGACATGAAGCAAACCGATATACATCGTTGGCACCCCAGCAAACAACGTCACTTTGTGTTTTTCCATCAGCTCAAGAACATGTTTAGGCTCAAACCTAGGCACTAATACCAAGGTTGCCCCACCCAAAACACTGGCATTTAAGTGGACGGTTTGACCAAAGGTATGAAATAAAGGCAAAGTTACTAAGTGAATATCATCGGCCTGGCTGCCCATAATGTTTTGTGCCACCAGAGCATTCATTATGATGTTCTGCTGCGTCAGTTCAGCTCCTTTTGGTAAGCCTGTCGTCCCTGATGTATACAAAATAACACAAGTATCATCTGCATTACGCGGTACATAATCTGACAATGGTTCTGCATTCACCATAAAAGCATTGAGAGTTGGCACACCATTCCATTCGTTTTCACTTTGAGATTGAGTCATCACGACCATATTTTCACATATATCAGCCTGCTCAAACGCTTTAACCCCCTCTTTTGCCATTGGCAGTTCAGCTGTCCCTTCAAAACAGAAGTAAAACTTCGCTTTTGAATCTTCTAAGTGATACTTAATTTCTCGCGCTTTCAAAAGCACATTTAATGGGACAGCAACCGCGCCAGCTTTTTGTATCGCATAATAAACAAACGCGAAAAAAGGAATGTTTGGGCATGAGAGCGCAATACGATCGCCCGGAACGACCCCTTTGTTGATTAAAGATGCCGCGATCTTTCCGGTAATCGCATCAAACTGCGCATAAGTTATCTCGACATCACCACATATCAACGCCGTCTTATCTGGTTTACTCGCAGCATTTCTTTGTAATGCAGCAGCAAGATTCATCATAATCGCTTCACCTCTTACTTGTTGATTTTCGTTTTATCGGCTCGGGAGCATTAGCAGAGAGAGCACTCCCCTACACTAAAATGTTGGCACTTAATATTTGTCTCGCCCATTTCTGATTAACATTATGTTTACAATGCAATCAAAACTAAGAATGTAAAACAATTAACATTTCACAAAGCTAATTGGTAAAAGTGTGAGCTTGAAAGAAATTAATTGTTATAAATATCAATCCAAGTCACGCAAGACGCAGACTACGCTCGCAAACACAAAACTCATCTCAGTTAACAAAAAACAAACAAGAAAAAGAAATAAACAAAAACAATTACACAGCTAAAAGGCATAACAAAAATCAATAGCAAACGTTTGCTATTGAACAAAACTTTATCGTTCGTCAATAAAATATCGATTAATCCATCAATAATACCTTGCTGCATATTGCCAATTGTAAACGATAAGTGTAAAAAGCAAGGCGAGATAATTATCCATAAAACCATTTATGGTTAGTGGGTAATTTTAGGATTTTACATTTTATTAGCACAGAGGTTATGGAAGTGTTAAAAGAAAAGAGTTTGCTAAACAACATTGGCGTACAAGTCGTAATCGCCATGATCGTGGGCACAGCCGTTGGTGCCATGATGGGTCATGATGCGACAGTGTTCGCTCCTTTAGGTGCTATCTTTATCAACTTAATCAAAATGTTGGTTATTCCTTTGGTCGCTGTAGCCTTGATTTCTGGCGCAGCTGGTCTTGGGAACAGCCAGTCAGCAGGCAAAGTTGGCATCGTCACTCTAGGTTATTTCGGTTTAACATCCGCCCTAGCCGTTGCGCTTGCACTATTTATGGGTGAAGTATTCCAACCAGGCATGGGGATCGACGTCTCTGGCGTTGAAGGCATGTTCTCAGCAGAATACGCTTCAAAAGGTGAACTACCTACTTTCTGGGCAACCATCACTGGTATGATCCCAACTAACGTTTTCCAATCACTAAATGAAGCAAACATCCTACAGATCCTCGTTTTCTGTATGTTCTTTGGTATTGCAATTTCTAAGCAAGCAAAAGAGCGTCGTGAGCCAATCATTAATGGTGTTAACTGCATCGTTGACGCAATGGTTTGGATGATCAACAAAGTGATGATCATTGCCCCTATCGGCGTGTTCGGTCTGATGGCAGAAGCAGTCGGTACATTCGGTTTTGGCGCACTAATGGTGGTATTCAAACTGTTCGTTGTTTACGTTGCCGCAATCCTAATCTTCGGTTTCGTTGTTTACCCAGCAATGGTGCATATTTTCACCAAGACATCAGCGAAGAAGTTCCTGTCTTCAATGAAAAAACCACAAGCTGTTGCGCTTTCAACGGCCTCTTCTATGGCAACACTGCCTGTCACAATGGACACCTGTGAAAAAGAACTGGGCGTAAAAAATTCAACCGCGTCATTTGTTCTGCCTCTAGGCGCAACGATCAACATGTCAGGTAATGCGATTTACTATGGCTTGGTTGCTATCTTCTTTGCTCAACTGTTCAATATCGATCTAGGTATGGGCGCTTACATTGCAATTATCGTAACGTCTACATTGGGTGCGGTTGGTCAAGCGGGTGTTCCTGGTCCTTCTTTCCTAGTGGTTGCCGTGCTTCTTGCCGCTGGCATTCCAATCGAAGGTTTACCACTGCTATTCGCTCTTGACCGTATTTTCGATATGATTCGTACAGCACTAAACATCACAGGTGATGCAGCATGTGCAGTTATCGTTGATGCGCTAATTGAAGAGGAAGCGGCAGAAGCTGAGCTTAAAAAGCAAGAAGCTTAGTCCTTTCTCGAATGAACTAAAAACCGCTCACTATGAGCGGTTTTTTTGTCTTTTCTTGCATTACGTAACTATATAAATAGAAACCAATAGCATAAATTTATCAAAATGATATAAACCATTACAAAATATAAAAAACGTCAGAACTAGGTTATATCATGAGTCTTAAGCTGTCTTTGGAGCCCCTCGCCAGTACAGATTTGCCGATCGAGTCAAAACAACAGACGCTGGTTGACACGGTTCTTCTTACTCTTACACCGCAAGAAAGATCTTCTCTTTTTCAACAAGTTGCTTTGTATAGAATAAAGCTTCTTAAATCCCTCTTTCCTAAATACGCATCTAAGAGTCTGTCCGTACTGTTTGAATTAATAGATTATCGAGATTTAGTACAGCAGTATCCAACGCCTTTCTCCGAAGAGGCGCTCTTAATTGAACAAATTGCCGCAGATTGTTACCCGCATTGGATGGTTTTCTGGTGTGAATGTGAGATTGCTGCGATCAAGCAAAAGCACCCTTTAAATGAAGCGACAAGACCAACTCAGCTCTCGTTTGACGACCGCGACTATTCAAGCATATTGATCGAAGATATTGCCGAATGCGACCTAAAGGTAACACTGCCAAATCACGCTGCATTAATGCCGATTTCCGAAGCAATCACACTGAGCAATCTTGAGCTCTTCGTCCAAACTGAACAATGGTTTGAGATATTGCCTCTATTATCACTCTCGCAGAAAGGTCAACACTTTGTGCTATTGTTCAAGCAGTCATCTACACCAATCATGGTCTCCTCCGCTTTGGTGCAAAACTGGCACCAAAGAAATACCTGGCTCAGCTATTCATCACCATTTAGTAGTGAGCAATGGCAGTTTTGCCTTCCTGATTATGGCTACATTACTCTTAATCAATTAGGCCTTTTTGGAGGTAACGATCTAACTCGCCAACGGACTCTGATTGAATTTGATGCGCAGTTCCAATCTCACTTGAAAAACACTGAAGCGGTTTGCGAAGTGCTGCGTCTGACAGTGGGTGGCAACATCCAACAAAAACTGTACTTTTTGTATTTGGCACAAAAAGCATTGATGAGTGAGCTATATAAAGCAGGCTATAAGCTCAGCTTTACCATTATTGAACAAATATTTATGTTAAATTTCTATCAATCTATTGATTTAGAGGCCTACTTTCACTCAGGATACCGCGACATTAACGGTGACGGTACCAAGACATACCGCGGTTTCTGGAATTTAGGTATGATGGTTGAAGCATTTCAAGACATACAGTTTCGCGACTACAAACACCGCGTACGAACAAAAAGAATTGATGAAAAGGTGAATGAACATGCTTGATATTCATCTTCACGGCCTTTTTTATCCAAAAGCAATGACGCTATACGCCACTGTACTGGTGGTGTTCGCTTGGTTGTTATATTACTGCTATCGCCTAAAACAGAAGAGTGAAACGATTTTAGGCTCGCATCATGCGCCGTACATTGCTTATTCTAGTTGCATCATCGTTTGGATCAGCAGCAACGCATACTTCCATACCGACTTATTGCCGGAGTTGGGCTCCGCTGGCGGTATTTTTATGGCTAAGTTGGCGAACTTGGCGTCATTCTTTGCCTTTGCATTCGCGTTCTATTTTTCTTGCCAGCTAGCAGCTGATATCAAAAAAACTGCGGTCAAAGCCTGGCAAAAAATCATCTTTGTGGCACTAGCAACGTACTCACTTTACATCAACTTAGTGCCAAACCTTACTGTCGAAAATGTCACCATTAGCGGTCCAAGCCAGTTCGTGATCGAGTTTGGTCCCCACACCTCATATTTCTTTATTAGTTTGCTGACATTTGTGGTATTAACCCTGCTGAACTTGATTACCATGCGAGCGAACAGCAGCAAACTCACGCTGGCAAAAAGTAACTATATGATCGCCGGCATTTTGGTCTTCATGTTATCAACTGCAGTGATACACCTTGGAATGACTTACTTCCTTGGTGACTTTTCCTTAACCTGGTTACCACCAGCACTTTCAATTAGTGAAATGTTGTTTGTAGGCTATGCCCTGCTTACCTCTCGCTTTTATAGCGCTAAATACCTCACATACTTAACCGTTAGCGCGCTGTTTGTCTGTGCCATTTTCGTCCTCCCGCTGGGCGCAATATTTATTCCTATCTCGGAAGATAACCAATGGCTTGTAGCGGTGCCTTTATGCGCACTCATCGGTATCACTTGGCACTTGCTTTACAAACGCGTCAGTCGTTTCGCGTCCTATTTTATTTATGGGAAACGACATACACCCGTTCAACAAATTCTTGGATTAGAAGAGGAATTTAAACGCTCAATAGATGATGCAATGCGCCAGTTAGCAGTGTTACTGAATATACCAAATAATAAATTGCAGCTCGTTACCAGCAGTTACACCGAAACGTTTTATGAAGATTATCTGCCGTCAAGCAAGTCTGTTCTCGTGCTTGATGAACTGTCTGAAGAAATTGATTATGCCTCCTCGTCTAAAGGCTCAATGCGCAAGCTCTACGAACGTATGCGATCCAGCAATACGGCGCTCGTAATGCCTCTTTTTGGTCGTGGAAAGTCCGTTACGCACTTACTGATTTCTTCACATAAAATGGATAATAAGTTGTTTTCTAATGAAGAAATTTCAGCATTGCAAACCTTATTAGTTCGCATCCAGAGCACCATCGAGGCCGATAGAAAAGTACGCCGAAGCCGTGCGCTCGCTAACTCTATTGCACATGAAATGCGTAACCCTCTCGCTCAAGTGCAATTACGA
This sequence comes from Vibrio sp. JCM 18905, assembly GCF_055393305.1. NCBI lineage: Bacteria > Pseudomonadati > Pseudomonadota > Gammaproteobacteria > Vibrionales > Vibrionaceae > Vibrio > Vibrio sp. JCM 18905. Next base: position 1,326,903 of record NZ_AP043880.1, on the reverse strand, counting down.
TTTGAAGCTTTAAAACAGCATATCGAATCAAACGCTTCACTTGAGACGTTAAAGAGTGAGATTGATAAAGGAGAAGCAGCGATTCAGCGTGGTCGCCAACTTATCGACATTATTTTACGAGAAGTCAGCGACAGCTCACCTGAGCACGAACCCTTAACTATTACTTCTATACATAAAGCTGTCGATCAAGCGGTCAGCCGTTATGGCTTTGAAAACGATCAAATAATTGAAAGGATCAATCTGCCTCAAGAGCACGATTTTGTCGCGAAATTAAACGAAACTCTGTTTAACTTTGTCATTTTCAATTTGATTCGCAATGCTATCTACTATTTTGATTCTTATCCCGATAGTCAAATTGAGATTCGTAGCCAAACGGGGGCCTACGAAAACATTCTGGTCTTCAGAGATAGTGGCCCTGGCATAGATAGCAGTATCTTACACAAGATATTTGACGACTTCTTCTCGTATCAAAAAAGTGGCGGCAGCGGCCTTGGCTTGGGCTACTGTCAACGCGTTATGCGCTCTTTTGGTGGACGAATTGAGTGCCAGTCTGAATTGGGCGAATTTACTGAGTTCTACTTGTATTTCCCGGTCGTCCCAAACGCACCCAAACCAGAGACTTTGAGAACACCGGACTTCAATGGCTGGAAAGTAAATGCACCACATTCTGAACCTCGCACAGACCAACACGTACAAGTAAGTAACGATGCACCAACAGTGCTCATTGTTGATGACAAAGAGGTGCAGCGTACTTTGGTTCAAATGTACTTAAAAAGGCTGGGAGTCAACAGCTTACAAGCAAATAATGGCGCTTCCGCGGTGGAGCTATTTCAGTCGCACAAGATTGATTTGGTGCTTATGGATGTACAGATGCCAGTGATGAATGGATTTGACGCAAGCCAACGAATTAAGCAAATTGCGTCTTCCGTTCCTATCATCGCACTATCTGGAGAGTCTGGAGCTAAAGAGCTGGAGCTAATTGCGAAACTCATGGATGACAGACTTGAAAAGCCAACCACGTTAAATGCGCTCCAAACCGTCATCAAGCGCTGGTTGCAACATGAGAGTTTTGCTACTTCCAACACTTTCTAATTTGCGAAGATAAAACTGGCACTAGATGTGCATTACTGAAGTAAATCGAATTATCCAGAGGGTCAAGCAAGCTGCAAATGGTTAGCGGATGAGCTTGATAAGGAGATCGCCATGTTACTTCATCGACACACATACTACGGCTTGATTCATCATGGAATCAAAGCACTACTACTCGATCGCTTAGGCCACTATACGGAAGAAGAATACCATCAGTATCTGAGCCTAATGACCGGCAAATCCACTTGCTTTACGATGTCTCTCGAAGAGCTTGAAGCAACCGTTGATAATCTGTTACGTGAAGGCTATTTAGAAGATGTCAAAACGCTTATTTCTCAATATCAACGTGTTGCTTAAATCTTAAATTCTATCAACTCAATTGCCGCTCTATCGCGGCAATTTTTATGCCTTCGATTTACTACTTCATCTTTGCGAAATGTTGCTTGTTGTATCATTCAGTCAGGGGATTACTTCTCTTACCTCTAACCTTTACGGTATTCACATCTTGTCAGATTCCGTTAGACTGTCTTCAATTCACTAATTAGGTAGATTTTGCCACCATGAAGCAAATCCTAGATTTTATCCCACTCATCGTCTTCTTCGCTTTGTACAAGATGTACGACATCTACGCAGCAACAGGAGCGCTGATCGTCGCAACGGCAATTCAGCTTGTCGTCACCTATGCTCTGTATAAAAAAGTCGAGAAAATGCAGCTAATTACGTTCGTTATCGTGACGATATTTGGCAGCATGACCCTTTTCTTCCACGACGACAATTTCATAAAATGGAAAGTCACCATCATTTATGTGATTCTAGCTATCGGTTTAGCAGCGAGTCACGCAATGGGGAAATCGGCCATTAAAGGCATGTTGGGCAAAGAAATTTCGCTGCCTGATGCTATTTGGGCGAAGATCAACTGGGCTTGGGTCGGCTTCTTCTCATTCTTTGCTGGTCTGAACATTTATATCGCTTACGAGCTACCACTGGATGTTTGGGTCAACTTCAAAGTATTCGGAATGTTGATTGCGACATTTGCCTACATGATTGCGACTGGCTTCTACATTTACAAACACATGCCAAAAGAACAAAAAAATAACTCATCCGATGTGTCGACTGATGATTAAAAACTCAGTTTTGCTATAATCCGCGCACTTTGCAGCGACCTTCGGGTCGCTGTTTTGCTCCATATATCACTAAACCGATCAAACGGCATACCGGAATCAGACCATTCTTGCTGCTGTAAACCAACTTTCTCTGGTCCGGTGTCTGTGGTTTTTTAAGGACCTTTGGTTCTAGGTATTTACTATGTTGGCGCTTAGTTTGAGCGCCTTTAAGATTTAGGATGTCACAATGAGTCAAGAAATTAGCTCTCCGAAAGGTCAACTACTGCTTCGTACCCTTGCAATGCCTGCCGATACTAATGCCAATGGCGATATTTTTGGTGGTTGGATTATGTCTCAGCTCGACCTAGCAGGTGCGATTCTGGCCAAAGAGATCTCTTCTGGTCGCGTTGTTACCGTTTCAGTCTCCAGCATTACCTTCAAGAAGCCTGTAGGTGTTGGCGATGTCGTTTGCTGCTATGGCGAATGCACTAAGATTGGTCGCACCTCAATGAGTGTCGATCTGGAAGTATGGGTCAAGCCGGTAAAAGCACACGGTGTCGGCGAGCGCTTCATGGTTTGTGATGCGACTTTCAACTACGTAGCCATTGACAGTGAAGGCAAACCACGCCCGGTTCAGAATTAGTCAACCTACAGCGCTAACTGTTAGAAAGGATCTCACATTTTCTGTTGTTCACTTGTGAGAGACACAAAAAAGGCGTTAAATTAACACTTTACCCTACCAATTAAGGAACTATGCTATGTGGTATGTCATCTTTTCTCAGGACGTCGAGAACTCGCTGGAAAAACGCATGAGCGTTCGCCCGCAACACTTGGAGCGCTTACAAAAGCTTCAAGACGAAGGTCGCCTTCTTACTGCTGGCCCTATGCCTGCGATAGACTCTGACAACCCAGGAGAAGCTGGATTTACGGGCTCGACTGTCATCGCTGAGTTCGCCTCTCTAGAAGACGCTAAAGCGTGGGCAGAAGCCGATCCTTACGTAGCGGCTGGTGTTTACGATAATGTCATCGTGAAACCGTTCAAAAAAGTGTTTTAATTTATGAAAAAATTACTGTGTCTTTTCTTGGCATTTGGTGCGTTAGCGGGCTGTTCATCTACCGATGATAATCAACGCCAGCTTGAGCTATTGGCATCAAACCGAGCGGGAGTCTTGTCCGCAGGTCTCCCTTTGGAATACGGTCCACTGCAGATAATGCGTGTCTCATCCAACAAAAATGTTGTTGAAATGATGATGATTTATAACGATGACGCACTCGGTGCAAAGCCGTTAAATCAAGTACTGAATACCAGTATCTACACCTATTGCAATAACCCGGAAGTTCGTAAGCAAATTGATATGGGCTTAATGTACCGTATTAAAGTGCGTAACTCTCGCGGTCAGTTGATGGCAGATGAGTTGGTTTCCGCGCAAACTTGTACTCAAATGAAATAGTCACAGTGAGTGCGTTGTTTTCGATACGAGCAATTCATCCGCTATTGCGGGATAGTATAATGACGAAAATGAACGGCTAAGAATAGAAAAAACGGAGACAACGGTCTCCGTTTTTTATTCGCTAAAAAAGTTGCCTTACGCCAGCTCAGCACGAAGTTTCTTCGCCGCTGACACGAGGTTCGCCAATGCCGCTTCCGTCTCTGCCCAGTTACGTGTTTTCAGACCACAGTCTGGGTTAACCCACAAACGTTGTACCGGAATCTTTTCTGCCGCTTTCTTGATTAGGCCTTCAATCCACTCTTCCGTCGGAATGTTTGGTGAGTGAATGTCATAAACACCTGGACCGATTTCGTTCGGGTAATTGAACTCTTCAAACGCTTTAAGCAGTTCCATATTTGAGCGTGATGTTTCAATGGTAATCACATCCGCATCGAGCGCCGCGACTGAATCAATGATTTCATTGAACTCGCTGTAACACATGTGAGTGTGAATCTGAGTCTCTGGTTTTGCACTCGCTGCCGAGATCTTAAATGCATCCACCGCCCATTCTAAATACGCTTTGTGATCGCGCTTTTTCAACGGCAGACCTTCACGAATCGCAGGCTCATCGATTTGAATGATATTGATGCCTGCATCTTGCAGATCAGAAACCTCATCACGCAGTGCCAGTGCCAGTTGCTGGGCGATTTCTTGACGTGTGATGTCTTCACGCGGGAATGTCCAACATAAAATCGTTACCGGGCCCGTCAGCATACCTTTCATCTGCTTGCTGGTTAGCGATTGTGCGTACGTCGACCATTCCACCGTAATCGGCTTTTCACGCTCAATGTCGGCAACCACAATGGCTGGTTTCACACAGCGAGAGCCATAACTCTGTACCCAACCAAATTTCGTCGTTTGGAAGCCCGCCAAGTTCTCCGCGAAGTATTCTACCATGTCGTTACGCTCAGCTTCACCATGCACAAGCACATCTAGGTCAAGGGCTTCTTGGCGTTTTACGGCATCCGCAATATGTCCTTTTAGTGCTTGGATATAGTCGGACTCAGATAACTGGCCAGTGCGATAAGCGCTGCGCTGAACACGAATTTCACCCGTTTGAGGGAAAGAACCGATTGTCGTGGTTGGCAACAGAGGCAAGCCCAATACTTCAGCTTGATGCGCAGCACGCTCCGCGTAAGGTGCGCTACGCTCGGCAAGTGACGCAGTAATACTGTTTAAACGTGCTTGAACTTGTGGCTTATTCACATGCGTTGCCGTTTTACGTGCTTTGATTGGCTGGCTGTAGGTATCACAAGCGAGAATCGCATCTTGATCACCATCGAGTGCTCGGCCAAGCAAGGCGACTTCTGTTACTTTTTGTTTTGCGAACGCAAACCAGCTTTTCACTTCCTCACTGAGTTCTGTTTCCAGTTCCAGATCAACCGGGCTATGTAGCAAAGAGCATGAGCTCGCAACCCAAAGGTTGTCGCCCAGTTTTTCTTTTACTGGCTGTAGACGTTCAAGTTGCGCACTCAAATCCGAGCGCCACACGTTACGACCGTTGACCACGCCAGCAGACAGCACCCAACCCTCCGGTAGTTTGGCAACCACGTCGTCAAGCTGCTGAGGCGCGGCAGATAAATCGATATGTAAACCATCCACTGGTAGCTTTACAATTTTGTCTAGCGTATCGCTTATAGAGTCAAAGTACGTCGTTAGCAGCACTTTTACATCGCTTCGAATCACTTGGTACGCTAGCTTGAACGCATCAGCCCACTGACTTTCAAGCTCTAGTGACAAAATTGGCTCATCAATCTGAACCCACTCAACACCTTGACTCGCGAGCTTTGCCAAAATAGCTTGGTAAGCCGTAAGCAATCGTGGCAGTAGCGTCAGGCGATCGAATCCTTCTTCTACCTCTTTACCTAAGTAAAGATAACTGACTGGGCCAAGCAAAACTGGCTTCACTTTATGCCCAGCTTGGGTTGCTTCGTTGACTTCTTCAAACAGTTGAGGCCAGCTCACTTCAAATGTATCGCCCTTGCTAAATTCAGGTACGATGTAGTGGTAGTTTGTGTTGAACCATTTAGTCATATCCGATGCTGCAGCGCCCGCACAGCCGCAACCCGCTTGAGATTGACCGCGACCCACTTTGAATAGCGTATCCAAATCAGGGAAACCGTCTGCGTGACGTTTTGGCACGTGACCCAGTAACAACGTGGTCGTCAGTACATGATCGTACCAAGCAAAATCGCCAGCGGTGGTAAAACTCAAGCCAGCATCTGTTTGCGTTTGCCAGTTTTGAGCGCGCAGATCTGCTCCAACCTTTTTAAGCTCTGCTTGATCAATTTCTCCGCGCCAGTATTTTTCCTGAGCGAATTTTAATTCTCGTTTTTCACCGATGCGTGGATAACCTAGTACGTGCGTTGTTGTAGCCATGTCCCTATTCCTTTTTCAATCTTGTTCAATTTGTTTGGGTCAGAGTATCTTTCGTCATAAAAGATGTCTGGATGGCTAAACTATCGCTCTCATCTGCGGTTTGAACAACGTCCATTTATTCAACTTGTTTATTAAAAAAATTCATCATGAGGCGACATGATTCGCAAATAAACACAACAAATAGACGTCTAGACGTTTACATATCCATTTTTTGTCGTTAAGTTATTTATACGATTGCTATTCTGTTCATAGCGAGCAACAAAGGATGAAAGGAATTCATGATAGAGCTAAAACATTTGCGGACACTCACTTCGCTTCGAGACACCGGCTCTCTAACCGCGACCGCGACCGCGTTGCATCTCACTCAATCGGCCTTGTCTCACCAGATCAAAGATTTAGAGGCACGGATTGGGGGACAATTATTCCTTAGAAAAACTCGTCCGGTGAAGTTCACTTCAGAGGGAGAAATCCTATTGCGTCTTGCAGAAGATATTCTTCCCAAACTCGCAAGAGCAGAAAATGATTTGGCAAGCTTGAAAGAAGACGTCAATGGTCGGTTGCATATGGCGATTGAATGTCACTCATGTTTCCAATGGCTCATGCCTGCTCTCAGGGAATATCAACTTGCTTGGCCTAGCGTAACACTGGACTTTTCATCAGGTTTTGGCTTTGAACCACTTCCTGCACTGTTAGCTGGCGAGTTGGATCTCGTTATCACGTCAGATATTCAACCTCGTTCTGAAGTGCATTATGAACCTTTATTCGACTTTGAAATGCGCTTAATTACCGCGACCAACCACCCATTGGCGGAAAAAGAAGTTATTGATCCGCAAGATCTCGCAGATCAAACCATGCTCTCTTATCCGGTTCAAAAACAAAGGCTAGACGTCGTAAAACACTTCTTGCAGCCAGCGGGGGTAGAGCCCGCCAAATGGAAGCAAGCCGACAATACTCTGATGTTAGTGCAAATGGTTTCCGCAGGATTAGGGGTTGCAGCACTGCCAAATTGGGCGATTTCTGAATTTTCTCGCCAAGGCCTTATTACCAGTAAACCTTTTGGCCAAGGCTTATGGCGTCGCTTATTTGCTGCAACGCGTCACTCAGAGAAAGATAAACGTTACTTACAAGCCTTTTTCGCAACCGCAAGGCTACAATGTAAAAGCCACCTTGACGGAATCAAGATGGCTTAGGGATATGGATTAAGAAAGGTTTAGCGTTGATATGCTTTAAATTGGTTGGTCAATGGATCGTACTGATAACCAAGCATATCAAGCTTGCCTACAACGGACTCTACATCCATTTCATACACCGATACTAACTCGTCAAAACTGTCGCACTCTAAACGTAGCTTTTCATTGACGATACCTAGCAAAATAATGCTGTCCAAATTACCTACATTGCTTAAATCCATCGCGACTCTCCTCTTCGACAAGGTATATAAACAAGCGTAGACGTAATCACGTGAATTTAAAGTGAGCGCGATCCAAAACGTGAGTGCCTTATACTCAAGCAACCTAGAAAGGACTTGAGTACAAGCAGTATTGATCTGTTTCTCGACTCGAGATTAAGCCGCCAGAGAGAATAAACCTTGTAGGCTCGTCATTGACGCGAGCGCGAGCAACAGGGCGACGCTCAGTTGAACCTTTTCTGGTTTTTTATGTGTGAAGATATGCCAGCACCAAACAATGATTGAAGAAACTAGCATGGCTAAAGATAATAAAATTGGTTGTGTTGCGGCGCTCAATGTCGCTTCATTTAACTGGTAAGAAGCAAATAGAGTTGCGATTACCAGCAGCATTCCAGACACAATGCCCGTAACTGGCAAAATGCGGTGAAATGCCTGCAATCTGCTACGAGCGATAGTCAGAAGCAATTGAGAAAATGACGCCCCAAGGAAAAATATCATTATTGCCATCGCAATAGACGCAGGCCAGCTTGGCTGTTCAAATGCTTGAATACTTACATACGCAAAAGCCAAACCATTCGCTAAATGCATCGCCCAAAGAGGGCCTTTTTCACGCGTTTTCTTGGTTTGAACCTGAGAGTAGAAATAGAAAATAGCGAACACGATCATAAATGCTTCAATGCGAAGAGAAGCAACCGCAAGCCACAATAACGCCACTGCTGGCAACATTTTATGAAGACGGCCTCTCTGCCCCGGACAAATATCGCCCTTGATGAGAAGTAAAGTCAGTAGCGCTTGCGCGCCAAATAGCATCGGAGGAAAAGTAACCAGCAATTGTTGAATCATGTTAAATGCACGCTCAAAAGTCATTTTGGGGTGGCGATAATAGCAAATCACCTATCGTCAAACCACCGAAAGTCTATCCCCAAATGTACTAGAACAGCGAGACTTTTTATTCAACAAGAAGCGAGATACTTCAACGCATCTTCTTGAGTTAACACACCTCTGTATTCTTCTTTTTCATCACATAAAACCCACGGGAAGCGAATGCCTGTTTTGATTAGCTCTCGAATAGCAGCGACAGATAAGTGCGCATTGACGAGCACAAACTCCGTGCTCATTATCTGGTTCACCGGGCGTTTCCAAATCCAATTTTCTCGCTCAGTCTCTAATTCTGTCCCCATGGAAGGCGTTAGGTGTAAGTTAACTTGCTCTTTGGTAACTAAGCCAACACAGCGCTTTTCGTTAATGACAACCAGCGGCGAACTTGGACTTAAATTCATATATTCCACCGCCAACGATAATGGTTCCCCGGGCTCAAGGTGCCTGACCTCTTCATGGCTCAGTGATTGCAATACATCATCTTGTTTTGGTTTAACAGTAACATCCGAAAACAAATGTTCGTAACTTTCCGCTTTCTCCATCAAATCGACAGGCCGAGCACGAGAGAACAAAAAGCCTTGCATGTAATCCACACCTATTTCAGCCAATGTTTGAAGCTCCTGTTCTGACTCCACGCCCTCGGCAACCACTTTTACATTCATTTGCTGAGCAAGATCAGTGACCATTTTGACAATATTATAACTGGTATTGCCATGCTGAATGTTCTTAACGAATTTTCGGTCGATTTTCAGTAAATCAAACTGCCCTTTCTCTAGGTAAGAAAAAGAAGAATACCCTGTACCGAAGTCATCAATCGCAATTTTAATGCCCTCTTTGCGCACTTGCTCTAGCGCTTGCGTATGCTCTTCGTCTTGCTCAAAATACGCTGTTTCCGTCAGCTCAATCGTGACTCGTTTAGGATCGACACCACTGGCTTTAATTAGGTCATGCGAACGCTGAAGAACCTGGAGCGAATCCAATTTAGTATTCAGTGAGCGATTGATGGTTAACCCTATTTTCTCGCCATATATGTCTTGCAAGCGCGGAAAGTGTTTGAGCGCGGCTTGACAAACCTCATCATCCAGAGCCGCAATCAACTCTAAATCTTCAATAACAGTAATCATCTCTTGAGTGCTATAGGCATCACTTTCATGATAAAAGCGCGCTAAGGCCTCGAACTTAACGACTTTACCAGTTCGGCTATCAATTATGGGTTGAAAATGAACATCCACCAGCCCACTGTCGATTTGCGCTTCCAAAAATGCCTCTAAATGCTGGCGTTTGACTAACTCAGAATGAAGCTCACTATTATAAAAATTAAAATAGCCACCTTCTCCAGAAAGTGAGGACAACATCGCTTGGGCTGCATGCGCTAACGCTTGCTTTGGCCTGTTTGTATCATAGCCGAGGATTGACACACCCGTTTGTCCCTCGACGATAGTGGTATGCATTTTTGTTCCCATTTCATTCCTAAGCTCAGTGAAGAACCCTTTCATTGCAATTTGAATCAAACGTAAAGGACTTAGCCATTGACAGTGAGGAGTTTGTAAACAGACAACAAACACATCCCTAGAAAGTTGACCCGCTATACTGGTGTAGCGGCTTCGCATAATAAAATCGGCGAAGCCTAGTTGCTGTTCAAGTAAGCATTTTTCAGAAAAATTTGGTCTGAGAGTCATGACGATATTGAGTTCTTTACTCCCACTTTCGTTCGCCAAATTAGCTAATTGCAGTTCGAACTCTTCTCTAGAAGGCAAAAAAGCTGACCAATCATGTTGTTGTTCACAGCGATTTTTCATCCACAACAAGGAAGCCGAAATGTCAGTAGAGAAGCCGAGATAAAGAATCCGTCCAGAATGAAACGTTAGCCGATAGATACAAAGATGATGTGCCTGATTACTACCATTTGCAGTTCTACTCAATAAATTACCGCTCCAGTATCCTTCATCATCAATATGTTGCCAGAGTTGGTCGTAAAACGCCTGACTATGGTGAGATGTGCTAAAGATATAGGTTTTAAGTCCAACCAAATCACGGTTTTGATAACCCATTTGCAATTCAAAGGCACGGTTACAACCCAAGATTCGGGTGTCTTCGTCCGCGACTAAAACCCCTACATTCGGTAAATCAAAAATCGTTTCGAGAATTTTCGCTAACTCTTCGCAGCCAGTGATCGTCAATTGAGGGATGATAGAGCCTTGAACAATACGCTCATTGAGCTTTTCAAAGCTAATTGTGACATGTATTAAGCGAGCTTCATTAAGCATCATGCAACAAGAAAAACGACCTTGCCCACCTAGGAGCTCCACTTCTAAAATTCGTTGCCTTAGCGTTTCCTGTTGCCCCATCAGCATATGCTCAAACAAATCATCTAAGCAGGTGACTGGCGTATTTAACCCAAAAGCATTTGCCATTCCTTGCTGGTCGCATTCGAACTCGCGAGTATCAATCTTGTAAGACCATTCAATCACTGGAGTCGGATTGGATGTCGGTTGCACTTTTTCATGTGCTATTGTTGTTGAGTCACTCATTCCCTAGCCCCCTTTTTAATTAGCCTCATGCTCAAGGTTCGTAGTCAACGTGCCTTATTCCATTTGGGACCTGCTGATCCTCTTGTAAAATAGATTCTGGCAACGTAAGCCAATCGACTTAGAACCTTTTCAGAGCTTGTTCGGCTTTTTGCATTTTCCTATGCATTAATTTGATTATAGGCGTTGTTTTTAATAAGCACATCATTGCTTATTGGTTGTATTAACATTGCGACATTTTTCACGACTCGACCTATAACCATGAGGCTTTCAAGGTGATATTAGACATAAAATCGCCGATATAGCCTTGATATTTTTGCAAACCAAATAAAACTCGATGAACTAAGCTTGAATAGATGAGTTTGGTATAGATACCTGATCCTCAAATCGCTATAATTCGCGCTCCCTGGAACAGAGAGCAAAATATGACCAATAACATCACTCCTATTCATGAGTACAAAAAATACTGGGCAGAGTGTTTTGGTACGGCACCTTTCTTGCCGACCAGTCGCAAAGAAATGGACGCCCTAGGATGGGATAGCTGTGACATTATCATCGTAACCGGTGATGCTTACGTGGATCACCCAAGCTTTGGTATGGCTATCATTGGCCGTCTGCTAGAAGCACAAGGTTTCCGTGTCGGTATCATTGCTCAACCAGAATGGCAAAACAAAGATGCATTCATGCAGCTTGGTAAGCCAAATCTGTTCTTCGGGATCACTGCGGGTAACATGGACTCCATGATCAACCGTTACACCGCGGATAAAAAACTTCGTCACGATGACGCGTACACCCCCAATAACGAAGGTGGTAAACGCCCAGACCGCGCGACTTTGGTTTACTCTCAGCGTTGTCGTGAAGCCTATAAAGAAGTGCCTATTGTTTTAGGTGGTATCGAAGCCAGCCTACGCCGTGTTGCGCACTACGATTACTGGTCAGACAAAGTTCGCCGTTCGGTACTGTTTGATGCAAAAGCAGATATCTTACTTTTCGGTAACGCAGAGCGTGCACTTGTAGAAGTAGCGCATCGCATCGCAAATGGTGAAGACATCAGCACCATGACTAATATTCGTGGTACAGCCGTGAACCTGCCAACCGCGCCAGAAGGCTACACGGTTATCGATTCTTCTCGCATTGAAAAACCTCGTAAAGAAGCGTTCGTACCAAAGAACCCATACGAAGTAGAAACTCAGTGTGAAACTAAAAAAGATGAGCCAGTTGCACAACCAATCACGATTCGCCCATCACGCCACGATGCTGCGACAACTGCGATTCGCTTACCTTCTTTTGAAAAACTAAGAAACGATCGCATTCTTTATGCCCACGCAAGTCGTGTATTGCATTTAGAAACAAACCCGTACTCTGGTCGAGCGTTACTTCAAAGCCATGGTGATCGTGAACTTTGGGTAAACCAAGCCCCAATCCCATTGACGACCGAAGAGATGGACTTTGTGTTTGGCCTGCCTTACGCGCGTGTTCCTCATCCTATGTACGGCAAAGCAAAAATTCCAGCGTATGACATGATCAAAACGTCTGTGAACATCATGCGTGGTTGTTTTGGTGGCTGTTCTTTCTGTTCAATTACCGAGCATGAAGGTCGAATCATTCAAAACCGCTCGAAAGAGTCAATCATTAACGAGATTGAAGAAATTCGCGACAAAGTCCCAGGCTTTACAGGCACAATTTCCGATCTTGGTGGCCCGACTGCAAACATGTACCGCCTAGGTTGCAAAGACCCAAAAGCGGAAGCGAACTGTCGTCGTCCATCCTGTGTATTCCCGGGCATCTGTAACAAGTTAAATACAGACCATAAACATACCATCGATCTATACCGCGAAGCGCGTAAAGTTGAAGGCGTGAAGAAAGTGATGGTCGCATCTGGCGTACGTTACGACCTTGCGATTGAATCACCAGAATACGTGAAAGAGCTCGTAACTCATCACGTAGGTGGTTACTTGAAGATTGCACCGGAACATACAGAGAAAGGCCCTCTTGATCTGATGATGAAACCTGGCATGGGCACGTACGATCGCTTTAAAGAAATGTTCGAGAAGTACAGTGCTGAAGCAGGTAAAAAGCAGTACTTAATCCCTTACTTTATCTCTGCGCACCCAGGCACAGAAGACGAAGACATGCTGAACCTTGCTCTGTGGCTGAAAAAGAACAACTTCGAATGTGACCAAGTACAAAACTTCTACCCTTCGCCAATGTGTAACGCAACGTCGATGTACTACTCAGAGACAAACCCTCTGAAACGCGTGAAGTACAAAAAACGTGAAGATGTACCTGTAGCAAAAGGTGAACGTCAACGTCGCCTGCATAAAGCGCTGTTGCGTTATCACGATCCAGCAAACTGGCCAATGATCCGTGAAGCCCTAGTCAGTATGGGTAAAAAACATTTGATTGGTGACAAACAAGGCTGTCTCGTTCCTGCAGAAGACATTGATGCTCAAACTCCAGCGCAACGTCGTAAGTCTGGCCGTCACGGTGCAAACCGCTTTGCAACCAAGCACACCAAAAATCAACCAGGTTTCGGTGGCCACTTGAACAAACGCTCTGAAGGCGGTTCAAAAGATGGTAAACCATCTGGCAACCGTAACGGTTCTGGTAAAGTACAAGGTGGTCAACGTAAACCAAAACGTCGTTAGTTCATTAGAACTTGAATACTAAAAAGGGCTCCAGAGGTAACTCTGGAGCCCTTTTGTTTTGTCGGCTCATTGAGGTATCACTCACAACTCAAACTTTGATTCAATCAATACAAAAAATGGTAAACACCAACCAACTTATTGGAAAAACAAACAATTATTTGATTGAAGGAAAATAATACAAAACTAAATTATTGATTTTTAATTACTTTATTTTGGTGCGATATTTGCGTAATAGAGTAAAACTCTTAAACATGGGCTAACGATGAGTAATCCACTTCCCCCAAAAACTTCTATGTTCTGGTATGACAACAGCTATACCTATGAGGAAGCCATTCAGGCATTTGAAAGCGATGGTACGCTGAAATCTCTGAATATCGTTCCAACCACGGAATCCGATGATCTTGCTGGCTCACCCCCAGAGCGCAGTATGTTTTGGGAGGGAGAAACAAAAAAAATCGATCCGCCACCGCCGTCTGAACCAGAGCCTCTCAATTTAAAAACCGAGAAAGAACCAACAGAGGCTTTACCGGCACACTTCATCCCTGTTCGCTACGCCATCGATCAGCTAGAAACGGAAGAAACACAACCTTTTGGTTTGCCTGAAGAATGGAAAGGCCAAGGCCCAGCCAAACTCAATACCGTTGGCTACACCCTGCGTCAGCTTCGTGATGGTTGGTTGTATGTCTATGATGCAATCAATAAAAGCCTAGACGAATACGAAATCAAAGGAACGCAATTCACGCTCTACAAGCTGGGAGAGTCGGAAAGCCCAGAATCCGAACAGCGTGGGACACCAGAAGGGGCAAAACCTTTTCTTACTTACGAAGATGGGAGCGTGCTGTCGATTTGTTACTCTGAACACCGTTGGACATGGAACATGTTCATGCGCGTCCTTAACAATCCAAGTAATCATATCGATCGCATGCAGACTGTTGTTCTGTCTGCAAACGAGAATCAGCACAACATTGCCCCAATCGATAAGTTAACTCAAGTGGCTGATATTGAATCTTCTGCCGTTGATGATGGGCGTTTTGCAGATTCTGGCATCGCTACCAAAGCTGACGAAGATGGTTCTACCTTTAAACCTGTTGCTGTCGAAAGTGATTTAACCTCTGCGATTCCAGAAGAAGAGTCGGGCTACTTCGTCGCGATAAAAGATTACGCCGCAGACATTCAAGATATGTCACTACATTTTGTTGGTGCCGCAAGCCCTTACCGCCTTTTTACTGACCAGTTTTCAAACCAGTGGAGTTTGATGCAGACCGCCATGCAATTGTGCATGTTCGGGGCAAGTGACGAGATAGACATGCCAGCTAGCGTTAAGCGTAACAGTGAAGAGCTGTCGTTTTATACCGACATGGCAGAATATTATGACTCCTCGAGTCAACTCGATTTGGCAGAGCAGAACAAAAGCTCAGTCCAGTCCGGCTATCCTGCCAAATTTTCCGCTGGAGCGATTGAATCACACCAACATACCCAAAGTGACATTGCCAAAGCAATACAGGACAAATATCGAATTTCTGCGAGCCGATTTGGTAAATACGAACAATGGATAGCGACTGAGCGCTGGCGCAAGCAGCTCAACTGGAAGCAAATGCTGAGCGAAATGCAAGAGCTGTCAGAACAAAAAGAAACCATGCTAGCCCAAGTTGTCTCGGTAAAAAGGGACTTTATTGCTGTAATGGAATCTTTGACGCCGCATCATCTCGAGAGAACCTTCGACCTATACAGCGAAGATACGCAGTACAGCTTGTACCAACTCCATAAACAAGCCGTTGAGTCATTTACTTTGGTGGTGCAAGAAGAAGACCGCCAATGGGCAGAAAGCCAATGGGAGAAACCAACCAGCTTACTCGCACTCTACACTTCCGGGTTTAGTCGTAGCCTCTTTAAACAAGTGGAGAAGTTAATTCCTGAACAAGTTTCAAATCAGGTAGGTGAAGTAGACGTCGCCAAAATTGTTCCAGACACTGAAAGCTCAGACAAACAATTTATGGACTACGTTTCGGCAGCAAGTAACCGTATCGGTATGTATGCAAAAGTAATGGACTTTATTTCTAACCCAAATACTGCAGAAACCGAGTTTTTAAAAGACATCGCGAAAGGATTTAAGGAACTAGATATAATCTTCAAAGCCGCAAACAGCGCAATAATGAAGAGTGCACTAAAATTAGGAGTTAGCTTTACTTCTCAAGCTTCACTTCTAATCATGCCCGTTTTCTCAAAGCCTTTAACTCGAAATAGCTTTTATTGGCGAGCAGTGTTCGCTGAACGTTTAGCTACCAATACTGCTGTCAAAATCAATAAAAACTATGCGCAAGGTTTTGGTGATTGGAAGTCTAACCATGATAAAAGAGTGGTTGCCTCAAACCAAAACAAGGCCATTATAGCTGCTTTTAATAAAGGCGATAAAACAGTATCAAAACAACAATATAAACAAGCCTTAAAACAACAACGTCACCTCCAAAAAAGTCTAGCAGTGGCAACATTAGAATACCCACAATACATCGAGTTTCCAGATGACGTACTTGAGGCAACAATTCAAATGCGTAAAGATATATGGGATAACAGATTAAACAACCTTAATAAACTGTTTGAAGATGTGGGTGGTCTAGGCTTCTTAGCTCTGATTTTCAACTGTCTCGCACTTGCTGATGCAATGAACAGCATTCAAGAAACAGGGTTAATGTCGCAAGATGATTTCTTAGATGTTCAGCAAAAGCTTTTTTATACAGCAAACGCTTGGACGGGTATTCGTACAGGTAAATTATGGGAGAATGTGAAGGGTAATCCCAAATTAAGAGCCCATTCATACAAAGTCTTAAAAGAGTTAGTAAATAGTAATGCCCGTGGTTTTGAAAACTTGATCCTAGATGATCTAAAGGTGTTCAATAAATGGCTCGCGATCACAGGGGCTTTAGGTGCGTTAGCTTCAGGTATTGAGGCTTACCGTTCTTGGCAGAAGGCTGATGATGTTTATGGTCAAGAAAAATACCTACATGTAGCAAATACCCTAGTATTAACCGCAATGTCGGCTGTCGGTATGTTCCAAGCATACGGTGGGTTAACTGGTCAGTTTGCATTAAACTTATCCTTTGGCGGACCTATAACGGCAGGCTTAGTTATTATTACGGTTGTATTCCTAGCCATCAATCATAAGTTAAACAAATTGAAACAAGATAATTTCCAAAAATGGTTAGATAAACTCCCATGGGGATACCATCCTGCTCGCACTCAGTGGAGCCAATCTGCGAGCTTGCCTGAAAGAGAAAAGCATAATTCAGCATTAGTGCAACAAGCGCTGTTTGACTTACAGTCGATTATTCAGCAGCCTACGGTATACCATCAACCTATTGAAAAAGTACAAGCTTACCCAGGTTACACACATCGTGAGTTAATCGGTTTGGAGGTGCATATTCAACTGCCAAGGCGTGCCGCAACGAATGGTATTACGTTGAGAACCAACAGCAAGGCAACAGAAGATGATTTGACGTCAGGCTCGTGGCATCAAAACGCAGATTTAGTCACGCTACAAACTCAAGCCCAAGCAAGCAAAGAATCACTGGTGTACAAGGTAACCTTGCCAATTGAAGAAGCAGATCATTACCTTGCAATGCAAGTAGCTTACGATGTGGAAGATGATGCCCCCGCTAAGCGTGAGTATTGGTTCCAAAACGGCATAAAACAGAGTGCAACTTATGGCATTATTTCAGACAATATCAAACAAGACATAATTCAAAAAACACTCACCCCCGCTGTTGGCACATTAGGTTTTCAGGAGTAACCCTTGGCATATTCACCGTTTTATATCACCCCAGAAGAATTGGTGGTTTATCAAGAAGCACAAGAGCAAAAGATTCTCACAGGGGACAATTTAACAACATGGCATAAGTATGATGTAGAAGAGCCATTTCGCTACCATTACAAGTTAACGGCTTTGCCATTTATGAGCTTCTTATTTGTAATAGTATTTTTGACACACTCAAGTGATACGCTCGTCGTAACCTTTTTCGGTCTTATCTTGTCAGCGATGATGGCTGGAATCTTTTACCTTACGATTGGCCTCGATTATCGCTATGACTACATTTTTTCAGATAAAGGCTTTGTGATGAAAAAGCGTCGCAATATGCCTAAATGGGTAAATACCGCTACGCAAGCTGTTGGCTGGATTGGCGCGGTGGTGTGTGTAGTGATGGTAGCACTAGTTGGTCCGATGGCATTAGCGGGAGCAGGTGCCTTTATTTTGCTTTCATTTGGTATGTTAAAACGTCAGCCTGATGAACCAACAGAAGTGAGAGTTGGTGAGCGAGAAGACTGGCTCTTTGCTGATTACAATAAGAAAAGAAAAGTGATTAAGTTCTTTTTTAAGCATGACACATGCGAATATATTAATATGGAACATACTAAGATTTCACGCTTACACAACCGATTCCACTATTACGTATTTTTCAAAACCGTATCTGACTTAGAGTCTATGGTCAATCAGCTAACCACGGAATATAAGCTTGACTGTACAGAAGTCACAGACCACAAAAAGCTATTTGAAGCTAAGCCAGAGGCTAGACTGTTTAGTACGCCAGTTTGTTATAAAGAATATCAAACCGATGAGGTATTTGATTTAAGGGCGTCAAATGCCCCGCTTCCTGAGCGTGAATACCTTTACAACGGCAAGTGGCAAACCGAATCGGAAATCGAACGCTTAAAAGCGGCTGGTGAACAGCCAGCAAGTCCCGCTTCATAGTTTGCAGCAAGCATTAAAAAAGGCTCCAGAGGTAACTCTGGAGCCTTTTGTTTTGTTAGAAGTAAACGTTTTAAGTTGGGTTAAACTCTCTCACTTACTTGATTAAGACAACTTGAATTTGCTCAACTCACCGTGAAGATCACTCGCTTTTGCCGTCAGTTCATTGCTGATCGCTACCGAAGATGACATAGTATCCATCACTTCCATCGCCGTATCATTAATCACAACCACATTACGGTTGATCTCTTCTGACACCGAACTTTGCTCTTCTGCCGCTGAAGCGATTTGATTGTTCATATCATTAATCACTTCAATAGCTTGGTTGATTTCGGCCAACGCCAATTGCGCTGCTTGTGTTTCTTCTTTGGTATCCACCGCTTGCTTCTGGCTTTGCTCCATCAACACAACGATTGATTGCGTTTCTTGCTCCAAACGAGCCAACATTGCACGAATTTCTTCTGTCGAGCCTTGTGTGCGCGTTGCAAGGTTGCGGACTTCATCGGCTACCACAGCAAAACCACGCCCCGCCTCACCAGCACGCGCAGCTTCAATCGCAGCGTTCAGAGCCAACAAGTTGGTTTGATCGGCAATGCCACCAATCTCACTTAGAATACCCTGAATCGCCGTGCTTGAAGCCACCAAATTCTGCGTCTGGTGCTGTGCATCATTCACTTGCGAAGCGAGGTTATCCACCGCGCTTGCAGCATTGTCCATACGCGACATGCCATTCGCACTATTGCTTTGAACTTGGCTTGCCGCTGCCGCCGCTTGTACCGCAGAATTTGCCACTTCTTGTGCGGTTGCGCTCATCTCATTAATCGCCGTTGCTAGCGAGTTGACTTCGTTCACTTGAACGTTCAGTTGATCTCTCGAAGCCGCCGCGCGAGCTTGGCCTTCACTTGCGTTTTTATCAACTTGGTCTGCCGTCGCCATTACGGTTAAAAGCATTTCCTGAATGCGAGCGAGGAAGGTATTAAACCAGTGCGCCAGTTGGGCGGTTTCGTCCTTACCTTTCACCTCAATGCGGTAAGTTAGGTCGCCCTCGCCTTGTGCTGCGTCTTTAAAACGCTCCACTAAGTTAGTTAATACTTTGCCCAACGAGGTCGCGATCATCGTCATCGCAACAATACCAATCAGAGCCGCAATAATCCCTGCCCACACTCCCTTTTCAAGAGCTTCTGCACTTTGTTCTTCACTCCATCGCTCGTAGTCATCCACGTTCTTTTTAAGGAAGCTACTGGGAACCGACACCATAACGATCCAAGGCGCATCGCTGGTTTCAATTGCAGTAATCGCATACTCATCCCCGCCAAACGTCACAAGGCCTGCGCCTTTTTGTTTCGCAATGGATTGAATACGAGCCCATTGAGACGCCAATTCATGAGAGACTTTCTTGCCCACTTGATCCGCTTGGCTGCTGTTCGCCAGTGTGATGCCTTTCCACGAAGAAATCAGAATACGGCCTTGTCCATCAAACAAGTCGCTCGCGTAATCTTCACTTTGGCTTTGTAACTCGTTCAATGACAAATCAAAACCGAGAGAGCCAATGATCTCGCCACGTAACTTGATTGGTTGGCTGATGGTCGTGATCAGTTCTTGTTTGCCGCGAACCGGATACATATATGGTTCCATGACGAACGTTTTGCCCGTTTCGTAAGGCATCAAGTGCCAATCGTCTTTACGCTCACCGTTGTTGTTTAATTCAGTATTACTAAAGCTATCCATCGCCACGACATCAAAACTGTTGTGCGAATTTGGCGAAAAGAATGGCGCTAAGTAGCCTTCGCTATTAAAGCCAAGGCTTTTGTCTTGAATCGTTGGCTCAACCCACGATGGCTTTTCCCACACCATGTAACCAGCAAACACAGCTTTGTTCTGAGCTTCTAGCGACGCAATAAACTGTTTAACAATAATGTCTGGCGTCGCGGCCGTCTCTGCGCTTAATTCGATAATTGAACGCGCTTGCTTTAGGTTCGCCAACACTGGCTCTAACTGGTTGGAAATATTCAGCCCTTGCTGAATCGCCGTATTGCTCAGGTCGGTCGTGGTGGCTTCGGTCAGTTGAGATTTTACTTTTGTAGTGATTTGTTCATTCACTTGCGTGAACGCATTGGTTGTCATACCCATTGCAATCAATAGAGTGAAGGCCATTGCCCCACCCGCACTGACAGCAATTCGAGTGCGTATACTGTTAAACATGATAGCCTCACAAATTGATTTTTATCTGGCATTAAGCATTGGAAGGATCATGGATTTTAAACAAGTAAAGTTAATGGAAGGCTTTCATTTATGAACAGAGCAAGAACAGAAAATGTAGTTTTATTAATAAAAATAAAATAATGCAGGTTTTCGCTTATACATGAAGCCATTGATTTAATTGAATTATCTCAAAAAGGAGAATCTAAGTGTTTGTATTTAAAAGCGATAACCACAATTAAAAAGGGGACTTAAGAGAAGTAAGAACTTTTTCTATGAGTGAGTCAGTAAAAATCAGCAATTACTAACAATGTGCTCAGTGTCACATAAATAATTTAGTATCTTCATGTTTTATATGGAGTTAACAGAACCAACCAATCTATACCATTTATATTTCAATCAGTATTGATAGATATAAATAAACAGGTACCACTGTATTTAAGGTTAGACATTGAAAACCGACACAAAGGTGAGAAAATCATCGTCGACAACTTTTTCACACCTATAGTGAATAATGTTCGTTAAGATCAACATTCGAATTTATCGAGATTGGATAAGAATAAATGAAGCGTGTACTTTTGGTAGAAGATAATCGTGAAATAGCGGGAATGTTGTTTGATTATTTTGAGTGTGCTGGCATGCAGCTGGATTATGCCGACAACGGTGAGCTAGGCTTAAAACTGGCGATGGATAATGCGTTTGACATCATTTTGCTCGACCTCATGCTGCCGCGCATGGATGGCCTAACACTGTGTAACAAGCTACGCGATGCAGGTAATAACACTCCGGTGTTGATGCTGACAGCACTTGATAGCCGAGACGACATGCTCAAAGGCTTCCAACACGGCGCCGACGACTACCTCACCAAACCGTTTGATCTCGATATTCTTGAAGCACGCATGACTGCATTGATTAAACGCTACCGCGGTACGGTTGCATCAACCAAACTCCAGTATGGCGAAGTGTCTATCGATCAAAAAACGCATCAAGCCTACCGTCAAGATAAGCTGTTGGCGTTGAATCCAACCACGTACACGATTCTAGAAATGCTGGTGAAAAACGCGCCAGAAGTGGTCACACGTGAGGAGATTGCTTTCCGATTGTGGCAAGAAGATGAGCCAAATAACGATGTGTTGCGTAGCCATATTTATCAATTGCGTGGGCAGCTCGACAAACCATTCAAAGAGCACGTTTTGAAAACCATTCCAAAAGTCGGCTTCCGATTGGAGCCCGGGGCATGATTCGCCGCTTATTTAACAATACACAAAGCTTAACCGGACGCCTTGAACTCTTCTTCCTTCTAGTGTCGGTTGTGATTGGCTTGCTATGCTTCGCATTGGTTAGCGGAGCGCTATTATGGTCGGAAGATCGCGTCGGTGAACGACGCATTATGATCGATAAAAAAGAGGCGATTGAGCACTTTCGAAACCATCCTGATAGCGGAATCATCAAACTCGACTTACTAACAACGGCATACAACAACATCAATCTCGTTCCTGAGCTCTATCAACCCTTTATTCAAAATAAAAAATATTTTCTCGCTGAAGTTGCTGACGAACCAGACACTCGCATGATTTACATGAGCACCTACATGCAAGATGGAGAGGAACATCCTATTATTCTGATCTCTCTGATTGATGAGATAGAAATTACATCTAACGAGTTCATGCTTGTTCTCGTTATGGTGCTGGCGGTTGTCATCGGGTTACTTTTGATTTTTGGCAGCCTATTATCGAGACTTTCTCTGCGTCTCATTGAACCTGTTAGTGCCCTAAAAATACAACTGGACCGCCATCAAGGTGACACTACACAAAAATTTGTTGTCCCTGAAGGCTCTGCAAATGAGTTCCAAACGCTCGCAAATCAGCTTAATGAATATCGACATCAAATCAATCAAGTGATTAAACGTGAACAAGCTTTTGCACGATATGCCAGCCATGAACTGAGAACACCGCTCACAGTGATGAAAGGCTCAAGCAGCTTGCTAGCCAGAAGCCCAAGTACATCGTTTCAAGAACGTCAGATTGGCCGTATTCAAGATGCCACTTTGCAGATGTCGACCATGGTTGATGCTTTGTTAGGTTTGGTTCGATATGAACGCAACACTGACGACAGCCCCGTCCGAACTATCTCAGAGCAAGAGCTTCACAACATCATTGCTCTTAGCCAAGCGCAAGCCGATGAAAA
The DNA here is from genome assembly GCF_055393305.1 of Vibrio sp. JCM 18905. Lineage (NCBI taxonomy): Bacteria > Pseudomonadati > Pseudomonadota > Gammaproteobacteria > Vibrionales > Vibrionaceae > Vibrio > Vibrio sp. JCM 18905. The sequence goes on along the minus strand of NZ_AP043880.1, from coordinate 1,304,255 downwards.
GTCGTTGGAATTTAATGTACAGATATTGGGTCATCCGCAAACCAAAGCGACCACTGCAGTGCTTAACATTACGTTGAGTAACTTAATTCGCAACGGCATTGCAGCCACGTCAGCGGGAACGATTCATATCACCATGACCGATACCACACTGTCGGTGAGAGATGAAGGCGAAGGCTTCTCTTCCGTGCCAGATGCCGAAGGTCATGGTTTGGGGCTCATGATTGTGGACGACTTATGCCGACGCTATGGCTGGCAATTCACTATTGATACACATTCTGAGGGTGGATGTGAGGCAGTGATTGACCTTTCGTCAGAGCATCATGAAGCTTGCTCAGAGTCACTTCCTCAGCACTAGATTCAATCAAGAGGTATCTCATTTGCTCAGTATCAAAACGGGCAGTTCGATACCTCTTTCTTTTTCGATTGAATGAAATCTTATGCCGCAAGCGCAACTAGTCGTTCGAATGCTTGCGATGCCGATTCCGACGCTTCGCACACAGAAAACACATCTTCGATAAAATACTTCAACGCTCTGGATTCAATGGCTCTGATTGCAGCTTGCTGCTCGTCCGATAAATAGCCGTAAATGCTCGCCGCGCCAAAGTCACCGAAGATCATCTTCCCTTGCTCGTTCACCAACGTATTGTGCGCATACAAATCACCATGACACACCTTGTTGTCGTGTAGGTGATTAAATACGTTCACCATCTGCTCAACAATAGAGTTCACTTGCTCGACTGTCAGCGTAAACCCTTGTGGGAACGTATCTCGGGTGCAGGTTTCCAACGTTGGCGGTAAACCCAAGTTGTAGTAACTGTTTGGAATCAGCTCCATCACCAACGCAAGCTCTTTACCGTCACCCACTTGCGCGATGGATTTCACTAAGTTGTTGTGATGTCCAGCTTGCAAACACGCTTCAAGTTCATCATGAGGGTAGCCATCACTGGTGACCTCGCCCTTGAACACTTTTACCGCAACTTCACTCGGGAAGTTGTATTGAGCATCAATCCAGTTAGCATGAGAAATCACGCCACTTGCCCCTTGGCCGAGAACATGGTTAAGCGAGTAACTGTTTGTGGTCACTTTCGGCACACTGTCTAGCGAAGATGGGTGTTTGCAGAATGGATTACCTGCAAAAGCAAACCATGCCAATTTAGGTAGCTTCATCAGCACATCCGGAAAGTGCTCTAGCTGGTTCGCAGAGAGACGAACCAATTCCAAATTAACTAAGTTTTCCATGCTACTTGGCAGTCGTTTGATGCGATTCCCCGCCAGTGCAAGCTTTCTTAAGCGCGGCCTTTCACCCAGACTGTTTGGTAGCGTTTCAATCTCGTTGTCGGTCAGGATCAGCCAACGTAACTGACTTGGTAGTGAGGCTTCACTCACCACTTTGATCTTGTTGGTTTTAAACCCAACCATCTCAAGGTTTGGCAGCTTGCCCAATACCTCTGGTAAATGGGTGAACTGATTATTGGACGCAAAGATGATTTTTAGTTTGGTCAGCTGTTCCAGTTCTTGTGGCAAATCTGACAGTGCGTTGCCGGATAAATCTAACACTTCAAGTGAGTCTGCAAGCTCTAAAATTTCCATAGGGAACTCAGTTAGCCCTTCCGCCAACTTCAGTTGTTTAATTCCTACTAATTGTCCTGTTTTTAATTGTTCTAGAGTCTGCAAAACCAAGCCTTCTGATTGAATGGAAATAAGCGGAGTAGTGTACGTGGCTAGAGGCAGAAAGGCGAGTCATGGGATGGAATACCATGGAATCAAAGCAACCAAAGGATAGAAGTGAAACCATTGCAATGGTATTACAGCACCGGTGAGTGCGAGTCAAAACATCAGGAATAACCGAAATGGAAGTCCTGAAACCCAGACTTTTTATCTTGGTTTAATGGCGTTACACTACGCGCCCTTTTTAAATGGCAAAGGTGACACGGTTTATTCCGTCAGCATCGACATGAAACTCTCAGAAAGTCCTATCACCCAACATAGCTTTAATGGGCGCAAATTTTTCCTTAAACGTGACGACATGCTCCACTCCCACTTTTCTGGGAACAAAGCACGTAAGTTTATGACGTTAATGGAAGAGCAAAATCCCGACATCACCACGTTAATAAGCTTTGGCTCCGCTCAATCTAATGCCATGTACTCGCTAGCGGCTCTCGCCCAGATTAAAGGTTGGGCATTTGAGTTTTATGTTCATCACATTCCATCTTGGCTAAAAAGCTCCCCCATCGGAAACTACCGCGGCGCTCTCGATTTGGGTATGAAAATCACCGCCATGCAAGACATCGGTAGCGAACTCCACCCTAGTGAATACATCCACCAGGTACGAAGATTAGATGAGTCGACATTGCTGATTCCAGAGGGTGGACGTTCCCACCTCGCTGAAGCTGGCATCAAACAGTTAGCACGAGAAATTCTTGATTGGACGCGATTGAGAGGTAAAGAGCATTTTACCGTCGCCCTGCCATCAGGCACCGGCACGACGGCTTTATATCTTCATAAACATTTAAGCCCACACGGCATAGAAGTGCTAACTTGCCCTTGCGTAGGCGATGCAGATTACTTAACCGAACAGTTCAACCAGCTCTGTGAAAACAGCCACCCAACCATTTTAACCGTGCGCAACAAACACCATTTTGGTCGCTTGTACGAAGAAGATTACATCACATGGAAAGCGCTCTTTGAGCAAACCGACCTCGAATTTGACCTGTTATACGACCCGTATATGTGGCAATGCCTCACCCCTTGGTTGGAAGAGAACACAGATAAAACGGTGATTTACATTCACCAAGGCGGGTTACTTGGCAACGAGTCGATGTTGCCAAGATATCAACGAGAATTTGAATAGCGTGTTCAGATAAAGTTGTTGTTGATTCCAGTGATTACACTATTTGATGAGCGCCAGAATTTCTTTGAATTCAGGTGCTCGGCAATCTTCGACCATTTCATACAAGCACATTTCTAACCCAGTAAGCACCACACCGTTAGCGGTTAGCTTCGCAAGAGAGAGCGCTTTATTGGCAGCGGTTCGGGAAGATACACAATCCGTGACTAATTCAACGCGATAACCGGACTGGCGCAGAGAAACCGCGGTTTGATAGACGCAAATGTGGGATTCAATACCGCAAACCAACCAGGTATCAACTTTCGCGTTCTCCACCGCGACCTTAAACGTCGCCTCTTTGCAACCATCAAACGTGTACTTGGTAATAGATAAATGCGTGCTTTCAAGCACTTCACGAATCGGCTCCGCGGTTGGGCCCAACCTTTCTGGATTCTGTTCTAGCCACAGAATAGGCAAATCTAGTGCTTTGGCACCCTTTACCAGTTTCGTAATATTTTCAATCAGTGCGTCGCTTTCATGCATTAATGTAGCGAGTTTGCCCTGAACATCCACCACAATCAGGCCCGTGTTTCCTTTCGATAACATTTCCATCTCCTATATTGTGTGACCACAAACCATACTCAACAAGTTGAGCAATAATTAATGTATCAGAACCCTTTCATGTTAGAGCAATAAAACCTAGAAAGATGACCTTCGCTCACACATTTTCCCTTAGGTAAGGGTGGTTTGAACTGACTATTTAAATTTCTCTCGAATTAGCTCAATCAAGGCTTTGACTTTATTGGGCAGAAATAAGGCCGAGGGATAAATCAGAGTAAGATGCTGCTTAGGATGCGCAAATTGAGGCAGCACCTCGACCAACAAACCGTCTCTCAGTGCAGGCTTGGAATGAATTTGAGGAATAAACGCGATGCCGTTTCCTGCTATCGCCATCGAGCGCAGCAAGTTGAGGTCGTCCGAGCGCAACGCCACATGCAGATCTGAATCGAGCAAATCGGCATTGTAACGATTAGTTAAAAGGCGATGCTGCTTAAGATCTTCCACCGTTTTTACTGGCGGATGCGATTCTAGATAGGCTTTTGACGCAACAAAGTGACTACGATAAGGCAAAAGACTGAACTGCACATAGCTGTCATCGGTGACTTTGACCACGCTCGGAAGAAGCTGTAAATCAAACGATTGACGCTTGAGATCGACACTCTCTTGATGGTTTTCAATCTCGACCGAAATCTCCGGATACCGCGTTGTGTACTCGGTGATGATCGCGTTAAACGCGGCAGAGCTCATCAATGCGGAAGGAATGGCTAAACGCACCTTGCCCGTCAGCTCTTGTTGATATTCGTGCATGGCATTTAAACCTTGCTGAATATGGTCAATAGGCTGCCCCACCAACTCAAACAAGCGTTTCCCGTGCTCCGTCAATTCAATGCTGCGTGTTGTGCGGATCAAAAGTTGTACCCCGAGCGATTTCTCTAATTCTTGCAGGCGACGACTCACTTTTGAGCGTTGTAGTTGATTCGCCTCTGCCGCTGCACTTATACCGCCGTGAACCACCGTCTGAGTGAATAGATAAATATCATCAAAACTAACGTTCATTGTCCTATTTTTAGGTCATTTATGTTCGTATTATCATTCTACTGAATTGTGAGTAACTTCTCTATAATCCGCTATCCAATATGTTTAACGGAACTTGTAATGACGGCTGACCAAAAATTCAAACACTGGATGCGAACTTTGATTGTCCTGTTCATCGTACTATTTTTGTACATTATCATTGCTGACCGCCACGCCCCCTTAACGACCGAAGGACGAGTGCAAGGATACGTTGTCCAAGTCGCGCCCGAGGTATCTGGTAAAGTGACCGACGTTCTCATCGAGAATAACCAGTCCGTTCAAAAAGGCGATGTGTTGTTTACGATTGATGATCGTAAATACAAGATAGCGCTTGAACAGGCGGAGCTGTCTCTGCAATCCGCTTATGAAAAAGAAGCAACACTGTATTCTCAACGCGAAGCCGCTCTTGCCAATATTGCCCGCGCCCAAGCGACATTTGATAATGCACACCGCGAGTACAACCGATTACTGACGTTATCGAAGCAAAAAGTCATCTCTCAATCGACACTCGATAATGCCTTTGCCCAAAATCAGGTATCACGTGCAGCGCTTAAAGCGGAACGACAAAACTTAAAAGTCATTGAGGCGCAATTAGGCACTCAAAAAGGTCAAAGCACCGCCGTTCGAATTGCCAAAAACGGCATCGAAAAGGCGCAACTTGATTTGGCAAATACCGCAGTACTCGCTCCCAGTGATGGTGTCGTGACCAACCTGCAACTAGAAGTTGGCACGATGGCAAACACCAACATGCCATTGCTGACATTTGTACCAACAGGATCACTCTGGGTAGCCGCTGATTTTCGTGAAAAGTCCGTCGCGAACGTAGACAAGACTTTCCACGCCTTGGTCACATTTGATGCCAATCCAGGTTCGGTGTACGACTTTGATTTAGCTAGCCGCGATTACGGTGTAGCAGCCGCACAACAAACGCCTAATGGCGCACTAACCAAAGTGGAAGTGAACAACCGCTGGGTACGTGATGCGCAGCGTACACGAGTGAACCTAACCAGCAGCGAAGAGTTACCACCAGCACTGTTTGTCGGCTCTCGCGCTACCATTGTTTTGTACCCAGACAACAGCATTTTCTGGCAGTTGATGGCGCAAGCACAGATTCACCTCGCAAGCTGGTTCCACTTCATTTACTAGGCGGCGACAATGAAAACCTTACGAATTTGGTTCGGCTGCTCTTTAGGGCTCGCGCTAAGCATGATCTTCGGTTGGTCTTACGGATTTTTTGCCATCATGATGCCGCTGTTTATTTTGGGCAGAATGGACCACTTTAACCTAGCGGCTTTATTGATCGTGTTTTTCTCTGCGGTGTGGACAACCATACAAGCCACATTTTTACTGGAATACTTGCAGTTTCATCCAACATTAATGACCGTAGCCGTTGGAATCATGATGCTGTTTAAGTGCATTGCAATGATGAACCAGAAAACCTATTTGTTTGGTTACATGGGGTTGTTGGTGGGATCAATTGTGTTGAACTTTGCCAGCTATAACTTCATGGATATTGAAGAGTTCAACGTCAACATGTGGGTGATGGCGTTCAGCAATATTTTTGTTTGCGCATTCGCGTATTGGTTGTTCCCTGAGCCAAAATCCTCCGCCGAGCACATTGAGATGTCGACCCCAGTGAAAAGCGATATTGACTACATCAGCCAAGTTGCCATGGGTTGGGTAGTGGCGATGGCGGCATTTATCGTATTCCAAGTAGCAGACTTATATGACTCGCTATCCGCACAAGCTTCCATTTTGATCATCCTAACCCCAATGACTTTAGCGGGCTCGCTCGCCATGGCAAAAATTCGCATCATCGGCACCGCACTAGGCTGCATCGCAGGGATGGCTGTTCAGCTCATATTGGGCAGTTGGTATGGGCATGGGCTACTCTTTTGGCTCGCCTTTACCATTGCGATGGGGCCATTCTGCTTGTGGCTCACCAAAGGGCAAATTAAAGCGGCTATCGCGTTTTCTGCCATGTCTGCCCTATCGGTTCCGCTGACGACCTCATTGGTGCCAGAACAAAAAGACGCGTTCTTTTCGATCTTGTACCGTTTCAGCTCGATTTTCGTCGCGGTTCTGCTCACCGCGATGGTGATGTGGGTAGTGCATCACTGGATTCGTGTGATGTTGCTAAAGCATCCTGAGATGAGGAATGTGGAGTTGAATTAAGCCTTGGCCGAGGGCTGAAAACGGAAAACAAACTATGCCGCTCACTTTACTGCGAGTTACTGCGAGCGGCATTTTTATTTAAAACGGTCATCCTAAACATCGAGGAACGAGCGTGATTCAGGATCTACCCACCGAGAGCTTTGAAGTTCCTAGCTTATCGCCATCTCCCAGCGAGTTGTTAGCAGATTCCTAGTCTCGTCTAGACTCGCTGGAATGACCCAACTTTGAATACAAGCCAAATAGTTGGGTACGTGAGTAACGTATCTCTTAACAACCGTCATACTGAACAACGAGGGACGAGGTGATTCAGGATCTACCCACCGAGTGCTGTGAAGTTCTAAGGTTATAGCCATTTTCCAGTGAGTTGTAATCAGATTCCTAGTCTCGTTTAGACTCGCTGGAATGACCCAATCTTGGATACAAACCAAATAATTGGGTATGTGAGTAACGTATCTCCCAACATCCGTCATCCTGAACAACGAGGGACGAGGTGATTCAGGAGCTACCCACCGAGTGCTGTGAAGTTCTAAGGTTATCGCTATTTTCCAGTGAGTTGTTAGTAGATTCCTAGTCTCGTTTAGACTCGCTGGAATGACCCAACTTTGGATACAAACCAAATAGTTGTGTACATGAGTAACGTATATCTCAACAACCGTCATCCTGAACAGCGAGGAACGAGCGTGATTCAGGATCTACCCACCGAGTGCTTTGAAGTGCGAAAGCCTCGCCATTTCCCAGCGAGCTGCAATCAGATTCCTAGTCTCGTTTAAACTCGCTGGAATGACCCTAACTTTAGTTTATGGTGTCGAGCCCAAGTCTTAATATCACCCCACCAACTCTTTACGAATGATCTCCGCACCCGCACTTAGCGCATTGAGCTTAGCGGTCGATACTTCACGAGACAAAGGCGCCATACCGCAGTTGGTACATGGGTAAAGCTTGTCGGCATCAACGTATTTCAATGCCTCTCGCAGTGTGTTCGCCACTTCTTCTGGCGTTTCAATTTCGTTGGTTGCAACGTCAATCGCACCAACCATCACTTTCTTACCGCGAATCAACTCAAGCAACTCAATAGGCACTCGTGAGTTATGACATTCGAGCGAGATAATATCGATATTCGATTGCTGCAATTTAGGGAATACTTCTTCGTACTGTCGCCATTCAGTGCCTAGCGTTTGCTTCCAATCCGTGTTCGCTTTGATGCCGTAACCATAGCAGATGTGCACCGCCGTTTCGCATTTCAGCCCTTCAATCGCACGCTCTAAACATGCAATGCCCCACTCGTTCACATCATCGAAGAACACATTGAACGCAGGCTCATCAAACTGAATGATGTCGACCCCCGCCGCTTCAAGCCCTTTCGCTTCTTGATTGAGGAGCTTCGCAAATTCCCAAGCCAGCTTTTCACGGCTACCGTAATGATCATCATAAAGCGTGTCGATCATCGTCATAGGGCCTGGCAGCGCCCACTTGATAGGTTGCTTAGTTTGCTGACGCAAGAACTTTGCATCTTCAACAAACACGGGCTTTGTGCGGCTTACTGGGCCAACCACCGTCGGCACACTTGCTTCATAGCGGTTGCGAATGGTCACCGTTTTACGGTTTTCAAAATCTACGCCGCTTAAATGCTCAATAAAGGTCGTCACAAAATGTTGGCGAGTTTGCTCGCCATCACTGACGATATCAACGCCTGCCAGTTCTTGCTCTTGCAAAGCGACACGTAGCGCATCGCGTTTGCCATCAATAAGTTCTTCACCTTGCAGTTTCCACGGTGACCAAAGTTTTTCTGGTTCCGCTAGCCAAGAAGGTTTCGGTAAGCTGCCAGCCGTTGAAGTCGGTAATAGTGTTTTCATCGTCATTCCTTTCTAGATTCTCGTTATCGATTACGCGTAGCTTGCAGACCATTGTTCAAGCACAGATTGATAAGGTTTGATGAAATGCTCCTCGGCAAATTTCCCTTGTTCAATCGCCAGTTGGCTGCGCTCTTCTCGGTCGTAAACGATTTGAGTTAGCGAGTGGTCTAGGTTTTTTAGGTTTGGCTGGTAGCAATTACCGGCAACCGCATTGGCATTATAAATTTCTGGTCGGTAAATCTTCTGGAATGTCTCCATCGTGCTTATCGTGCTGATAAGCTCTAGGTTTGAATAGTCGTTCAACAAGTCACCGAAGAAGTAGAATGCCAACGGTGCAACGCTGTTTGGCGGCATAAAGTAGCGCACCTGTAAGCCCATCTTCTTGAAGTACTGCTCCGTCAACGAAGATTCGTTCGGCTGATATTCAAAGCCCAAAACAGGATGTTGATTTTCGGTGCGTCGGTATACTTTGTTGTCCGATACGCTCAAACAAATCACAGGCAGCTTTTTGAAATGCTGCTTATAAGACTCAGAATTAACGAAAGCTTTGAACAGTTTGCCATGCAAATCACCGAAGTTAGCTGGGATGCTGAAACGTGGCTGGTTTTTGTTGTGGTCCAACAGCAAAACGCTAAAGTCGTAATCACGCACATATGAAGAAAAGTTGTTGCCTACAATGCCTTCGATGCGCTCGTTGGTGTTGTGGTCAACAATGTTGGTTTTGAGCACTTCAATTGATGGGAAGGCTTCGCCACTGCCTTGGATATCCATATCAACGGAGATGATTTCAAGCTCAACGGAGTAGCGGTCACCTTGCGCGTTATCCCAATATGCCAAGGCATTAAAACGATTGTCGATCATTCGGAGTGCATTGCGCAGATTCTCTCGGCGGTAGTTTCCGCGAGCCAGATTAGCAAAGTTGGTAGTGATTCGCGTGTTGTCTGATGGTTGGTAATTCTCATCAAAGCGAATGCTTTTGATAGCAAATGTGAAATCGTTATTCATCGTGAGTTGGTATCCTATTTCCTTAGATAAAGCAGACTTTTCCTAACTCTGTGCATGGGGACATTTTTGTTTTTTGGTTTTCCCAATCGTTAGGTTCAACAGCACTTACGACGAACAGTTCGTTCTAAAAATGACGGTCGCAGTGCCTAACACCAGAGCAGTCCTTTTTTTATACTTGCTTCACGAGTTGAGTAATATTGGTATTGCTTCACATTGAACATGAAAGAAATTCATAGTGGGAGTTCCAACCCAGAGGGAACTATCGTAGATACTGTTTTTCATTGACACCAATACACGTAACTTGGCGAGCATATTGCCAATATGTGTAATTAAGAAACTGATAAGGGATTAACAGTACGTAAACCAGTTTTAAGCCTAGAAAACGCATTGTATAAACGAGACGCTACCTGGAATATAGGACAGCGTAGCTTAAATAGCACTTTTCACATTCAATCATTTATTCAAGCATTCGTTTAATCAGAAGCACCTTACATTTAATATTTTCGGAAATATTATTATTTAATTATCTTATTTCTTTCTTTTCCTATAATTACCATCTCAAACGTAAGGTTTCATTTTTCTGTTGTAAAAGCACATATAACCTCATACACGAATATGACAACTTCATTGACGAACTTTGTCACCCAACTATTACATTAAGCTCGAAACAACCAATAATAAAATAAACATAAACCACTGTTTTAATTTAAATTAAATTCAGGAAGCTGTAATGACCACATAACGACACTTTACTTAGTTTGGCATAACAAAAACCTCAACAATAACATGGTTAACACTTGTAAATTTCACTTCTGTCAATAAGGAAATTTAAACATAATATTAGAAAATAAAAATTAAGTAACAACTTAAAAAGGCAAGACTTAATAACCGAATTCTTATTTATTATAGTTGAGTAGTGAATTTAAAAACTATGAGACATTAATCCCACGAATCTATACTTTTCCTTTTTTTATTAAAAAACAAGATGCAATATTTCACCGCTCAATTATTGAGCACCAATTAATAACCAGTCCATAATTATAAAACACCCATAGAGTTATTGTTAAAACCTAATAATAACCTTTATGGGCTGACTAATAGGAAACAACAATGGAAAAACAGCATCTTTCCGCGAGTATTATCGCGCTCGCATTACTTGGTTCTCTAGCTCCAGCACATGCTGAAGATACATTAAAAGCTTACACTTCGACCTTGCTACAGCTCGATGATAGCGATGCACGCTCGAAGAAAATCCGCTTAATTTACTCATTAGAAAATGTCTGGAACCAATCTTTGCTGCCGAATGGAGCTAAGGAAGCCAAGTTGCTTCTAAACGGAGGCTCTGGTTTCGACATGACTAATGTACCGAATAAAGAGCAGATCTATGGTTTTGCCACCGGTGGAGACTACCGTTACACAATCCCAACAGCCTTTAAACTGGCACTGAGTTATTTAAATGGTGCCCCTTTACGTCATATGAGCCATGCTCCAGAAAACACTATTGCAACAGCATCTGTCAGTGAGTCTTTGGACTTTAATCTTGGCTTCAGTGCTTCTGATTCTCCAAATATTAGCGGTGGTATCTCCTGGAGCAACCGCGTAACTTACGATCAACCAGAATTTCAGACGGTGGCTGATTTTGATCAGACCAATGAGAGCATTAATTGGCTTATCGAAAACCAGACTATCCGCCACAATACTCCACCTAAAGACTGGTTATTGTACCGTTGGACCAGCTGTGACATGGGCAACTTAATTGACTATAGCGAATTACCTGTCGTGATGCGCTCTGACTTTAAACCGCAAGTCGGTGTTGTATATCGAAAAAATGATATTCAAGATGGCCTAGATACATCAGAAGTCAAGCTGGTTGCAGGTTGGCGAAAAACCAATTACTACTTTGGTCGTGACTGGTGTAGCTGGTATACCACCCCAGAAAATACCTGGAAGAAAAATCGTGATAGCAGTCAATGGACAGAGACTAGCCGAGCCGTAACTATCTCTTGGAATGACGCGCTCTACCACTAACTTATTAGCCTGCGGCCACGGAGTGAATAAGTGGCCGCCGTATTTACTAATGAAATAAACGGTAAGACATGACAAGTAATAAAAAACTCTTGACTGGATCGGCGCTAGCACTTGGTGCAGTACTCGCCATATTTCTAATTAATTCAAATAACAAGAATTCCCAGAGCGATTCTGTTGCAAGCTTTGACGAGCAAATCAAGACAGAGAAAACTGAGACAAAAAGTGTAACGCCTCCTGAGAGCGATGCTGCTCAAGAGGTGGTTACCGTTCCAACACCACAGAATGACAATGACGCTACTTCCGACTTCATTACAGCTACACCTTGGATATCTGCCCCATTAAATGAATTGAGCAATGAACTGTACGATTTTATTGAAGCTGAACAGGTAAGTTATATCAGTACAACCGACTATCCATTCGACGAGCAAAAGCAAAAACAATTACGAACATTAGCGAAGCAAGGGGTTCCTATCTTGTTTGACAACACGGAGTCATCCTATTTGGATAGCTACGGTGTCAGCGAAACCAAAGTGGTTTCAGAGTATTTTGGTACGGCGTCTGAAGGTGATGTCATCATTGCTACCGGAGTACAGAATGAGGATGGCAGCATTCATTATCTGGTTTTGCCTTTGAAGAGCAAAGATCTCAACGATAGCAGTAAATTGATTGAGGACACTAAGCTCGCAATCACTCTACTTAAAGAACAAAAGCATGACTTGATAAAAGAGAGACAAGGCGAACATCGCGAATAAAAATAAAGGAAGATAGCTTCTCCTATTCCATGGCTATCTTCCTTAAAGTAACTCCAGTCTCAATCAAGAAAAATTCATTTATCTTCCCTCCGGATCCCTATCCGAAATCACCTTGCCATCTTTGATGGTGATGATGCGTTTGGTGCGCTCTGCTAGGGCGTTATCGTGCGTCACGATGATCAAGGTTCTGCCTTCAGCGTGAAGTTGATTGAACAAGGCTTCAATCTCTGCGCCGGATTTTGAATCCAATGCACCCGTTGGTTCATCCGCTAAGATGATTTGCGGATCGTTGACCAAGGCTCTTGCAATCGCAACTCTTTGCTTTTGACCACCAGAAAGCTGGTTTGGTTTATGATCTAAACGATCCCCTAGCCCGACTTGCTCTAGCAATTTAGCTGCGCGCTGGCGACGTTCTTTGGCTTTGATGCCAGAGTAAACCAACGGCAGTGCCACGTTATCAAGCGCCGTCGCGTATTCCAATAAGTTAAAGCTTTGGAAGACAAATCCGATCTTCTGGTTACGAATGCCAGCCAGCTCATTCGCACTTAAACTTGCGACGTTTTGGCCGCCAAGTTGGTACTCGCCATCAGTGGGCTTATCTAAACAGCCGAGCATGTTCATCAACGTTGATTTACCCGAACCGGACGGGCCAAGAATCGAAAGAAACTCGCCTTGATTAATGGTTAAGTCAACGCCGTCTAACGCGCGAACTTCCGCCTCCCCACTAGAGTAGTATTTACAGATGTTGGTCAGCTCAACAAGCGGCTTGTTCGACATGTTCTCTCCAGAGTTATTGTTGTTATTCACTTTGTAGCGCCTCCAACGGACTGACTTTTGCGGCTCGGTTTGCAGGTAACCATGCAGATGCCACACCAATGATCACTAAGGTGAGGATGACAATCGCGACAACGACCCACGACAACTCAGGGACAGGTTTACCCAATTGTTCATAAAAGGTACTGCCCTCTAAAGGAATGGAACTGATGGCAGACACCAGCGCGTACGTCACGGCTAACCCAAGCGCGCCCCCCATCATCATTGTCAATAAAGACTGCACTAAATAGTGCATGCGAATTGCTGTTGGGGTTGCACCGACTGCCATGCGCACACCGATATCACGCGTAGATCGCTTTACGGTGGCATACATCACATTGGCAATGCCAACGCCAGCAACAGCTAACGTAACGAAGCCGATAATGCCAAGAAAACTCTGCAAACCTATCAGAAATTGCTGCATACTCTTTTGCTTAAGGAACATATCATCGACTTGGACGACCTGTTCATCACTGACACTTGCCCCGTGTTTACGGGCAATCACTTGCCTGATCGTCTTTGCTAAGGCTTCTCGGTCTACATCCGCTTGTGGCTGCACATTGATGCCACCAATTTCACCGTTGACATGAAATCGCTTCCACGTCGCTAACGGCACAAAGCTGGAATAGTTGATAAGATCCCCCAGTTCTATTTGGGCGCTGTTTTTCTCCAATACGCCCACAACGGTGAACTCCTCATTGCCGATTTTTACCTTTTTCCCCACAGGGTTGACTTGCAATGTGACTGTCGCAAACCAACTAAAGTCCTCATTCGGGTTGAATAAGTCGGCTGCCAGTTCATAACCCAGTACAACGACTTTGCGCGTCTCTTTTTGATCGAGTGGATTTAACCATCGTCCCCCCGCCATCGGCACCAAATTGGTCATGGATTGAAACTCGCTCGTGACTGCTAACGGCTCTTGCCATGAGCTTCTGTCACCAACGGTGATGCGCTCTTTCCACTTCGCAGTTGGCGCAACGCTTTTTACATCGGGTAATGCTCGAACGATCTCTGAATCGTCCATTTTTAACGTCAGAAACTTACCTTGGTGAAAAGCACCGTGGTCGACGGTGGCCATCCCTCCGGTCAAATAGATCAAGTTGCCGTTACCATTTTGTGCGGTTTTCAATACCCCCTGACGAATGCCCTCACCTACCGCCAACATAGCAGCGATACAGAGGGTCGCCCACGCTACAGCCAGAATGGTCAAACCCAATCTCAGCTTTTCTGCAGCCATTTCTTGGAAAATTTGTCTCATCGGTAACAACATGACTAGGCCCTCGCACTCAAAGCAATGACTGGCGTGAGACGCGATGCTCGCCTTGCTGGGAAATACGATGCCATCAATGCCAAGATAAGCGTCACAAGTAAAGACCAAGCAATGGAATCTGGCGTGATCACAGGTAAACCAATCCATTCCGGTAATGCCATGCTGCTTAGGACAGACACCACGGCATACGAAAACATCAGGCCTAATGCCGTGCCCACAGCTACCAAAATAAGCCCTTCAAGAATAAACTGACTGAGTATGGATTTTTGAGTCGCCCCGATCGCCAAACGCACACCGATTTCACGCGTGCGCTCCGTGACAGATAAAAACATGATGTTGGCAACGCCAAGCGCACCGACCGCCATGGTCATCGCGCCGCTCGCTCCGAGAAAAATCTGAATGCCACGCAAAATTCCACTGATGACCGCCGCACCTTCACTAAAATCGGGTAATTCGACCGCATCTTTATCACTTGGGTCAAAATGAAGCTGCTTGGCGAAAAAGTTCACGATATTTTGTCGAAACGACGGTGCATCCATCCCGTCTCTCGGCTTCATCAATACCATCCAAGGTTTCGCATCCCACAAATCGCGGTACGTTGTTTGAGGAATGAAAACCGTGCGGCTATCGCCGAATGAAATGCCAGTGTCCTCACCAACGGTTATCCCAATCACTAAAAAAGGAATGCCGTTGACTTTGAGCCTATCCCCGATTTGGATTCCGCCCATTTGCGCAATTTGATCGCCTAACACTGCCACGCGAGTGTGGTTGTCCATATCACTTGGTGACAGGTTTCTCGAACCGGATTGCAGCTTGCGTTGCATTAAAGGAAAGTAAGACGTATCAATACCATTGACCGTACTCGATAAATTCTGTCCTTTGAGATTGGTGATATTCGCATCCCATTTGGCGTAAACGCTCGACGCCTGTTGCACGAAGCCCGACTGTTTGATCATGTCGACTTTTTCTTGTGGAATATCAATTTGTCGTCTTGAAGGTAACCCTTGCCACGGTTTACTGGTACTCGACGGAAACACCACTTGCACATTGTTGATCATAAATGAAAACGACTGGGTCTGATGGCGATAAAAGCCTTCGCCAAGTGCGATTAACACCACCACAGAGATCACGCCCCAAGCAATCGCGATAATGGCTAGCACGCTCTTCATGCGATGCGCTATCAACGTTTGCCAAGTTTGTTGCAATAGACTGCTCATGAATGAAAAGCTCGAGAGATCAACGCCATGGTATCGTCATCGAGTTTCCCTGCGGTTTGCAGTAAGCCGATTCTCTTACGCCAGTAGCTGTACAAGTTGGTTTGCAGACTGTTTTTCGCCTCAAACAAGCTGTTGTGTGCACTGATAACTTCCGACACTTCAAGCAGACCAGCGTCGTAAAGTTTCTCTTTGCTTTGCAACACTCTGGCGCGCGACTCAACCAGCTCGTTCGCTATCAAAACTTGATTCCAGTTGATATCGACCTGCGTAAACTGCTGAATAACTCGTTTCTGAATATCAATTTCCACTCTACGCATTTCTTGCTTGGCGCTTAAAATGTTCAACGATGCTTCGTCCACTTTCGCTCGCACTGCACCATTGAGATCAATCGGCAAACTCAAACTAATCCCAGCGTTAAACTCGCCGTTTGAACGATTGTCACCATCGCTGTAGCCCACACTGCCTTTGACGGTTGGGTAGTATCCACCTTTAGCTGAATCTTTCGCGAACTCGCTCGCTTTCACCATCTGCGCCGCTACCAACAGCTCTGGACTACTGTCTTTCGCCAGCTTTAGCCATTGCTCCTGAGAGTCCACCAGCATCGGAGGCTGAATTAAAGAATCCGTTCGAATTTGGTCGACACTCTCCGGCATTTGATTAATTAACGCCGCAAGCTCTGCTTTTTTCACTTCGAGATCGGCTTTTGCATTGAGGATACTTGCTTGCTCAGAGACTTGATTCGCTCGCATCTCTTCAACATCAACCGACTTCACTTTGCCTGCTCGATAGCGTTTCTCAATGATGTTGAGAAGTTCCTTCCCCTCCTCCAGCTTGGACTGCGCCAATTTGAGGTCGCCCTGTGCGCTTGCCACATCTAGGTAAGCGGTGAGCAACTTCTGCGCAAGCTCGTTATGCGATTGAGATAGCTCTAACTGTGCTTTGAGATAATTGGCATTCGCTTGCTCCAGTTCCGACCACAAACTGCTATCCCAAATAGTTTGAGATAAGGTAGCGCCGTAACTGTTGGAATGGCTTGAGGACTCATTCCAATCCGCTGACGCACTGGCACTTAAACCCGGTAATAACGCACTGCGGCTACTCTGTACGCCAACCTCGCCAAGCTGGACGCCGATTTTCGCTTTTTCGTAATTTGGATCGTTCTGCTTTGCTTGTTGCCAAGCTTGTTCAATAGAAATTGCGTAGGTCGGCAAACTGAGCGTGGCAGCCAACAATGTAAAGGCGATTTTTGATCGTTGCAGCTTAACCATGCGCCGCTCCCATCATGCTGTTGTCGATAACCTCTTCATCAAGCTCCACGCCGTCAAGCACTTCGACATTGATGCCATCTGACAGACCGAGTTTCACCGGTTGTTTATGAAACCCTTGTTCTGAGCTGTCGGGGATCAGAACATTCGGTGCGTCACCATCAAATTGCAGAGCGCGCTCCGGTAGAGTGAGCACGTTTTCAGACTTCTTCAGAATGATTTGAGCCGTCGATGAAAAACCAGAACGAAGCAACACATCTTGTGGGATCTTGAGTTCTCCCACTTCAACCTCAAAACCGTTATCAAAACTTTTTGCCGAAGCATTGCCCTCTGGTGAGTTAAGGTTCTCAGATTGAATCGCCACTTTGGTTAGCACACCAGAAATCGCCACATCAGGATAAGGCGCCACCGTCAACATAACGGGCATTCCCGGAGACAACTGCGCAGCATCATGCTCACTGACGCTACCTTTAAAAATCAGACTGTTCATGTCGGCCAATGACATCATTTCAGTCGCTGCTTGGCTTGATTGAGTCGAGATGATCGGCTCTCCGACCTCAACTTTCTGGTTGAGTACCGTGCCATCAATTGGCGCGTAGATCGTCGACGTTAAACGCGCATCACCGATAGACGCCTCACCACTGCGGATGAGTTCGAGATTCTGGCGCTTTTGCAATACGTCCGCTTGCGCAGATTTGACTGCCGAGCGCGCACTTACGTATTCGTCGTAATTACTTGGAATAATGTCCTGCTTGACCAAGCTTTCTAAGTTGGACAGTTTTTGTTTGGCGGATTCCAGCTCGGCTTCGCTACGCATGAGTTCTGCCGATGCATCCGTTAATGCTTGGGGAGTTGGGTTTGGACGCACTTTGATCAGCGGCTGGCCTTGCTTCACCTTTTCACCAACTTTCGCGTAAATTTCACCGACGATACCGTCGATTTGTGACTTTATAGACACGGAGTGTGCAGGGACAATTTTACCAACAGCCACCGCTTGTTTTTCAATCGTGCCTTTTTCCACAATCAATGTAGGCAGCAATTCTGGTTGAGCGGCAGATTGGAGATAGAAATACGTACCACCGCCGAGCAGCGCAATGCTCACAGCGGAGACAAGCCAACGTTTCGTCATTATTTATTCCAACAATTATTGGGTAGTCTAATGACTACTCCTAAAACACAAAGTTGAAGGAATAATATCCTGCTTTAATAGCGGTTTGGTTGTCACAGTTGGTATGGTTTTGTCAGTCGGCTCTGACAATCAAAGACCAAAAAACCTCGACGAATCATTCAGCAAAGACGCTATCTACGATGGCGACTAACATGCTCTGTAACCGCTCGTTTCAACCGCCCCCCATTTCATTCTGAACAATGTGCAAAATGGCGCTGCTCTGTATCCAAGTGAGCAGCTGTTTCTTGAGCGTTTAATATATTCTCTTGATTAGCCCCAAACTCAGCCCCTGTTCCAGGCCAATAATATGTATCTTTATCACGACATAGTGTGAGAATGACAGGATCATTGTGTATATTGGGCTCATCTCCTAGCTCGCCATACATACTGAAAGTAATCTCAGACCCAACGTCTCCACGAAGTTTCTGAATCACTTCTGCTTGAACTTTAAAGAGAACATCTTCCTCGTGTTCAGCAAACTTTTCAAAACCTGTAATTTTCACCACTGCAGAATAGGGCGTTTGAACTATCGCATCTTTGAGTACCTCATTCTGAGAGTACACTCCCTGTGAAGCACAAGCTGATAAGCTTACACAGCCTAGCAAACTTATAAATTTCTTCATATTTAACTTTCCGTTCCTGCTAAGGCAGAGCCTTTTGTATATACAGGTAAAGTACCTTTTGTTTCATCGTAGTTACTCGGTACTACGAACTTGTCCCAGACATCAATAGAGTACTTTGCTATATTGACTTGGTTGCTTTGGTTTCCTCCTAACATGTACAAATGCCTACCATCAGGGCTCTTTCCCACGACAAAAGCAACATGCCCACCACCTTTTCTCGATTTAATCCCTAGAGCTCCATGTATAGGTTCTGAGATGTTTTTACCAAAACCCTTCCACTCCTTTGCTCGATAAGCTTCTTTTACTGGAGTGATTCCGTGTTGTTTAAAAACCCAAGCGGCAAACGAACCACACCAAGCATTTTGACCTCCAGAGTCATCAATGCCCCAGAACTTAGATGCTGTAAAATACTCTAAAATCCTTGGATTGGCCTTAGTGCCTGAAACTTCTTTTTGTCCAATTTCTCCCAACGCTGTTTTCATCCAAGGTACTTTGGTTACTAGTTTTTGAGCATCATGAGGATCATTTTTCACTGAGCTATAGGTTGGTAATCCATTGAGCTTACGATGAGTTCTACCATTTACATCAATCCGACCATCTGGCTTTACCATATAAAGCAGCTTACGCTGACACACTTTTATTGCCTCTACTGTTTTCGATAAATGAGGGCTCCGCCCTAACGAGCCATCAACAACCAACAGTCGGGTAAACCCTATTCTCTTTTGGTTATCATTTAAAAATTGTTGAACTGCTTTAACATCATTTTTAGAGTTAGTGCCATTTATACCAACAGAACCACGGATTTTTAGTCCCATTCTCATTACCTTTATAGCTAATCATATACTTAAGAAAGTACGCCTTAGCGTGGCAACAATAAAGATGAAATATTTTTTATACGATTAGCCATACGAGGGAAATTAGGTGTTGAAAATATAGATTACAAATAAACTCAGCTCATATCACTAAAAACACCTATCTAGCATCTTTTGGTAACGCTTCAAAGCAGAACAGCCGGATGTTTTTAAACTACACGTATTAGTAGACGATAAACTGTATATGAAAGAACACTTAAATTAACATAACAAACCTATCGCTTATTATTTTCCATTTAAATAATGGTTCTTATTTTTAATATCATTCTATAATTAAAGTGCTCAAATTCTCATGTTGTATTAACTTGAGGTTTAATTTATGAAACTAACTCCTTATTTAACTGCTGTTGTTTCGGTCAGCTGCGCTTTTGGCGCATTCGCAGCCGATGATTCAAAAGCACTTTTAGAAGATGCACTGAGTGCTGCACCACCGACTATTCGCGATAAAGTAACGGTGATGGACTGGAACAATAATGTTCTGCAAGAAGGTTCTAGCCAATACACTTGCTTCCCAACACCTCCTCAATTGGAAGGCACAGCGCCAATGTGTATGGATGGTCCTTGGATGGAATGGGCAGACGCTTGGATGAACAAAAAACCTTTCCAAGCCAAAGCATTAGGTATTTCTTACATGTTAGCGGGTGATGGCGGTGCCAGTAACACCGACCCATTTGCAGAAGGGATGACGGACGATAATCAATGGATTATGGAAGGACCACACTTGATGATTATTACCCCAGACCAAGCGTTGCTGGACTCTCTACCAACCGACCCAAGTTATGGTGGCCCATACGTAATGTGGAAAGGCACCCCATACGCACACATTATGATTCCCGTTGGAGCGAGAAAATAAAAAAAATCCGATATTCAGTATTTTGAATATCGGATTTTTATTTCGTTATTGAGCCAACCAAATTCTCGCCAATATCCCTATCGGCGTTGTGATGCCTGTCGTAATAGAGGTCACTTCACCATTTCTTAAAATATAAATGGTTGGAGTCACGCTAATTTTCCATTCACGCATAATATCGCTTGAAGGATCGTTTATGTTTTCAAAACGATATTCTTTTGCCCGCATAAACTGCGCCACGCGCTCATTCGGCCCCGATGAGCCAGAAACGCCAACTACGGCATAGTCATCACTCAGCCAGCTCACGCTTGGGCTTACAAATTTACAAGCGGGACACCAAGTCGCCCAAAAATAAACAACGACAGGTTGTTCATGACTTTGCGCGATTGCATCGAAGTATTCACCATCGCTCAATACGGAGCTCAATGGTGGTGCCTCCTGTTTGGGAATATCTTTGGTGCGATACCAATCCATCGCGATAGAAATAACGGTGACAATGAGCACCATCTGTACGATTTGAATGAGCCAGTATCGGAATGTTCTACGCTGCTTTGTCGAACTCATTGAATGGATCCCCCACTCGCTTGTTTCACCGCGCTTAAAACAACATCATCAGTCAGAATCACAGGTAACGGGATACCTTGTGGCGCCGCCGGGCCATAGACGATGTTAAACGGCACACCGTAACGCCCATTGGCTCGTAAAAAGTCCGTTACTGAACCGTCCGGATGCGTCCAATCCCCTTTTAACGTCGCCACATTAGGGCTTTGCAGCAATGAGTAGACAGGATCTTGCCAGACCACGCCGATCTTGTTCGCTTTACACGTGACACACCAATCCGCAGTCACATCCACAAACACCACTCGCCCATTATTGACGTGCTCTTCAATCGCTGAATTAGAAAGCTTTTGCCAAGCTAGATCATCCGGAAGTGGCGTTGCCCATTGGTCAGCAGTGACACTGCCAAGTAGTAAGCCGCCAGCTATCAACACTAACGATGCGGTCCCCGATACAGCAAGTGCTTTCTCACCATACACACGCTTAATTCTTGCCATCATGACGACAAAAGCAACCACAGCGATGAGTGCAATCCATAACATCGGTACATGATTTGCCATTAATGAAAGTAGCCAAACGCTGGTTGCCAACATCATTATGCCAAACACGATCTTAACGACATTCATCCATGGACCGGGCTTTGGTAGTTTTAGCGCGATACTTGGAAACACAGCGACTAAGATCCAAGGCAGTGCCATACCCAGTGCTAATGCTGTAAAGGTTGCAAATAACGTTAATACGTCCGCGCCCAAGGCAAAAGCAACGGCAGTGCCTAAAAACGGTGCGGAACAAGGTGTCGCAAGCAAAGTGGCGAACATACCTTGAACGTAGTGACCCACTAGAGAGTTATCACCTTTCGATGCGAGCCATGTATTGGTACCCGATGACAGACGGATTTCAAATAACCCCAACATATTGGCACCGAACAAAGCAGTGACTAGTACCATCAATCCTAGGAACCAAGGGCTTTGGAACTGCACGCCCCAACCGATCGCGTTACCTGTAAGCTTCAACACCAAAATGAATCCAGCTATCAGCCAGAACGAAGTGAGAATCCCCAGAGAAGAAGCGATAAACTGGGTACGAATTTGACGGCGCTCTACACCATGCGCAGCCACAATACTGCTGAGCTTCATCCCCAATACAGGCAGCACACACGGCATGATGTTCAAAATCAAACCGCCTAACAATGCAAATAAGAAAATACTCGCTAAAGAGGTAGTTGGTAGTGACGATGTAACCGCTCCTGCTTGTGCTTGTGTTACCTCTTCGACCAGCAAATTATCATCTTTGATAGAAACATATAACGATTGTTCATTAAGCTCTACCTCACCCAGCCAGGTATCAACCGAGTAATTTGCTGTGACGATATCACCTTCTTGCTGAAGTCCATCCAACTTGAAGCTGTAGTCACGAATCGCATCACCAACACCATCTACCAACACTTGAGGATTTTGCCAACCTTGCGTGTTCTTTAGTTTGATTTGTAGTTTGGATTGCGTCGCATCCCAGTTTGTTTGCATGACCTCAACAAAAGGCGAAGATTGAGGAACATTACTCACCGCTTGGGCGTAACTGAACATCACGTCTTCGTCCACTTTCAGCTCAGAAGGTAAGAACGTCAATTGAATTTGGTAGTCCGTCAGCACACAAATCGTCGTACAGGAAGAAAGCGTGAGCACTGCATCAATCGTGACGGGTTTCGACATATCGTCGATATGCAGCGTCATTGGGAACAAAGTGTCGCCTTTGTAACCGAGAGTCTCAATGCCCAATAACTCAAACTTTTGCGGATATGGCCATTGCCAATCAACCTTGCTCAGGTTTTGCGAGTTTTGCCAATCTATCGATGGCGCAACACCACCCTCGCCCGGCGATCGCCAGTAAGTTTTCCAGTCTCCGGTTAACTTGACATCCAAATAACCTGTAAGTGTTTTGGCTTGCGGATCTTGTTGGCCCGTTAGTACAAAGCGCGTTTGCACCGGAGGATGTTGCGGGTTAGTCATCCAACCGGTATCGGTAGTTTGTGCTGAAATATTCAGAGAGAACAAACTCAAAGCCAGCGTCATAAAGAACATAGACGCGAACTGAGTCAGTTTGGTAATTTGATTCATAGTAATTCCTAATAATAAAAACAAATGTGCTAAATCGCTGACGTTATTGGTCAGAAAGCACGTTTTTATTCTTGGAATACACAGAAAGTCAGATGGACTCGATACTTACGACCTATCGGCTCCGTCCAATGTTGTGCGCGAATATAAGCGCAGCACATCCAAATAGCCGACGCCAAAAGACCGACAAACAGAACAACAATAAATGCATCGAGTTGATGTTGAGAAAATTGAATTAACTTTTCAGACAATTCGCATTTGCTGGTTTCTTTAGCATCAATCGCCTTGACGCTCGAACCCTCATCAGTAAGTGAAACAGCAGGCGATACCGTCTCGTACTTCATAGAGCATGACGATGCAAAACCTGAATTTTGCATCAGACACACGACAACCACCCAGCCAATAATCGCTAGTAGCCATTTCACCCGTTTATGTGGTGTGTGATGTCGTTTAGTCAATAAACTCATAAGAATTCAGATAAAGTAGGAACGAAGAAGATAATACGCGAGTCGTCATAAAGCTCAAGTTGTATCCACAAAATAACATTAAGAAGCTTCACTCACTAAGCTCTAATCTAGCTTGCCATAAATATATGCCAACTCTGCGACGGTTTTCGCTGAGAACTTTTTCAATAGGTTGGCGCGGTGTACTTCAACCGTGCGCATTGCAATGCAAAGTTCGTCAGCAATTCGAATGTTGCGCTTGCCTGCAATGATCAAACGTAAAATGTCTTTTTCTCTGGGAGTGAGCGATTCATACGCCGATTTTGCCGCCGCCATATCAAGGTTTGCAGCCGACTGCGCTTGTCCCTGCAAAATGGCTTGTGCCAACTCATCTCCTTTGACTGGCTTTTGGAAAAAATTGACCGCGCCAGCTTGTAATGCATCGACCGCCATCGGGACATCACCATGCCCCGTCAGGTAAATAACAGCCAAGGGACTGTTGGCTTGATTTAAAATTTGATGGACTTGCTGACCACGAAGATTTGGCATTCGACTATCAAGAATGATACACCCCGCTTGCTGAACGTCCACCTCATCAAGGAAAGACTGCCCATCAGCAAAAGTGGTGACGTTGAAGTCATGTTCTTCCAACATAAAAGCGAGCGAGTCACGCACCGATTCATCATCGTCGACTACAAAAACAGGTAGCTGCTTTTCACCGCTGCTCATTGAATGCTCCTATGCCTAGTTCAGATTAGTTTTGATATGGAAACACGAGCTCAACCAAACAACCATGTGGCGCTGTCGAGCTGATGAGAAACTCGCCACCATGCATTTCCATTACATCACGACAAATGGCTAACCCCAGCCCGAGCCCCTCTTCTTTGCTACTCACAAACGCTTGAGTTGGATTCTCTTGCTGCAACCCTGTGCCGTTGTCCAATACTCGAATGGAAAGTTGATTGACTTGGTAGTCACTATGCAGGGCAATTTTACCTTGATAACCTGACGAGTGATATTTCTCTTGGAACAAAGTACACGCATCAATCGCGTTACTGATCACATTAACTAAAACCTGTTGAACGCCCACAGCGTCGACAAGTACCGGACGGACGTTCCCTTCTATACTGGTCACAATCGAAATATTTTGCTTCTGCATTCGAAAATGGAGCAACTCAATCGTGTCATCAATAAGAACTTGAAGATCGCACGGCGCTTTGTCGACACTACGCTTGCGGATCAACGTTCTTAAGCGCTGAATAATTGCATCGGCTCGTTCAACTTGCCCCTGTATTTTCTCAAGCACTGGGACAATATCTTCATGAGGGCGTTTTTTGGCCAAGCGAAGTAAACCGCCTTCACTGTAATTGCGAATGGCCGCCAATGGCTGATTGAGTTCATGGGCAAGACTAGTGCCGATTTCACCGACAATCGCGACTCTTTGTGAATGCTCTAACTGCTCACTTTTCTCTTTTAAACGTAACGATGTCTGTTCCAACGCCTGCTTACTCTTGCTAAATCGGTACTCAAGCCAAAAGTGGTACGCGTTCAATACAATCACAAACATGAACAGTGCCCACGCCCATTCTTGATGACTGCGCAACCAGCGCAGCGCCTCACTCCACCAAGGTTGCTGCAATGGATGTAAATCCAACGCCTGATAGAGTTTATCGATGCTCAACAAGCTAACGGGGGACGTCCAACCTGACGCGCCAGCGGCAACAATGGCGGGGTGATCTGGCGGCATAGCAAGCAAGACTTGCGCAATCTGTTTGGCGAGCTGAGCTGAGCCACGCTCTGTTTTGGCAAATGACCAGTTTGGATATAACGGCGTAGAAACAGCGCACGAAGAGTGTTCATTTAGCTGTTGATTTAGGACTAGAAAATCCCCTTGCTGTAACAGACCTTCATTTTGCATCTGTTCCAATAAACAAGCAGGGACGACAGCGGCTTCCACATTGCCATCACGCAATTGATACAGGTTGGCATCAATAGGAAAACCAAGATAGCGGACATCAGAAAAGAAATCGTTTGGATTAAGCCCCATTTTGACTATTTGATAGCGCATCGTTAGATAACCACCAAACGCTTTTTCGGACACTGCCGCGACAGGGAATCCAGAAACATCTTTTAATGTTTGGTATGGCGAATTTGCCCGAACCACTAGCGCAGAACCAATGCTATAGTTCGAGTTTTGCGGTGCGCGCCCCGTCAATGTTGCCATCCATGACAGCGCATATTGTCTGCCCAAACGCACAGCCTGACCTGGGTTGGTTAAGATGAAGTCCATGGTCTGAAACTTCACCGCCTCCCCCATTTCGTCCAAATTGAGCGGGTGCAGTTCAAAGTACACATCCGAGATTTGCTGATTGAGCCAATCAATGGTCGGTTGCCATCTCTGCTCAGCATAAAGATGACCGCGTATCGCTAACACGCCCACTTCGACTTTCTGCTTGGCCTCTGGCTGCACTGCCTTTTGCTCTTGCAGATCTGCTTGTTCAGAAACAGCCCCCTGAGCCAAAGATGCAAAGGCAACCAAGCAAACAATCCAAAGCTGAAGCCACAGTGCTTTTTTCATGATGAGTCGAATCGTTCCTTCGAAAATAATGAAGCAAGAATAACAGCTACCTTCCCTAAACCACATTTGTTTTAGATCAAGTTTGATCTGGGTATGTGGAAATCCACAATATAAGCCTCGCGGTGCATTTCTCACAATGGAATCAGTCAATTCAAATACAACAAAAAAGCAGGTGAGTTATGGATTCCACCAAACGTCGCTTTCTCAGCGCGGTCACAGCTGGAGCCGCGTTAATTCCAGTCGCGGGTATTGGCACGGCAACCGCGGGAAACATTATTCGCAATAACCAGTCCGCCGATCGAAAAGGACAAGTGGGGAAACGTTATGCCATGGTGGTGGATTTACGAAAGTGCGTCGGATGCCAGGCTTGCACCGTGGGTTGCAGCATTGAGAACCAAGCGCCTATCGGCCAGTTCCGGACCACCGTAAAGCAATACGAAGTCACACTGGATGACGGTTCGAAAGCCACGCGAGAAGCAAAGGCCTTTATGCTGCCTCGCCTTTGTAACCACTGCGAAAACCCACCTTGCGTGGCTGTGTGTCCGGTTCAAGCGACCTTTCAGCGCGAAGATGGCATCGTCATGGTGGATAACAGTCGCTGTGTCGCTTGCGCGTATTGCGTACAAGCTTGCCCTTACGATGCTCGTTTTATCAATGAGGACACCCTCACCGCAGATAAATGCACCTTCTGTGCACATCGACTCGAACAAGGCTTATTACCTGCCTGCGTGGAAACCTGTGTTGGCGGTGCGCGTGTGATTGGTGATTTGAATAATCCATCAAGTGAAGTCCGCCGCTTAATTGCGAAGCACCAAGACGACATCAAAGTGCTAAAGCCCAATGAAGAGACCAAGCCACACGTGTTTTACATCGGCATGGATGAACGCTTTACCAGCCATATCGACGGGCAGCCAGCTATTTACGACCCACAAGGAGAGCACGCATGAACATCACCGAAGTGTTAGTCCAACCTCAAGCGATGGCTTGGCTCCCGTGGGCGGTACAGTATTTCTTCTACATCGGTTCGGCTTATGCGGCTGCTATTTTATTCCTAATCGCCCTATTATTTGAAAAACACACCAGCCACAGACTGCGCGCTGCGCTTGTGCTGACGCTGGCCATCGGCGCCATCGTGGGGCCATTAGCGTTAACTGGTGATTTACACCAACCGGGACGCGCATGGCATTTTTACGCGCACATCACGCCGTGGTCATGGATGTCTTTAGGATCGCTTTTCTTGCCTGTTTTCTCAGGTTTAGCGGTAGTGACTGCATGGCTGTATCTCCGCCAGGATCTGTTCAACTTACGTAATCAGCCAGGGAAAGTACTGCCTCTAATTTCAAAGCTGTCACTGGGTGAATGGGTGCTCTCTCGTAGAGCCATGCTTATGGTATCTGCCATCACTGTGCTATCAGGCATAACCATTGCAGTCTACACAGGCGCTGAAATTGCGGTCGTAAAATCACGCTCGTTATGGCACCAACCAGCGTCACCGATTCTTTGGTTTGTTACTGCTTTTATGGGCGCAGTCGGCTTCGCTCTGCTGATTTGGCTCTTGCTGCCTAGTCAGTCAAAGACGCTGACATCTGGCGATACTAATTTACTGAAAAAATCGGTGGTAACGAGCGGCGTTCTGACGCTGATTCTCCTACCCATTTGGGCATCCAACAATTCCGCATTTTCACTCTATTCCAGCGAGCAATGGATACAAAATATAGCTCTGCTCACTTTGGTTATTTTAGGCAGCATCATCTTCGCGCTTATGACGATGAGAAACGCCAAATCGTCAACAACGTCTCGTATGTATCGTGTCATGGGCACCTTGTGCCTGTCGTTGATCACGTTGGCAAGTGCGTGGCTGATTCGCTGGTTTACCATCATGGAAGTACAAACCATCGCCAAGTTCGATGCAGGGCTGTATCCATACCAACTCACTATGGATGGAAATGGCTGGATAGGCATTATCGGCATGCTCGGATTATGGCTTGCATTGGCATTACTCGCTTCAGAGTTAATCCAGCCAAAGCGAAACTCCGAAGTGACACCAACATCACTCACCTTAACTGAACGCTAATCAAAGAGGATTTCATCATGGATAACAAACGCCGTCAGTTCTTGAAATCAGGCATTGCAGTGGGTGGGCTTGGCGCATTCGCTGCGGGTTACGCCACCACAACCAAACATATGGTCGAAGGTGCGCTTGAAGGCACCGCCGGAGAAAAAACGCGTGATATTCACCACGGTAACTCGCTTGAACCAGAGTACACGGTCAACAACAAAGGCCACTTAATCCCGAACCCAAACCAGCGCGTCGCTCCATCCATGTGCTTTGGCTGTTGGTCACTGTGCGGATTGCGTGTACGCATTGATAACCGCAGCGACGAGATTTTGCGTATTACTGGCAACCCATATCACCCGCTGTCTCATCAGCAACACATTCCTTTCGAAACGCCAGTCAAAGATGCTTATTTGAGTTTGGCAGGAGAAGCGGGCCTTGACGGCCGTTCCACCGCCTGTGCAAGAGGAAACGGGATGCTAGAAATTCGCAACAGCCCGTACCGCATTACTCAGCCGCTGAAACGAGTTGGCAAACGCGGCGAAGGAAAATGGGCTCCCATCAGCTACGAGCAATTGATAGAAGAAGTCGTTGAAGGTGGTGATTTATTTGGTGAAGGCCATGTTGATGGCTTACGCGACATTCGCGATTTAACAACGCCCGTTGATCCTGAAAACCCAGAATATGGACCGAAAGCCAACCAATTGTTAATGACCAACGCTGGTAACGAAGGCCGAGACGACATATTCAAACGCTTCGCGTTCAACAGCTATGGTACGCGTAACTTTGGGCATCATGGCTCTTACTGCGGCTATGCATTTCGTGCTGGCAGCGGCGCATTTATGAACGATTTAGATAAGAACGCACACTTAAAGCCAGACTTTGATAATGCGGAATACATCATCTTCATCGGTATGTCGCCAGCTCAAGCGGGTAACCCTTTTAAGCGTCAGGCGCGCCAACTCGCCAATGCGCGAACAGAAGGCAGCTTGGAATACACCATCATCACACCAAGTTTGCCGACGGGTTCATCGAGCTTGGCAGCAGGTGACAATAACCGCTGGATACCAATCAAACCGGGCACCGACTCTGCCCTCGTGCTTGGCATGATCCAATGGATCATCGAAAACCAACGCTACAACAAAACCTTCTTGGCGCAGCCGGGGGCAAACGCGATGAAACGAGCAGGCACCGCGCACTGGTGTAATGCTACACATCTCGTGATAAGCGATGAGCAGCACCCGAGAAACGGCACGTTTTTACGCGCATCGGATCTGACTCTGCCATTCGAGGGCGAAGCGTTGTCTGATTCCGACCCGTACGTCATCGTGGAGGATAAAAGCGGCGAATTTGGTGTGCATACCCAGACAGGAGAAGCGGCACTGTTTGTCGATAAAACGGTTTCGCTTGCATCAGGCGAAGTACGAGTAAAATCGTCTCTACAAAGGCTCAAAGAAGAGGCGTTTAAATACAGCCTTGCGTTCTACAGCCAACAATGTGATATCCCTGTTGAGCAAATCGCAGAACTAGCGAAACGCTTCACCAGCTACGGCACAAAAGCGGTGGTCGATACCCACGGTGGCAACATGCACACCAATGGGTTCTATAACTCGTTTACCATCATGATGCTCAATGCATTGATTGGTAATATCAACATGAAAGGCGGCGCGATGGCCAAAGCGGGTGGCTACCCAACTTCCGCTGCGGGTCCTCGTTACGACTTCACCAAATTTGCTGACAAAGTCGGCCCGAAAGGCGTCTTTTTGTCGCGCAGTAAATTCCCATACCACAAAACCAGCGAATACAAACGTCGCGTTGAGGCAGGAAAATCCCCTTATCCAACTCGCGCACCTTGGTATCCGTTTGCAGCGCCACTGCTGACAGAACACCTATCTGCGGCTATTGATGGTTATCCATATCGCGTTAAAGCGTGGATCAACCACATGGCGAACCCGATGTATGGTGTACCCGGTTTGAAAACACTACTGGAAGACAAGCTTAAAGATCCAAAGCAGCTCGGTTTGATTGTGTCTGTTGATGCATTCATTAACGAAACCACCGCGTTGTCGGATTACATTGTGCCGGACACCGTGACTTACGAAAGCTGGGGCATGGCAACGCCTTGGCACGATGTTCCAGTG
Organism: Vibrio sp. JCM 18905; assembly: GCF_055393305.1. Lineage (NCBI taxonomy): Bacteria > Pseudomonadati > Pseudomonadota > Gammaproteobacteria > Vibrionales > Vibrionaceae > Vibrio > Vibrio sp. JCM 18905. Next base: position 1,274,015 of record NZ_AP043880.1, on the reverse strand, counting down.
AAAACCGTCACCGCTCGTTGGCCGATAGTGGAAGCGCGAACAGAAAAAACCGCCGACGGTCGCTCGATTTGCTTAGAGAACTTTCTGATTGATGTCGCTAAAAAAATGCAACTGGGCGGTTTCGGTGACAACGCGATTCAAGATGCACAAGGAAATTGGCACGCTCTCCATCGCGCCGAAGATTTCTACTTACGCTCTGCGGCAAACTTGGCTTATGTGAAAGGCGGCGTGCCTGAAGTTTCGGCAGAAGACATTGCGTGGTCCGGCCTAGAGCGTTTAATGCCAGCCATGCAGAAGACGCTGACAGCAGATGAGATGAAACGTGTGGCGTTTATTTTTGCTCGCGGTGGACGCTTTGAAAATGCCAGCGAAGCGTATCAAGGTCAGCAGATGAAGCATAAATGGACACGACCAGTTGCGATATGGAATGAACGTGTTGGCAGCGCAAGAAACACCATGACCGGTGATTTCTACACCGGTTGCCCAACATGGCATCCACAAAAGCTGGCCGATGGCACACCAATGGAAGAACAGTTCCCAAGCTCAGAATGGCCATTCAGCCTGACGAACTTTAAATCCAACATTCACAGTGCGGTATCCAACCTATCGCCAAGGTTGAACTCGATCAAAGGCGTAAACCCTGTGTACATCCATCCAATCGATGCCGAGCGCGCAGGCATTAAAACGGGTGATGAGTTTGTTATCGAAACTCCATCTGCAAGCACCAAAGCACTTGCGATGATAGTCAGCGGGATTCGCCCTGGCACACTCGGGTTTGAACATGGGTTTGGCCATACCGAGCTAGGGCAACGCTCACACTGGATCGGTGATAAACAGCAACCCGTAAAAACGCGCAGCCAAGATGGCGTCAACATTAACGACATTGGCTTAATTGACCCAACCCGAGAAGGCAAAGGCGTGTTGTTGGATTGGGTGGTAGGAGCCGCGGCTCGCCAATCATTACCCGCCAAAATACGCAAGGCGTAACGCTGCAAGTTAAAATGCCTCTACCTTATAAGAGCTGCCATTTAGCAGCTCTTCACATCCTCTAAATATGTGGAAATCCACAATACCTTTCCTTATTGACAAGGCCGACAATATCGTCCCAGTGACTACCAAGTAGCACTTGGAGATATTAATAACAATTAAAGTGAGTCAGCATGTCAAAGATTCTTCCAGTGGTGACAGCCTATTTGCTAGCCACCACTATGGGCGCAAGCGCCTCGTCTATTCCGGAAAAAGCCAGCGTATGTAGCGGTTGTCACGGCCAAGATGGCATGGGGCAGCCAAATATCGCGCCGATGATCGCTGGTTTAAACGCGAATTATCTCAACACTCAAATCGAACTATTCCTTAGTGGCGAACGCCAAAATGTGGTCATGCAAGGCATGGCGAAGGAACTCAGCGATCCCGCAGACCGTAAGGAAGTTATGGAGTACTTTGCTAACCTCCCGAGCTATGAGTTCACGAATCCAGAACAACGCGGCGACCAAGCCGACATTCGTAACCCGTATCGTAAATTAATCTTCCAAGGCGATTGGGCTAGAAACATTCCAGCTTGCGCGACTTGTCATGGAGCCAGCGGAATGGGCGTCGACAAATTCCCTCGCCTCGCAAGCCAACATGCTGATTACTTAAAAACGCAATTGATGGCATGGAAAAACGGCACTCGCAGTGGTGACCCGCTCAATATGATGGGTACTATCGCGAAAAATCTCACTGACGAAGAGATTGAAAACCTTTCCTACTACTTTGCCTCATTACGTTACTAGGAGCAGACATGAAACGTTTCTATTCTTTGTTCGCATTACCTTTCATTTCTACGCTCGTACTAGCTAACGATCCATTACCGGACCGCCAGAAAGAGCTACCTGCGATAGAAAAAGAAAAGCACGGTGAATACTTAAAACCGCGTGATCTCAGCACAATTCCAAACACCGCATTTGGTGAGCAAGTAAAACGTGGTTACTCGCTCTTTGTTAACTCACAACAAATGCGCGGAAAATACGTTGGCAACGAACAAAACTGTGTCAATTGCCATATGGAGGCAGGACTAAAAGCAAACGCTGCGCCACTGTGGGCGGCTTACATGGCATACCCGGCATATCGTAAGAAAAACGATCGCGTAAACAGCTATGCAGACCGTATCCAGGGTTGTTTCGAGTATTCCATGAACGGTAAAGCGCCCGCTTACGATTCGCCAGAAATTGTTGCCCTTAGTGCTTACGCCTACTGGTTAGCGATGGGCGGCTTGCTTGACAAACATGGTATGGCGGATGAACCCATTCCAGAGCTAGACGCAAAAGCGTTGCAAATTGGTGGAAAAGCAAAAGACTTCCCGTTGCCCGAAGCCATCGCACAAGCATTACCAATTGAAAAGCGAGGTAATCTCTCTGGGCGTGGCTACCCAAAAATCAACGCCCCTGAGCAAGAACCATCAATAGAGCGAGGCGCACTGGTCTACGAAAAGAACTGCGAGACTTGTCATCGCGCCGACGGCTCGGGTATCAAAGGCACCGACGGCCATTCATACATTCCTCCGCTTTGGGGCGAATTTGCGTATAACTGGGGCGCAGGTATGCACCGCATTAACACAGCGGCCTATTTTATTTATGAGAACATGCCACTTGGAAAAAGTGTGCAGCTGACTGAGCAAGAAGCTTGGGATGTCGCGGCATACGTCAATAGCCACGAGCGTCCACAAGATCCTCGATTTAAAGGCAACGTGAGCGCAAACGCAGAGAGATATCACCAACATCAAGGCTATTACGGAAAAACGCTTAGTGGTAAGCAAGTCGGCTCGAATGCTTTCAAGAGCGGTACCGTCGAGTAAAAGACAACCGTTCATCTTAAATATCAGTGCTCCCACCTCCCTGCTCACGTTCTCTGAGCAGGGTTGTTTTACTCTCCTGAAGCAATTCACTTACCCTCTCCAAACCAGCAACGTTAAGTGGTTTTCGGCTTCCAACATACCAATCTTCGCAGTAAAATAATGCGCCAAGCGCGACTTTGTTTATATCTTAGAGCTTCCATATACTATGATGCCAAAAGTAAGAAACTCGTAAACTCCTGAATCAAAACAAGCGTGCCTAATGAAAAAAGAGTATTCTTAGGACAAATGAATCCAAAACCTACCCGATGAGTATTCAACCTAATTCCCGTCAGTTAATTTCATGCGAAGAGTGCGGCCTTGTTGTTCGTATTCCCGATATCGATCAAGGGCAAAAAGCTCAATGTCCTCGATGCGCGCATTCTCTGACAAAAGTGAATGCTAAACCCTATCAAAGCGTGATCGCCATTTCATCGGCATGTTTGATCATGTTGGTGTTAAGCATTTCTTTCCCTTTTATGTCGTTCAGTGTGCAAGGGCTATCGCAAGAAATCACCTTATTGCATGCGGCCAAAATGCTGGCTGAATTTCAAAATGTACTTTTAGGTGTGTTGCTTCTCGCAACGGTCGTCGTATTGCCTGCTATCTATGTCGGTCTCATTCTCTTTCTTCATCTCGAAGCATTAAAAGCGCGTAAACATACGCCATCCAAAAAACAACAACGAATGGCGAAAGTTTTATGTCGCCTTCTGTTTCGAGTCGAACCCTGGCTGATGGTCGATGTATTCTTGATTGGCGTATTAGTCAGCTTAATTAAAATCGCTTCTCTGGCAGACATTGGAATGGGGACTTCATTCTGGGCGTTCTGCGTTTATACCGTACTGGTAGTCAAATGTATTTCTATGGTTGACAAAAGCTGGCTCTGGGGACACTTCATTCCAGCCATCGTGCTGCCCGATGTAAATGAGGGCGATACGCACCATAACCACAACCATATTGGTTGCCATACGTGTCACCAACTCAACCCAATTGAAGCGAAAAAGCACCAATACTGCATTCGTTGTAAAAGCCCTATTCATAAATACAACCCAGCAGATAATTTACAAAAAGCTTGGGCGCTTTTGTTTGCGTCAGTCATTTTCTATATACCCGCGAACCTTTATCCAATGATGTATACCGTAAGCCTTGGACATTCAGAAGGTTCAACTATCATGGAAGGGGTAATACTGCTTTGGCATTTAGGTTCTTACCCTATTGCGATGGTAATTTTCTTTGCTAGCGTATTCATTCCAATGGCGAAAATGCTGGCACTCGCGTGGCTGTATTACAATGCGCAAAAAGCGCGATACCTTCCTCCCAAAGAAAGTATTTCACGCTTAAAGATATACCGCTTAACTGAGTTTATTGGTCGCTGGTCCATGATCGATATCTTTGTCGTTGCCATCTTAGTTGCACTGGTTCAGTTGCAAAACTTAATGGCGATTTATCCAGGCCCTGCTGCGCTCTCTTTCGCGGCAGTGGTCATTTTCACTATGCTTTCTGCAATGATATTTGACTCACGTTTGTTGTGGCAGTTGCCACAAAACGAAGTGCAGGAGCCGATTTCTGACAACTTAAACGAGAAAGCCAAATATGAGTGATGAGAACAACGTAACCGCTCAAATAAAACCGCAAAAGCAGATTTCTGCGATCTGGATTGTCCCGATCCTTGCGCTAGCCATGGGAGCGTGGATGCTGTTCCAATACATCAACAGTACAGGCCCACAAATTACTCTCCAACTGCCAACCGCAGATGGGATTGAGGTTGGTAAAACCGAGATCCGAGCATTGAATGTTAAAGTCGGTCTGATTACCGAAGTTACTCTCAGTGAAAACTACGATCACATCATCGCTAAGGCGCAGATGAACAAAGATGCTGAACGCATGCTGCGTGACGATACCATGTTCTGGGTGGTGAAGCCTCGTATTGGCCGTGATGGCGTTTCAGGTTTAGAGACCTTGCTATCTGGCGCTTATATCCAACTTCAGCCGGGTAAATCTAAAGTAGAAAAGGAGCACTTTACGGTATTAGATGTGCCACCGGTCGCTTCTCCTGATGCAGAAGGCCTACGTCTTGTATTAACACACCGCGAAGCTGGCAAACTAGGTGTTGGTGACCCGGTTATTTATAAAGGCTTTACCGTTGGTCGTGTAGAGAAAACCAGCTTTGATGTTGATACTCGCAAGGCGCTGTATCAACTCTTTATTTTCAAACCTTATGACAGTTTAGTGCGCACTCGTACTAAGTTTTGGCTGAATTCTGGTGTTGATTTACAGCTCAATGCCGAAGGGTTTGAAGTTAAGTTTGGCTCGCTAGAGAGCATGCTAACGGGTGGCGTTACCTTCGATACCGTTCCAGGTCTTGAGTCCGGCGAACTACTCACAGAAGACATGGTTAACTTCCGCTTATACGATGATATTAAGCAGCTGAGAGAGGGTATGTACGATGACTACATTGAGTTCGTCATGTTATTTGATGAATCTGTACGTGGCTTAAAAGCGAATGCGCCTGTTGAGTACCGCGGTCTTCGTATTGGTACAGTAACGAGAGTACCGATGCGTTTACCAACACCAGAAGAAAACTTCTCTGCGAAAAAAATTCCTGTTTTGGTGCGCGTTGAGCTCGGTCGAGTGTACGGAGATTTAGAATCCCAATCTTTATCTATGTTCAAAGAAAAGTTGAAGGAAGAGTTTGCTCGCGGTCTCCGTGGCACCTTAAAGACTGGTAACTTGTTAACTGGCGCGCTTTATATTGATGCAGACTTTTATCCTAATGATGATCAGTACGTTCCAAGTGAATATGAAGGTTTAGATGTATTTCCAACCATGCGTGGTGGTTTTGCCCAAGTTCAGCGCCAAGTTAATGACTTCCTAAATAAGATTAACAGCTTACCAATGGAAGAAACGCTTAACTCTCTCAATGCAACGTTAAAAACGTCGGAAAAGACGTTGGCGTCAGCAGAACGTGTTGCGGACAGTATTGATAAACTTTTAAATCAAAAAGAGACGCAAGAGATCCCAACAGATATTCGCCAAAGCTTGCAGCAGTTGCAAAAAACACTCGATGGTTATGGACCAAACTCAACCATGTACAATGAAATGGAAGCCACGCTCAAAGAACTAGAAAGCGTGATGACAGAGTTTAAACCCGTACTTAAACAGCTAAACGAAAAGCCAAACTCTCTCGTGTTTGGAGAAGATGAAATCAGTGACCCAATCCCAGTTAAAGGCCAAAACTAATGAAACGAGTATTCTTTTTGTCTATCGCGCTATTTGTCGGTCTAACGGGTTGCAGTAGTGCTCCAGAAACTAAAGGGGCTTTGTACCTTCTACCTAAGGCGGAACCAGTGACGCTGAGCTCTTCTGATATCTCACAGCGCCCTACTTTAGTTGTTCGTCCAGTAAAACTGGCAAGTTATTTAAACGACAGTGGTATCGTTTACCGAACCTCTGAGACTCAAGTTATCCAGGCAAGAAACAATCAATGGGCGCATAGTATTTCCGAGCAAATCACTCAGAGAGTCGTCACAGAACTACGCCACAAACAGACTCATTACTGGCCGACTGAAATGAACAACCTGTTGGTTCAAAATGGTGAAGCCAAACTACAGCTGACGTTAAATAAATTTAATGGTAGCTACAAAGGCAATATCGAAATTGAGGGTGAATGGTTACTCATCAATGCTGAAGGTAAGGTAGAAAACAGTGCACCAATACAAATCTCTCAGCCTCTAAAGGACGAAGGCTATGGAGCACTTGTCGACGCACTGTCCGTCGGGTTGGAAGAACTGACTTCGGACATTGCCAAAAAAATCTAAGATCGATGTTAATTACAGGGAAGCAAGTCGCTTCCCTTTTTTGTGCTGCGAGAAGTTTTCCGATCGAAATAGATGTAGATAATCAAGCGAGACAAATTGATCTTAGTCAGACTGCAATCCGTTCTTTGGTGCTACTCTACGGCAAAATATAAAGCCCCATCCTATGACCTTATGTAGAGGTCTTGTTGATAAGGTTCTTGAGTAGCAATGTCGATTAACATTTCCGATTTAACCACCGCCCTAAATAAGGTGGAGCATATTCATAAAGTTCAGCTTGAAAATGTGCATCAGTTCTTTAAAGCAAACGAAGCTTTCTCGGTAAAAACGTTCAGCCAACTTATATCTAGTGACTCACTTGATGAGCGATTTAAAACCATCGACAAGGCCTTCTCTTTGCTTGGTGATGTGAAAACCTACCTTTTAGAAGCGTCTTACTTAGTTAAGTAAAAATAAAAAAGCCCCTGTAACTTAATTACCGGGGCTTTCATTTTATCGCCGCTAAGTTGTGGAGTTACAACTTGTAGCGATCATCAATGACCGTTGTCTCTGGGAAGGTTTTACCCTCGTCCATCGCTTCCTCAGTCTCTTCTTTTACTTTGCTATCGATCCAGAAATTACCAATATCCATTGGATGAAGCACCCATTCTGTCGCTTTTGTCATGCCATCTTTAGGAATTTTAACCCAGCGCCAATGTGCAACTCGAGAATAAGGCACCATGTATCCAGGAACGATGATATTCGCTTTGCTGACATAGTTTTGGATTTGATGCGATAAATCGTAACGCTTCTCCTGATCAAACTCAGAATCATAAGCTTCAATCAACTGGTCCAGCTCAGGGCTGCTGTAGTTGGTGTGAGCATTCGTTTGTGGTCGATTCGCATTATCCGAGTGTAGATATTCCCAATACGCAGGAATCTCACCAGAACCCATATTCAAGAACGCTAACTGATGCTTTTTCTCAAGAATGTATTTAAACGCAGATGAACCATCAACCAAGTTTAACGTGAACTCAAGACCAGCAAGTTTCGCTTGCTCTTTCAAGTACGCAATACGCGGTGTCCAAGAGTTGTATCCGTAGGTGATAGCAAAGCTCAAGCGTTGGCCCTTGTCGTTGACACGAATACCATCTGCGCCAACTTTGTCAAAGCCCGCTTTTTCGAAATGTTTAACCGCCGCATCGGCATCAAACTTAGGCGGTGTATTGTTAGGATCATCGTATTCGCCATGACCAAAGCCGAGTCCATGTGGTTTACGTGAATAATCTCCACGCATGATATTTTCAATCATGCCGTCATAGTCAGTGGCTGCCATAACGCCTTTACGCACTTCTAGGTTATCCAACATCGGCATCGCGGTGTTCATCCAAAGGCCACCAGCGCCTTGTGGTGCTTCGTTAAAGCCCCAGTACTTTTGGATATAGCCTTTTTTGTACACATCACTATCGGTTTTATCATGCCAAAAGCTTGGTAGCACCATCTCAAAGTAATCTAAGTTACCTTTTTCAAAGTGCTTCATGGCAATATCAGGATCGCGAATCACCTTAATGCGGACTTTTTCTACGTTGTAACGGTTTTTATAGTAGCGGTTGTTATACCCCCACCAATCTTCACCGACATGTTTGAATGTCACGCTCTTACCTTTCTTCACTTTATCAATGTAGTAAGGCGCCGCAGTTGGCTCAGATTTAAAGTTGAACTTTCTGACGAAGTTATCAGGCATGCCATCGTTATTTGCGTCCTTTTCTCCCTCAAAGAAGTGTTCCGGACGAGGCTGAAAACCATTACTCGGCATGTTAATCATAACCATGAGCGAGTCATGACTTTGAGCTACAGCAAGATTGACTTTGATCGTGTAGTCGTCAATTTTTTCAACACCGACAACGCTATTCGTGAAGAAGTCGTTGTACCACGGGTCGATAATGTCTTTTGACGTGTAGTACTTCATCATAAAGACGTAATCATCTGCCGTAATTTTTTCACCATCTGACCACTCGGCCGTTTCATCAAGCTTAAAGAATACGGTTTTGTTGTCCTCTCCAAATGCCCATGACTTAGCAAGTTGGGGGATCCATTTACCAGTATTTGGATGACGCTGAGCAAGCTTTGGTGAACCATCCATTAAATATTGGCGCAAGCCGGAGTTCGCATCTGGACCAACACTTCGTAATGTCTGAGGAAAGCTCTGAATGTAAGTACGATAAGTACCACCTCGTACCGCTTCTTCAGAGGCGAACAGAGGTTCATTGTTATTTGAAATCCATTCTATATCAGCAGGTAGCTCTGCCGCACTCAGTTGAAAACTGGCAGCGGTCAGTGTTGCAAGTACTGAAAATGGCAGTTTTTTAGTCATGTTTCTTCCTTGTTGTGTTTGCGATTAAGGTCGTAGCAAGGAAGACGGAGTGTGAAAGCTGCAAATAGAAAATACGCAGATAGGAAATAATAGGAGCGTAATATGAAGTGACTTCCTGCCAGCTTCTATATTAATTTCAAAGAGTTTCACTAGGTCATCCTAGACCTTACAACGCAGTGAATGCATCCTCGCCATAGTATTCTTTAGGCTTTTGTAACGCAAGTCATCAATAATACATGGTCGCATTTTCTATGCATCACAGTGAGTTATGTTACAAAAGTGTGATCGATACAGTACCAAGCCCTACTTTTCTCATAATAAACCGTAGAACCTTTATCCGAATAAGCTCCCCCCCCCCCCTACACCAATTAAAGCAAGTAAGTGAGCAGATATAACTGGTTAAAATGAGCAGTTGCTTACTACGGTTGGTATTTTTATTAGATACAAGAAAGGTGAGGCATCACAGCCTCACCTTTCTTTATACAATACAAGACTGTGCTTACATACTAGACAAGCTATCATTGATCGATTTCAACACTGCAGCAGGATCCACAGCTTGAGTAATTGGACGCCCAATAACAAGATAATCAGAGCCTGAATGAATAGCCTCTACTGGTGTCATGATACGGCGCTGGTCACCTTGCTCAGAGCCAGCAGGTCGGATTCCTGGTGTAACTAACTTAAAGTCTTGACCAAGTTCGCTCTTAAGCAATGAAGACTCTTGAGCTGAACATACGACACCATCTAAACCAGCGTTTTTGGTCAATGTCGCCAGACGAATAACTTGATCCTGAGGCGCAATGTTCAAACCAATACCCGCTAAATCACTTTGTTCCATACTGGTTAGTACCGTTACTCCAATCAGAAGTGGGCGATCTTTACCGTATGGCTCAAGAATTTCACGTGATGCCGTCATCATGCGCTCACCACCGCTCGCATGCACATTCACCATCCAAACCCCTAATTCCGCGGCTGCGCGGACCGCCTTAGAACACGTATTTGGAATATCGTGAAATTTCAAATCCAAGAAGACTGAGAAACCACGTTTGTGGAGTTCACGTACGAAATCAGGACCAAATAGCGTAAACATTTCCTTGCCAACTTTTAGGCGACATGACGCAGGATCAATTCTATCTACAAACGCAAGTGCGTCTGCTTGGTTATCATAATCCAGTGCGACAATAACTTTTTGGTCGATCATTTCATCTCCTAACTATTTTGGTTCTTATTAAATAAAAAGTTAAAAAAATGCAGCGGACAGAAACTCTGTCAGCTGCATTAAAATTATTCACCATCCAATCCGCGGATTGGCTTGATCGTCCCCCACCCTTTACAGGATGGGCAGTGCCAATAAAGGGAATGAGTAGAAAACCCACACTTCCGGCATCGGTAGTGTGGTTTCACTTTTAACTGTTCACCCACCATCGCTTGTAGCGTCGATAGACTGTCCTTCGCGCGACCGTCTTCTGCTTCAGCAATGTGGTAGTCAATTAATCGATAAAAGCCCTTCATGGTTGGATTTTTCAGCAGCTGTTTGGTCAGCAGCTCTTGTGCAGCCCCGACGTTCTCGTGGTGAGCAACCAACTGAGCCAACATTAACTCGGCTGATACGCCTGCTTTCTTATCAATACAAGCTCGCAGAAACTCGACAAGTTCATCTTCCTGGCCCAGATGATGGTAGCACTCTGCAATGGTTGGTAAGACATCGCTGATAAAGTCTTTGTCTTGCTCAAGCACACCCGTTAGGTATTTTATCGTGTGTTTATAATCTTCAGACTCTAGATAAATTCGTCCCAAAGCAATACTCGCTCGAACACACTTTGGGTCTTCTGCTAGGGCTTTTTTAAAGTGCTGTATTGCCTTATTAGTATTACCGTCGGCCTGGTCAAGCATGGCAATTTCACACCAAAAATGAGCAATATTCGCACGCATTCTGGAGCGTTTATTACCCAACTTAGCCAATTGATTGGCGTAATAAATTGCTTTTTCCCATTCACGCGTTTGTTGGTAAATGGTTACCAATTGCTGAAGGGCCGCTTCTTTGTAGTCTGGCTCTTCAACTAACTGTTCGAAGATTTTCTCTGCACGATCGAGAAAACCAGAGACCATGTAATCTTTCGCCAACTGTTGAAGTGCAAGATTCTTTTGATCCAGTGTTAAGCCAGAGCGAGAAATGAGATTTTGGTGAATTCGGATTGCACGGTCGACTTCGCCACGAGACCGGAATAGGTTACCCAACGCAAGGTGAGTATCGATGGTCTCGTTATCAACTTGGAGCAATTCAATAAAGTGATCGACAGCCTTATCTGATTGGTCAGAGAGCAGCAGATTAAGACCCGTCATATACTGACGAGAGATTTGATGAGATTGCTTCTGCTTGTCTTGCTGAGCGCTGCGATGCCCCATATACCAGCCATACGCAGCAGCTATAGGCAACAACAAGAAGAGTAGTTCAAGCATTAAAGTTAAGCCTTATCCTTATGCCTGTTTTTCGATGGCTGGCTTATCAGCAGGTTTGTTTGCATCTGTAGGTTCGTACTTTTTCAGTTTTTTCTTTAAACGACGAACTTGTAGCTGAGTTTTCAGCTGGATACTACCAAAGATAACCCACGCTAAAGCAAAGCCAACCACAAATACCACACCTAATAGTGTAGATAAGTGGAACTCTCCTTTGGCTAGAAGATAGTTAAAAGTCACGAGCTCTTGGTTTTGGGAACCTAACGCCAATGCAATTAAAAAGAGAGCTAAAACAGCAACGATTTTTATAATTTTCATTTACATCACCCTTCTAGGAGTAAGTCGGTAAGATTATGCAGGAAAATGCTTCTTCAGACTACGTATATTAGCAATAATCTATACCCAAGTAACCTCAAGATGCTTAGTTTGTAGACACGCCTAGAAGTTAAAGTTACTTGGGTGTAGAAAGCTGCAAAGAAAACAGCCAGAATCAACAGCTCGCTTCGTAAACTGCTTGGATACATTACAAAAAAGCGGCATACACAAACGTATGCCGCTTTTTTCAAACTAATAAGAGTGCGTTAGCCAATATTTACACGCTCACGAAGCTCTTTACCAGGTTTGAAATGTGGAACGTATTTACCTTCCAATTCCACTTTATCGCCCGTTTTAGGGTTACGACCTACGCGAGGCTCGCGGTAATGAAGAGAAAAACTACCAAAGCCACGGATCTCGATACGGTCACCGCTCTCTAGCGTAGAGGCCATGTGCTCTAAAATATCTTTTACAGCATCCTCTACCTCTTTCGCTGATAAGTGTGTTTGCTCAGCGCAGAGTCTTTCAATCAGTTCAGACTTAGTCATAGTTGCCCTCTTTGAGTATCTTTATCACTTATTATAGTAAGTAATACTAATTCCAACAAACACTTGCTGACAATTCTAGACAAATTTTATGCAAAATGCGCAATGAAGAAATGCCTTTTATTAAGATAGTTTACCGTCATTAGTATTACTACTTAAATATGCTCAAATATAAAAAAGGAGCCTTGCGGCTCCTTTTTTGCTTAAGCGAGTATATTATTCGCCTTTAGCAGCTTTGAAAGCGTCAGCCATTGCGTTACCGAATGCATTGTCATCTTGCTTGTTGATAGATGCCATTGCTTCTTGCTCGTCAGCTTCGTCTTTAGCTTTGATAGATAGGTTGATTACGCGGTTCTTACGGTCTACACCTGTGAACTTCGCTTCAACAACATCACCAGCGCTTAGGATTAGAGAAGCATCTTCTACGCGATCGCGAGATACTTCAGAAGCACGGATGTAACCTTCAACGCCTTCTGCGATTTCAACAGTAGCGCCTTTAGCGTCAACAGCAGTTACAGTAGCGTTAACTAGAACACCTTTCTTGTTGTCAGCAACGTAAGCATTGAATGGGTCGTTTTCCATTTGCTTGATGCCTAGAGAGATGCGCTCACGCTCAGCGTCTACTGCTAGAACAACTGCAGAGATCTCGTCGCCTTTCTTGTACTCACGTACAGCTTCTTCGCCAGCAACATTCCAAGAAATGTCAGATAGGTGAACTAGACCGTCGATGCCGCCTTCTAGACCGATGAAGATACCGAAGTCAGTGATAGACTTGATCTTACCAGTAACTTTGTCGCCTTTAGCTTGTGCTTCAGCGAATGACTGCCATGGGTTAGCTTTACACTGTTTCAGACCTAGAGAGATACGACGACGTTCTTCGTCGATTTCAAGAACCATAACCTCAACTTCGTCGCCAACATTAACAACTTTAGAAGGGTGGATGTTCTTGTTAGTCCAATCCATTTCTGAAACGTGAACTAGACCTTCAACGCCTTCTTCGATTTCAACGAAGCAGCCGTAGTCAGTTAGGTTAGTTACGCGACCAGTTAGTTTGTGACCTTCTGGGTAACGCTTAGCGATTGCTACCCATGGATCTTCGCCTAGTTGCTTAAGACCTAGTGATACGCGAGTACGCTCACGATCGAACTTAAGAACTTTAACTTGGATCTCGTCACCAACGTTAACGATTTCAGATGGGTGCTTAACGCGCTTCCAAGCCATATCAGTGATATGTAGAAGACCGTCAACGCCACCTAGGTCAACGAACGCACCGTAGTCAGTAAGGTTCTTAACGATACCTTTAACTTCAGAACCTTCTTGTAGAGTTTCTAGAAGCTCGTCACGCTCAACGCTGTTTTCAGATTCGATAACAGCACGACGTGAAACAACTACGTTGTTACGTTTTTGGTCAAGTTTGATAACTTTGAACTCTAGCTCTTTGTTTTCTAGGTGAGCAGTGTCGCGGATTGGACGTACGTCTACTAGAGAGCCAGGAAGGAAAGCACGGATACCGTTTAGTTCAACAGTGAAACCGCCTTTAACTTTACCGTTGATGATACCAACAACAGTTTCAGCTTCTTCGTAAGCTTTCTCAAGTACGATCCAAGCTTCGTGACGCTTAGCTTTCTCACGAGAAAGTTGAGTTTCACCGAAACCATCTTCAACAGCGTCTAGAGCTACGTCTACTTCAGCGCCAACTTCAACTTCAAGTTCGCCAGCAGCGTTCTTGAACTGTTCAGCAGGGATAGCAGATTCAGACTTAAGACCAGCGTCAACAAGAACGAAACCGTTCTCGATAGCTACTACAGTACCTTTAACGATGCTGCCTTGTTGGAATTCTGTTTCGTTTAGAAACTCTTCAAAGAGTTGAGCAAAAGATTCAGTCATTTAGTTAATCTTCAATAAATTAAACTTCCACGGGTATCCTACCGCATGGGGTTATTAAATTCGCCAGTCATCATCCTTGCGACCAACGCTCTTAGTCTAGCCGAGTATCATTACTCAGCTAGCTTCGATTCGATATATTGTAGTGCCTTTTCTACTACTTCGTCGATAGTCATCGACGTAGAATCTAGCACAAGCGCATCCTCTGCAGGGCGTAATGGCGCCACTGGGCGGTTACGATCTCGGTCGTCACGCTCTTGGATCTCGCTTAAAAGGTCAGCAAATTTAACATCTAACCCTTTCTCTTGCAACTGTTTAAGGCGTCGATTTGCACGCTCTTCTGCGCTCGCATCAAGGAAGATTTTCGCTTGTGCACTTGGGAATACAATTGTGCCCATATCACGACCATCAGCCACTAGGCCCGGAGCGGCCTCAAATGCACGCTGACGACGTAATAATGCTTCACGAACACGTGGCAGAGCCGCAACTTTAGATGCTGCCATACCCGTTTCTTCTTTGCGAAGCTCCCCTGACACATCTTCGCCTTCTAGAACGACCTTAACTAAGTCACCCTCTGCGATAAATTGAACGTCTAGGTGTGTTGCCAGTGGGACAAGTGCGTCTTCTGACTCTGTGTCGACACCGTGGTGAATCGCAGCGAGTGCAAGTACACGATAAATTGCGCCAGAATCTAAGAGTTGGAAACCCAACTTTTTCGCCAGCAACATACATAAAGTGCCTTTACCTGCACCACTAGGTCCATCTACGGTTACAACCGGAGTTTGAGAGGACATGTTCTTCTCCACCTATAGTTTCTTTTCAGCAATTTGCTCGGTTTTCGAGGCGCGCATTATACGGGTAATCGCCTTTTGGAGCGAGGAAAAATGTTGTGTAAAGCATTACACCTAATGCGCAATTTGATTCATCAATAAACATAAGGTTCAACAAAAACGGCGAGAGCTTCCACCCTTGCCGTTTTAAATGTCATGATCTTAGGTTCGATTAAACAATCGGTTTTTGGCCACGCTCAGCTAACTTTAAGATCACACTGTCAGCAACTTTGCCCGCTACACCTGCTAGCTTGTCCGCCAGCTTTTTCTTCTGCACATAATGCACAGAAAGTACGGTTTTATCTTTGCATGCCGCAACAACGATATCATCAGATGTACTAATGTCATCCACCAAACCAAGCTCTTTCGCTTGTGTACCGAACCAGTGCTCACCTGTAGCGACTTTGTCTAGGTCCAAACTAGGACGACGCTCGCGAATGAAGTCTTTAAACAAGACATGTGTTTCTTCAAGCTCTTGCTTAAACTTATCGCGCGCTTTATCGGTATTCTCACCAAACATCGTTAGCGTACGTTTATATTCACCCGCGGTTAGTTGTTCGTATTCAATGTCATGTTTCTTCAACAGTTTGTTGAAGTTAGGAATTTGCGCGATAACGCCAATAGAGCCCACAATTGCAAACGGTGCAGAAACAATCTTATCTGCAACACATGCCATCATGTAACCGCCACTTGCCGCAACTTTGTCAACAGAGATAGTCAGAGGAAGACCCGCAGCTTTGATTCGGTCCAGTTGAGAAGAGGCAAGGCCGTAACCATGAACCATACCACCGCCAGATTCTAAACGAAGTAATACTTCATCACCTTCACGTGCGACAGCCAAAATAGCAGTGATCTCTTCACGTAGAGACGCGACTTCTTTTGCGTCGATGCTACCGTTGAAATCAAGAACGAATAGGTGTGGTTCACGCTTGCTATCTAATGAACCGTCTTTGCTCGCTTGTTTGATCTCTTTTTCACGAGATTTGTTTTTCTCTTTCTCTTCTTTCTTGACCGCTTTATCTCGAGCCTTGATGAAAGCATCGTCATGCAAATGATGTTCTAACTGCTCAACAGATTGTTTGTGTTGCTCTGAAAGGTTGTTAATCTCTAACTCCCCTTTCGCCGCACCCGATTTGCCACCAGCCGATTTTGCAATAATGAGCAGAACAATTATCGCAGCAACCACCGTGATAATTTTGGCCAGAAACAGACCATAATCTAATAAAAATTCCAACGAGAGCTCCTTTATCTCATTTCAGATGACGTTAGTATGTTACGCAGAAACATCAGCGAGAAGGCAGCGCGGTTTGTAACCACTTGTTCTGATTGATAGCATACCTAACGAAAGTTCTGGAATTGGTATAACACATGAATTGGTGTATTGTAACCATCTTGTCACGATTACCAAGATTTTCCATTGAGAAACAGGCGTTTTTTAGCGTCAATTAACTATCATGGACCCTCTTACAATAATAAGGATTTATCGCCGTGAACTACTCCGTTTCAGCTGATGCTCTAAAAGGTAAAGTCATTCTTGTTACTGGCGCTGGTAATGGCATCGGCCGTCAAGCCGCGCTTTCTTATGCCGAGCACGGTGCAACTGTTATTCTCTTGGGTAGAAATGTGCAAAACCTTGAATCTATCTATGATGAGATTGAAGCCGCTGGCTACCCACAAGCTGCTATCATTCCTCTGGATCTCAAGGGCGCAACTAAGCAAAATTACATTGATATGGCAGAGACAATCGAAGGACAGTTTGGTCGTTTGGATGGCCTATTACACAACGCAGGTGTCTTGAGTTCGCTGTGTCCATTTGATCAAATCAAAGAGGAAGATTTCGACGATATCATGCAGATCAACGTGAAAGCAGAAGTGTTAATGACTCAAGCACTACTGCCTGTGATGCGTAAATCAGAAGCTGGGCGTATTATCTTTACCTCTTCGACCGTCGGCCACTCTGGTCGCGCGTTCTGGGGGCCATACGCTATCTCTAAGTTTGCCGTAGAAGGCATGATGCAAGTTTTGGCTGACGAGCTGAGTGATACGCCGATCCGTGTTAACGCAATTAACCCTGGAGCAACTCGTACTCGCATGCGTGAAAAAGCATACCCGGGTGAAGACGCAAATACTCTCAAAACGCCATTGGATCTCATGCCGCTATATTTGCACTTAATGGATCCAGCGGTTACCGATGTGAATGGTCAGTGCATCGACGCTCAACCGAAGCGTAAATAACGAATTCAGGTTACCTCACATAATCGATTGAAAAGGCAGCAAACGCTGCCTTTTTTCATTTCTCTCTTCATAAAAATCTTGCGACTTTCTGTCATAGAAATATACTGTACGTATATACAGGTATTTATTATGCACGATATTATTCAGCACTTAAAAAGCCAGCACCTTGTTTGGCAAGCAAATTTAACGAAAACAGATCCTCAGCAGTTGCGGACTAGTTCCGGGTTTTCTGAATTAGATGATTTGCTCGGCGGAGGCTTTCCACCTCATGGCGTAGTGGAGATGGAATCTATTGGTAGTATTGGTGAATTGCGTTTGCTCGCTCCTTATTTAAAAGCCACCCAGACCAATGGTGTGACTGCATTTATTCAACCTCCCGCGTTAGTGAATTCTCTGTTTTTGCACTACATAGGGTTGGATATAAACCAAGTGTGGGTTGTTACTCCAACTCATCCCAAAGATGCTCTTTGGGCTGCAGAGCAATGTCTGAAAAGTGGGGTATGCAGTAATGTTTTGTTATGGCAAGAAGAGCTTGAAATACATCAAGTGAAACGCTTACAGGTAGCGAGTGAACAAGGTACTTGCCCTCTCTTTATGCTTAAAACAGATACTATCAACCGCTTGTCTTTGCCTGTGTCACTCAGTTTAAAACTGAAAGGCGACGAGCAAGGGATTAATGTTGAAGTGCTGAAAAGGAAAGGAGGCTGGAATAGAGGTAGCGTTAGTATCGGCTTCCAACACCATTACCCGCAACTGGTGAAACCATCATCTGAAACTGTGCACTCGACTGTGGTCAATTTCCCACTGGCGAACCAAGGTTAGTGATATGGCTCTGTGGATTTACTTGCACTTCCCTCGCCTGCAGCTAGACGCACTCTTTGGTGATAACCAAGAACAACCCGTGGTGATTGTCGAAAGCCAACGTTGCCAGATTATTCAATACAACGAGATTGCCGAACAACAAGGTATTAAGCCTGGTATGGGCTTAGGCAGTGCTGCGTCCTTGTGTCGAGATTTACAAGTGCATCCTTATCATCCACAAACCGAATTAAATAAATTACAAGAGGTAGCTCAGTGGTTGTATTTGATCACATCTGACGTTGTATTGATGCCAAACCAAGGTATTTTGCTGCGTGCTACTCCAATGCTCGCTCTGTATGAAGGGTTTGAAAACTATTGGAACAAAGTCAGAGATCACTTATCGGAGCTGAAACTGAGTTTTCAATTCGGATGTGGTTTTTCGCCTTTTGCTGCCAAATTGATGGCATTATCAGGAGCGAACGTCATCAGCGAAGACAAATCTGCCATACAAAAAGCCTTATCACCACTACCGTTAACACTGACAGATTTATCAATCGCTACCGTAGAGAAGTTACAACGTGTAGGCGTCACCACATTGCAAAACCTGCTTGAACTGCCGTTGCAAGACATCGCTCGACGCTTTGATATCGATTTGGTGAACTACGTTGGTCGACTGACTGGGCAGTTTAAGCATCCTGTCGACTTTTATCACCCGACCGAATCCTTCCAAGTTTATTTAGAACTGCTGTTTGAGTTCGAAAACGTTCAGTGGATTGAAAAGCCGCTGGCCAAGTTACTTCGTCAACTCGAAACCTTTCTTAAATTAAGAGATAAGGTCGCTTTTGAGCTGTGTTTAACACTCCACCAGCGTGAGAAACAAGAGCAACACCTTCAACTCACTTCTGCGCAAGGTGATTACCTATGTCAGCGTTGGCAGCAGTTAGCGAGTTTAAGCTTAGAGTCACTCTCGCTCAATGGCCCAGTCACAGGGCTAACGTTAAAAGTCGTCCGTCAAGGTGAGCCTCTTAGTGCATCACGCGATCTCTTTGCTGGGCAAAAAGGGAACATGAATGCTTTAGAACTGCTCTCTTTACTGCAAGCTAAATTGGGGAAAAGTGCCGTGTTAAAACCCAACATCGCTTGCGATCCTAGACCAGAAAAGGCCAGTCAATATCGCCCTGCTGATGCTCCAGATGAAAAGGAGCACGCCATACCATCCATACTACGCCCCGCAATGCAATTGCCCACTCCCATTGCATTGCAAGAGCAAGTCTCTTTGGTCCACGGACCTGAGCGAATCGTTTCTGGATGGTGGGATGGTGATGAGATCATGCGTGATTACTACATTGCACACACCAAGCAAGGCCGCTGGTTATGGATATTTCGCGATCAGCACAAGCACTGGTTTCTTCATGGCTATTTTTGTTAAATCGACAGTTATTTTTGTTGGATCATTATGAGTTACGCGGAACTATTTTGTCAGTCTAACTTCTCTTTTTTGACTGGGGCTTCTCATGCAGAAGAACTGGTACTCCAAGCTGCTTTCTATCGCTATCAAGCTCTAGCCATAACTGATGAATGTTCGGTCGCGGGCGTTGTCAAAGCCCATGCGACCATCGAACAACATAAACTCGATATCAAACAAATCGTTGGAAGTATGTTTTGGTTAAATGATGAATGCCAAATCGTACTGCTTTGCCCTTGTCGCAAGGCTTATGCCGAGTTGTGTCGTATCATCACAAACGCAAGAAGACGAAGTGAAAAAGGCAACTATCAACTGTTCGAATGGGATTTGATGTCGATTCGACATTGCTTGGTATTGTGGCTGCCCACACATCAAGAGAGTGACCACTATTGGGGACGCTGGCTCAATCAACACCACGCTAATCGTTTGTGGGTATCGATTCAGCGCCATTTGAGTAACAACGATACTGAGTACATTGCGCACTGCGAGCAGTTAGCACATGAATTTCAATTACCTATAACTGCCTGCGGAGGCGTTCTCATGCATGATGTTGAACGCTTGCCATTACAGCATGTACTTACCGCTATAAAGCATGGGTGTAGCGTCGATAAACTCGGTTTTGATCGTATTTCGAATACAGAACGAGCGCTTCGTCCTTTTAAAAAACTGGTTCGGATTTACAAATCAGAATGGCTGGAAGAAAGTACTTACATCGCCGATTTATGCGAGTTTAAGCTCTCCGATTTAAAATACGAATATCCTACCGAGCTGATCCCAGATGGTTATACACCCGACTCTTACTTACGTATGTTAGTCGAGCGTGGTAAAAAGCTGCGTTTTCCTGAAGGCGTGCCAGCAGAAGTCAATCAAACCATCGAGAATGAACTTGCGCTTATTCAAGAGCTGAAATACCACTACTACTTCCTTACCATCCATGACATCGTAATGTTCGCGAAACAACAAGGCATTCTTTACCAAGGTCGAGGTTCCGCCGCAAACTCTGTGGTGTGCTATTGCCTGGAAATTACCGCCGTCGACCCTCGACAAATCGCAGTCTTATTCGAACGATTTATCAGTAAAGAACGTAAGGAACCGCCGGATATTGATGTGGACTTTGAACACGAGCGCCGTGAAGAGGTTATCCAATATATTTACAAAAAATATGGCCGTGAGCGTGCAGCACTTGCTGCAACAGTGATCAGCTATCGCTTTAAAAGTGCCGTGCGTGAAGTCGGTAAAGCGCTAGGGATTGAAGAGACCCAATTAGATTTTTTCATTAAGAACGTTAATCGCCGAGATCGCAGCCAAGGCTGGCAAGCTCAAATTATTGAACTTGGCTTACAACCAGAATCTCTCAAAGGGCAGCAGTTTATCCAATTGGTCAACGAGATAATTGGCTTCCCACGCCACTTATCTCAGCACGTGGGTGGTTTTGTAATTTCATCTGGCCCTTTATATGAGTTAGTACCTGTTGAAAATGCCTCGATGGAAGATCGCACTATCATTCAATGGGACAAAGACGATTTAGAAAGCTTGAAGCTATTAAAAGTCGATGTGCTCGCACTCGGCATGTTAAACGCCATCAGAAAGTGCTTTCAACTGGTCGAGAAACACCACCAGCGCTCCCTCTCTATTTCCGAGATCACTCGCCGACAAGATGATCCACACGTGTACCGCATGATTCAAAAGGCCGACACGATAGGCGTATTCCAAATTGAATCTCGTGCACAAATGAGCATGCTCCCTCGCTTAAAGCCCGCTTGTTATTACGATTTAGTGATTCAAATTGCGATTGTTCGTCCAGGCCCTATTCAGGGTGATATGGTGCATCCTTTTTTAAAACGGCGTGATCACAAAGAGCCTGTCAGTTATCCATCGGAAGAAGTAAAAAGCGTTCTTGAGCGGACTATGGGCGTCCCAATTTTCCAAGAGCAAGTCATCAAGTTAGCCATGGTAGCAGCTGGGTTTAGCGGCGGCGAGGCCGATCAACTCCGTCGAGCAATGGCATCATGGAAAAAGAATGGCGATCTGGCTAAATTCAGGCCAAAACTGATCAATGGTATGCAAGAGAGAGGTTATGACTTAGCGTTTGCTGAGCGCATTTTCGATCAGATTTGCGGCTTTGGTGAGTACGGCTTCCCTGAAAGTCATTCAGCGTCTTTCGCAGTGCTGGCATATTGTTCTGCATGGTTAAAATATTATTACCCAGCAGAATTTTACACTGCACTGTTGAACAGCCAACCAATGGGATTTTATAGCCCATCGCAATTAGTACAAGATGCTCGCCGACATGGAGTCGAAGTATTGCCGGTGTGCGTCAATCATTCAAAATATCAGCATCATCTCGTCTCACGCCCGAATGGCAGGCTCGGCGTGCAACTTGGTTTTCGCTTGGTGAAAGGCTTTAACGCAGAAAGTGCGCAAAGGCTTATTGAGCGCAAACCACTTAATGGTTACCGCTCGATTCAAGAAGTAAAGCAGATATTAAGAAGCCGAAGTGACATTGAATTATTGGCTTCAGCCAATGCATTTCAGATCCTATCGGGGAATCGTTATAACGCACGCTGGGCAGCAATGGATTCCTTATCTGACCTACCATTGTTTCACAAGGTCGAAGAACCCAGTGTTAGCTACCAAACTCAGCCCTCAGAATATGAGAATTTAATTGAGGATTACGCGAGCACGGGACTATCTCTTAGCCGCCACCCGATTAAATTATTAGAAGAAACGGGCAAACTCCCTCATTTTACCCGCATGAGGCAACTGGCAGAGAAACCGCATAGGTCATTGGTCACAGTGGTAGGCGTGGTAACGGGAAGACAATCTCCAGGCACCGCCGCTGGCGTGACATTTTTTACGTTAGAAGATGACACAGGCAACATTAATGTGGTCGTTTGGCAAGCGACAGCACGAGCCCAAAAGCAAGCGTATTTAGGCGCTAAAGTATTAATGGTGAAAGGCATTCTTGAAAGAGAGGGAGAAGTCACGCACGTTATTGCTGGCAAGTTGATTGATTGCACGCACTATTTGAATAATCTACAAAGTAAATCTCGCGACTTTCATTAGTACAGAGATATTAATAAGCGAGGCGTTAAAAAATCAGAGGGAGAGCTGCTCCCCCTCTGATTTCACTATATCTAATCATGCACTTTTAGAAAGCATCTGGCGTAATCGGTCTTGAGCAACTTCAACCAACAGATCTGGTTGGAATTTAGAGATAAAACGATCACAACCTACTTTTTGTACCATGGCTTCATTAAAGCTGCCGCTCAGAGAAGTGTTCAACGTAATAAACAACTTAGACATACGTGGATCTTGGCGCACTTCATGAGTCAGTTTATAACCGTCCATTTCAGGCATTTCAGCATCCGTAATCATCATCAACAGCTCTTTTTCTACGTCTTTCCCTTCATCACACCAGCGCTTTAAAACTGTTAGCGCTTCTAGTCCGTCACGACACTCGATGATATTCATACCCAATTGAGAAAGCGTATCGCGAACTTGATTACGAGCTGTAGATGAATCATCCACAATCAGAACATTACGCCCGACCATTGCTTGGGCAAGTTCTTGATCCAGAATGTCCGCTGAAATCGTGACATCGTAATGCACGATCTCTGCTAAAACTTTTTCTACGTCAATTATTTCGACAATTTGAGAGGCATCCCCCTCTTTGATTTGCGTGATCGCCGTGAGGTAATTCGAGCGACCAGACGTGGAAGGAGGCGGCTGAATTTCAGTCCATGCCGTATTAATAATGTTTTTAACCGGACCGACTAAGAAGCCCTGCACCGTACGGTTGTACTCTGTCACGATCAAATTTTCTTCTTCCGCTTCACCACGCAAAGCAGGGAAACCTATTGCGCCACGCAAATCAATCACTGGCACCGCTTCACCTCGTAAAGAAGCGACCCCACGAATGTTGTAGTGTGAGCCAGGAAGCTTGGTTAACGGTGGCAGCTTGATGACCTCTTTCACTTTGAACACATTAATCGCAAACAATTGGCGACTATTTAAAGTGAACAGCAGAAGCTCTAGTCGGTTTTCACCAACCAAGTTCGTACGCTGGTCAACCGTATTTAACACTCCGGACATACTACTACCTAAATTATGGATAATTCTTATTTTTACTCGAAATCAATACAGACACATCAAGGTTCTAAACCCAAATAACCTTAAGATATTTGTTTTTCGAGCATGGCTTGAAAGTACAACGGTTTCAGCGTATTACTTCCCTTCTATTTGCATCAGACACAAAGTCACTCTACACATTGAAAGCCATTTGGGTTTATTTACTTGAGCTTTTTAGGAAATTACATGAATGGCGCAGATATAGCAATGCAGCACAACTCAAATTCACCTTCTAGTAATAGGCGATCAAAAAGGGTGAGCTGTTAAGCCTCACCCTAAATCATCTAAAAATGTATAGGCTCGACACCTAAAGACTTAATCATATTTGAAGCAATTAGCCTTCCACAACCTTCATCAATAACTGACCATCGTACAACGCTTGCTTGATCAACGCGGCACCAGGCATTGTGGCTTGCTTATAGAAACGAGATTCCACCAGCTCAAGATCTTGGTGATAAACTGGTAAACTCTGCTCTTCGATACAGCGACGCACCGCAGGATAAAGTACATCTTTTGCTTGGTTAATCACACCACCGATCAAGATCTTCTCAGGGTTAAATAAGTTGATCACAATAGCAATTGCGGAACCTAAGTAGCGTCCAAGCTTTTCAATCACATCAACTGCCAACGGATCACCGTTCGCTGCCGCTTCACAAATGCTCTCAATACTCATTTCTTCTTGTTCAGCAAGAATAGAGTCTTCGCCATCAGCAATTCGTCTTACGACTTCTTCACGAATCGCTTGAGAACTGGCAACGGTTTCCAAACAACCAATGTTGCCACAATGACAACGTTTTCCATTTGGATCGATTTGAATATGCCCAAGCTCACCAATGTTGCCGTGACGGCCTTGCAAAACGCGCCCATCCAGAATGATGCCGGCACCTAAACCATGGTGAATAGAGATAAGAACAGAGTTGTCATTGTCTTGAGAATGGCCGAAAAGCTTTTCTGCTAATGCCCAAGCTCGCGTGTCATTGGCAATGAAAACTGGCAAGCCTGTTGCTTTATATATCTCTGGTCCAAGAGCAAGATTTTCGACATTGTAATGAGGCATTTGCAGCACGACACCTTGCTCTGAATTCACAAGGCCAGGCAGCGTAATTGCAATACTGGTAACACGGTCAAGTTGATCCGCGTAAGTTTGGAAGAATTCATCAATTTCGTAGAGCAGACGCTCAAGCACATCGTCTTGGTCACGTTCGTGTATCTCGATTTTAGTATCGATCAACACATCGCCACCTAGCTCATGCAGAGCAATTGTTAAATAACCTCGCCCCAAACGCATTGACAGAAATTGCCACCCTTCGTTGTTGACCTGCAAACCGACGGCAGGTCGACCACGACTCGTCGCTTCTTGTACTGTGGTTTCATGAATCAAGTGCGCTTCAATTAATTCTCGAGTGATTTTGGTGATACTGGCAGGAGCAAGCTCACTCTGCTTGGACAAATCAATTCGAGAAATAGGACCTTTTAGGTCAATTAGTTTATATACACGACCAGCATTGACCTGTTTGATATGATCAATATGGCCCGGTTGAGCCATGTACATCTTGCACTCCGAAATTCTATAACGAGACAATTTTTTTACTTTGCGAACTAATTGTGAAGTGAATTAATAAATCCCCGTGACAAGCATCACGTATAAACCTGTTTGTTTGTGTATTCAATCAAATAACGAAGAATCTACTCCTGTTAAATTGTTTGAAAAATAACTTATTTTTATTCACTAAATTATGAAGCAACTCCTGTTACAACAGCGCATTCTCTCCAATAGAGGCTGAAGCCTATGGAATATCTGTCTGTTTTACCGGGATTACTCTTAATGTAAACATTCTGTGCATATACTTATACTCAAGCAGCTTTAAGGTGTGGGCTCAGCAACGAGGCAGACCTTGAGAGCGATTGAGGAAAGTAAGGATAGAGTTCAAGTTACCTTTACACATACATTCATCGGAGAATCTATGACTTCCAAACTAAGACGAACAAAAATTGTCACCACGCTTGGTCCTTCAACGGATAAGGACAATGTACTTGAGGAGATCATCAAAGCCGGTGCAAACGTTGTCCGTATGAATTTCTCACATGGAACCAGTGAAGACCACATTCAACGCGCCAAAAAAGTCCGTACTATTGCGGCAAAGCTTGGGCGTCAAGTTGCTATCCTCGGCGACTTGCAAGGCCCTAAAATCCGCGTATCGACCTTTAAAGACGGCCAAGTCATGTTAAATGTGGGCGATAAATTCACATTAGACAGTGATTTACCAAAAGGTGAAGGCAACCAAGAGTCCGTAGGGCTAGATTATAAAGAACTGCCGCAAGATGTGTCACCAAACGACATTCTGTTACTCGATGATGGACGCGTTCAACTGCAAGTCACCAGCGTCGAAGGCAATAAAGTTCATACCCGTGTGATTGTTGGTGGTCCACTATCTAATAATAAAGGGATCAACAAAAAAGGCGGCGGATTGTCAGCCGATGCGCTCACAGAGAAAGATAAAGCCGACATTCTTACCGCCGCAGAAATTCAAGTGGACTACCTTGCTATTTCGTTCCCGCGTAACGGCGAAGACATGCATTACGCTCGACGCCTAGCCAGAGATGCAGGCCTCGAAGCCATGTTGGTGGCTAAAGTCGAACGAGCAGAAACCGTCGCGACTAATGAGTCTATTGACGATATTATTCTCGCATCCGATGTGGTGATGGTTGCGCGTGGCGATCTGGGTGTAGAAATCGGCGATCCTGAACTTATTGGCGTCCAGAAAAAACTGATTCGCCGCGCACGCAGTTTAAACCGCATCGTAATTACTGCGACACAAATGATGGAGTCCATGATTACTAGCCCGATGCCGACGCGTGCTGAAGTGATGGACGTGGCCAATGCGGTTCTAGACGGCACTGACGCCGTGATGCTGTCTGGAGAGACCGCAGCAGGTAAATACCCTGTAGAAACGGTCAAATCCATGGCCGAGGTATGTGTGGGCGCAGAAAAGATGTCTGAGGCAAGCCTATCCACTTATCGCTTAGATCGCACCTTCGAAACCGCTGAAGAAACCATCGCAATGGCAACCATGTACTCTGCGAATCACATGGAAGGAATTAAAGCGATGATCTCGTTAACAGAGTCCGGCAGGACTGCGTTGATGATGTCTCGCTTAAGCTCTGGCTTACCAATATTTGCCTTATCACGTAATGAATCAACGCTCAATCGAGCTGCACTATACCGAGGCGTGACACCGGTATATTTCGAGTCAAAAAGTGATGCAGGTTTACCGACAGCTCAAGCTGCGATTGCCAGCCTTAAAGAACAAGGGTTCTTGCACAAGGGTGATTTAGTCATGATCACTCAAGGCGATGTAATGGATGTCGTTGGTTCAACCAACTGCATGAGAATTCTGCAAGCATAACCTTTATACCTAACCCTATTAACCACAGAGATTAGGTACGCACACGAATGAGGCTCCGAAAACGGAGCCTCATTTATTTACACTTCACTTTGTATTTAGCTTATGTCGTTAATACAAAAGGTTATGCACTCTCTCTGCCATCAATTTCAATATTCAGTTGGTCATAGAGTTGAACCAGATTAAACCCCGCCTGAAGTCCGAGTTGATAATCATGCTCTAGTGATTCTTGGTCACTTAACAAAGAAGAAGAACGAAGCCCCTCTTTAGGCGCGATTTGTAAAATGAAAGTATCGTCAGGTGGAGCAGATATAAAGGCCTGAGTGAGCTCAAATGTTTGATAGTGAATCATCAGCATGTCGGCTAAACCTGAGTCAAAATTCTCACCGATTAAATGGCTTAAACGATACAAATTATCAGCACCGAACAACCAACGGCCTCCATTCAATAGCATTTTTCCGGCAAGCTTCGATTGATGGGCGGCATTAATTTTTTGTTGGAAGAACGAAGCCCAATCCAACTTCCATCGATTCACTTTTTGCTGCCATGATTGCTGCACCGAATTAATAGACTCTCGATACCACTCGACAGGCACATCCCCTACTTCACTTTGCGCTCTCGCTTCAATCTCCGAGAACGGTTCTGTTCGGATGACAATAATGTTGCGAGCATTCTGACGCCACGCTTCTTGAACAGGGATAGAAGCCGACACTCCACCATCAACAAACTTATTGCCATTAACGTCGACAGGTCCGTGGTACAACTTAGGAATCGCGCATGTTGCTAACATGGTGTTAAACCACGTGTCACCCAAGATTGGTAAATATTGATCCGATAGCGTCTCTACATTTGTTACCGCTGCAAACGCACCTCGTCCTCCTAGTGCACTGCGGCCTAAATCAAGATCAAGCTTGTAAGGGAAATCTTGAATCCGCTCTAACGCCCACTCTAAACCCAAGTACTGCTGCTTTCGAATATAACGAAACAGATTAAAAAACTCAGGAGACGTTGTCAGTTCGGTAATAAAAGCTTTGCCCATACCGTGTTGACGACATAAGTAAGAGCATAAATTAAGTGCCCCAGCAGAGGTACCGTAGA
The DNA here is from genome assembly GCF_055393305.1 of Vibrio sp. JCM 18905. Taxonomy (NCBI): domain Bacteria; kingdom Pseudomonadati; phylum Pseudomonadota; class Gammaproteobacteria; order Vibrionales; family Vibrionaceae; genus Vibrio; species Vibrio sp. JCM 18905. The sequence continues at coordinate 1,245,813 of NZ_AP043880.1, read as the reverse complement.
ATTCATCGAAAGGATCAAAGTTGGAAAGTAAAAATGCGTCTAATACGCCAGCGGTAAAAATCCCTCTCTGCCCGCCACCTTGCGTGACTAAAGCAGTTTTTCCATGCCTGAAATGCTCATAAACTTTGACATCAAGCTCAGTGTGGCTTTCTGTGATTATACCGCTGTTACGTATCATAGGCTCACGCCATTTTGTTAAAACGTTTGGTAAAAGTAGTTATCTTAAGCCGTTGTAATCGCAATGATACCAAACGACAAAAGTACTGCAAAAACAGTCACCACGATGATTAATGCGGATTTTAGATCGTGTTCCATAAACACCTCCTTAATATGTAACAAATTAATAACACCAGTGTGAAATATGTTCAAGATTTGCTTAATTTAGTCGCGCAATTTTGACTAACCCATCACAATTAGCTTAGTCATAATAAGGAGATAGGACATGAACCAAAAACTCAGCTGGCTGATAGGAAGCATACTGCTCAGCACCGCGGTAAGTGCACAAGCCAATATTATCGTTACTCCATTCATAGGCTATACAGGTGGCGGTCAAGTAGAAGACGAAGGTGGCAATACATACGACCTCGATCCCGCAGTGAACTACGCACTTTCAATCGAGACGCCTTTTGAGAAAGGAAGAATTGGATTATTTTACTCCAACCAATCAACAGAACTTGAAAAGTTATCAAATTCGGCAGATATCCATTACCTGCAATTTCAAAGCAGCATGTACTACCCTGTTGCAGAAAACTGGCAAACCTATATTGGTGTTGGCTTGGGAGCCTCTTACACCGATGTTGATTGGGTAGACAAAAAATACGGATTTTCGGCGAGCGCTTTTGCAGGGCTGGAATATGAGTTTTCAAAGAACTTTGCGTTAACAGCCCAATTAAGATGGTTGGGAACGGTCGTTGATAACGATACCTCTGGAGCCTGCACCCTACCTAATGACGGCTCAAACTGCATCATTAAGTTCGATACCGATTGGATGAACCAATTCCAATCAAATATTGGTTTTAGTTTCCGTTTCTAATTTTTTGTACACTTCACTTCGTAGGACTCGCCACAAAGAGTGCTGGGCGAGTCCTACACAAAGCAGATAGAAAATATCATCTAAACATCATCGCTTAGAAAAGTAACGAAGCATTCTCTAGCGGGGTGCGCAAAAGATAGCCGTACACCCTAGTTCATCAAAATAGTTTTAAACACCAAGTCGATTATTGGATTCTAGTCATTTGTTCCATACAACCAACCAATCCCCCACACAAAACCATAATCAAACTCAAATTTAACAAGATTAAAACCAGACAACGCACCTGAGTTAACATTTAGATTCTATTGCGCTAAGTATTATTAGAAGTTAGTCTGATTAGTGAAAACAGATAAATATTTCAGTTTTATCAAACACACATCAAAACTTTAAGATTAATAATCTACTTTCTCTCACAGTAACCAGAATATAGCTCTATAAAATTATAATAAGCTAGAATTAAGGATAGAAAAGCTGATGGATAACAGCGGTCCTTTCTTCCAACGGTTTGCGCAAATATTACTGTGTTACGGAGAGAGCTTCATTCCTCAGGGAGTCGTATAGGAGTCAAATATGAAGCGAGAACAATGGGGATCCCGAGCGGGATTCATCTTAGCAGCAGTCGGGTCTGCTATCGGTTTGGGAAACATTTGGCGTTTTCCATACATGGCCTATGAAAACGGTGGCGGCGCATTTTTTATTCCTTACATTTTCGCCATGATCACGGCCGGTATTCCATTTATGATCCTTGAGTTCAGTATGGGACAAAAGTACCGAGGCTCAGCACCAAAAACGCTAGCGAAAATTCATTCTAAATTTGAATGGCTTGGCTGGTTCCAAGTTGGTGTTGCAGCAGTTATCGCCGTTTACTATGTTGCAGTTATCGGTTGGTCAATTTCTTACTTTGGGTTGTCGTTCACTCAAGGTTGGGGAACCGATACAAACGCATTTTTCTTTAGTGAGTACCTAAAGTTAGGTGATAACTCACCAACAGACTTAGGCAGTATTCAATGGAAAATTGCCTTATCTATGGTGATTGCTTGGGCTATTACTTACACCGCCATTGCCAAAGGCGTGAAATCAGGGATTGAGCGCGCATCTAAAATCATGATGCCAATACTATTTTTGATGGTGATTTTTTTAATCGGACGTATGGTTTTCTTGCCAGGAGCTTTGGATGGCGTTAACTACATGTTTGAACCCGATTTCAGCAAAATTTGGGATGTGAAAGTATGGGCAGCTGCGTACGGTCAGATCTTCTTTACCCTAAGCATCGGCTTCGCGATCATGCTGGCTTACTCTAGTTATCTGCCAGAAAAGTCAGACATCACGAATAACGCGTTTATGACCGTGTTGATCAACTGTGGCTTCTCCATCCTAGCTGGTATTATGATCTTCTCTGTCTTGGGTTACATGGCTCAAGAACAAGGTAAACCGCTAACAGAAGTGGTATCTGCAGGCGTTGGCCTTGCTTTTGTTACTTTACCTGCGGCAATTAACTTATTACCCGCACCATATATTCTTGGTCCTCTGTTCTTCTTTGCACTGGTGGTTGCTGGTCTAAGTTCGCACATTTCTATCATGGAAGCCGTAACATCCGCCATCATCGATAAGCTAAAGTGGAGCCGAAAAAAAGCTGCAAACGTTGTAATCGGAACTGGTTTTGTGGTTTCTATGGCGTTCGCAACAAATGGCGGTCTATTGCTGCTAGACCTAGTAGACCACTTCGCAAACAACGTTGGCATTATGGTAGGCGGCTTGGTTGAGATTGTATTGATGGCGTGGCTATTGAAACGCGTGCCTGAAGTACGTAATTACGTAAATGAGCGCTCTGATTTCTCTATTGGTCAATGGTTTGAGATCTGTTTACGCTTCGTAACACCGATTATGCTCGCCATTATCTTAGCGACTAAGCTTTATGCTTTATTTACTGAAGGCTACGGTGGTTATGATCTAACTGTAGGCTGGGCACTTATCGCCGCACTATTTATCTTTGGTCTAGTGATTAACGCAGTGAATCGCAAGGAGACAGCGAAATGACAATCAGCGCAATTATTATGATGGTTATTGGTTTAGGTATCACTTGGGGCGGCGCAGCCGTTTGTATCAAGCGAGCCATGGATAAACAATAGCAGTATTGCATTCCAAACAAAAAACGCCGGTATTTACCGGCGTTTTTATGTTTCTTTTATTCTAGAAACTGTATTTGATGCCAACGGCACCACCAAGTTGTAAGTCAGCACCTTTGTAAAGATCTAGCTCTGGGTGTATTTGACCATAAAGATCCCAGCCGCGTGATAAATCCCAGTTCACACCGAGAGGCACACGCACGCCAAACTCATCATCCCATTCATACCAACCACCAACGCCAACATACCAAGTCACAGGCATGTTTTGATCGAATGTTCCACGTTTAGCGATGTAATCAAACGCCATACCATCGTTACCTATAATGCCGCGATACTTATTATCTAACTCAACAACAACACTCAACTGTTGATCGACAGCCATACCAACAGACAAGTTCGTTGGCTCATTTGCCGCCATTGCGGTACTAGAAACTAGTCCTGCTAATAAAATTAATTTGCTCTTCATACACGTTATCAATTATTAAAAAAACATCATGCGCTATTCAAACATAGTGGTGTTTCAATATGTCAACGATGAGTAAGCGCGATGTATGAAAAGACTGGCAAAAGTAAAGATGAGTTTAGGATCACACTCAGAAAGCACTTTTAGCAATGAGAGAGGAACTAAAAAAGGAGGCCGAAGCCTCCTTATTATTCATTGTTATGAATGACGGTGATTAGCCGTGGTTACGGATCCACTCATCCATTTCAGTTTTTAGGTTGTCAGACTTAGTACCGAAGATAGCCTGAACACCACCTGCAACAACTACAACACCAGCAGCGCCAAGTTGTTTCAGTTTGTCTTGGTCAACAGCTGCTGTATCTGCAACCGCTACACGTAGGCGAGTGATACATGCGTCTAGACCAGTAATGTTAGCTTTACCACCGAACGCTGCAACCAGTTCACCACCCATGTCAGAGCCAGAAGTTGCTGCCGCACTTTCTGTTTCATCTTCACGACCAGGAGTTTTTAGGTCAAGTGCTGTGATTACGCCACGGAACACTACGTAGTAAATCACTGCGTATACTAGACCAACAGCAATCATTAGACCCATCTTCTGAGCGTTACCAGATAGAACTAGGAAGTCGATCAGACCGTGAGAGAAAGAAGTACCGTGTACAAAGCCTAGAGTGTTAGAAACAATGTATGCAGAACCAGCTAGTAGAGCGTGGATACCGTATAGTAGTGGAGCAACGAATAGGAATGAGAATTCGATAGGCTCAGTAATACCAGTTAGGAATGAAGTCAGTGCAGCTGACGCCATGATACCCATTACTTTTGCGCGGTTTTCTGGTTTAGCACAGTGAGCAATTGCGATTGCTGCAGCTGGTAGACCAAACATCTTGAACATGTAACCACCCGCTAGCTGACCGAAGCCATTGCCAGCAGCACGAGATGCTTCATCAGCAACTAGGTAACAAGTTAGTACGCCGTTTTGAGCTTCACCAGCAGCGTTAACACAAGAACCTGCTTCGAAGAAGAAAGGTACGTTCCATACGTGGTGTAGGCCGAATGGGATTAGAGAACGCTCTACAACACCGTAGATACCGAATGCTAGTTGTGGGTTTTGGTGCGCAGCCCAATCAGAGAATGCAGAGATTGCACCGCCAATTGGTGGCCAAATTACAGAAAGGATAACACCAAGGATGATCGCTGCAAAACCAGTGATGATAGGCACTGCACGCTTACCAGCGAAGAAGCCAAGATACTCTGGAAGTTGAATTTTGAAGAAACGGTTGAATGCCCAAGCAGCCACACCACCGACAAGGATACCACCTAGTACACCTGTATCGATTTTCTCAACACCCATAACACCCGCCATTACACCTAGCGTTGCCGTCATGATGCCGTAACCAACGATTGCTGCAAGACCAGCAACACCGTCGTTATTAGTGAAGCCTAGAGCTACACCTACTGCAAATAGAAGTGCCATTTGGCCGAATACTGAACCACCAGCTTGTTCCATAAGATTAGAAACGATCTCTGGAATAAAGCTTAGATGGGCAGCACCCACACCTAATAAAATACCTGCAACTGGTAAAACTGATACTGGAAGCATCAGCGCCTTACCAACTTTTTGCAGGTTAGCAAAAAGGTTCTTAAACATGTTTATGCTCCTGATAAATTTATAAGTATTATTTGGGCACTAACGGCACACCCCCGTAGCCTAAAGGTTAGCACCCAATGAAAATGTAACCACAACTGCATTATATTTTCCGGCTCTAAATATATATTGATGACCCTCAAACTTTCCACACAGTTACGAAATTTAGTTTCAAAACAAGTCTTGGATCACACCCAAAAACAGCTGATGAAAAGGTTTGCATTTCAGTTATATTACTGTTTTATAAAGAGTTTATTATTTATATAATTAATTTTAAGGCGTAAATAAAATACGCCCCAATGTTATTTTTAGTAACAAAATTACATTTGTGATTTTTGAATGTTATTAAATCAACATTTTTAGTAAACATTAAACTCATGAGTATATCTGTTGTTTTTATCAACAAAAAAGGAGCATACGCTCCTTTTTTATGCTCTTATTGATTTTTCATCGCAAAAAAAGATTTCGGAAATTTTCGGTGGTTTTTTGTGCCACTTCAGAAAGAGAGCACGATTTGAGTTGCGCAATATAAGAGGCCACCTCGACAACATAAGCAGGTTGATTCTCTTTACCTCGGTGAGGGACTGGAGCCAAGTAAGGAGAATCTGTCTCAATGAGAAGCTTCTCTAGAGGTAGAGTCTTCACCACTTCTTTCAACTCTGTAGCTTGACGGAAAGTGACAATCCCCGAGATAGAAATATAAAACCCCAGCTCAAGTGCAGCTTCAGCAAATGGAAGATCTTCTGTAAAACAGTGGATAACACCACCACATTTCTCCGCCCCACCCTTACGCAAAATATCTAGAGTATCCGCACGTGCGTTTCTGGTATGGATAATTAAAGGTTTGTTAAGCTCCACCGCAAGATCAACGTGTTGCTCAAAACGCTCTTTCTGTAACGCTGCCGTTTCTGGCTTATAATGATAATCCAAGCCTGTTTCACCAATGGCAACGACTTTTTCATTCGATGCGTGGTGACGTAGCACGTCCATCGAAAAGTCGCTTTCAACATCAAGTGGGTGTACACCGCACGAAGCATAAACATTCTCATAAGGCTCAATCATTTCCATCATTTTAGGGAAAGAATCCAGCGTAACTCCCACAGAAAGCAGCTCGGTTACCTTTGCTTGTTTAGCTTTGTTAATAACGTCTTCCACATTGATGTGGAGATCGTCGTAATTCAATTTGTCTAAATGACAATGAGAATCTACGAACATAATGCCTCTCGTGATTCAATTAACCAGTTCATTGATAGTAGCTCAAGGTTTAGACCAGGAAAGGCTTGCACCTGAGCTTTGAGGTCCATCAGCGCCTTCGCTGATGAGTACAAACCGTTGTAGTTGTTCGGCTGAAACTGTATAGCGCCAGGAAGCATTTGTGCTTCTGATACACCAAACTGCGCTTTCTGAGCGTCTGTCAGTAAATACCACGCCCAGTCTAGTGATTGCTCCGAGTGTTTAGCCATTAAAGAAGCACACTCAGAAATGTCTGAGGCAGGAGAAGACATCGCCTTAATAAAAGTGCGCTCAAAAGCCAAGTAAGCATCGAGATCGCCATTATTTAACGCATCCAATGTTTTTATAGGAGAGCCCATATTCAGTTTTAAGGCGTAAGCAGGAACTTGCTGCGCCCCTTGTTCGCGCATCCATTGCATCGCTTGTTCCGTTGACGGCGGCGCAACAACCCAGTGTTGGCAACGGCTACGAATCGTTGGAAGCAGGCGCTCCTGATTGTGGGTAACGAGCAAAAACAAGCACTTTGCCCCAGGCTCTTCTAGCGTTTTTAACAATGCATTCGATGCCGATTCATTCATAGAGTCCGCTGGCTCTATAACAAATAGGCGATAACCATTAAGCTGTGATGATTCCTGAGCAAGACGGTTGCAAGCTCGAACTTGGTCCACCGTTATCGCTTTTCCTTCTTTTTCTGGTTTGATCCAGTGTAAATCTGGGTGGTTGTGTGATTGATTTAATTGACAGCTATGACAAAAACCGCACGCTTCACTGGCGTAATTTTGGCAAAGAAGTGCTTGGCTAAAAAACTCGATAAGTTTTTCGATGCCTAAGCCTTGCTCGCTTTGCAATAAAAGCGCACCTGGTATTCTGTCCGACTCTAGCCCTACTTTGAGGTTATCCCATACTGGCTGCAACCATGGATAATCATTTAACATGAGTCACCTAAATTTAAGTTTCACTTATTATTGACGAGCTAACCACTCGTTAAGAGCGTCCCGAATATCACGCGACACGTCTTCGATCGCCTGCTCAGCGTTAATGATAATGACAGAAGGATCAGCATGAGCAATCTCCAAATAACGCTCTCGTGTACGTTCAAAGAAGCTGATATCCATCTTCTCGATACGATCGAGCTCACCACGCCCACGCGCACGCTCAAGCCCAACGCGAGGGTCGATATCCATATAGAGAGTGAAAGCAGGTTTAAAATCACCAAGCGTTGTGTCTCGAAGGTTTTTCATTAGCGACGCGTCAATCTGACGGCCACCACCTTGATAAGCCTGCGACGACATATCGTGGCGGTCACCCACCACCCACTGACCGTTCGCCAAAGCTGGTTTGATCACGTTCTCAACCAACTGGACACGTGCAGCATATAGAAGAAGCAACTCCGTCATGTCTTTAAGTTCTTCGCCTTCATGCTCTTCTTTCACCAGAGCGCGCATCTTTTCTGCTAGCGGCGTGCCTCCTGGCTCACGAGTATTTACGATATTTTCAATACCTGCCGCTTTTAGCGTATCTAAAACGGTTTTAATCGCAGTGCTTTTACCCGCGCCTTCTAGGCCTTCAACGACAATAAAGTTTGCTTTCATCATTTGTTCTTTCTTAGTTCTCTTAAATAGGCTCGAACAGCACGATTGTGCTCTGCAAGGGATTTCGAAAATACGTGTCCGCCCTTTCCACTTGCTACGAAATATAAATAGTTGCTGCTTTCTGGATTCAAAGCCGCTTCAATAGAGGCTTCACCTGCCATCGCGATTGGGGTTGGAGGTAAGCCATTGATGGTATAGGTGTTATATGGTGTCGGCGTGCGCAAATCTTTCTTACGAATATTTCCGTCATAAGCATCACCCATACCATAAATAACCGTCGGATCCGTTTGTAAACGCATGCGTTTGTTCAATCGGTTGATAAACACAGAAGCGACGCGCTCACGCTCAGAGTCAATGGCCGTCTCTTTCTCGATGATAGACGCCAGAATCAAGGCTTCATATTTGTCTTGCAATGGCAGCTTTCCTTGACGAGCTTCCCAGTTAGCATCCAGAATCTTATTGAGTTTTCGATGCGCTCGTTTTAATAACTGGCTTTCACTTGCACCCGCCGTGTAATGGTACGTTTCTGCTAAAAACAGTCCTTCAAGCTTTTCTCGCTCTATACCCAACTTTGCTGCCATGTCTTTTTCTGATAGATCGGTTAAGTCATGCTCTAAATAAGGAGCACTTTTCAATTGCTCTACCCACTCAGAAAAGCGGCTGCCTTCAACAAAAGTGATCGCAAACTGGTATTCTTTTCCGGTATTCAGGTGCTCCAATGCTTGCGAAAGCGACATACCAGGCTCTAGTTGATAAGTACCCGCTCGCACTTGCAACAGTTCTGGATATAAGTGAGGTATTAAACGGATGTACTCCGATGTTTCAATTACCTCATCTTCAACTAAGGCGCGCATGACATGATGAAAGCTTGTACCACTTTCTACAGTAAACAGCTGAGGTTGTTCCAATAGAATAGGCTTTTCAACGTATTGTTTAGCCTGTGAAATTATATAAAAAACAGCTGCTGCGCCTATCACTGCGATCAGCACAACAAAAGCCAACAGTTTTTTAATCACGTAGTTAAATTCCCTTGCAGTCGTTGAGTCAATTTTCCTATCGGAAATATAGTCTTAGAGTTAGATGCCACTATGCTGCGAATTGGTGCGACACCTAATATTGAGTTACACATGAAAGCTTCGTCTGCGCTCAGCAAATCTGGAAGTATAAAACGTCCCTCGATGACTTCAATATGACTTACTTTTAGTAACTCAAGCACCTTACGACGCATTACGCCCGCAACGCCAGATAAGGTCAGTTCCGGTGTAAATACTTTATTACCTTTAACCCAAAAAAGGTTGGCCATTGTAGTTTCAATGACATGGTTTTGCACATTTAACGTTATTGCATCTGCAAACTCGGTATCGTCGATTTCAGCCTTGGCGAGAATCTGCTCTAAACGGTTGTTGTGCTTGTGTCCAGCAAGTAAAGGTTGGATCCCGAGACGAGTCTCACAAACGCCCAAATCCACGCCTTTTTCTTGCCAAGAAGAGTAATGAGAAGGAAACGCAAAATTGGAGATCGTCACGATAGGGCCTTCAGTCCCATTAGGACTATACCCTCGCCCACCAATACCACGGCTAACGTGAATTTTCACCCCCGCTTGTGCGTCAGATAAAGCCGCTTTGCTTGCCCAATCATGCACAACTTGCCAGTCAGGGGAAGAGATCTTCAATGCGTCAAGGCAGGACCTCATACGCTCAATGTGTTCTTGCCAGTAAACCAACTCTCCGTTTTGGGTCAGGATGGTGGTAAAACCTCCATCGCCGTATTGGAATGAGCGATCACCCAGTTCTACATGCGTTTGTGGAACTCCATTTACCCAAAACATTCGCGTACCTTCAAATTAGCAGACAACAAATAAAACAAAACGGCTCAATGCTAAGCATCGAGCCGTTAGAATACAAGTTTCGCTTATCTAAATAAGGTTAGATAGTGTTACTCAGCGAACTTTTTGAAGATCAAGGAACCGTTTGTACCACCAAAGCCAAACGAGTTACAGATAGCGTATTCCATACCTTCAACTTTGCGCGCAGTGTGCGGCACAAGGTCGATGTCTAGACCTTCTTCTGGATCATCAAGGTTAATCGTTGGTGGAACGATTTGGTCAACCAAAGACATAACCGTGATAATTGCTTCAACAGAGCCTGCTGCACCTAATAGGTGACCAGTCATAGACTTAGTTGATGATACAAGTACTTGCTTCGCACCTTCTTCACCAAGAGCACGTTTCACGCCCTTGATTTCTGCAACGTCGCCAGCAGGAGTAGATGTACCGTGAGCATTCACATAACCTACTTGGGTGCCTGTGATGTTCGCGTCACGCATTGCCGCTTCCATCGCAAGTGCACCACCAGAGCCATCTTCGCTTGGAGAAGTCATGTGGTAAGCATCACCAGACATACCAAAACCAACCAGTTCTGCATAAATCTTCGCGCCACGTGCTTTCGCGTGTTCGTACTCTTCAAGCACCATCATGCCAGCACCATCGCCTAGAACAAAGCCATCACGGCCTTTATCCCATGGACGAGACGCTTTTTGAGGTTCATCATTACGAGTAGATAGCGCTTTAGCTGCACCGAAGCCAGCCATGCCAAGAGGCGTAGACGCTTTTTCTGCGCCACCAGCAACCATCGCATCTGCATCGCCGTACGCAATCATTCGTGCAGCATGACCGATGTTATGTAGGCCAGTAGTACATGCTGTAGAAATCGCGATATTTGGACCACGAAGACCACGCATGATAGATAGGTTACCTGCAACCATATTTACGATGGTCGAAGGAACAAAAAATGGGCTAACTTTGCGAGGGCCTTTTTCTACTAATGCAGTGTGACCTGTTTCGATCAGATCTAGACCGCCAATGCCTGAGCCGATAGCAACACCAACTCGAGCCGCATTTTCTTCGGTAATTTGTAAGCCAGAGTTATCAAGAGCTTGAATACCCGCTGCAATGCCGTACTGGATGAAAAGATCCATCTTACGAGCATCTTTTTTAGACATGTACTCTGTGCAATCGAAATCTTTAACAAGACCTGCAAAACGAGTTGAGAAGTTCGTAGCATCAAAGTGCTCGATATTCACGATACCACTTTGACCTTCTAGCAGGGCTTTCCAAGATGATTCTACTGTGTTGCCTACCGGTGACAACATACCCATGCCAGTGACAACTACACGACGCTTGGACACGATATAATTCTCCGGGAATTGAATATTTCTATGAGAGGATAGAAGAAGTTAGAAAGAACACAGGCGGTCTAGGAGACCGCCTGGGAGAGCTAATTACTGAGCGCTGTTTACGTAGTCGATTGCAGCTTGAACAGTAGTGATCTTCTCAGCTTCTTCGTCAGGAATCTCAGTGTCGAATTCCTCTTCTAGAGCCATAACTAGTTCTACAGTGTCTAGAGAATCAGCACCTAGATCGTCAACGAAAGAAGCTTCGTTTTTAACTTCTGCTTCGTCTACACCTAGCTGTTCAACAATGATTTTCTTTACGCGTTCTTCGATGTTGCTCATTTTTCTTTTCCTTTACAGATTTCGCCTAATGCGATGATTCCGTAGTTTATTCGAACTATTGAAAGTTGCAAGGGGGTCCTTGCTGGTCAAACCACAAAATTAGCGAATTTAACCGAATTTCAATACATTTTTGACTTAAATCATGCACAAATCTTGCGCATAAGCATGACAAGTTCATGACAGTTAACTGCAACTATAGGCTATTTTTCACAATGTAAAATAGCTTATTTTGCACAAACTGTCTCATTAAACCATGTACATGCCACCATTTACATGCAAAGTTTCACCAGTAATGTACGCTGCTTCAGGAGAAGCAAGGAAAACTACTGCTGATGCAATTTCACGTGGGTCACCTAAACGACCAGCTGGCACGTTCGACAACGTTGCCGCACGTTGCTCATCATTTAGTGCCTTCGTCATGTCAGTTTCGATGAAACCAGGGGCAACAGTGTTCACTGTTACACCACGAGACGCAACTTCACGAGCCATTGATTTAGTAAAACCAATCACGCCCGCTTTCGCTGCTGCGTAGTTAGTTTGACCTGCGTTACCCATGGTACCAACAACAGAGCCTACGTTGATGATACGACCCGCACGTTTTTTCATCATACCGCGTAAAACCGCTTTAGACATGCGGTAGATAGGCGTTAGGTTGGTATCGATGATGTCGTTCCACTCATCATCTTTCATACGCATCAATAGGTTATCACGAGTAATACCAGCGTTATTCACCAGAATATCGATCACACCAAATTCTTCGTTGATCGTTTTTAGTGTCGCTTCGATAGACTCGACATCAGTCACGTTAAGAGCTAGGCCTTTACCGTTATCACCAAGATACTCGCTGATAGCTGCAGCGCCACTTTCAGAAGTAGCCGTACCGATAACCGTCGCACCGCGCTCTACAAGAAGTTCCGCGATCGCGCGGCCAATACCACGGCTTGCGCCGGTAACTAGCGCGATCTTACCTTCTAGATTCATCATGTTGTGTTTCCTTTTCTTATCGCAAGTTTTATCGCTTGATGGATTACTTCGCCGCGTCTAGCGACGCAACATCATTCACTGCTGCTGCAGTTAGCGTTTTCACGATACGTTTTGTTAGACCTGTTAAAACCTTACCAGGACCAAGCTCAAGAAGCTGTTCTACCCCTTGCTCGTGCATAAGCTCGACTGTTTCAGTCCAGCGAACTGGGCTATGTAGCTGACGAACAAGCGCATCTTTGATTTTTGCAGGATCTGTTTCAGCGACCACATCAACGTTGTTGATAACTGGAAGCTGTGGTGAGTTAAATTCGATAGACTCAAGAGCTACTGCAAGTTTTTCCGCTGCTGGCTTCATAAGCGCACAGTGTGATGGCACTGAAACAGGAAGAGGAAGCGCACGTTTCGCACCAGCTTCTTTACATAGTGCTCCCGCACGCTCTACTGCATCTTTGCTACCCGCGATAACTACCTGACCAGGCGAGTTAAAGTTTACTGGAGAGACCACTTCACCTTGCGCTGCGTCTTCACACGCTTTTGCAATCGCATCATCAGCCAAACCGATAATCGCGTACATAGCGCCAGTACCTGCTGGTACCGCCTCTTGCATTAGCTTACCGCGTAATTCAACCAGCTTGATTGCTTCTTTAAAGTCAATCACACCCGCACATACAAGTGCTGAATACTCACCTAAGCTGTGACCGGCTAGGTTTGCTGGTTGCTCTAAACCGAGCTCCTGCCATACACGCCAGATTGCAACAGATGAAGCTAGCAAAGCTGGTTGAGTGCGGAAAGTCTCGTTTAAATCTTCTGCAGGTCCATTTTGAACAAGCGCCCATAGATCGTAACCTAGTGCGTCAGATGCTTCTGCAAATGTTTGTTTTACTACGTCATATTGTTCGCCTAGTTCTGCAAGCATACCTACAGCTTGAGAACCTTGACCTGGAAATACGATAGCAAACTTGCTCATGTTGTTTTCCTTTAAGCAAAGTAAAAAGAAATAAGATGCAACAAGTGCACCTTAAATTTTGAATTCTCGTGAAACTTAGAACTTCACCAGAGCAGAGCCCCAAGTGAAACCGCCACCAAACGCCTCTAGCAATAAAGTCTGCCCGCGTTTAATGCGACCATCGCGCACAGCTTCATCCAGCGCAGACGGTACTGTCGCCGCAGAAGTGTTCCCGTGTCGGTCTAATGTCACTACGACTTGGTCTAAAGACATTGAAAGCTTTTTCGCTGTTGCCGAAATAATTCGATAGTTCGCTTGATGCGGTACTAGCCAGTCTAGTTCAGACTTATGCATGTTGTTGGCTTCAAGCGTATCTTTAACGAGTTTAGACAGTTGAGTTACCGCAACTTTGAATACTTCGTTACCTGCCATATGAAGCCATTTGTCAGCATCTTGACCACGCTCAGGTACAGGTAGGCTTAGTAGCTCACCGAATTGACCATCCGAGTATATGTGGGTAGAAATAATACCTGGCTCTTGGCTAGCGCCTACGACAACGGCTCCAGCACCATCACCAAATAGGATAATGGTTGAACGGTCTGTCGGATCACACGTTTTAGACAAAGCATCTGAACCAATAACAAGTACGTTTTTACACATACCCGATTTAATATGTTGGTCTGCAACGGATAATGCGTACACAAAACCAGAACAAGCAGCGGCTAAGTCAAAAGCTGGACAACCTTTAATGCCAAGCTTTGCCTGCACCTGACACGCAGATGAAGGGAAAGTATGGCTACTGCTCGTTGTGGCTACGATAATCAGGTCGATATCGTTTTTATCAATACCCGCCATATCGATAGCGTTTTCAGCTGCGTAGAATGCCATGTCCGCTACAGTCTCATTTTCTGCAGCAATTCGACGCTCTTTAATACCCGTGCGAGCAACGATCCACTCATCACTTGTATCTACCATTTTCTCTAGATCTGCGTTTGTACGCACCTGAGATGGCAGGTAGCTGCCAGTACCTAAAATTTTGCTATACATGAAGACTAATAATGCCTCTCGAGTAAAACCGCTTCCAAACGATCGCTAATACGGCTTGGTACTTGTCGTTTGACCTCGTGTACTGCCTCGCCAAGTGCATTGACAATCGCAGATACATCCGCACTTCCATGGCTTTTTATGACAATGCCGCGCAATCCTAGCAAACTTGCGCCGTTATACTGGTCGGGGTTCAGTGTTTTTAGTTCATTAAATAGCCGAGAAAACAACTTTCTAGCAATCCAACCCTTTATCGTTGACGCCATCATACTGGTTTTAATTTTTTCGATAAAAAGTTGAGCTGTTCCCTCACTGGCTTTTAAGCATACGTTGCCGACAAACCCATCACATACAATGACGTCTGCAACATCATGCAAAATTTGATTACCTTCAATATAACCAACAAAGTTAATCGCGTCGGTCTGAGAAAGCATTTCTGCGCAACGTTTGACTAAATCGTTACCTTTAATCTCTTCTGCGCCAATATTGAGTACAGCAACGCGAGGAGGACAACCTAAGTGTTCTTCTGCTAATGCACTGCCCATTACAGCAAATTGGAACAAACTATCAGCATCGCACGATACATTCGCACCTAGATCTAGCATCCAAGTACGCTTTCCAGTAATTGTCGGTAAAGCTGAAACTAAAGCAGGACGTTCAATACCAGGAAGTAACTTAAGAATGAAACGCGATAGTGCCATTAATGCACCGGTGTTGCCACCACTAACACAAGCATCCGCCTTCTGCTCAGAAACCAAATCGATAGCCATACGCATGGAACTATTTTGGCTATTACGTAGTGCCAATGAAGGTTTTTCTGAGTTCGAGATAACTTTCTCACTATGAAGAATAGTCAAGCGGGAACTGGTCGAGGTACCGAGTTGAGATAATTGAGACGTGATCAGAGATTGATCACCTATAAGAATCACTTTTAGCTCTGGGAAATGAGACAGTGCCTGCACGGCGGCAGGCACTGTTACGCGTGGACCGAAATCCCCGCCCATTGCATCAAGTGCAACGGTAATACTTTGCAAAGGTTCAACCTTACTTGTTGATAACCTTTTGACCACGGTAGTAACCTTCAGCAGTTACGTTGTGGCGTAGGTGAGTTTCACCAGAAGTCGCGTCTACAGATAGAGCAGCTGTAGTTAGCGCATCGTGTGAACGACGCATACCGCGCTTAGAACGAGTTTTACGGTTTTTCTGTACGGCCATTGACCCTACTCCTATACTATTGGGTTAAAAACCTGAAGAAGAATCGGTTACCACACCTATTACTTTTTCAGACTTTTCAAAACGTCGAATGGATTCGGTTTTTCTTCCTCAATTTCTTCAGGAATCTCACCAAAAACCATGTTATTTGAATCAACGCTACAATCCGCTTCATCGTGCATCGCAATTTGAGGTAATGCTAAGATGAACTCGTCTTCAACCAGTTGTATAAGGTCTAATTCACCATATTCATTTAGATCTACCAAATCATAAATTTCTGGTGCTTCCTGTTCCGTTTTCTCACCGTAGTAAGGAGTAGAAAGGAATTCAACTTCGCACTCATGTGCGAATACCTCATTACAACGCTGACACTCTAAATCGACTTCGATGTTAGCTTTACCAGAGATAACAACGAGTCGCTGTTCATCCATCCCAAATGACAATGAGACTTCTGCGTCGCGTTTTACGCCTTCAGTTGTTTCCGCTAAGCGCTTGAAAAGACTAGCTTGGATGATGCCATCGTAATCCAATCGTTTCTGTGCAGCTTTTGCTGGGTCAACCGTTCGCGGTATTTTTACCTTTTGCATAGGGCGCGAATATTATCTTCCAAATCAAAATTAGTCAAAGAAAAAGGCAAAAAAGTTGTACTTTTTTACGCTTAACATACAGAGCATTAGCCAGAATCATTTTTGATCGATTATCCTATCGGAAATGCTCCCACGAATTGTAATTCAAAATGAAAAATTACCAACTGGTTTTAGCTTCAACCTCCCCTTTTCGTAAACAACTGCTTGAAAAGCTTTCACTACCGTTCATTTGTTTATCACCTGATTGCGATGAAACACCGTTTGACCAGGAAACGCCTCTTGAACTGGTGCAAAGATTGGCCCAAGAGAAAGCAACATCTTGCCAGACGGATAAAGCAAGTTTAGTTATCGGCAGTGACCAGGTTTGTGTCATTAATGGTGAAATCGTTGGCAAACCTTTAAATAGAGACAACGCAATAAATCAACTTTTGGCTCAAAGTGGAAAAGTCATCACTTTCTATACTGGTCTTGCGGTACATAACACCGTCACAAACCATACAGAAGTCGGCTTTGATTCTTTCGAAGTACACTTTAGAGATTTGACGCTTGAACAAATCGAACGCTACGTCGACAGGGAAGAACCTTTTTACTGCGCAGGCAGCTTTAAAAGCGAAGGAATGGGAATTTGTTTGTTTAACAAATTAGTGGGGAAAGATCCGAATACACTTGTCGGGCTACCACTGATTGATTTGATTGATATGTTGCATGTTCAGGGACTCGATGTCCTTTGCTCCAAATACTAAAAAAGGGAACCACAGGCTCCCTTTTCGTGTCCACGAGGAAAACATGATTACGCGTTTCTTAAACCCGCCAACACTTTTTCTAGCTTCGGTTCCATCGGTGCGTTGATTTCCATCCACTCATCATTTGATGGGTGTTGGAACTTGATGTTTGCCGCGTGTAGGAACAAACGGTCTAAACCAACTTGACCTGTGTAAGCATCAAAGCGACGGTCACCGTAGCGATCATCCCAAGCGATTGGGTGGCCCGTGTATTGTGTATGAACTCGGATTTGGTGAGTTCGACCAGTAATCGGACTCGCTTGAATCAATGTTGCTTGTTCAAACTTTTCCAAAATCTTAAAACGCGTTTCAGACGGCTTACCGTTAGGGTTAACACGAACAATACTGTTCACTTCGTTTTTAAGCAGTGGCGCGTTCACAACCTTACAACTGCTTTTCCATTGTCCCATGACAAGAGCTAAGTAAAACTTCTTCACTGTCTTTTCACGAAACTGGGCTTGCAAGTGACGAAGTGCAGAACGCTTCTTAGCAACCAGCAAGATACCTGAAGTATCACGGTCAATACGATGCACAAGTTCAAGAAAGCGAGCTTGAGGACGCAGAGCTCTAAGCGCTTCAATCGCGCCAAACTTTAAGCCACTGCCACCATGCACAGCGGTACCAGATGGTTTGTTTAGAATCAACATATGATCATCTTCGAAGATGATCATATCTTCCAACTCTGCGACTTTGTTTAGTTTCGTACTTGGCGCGACATCGTCATCTTTTTTCTCGACTGTCACCGGTGGAATACGAACGAGATCGCCTGCTTTTAACTTGTACTCTGCTTTTATACGCTTTTTATTTACACGTACTTCGCCCTTACGCACGATTCGGTAAATCATGCTTTTAGGGATGTCTTTTAATTGGTTGCGCAAAAAATTATCAATGCGCTGACCCGCCATATCTTCGTCAATGTCGACGAACTGGACTTTTGTTCTTATTTCGCTCATGGGCGGTATTGTAAACTCAATTTCGCGCGACTTCACATTATTCTTGTCGTAAAAGAAACACTTGATAGTACAAACTGGTCTAAATTTCGCCAAGCTTTTGTTTAAATTATTAAAACTCTCAATCGAGTTCTCAATTTGTTTTCTGTCTTGATCAGTTTACACATCTCAATTGCTTATGAAACAGCCAGTTATAAATTAGAAATTTTGAGTTTAGCGGCAAATTTTCTATCGTTTGCGTGAAAGCAGATTGCTGATAGCCACGCGCACTGCTATAGTTCACAGCTGCTAAGGAAGGTTTGGTTACATTTTATTCATTACCAATCATTTATCCTCAAGCAATGTGAGTAGATCGTTGAAGGTCGAGTGCAGCATTGGCGTGAGACACATCGAATTCAACACTCTTGCCACCCTACTCCTCGCATATTCACGTTGAGTACCTACCGCCCAAATAGCGGGTCACAAGTCTACGTTTCCAACAGAAACCGCAAGAGGCTTGTGATGACTGAAGTGCCCGAGAGCATCCCCTTCCAGCCGGGAGGCTGCAAAATACAAGCCATGGGATCAGGCACCGTGAAAGAGCGAAAAAACAGTGGCAAGTCGACAAGAAAGATATAAAAGAAAAGACAACGAGAATTTTCAATGAAAAGAATGTTAATTAACGCAACTCAAAAAGAAGAGTTGCGTGTCGCTCTGGTTGATGGCCAGCGACTTTTCGATCTTGATATCGAGAGTCCAGGTCATGAATCTAAAAAAGCGAATATCTACAAAGGACGTATCACACGTATCGAACCAAGCTTAGAAGCCGCATTTGTTGATTACGGCGCCGAGCGTCACGGTTTCCTCCCTCTCAAAGAAATTGCCCGCGAATATTTCCCTGAAGGTTACACCTACCAAGGTCGTCCAAGCATCAAAGAAGTGCTAACGGAAGGCCAAGAAGTTATCGTTCAAGTGGAAAAAGAAGAACGTGGAAGCAAGGGCGCAGCTCTTACTACTTTCATTTCTCTTGCTGGTAGTTACCTTGTTCTGATGCCTAACAACCCTCGCGCAGGCGGTATTTCTCGCCGAATCGAAGGTGACGAGCGTACTCAACTAAAAGCCGCATTAAGTACTTTGGAACTGCCTCAGGGCATGGGCCTAATCGTACGTACTGCTGGCGTTGGCAAGAGTGCTGAAGAACTTGAGTGGGATTTGAATGTACTACTTAACCACTGGGGTGCAATCAAAGGTGCAGCGGACTCGAACCCTGCTCCATTCTTAATCCACCAAGAAAGTAACGTTATCGTTCGTGCAATCCGTGACTATTTGCGTCGTGATATTGGCGAAATCTTAATTGACAGCAACACCATCTACGAACGTGCAAAAGAGCACATTCAATTGGTGCGCCCTGATTTCCTTAACCGCGTTAAGAAATATGAAGGCGAAGTTCCACTATTCAGCCACTACCAAATCGAAAGCCAAATTGAATCAGCTTTCCAACGTGAAGTGCGTCTGCCATCTGGTGGTTCTATTGTTATTGACCCAACCGAAGCACTAACGTCTATCGATATCAACTCTGCTCGTGCAACCAAGGGCGGCGATATTGAAGAAACAGCTCTAAACACGAACCTAGAAGCAGCCGACGAAATTGCTCGCCAGTTACGTCTACGTGACTTGGGTGGCTTAGTGGTTATCGACTTTATCGATATGACACCTGTTCGCCACCAACGAGAAGTAGAAAACCGTCTACGTGAAGCCGTTCGTCTTGATCGCGCTCGTGTACAAATCGGTCGTATTTCTCGCTTTGGTTTATTGGAGATGTCACGTCAACGTTTAAGCCCTTCTCTAGCAGAAGCAAGCCACCACATCTGTCCTCGCTGTAGCGGTACTGGAGTCGTTCGCGACAACGAATCTCTAGCACTTTCTGTACTTCGTTTAATCGAAGAGGAAGCACTGAAAGACAATACAGCGCAAGTTCTCGCAGTTGTACCTGTGCCAATCGCTTCTTACTTGTTGAACGAAAAACGTCGTTCAGTTAACCATATCGAACGCATTCAAGAAGTGAAGATTACGGTTGTTCCAAACTCTGACATGGAAACGCCGCACTTCGAAGTTATCCGTGTTCGTGAAGGTGAAGAGTTCGATCTGATTTCTTACCTACTTCCTAAAAAACTGGAAGCAATGAAAGAAGCGGAAGGTAAAGAGCCAGCGGAAGTTGACGTAAAACCTAAACGAATCGAAGAACCTGTTCTTAAAGGCTTTGCGGCTCCTTCTCAAACGGCACCTGCACCAGCAGCTAAACCTGCCCCTGAGGCGAAGAAGAAAGAACAGAAAGTTGAACAAGAAGAAAAACCTGGACTGTTCAGCCGTTTGTTTAAAGCACTTGGTAGTTTCCTATTCGGCGGTTCTGAAGAAGTAAAAGAAGAACCGAAACCTCAGGAAGAGAAAAAGCCAAATCGCGATAATCGACGCAACAAACGTGATCGCAATGATCGTCGTCGCAATAACAACCAACGCGATAATCGTGAGAACCGCGACAATCGTGATAACCGTGATAACCGACGTCGTCGTAAGCCTCGTGATGAGCAAGCGAATGAGCAAAACGAAGCGCAACAACAAACCAATAAACAGCAAAACCGCAACCAAAAGCGTAAGCCTAAAGCTCAACAAGCAGACAAAGCCCAAGAGCAAAAAGCAAATGCAAAAGTAGCGGAAAAAGGTCTGCAGCTAGCAGCGGAAGCTCGAACTGAAACAAAACCAGAAGAGAGCAAACCAAAGCAACAAAACACGAAAGCAGAAAAAGTGAAGGAGCGTCGCCAACGTCGCAAACTGAACAAGTCTGTACGCGTTAAAGACCAAGAAGCGGTTGAGAAGAAAACAGAAGAAACGGCGGTTAAGACTCAAGAAACAGTTGAAACCAAAGTTGAGAAGCCAACAGAAGCAGCGGTAGAAGCACAGCAAGACAACAAGCAAGCAGAGTCTAAGCAACGTCGTAACCGTCGTTCGCCACGTCACCTGCGTGCAAGCGGTCAGCGCCGTCGCCGTGGTCGCGATCGCCGTCCTAACCCGTTCCGCCTGCGTAAAGGTGGTGTAGCTTCTCCTGAGATGGCTATGGGTAAAGTAATGCCACGCTACATTCCGAAACCAGCACCTAAGAAAGAAGAGCAAGTTAAGGAAGAAGCAGTAGCAGCAGTACCTACAATGCAAGGTGGTTTTGCTTGCCCAGAAATGGCTATGGGTAAAGTGATTATTCGACGCGAGCAACCTGTTGTAACAGAAGCACCAGTTGTTGAATCAAAGGTTCAAGAAACAGTTGAAGCGAAAGTTGAATCTCCAGCAGTAGAAGCACCTGTTGTGGAAGCAGTAATCGCAGAAAAAACTGAATCGGCAGTAGTAGAAACAGCCTCTGTAGAGCCTATCGTTGAAACTCCTGCAACTGAACATGCTGAACCGGTTGATGCCATTGTAGAAACGGCACCAGCTGAAGAGCCTGTGGTTGAAGCAGCAAAAGAGATTGCAGCCGAAGCGCCAGTAGCTAAACCAGAGCCTAAAGTCGAAGCCATCAAAGTTGCTGCTAAGCTAAACGCTAGCGCACCGATGACAAAAGCACCTGGCCCTCAAGAGCTACGCGAAATCACTGTTGCAGCAGCACCGTTCAAAACCGAACGTTACCAAGCTAAAGGTGCGGGTAGCCAAGTGGCTAAAAACCGCGCATCGGCAGAGATGACAAAGCCTAACTTTAACTAGGCTAAATCATTACGTTCAACTGCTTAACGGCATAAATAAATTAAAGGCTACCATCTGGTAGCCTTTTTTATCTTCATATCTGCCCAATAAATTGTTCATATAAATACCAATTCGTGATCACATTTGTACGCCATTATTCGTATCATTCTTGAACTTAATCACACTTTTCGGTAGCATGCGCCGACTCAAGTTTTCGACACCATTCTGATGCTGCTCTTTTAATACTACGGTTTACACTGCAATGTTTGATTAGAAATCAACCACTCAGTGGCTTGTGCAAATACGAATATGTGTCGGGTTTAAC
This sequence comes from Vibrio sp. JCM 18905, assembly GCF_055393305.1. Taxonomy (NCBI): domain Bacteria; kingdom Pseudomonadati; phylum Pseudomonadota; class Gammaproteobacteria; order Vibrionales; family Vibrionaceae; genus Vibrio; species Vibrio sp. JCM 18905. The sequence continues at coordinate 1,223,676 of NZ_AP043880.1, read as the reverse complement.
TCATTGCAAAGAGAACTTAAAAACAAACATGTTCGAATTTCCCCAATTTTCTAAGCACTCCGTAAAAAATGATGTGCTATCAGGCTTAACCGTTGCGCTAGCATTGGTTCCTGAAGCTGTCGCATTTGCGTTCGTCGCAGGCGTAGATCCGATGGTCGGTCTTTACGCTGCATTCATCGTTGGTCTTATTACTTCCATTTTCGGTGGTCGTCCCGGCATGATCTCTGGTGCAACAGGTGCCATGGCAGTCGTAATGGTTTCGCTTGTCGCGACTCACGGTGTCCAGTACCTATTCGCAGCCATCATGCTCGCTGGTATTCTTCAAATTGCCGCTGGTATGTTTAAATTGGGTAAGTTCATCCGTATCGTGCCTCACCCTGTGATGATTGGTTTTGTGAACGGTCTGGCTATTGTTATCTTCCTAGCTCAGTTGGGTCAGTTTAAAGCGCCAGATATCAACGGCATGCTTACTTGGCTACCACAAGACCAAATGCTGCTAATGCTTGGTTTGGTTGCGCTAACTATGGCAATCATTCACTTTCTACCAAAAATCACAACGGCTGTACCCTCTTCACTTGTTGCAATCGTAACGGTGACTGCTTTAGTGGTTGGTTTGGATCTGGAAACTCGCACTGTTGTTGACTTCTTGCGTACAATGTCTGGTGATGAAGCGGCAACACTCGCAGGTTCACTGCCGACCTTCTCTATTCCGGCGGTGCCATTTACGCTAGAAACTCTACAAATCATTCTTCCATACGCGATCATTCTAGCGGCCATTGGTCTAATTGAATCTCTGCTAACGCTGACAGTTTTAGATGAGATGACGAACACTCGTGGTCAATCTAACCGCGAATGTATCGGTCAAGGTATGGCAAACATGACCTGTTCTGTGTTTGGTGCTATGGGTGGTTGTGCAATGATTGGTCAGTCGATGATCAACGTAAACTCAGGTGGTCGCGGTCGTCTATCTGGTATCGTTGCTGCTATCGCTCTATTGATGTTTATCTTATTCGCTTCTTCGTTAATTGAAATGATCCCACTCGCTGCTCTGGTTGGTGTGATGTTCATGGTTGTAATTGGTACATTCGAATGGGCAACATTTAAACTAGCGCGTCGCGTACCGAAGCAAGACTTCTTCGTTATTGTTCTTGTGACCGTTGTTACTGTTCTTACTGACCTAGCCGTTGCCGTAGCGGTTGGTGTTATTGTTTCTGCATTAATGTTTGCATGGCAACACGCTAAGCACATCTATGCCGACACATGCTTAAACGAGGAAGGTTCAAAAGAGTACAAGATTCACGGTCCTATTTTCTTTGGTTCTGCCGCTAACTTCTTGGAGTTGTTTAACGCGCCTGAAGATCCAAAAGATGTGATTGTCGATTTTGCAGATTCTCGCGTGACTGATCACTCCGCAATTGAAGCGATTGAAACACTAGCAGAGCGTTACAACTCTCAAGGTAAAACACTACACCTTCGCCACCTAAGTCCAGATTGCCGCAAGCTTTTAGATAAAGCGGGTAGCTTGGTTGAAATTAACGTGAAGGAAGACCCAAGCTACAAAGTCGCAACCGACATTCTAGCGGGTTAACACGAATAAAAAGGGATGAGCTCAGCTCATCCTTTTTTCTATTGTCTTCAAGCCCGGCGATTATAGCTTCTTCAAAATCGCGTCTGATGCCTCTTCGATTAAATCAAGCACCAGTTCAAAGCCATCTTCTACACCATAATATGGATCAGGGACTTCGTCGTAACCTGACCCAGAATGACTTAAAAATAACGATACTTTGTGTCGATACTTCAACGGACAAATATCCAATAAATCGGCCAAATTTGCTTTATCCGCGGCTAATATAAGGTCAAACTTTTCAAAGTCATCAATGGTGACTTGGCGCGCTTGCATTCCTTTAAAAGAATAACCTCTCGGCTTTCCTGCGGCCATTGCCCTTGAATCCGGTGGGCTTCCTGCGTGGTAGCCAATCGTACCTGCCGAATCAACCTCCACGGCAATACCCAACTCTTGAGCTTTCGCTCTTAACACTGCTTCTCCGGTTGGTGACCGACAAATGTTTCCCATACAAACAACAAGTATTTTCTTCATTTTATTCCCTGAATTATCGGTGGTTTTTCTTCACGATATGTTGGTCTATCATAGCGAGATAAATCAATGAACCCAAATCAGCTTAGGCAAAGCACAAAAAGGAATTGAGGAAGTATTATGTCTATCGAAGAAAATAAAGAAGCACGCCATAAGGCTCGCCAACAAAAAGTCAAAGAACAGGTAGACGCAAAAATTGCTGCTGCTCAAGAGGAAAAAGGTCTGCTACTGATCATTACCGGAAATGGTAAAGGTAAATCGACATCAGGGTTCGGTACGATAGCACGCGCAGTGGGTCATGGTTTGAATTGTGCTGTCGCGCAGTTTATTAAAGGTACTTGGGATAATGGTGAGCGCAACCTACTTGAGAAACTCGGCGTTGAATTCCAAGTAATGGCGACCGGCTTTACATGGGAAACTCAAAACAAAGCCGCTGATACCGAAGCAGCGCAAGGCGTATGGCAAGAATGTAAGCGCATGCTGCAAGACGACTCTATCGATGTCATCTTGTTTGACGAGCTAACTTATATGGTGAGCTACGGCTACATCGACTTAGACGAAGTGGTCGAAGCACTGAGCAACAGACCTAAAATGCAGTCGGTTATTATTACTGGGCGTGGCGCACATCGAACCCTGATTGAAATGGCCGATACCGTTTCTGAAGTGAAAAATGTAAAGCACGCATTTGAATCTGGCGTAAAAGCCCTCAAAGGCGTCGATTGGTAACACTCGCAGAGTAATTTAAAAAGGGTTGGCAAAATGCCAACCCTTTTGATTTTCACGCACGGTTAGTTGAAAAGATTCTTCAATAAACCATCGACCGCATCTTTGGTTTTCTCGTCTTTGATTTTGTCCGTTAGCTTCTCTACGCCACGATCGATTTCTTTCTGAGCTTTCTGCTTCAGAACATCATCGAATACGAGCTTGAATTTAGGTTCTGCCCACTTACCAGACACATTGATTGGAATCGTGATGTCTTTCAGCTCATCTATATCTTTACCGCCCTGGCCTTCTAGGCTGCCTACAACTGACGTGCTGATAGTAAAGTCGACTGTTTCATTGATGTAGTTTGCGGTACCTTTACCACGAACACGTAACAATGGAGACTGAGCTTGCATATTATCCGTTGATACAACACCTTTGTTGAGTTTCAATGTCGCCGTCATCGCACTGAAGTCTGTTTTCTTAGCTTCATTGGTGCCTTCGACTTTTTGCCCTTTAAATTTCGCGTAGTTTTCACGAATCAACTGAGCAACGTTGATGCCATTCACCGCACCATCAGCAAAATTGATAACAACCGTACCAGAAAGATTCTTCTTGATACCGGTAGGCGTGAGACTCTTACCTGTAACATTCACATCAATGTTACCTGTCCCTTCTAGTTTGTCGTTCTCAGCAACATCTATAAGTAGCGGTTGAACTTTCACGCCTTTGATTGACTTTTTAACACTGTAAGTCGCTGGTGATTGGCGTGCATCTAACTTCGCTGTCGCTGAGATTGAGCCTTGGTACAACTTCGAACTAAATGATGTAAGCTCAAATACGCCACGATTTACAGTGAAGCTCGTTTTTACCGCTTCCATCTTCGCATTTGCCGCTTTGAATTTGTCGATGGTAATGTCACCCTTTACATCTAACGTTTTCAACGCAGACAAATCAGGCTCAACCTCAGACCTAGCTGGAGCACTCTCGCCACCAGAAGCAGGCTTATTACCTTCGGCAGCTTGCTTATCTAACCCTAAGAACTCATCAAGATCGATATTTGGGCTGTGGAGAGCAAATCGTACTTTAGGAATATCACTGAGTGTCACATCAGCCTTACCATCTAAGGCGATAGCATTCGCTGTTAACTTCTCTAGGACAAAACTCAGGTGGTTTTTCGTCAGGTCGAAAGACAGATCAGACACCATGTCGACTTTCATCGGTGACTGAGGTAAAGCATCCCCCTCAAAAGTCGATTTAAGAGTTAACTTATCCAACTGCACTTTGCTGATAGCCTTGTCCACGCTAAGTTGACCAGCACCCTGCATATCTAACTTCATACCACCAGCGTCGCCTTTCATGGCATAAGTCAGGTTATTTACTTTATCGAATTCAAACGTATCTAAACCGATCGTTGCCGATTCAATCTTATTGGCAGGGTCAGAGTATGTCGCATCAAAGTTGATGTTCTTTAGCGCGTAGTTTGCCAAACCTTTTTCTAGCTTAAAGTCGGCCTGACCTTTCGCTGTGAACTTTTGGTCATTCATTTCGCCCTTCACGCCAAAATCAGCCGTTGTCCAGTTGTCAAAAGCGAATTCGGAAAGGTTTAATGAGATATCATAAAGTTTGGTGTAACTACCGGCTTGCTTATCCTGCATTTCTAATGAGCCATTAGAAACCGTAACACCAGCAAGATTAATGCTCCAATCAGAGCCAGAAGGCTGCGTTTCACCATTTTGCGTAGGCGCAGTATCGCTCGCTTGCTCTGCTTGTTGTGTTTGGGCTTTCGTCAATGCATCAATATTCTTGCTGCCATCTTTCTTGGTTTCGATATAGAACTCAGCCCCATCAAGCGTGACGTTTCCAATTTCAAGCTGTTGACTAAAAAGTGGCATGACAGAGATATCTACACCAACGGTATCAACTTTGAATAAATTGGGTTTACTAAAGCCTTGTGGGTTTCGCAATTCTGTATGTCCCAACTCAAAGCCGATCGATGGGAAAAATTGCCAACTGATATCTCCTTCAATCACTAGTTCTAAACCGGTTTGCTTTTGCGCTTGCTCAACAATAAGGGGCTTAAACTGGTTAGGATTGACGAAGATGGTTAACGCTAAAATTGCGACCAAAATGACCACAATCGGTATTGCTAGAATTAAGAGCAGTTTCTTCATTTGTTTTTCCTTGCTCGAGTGTTTTTACAATTATAAGCGCAGACTCCATTTACCGCTGACAGTTCCACAAAAGCGTGAAAAATGTCTGGTTTTAACCTGCAACTGACTAATTTAAAAACAAAAAAAGAAGTGGCACTTAAGGTGCCACTTCTTCTCTTAAAAATAAAGCGATATAGCCGTCTAAAGGCTTAAGCTTTCAAAAGTCTTGCAATGTGAGCTTTTAATACATCGATTGCGATACGGTTTTTACCACCGCGAGGAACAATAATGTCCGCATATTGCTTAGAAGGTTCGATAAACTGCATGAACATCGGACGTACTGTTTGTTGATACTGCTTGAGAACAGATTCCATAGTTCGGCCTCGTTCTTCCACGTCACGCTTAACACGACGAAGCAAGCAAATATCTAACGGTGTATCCATAAATACTGTCGCGTGCATCAAATCACGAAGACGAGGGTCAGTAAGAAGAAGGATACCTTCTAGAATGATCACCTTTTTAGGCGTCATTGTGGTCGTGTTACTTGTTCTTGTGTGTTCAGTGTAGCTGTACTCAGGTACTTCTACTGCTTCACCACGTACCAATTTTTCAAGGTGCTCACACAGTAGGTCGTGGTCCAACGCACTCGGGTGATCGTAGTTCGTCTTTACTCGCTCTTCCATGCTTAGGTGGCTTTGGTCGTTGTAGTAGCAATCTTCCGTGATGACACCGATTTGATGATCGCCTACTTTCGCGCGAAGCTCATTATAAATAGTGCTCGCGATCAGACTTTTTCCAGAAGCAGAAGCGCCAGCAATACCTACGATGACGCATTGATTATTATCAGACATTAGTTTGCACCCGATGATGATTTCTAGTCACATAAAAAGATAAACTGCCTGATTATAGGGAGTTCACCCCATAGTTACTAGCTGGAATTAGGGTTTAGTCATAAGTTTCTGCCAGCTCAGAGGATTAACCTCCGAGCAAACGTTAAAATGTGCAATTATCAACCAATAGGCATAGTAAACTTAGTTCACCATTGTAAAGCTAATCGCATCTGGTTTTGCTTTGCCTTGCCAAAACATCGTGCTACATACGCGATCGGCAAGCTGCTTGTAATACCCTGCATGCTCACTTTCTGGGCGCCTTGCTACTGTTGGCACGCCAGCGTCAATATCTTCTCGCATAGAGATATGAAGCGGAATTTGTCCTAGCAGTGCTAAGCCAAACTCTTGCGACATTTTTTCTGCACCACCCATGCCAAAAATATGCTCTTTCGCGCCACATTGACTACAAATGTGATAACTCATGTTTTCCACAACACCGATAACCGGGACATGGACTTTGTTAAACATTGCCGCTCCCTTTCTTGCATCGGCAAGCGCCAAGTCTTGCGGTGTAGTGACTAACACACTACCTGTCACCGGAATCTGTTGTGACAACGTCAACTGTATATCACCCGTGCCTGGCGGCATATCAATCACCAAATAATCTAAATCGGGCCAGTCTGTTTCCGTTAATAACTGCGACAACGCTTTTGAAGCCATTGGACCGCGCCATATTGCCGCTTCTGATTTGTCCACTAAATAGCCGATAGAGTGAGTATAGATGCCGTGAGCGAAAATGGGCTCCATCCACTTACCATCACGAACTTCTGGTTTTGCATCTTCTTGCCCTAACATCATAGGGACGGAAGGTCCGTAGATATCCGCATCCAACAATCCCACTTTCGCCCCAGATTGAGCAATCGCCAACGCTAAGTTAACCGCAGTCGTTGATTTACCGACCCCACCTTTCGCAGAACTAACGGCAATGATGTTCTTAACACCTTTAACCGGATTGGCCACTTGAGTTTCTAATGCTTTAACTCCAAGGCGAATATTGAATGGGAATTCAGCCACTTTACCTGCGGTTTGTTGCTGTTTAATCCAGTCATGCAATATGGTTTGAAGCTCATTACTTGCGAATGGCAACGTTATCTCAACAGAACCTTGTGCCGTAATCGAAATTGCGCCATGAATATCTGCCCAATTTTCCACCAACTGTGGATGCTGGAATTGGTTAAACCAGTGACAAAAATCTTGTTTTGAAGTGAACTGATGCATAAGTCCTCCTTTTAGATGTCATGCTAACACCGTCCTGCCTCAACCAGAACCCCAAAAAAACTAAGGCATTCCGCAGTTTGACACCTTGGAGTTAGTGAGTTCATGGGGTAGTATTATCCATCAAAATTTATTTATACCTATCAAGAAAAGCGAATATTAAGTATGGCAAACGATCCAAGAAACTTTCCGTCAAGGAAAATGCTGGTAACTTGTGCCCTTCCGTACGCTAACGGTTCGATCCACCTTGGCCATATGCTTGAGCATATCCAAGCGGACATTTGGGTTCGTTACCAACGCCTACGCGGCAACACTGTAAACTTCATCTGTGCTGACGATGCTCATGGCACGCCAATCATGCTTAAAGCGCAACAGATGGGTATTACTCCTGAAGAAATGATTGCCGCAGTTAGCGAAGAGCACCAGAAAGACTTTGCTGGCTTTGATATCAGCTTTGATAACTACCACAGCACACACTCAGATGAGAACCGTGAGCTAGCGTCACACATTTATCTTGAGCTGAAGAAAAACGGCTTTATCTCTAGCCGCACTATCTCTCAGCTGTTCGACCCAGAAAAAGAGATGTTCTTACCGGACCGTTTCGTAAAAGGTACGTGTCCAAAATGTAAGTCAGAAGACCAGTACGGTGACAACTGTGACAACTGTGGCGAGACTTACAGCCCAACAGAACTGATCAATCCTAAATCTGCGGTTTCTGGTGCGACGCCAGTAATGAAAGATTCTGAGCACTTCTTCTTCGACCTGCCTCAGTTTGAAAGCATGCTAAAAGAGTGGACTCGCTCTGGCTCGCTACAAGCTGAAACCGCGAACAAGATGCAAGAATGGTTCGAATCTGGTTTGCAGCAATGGGATATCTCACGTGATGCGCCATACTTTGGCTTCGAAATCCCAGGAGAGAGGAACAAATTCTTCTACGTATGGCTAGACGCACCTATCGGCTACATGGGCTCTTTCAAAAACCTATGTGACAAGCGCGACGACCTAGATTTCGACGAGTACTGGAAAAAAGACAGCTCAGCAGAACTGTACCACTTCATCGGTAAAGACATCGTTTACTTCCACAGTCTATTCTGGCCAGCAATGCTAGAAGGTTCTGGCTTCCGTAAACCAAACAACGTATTCGTACACGGCTACGTAACGGTAAACGGCGCGAAAATGTCGAAGTCTAAAGGTACTTTCGTCAAAGCGAGCACTTACCTAGAGCACCTAGACCCTGAGTGTCTACGTTACTACTACGCGGCGAAGCTAAACAGCCGTATCGACGATCTAGATCTTAACCTTGAAGACTTCACTCAGCGCGTAAACGCTGATGTTGTTAACAAGATCGTTAACCTCGCATCGCGTAATGCAGGCTTCATCGCGAAACGTTTTGAAGGCAAACTGTCTGACAACTTTGCAGAGCCTGAGCTTTACAACGAATTTGTTGCTGCGGCTGACCGTATCGCTGAGCTTTACGAAACACGTGAATTTGGTCGTGCAATCCGTGAAATCACTGCACTGGCAGACAAAGCTAACCAATACGTTGATGAAAAAGCACCGTGGGTTGTAGCAAAAGAAGAAGGCAAAGATCAGGAGCTACAAGACATCTGTTCTGTCGGTATCAACCTGTTCCGTGTACTGATGACTTACCTGAAACCAGTAATGCCTGCGCTAGCTGCACGTACTGAAGCATTCCTAAACCAAGAGCTGACTTGGGAAAACATCGCTGCGCCACTCACAGGCCACGAGATCACTAAGTTCAAAGCACTCTTCAACCGTATCGATCCGAAGAATGTTGAAGCGATGATCGAAGCATCTAAAGAAGATGCGGCGGCAGAAATGGCGGCGAAAGAGAAAGCAGAAGCGGAAAAGAACAAGGCTAGCCAAACTGAGCTAGACAAAGAGCCAATCGCTGAAGAGATTGAGTTCGACGCTTTTGCAGCAGTAGATATGCGTATCGCTCGTATCATCTCTTGTGAAGAAGTGCCAAAAGCAAACAAACTGCTTAAGTTCCAACTGGACATCGGTGGTGAAACTCGTCAAGTGTTCTCTGGCATCAAGTCAGCGTACAAACCTGAAGAGCTAGAAGGCAAACTAACGGTAATGGTAGCAAACCTAAAACCTCGTAAGATGAAGTTTGGTATGTCAGAAGGCATGATCCTAGCCGCTGGCCCTGGTGGTAGCGACTTATGGATTCTTGAGCCACATGAAGGCGCTCAACCTGGCATGCGCGTAATGTAAGTCGCATTCCAAATATAACACTATAAAATCCCTGCCAATTTGGCAGGGATTTTTTGATCATATTCACAACTTTGGTGAATCCATGCACCAATAACGACCGTTCAAAAAGAACATTTAATATAACCAATTGTTTTAATTTAATTTTTGTTTGGCATCAAAACTGCAGACCTTCCTTGCTAGGTCCAAACACTAACAAGGAGTTGGTTATGTTTGTTTTGATTTCCACATTATTATCTATCGCTATTTTAGCCGGAATATATCACTTATCTTCTAAACGAGAGCAGCAACACGCGCGTAAATATCAGCTGTTAACATTATTGAGAGATGTTGTTCATCTGCTGAGACGCCATCGAGCTGCGACGCACTACTCACTTCAATTTCAACAAAATAACGAACAAGAATTAGAAGTCCTTCATAACGATCTAACCAACAAACTGCATCTTTTAGTCGAAACCTCACGGTTTGAAAACAAACCCATGTATCGCGTATTACAGATTAAAGTAGGGAAACTACTTGAACAATGGAATGACCATAGTGTTGCAAGAAACCAGATGGAGCATGGTAAGTTAATTCGTCATTGCTTGTTTTTGATGGATGAAGTAACCATCGCATGGCTAGCGGTTGAGCAAAGAGATGACTTGCATAATGAGTATCACATGAACTGGCAAAACATTATGGATAGCTTGGAGACCCTGACTCAGTTACGAATCAGCATTCAAGATTTAGGAGAGCAAGGCGGAAATGAGCGTTTCAAAAATTACGCATCGGTTATGACACGTAAGCTAAATCAATTAGCAGTTATCGCTCCGCTTAGTATCGTTTCTCCTGCTTCCACACGCTCAATACAGACATTAAATAACTATGTGACAGGAAGTCATGTCGATTTAACAGAAGCAGAGCTTTATGGAGTCACATCAGACTTATCGTTGACCATCTTCAATACTTACGACCACGTACTTTCAGACATCGTTGAAGCATTGTATCTACCGTTGCCCAAACTCTCTGTAGCAAGATAAGCTCGATACAGTGCCGTGCCAATTGTCACAACAGGAACGTAACTGGCATTTATGGGTAAAAACAAAAAACCGCAGACCTTAGGTTCTGCGGTTTTTAATTCATCTAACTTCTCAGCGCTTAGCTGTCATCTTCTGTGAAGTTCGTTGGTAATTGCTTTTTCATCTCGTTCCAGATTAGCGCACTTTCCATACCATAGTGACGAATCACAACTGGCAGTTGTTCGCGCTGGCCACTTTCACAAGTTTCTAGCAACTGATGGTAAAACTTCAGCGCTAGCTCACGGGAAGCTGGGTTTGAGAAGTAATAGCTACCAACGCGATCATAGAGCTTCTTCAAGCCATTAAAAATCAAACCGTAAATCTGATTCCCTGAATGGAATGCTAGGCGTTGGAACAACATGTAGTCGTAAAAGTTGAACGTTTTAGCAATCAAGATTTCTTGACGCTTCGCTTCATCTTTCTCGTTGTCTTCTTTCACGTTCTGTAAGACTTTCTCAGCATAAGGTGAAGAAGCGATGAAATCGTCCCAAGAAGCAGCATTCATTAAAGCTTCACAAGATTCAATTACATTCTTGATCGTGCGCTCAGAGTTCTCTTTATTTGCTTTAAATGCATAACGCATAAAGATAGGGCTGATGTTGGTACGTGCTGCAAGCAAATCTTCTACAATGTTTGTTGCGTTATCTACGTCCAACGTCATCAACGTATCCAAAATATGCAGACCAGAGGTCTCCATAAATTGGTTTACCTTCGTTGGTTTACCGTGTTGGATTGTTAACCAACCATCACGGGCTAGTCGTTGAAGAACCTCTCGTAAAGTCGTTCGAGTAACACCAATTAGCTCAGACAGCTCGCGTTCAGCAGGTAAAATAGAGCCAGGAGGAAAACGGCCGTTCCAAATGCTCTCGATAATATATTTTTCTGCGAATCCCGCAGGGCTTTTCGCCTTTATGACCATTCTACTTTTTATCCAATATTGATTTCTGAGGGTCGATACTACTCATCATACCACTACTTAACGGTTTGAGAAAATTTACGATCAATAATTGAAACGATTCTACAATATAGAGTTAATACTCTATATGTTATGTCAATCTAGGACGGTCTGACGTGCGAGTGAAAGCGGTAAAATCTGAATTTTCGTTTAATTAAACAGCTCACAAATTGCGGAGAAATAAAGACTACTGCGTCACAATTTTATATTCAAAATATGAAAAATTACTTTGTATATCACAGTTAATATTCTTTCTTAATTTGCCTTTTCTCGTCACTGACCGTCATTTAAAATCCAAGAGGATTTTTTTGAGCCTTTCATGATATAGTAACGCCGTTTTGATCGCGTTATTACATTTAAAAAGTCATTTTAGTCGGTAGCATCACGTTTTGTTATTGACTAATAAATGCCTGAGTGTAGAGTTTGCGGTCGAAAGTGAGCGGTGCTTGAGTTCAGGGGAAGTAACTTGGCAAGACTGCAATAAACAAAGGATTGTTGTTTTACTAAGTTATTGTTTTAAAAGACTAGTTAATAAGTCTAACAAACAGATACTTAAGCACTATTGTAGTGTCTATTCATAATTTTGTTATAAAGAGAATTATCATGCCGATATCGCTCGGAAACGCTTTTATCAAGAACTTTCTTGGTAAAGCGCCTGATTGGTACAAAGTTGCCATTATAGCCTTCTTAATAATTAACCCGATTGTATTCTTCCTAATAAACCCATTTGTTGCTGGGTGGTTGCTGGTTGCTGAATTTATTTTCACGCTTGCAATGGCATTAAAATGCTACCCATTACAACCTGGTGGCTTACTTGCTATTGAAGCCATCGCTATCGGCATGACTAGCCCTGCGCAAGTTAAGCACGAGTTGGTGGCAAATATTGAAGTATTACTGCTGCTGGTATTTATGGTTGCGGGCATCTACTTCATGAAGCATTTATTGCTGTTCATTTTTACCAAAATTTTACTTGGTATTCGCTCCAAAACTCTTCTATCACTTGCGTTTTGCTTTGCCGCTGCATTTTTATCTGCGTTTTTGGATGCTTTGACGGTTATCGCCGTTGTTATCAGTGTGGCGATCGGTTTCTACTCTATCTACCACAAAGTGGCGTCAGGTAATCCGATTGGTGACCATGACCACACACAAGATGACACGATCACTGAGCTAACGCGTGATGACTTAGAAAATTACCGCGCCTTTTTACGCTCATTGTTGATGCACGCTGGTGTAGGTACTGCGCTAGGTGGCGTAACCACTATGGTAGGTGAACCTCAAAACTTAATTATTGCAGACCAGGCGGGTTGGTTATTTGGTGAATTCCTAATCCGTATGTCTCCAGTGACGCTACCCGTATTTTTCTGCGGTCTCATCACTTGTGCTCTAGTCGAAAAGCTTAAAGTGTTTGGCTACGGTGCAAAACTTCCTAACAACGTTCGTCAAATCCTCGTTGACTTTGACAATGAAGAGCGCAAAACGCGTACCAATCAAGACGTTGCAAAACTATGGGTTCAAGGACTTATTGCTGTTTGGTTGATCGTAGCATTAGCCTTACACTTGGCGGCGGTAGGCTTAATTGGTCTTTCAGTGATCATCTTAGCGACGGCTTTCACTGGCGTCATTGAAGAGCATTCCATGGGTAAAGCGTTTGAAGAGGCTCTGCCTTTCACTGCACTACTTGCGGTATTTTTCTCTATCGTTGCGGTAATCATCGACCAAGAGTTGTTTAAACCAGTTATCGACGCGGTGCTTGCCGTTGAAGATAAAGGCACTCAGTTAGCTCTGTTCTATGTCGCGAATGGCTTACTATCAATGGTGTCGGATAACGTATTCGTCGGTACGGTTTACATCAATGAAGTAAAAACAGCACTCATTGAAGGTCTCATTACTCGCGAGCAGTTCGACTTACTGGCAGTTGCTATCAACACTGGTACTAACCTACCATCTGTTGCTACGCCAAACGGTCAAGCGGCATTCCTATTCCTACTCACCTCGGCTCTCGCTCCATTAATTCGTCTGTCTTACGGTCGAATGGTTATCATGGCGCTGCCTTACACCATCGTTCTTGCGATTGTCGGGCTAATGGGCATTATGTTCTTCCTAGAGCCTGCAACTGCTTCTTTCTACGATGCAGGCTGGATTTTACCTCATAGTGGTGATCTGACTCCCGTAGTCTCCGGCGGTCACTAAAATTTGAGTTGATTAGGAAACTTATCCACGTTAAAAAGCTCTGAGTATTCAGAGCTTTTTCTATTTCAGACAGGAACAAAAACGTGACTATTTTAAATTCACTTAACCAGTTTTCGAAGGGACGCTTATCGTGGCTGCTGCTTCTGCTATTCGTCGTTTTCTTTGAAGCATGTGCCCTCTATTTTCAGCACGTCATGATGCTTGCACCATGTGTCATGTGTATCTACGAACGAGTCGCGATGATGGGAGTGGGTGTCGCTGCAATCGTTGGTCTTATGGCACCAAATAACCCAGTTTTCCGTTGGCTAGGTTTGATTGGCTGGGGATTAAGCTCTTACAAAGGACTGTTGCTTGCTCAGCAGCACGTTGATTATCAGTTTAACCCATCACCATTCGCGACTTGTGATTTATTCGTAACATTCCCTAGTTGGGCTCCGCTTAATCAGTGGGTTCCTTGGATGTTCGAAGCATACGGCGATTGCTCGAAGATTGTTTGGCAATTCCTCGATTTATCAATGCCACAATGGTTAGTAGTTATTTTCGCTGGCAATTTAATTGCTTTAGCATTAATTGTGATCGCACAATTCTTCCCAGCAAGACGCACTAATCCGATTCGTTAATCCTTCAGAGAAATGATAACGAAAAAAGCCGACCAGATGGTCGGCTTTTTACTGAGTAAACATCGCGGCTATTTAACTTAACCACGTTAACTCAACCACGTGATTGACCACAACACTGCTTGAACTTTTTGCCGCTCTCACAAGGACAAGGATCATTGCGCCCGATACCTTTGAATGGGTTTAGGCTTTGAGCCTTATTGCCTACCATCAACTCATCCGCACCTAACGCCACTTCACCGACCATCAAATCAAGCTGGTCGATCAAGTCTGCAAGAGCTGGAGGCGTTTCAATACCGGCGTCGCGCATCTGTTGCTGCGTTGCCGACTCATCGATAGCCAGCATCAAAGTGGTCAGTAATGCTTGTAGCATACGCTGCAATCCATCATTGAGCTCAACGTCTTGCCATTGTTCTTCAATCATTGGCCAAACAGACATAAAGCCTTCGGCAAAATCAGCAAGTTGTTCAGGTTCTTTGCCTGTTAGCTCTAGCACGGAATATTCGTTTCGTTGAATTCGGTTGTGCTGCTTGTGAATTTGCTCTTCTACTGCCGGTTGAATCGCTTTGAATCCTTCACCTAATAGCGGCTCTAACCACTTTTCAGGAGCGAGTGGTTTTGTCGTCAGATTAGCAGCGAGCACTGCGCCTTCGATAAATAGGCAAGATTCATCGATGTGAATTTCGCCTTTCTCAATCAATGTGTATTGCATGACATCTGGTTTCCCATAAATTTGGCGGCATTATACCTCAGAGCATAAAAGCACGTAACCGGGAGTTGCGAGTTTGACTGTATTGAGTGCTTTGAGTCTTTTAATGACAAACTTAGCTGACATCGCTACAATCGCCCTCCTTTTTATCACCAAACTGTATTAGGCAAACTATGCGAGTTGTACTAGGCCCAATGGAAGGCGTTTTAGACCATTTGATGCGCCAAATCCTGACCGAGATAAACGACTATGACCTATGTGTTACGGAATTTGTTCGAGTCATCGACCAGTTATTGCCCGATCATGTATTTCACCGTTTATGCCCGGAGCTGTTGCAAGGTTCTCAAACCGCATCAGGTGTGCCAGTACATGTGCAATTGTTAGGACAAGAACCAAACTGGATGGCTGAGAACGCAATTAAAGCGGCAAGCCTTGGCGCTAGAGGCATCGACATAAATTTTGGTTGCCCAGCCAAAATGGTCAATAAAAGTAAGGGTGGTGCAGCTCTACTTCAGCATCCTGAGCTAATTCACCGTGTGGTTAAAGCTTGTCGAGAAGCTGTTCCTGAGACCATTCCTGTGACCGCAAAAATTCGTCTTGGCTGGGAGAACCCTGAAGATTGTTTTGAAATTGTCGATGCCATTCAGTCTGCTGGCGCAAATGAATTAACAGTACACGCACGTACTAAACAAGGTGGTTACAAAGCTTCTGAGATAAAATGGGATTACATCAACCAAATTCGCGAACGTTTTGATATTCCGCTTATTGCGAATGGCGAAATTTGGAATTACCAGGACGGTCAACGTTGCATTAAAACGACTGGCGTTGACTCTTTGATGGTGTGCCGCGGCGCTTTCAATATCCCTAACTTGGGCAACATGGTAAAACACAACCACCAGCCAATGTCATGGCCCGAGGTGGTTGAGCTACTGATCTACTACTCCAAGTTTGAGATGAAAGGCGACAAAGGCTTGTACTATCCAAACCGCGTAAAACAATGGTTCTCTTACTTACGTCAGGCCTATCCTGAAGCAAAAGATCTATTCAGAGAAATCCGAACGTTTAACAAAGCCGCGCCGATTGTTGAGCATATTCAACGTTATCGTGATGAGTTAAATTCTCAGGTTGCATAAAACCTGAGCATTGCAAAGGGCGAACTGCTCGCCCTTTAAGCGCTTAGATCTTCGTAGCAAATCTTATTTTTGCCTGTACTCTTGGCTTGATATAACTTTTCATCTGCCGCTTTAAATAACTCATCAAAGCTTTCCACTCGGTTCTCTTTACTGAACACCACACCGCCAGAGATCGTAAAACCTTCTTTAGTCACGCGTGTCGAGCGTTCGTCTATGGCTTTTTTTACCCGCTCTAAAATTAGCTTAATGCCTTCCGAGTCTTCGTCGTAAATCGCCAACACGAACTCTTCGCCACCAAATCTTGAGGCGACATCTGTGTGGCGAATATTTTCACGTATACATTTTGCAACTAGCTGAATCGCAGAATCGCCGACATCATGACCATAGGTATCATTGATCTTCTTGAAGTTATCAATATCGAACACTGCTAATGCAACCTGTTTTTTCGTCATCTTATTGCGCCACACGGTTTGCATTCCTCGACGGTTCAACAAGCTCGTCATCGGATCTCTGGCGGCGAGATCTTTAAAATAACGTCGCTCACTATGCATATTCACATAGAACAATACGACTGTGCTCAAAACGTAAATAGAGATCGCAACAATAAGGCTGTATTTTTCAAACACCGCTAGGTTCTTAGCTTCATCCCAAAGGTTGTACTCGTAATACATGCTGTGATTCGCACTCAATCGCTCTAACTCGACTGGTTTGATACGTGTACTGTTTGAAGGAATGGATTGTAAATTGGAAACCAAATGAAACTTACCAACAAGACCTAGTGACGAAGCCATCAACGCATTGACATCAAAATCAATGGACAGCACACCTTGATGCCTCCCTTTTTCGTAAACAGGCACCGTCATACTAATGATTTGACCTTCCATCGAATCCAACATCGGCCCAGGTCCGGCCAAGGTGATGTTCACTTTATCTTGTGCGGTTTTTTGCCAAAATGGGCGCGCTTTTAGCGTTGACCAAAGCTCTCTAGTGAAGTTTTTCGCGTACGTGTCAGGAGACGAAATGACGTAACCACGCTTATCGATGTAATGAATACCAACGATATGGGATTCAATATCGTGCAGAAAAGACAATGACGGTGCAAAACCCGCCTTTTGTTCAGCTAATTGGTTAATCGTTGAACCTTGCTGACATAAGCTTTCATCGCCCACAATCATGTAATCAAGATCAACCGCAGGTAACCCCTCACTGTAGACACTCTCTAGCAACAAGACGTCTATCGGCCAAATATAACAAAGCCCCTTTTTGACTAAAGAATTGTGCTCTTCAGACAATGGGTTAGCGTAATTCGTATAGTTTGTAAAACTATAATCTAAGGCGGTGAGGACTTTAATACCACGGGACATGGCACGATCAATACGTGCATACTCAGAATCAATATAGCGATTGACCGCATCGTAGTAGTTTTTTGTCGTAACAAGCAAAACCACTACAAATAATGCGAGGGGAAAAAAGATGACAAATGAGAGACTAAATCGCCTTTGGTTAACCATTGAGTACCATGTATGTGAAAGGTAGATCGTCTCTTATCAAACAATGGGATTACGCTGTCTTATCAACTGGCAATGCGTAGTGCGCATCGCCAGATAATCAAATAACCAACAAATGTGTACGCATTGTAGGAGACTGTTTATATATTAAAGAAGTTTAATCAATATAGAATGTAGTGTCACTTCAGTTGCCACAATTTGAAGCTCTGTGCAGGTATATTGACAGAAAGATGACCCTTATAATCAATAAGTTCGCGTCCATCCAGAAGTGACGAAAGATGGGTAGCCTCCAAACCAAGTTGCCACAGAGGCAAGTCAATTGAACCCTCATCGCCACTTAGATTCATCACAACAACGATCGCTTCACTTCCAAGTACGCGCGCATAAGCCAGCACGTTGGTATCGCAATGCAGCCATTGAATACTACCAGACTGTAAAGACTTGTACTGTTTGCGTATCGAAATCCATTGCTTGTAAATCGACAGCCATGCTGAGTTTTCGATTTCATTCCAAGGGAAACAGCGACGATTATCCGGGTCCAGCCCTCCCTCTAGTCCGACTTCACTCCCATAGTAAATACAAGGTGTACCGACGTATGTCATGAGCAGAGCAAGTGCGATGTTCATTTTACGCTTATCACCATCAACCAGTGTGATAAAACGAGCAGTATCATGACTATCGAGTTGATTTAGCTGCGATAGCTGATTCGAAAATGGAATTTTTGCTCTGGCTTCGTCCAACCATGCTTTAAACTCCAAACCATCAATGTTGATTGGTTCATACATAATATCTTGCTGCGCGATAAAAGCTCGAACTGGATGAGCAAAACCGTAGTAGTTCATCGCCCCATCCTCTTGATCACCTTGCAACCACTGCGTTGCTTCAAAAAAGTGCTCACCTAGCACATAGGCATTCGGATTGACTGACTTCGTCGCATGGCGAAACGCTTCAACATAATGAGCATTGTTTTTCGCTCCCTCTCCTTCGCCAAGCATATGGATAACATCAAATCGCCAACCATCGACTGAGTATGGAGGCTTAAGCCAGTGCTTAATGACAGATGCTTCACTTTGATAGATATAGTCACGCACTTGTTCATTTTCGAAATTCAGAACCGGTAAGTTACCAATGCCCTTCCAACCAATATAGTGATTGGTTTCGCCGTCAAAAAAGTAGTAATCGCGGAACTTTGACTGCGGATTGCCATACGCCCCTTCTCCTTTTTGTTGGATATCAAACCAAGGATGATGCACTGACGTGTGGTTAAACACCGCGTCTAAGACAATCTTCATATTCTTACCGCGAATCTTCTCACACAGTTCCGCAAACTGAGCATTGGTGCCAAACATAGGATCAACAGTGAAGTAATCAGTGGTGTCGTATTTGTGGTTACTTGGTGAAGAAAAAATCGGATTGAAGTAAAGCGCTGTTACGCCGAGCTGCTCAAGGTAATCCAACTTTTGTTCCACACCTTTGAGATCGCCGCCAAAAAACTCTCTTGCTCCTGTATTTTTGTGAGACCCCACCGCTTCTCCCCACGATTTAATGATCGCTTCTAAATCATGCTGAGCATAAGCTTTACGAATGTCAGATTCACTTTTACTAGCAGAAAAACGGTCAGGAAAGATTTGATAGAAAACTTGCTCTTGCACCCAGCTTGGTGGTTGATGGTTTACATTCAACTTAAAGTGGAACTCTTTGGGTGGAATACGCTTTTGTACGCCTCGTGCATCGAGCCAGTATTGTTGTCCGTCTTTGAGGAGCTTAAACACATAATGTGTGACATCTCGATCTCGATTTGGTCGGAACGATGCTTCCCATAGTAACAATTCCCCAGCTGTTCCAATTTGAGCCATGTCAACCAGATATTCTTCATTGTCCGGCTCAATGCGCACATAGACGGAATCAAAATCCAATGTCTCGGTTTTCAGTCTGACTGTGACTTGCTCGTGATTAAAAGCTAAACCATCAATGGTTTGACTATGAAAAATAAATGGCAGGTTCATTATGGGCACTCCTCGTCATCGGATATGCCACTATGTTATTGAAGAATGAGAGACAAGAAATCCTCCTTGCGAGTTGACATATAAGCCAATTTTCCCAAGGAGGATCACACTTAGTAGGCGTAGTGACTTGTCGGATACCGCTTAGTTCAACAAGAGACTGTCATCTGCAAGCTCTTCACCACGCACTTTGGAGAACATATCCAACAAGTCTGGTACCTGCATGTTAGCGCGCTGCTCTCCAGCCACATCAAGCACAATTTCACCTTGGTGAAGCATTACGGTCCTATCGCCACATGCTAATGCGTCTTTCATCGAATGCGTCACCATCATCACGGTTAAATCGAACTCATCGATAATACGTTTAGTTAAGTCGATAACAAACGCCGCCATACGAGGATCAAGCGCAGCCGTGTGTTCATCAAGCAATAACAACTTACTCTCCGATAACGTCGCCATCACAAGGCTAACGGCTTGTCGTTGCCCACCAGACAGCAACCCAATGCTATCGCCCAAGCGGTCTTCTAAACCAAGCCCTAGGATGCTAATTCGCTCTTGGAACAGCTTGCGACGTTTAGAAGAGAGCGCCAACCCCCAGCTGCGTTTTTTACCACGCATGTACGCTAAAGCCATGTTCTCTTCTATCGTTAGCTCTCCACAGGTTCCGGCCAATGGATCTTGAAACACTCGTGCGCATTGCGTCGCACGTTGGGCAACCGTCTGCTTGGTGACGTCTTTGCCATCAATGATCACCTGACCACCTATCATCGGCGTCTCGCCTGTTACCGCGCCAAGCAACGTCGATTTTCCTGCGCCATTAGAACCAATCACGGTAAGAAATTGATGTTCTGGAACCTCTAAAGAGACACCTTTCAGTGCACGATTTTCCAAAATCGTCCCAGGGTTGAACGTGACCTGAATGTTATTAAGTTCAATCATAACGCCTCCCCAGAACCATTTTTTGATGCCGCTTGTTTAGCATCAGTAACGCGTTGTTTCGCTCTCATGCTCTGTTTTAGCTTTGGAGCAATAAGCGCCACAGCCACCAATACTGCGGTAACCAGGTTGAGGTCTGAAGCTTGTAAACCAAACATGCCAGAGCTCAAAGCGAAAGCCACTGCAAGACGATAAAGCACCGAACCGATGATGACAGCAAATACCGCAACCCAAATTTTTCGCCCGGGAATAAGGGTCTGGCCCAAAATCACAGCAGCCAAACCAACCACAATGGTGCCCACGCCAGAGGTCACATCTGCAAAGCTGTTCGTTTGTGCAAACAACGCGCCTGCGAATCCGACAAAACCGTTAGATAAAGCCAACCCAAAGTAGGTATAAAAACCAGTGCTCGCCCCTTGCGCAGAAACCATACGCGCATTAACGCCCGTGGCTCGTAAACCAAGACCAAAGTCGCTGTTCAGCAGGCGAATGACAAAGAAAGCGGACAAAAGAACTAAGACCCCAACAACCAGAGGACGAATGAACATCGGATCGCCCAAGGCTTCAAACGGAGTGAGAATCGTATCCTCTCCAAGCAACGCCATATTAGGTTTACCCATAATACGAATATTGATTGAAAATGCCGCAATCATGGTAAGAATGGAAGCTAACAGGTGCAAAATACCACATCGAACAGCCAAAAAAGCGGTTACCCACCCCGTCATACTACCGGCTATCATCGCCATTATTGTCGCAAGCCAAGGATTAATACCTGCGACAATCGCCGTTGCAGCCACCGCCGCTCCCATTGGAAAGCTGCCATCCACACTCAAATCGGGGAAATCGAGAACACGGAACGTAAGATACACACCCAGAGCGACTAGGCCATAAATCAAGCCAATTTCGAGTGCGCCAAAAAAAGCAAATGCAGACATAACTGCTCCTTTCTGCATGCTCAGGCTGGCTAATACCAACCTGAACTTAAGACTTCTAACGTATACTCCCCTTCTTCTCTAGCAGAATGCTCTACACGAGAAATCCGGCGAGTATCAATTTTGGGGCAAGCCTCTACCAACCAACGTGACAGGCTTAACCCCAAAAAGCGTTACTTATTGCATGCTTGTCGCACGTTCAACCACAGAACTTGGCAGCTTGATACCGAGCTTAGATGCTGCGCTTTCATTAATTACAAGGTCAGAGCCCGTCGCGACTTTTACATCCAATTTGCCTGGTTCTTGACCATCAAGAATCGCCGCCACGTAATCCGCGGTTTGTACACCAACCTGGTAGTAGTCAAAACCTAAGCCTGCAATTGCTCCTTTTTCGACATATGACGTCGCACCACCAAATACAGGTTTTTTCGCTTGATTCGCTGCCACAATCATCCCTTCAATCGCACTTGCAACTGTATTGTCTGTTGGGGCGTAAAGAATGTCTGATTTCGCTGCAATCGCTTGAGTCGCAGACTGAACATCAGCACTTTTTAGTGCTGTCGCTTCAACCACTTGTATGCCTTTTGCTTTTGCGCTTTCTTTTAGTAATTCAACTAAAGTCACGGCATTAGCTTCACCGGGATTAAATACAACCCCGATGCTTTTCACCTGAGGAAGAATTTCTTGGATGAGATCGACATGCTGAGCAACGGGTGAAAGATCAGACAGGCCAGTTACGTTTTTGCCTGGTTGTTCCATCGACTTAACCAATTTCGCACCAACCGGATCTGTTACCGCAGTAAAGACAACAGGAATAGAGCGAGTAGCCGACACCAAAGCTTGTGCCGAAGGTGTCGCGATGCCAACTAACACATCAGGATTTTCACCGACGTACTGACGGGCAATTTGCACCGCAATCGCTGGATTACCCTGTGCGGTCTTATAATCAAATTCTAGATTTTTGCCTTCTTCGTAGCCTTTCGCTTTTAAACCATCAAGCAATCCTTGGCGCGTCGCGTCTAACGCCGGGTGTTCGACAATTTGTGAAACTGCAACGGTTGCAGTGGCGGCCAGTACATTGGCAGAAGAGAAAATAGCAGTAGCAGATAGAACGGCAGTGGCTAATAAACGTTTCGTTTTCATCATAACTCCTTGATGTGACTTCGTCCTTGTTTCGCGAGCATTCAACATGAATATCGACTCGTGAATTCAAATGTTTGAAGGGGGTAATGTTGTGTTCGTATAACTGTGCACTTCTTGCGCATCTTGTTTTTATTATTACTACTAAGTCTTAGTAAAGAAAAGAAAGATTTAACACTAAAGCAACATTTGTGATCGAGAGGTCTCTTCATCTCGATAAGAATCCTTGGTAAACCAAGTAATGTACGCACCATCAAAGATGGTAGGAGTGGCTGAAGCGCAAGGTAATCACAGGCAGGATCAAAAATGGAGTGGCTAATGCACACTCCATTTCAAAAAACTTAGATTAGAACCAACGCTCTAGTGAGGACTTATCAAGCTGACGAAACGCTCGATTCAGTATTATCGCAAGCTCTTTATAACGAGGGCGAGCTTTAACAGGCTCTAGTGCAAAACCTGTTTCCACAATCTTTTGATGCAGCTCCCGATACCAAGATGCCAGAGAAGGCGGCAGTTTCGTGTTGGATCGAGCACCAAGCCACCAAATCCCTTGGAGTGGCAAGCTAATCGCAAACAAGGCGACAACAATAGACTGAGGTAACGCGTGGTAATTGTTGAATACCATTTGAGTGAGTACGCTGATCGCAGCGACGGCTGGCATGACTTTAATGCCAAAGCGAGTCGCCTTAATGATACGCTGTTCCGGAAATATGGCGCTTAGCTCTTTACGAACCGGCCAGATCTCCATGTAATTCTGGCCATCTTTCAGGCTATGGATCAATCCGACTTTATTACTCATACCGCTCTCTCACTAAAAAATAGTTGAACATTTCAACTGAAGGTACAAAAAATTGATGAAAGTTAATATTCTTTCAAATTTTTTTTGTTATCATTGCTTATTATCGCTATCCTTTGCAGACCCTCAATCTCATTGTTGCTGTTATTTACAATTTAAGCAACTCCGAGATATCTATCTGCACGGATCGCATCATAGTGATGGATGGGTTCATCACTATTTCTTTATATGGAATTAGAACAATTTTTGACCAGGATTAGTACGCAGCCTTCTGGGTATCGGCTATTCTTGTGATTAATTTTTCATTCTTTAACTGATTTTTTATCAGACGAATAACAGGTAGTCATACATGTCTAAGCTAGTTTTAGTTTTAAACTGCGGTAGTTCTTCTCTTAAATTTGCCGTTGTTGATGCCGAGAACGGCGACGAGCACTTATCAGGTCTTGCTGAGTGTCTTCACCTTCCTGAAGCTCGCATCAAGTGGAAACTTGATGGCAAGCACGAAGCTCAACTAGGCAATGGTGCAGCTCACGAAGAAGCACTAGCGTTTATGGTAGAAACTATTCTTGCTTCTAAGCCAGAGCTTAAAGCTAACCTAGGCGCAATCGGTCACCGTATCGTTCACGGCGGCGAGCAGTTCACTCAATCTGCACTAATTACTGATGAAGTTCTAAAAGGTATTCAAGACGCTGCAACATTTGCACCTCTTCATAACCCTGCTCACATCATCGGTATCGAAGCGGCTAAGAAAAACTTCCCAGAGCTGAAAAACGTTGCTGTATTTGACACTGCGTTCCACCAAACTATGCCTGAAGAGTCTTACCTATACGCTCTTCCATACAACCTATACAAAGAACACGGTATCCGTCGTTACGGTATGCACGGTACTTCTCACTTGTTCATCACTCGTGAAGTTGCTGGCCTACTAAACAAACCAGTTGAAGAAGTAAACATCATCAACTGCCACCTAGGTAACGGCGCGTCTGTATGTGCAATCAAGAACGGTCAATCTGTAGACACTTCTATGGGTCTTACTCCACTTGAAGGTCTAGTAATGGGTACTCGCTGTGGCGACATCGACCCTGCGATCATCTTCCACCTACACGACGCTCTAGGTTACTCTGTTGATCAAATCAACACGATGCTAACTAAAGAGTCTGGTCTTCAAGGTCTAACTGAAGTGACTTCTGATTGTCGTTTCGTTGAAGACAACTACGGTGAGAAAGAAGAAGCAACACGCGCAATGGACGTGTTCTGCCACCGTCTAGCTAAGTACGTAGCTGGCTACACTGCTTCAATGGACGGTCGTCTAGACGCAATCACTTTCACTGGCGGTATCGGCGAGAACTCTGGCCCTATCCGTGAAATGGTTCTAAACCGTCTTGGCATCTTCGGTATCGAAGTAGATAGCGAAGCTAACCTTAAAGCTCGCTTCGGCGGCGAAGGCGTTATCACGACTGAAAACAGCCGTATCCCTGCAATGGTTATCTCTACTAACGAAGAGCTAGTCATCGCTGAAGACACTGCACGCCTGACAGGTCTTTAATTGAATTACTGGCTAGCCACTCGGCTAGCCAGATTTTCATTCAAACGAATTTCTTAGGGGCTCAACTCCTATTCTTCGAGCTTCATGGAATAAGAGTTGAGCTTTTATCCCCCAAATAGCTAAAGGTACTCTACGAATGTCTCGTACTATTATGCTTATCCCTACTAGCGCAGGCGTTGGCCTAACAAGCGTTAGCATGGGTGTTCTTCGCGCTATGGAGCGTAAAGGCGTTAAAGTTTCTTTCTACAAGCCAATCTGTCAGCCACGTTCAGGTGGTGATCAGCCAGATCTGACTTCAACTATCGTCGGCCACAACAGCGATATGAAGATCGGTGAACCAATGGCGATGTCTGTTGCTGAAAGCCTAATCGGTAACGACAACATGGACGAGCTGCTAGAAACCGTTGTTGAACGTTACAACCAAATCAACAAAGACGCAGACGTTACGCTAATCGAAGGTCTTGTACCTACTCGTAAGCACCCATTTGCAAACCAAGTAAACGCGGAAATCGCGGCAACACTTGGTGCAGAAATCGTGCTAGTTGCGACTCCAGGTACTGATAACCCAGCGCAACTGAAAGAGCGTATCGAAGTAGCATGTTCTAACTTCGGCGGCACTAAGAACAAAAACATCTCTGGCGTTATCATCAACAAGCTAAACGCTCCTGTTGACGAAGCTGGCCGTACTCGCCCTGACCTATCTGAAATCTTTGACGATGCAGATAGCGCGAAACAAAACGAATTGAAAGTGATGGAAATCTTCAACACTTCTCCAATTCGTGTACTAGGTTGCGTGCCATGGAGCATTGATCTGATTGCGACTCGTGCAATCGACATGGCTAAGCACCTGAAAGCAGATATCATCAACGAAGGTGACATCAACACTCGTCGTATCAAGAGCATCACTTTCTGTGCACGTTCTCTGCCAAACATGATTGAGCATTTCAAACCTGGCTCTCTACTTGTTACTTCTGCAGACCGTCCTGATGTTATCGTTGCTGCTTCTCTTGCTGCAATGAACGGTGTGGATATTGGTGCTGTACTGCTAACTGGCGGTTACGACATCCCTCGCGAAATCGAAGGTCTATGTAAACCAGCGTTCGACACTGGTCTACCTATCTTCAAAGCACAAGGTAACACTTGGCAGACATCTCTAAACCTACAGAGCTTCAGCATCGAAGTACCTGCAGACGATAAAGAGCGTATCGAGTTCATCAACGAGCACGTTGCTGGTCACATCGACGGTAACTGGATCGAGTCAATGACTGAAGGTACTCAGAAGTCTCGTCGTCTAAGTCCACCAGCGTTCCGTTACCAGCTAACTGAACTTGCTCGTAAAGCAGGCAAGCGTATCGTTCTTCCAGAAGGTGACGAACCTCGTACTGTTAAAGCGGCAGCAATCTGTGCTGAACGCGGTATTGCAGACTGTGTGCTTCTAGGTAACCCAGATGAAATCCGTCGCGTAGCAGCTCAACAAGGCGTTGAGCTAGGTACTGGCGTAACCATCATCGATGCCGATGCTGTTCGTGAAAACTACGTTGCTCGTCTAGTTGAGCTGCGCGGTGCGAAAGGCATGACTGAAGTTGTGGCTCGTGAGAAGCTACAAGATTCAGTATTCCTAGGCACAATGATGCTTGAGAACGACGAAGTTGACGGCCTAGTTTCTGGTGCTGTTCATACTACGGCGAACACTATCGTTCCTCCGTTCCAAATCATCAAGACTGCACCAAATGCGTCTATCGTATCTTCAGTATTCTTCATGCTTCTGCCTGATCAAGTACTGGTTTACGGTGACTGTGCGATCAACCCAGATCCAACCGCTGAACAGCTTGCTGAAATCGCTATCCAATCTGCTGACTCTGCAGCAGCATTCGGTATCGACCCTCGCGTTGCTATGATCTCTTACTCTACTGGTGAATCTGGTAAGGGTGCAGACGTTGATAAAGTACGTGAAGCAACTCGCATCGCGAAAGAGAAGCGTCCTGATCTAGTGATCGACGGTCCTCTACAGTACGACGCAGCTATCATGGAAAACGTGGCAGCGTCTAAAGCGCCTAACTCTCCAGTAGCAGGTAAAGCGACAGTATTCGTATTCCCAGACCTAAACACGGGTAACACGACTTACAAAGCAGTACAACGTTCAGCTGACCTAGTTTCTATCGGTCCAATGCTGCAAGGTATGCGCAAGCCTGTAAACGACTTGTCTCGTGGCGCGCTAGTAGACGATATCGTGTACACAATCGCTCTAACAGCAATCCAAGCAGACCAAGAAGCTAAATAATCGCTTCTGACATCTAGTTGGACAACTATCCAAAGCCCTCGATTCGTCGAGGGCTTTTTTTATTGTTGGCCACACAGCAAAGAGGCTATGAGCAATAGCACTAATACGCTCTTATGAATATAGCGCCATAAATACCCCAGCCCCAACCACAACACAACCTGTCATCACGGGTGCGATTCGGCGCCAAAGCTTCTTATCCCCTATCGCGATAACCATCCCCATTTTCACAATGGTATTAACCGAAGCGGCAATCAAAATGCCTAACGCAGCAGTGGTCACGCTTAATGTTTGCGTACTTTGACGTCCGAGGGTTAACGAGATCGCATCAACGTCAGTAATCCCTGATAAAGCAGAAAGGAACAACACCCCCGCATTGCCAAACCAGTCAGACAAAGCGTGAGCAAGCAGCATAATCAACGCCAACACGAGGCCAAAGAACAGTGCCGACTGCAAAGCAAGAGGGTTCGTTTGCTTATTTGATTGCTCAATCTGCTCAACTTCACTTCTGCGCCAAATCCACCATGCCGGAATGTACAGCGCAACCATCATCGCCATCACAATTGGCCAAAGCAGTTTCACTAATTGCGGATTGATAACGGACAGTACGATAAGTAAACGAGGGAACATGGTTCCGCAGCTCAAAAGAATACCACTAGCGAGTAACGGGCTGATGCTCGCTTGCTCACGAGAAAGATGGGAAAACTGCAACGTTAATGCTGTCGAAGAGCTAAGACCAGCAAATACAGACGTAAACAAAATACCTCGCTTCGCCCCGCCGATCTTTATCGCAAAATAACCGACAAACGAGATACTAGCGATCAGCACAACCATCCACCAAATCTCATACGGGTTAAGTGCATTCCAAGGGCCGTAAGATTGATTTGGTAACAGTGGTAACATGACTATCGAGATAAGTAATAAACGCAGTGCTGCGTCTAACTCATACTCTTGCAGTTTTTGTAGCGCTTGATGTAGCTCTCTTTTGTTATCGAGCACTACCGCGGTAATGACGGCCGCTGCTGCAGCCAAAACAGCCTCACCCGACACGGCAAGGTTACCCAGAACAAACACCACCATGATACTAACCACACCAGTGATGCTCACATCTCCGCTCTTTTTCTGCTGTATAACAAAAGCGATGCAAGTGAGGATGACTAAAGCGATAAACGCAAAACCAATGAGTAAAGGTGTATAGATGTTGGCGAGAATGCCAACTAAACCACCGAGTAAACCGACTAAAGAAAAAGTACGAATGCCCGCGACACGACTGCCTTCTACGCTATTGCGCATCACCCAGCCACGTTGGGTGCCAACAATTGCCCCCAGTAATAGAGCAATAAGCAGATTCCAAATTAGATGCTCGCCACTGACAAACTCATTGATATCCATGCATCACCCCGTTAAAAAGCGGTTGTTATATCATTAGTTTATTTGAATATGGGTAAGAAGCTGTGACGATGAGAGGATAATCAGAAAATGGCTCCGGTTCCAGGCTTACCATTGCGTCTTATAATTTCATTATTCTTTTACCTGCCACCAAAACGTAATAGAACGAAGCGGCCCTCCCTGTTCAATTTATCAGCATTATTTACATTTCAACTGAACTTTCTTACTCGAACTACGTATCGAAGATGGACTGCTATTAAGCAAACTCACACATAAGTAAGGAATACATATGAACAACCCCATCAACAACTCACTGCTAAAGCTTGGTTTAGCTGCAATTCTGTTCAGTTTTTCTTCATTCAGCTTTTCTGCCCCAAGCATTAAAGGCGTTGATCAAGATATGTCCAGAGGAACGGTAACCGCAAAAATGGCTCATGCTGACGACAACGGATGGATGGTCGTCCACCAAACGGACGAATCAATGAAGCCTGGCCCTGTTATCGGCTATGCCCCACTAAAGATGGGACAGAATGAGAACGTGAATGCAATTTTGATGGAACCGGTTGAGTCTGGCGACATGCTGATGCTAATGGTCCACGGAGAAAAAGGGGGAATGAAGACTGGCGTATTTGAATATACACTCGGAGCCAAAGAAGATGGCCCTGTAAAAGTCGACGGAAAATTAGTGATGGACGTCGTACGCGCTAAGTAGACGAGCGCACACTTAAGAGTCACTCTCCTGCTCCTAGTATTTAGTTGGCATCAAAGTACTTAACGATATTGCTAACCGTTAAGTACTTTTTCATTTCTGATGGAGGTAGCAAACTAGCTAATTATTTCTCTTCCATGAGGAGAGTTTAAGTCTAAATCAGGCCCTTTGGGTACGACTTGCGTCGGGTTAATCCCAGTGTGGCTGAAATAGTAGTGACGTTTAATATGGTAGAAATCCGTGGTTTCTTCGACGCCTTCGACTTGATACAGCTCTTTTAAGTATCCTTGAATATTTTCGTAGTCTGCGATGCGCTGCTTATTACATTTGAAGTGGCCCACATACACGGCATCGAAACGGACCAGAGTCGTAAACAAACGCCAATCAGCCTCAGTAATAGTATTCCCCGCTAAATAACGATGCGTCGATAGGTGCGAATCGATTTTATCTAGCGCAGCGAATAAAGAATCGAATGCTTCTTCATATGCCTCTTGCGTGGTCGCAAAACCACAGCGATACACTCCATTGTTGACGTTTGGATAAACAAAATCGTTCCACTCGTCAATAACATGCTTTAGCTGTTCTGGATAATAGTCATCGTGGTTTCCTGTTAACGCATTGAACTCCGTGTTAAACATACGAATAATTTCTGACGACTCATTCGACACGATCGTATTGGTCTTTTTATCCCAAAGCACAGGCACAGTTACACGGCCTGTGTAATCTGGTTTGGCCTGCGTGTAGATTTGGTGCATACGAGTGTGACCAAATAGTGGCTCAGGAAGCCCCATTTGCCAGCCTTGGCTTAACATATCAGGGCAAACAACCGTGACATCAATATGTGGTTCTAAGCCTTTCAGCTTGCGGAAGATGAGCGTTCGGTGTGCCCAAGGACAAGCAAGAGAGACATACAAATGGTATCGACCAGACTCTGGTTTAAACTCCGCATCAGGTTCGTTTTTAACCCAGTTACGGAATCCGGCATCTTCACGCACAAATTTGCCACCATTTGATTTTGTGTCATACCAGACGTCATGCCAAACACCTTCGACCAACTTACCCATGATTGCGCTCCTCTCATTCTGTTTATGTCTATATTAGCGTTTCCTATCAAACAGAAAATCACTGAACTTAGGACATCATGTTCAAGAAATTCGAATGTATAAATCAGATGCATAAAAAAAGCGCGACCCGATGAAGGTGTCGCGCTTAAGCCCGTCACAGGCTGAATTTATACACTAACGTGCAAACAAGATACCGCGTGAACGTCGTTGCCTTGAATCGTTGGCTTCGTCTTCGCACACTCTTCGGTTGCTTGTGGGCAACGAGTGCGGAACACACAACCCGATGGTGGACTGATCGGCGAAGGAAGGTCGCCTTCCAGCATTTGGATTTTCTTACTGCGCTCAATGTTCGGGTCCGGAATCGGAACCGCTGACATCAATGCGCGTGTATATGGGTGCTTAGGATCAGCAAACAGCGCCTCCGCCTCACCGAGCTCGACAGCATTACCCAAATACATGACCAAAACACGATCTGAGATGTGTTTAACCACTGACAAATCATGCGCAATGAATACCAGAGAAAGGCCTAGTTCTTTTTGAATCTCTTTAAGCAGGTTAACAACCTGAGCTTGAATAGATACATCAAGCGCCGATACGGGTTCATCACAGATGATCATCTTAGGCTTAAGGATAAGCGCACGCGCAATACCGATACGCTGGCACTGACCACCCGAGAACTCGTGCGGATAACGGTTAATAACGTTAGGTAATAGACCCACTTTCGCCATCATCTCTTTAACGCGCTCTTTCACTTCCTGCTTAGACAGTTCTGGGTAGAACGTTTCAAGAGGCTCAGCAATAATGTCGCCAACCGTCATACGTGGGTTAAGAGATGCCAAAGGATCTTGGAAAATCATTTGGATTTCTTTACGCGTTTCACGACGTTGGACGTCTTTCATCTTAGTTAGATCTTGACCTAACCAAACTACTTCGCCATCCGTCGCTTCAACAAGACCGATGATGGCGCGCGCAAACGTCGATTTACCACAACCTGACTCGCCTACTACACCAAGTGTTTCCCCCTCGTATAGTCGAACGTTCACCCCATCAACCGCTTTTAGGCTTGAAGGCTTTGACCACGGCCATGCTGATTTTGACGCAATGCTGAAGTGAACTTTCAGCTCTGAAATGTCCAGAATTAGCTTTTTATCTACTGCGTTCATTTGTTCCAAGCCTCCCATTCAGAAAAACATGCGCGCTGACGACCATCACCAAATGGAGTCAGAATTGGCGCTTCACGCTTACAACGATCCATCACTCGATGGCAACGCTCTTGATAAGGGCAGCCCGGTGGTAGACGAAGCAAGTTTGGTGGATTACCGGGAATGGTTGGCAGAATTTCACCTTCCGTATCAAGGCGAGGAATCGCCTTCAGCAGACCCTCTGCATAAGGGTGGCTTGGATTATAGAAGATTTCGTTTACGTTGCCGTACTCCATCGTACGACCTGCATACATCACCAGCACTTTGTCACACGAACCTGCAACAACACCAAGGTCGTGCGTGATCATGATGATCGCCGTGTTGAACTCGTCTTTAAGCTCATTAAGCAGGTCCATGATCTGTGCTTGAACCGTCACATCAAGTGCTGTTGTTGGCTCATCGGCAATAAGCAGTTTAGGGCGACATAACAACGCCATCGCGATCATTACACGCTGACGCATACCGCCTGAAAACTCATGCGGGTACATCGTGATACGCTTACGCGCTTCAGGGATTTTCACCGCTTCCAGCATGCGTACTGATTCTTCAAATGCTTCCGCTTTGCCCATGCCTTTATGCAGCATAAGCACTTCCATCAACTGGTCACTTACCTTCATGTAAGGGTTCAGCGATGTCATTGGGTCTTGGAAGATCATGGCGATCTGTTCAGCGCGAACTTTGTTCAGTTCTTTTTCTGGTAAGTTTAGGATTTCTTTGCCTTCAAACTTTGCGCTACCAGAAATAATACCGTTCTTAGCCAACAGGCCCATGATTGCGAATACGGTTTGAGATTTACCTGATCCCGACTCTCCAACGATGCCTAAGGTTTCGCCTTGGTTGAGGGAGAAGTTCAAATCGTTTACTGCGGTTACGATACCATCTTGCGTGGTGAATTCGACGCGCAGATCTTTGACATCTAATAAGCTCATCATTGCTTCCTTAATCTTATCTTTTAATTATCTGTCTTTTGGATCCAGCGCATCGCGCAGGCCGTCACCAACGTAGTTGAAGCAGAATAGCGTCACAACCATGAACACGGCTGGGAATGCCAGCTGCCAGATTGCCACTTCCATTGTCTGTGCACCTTCTTGTAGAAGAGCGCCCCAACTTGTCATCGGTTCCTGAACACCAAGACCAAGGAATGATAGGAATGACTCCGTCAGGATCATGCTCGGGATAAGCAGCGTAGAGTAAACCGCTACGATGCCCAGTACGTTCGGCACGATATGACGAGTGATAATTTTCCAGTTGCTAACACCACACACATGTGCAGCTTCGATGAACTCTTTGCTACGTAAGCTGAGTGTCTGACCACGTACGATACGCGCCATATCTAGCCATGCGATAGCACCAATCGCGACAAAGATCAGCATGATGTTACGACCGAAGAATGTCACAAGTACGATAACTAGGAACATAAACGGTACCGCGTACAAAATCTCTAGAATACGCATCATCACACGGTCAACTTTACCACCGATAAAACCAGATGCTGCGCCATAGAGCGTACCAATCAGTACGGCTACAAAGGCACCCATGACCCCCACCATCAACGAAATACGACCGCCGATTAGCGTGCGCACGTATAAGTCACGGCCTAGGCTGTCAGTACCAAACCAATGGTCAGCATTCGGTGCAACGTGCATCGCGTACCAGTCAGTATCATCAAAGGTGTGCGGTGCGATCATTGGCAGAATAATCACCGCCAACGTCATTAGAACAAGAAGGAATAAGCTCACCATTGCCGCTTTGTTGCGCATAAAACGGATACGAGCATCTTGCCAAAGACTGCGACCTTCAATCTCCAAGTTTTCGGAGAACTTCTCAATCGCTTCTAGGTTTTCTTTTTTCGTTAACATAACCAAACGTCCCTGTTAGTAGCGAATTTTCGGGTCAATCATTGCAAGTAGAATATCTACAATCGCGTTGAATAAAATGAATAGGAAACCAATCAGGATGGTTACACCCATTACTAGCGAGTAGTCACGGTTAAACGCAGCGTTAACGAATAGCTTACCAATACCTGGTAGACCAAAAATGGTTTCGATAACAACAGAACCGGTGATGATACCTACGAAAGCAGGACCCATGTAAGAAACAACAGGGAGAAGTGCCGGCTTAAGAGCGTGCTTGATGATGATGTAACGGTAGCTTAGACCTTTAGCACGAGCCGTACGAATAAAGTTACTGTTCAGTGTCTCGATCATCGAACCACGCGTAATACGAGCGAAGGTTGCAACATACAGTAGTGACATACCAATGACAGGAAGCACTAAATACTGCCAGCTACCATCTTGCCAACCGCCCGCAGGGAAGATATTCCAGTGAAGCGAGAACAGATAGATAAGAGCAGGTGCCAATACAAAAGAAGGCATTACCACACCGAGCATCGCTGTCGACATGATGGTGTAATCAATCCAAGTATTCTGCTTGAGCGCAGCAATGGTACCGACGGTAACCCCCATAATCAGGGTAAAGATAAAGGCGATGAAGCCCACTTTAGCCGAAACAGGTAAGGCAACCGCGATCAGCTCGTTAACCGAGTAATCAAGGTATTTAAATGACGGCCCGAAATCCCCTTGGATAACATTGGTCAAATACGTGGTGTATTGTTCAAATACAGGTTTATCTAAGCCATATTTAGCTTCGATATTTGCCATTACTTCGGGTGGCAATGGACGCTCTGTCGAGAAAGGGTTTCCCGGTGCAAAGCGCATAAGAAAGAAAGATACGGTGATCAAAACCAACATTGTTGGGATCGCCTCAAATATCCTTTTTGCGATGAATTTAAGCATAAACTCACTCTTTCAGTCTGTGACAGTTAAATTAAAGAAGTCGTCCAATTCTTTTGGACTAAAGATAGGCGCTACATGCAATTTCTCACATGTAGAGCCTCATTTTTATAGTTCTATCGAGTTACGAATTACTCTGTGATGTAGAGATCTTTAGAGTAAATCTTGTCTTCCGCGTTATTGACTGGGAAGCCACCAACTTTCGGTGATAGTAGACGTGATTTCACGTACTGGTAGATAGGTGCGATTGGCATATCTTTTGCCATCAACTTCTCTGCTTCTAGGTAAAGCGCTTGACGCTCTTCGTCAGAAGTTGAAGCAAATGCTTTGTTCATGATTGCATCGTACTCTTTGCTGTCGTAGTGAATACCACCAGTAGTGTTATTACTCATCATCAGCGTTAGGAAAGATGAAGCTTCGTTGTAGTCGCCACACCAACCTGCACGAGCAACCTCAAAGTTGCCAGAATCTTTGGTAGATAGGTAAGTTTTCCACTCTTGGTTTTCTAGCGTAACGTCTAGACCAAGCGTCTTCTTCCACATTGAACCCAGTGCAACCGCAAGTTTCTTGTGGTTCTCTGACGTGTTGTATAGAAGGTTAAATTCAAGAGGGTTGTCTGCGCCGTAACCCGCTTCTTCCAATAGACGCGCCGCTTCAGCGTTACGCTCTTCTTGCGTCATTTTGCCGTATGCAGGGATTTCTGGGTTGAAACCCGCCGTGATTTCAGGCGTTAGGAAATAAGCTGGCTTTTGACCTTGTGCTAGGATCGCATCAGTCACGATATTACGGTCAATCGCATAAGAAATCGCTTTACGTACGCGAACATCATCAAACGGCTTTTTCTTCGTGTTGAAGATGTAGTAGTAAGTACACAAGTTACCCGATACAGACACGTCTTCTGGATGCTCTTGCTTCAAACGCTTGAAGTGCTCTGTAGGCAGTTCATTCGTGAAGTCGATTTCACCTGCTAGGAAGCGGTTCATTTCCGCTACTTGGTTTTCGATTGGTAGGAAAGTAACTTGATCAAGCGTCG
This sequence comes from Vibrio sp. JCM 18905, assembly GCF_055393305.1. Lineage (NCBI taxonomy): Bacteria > Pseudomonadati > Pseudomonadota > Gammaproteobacteria > Vibrionales > Vibrionaceae > Vibrio > Vibrio sp. JCM 18905. The sequence goes on along the minus strand of NZ_AP043880.1, from coordinate 1,188,393 downwards.
TGTTTTCGTTGTCCCAGTATTGTTCGTTACGTTTTAGAACTAAACGCTCGTTTACAACCCAGTTGTCAACAACATAAGCACCGTTACCTACAAAGTTCTCAGGCTTCGTCCATTGATCGCCGAACTTTTCAACGGTTGCTTGGTGAACAGGCTTCACTGTTGTGTGGCCCATCATCATCACAAAGTATGGTACAGCAGTGTCTAGCTCAACCACTAACGTGTGGTCGTCAACCGCTTTAACACCCAACTCACTCTTGTCTTTTTTACCCGCAACAATGTCTTTTGCGTTCTTCATCTTGGTGTATTCCATGTACCAAGCGTATGGAGAAGCGGTTGCTGGGTCGACTGCGCGTTGGAAGCTGTATACAAAATCACCTGCAGTAACAGGATCACCGTTAGACCATTTTGCGTCTTCACGCAGGTGGAAAGTGTATGTTTTGTTGTCTTCAGTTTCCCAAGACTCTGCAACACCAGGGATAGTGTTACCGTCCGCATCTTGGTTTACTAGGCCTTCAAGAAGATCGCGAATCACGTGGGATTCTGGAACACCTTGAGATTTATGAGGGTCTATTGTCGCAACTTCTGTACCGTTACCACGCACCAATTCTTGAACAGCAGCAAGTTTTGGCTCTTTAGAATCAGATTTAGCTTCAGGGGGTGGAGCCGGAGCAGGCTCAGCAGCTTGTTTCTCTACAGGCTTTTCGCCACAACCAGCTAAAGCGAGAGAAAGACCAGCACCAATAAATAAAGCGCGCGTGATTTTATTCTTATACATGCGTAAAACTCCAAATTTTTTCGTTAGCATCCATGACTTCTTTGTAAGGGCCTGGAACGGTCAGAGTTTTAGATTTTTTTAGTGCGTTTTCTGAGCACAAAAGCCTAAAACCTTACAAAGACTGCGGCACACATTAGCAATCATTGAAGTAATTTGCCATAAAAATGTAGCAAAAAAACCAATAATCCTGACTAAACCACACATATCTAGCAGTAAACTCTAATCAAAAAGTATTCACCAGCCAAATGGAGACCAGAAGCGACATTCCACAGACAAAACTTTCGATTAATCTACATTTAAACCATTTGATAGCATCTTATGCTAGATATTTACATATTATTTAACATTTATGACAAATGAAGTCTAACAAATAATTGTTTATATATTGGGCTAAAAACTTTTATTGTGAAGAATATCACCAGAGCGAGTACGGGTTGTGTTGAAGTCAAATGAGCAGAATTATGAAGATAAGTACAAAAAAAGCTAAGTGCCATTGACACTTAGCTTTTTTCACTAGAATGAGGCGTGGGTTCTATTTTTCCCAACGCTGCGCAGCTTGATGATCGGTGTCGCGCGACTCAATCCAACGATCTTCATTCGTCGTGCGTTCTTTCTTCCAAAATGGTGCTTTGGTTTTCAAGTAGTCCATAATGAACTCGCAAGCATCAAATGCTGCTCCACGGTGTGCACTTGAAACACCAACAAAGACGATTTGATCACCGCTATCCATGTCACCAACGCGATGAATCACGCGTACGCCCAATAATGGCCAACGTGATTCAGCTTGATCGCAAATGTCGCTCAAGCTCTTCTCAGTCATGCCTGGGTAGTGTTCCAAGTGCAAACCAACAACATTATCGCCAAGGTTCATATCTCGAACTTTACCAATGAATGTTACGACAGCACCAGCAGCCGTACCTTCGGATAAACGTTGATATTCGTGATCAACGGAAAAGTCTTCAACTTGTACAGAGACGCGTGGGTCCATCTTAACCTCCGGTTACCGGTGGGAAAAATGCAACTTCATCCCCCGCTTTTACTTCGGTATCAAGTGGGACAATAGATTGATTAACAGCAGCAAGTAGCTTTCCTGGCTCTAAAGCCAAATCCCACTTACCATTTTTATCTGCGCCCTCTTCCACGAGATGCGCGCGAATCGCTTCAACCGTTTCAAATTGATCATCTAATTCGACACTGTCGATACCAATCAGCTCACGAGTCTGAGCAAAAAAAAGTACTTTAATCATGATTCCGCCTTGAAGTGTCCAGATTTTCCACCCGTCTTTTCTAGGAGACGAACTTGACCGATAACCATGTCTTTTTGCACCGCTTTACACATATCGTAAATCGTCAGTGCAGCAACAGAAGCCGCCGTGAGCGCTTCCATTTCTACGCCCGTTTTACCTGCAAGCTTACAAACAGATTCAATACGAACTTTGTTTTCTGACTCAATAGCCTCCAACTGAACTTCGACTTTAGAAAGCAACAGAGGATGACAAAGTGGAATCAAATCCCACGTTTTCTTTGCAGCTTGGATACCAGCAATTCGAGCCGTCGCGAACACATCACCTTTGTGATGCTGCCCGGAAACAATCAGTTGCAAGGTTTCTGGGGCCATGTGAACAAATGCTTCTGCACGTGCTTCACGAACCGTTTCAGCTTTTGCAGACACGTCGACCATATTAGCTTCGCCAGACGCGTTGATATGGGTAAATTGAGTCATTGTTTTTCCTTCGCTTTTAGGAAAGGTTATACAGATAGGTGCGGCATGAAGTTACAAGGGCGATGGCTTGCATCTAACTGCTGCTTGATAATCTTCGTCCAGCCAGTGCGGCACGCGCCTGTTGAACCAGGCATTGCGAAGATAACTGTATGGTTCGCAAAACCTGCAATTGCACGCGATTGGATCGTTGACGTACCAATTTCTTCGTAAGACACCATGCGGAATAACTCACCAAAACCTTCTACTTCTTTATCAAACAGAGGCTTCAGCGCTTCTGGCGTGCTGTCACGTGACGTGAACCCTGTACCACCAGTAATCATGATCGCTTGGACATTGTCGTCCGCAATCCACTGAGAAACAATTGCGCGAATTTTGTACATGTCATCAATAACAATTTGCTTATCGACAACATTGTGACCCGCTTCTTGAGCGTGTTCAACAAGGTAGCGACCAGAGGTATCGTTTTCTTCGGTACGAGTGTCAGATACCGTTAGAACGGCAATATTTGCAGGTTGAAATTTGCTTTCAGCGTGACCCATGTGTTCACCTATTCTCTTTTAACTTTGATACGTTTGGTATCGATTCTAGAAAAGCGAGGGAAAGCTAGCCTATAAATAAGCTTTCCCTACAAAATTTGAGTTGATTTAGCCGCCGATAGACGCCAGATGCGGCGTCATACCCGTATTACCATCGTGCAAGAAGTGGCTCACCGACTTAGTTTGTAACTGCGCTTGGATGCGTTCAATAAGCTCACTTTCTTGCTCATCACGTTCCAGTAGATCACGCAGTTCTACACCGTGGTCTCCAAACAAACACAGATGCAGCTTACCCATCGCAGAGACGCGTAGTCGGTTGCAGCTCTCACAAAAGTCTTTTTCATAAGGCATGATTAGACCAATTTCACCCTTGTAATCTGGATGAACAAACACTTGCGCGGGGCCGTCATTATGAGAGCGCACTTTAAGCAGCCAACCGTTTGCAATCAACTGATTACGAATTGCTACGCCGGACACATGATGCTTATTGAATAAATCATCCATCTCACCCGTTTGCATCAACTCGATGAAGCGCAGTTGGATTGGACGATCTTTTATCCAGTTGAGAAACGCTGGCAGTTCTTGATGGTTAAGATCTTTCATCAACACCACATTAACTTTTACTTGCTCATAACCGACCTCGAACGCACGTTCGATACCATTCATGACTTCAGTAAACTTATTTTCACCTGTGATTTGATGGAACATGCGCGGATCAAGGCTGTCCACGCTGACGTTGATGTGAGTTAAGCCCGCTTCACGCCAGTCTGCGACTTGCTTCGCCATGCGGTAACCATTGGTCGTCGTTGCTACTTTTTGGATACCAGGCGTCGTCGCCACTGAGTGGATAATGTCGGTAAAATCTTTGCGTAAACTTGGTTCACCGCCAGTAATGCGCACTTTTGACGTGCCACAATCAGCAAACGCTTTTACGACCCGTTTGATTTCAGGAAGAGATAAAAAAGACGAGTTTTTATTGCCCGAAGGCTTATAGCCATCAGGAAGGCAATAGGTACATTTGAAATTACATACGTCGGTCACAGACAGACGCAAGTAATAGAACTTACGATGAAATTTGTCTTCGAATTGTTGCGCCACGGAACACCTTTCCAAACACGGGAGGCATGGCCATTTCCAATCATGCCCTTGTGACAGTACGCCACTGGCTCAAAACGCTTATCCTCGGACTTAGCAATAGTGAGCTCGGAGTTATGGCAACCAGAGATATGAAACCTCTGATAGCTTTGCGGTGTAAAATACTTAATATTTGTACTGGAATCCAGACTTGAGTGATAAAAAACTCTCTAGAGACACAATTTACCGCTAAGTGAGTACCTTTCAAGCACTCCTTGAGATAAATTGTAGCCGTTTTTTACAAGATTATTAGAAGAACGTAATGAATATCTACACGGATAAAAAAGTGGTCGCTGTTGGCGGTGGTCATGGCTTAGGTCGAATGTTGGCCGCACTACGGGATTTTGGCGGCAATGCAACTGGCATTGTCGCCACAACAGACAATGGTGGCTCAACAGGAAGAATTCGTCACTGCCAAGGTGGAATCGCCTGGGGCGACACACGGAACTGCATTAATCAGCTGATCACAGAGCCGTCGATCAGTTCAATGATGTTTGAATATCGCTTCAAAGGTACTGGCGAGCTTGATGGTCATAACCTCGGTAACTTGATGCTTACGGCGCTCGATAACTTATCGGTCAGACCGTTAGATGCCATCAATCTGATTCGAAACATGTTAAAAGTCGACGTTAACATTCTTCCTATGTCTGAACACCCTTCCGATCTTTCCGCGTTATCCGTGGATGGGAAGTGGGTCACGGGAGAAACGAATGTAGACGAGATGAACACCGATTTACGCCGTCTCGATCTATCACCAGAAGTCCCTGCAACTAAAGAAGCAGTAACTGCACTGGCAGAGGCAGACGCTATTATTCTTGGTCCTGGCAGCTTTTTAACCAGCATCATGCCTCCTTTGCTGTTGCCTGAGCTCGGCAAAGCCATTGCCGCCAATGAGAAAGCAAAAGTCATTTTCGTTGCCAACTTGAGCCCGGAGTACGGCCCAGCCGGACGAATGACCATGGCACAAAAATTAGAATGGTGTGAGCGTGCCTGCCAAGGTAGGAAGATAGACGTGGTTCTAGCAGAGGAAACCGAGCAAGAAGTATTGAGCCAGTGGAATGTAGTGACGGAATCGTTAGCTTCGTCGAACCGAGATTGGCGTCACGACCGAGATAAACTCAAGCTCGCTATTGAAAGCCAGCTAAGGCTTTCAATTTAAAAAAGCCCTCTAAAGCTAGGGGATAGCTTCAAGTTTACTCGCTGTCAGCAATGAAAAAACCCTTCACTCAAGTGAAGGGTTTTGTGTAAGAGCCTCATCAGAACAATGCATTACTGCTGCCAATCACGATAAGCGTCGCGTGTTTCGTGCAAAAGATCGAACATCGTTTTTAACTCGTCTGACTCTTCAGCTAACTCACCTGCTTTGGCTTTTTTATCTATCGACATCGCCAATTGACAAAGACGGTCTGCTCCAAAGCTCGCTGCACTGCTTTTTAACGCGTGACTGATTTCTTTTAGGTAACGCAATCGCTCTGTCCCTTGAAACTGAGATAAATTCTCGATGTAGGTATCCATCTCCCCTAAGAAAATATCGAGTAAAACAGGAACATTATCACTGCCAATCTCCATCGACAGTTCATCGATTTTTTGCTGATTTAATACATTCACACTCATACTTTTTGCCGCTCTTCCTTGCCATTCCAAGCCTGTAACTTGCGGTAAATCGTCGACGGACTGACATCAAGGTATCCCGCCGCTCGGGGGATATTGCCATCACACGCTTCAATCGCTTGCTCTATCGCCATTTTTTCTGTCATCCACAACGGCATAATCTCAGACGCAGTCATCACTTTCGGCTCAATGAATTTCGCCACAGAAGACGGACGGTCAAGCGGTTGATTCAGCGGTGGCGGTAACATATCCAACGTGATTTCTTTACCGTTGTTTAGAACAACGATATTGCGCAGCACGTTTTGTAACTGACGAACGTTGCCTGGCCACTCATAGCTATTAAATCGGTCGATTACATCAGGCGCAAAACGCACGAAGCTTTTTCCTTCTTCGTGCGACATATAGCCTAACAGTGAGTATGCAATTTCAATGACATCTTCACCTCGTTCACGTAAAGGTGGCAAATGCAAAGGAATGACATACAAACGATAGTACAAATCTTCACGGAATCGACCTTCTTGTACCTCTTTCCATGGGTCACGGTTAGTTGCACAAACAAAGCGAACATCCACGCTCTTCATTTTTGATGAGCCCACTTTTTGGAACGTGCCGGTTTGAATAAATCGTAGCAATTTGGTTTGCAAATCTAAATCCATCTCACACAATTCATCAAGGAAAAGTGTGCCACCATCCGCTAATTCCGCTGCACCCTGACGATCATTTGCTGCACCGGTAAAAGCACCTTTCACGTGACCAAACAGTTCACTCTCAATCAAATCTTTTGGAATTGCAGCACAGTTAATCGCAATAAAAGGCTTGTCACCACGCTTGCTTGCCGCATGGATTGCCTCGGCACATACCTCTTTACCCGTACCACTTTCACCAGTGATGAAGATACTCGCTTTACTGCTCGCTGCTGAATCAATCGTGCGGTAAACCTGTTGCATAGTTTGGCTGCTGCCAATAAAGCCTTGATAACTTTGATTGCCCGGGTTATCAGCCTCGTTTTTTAACTTAGTCGCTTTACGAATCGCATTGTTAACCGTGACACGTAAACGGTCTGCTTCACACGGTTTGATCAAAAAGTCTTGAGAGCCATGACGCATTGCTTCTACCGCGGTATCGATAGAACCGTGAGCGGTCATAAAAATAATAGGTACGTCTGGATGACTCTTTTTTACAGCGTGTAAAACGTCCATCCCCGTCATATCTGGCAGACGAAGATCGAGCAGAATAAGATCTGGAATTCTATGGTTGAGACTTTCAATGGCATCCCTACCTGTACCGACAATATTGATATCTATACCAAGCGGTGTCAGGTATGAGCGGTACAGTGCCGCAACAGATGCGGTATCCTCAACCATTAAAAGGTAACGAGATTTAGGACCTTCAGATTTTTGTTGCATAACCTAGCTAATATTTTGTTGTGTTTTAAACAATAATCGCATTACGCTTTGCATTTTGCAAATAACATTAGCTAAATTATGGGTAAGAGAAAGGATTCAAAAATAATATCAATTATTTAAAAAATGGCATAAACCATGCTGATAGTTTAGTGACCCCTCGGGTCACCTAGCCAACTGACGTTGTTAGTGAACGAGATGTTCACAAAACAAGCCAATAGACCCGACTGCCTATTGGCTTCTTTTTTTTTGCAAGCAATCTAAAACTCTTGGCTAAGCTAGATCATTAAGCTTATTTTTAACTATTTGCGATGAACTGCGCTCTTAGTTTTTCAATCTCGTCACGCTTTTGCGCCGCCAATTCAAACTCTAAATCTTGCGCGTGCTGATACATTGCCGCCTCAAGTCGACTGATTTCTTTTTCCAACTGTTGAGGAGACATGACCTCGTATATTTGCGAAGGCTCCGCCACTTTCGACAACGGTACCTGTTTAGTATTACGCTGACGTTTAGACTTGGTAATATCGCCCAATTCCATAATATCTTTGATATTTCGTTTGAGCGCTTGCGGCGAAATGCCCATTTCTTCGTTGTACGCTTTCTGCTTCTCGCGGCGGCGGTTGGTTTCATCCATCGCCTTTTTCATGGAGTTGGTGATTCGGTCAGCATACAAAATCGCCTTACCTTCAAGATTTCGCGCAGCACGACCAATGGTCTGAATCAGTGAACGCTCGGAGCGCAAGAAGCCCTCTTTATCTGCATCCAATATTGCAACCAGCGAAACTTCAGGCATGTCCAAGCCTTCTCGTAGCAAGTTAATTCCCACCAGCACGTCAAACTCGCCAAGACGAAGATCGCGAATGATCTCCACACGTTCTACGGTGTCAATATCTGAGTGTAAGTAACGGACCCTAACATCATGTTCGTGCAAATACTCGGTGAGATCTTCGGCCATCCGTTTGGTCAATGTTGTCACTAGAACTCGCTCATCTTTAGCAGAACGGAGGCGAATTTCAGACAACAAGTCGTCTACTTGGGTCGCTACTGGGCGAACTTCCAATTCTGGGTCAAGCAAGCCTGTTGGACGAACAACTTGATCCGCCACATCGCCTGAAGATTTTTCTAGTTCATAATTTCCTGGCGTCGCAGAGACAAAAATCGTCTGCGGTGCTAACGCTTCAAACTCTTCAAACTTGAGCGGACGATTATCTAACGCAGAAGGTAAGCGAAAACCAAACTCCACCAGCGTTTCTTTACGAGAGCGGTCACCTTTATACATGGCACCAATCTGCGGCACCGTCACGTGGGATTCATCGATGATCAACAAACCGTCATGAGGCAAGTAATCAAACAATGTCGGTGGCGGCTCGCCTTCCGAGCGTCCGCTGAGATAGCGAGAATAGTTTTCGATACCTGAGCAAAAACCTAACTCATTCATCATCTCGATATCGAATTGAGTCCGCTGGCTAATACGCTGTTCTTCCAGTAGCTTGTTGTTGTCTAGAAGCTGCTTTTTGCGTACTTCTAATTCAACCTTAATATTTTCGATCGCTTCAAGAATGCGATCTCTTGGTGTCACGTAGTGCGTCTTAGGATAAATGGTGTAGCGTGGTAAATCTCGCTGTTTCACCACACCAGTCAATGGATCAAAAACACTGATGCAGTCAATTTCATCATCAAACATTTCGACACGAACTGCGTCTTGGTCAGATTCCGCTGGAAAGATATCAATCACTTCGCCACGAACCCGAAACTGTCCTCGCTCAAATGCCACGTCATTTCTTGAATATTGTAGCTCTGCCAAACGTCGTAGCATGTCCCGTTGATCAATCACGTCACCACGACGTAAATGCAACATCATTTGCAAGTAAGATTCTGGGTCCCCCAAACCATAGATAGCAGAAACAGACGCAACGATAATCGCGTCTTTACGTTCCAATAGTGCTTTCGTTGCTGAAAGGCGCATTTGCTCTATGTGAGCGTTAACCGATGCGTCTTTTTCAATGAAAGTATCCGTCGTCGGGACATAAGCTTCAGGCTGGTAGTAATCGTAGTAGGAAACAAAGTACTCCACCGCATTATTGGGAAAGAATGATTTCATCTCGCCATATAATTGCGCTGCGAGCGTTTTGTTTGGAGCAAGTAATATTGCAGGTCGCTGGGCTTGAGCGATAACATTCGCTAGTGTGAACGTTTTACCCGATCCCGTTACCCCCAATAGTGTTTGATGTGCCAGTCCAGCATCGAGCCCCTCAAGCAGCTGCTTGATCGCTCCCGGCTGGTCACCCGATGGCTGATAATCGGAGACCAATTCATAGACTTTACTCATACCCTTCCTCAACTTTACTGCGCTTTGGCTGTATATATATACACCTTAGCCAATGAAATCTACGTCTATCGAAAATTTACCCACCATTGTTAATAAATTTTCTTGTTTGTCTAGAATGCTGTAGCCATACAAAACCTACTCTGATATAGTACTTCGCCCTAGCTGAAGAGCCACACCCATTCTTCACATTGCAGTTTCCACAACTTTTCCCCAAAAATTGGCCTAAACACTCTTTATCCCCAAAAGCTAGATTTTTATCCACCTTGAATACATTTTGCTTAACATCAATAAATCTATGTTTTAATTGCATATTCTCTGTATAGCTCTGATTAAAAATTCACTAAATAAAAACCAGGTTGCATATAAAAGATCTTTACTCAGATCTCATCAACATAGTTATCCACAAAATTAGTGGATAAGTAACCTCACCCCTTTGCTGACAAGCAGTACAGAAAAGTAAAGCCCTTCCCTCAATATTTTTTGCTAAAAATGTATTTTTTTACTGTTGACAGTAGTTTGGCTGCTCGGTAAGATTCGTCCCGCTTTCAAGCAAAGCAATTCCTCCTTAGCTCAGTTGGTAGAGCGACGGACTGTTAATCCGCAGGTCGCTGGTTCGAGCCCAGCAGGAGGAGCCAAATTCCAAAAAAGCCGTGTCGCAAGACACGGCTTTTTTCGTTTTGAAATAAAAAACTTCTTTCACCATCAATATCTCAAGTGACGACTTAAAATTACTCGCTAAATGTAATTCCCGCCTTCTGAGCAAAAGATTCTTTGAGGAAAGACAGCACCAGCGTCTTTGTAAAATCCATTCAGCAAGCTGTTCAATTTCTTATTGATTCATCAAAATACCTCACATAGACGACTATTTTTCCATCGTGTATGTAAAACCACATCGTTCACTGGTTGTTATTGGTGTCACAAAACACGATAATATCAAGATCGGATTTTAAGAACGTAATAACTATGACCGAATATGTTTTGTTGTTGGTCGGCACTGTGCTGGTGAACAACTTTGTACTGGTGAAGTTTTTGGGCCTCTGTCCTTTTATGGGTGTGTCCAAAAAACTGGAAACAGCAATAGGTATGGGCTTAGCGACAACTTTTGTGCTAACGCTCGCGTCAGTGTGTGCGTATTTAGTGGAAAGCTACATTCTTCGTCCACTGGGTATTGAGTACCTTCGAACCATGAGTTTTATTTTGGTGATAGCCGTTGTGGTGCAGTTCACCGAAATGGTTGTGCACAAAACAAGTCCAACACTTTATCGCTTGCTTGGTATTTTCTTACCGCTGATCACTACAAACTGCGCGGTATTAGGCGTCGCGCTTCTTAATATTAATGAGAACCATAACTTTATCGAATCGATTATCTACGGCTTCGGCGCCGCTGTTGGTTTCTCATTGGTGTTGATACTTTTTGCATCCATGCGTGAGCGCATAGCTGCCGCCGACGTACCAGTGCCTTTTAAAGGTGCATCAATTGCAATGATTACAGCGGGTTTAATGTCACTAGCCTTTATGGGCTTTACAGGTTTGGTGAAGTAAACAATGAGTACGATTTTAATTGCGATCATCGCGTTAGCAGTTCTTGCTGCGATTTTCGGCGCGATACTTGGTTTTGCTTCTATTCGCTTCAAAGTCGAGGCAGACCCAATTGTGGATCAAATCGACGCAATCTTACCTCAAACTCAATGCGGTCAATGTGGCTATCCTGGTTGCCGCCCTTATGCTGAAGCGATTGCAAATGGCGACCACATCAACAAATGTCCACCTGGCGGTCAGGCAACAATCGAAAAGCTCGCCGACTTAATGGGTGTTGAGCCAGAAGAATCTGCGCACGATCTCGACAGCAAAATTCCAACCGTTGCGTTTATCCATGAAGATATGTGCATTGGCTGTACTAAGTGTATTCAAGCGTGTCCAGTGGATGCAATTGTAGGCGGTACAAAAGCGGTCCATACCGTAATTAAAGACGAATGTACGGGGTGTGACTTATGTGTTGCACCATGTCCAACTGATTGTATTGAAATGATTCCTGTGGCAACCACCACGGAAAGCTGGAAGTGGCAACTTAACTCCATTCCAGTACTCAACATTACGGATGCTGCCGACGATGCAGCGAACGTGAAAGATTCAATTAAGTAAGGTTTCGCATGTTGTCTTTGATTGAACAAATTCGTACAGGCTCGCTTTGGGATTTCCCTGGTGGAGTGCATCCGGCAGAAAACAAAAAGCAGTCCAACAAAACTGAGCTCGTTCACGCGGCTATCCCATCAGAAATTGTATTACCGCTAAAACAGCACATTGGTAAGGCTGGTAACTTATTGGTTGCCGAAGGTGACCACGTATTAAAAGGTCAGCCATTAACGCAATCCGAAACTGGTTTTACCGTTCCAGTGCATGCTCCTACATCGGGTACGATCACCGCAATTGAGCCCAGAACCGTTGCTCACCCTTCAGGTCTGAGTGAACTCTGTGCGGTCATTACCCCTGATGGTAACGATACATGGTGTGACAGAAAACCCGTCGCGGATTACAAACAAGAAACACCTGACGCACTGATCGATATTATTCGTCTCGCAGGCATTTCAGGTATGGGTGGCGCAGGTTTCCCTACCGCAAAAAAAATCCAATCAGGTTTTGCTCGCACAGAGATTCTTATCGTCAACGCAGCTGAGTGTGAGCCATACATCACATCAGATGACAAGCTCATGCAAGAGCATGCCGAAGAGCTCATCCAAGGTATCGAGATTGTCGAACATATCCTGACACCAAAGCTCACGATTATTGGTATTGAAGATAACAAACCAGAGGCAATTAAAGCGTTAGAAGCTGCGGCTCTAAACAAAGATATCGTCATTCGCGTTATCCCGACTAAATACCCTTCTGGTGGTGAAAAACAGCTGATCAAAATTTTGACCAATAAAGAAGTACCAAGCGGCGCAATTCCAGCCGATATTGGTATTTTGGTTCAAAATGTCGGTTCTCTTTATTCAATCAAACGCGCAATCATCGATGGTGAACCGATGATAAAACGCGTGGTGACTCTCACCGGTAAAACATTCAAACAACCACGCAATGTTTGGGCATTATTAGGTACACCAGTACAGGCGTTATTGGATGAGTTTGGCTATAAAGCCGATAAGAAGTTACAACGTTTAATCATGGGTGGACCAATGATGGGCTTCACCCTTCCCCACTCTCAAGTGCCGATTACCAAGACAGCAAACTGTATCCTTGCCCCGACTCGTCGTGAGATCTCTCCACACCAACATGAGATGGAATGTATTCGCTGTAGCCAATGTGCTGAAGCTTGCCCTGCTTCACTGCTACCTCAGCAACTGCAATGGCATGCAAAAGCTGAAGAGTATGACAAACTCGAAGAACTAAACTTAAAGGATTGTATCGAGTGCGGTGCTTGTGCGTTTGTGTGTCCAAGTGAAATTCCTCTCGTACAGTACTACCGCCAAGCAAAAGCGGAAATTCGCACCAGAACACAAGAAGCGGAAGCTGCTGAGCGAGCGAAGCTGCGTTTTGAAGAGAAGAAAGCGCGCATGGAGCGCGAAAAAGCAGAACGTGAAAGTCGCTTTAAGAAAGCAGCCGATCAGCGCCGTAAAGACATGAAATCTTCTGGTGGTGATGATGCGATTGCAGCAGCGATCGCACGAGTGAAAGCTCAGAAGACAGAAACAACAGAAAAAGCAGAGCCAGCCGTGAAACCTGCCGTCGCAGCAGCCATTGCCAAAGCGAAGGCAAAACAGGCCGCAGCCGCTAAAGCAGGCTCTAGTGAACCTGATAACTCAGAAATGGCAAAACTGCGCGAAGAACGCAAACGTCTAGCCCGCGAACGTAAAGCACAAAAAGAGCAAGGCGAAACACCAGACAACAACGCTGATGATAAGAAATCGGCAGTTGCAGCAGCCATCGCCCGAGCTAAAGCGAAAAAAGCTCAACAAGAAGAACCAACCGAAACGTTAGAAGCTCAAGCACCTGCTGAGCAAACCGACGATCCGAAGAAAGCCGCGGTTGCTGCTGCCATTGCACGTGCCAAAGCACGTAAAGCGAAACAAGCAGACTCAACTGAAACTGAAGAAGCTGAAACGCCTACTGAGAAAACCGACGATCCGAAGAAAGCCGCGGTTGCTGCTGCTATTGCTCGCGCTAAGGCTCGTAAAGCGAAACAAGCAGACTCAGCTGAAACGGTAGAAGCAGAAGCGCCTACTGAGCCAACCGACGATCCGAAGAAAGCCGCGGTTGCTGCTGCCATTGCGCGTGCCAAAGCGCGTAAAGCGAAACAAGCAGACTCAACTGAAACGGAAGAAACTGAAGCGCCTGCTGAGAAAGCTGAAGATCCGAAGAAAGCCGCGGTTGCTGCTGCCATTGCACGCGCTAAGGCTCGTAAAGCGAAACAAGCAGACTCAGCTGAAACGGTAGAAGCTGAAGCGCCTGCTGAGCAAGCTGAAGATCCGAAAAAAGCCGCGGTTGCTGCTGCCATTGCGCGAGCCAAAGCGCGTAAAGCTAAGCAAGAAGAACCAGCCGAAACGGTAGAAGCTGAAACGACTGATGAACAAACTGAAGATCCGAAGAAAGCCGCGGTTGCTGCTGCCATTGCGCGTGCCAAAGCGCGTAAAGCTAAGCAAGAAGAACCAGCCGAAACGGTAGAAGCTGAAACGCCTGCTGAACAAGCTGAAGATCCGAAAAAAGCGGCTGTCGCTGCGGCTATTGCGCGTGCCAAAGCGCGTAAAGCTAAGCAAGAAGAACCAGCCGAAACGTTAGAAGCTGAAACGCCTGCTGAACAAACTGAAGATCCGAAAAAAGCGGCTGTCGCTGCTGCTATTGCGCGCGCGAAGGCTCGCAAAGCGCAGCAAGAAGCTAATAAAAATAATACTGAGGAGAACGAGTAGTGTCGTTTTTTATTGCCAGTTCACCGCATACCCACAGCCGTCGTAGTACACCTGACTTAATGAAATGGGTGGCACTTTGTGCTCTCCCAGGTTTAGCGGCTCAGACCTACTTCTTTGGGTGGGGAACGCTTATTCAGCTGATTTTTGCCATCGCAGTCGCTGTATCACTTGAAGCCTTAGTTATGGTCTTCCGTAAACGTTCGCCGATGCGAGCACTACGTGATAACAGTGCGATCGTTGCCGCTTGGTTATTAGCCGTGGCTATCCCACCATGGTCTCCGTGGTGGATTATGGTGATCGGACTTATTTTCGCGATCGTAATCGCTAAACACCTATATGGTGGCCTTGGTCAAAACTTATTCAATCCTGCCATGGTCGCTTATGTGGTCTTGTTGATCTCATTCCCAGTGCAAATGACGAGTTGGAGTGCCCCGACGTCACTCATACCTGATCACGTAAATTTTGCAGATACACTCTCTTTAATTTTTACGGGCTATGATTACGACGGCTTATCGCTTCAGCAAGTTCGAACGGGGGTTGACGGCGTGACAATGGCGACGCCACTTGATGCATTTAAAACTGGTATTCATACAGGTGCAACCCCAAGCGAAGTACTGTCGCAGCCAATATTCGATGGCTTAGCTGGCATTGGTTGGCAATGGGTAAATCTTGCCTACTTACTTGGTGGTTTAGTGATGATCAAAAAACGCATCATCCAATGGTATATCCCCGTAGGTTTCCTAGTGAGCCTGACGCTATTTAGCCTCGTGTTCAGCTTACTGACCCCAGGGGAAACTGCGTCGCCAATCTTCCACTTGTTATCAGGTGCAACCATGCTTGGCGCATTCTTTATTGCAACCGATCCCGTGTCGGCGTCGACAACCGTTAAAGGACGTTTGATCTTTGGCGCGCTTATTGGTGCTTTGGTCTTTATCATTCGCAGTTGGGGTGGCTTCCCTGATGGTGTTGCATTCGCAGTGTTACTTGCAAATATGTGTGTGCCACTGATCGATTACTACACCAAACCTAGAACTTACGGTCACTGAGGTAAACATGTTAACCGCTATTAGAAAAAATGGTCTGACACTTGCGATCTTTGCCTGTGCAACAACCGGATTAGTCGCCTTTACTCAGTACCTAACAAAAGACCAAATCAAGATACAAGAACAACAACAATTGCTTTCTGTTTTGAATCAAGTCATTCCAGAAAACATGCATGACAACGCACTCACGCAAGCCTGCACTATGGTCACGTCACCAGAACTGGGGACATTACGTGCGATGCCAGCCTACCTCGCCACGAAGAATGGTGAACCAACAGCAATCGCAATAGAATCCATCGCGCCAGATGGCTACAATGGTGAGATAAAAGTTATTACTGGGATTGACAATCAGGGCAATATTTTGGGGACACGCGTCTTAAGCCATCAAGAAACCCCTGGCCTGGGCGACAAAATTGATCTTCGTGTCACCGACTGGATCCTGAGCTTTACGGGCAAACAAGTCACGGAAAGTAACTGGAACTCATGGAAAGTTCGTAAAGATGGTGGTGATTTCGATCAATTTACTGGTGCAACGATCACGCCTAGAGCCGTCGTAAAAGTGGTGCGAAATACCGTTAACTACGTAAACCAATCTCGTGAAGACATTCTTAGCCAGCCTTTGGGCTGTGAAGGAGAGCAGTAATGAATGAGAATAAATTGCTGATGAAAAACGGTATGTGGAGTAATAACCCTGCTCTCGTACAGCTGCTGGGTCTGTGTCCACTACTAGCGGTTTCTTCCACAATAACCAATGCCTTAGGTCTTGGTATTGCAACCTTATTAGTGCTGGTCGGCTCCAACGTCACGGTTTCTCTTATTCGTAATTACGTACCAAAAGAGATCCGCATTCCTGTATTCGTGATGATTATTGCCTCACTTGTTACCTGCGTTCAGTTATTGATGAATGCCTATGCGTATGGTTTATACCTGTCTCTTGGTATCTTTATTCCTCTGATTGTAACCAACTGCATCATTATTGGTCGAGCTGAAGCATACGCTTCAAAAAATGATGTTGCGCCTGCAGCATTAGACGGTTTATGGATGGGTCTTGGTATGACAAGCGTTTTGGTCGTGCTAGGTGCCATGCGTGAGTTAATTGGTAATGGCACGCTATTCGACGGGGCAGATCTGCTATTAGGAGACTGGGCATCCGCTCTCCGCATTCAAGTTTTCCAATTTGACAACAGCTTTCTGCTAGCGCTTCTTCCACCCGGTGCATTTATCGGTGTTGGTCTGTTGATAGCGCTTAAAAATGTCATCGATAATTCAGTCCAGGCACGTCAACCTAAAGAAGAAAAACCAACCATAGAACGTGCTCGCGTCACCAACGCATAACAAAATAAGGCTCTGTCATAGGAGCCTTTTTCATAAACCGCAGAGACGGTATTGGAAGTCAGCAATGAACAAAATAAAAAGAATCGAAATTCTTGAGCGATTACGAGAAAACAATCCGAATCCTCAAACTGAGCTTAACTGGAGCTCCCCTTTTGAACTGCTAATCGCGGTATTACTATCAGCGCAAGCAACCGATGTAAGTGTCAATAAAGCCACCGACAAGCTTTTCCCTGTCGCTAATACACCACAAAGTATTCTCGATTTGGGAGTTGATGGCTTAAAAGAATACATAAAGACCATCGGTTTGTTTAACTCAAAAGCAGAAAACACTATCAAGACTTGTAAGATCTTGTTGGAAAAACACAATGGTGAAGTTCCTGAAGATCGTGCAGCGTTAGAAGCGCTACCAGGCGTAGGTCGCAAGACCGCAAACGTCGTGCTCAACACCGCTTTTGGTTGGCCAACCATTGCCGTCGATACGCACATTTATCGCGTGTCGAATCGTACTAAGTTTGCAATGGGCAAAACGGTTGATGATGTCGAGCAAAAGCTATTAAAAGTTGTGCCAAAAGAGTTCAAACTCGATGTGCACCACTGGCTCATTCTTCATGGCCGCTACACGTGCTTGGCGAGAAAGCCTCGCTGCGGTAGCTGCATTATTGAAGATTTGTGCGAATATAAAGAGAAAGTATATCCAGATAGCTAACGCTATTTGAAAATCAAAGCTAGGAGCAAAAAATGTCAAATGGTCGAATTCTCCACACTATGCTTCGCGTAGGTGATCTAGACAAATCCATCAAGTTTTACACTGAAGTTATGGGCATGCAGTTGCTTCGTACGAACGAGAATAAAGAGTACGAATACACACTGGCGTTTCTTGGCTACGGTGACGAATCCCAAGGTGCTGTGATCGAGCTAACTTACAACTGGGGTAAAACTGAATATGACCTAGGTACTGCTTTTGGTCATATCGCCATTGGTGTTGATGATATCTACACAACTTGCGACGCTATCAAAGCGGCGGGCGGTAATGTGACGCGTGAACCAGGTCCAGTAAAAGGCGGAAGCACGCACATTGCATTCGTAAAAGACCCAGATGGTTATATGATTGAGCTTATCCAAAACAAGCAAGCTTCAGCAGGTCTTGAAGGCTAAGCGGCACTTCTAATAATCACTTGTACTGCAAGTTGAACATCGATTACAGGCAGGTCTGCGATCTGCCTGTTCTTTTATAAACAAAACACTTTACTTGATAATAATTATCGTTTAGATTCATTCGCAACTTCGATATGCGGGATTACGATAATGATCAGTGAATGGGAAAAACACACACTTCTAGCCGATACGGCACTTCAACTAGATGACCCTGTTCGCAGCATTCTTCATTACCAGCAAGCCCTAAGCCTGAGTGAAGATATTAGCGAATGTGTGGAAATTGAAGCAGACGAGCGATTATTAATTTCTGTGATTTCTTGTCATAACTTAGCTCAGTTCTGGCGTTGGGCCGGAGATACTGACTATGAACTCAAATACCTTCAACTGGCCTCTGAGAAAGTCTTAACACTTATCCCACAATGCCCAAATAAAGAGTGTGCAAGCTTTATCGACTCGATAGGATGCTGTACTAAGGCGTTGATAGACTTTATGAAGCGTCACCCTAATCCAGCTATTGCCAAACAGGTTGAAAAAATAGATACCGCAACCAATTGCGAAGTCATTGCCAAATTCCGCTTAAACTAACATTCAAATTATACAGCAGGAATCACCGAAAGGTGCTTGGCAAAATACCACTAAAATATTATTAACAACGTCAGTAAATCAAAAACGCCGAAGCTTTCAGCTTCGGCGTTTTTATATTCGTTACACTTGGGTTCGCCCAAGTGATATTACGACTCGGCGGTTTTTGTCTTTTCCTATTGGCGAGCCATTATCTGCAATAGGACGACGCTTGCCGTACCCTTGCACTTGAATTCGATCTTCCGGTAGCCCTAGAGACTGAAAATAATCACGAAGTGACTCTGCACGTCGCTCAGATAAACTTTGGCTCGCACTTTTGCCATCGGTTGAATCGGTGTACGTCGCCACCAGCACGAGATCGATATCTTGATTATGTCGGATATAATCTGCAATTTGTGATAAACGCTTTTTGGAAGCCTTGGTTAACTGATCGCCTTGTCTTTCGTAGTGCAAAATCGTAAAGGCAATGTCTTCAAAACTGTATTTCAATAAATTGGAAATACAGTCGCTAAACGCGTTGTACTTATTTTGAAACAGCACGGATGACAATGCGACTTCAATTCTCTGATCTCGGCTCTGCCAATCCTGATAACTAAAGGTCGGATAACGCCCTTTTTCCAGCTCAGACAAAATGCCCCATGCTGTTTGCCCTCCGACATAACCATCAAACTGTTTAAAAAACTTTAGGTTTGTAATTCGATCGGCGTGTTCACCTGGTCGCCAAGGTGGCGGCATAGAGATGAGACTGACGTTACGTGTTTCTCCCATCGGACGACGCATTTTTAACTCAAAGTCTAAATTGATTTTTTTATTCGCACGAGATGAAAATACCGCATCTCCAAAACTTGGAATAGGGTGAACAAGTTGGCATTCTAACGGTGTGTTGACCACCATTTCCCATTGAGATTGCTGTGGAGTGGCAACATAACGTTTGCCCATCACAGCAAAACTGCTTGTGCTAAACAACGAAAATACAACGCCACTAGTAATCAGCCATTTCTTCATCTAAGTACTGTCTCTTAAACGGCAGTCTGTTGCCGTCAATTTGAATCAATAAAACCACTTCACCTGGCATGCAAAAACCTCGCCAACGTGCGAAATATCGTGATATTACGATTAACGTTAATCATGGTAACTCAATCACCCGAAATGCGATCGAGCGTATTGATGAGATGCAAAATAGAATTCCGTTTTTCTCCTAAATTGCGGTTTTTCTCGTCGGTATAATCTGCAATAATGCAGCCTTCGTCACACAAAAATAAGCCGACATGACAATAGAAAATGAAGCTCTGACCTTGAAAAAACGCTTTCGTGGTTATTTCCCTGTGGTAGTAGACGTTGAGACCGCAGGTTTCAATGCTCAAACTGATGCACTTTTAGAAATTTGCGCCGTTACGTTAAAAATGGACGAAGATGGCGTGTTGCATCCAGCCTCCACCATTCATTTTCATGTTGAGCCATTTGAGGGCGCTAACTTAGAAAAAGAAGCGCTAGAATTCAATGGTATTCGTGACCCATATAGCCCTCTTCGTGGTGCAGTTTCTGAGCAAGAAGCGTTAAAAGAGATTTATAAACTTATTCGCAAAGAACAAAAAGCCGCAGATTGCTCGCGCGCAATTATGGTTGCCCATAACGCAGCATTCGACTTAGGTTTTGTAAATGCAGCCAATGAGCGCTGTAAACTAAAAAGAGTCCCTTTTCATCCCTTTGCTACTTTTGACACGGCAACATTGAGTGGCCTTGCTTATGGTCAAACGGTTCTCGCGAAAGCATGCAAAACGGCCGGGATGGAATTCGATAATCGTGAAGCACACTCAGCGCTTTACGATACACAAAAAACAGCAGAATTATTCTGCGGTATTGTCAACAAATGGAAGGCCCTCGGCGGTTGGCCGCTTGTTGATGAAGAATAATAAGTAAACACAACATATTAGGAAAAGTATGAATCCTGTCGTTATATCAGTGTGCGTCATGCTCGTGTTAGCATTGATGCGCGTAAACGTGGTGGTTGCCCTCACGTTTAGTGCCATCGTTGGTGGCCTTGTCGCAGGCATGAGCCTTGGAGACACAGTTGCCGCGTTCGAAAGTGGTTTAGGTGGCGGTGCGACTATCGCTCTGAGCTACGCAATGTTAGGTACTTTCGCCGTTGCCATCTCTAAATCTGGCATCACGGACCTACTGGCAAAAAGTGTTATCAAGCGCTTAAACGGTAAAGAAAACTCGGCGTCAACTACCGGGTTAAAGTACGCGGTGTTAGTCGCGCTCGTTCTTGTCACTATGTCATCTCAGAACGTAATTCCGGTCCATATCGCCTTTATTCCAATTTTGATTCCACCTCTTTTGGGCGTATTTGCGAAACTTAAGCTCGATCGACGTTTGGTCGCGTGTGTTCTTACCTTTGGTTTGATCACACCTTACATGATCTTACCTGTTGGTTTCGGCGGCATTTTCTTAAACAACATTCTATTAAAGAACCTACATGACAACGGTTTGGAGAACGTGGTTGCAAGCCAAGTTCCAACTGCAATGTTACTGCCAGGTGCTGGTATGTTGTTTGGTCTATTGCTGGCGATCTTTGTTAGCTACCGTAAACCGCGCATCTACGAAGAAACGGAGTTGACTGTCGTTCACGAGACAGATCATGCTATCAATAAAAAGCACATTTTGGTGGCTGCTCTTGGTATTGTCGCCGCATTGGGTGTTCAGCTTTACACTGGCTCAATGATTATTGGTGCTCTAGCTGGCTTTATGGTGTTTACTTTTGGCGGTGTGATAGCTTGGAAAGAAACGCACGATGTCTTCACAAAAGGCGTGCATATGATGGCTATGATTGGTTTCATCATGATCGCTGCCGCAGGTTTTGCTGCGGTAATGAAGCAAACAGGTGGCGTTGAGACATTAGTACAGTCTCTCTCTACGAGCATTGGTGATAATAAGCCGCTTGCAGCACTACTGATGCTGATCGTTGGCCTGCTAGTAACAATGGGCATTGGTTCATCGTTTTCAACCATTCCAATCTTGGCGACAATCTACGTTCCACTCGCGTTGGCATTTGGTTTTTCGCCAATGGCAACAATCGCGCTAGTTGGTACTGCTGCTGCTTTGGGTGATGCTGGTTCTCCAGCGTCCGACTCGACATTAGGCCCTACATCTGGTCTAAATGCCGACGGTCAGCATGAGCACATTTGGGAAACGGTTGTTCCAACCTTTATCCACTACAACATTCCACTGATCATCTTTGGTTGGATTGCTGCAATGGTGCTTTAGTACCGTTGTTTGATGGATATACTTAGTTACGAAAAAGCCGCTCATTGAGCGGCTTTTTGTTATTTGAAATCGCGATTATTGCGCTGGCATATTGTCAATAATACGTTCACGTATCAGTTTCAAGGTAGGCTCTGTTGACAGATAATCCACGGCAATCGGGAAATAAGCGTCGTTAATTTGAAGAACCAAGCTAGGGTAAGAATCCACGCCTAGGCTCTTTGCAAGACTCAGTTGATCTTGGAACACACCTTCTAAGAAAGAGCCGTCCATATCGTTCTTGAACTGCTGAACATTCAAACCAATTTCTTTAGCTAGCTGCAAGTGAGTCGCTTCTTCATGAGGAGGCATCGCACGTAAATAATACGCATGTTGAATCGCTTCTAGCATCTGCTCATAAGAATCTTGAAAGCCCGCAGCGATAACTGCGCGACAAGATTGGTAAGTGCTTCTTACTGGCGTACAAAGCTTCCAGAAATCGTAGTTAAACTTGGTGCCCAACTGACGCTCAATCTGCTTCCAAATACCTTCGAGTTTTTGTTGCATCTCTGGTGGCATCGGCAAACTAGTATCTGGCGCAAGACCACCCACCACATACTCAAACTGAATAACGCCTGGCAGTTGCTGTTTCAATTTATCAAGCGTCGGTTTGTAACCCCAACACCAACTGCACATTGGGTCATGCACGTAGTAAAGCTTTATGTTCATTCCACTAACCTAAAAAGAAAAAGGAGCCAGTACGGCTCCTTCGTATTCTATCGCTAAATGTGAGTATTTACGAATTACTCAGCTTGATCTTCAGCGCGCGCTGCAGCTTCTTTGATTAGAGGCTGAAGTTCACCTTTTTGGAACATTTCTAGAATGATGTCGCAACCGCCGATAAGCTCGCCTTCAACCCATAGTTGAGGGAATGTTGGCCATTGTGCGTACTTTGGTAGCTCAGCACGGATATCTGGGTTTTGCAGAATGTCTACGTAAGCGAACTTCTCACCACATGCCATTAGAGCCTGTGACGCTTGAGAAGAGAAACCACAGCTTGGCAGTTTCGGTGATCCTTTCATGTACAGCAGGATTGAGTTTTCAGAGATCTGCTGTTTGATTTTGTCGATAGTTTCCATCGCTTCCTCATTCATGGGTTTGAACTTTGTTTATTTGCCACATTCTACTCAATAACGACAGAATAAAAACCATATAATTAATAAGGCTTAAATTCAGGTTGCTTGATGGCGAACAATTCAGCACTTCACAGCCGCTAACCCCTTAAAATATTTTCATATCGGGGTTTTAATAAAGTAAAAACTTGCTAAAATACTTAGCAAGTCAGCCTTAAAGGCTACACAGCTATAAAAAACACTGGAAGCAATCGAAAGGTCATCCTTTCAAATCAATGGAGAATCGAGTAATGGCATTTGAACTACCAGCTCTTCCTTACGCGAAAGACGCACTAGAACCACACATCTCAGCAGAGACTCTAGACTACCACCACGGTAAGCACCACAACACTTACGTTGTTAAGCTAAATGGTCTTATCCCTGGCACTGAGTTCGAAGGCAAAACTCTAGAAGAGATCATCAAGACTTCTACTGGTGGCGTATTCAACAACGCAGCGCAAATCTGGAACCACACGTTCTACTGGCACTGTCTTGCTCCAAACGCGGGCGGCGAACCAACAGGCGCAGTTGCTGACGCAATCAACGCAGCATTCGGTTCTTTCGAAGAATTCAAAGCGAAGTTTACTGATTCAGCAATCAACAACTTCGGTTCTTCATGGACTTGGCTTGTTAAGAAAGCTGACGGCTCTCTAGAGATCGTTAACACTTCTAACGCTGCTACTCCTCTAACAGAAGAAGGTACAACACCACTTCTAACTGTTGACCTGTGGGAACACGCATACTACATCGATTACCGCAACGTACGTCCTGATTACATGAACGGCTTCTGGGCACTTGTAAACTGGGACTTCGTAGCTGAGAACCTAGCGAAGTAATTTTACTTCCCCCTAAGTTCAATTTAGTCTTATTTTAAAAGCTCGCTGAACCAGCGAGCTTTTTATTTTTCGCTTAAAAACTCCAATTTAATCTCTTCTTTTTCCTAAAGTTCTTCTCAGACACGCCGTTAAAATGGCATCGAGCGAGGAACATCATGCAAATTCATACTTTAGACAAAGCGGCAATTATTAACGAACTTCAGTTCGGCAATGGTATCAACCATGCTGTCCACGAAGGACGTCGTGCTGATTTTGCACTGATTTTGTCGATGTTTTCTAACGATGTACGCGACGTTGTACCTGTAGAGCAAATCAAAGAAGTAGCCACTAGCGAAGATATACTCCGTCAACAACTTGAATTGTCAACGCCTCAAGCTCTTCGTTCTGATAGCAGCAGCTATGAGCTAGCAGCGCAGCAAGCAAAACAATTCCACGGTGCAGGTCTACCCTCAGCGAAACTGAGTCACTACTTGAAACCAGATGCCCTGACCTACTTGCCGGAAGATACGTTTAATCTTCCTGAAGACGTTTATCACAACCTATCCGGTCATGAGCGACGCAAATTGGGCGAGCGCAACAAAAACCTCATCCCAGATGCAGGGCTATACAATCAACTAGTGACGGCTCAACGTCAGTATCAAATTCAACTGCAAGTATAGAGATCATTGTTCAACCAACAGCTTGCAGTATCCACAGTCAGAAATGTGACGCCTTACAAATTACCGCATAATAGTCCTCATCCAAAAGCGTTAGTTTGAAGTCTTTCACACTGAGCCTTTCTAATTTCAACCATGCTAATAGCACAAACCACTGGTGTATTTTTTTCACACAGGGATACAGTGAAGGTGTTATGGATATTAAAGAATCAATTATTCTCGTCACGTCTGCAGGTTCTGTTATAGGAAGGACTTGTGCTAGTCACTTTGCTCACCTTGGAGCGACGTTGATTCTTTGTGACCAAAACTCTAGCGCTCTAAAAGCGAGCTATGAGCAGATTAGTGCCTTCACAGATAAAGTCTATGCGATGAATGTGTGCAGTGATAACACAACGTCCATTAACTTACTGTTTGATCAAATAGAATCGCAGCTGCGTGCGACACCAGACGTGATAGTCAATTGCTGGACGAGCTCTCCCATGCCAGGCTTGATGGCTCCCGAACCTATGAGTACTTACATTGATCACTTGTCTTCTGCAGCGCGTTTCCTCTACACCTATGGCCAAGTGGGAGCCGAACGATTTCGCGCTAGAAATAAGAAAGGGGTAATTGTTAACGTCATTTCCCATGACAGCCATGAAGATTTAACGGGAGTCGAAAGCATGGCTGCTTTGGTGTCAGGTTTTACTCACAGCTGGGCAAAAGAGCTCACTCCATTTAATATTCGGGTGGGTGGCGTCATTCCTTCGGTAAACCATACAAGAGAAGAACTTAACGAAAGACACTGGGCCGAGATCCAAGATGAATTGGTTCGCAATACCGCATATATCGTATCAAATGAGTATTTTAGTGGCAGAGTGGTTGCTACAGAAGTATGAATGGACAACGTGTTTGTTGCGTCAATGGATCGCTATTACTCAACTTTCTCAACAAAAAAGCCCCAGTCAAATGACTGGGGCTTTTACTTTTTCCCGGTTAAGGTTTCGTGCTAGCGAAAACCTTACTCACACGACTCTTGATTACGCGTCAGCTTTTTCTTTCTTTGCTTTAGGCGCCGCTTTCGCTGCTTCTTGGTCTGCTTTCTTCTTGATAACTGTTGTACCTTCGAAAGTTTCACCTTCAACGAATGCTTTACCGTAGTAAGAAGCCATTAACACATCTTTAAGTTCGCTAATTAGTGGGTAGCGAGGGTTCGCACCAGTACATTGGTCATCGAACGCTTCAACTGCTAGCTCATCAAGTTTCGCGATAAAGTCTGCTTCAGCTACGCCTGCCGCTTGGATAGACATTGGGATGTCTAGGTTCACTTTTAGCTCATCCAACCATGCTAGTAGACGTTCAATTTTCTGAGCAGTACGGTCACCAGCTTGGCTTAGACCTAAGTGGTCAGCAACTTCAGCGTAACGACGACGTGCTTGTGGGCGGTCGTATTGAGAGAACGCTGTTTGTTTAGTTGGGTTATCGTTCGCGTTGTAACGTACAACGTTAGAGATAAGTAATGCGTTTGCTAGGCCATGTGGAATGTGGAACTCAGCACCTAGTTTGTGCGCCATTGAGTGACAAACACCTAGGAATGCGTTAGCAAATGCCACACCAGCGATAGTTGCTGCGTTGTGTACTTTCTCACGAGCGATTGGGTCGTTAGCGCCGTTCGCGTAGCTTGAAGGTAGGTATTCTTTTAGCATCTTAAGTGCTTGTAGAGCCTGACCGTCAGAGTATTCGTTCGCAAGAACAGATACGTAAGCTTCTAGAGCGTGAGTTACTGCATCGTAACCACCAAATGCTGTTAGAGACTTAGGCATGTTCATCACTAGGTTAGCATCAACGATAGCCATGTTTGGCGTGATTTCGTAGTCAGCTAGTGGGTATTTAGCGCCAGTCTTGTCGTCAGTAACAACCGCAAATGGTGTAACTTCTGAACCAGTACCTGAAGTTGTAGTGATACATACAAGCTCAGCTTTTTGACCCATTTTAGGGAACTTGTAAATACGTTTACGGATGTCCATAAAGCGCATTGCTAGTTCTTCGAAGTGAGTTTCTGGGTGCTCATACATTACCCACATGATCTTCGCAGCATCCATTGGTGAACCACCACCTAATGCTAGGATAACATCTGGTTGGTAGCTAGCCATTTGAGCCGCACCT
Organism: Vibrio sp. JCM 18905; assembly: GCF_055393305.1. NCBI lineage: Bacteria > Pseudomonadati > Pseudomonadota > Gammaproteobacteria > Vibrionales > Vibrionaceae > Vibrio > Vibrio sp. JCM 18905. The sequence goes on along the minus strand of NZ_AP043880.1, from coordinate 1,161,814 downwards.
TTCTCTACAACAGAAAGCGTTGGGTCAGCTTCAACATCGAAGAATGTTTGAACTTCCATGCCTTGAGCTTTAAGTAGGCTTACTACGTCATCTGCGTAACCGTTGTTGAATAGGAAACGGTCAGTTACTAAGAATGCGCGTTTCTTACCTTCTAGGTCGCCTAGAGCAATTGGAAGGCTACCACGACGGAAGTAGATTGACTTAGGTAGTTTATGCCACAACATGTTTTCAGCTCGCTTCGCTACAGTTTTCTTGTTGATTAGGTGTTTAGGACCTACGTTCTCAGAGATAGAGTTACCACCCCATGAACCACAACCTAGAGTTAGAGAAGGCGCAACGTTGAAGTTGTACAAGTCACCGATACCACCGTGAGTAGTCGGGATGTTGATTAGGATACGAGCTGTCTTCATCTTGTCACCGAAGTAACGGATACGGTCAGCGTTAGTATCTTGGTTAGTGTAAAGACCAGATGTGTGGCCGATACCACCGATCTCAACCATAGTTACCGCTTGAGCAACCGCGTCTTCGAAGTTGTCAGCACGGAATAGACCTAGAGTTGGAGATAGTTTCTCGTGAGCAAATGCGTCATCGTAAGAAACTTTACCCAGACCTTCACCAACAAGAACTTTAGTATCTGCTGGAACTTTAACGCCTGCCATTTCAGCGATTGCTGCTGCTGGTTGGCCTACGATTTTCGCGTTTAGCGCGCCATCGATAAGCAGTACTTTACGAACTTTTTCCGCTTCTGCTTTGCTTAGTACGTAAGCTTTGTGAGAAGCAAAACGCTCTTTCACTTCGTCGTAAACTTCGTCAACTACGATTGCAGCCTGCTCAGAAGCACATACTACGCCGTTGTCGAAAGTCTTAGACATCAGGATAGAAGCCACTGCACGTTTGATGTCAGCAGTTTCGTCGATAACAACAGGAACGTTACCTGCACCTACACCGATTGCTGGTTTACCAGAAGAGTAAGCTGCTTTAACCATGCCTGGGCCACCAGTTGCAAGGATAAGAGCGATGTCATCGTGTTTCATTAGAGCGTTTGATAGCTCAACTGAAGGCTGGTCGATCCAACCGATGATGTCTTTTGGTGCACCTGCTGCTACCGCTGCATCTAAAACAAGTTTCGCTGCGTCGTTAGTCGAGTTTTTCGCACGTGGGTGTGGTGAGAAGATAATACCGTTACGAGTCTTCAGAGAGATTAGAGATTTGAAGATCGCTGTAGATGTTGGGTTAGTTGTTGGTACGATACCGCAGATGATACCTACAGGCTCAGCGATAGTCATAGTGCCTAGGTTGTCATCCTCTTCTAGGATGCCACACGTTTGTTCGTCTTTGTATTTGTTGTAGATAAACTCAGAAGCGAAGTGGTTCTTGATTACTTTATCTTCAACAATACCCATACCAGATTCTTCTACCGCTTGTTGCGCTAGAGGGATACGAGCTTGGTTAGCTGCAAGAGACGCTGCACGGAAGATTTTGTCTACTTGCTCTTGAGAGTAAGTAGCAAACTCTTCTTGCGCTTTCTTAACGCGAGCGACCATTGCATCTAGTTCAGCCATATTAGTTACAGGCATAGGGAATCTCCTAAAATTAACAAATATTAAAAACTTTTTACTAAGGCTATTACTTATCGTTTTTACTGTTTATCAGTCACTTAGAAAACAAACGTCTTAGTAAATTGCTTTCAGGACTGAGTATAATATTTCAGAGTGTGAAAAAAATTGACTTGGATCAGTTCTCACGACCTAAATACCACCAAAGTGGTGCTCCATCACACTAAAACGACATAACTCACTGATAAACAAATAAATTAATCTTCAATTTTTATTGAACAAAAAAGAAGCAAATAGACAAATAAATAAAAGAAACTACAACAACCTGTAAAAAAGTTTCATTTTTAGCCAACAAAATTACATGTAGGCCCAATTCCTTGTGCTACTGAGAGTATATCGAACCGAATACATCTCTCTACAAACCACCTTAGTTTTTATCAAAAGTGTGCGAATGTTAACGTTTATGTAAAACAGCACGCTTTGACAGCAACTTTATACGCAACAATTATTTTCCAGATTAGATACAGTTTATTAAAGAATTAGTTTTTCTCACTAAAACAGTAGGAAATGCGTTAGTTTTTTTCATTTCTTCCAACCCAACTTTTGCCTTACATTACGCCCAAATTACCCCTTCGCCTTTTCACTAATGTGAACTTTAATGAGTACGCAACATGCAAACTTTTGAACTTGCTATCTTCTTGCAGTTTTTTCTTGGTTTGGTCGCCGCAGTAAACCCTGTTGGTATCATGCCTGTGTTTGTGTCACTAACCGGACATATGACACCAGACGAAAAGCGCAATACGGCAACCACAGCGAACGTGGCTGTTGCTATCATTCTGATCATTTCGCTCTTTGCTGGCCAGTTACTATTAGATATGTTCAGCATTTCTCTGGATTCGTTTCGTGTTGCAGGTGGGCTACTGCTACTTAGCATCGCGTTCTCTATGATGAGCGGTAAACTGGGGGAAGATAAACAAAACAAACAGGAAAAATCAGAATACGTGAGTCGCGAGCAGATCGGTGTTGTTCCTCTTGCGATGCCGCTAATGGCAGGACCAGGCGCAATCAGTTCGACTATTGTTTACGGTGCACGCTACCCAAGCATGTTTGATACGGTAGGCATCAGCATTACAATTGGCTTGTTCTGTCTATGCTCGTGGCTGTTGTTCCGCTCTGCCCCACTGATCGTGCGATTTTTGGGTCAAACTGGTATCAACGTCATTACCCGTATCATGGGGTTGATATTAGGCGCATTGGGTATTGAGTTTATCGCCAATGGTTTACGCAACTTATTTCCAGGATTAGCCTGAGTTTCTATAAAATTGTATGATAGAGCGATTCAACAATGGATCGCTTTGTCATGACGACTGACTCTCTCAAACATACTCTATATGTCACCATTTTTGGTACTCATACCAAAGCTGGTCGAACCTTCGATATTGCACTCATTATCGCGATTATCAGTTCTCTAATCGTACTGGTATTAGACTCAATACCATCCGTACGCGCCGAGTGGGCAAAAGAGCTGAAATACTTGGAGTACACTTTTACCGGTTTATTCACTATTGAGTATTTTCTCCGACTTTATTGCTCTCCAAAACCAGCCGCCTATGCGAAGAGCTTTTATGGCGTCGTTGATTTACTCGCGATTTTACCTACTTACTTAGCACTGTTTTTCCCTTCTGCCTCCTTTATGGGCGTAATAAGAGCACTGCGAGTCATGCGAATATTCCGCATACTCAAGTTGGTCCGCTATCTTCAAGAGTCCAACATCCTCTTACGCTCTCTACTGATGGCGCGCAGAAAGATTTTTATCTTCTTTAGCTCTGTCGCCATTATGGTCACGATCTTTGGGTCGCTGATTTTCGTCATTGAGGGGCCTGAAAACGGATTTACTAGCATTCCGAAAAGTATTTATTGGGCTATTGTGACCATCACAACGGTTGGATATGGTGACTTGGTACCTCAAACAGATCTCGGAAAAGGGCTTGCCTCACTCACCATGTTGTTGGGTTATTCAATTTTGGCGGTCCCTACTGGTATTTTCACAGCAGAGCTTCACCAAGAAATGCAATCGCACAAAGTATTAGTGAAGTGTCCGAACTGTTCTCACGCCGGGCACGACTCTGATGCGACTTACTGTAAACACTGTGGTAGTGAACTGGCCGATCCTGATAAACGCGTTGTTCGTGGAGAAGACGAAGCATAAAAAAGAGCTCCCTAGGGAGCTCTTTTATTTTGTCATCAAACAAAGATTGATGTGATTATGCTTTCTCAGAAAGAATAATGCGTAACGTACGACGCAATGGTTCTGCTGCGCCCCATAGTAGTTGGTCACCAACAGTGAAAGCATTTAGGAAGTCATCACCCATTGCCATCTTACGTAGACGACCTACTGGTACGGACATAGTGCCTGTTACTTTTGCAGGTGTAAGTTCTTGCGCAGTAATGTCACGATCGTTAGGAATCACTTTAACCCAGTCGTTATGAGTGGCGATGATTTCTTCGATTTCATCCATTGGGACATTTTGCTTAAGCTTGATAGTGAGTGCTTGAGAGTGACAGCGCATCGCACCAATACGGACGCAAGTACCATCGATTGGCACAGGCGAGCTTTGTGAGCCCAAAATTTTGTTTGCCTCTGCGCCCGCTTTCCACTCTTCTTTACTCTGACCGTTATCACGTTTCACATCGATCCACGGAATAAGCGAGCCAGCTAGTGGTACACCGAATTTATCGGTAGGGAAAGAACCGCTGCGCATTGTGTCTGCAACTTTTTTATCAATATCTAGGATAGAGCTTGATGGGTTTGCAAGTTCGGAACTTACAGAGTCATTGATAACGCCCATTTGCGAGATCAGTTCACGCATGTTTTGCGCGCCAGCACCAGAAGCGGCTTGGTATGTCATTGCGCTTGTCCACTCAACAAGGCCTTTTTCGAATAAGCCACCTAGACCCATTAGCATTAAACTAACCGTACAGTTACCACCAACAAATGTGTTCGTGCCACCGTGGATGCCTTGTTGGATTTGCTTTAAGTTCACAGGATCAAGCGTGATGATGGAATCTTCCGCCATACGTAACGTAGATGCTGCGTCAATCCAGTAGCCTTTCCAACCGGCTTGTCGAAGTGCTGGGTAAACTTTTTCTGTGTAGCTACCACCTTGACATGTAATTACCGCATCAAGCTGTTTTAAGCTTTCAATATCATACGCGTCTTGCAGTAAGCCTGCGTCTTTTCCTAAGTTAGGAGCAGGAATACCAACTTGAGAAGTACTGTAGAATACTGGTTCGATTAGGTCGAAGTCTTTCTCTTCAACCATACGCTGCATAAGGACTGAACCAACCATACCGCGCCAACCAACTAAACCAACTCTCATCGTATTAACTCTCCATGTATTAAAAAACCTACCCCATAGTTAATTTTTCGCATCAAAATCTCAACCCCTATTTTGTAAATAAGCCTATTTTTTAACCTTTTCCTATGAAAATTCGTGTTAAACGAGATTTTTTAGTGTTTGGTTTGCGATTTCGGCCATTTTTCAAGTAGGGAAAGCCCTGTTACTCCAAATTGGTCTTACCACTCAGTGACAAAATAACACATGAAGCACAATAATTTTACATTACACAACATTTAAAACCAAAAAAGTTAAAACAAACTAACAGTTAATTTCACAAGCAAACGTTTTTGCCGACGAACATCAAGATAAAACACCAAATATTCGAAATATAATTTTTGTTAATGTATGTTATGCGCGATTACAACAAGGAGCGCCTTCCTCTATTGCTCCAAGATTGACAGAGGCACATATGAAGCAAGTTACACCACGCCTACCAAGCTTGATACAGGTATTTATCTCGCTCGGTTTATTTCTACTGCTGGCATTTTCGTTCACTGCCAAGCTAGACCTACCGATCCAGCTAGCGCTGTACATCGGTTGGTTCATTATCATGATATTAGGCATTAAGCTTGGTCATCAGTACAAAGATCTGGAAAAAGCTGCACTAAATGGCATTTCCAATGGACTTGGAGCCGTCTTAATTCTTCTTGCCGTTGGCGCGCTTGTTGGTACGTGGATCTCTGGTGGTATTGTTCCAACCATTATTTACTACGGCCTTAAAGCAATTCACCCTTCTATCTTTTTGCTCGCAACCATGATCATCTGTTCATTGACTGCGCTAGCGACTGGCACCTCTTGGGGCGCTGCTGGTACTGCTGGTATTGCGATGATGGGTATTGGCCAAGGCCTTGGCGTTCCTGCACCAATTACAGCTGGTGCGGTGCTTTCAGGTTGTTACTTTGGTGACAAAATGTCGCCTCTATCAGATTCTGTGATTCTTGCTTCATCGATGTCTAACGTTGAAGTGATGGAACATATTAAAGGCATGCTGCCGATCGCACTCATTAGCTACATTATTACAGGCATTATGTTTACTGCATTTGGCTTCCACTACGCAGGTCAAGTTGACATGAGCCAGGTAGACTCTGTAATTAAAGCGATGGAGCAGCAATTCTACATCACCCCTTACTCATTTGTTCCTGTGATCATCGTATTGTCACTTCTAGCAATGCGTATGCCTTCATTCCCAGTGATCAGTTTTGGTTCTCTGCTCGGTATTATTTGGGCAGTAATGATTCAAGATGTAGACTTCCTAACCGCGTTCAACACCGCTTGGGCTCCGTTTGCGATTTCTTCAGGCGTAGATTTCATTGACTCCATTCTTAACCGTGGCGGCATGTCTTCAATGCTTGGCTCAGTAGCAGTTATCGTATTCGGCCTTGGTTTTGGTGGTCTACTAGATAAAGTGGGTGTGTTAGAAACTATCGCTAAGCTGTTTGAAAAACGCGTTCAAAGTGCAGGTTCACTGGCAACAAGTACAATCGGTACAGCCTTTATGGGGAACGTATTTGGTTCAGCGATGTACGTTTCACTTATCCTGACACCAAAAATCTGTGCGAAGAACTACGATCGCCTAGGCTACAAACGTAAGAACTTGTCTCGTAACGCAGAGTTCGGCGGCACATTAACATCTGGTATGGTTCCATGGAGTGACAACGGTATCTACATGGCAAGTATTCTGGGTGTTGCGACACTGTCTTATGCACCGTTCATGTGGCTAAGTTTTGTATGTATCATTGTGACCATCATCAGTTCCTACATGGGTTGGTTTGTTGATAAATGCGAACCAACGGCGGAAGCAGTTGAACAAGCAGAAGGCGAACTGAAGCAGCAAACCGCTTAAGTTCGCATAGATAGGAAGAATCTCTCTTCCGAGTGAGAGACAAAGAAAAAGAGCGCATGAGCGCTCTTTTTTATATCTCAACCAAACGTTAACTTTGTTTGACTTGCGCTTTCACTGCTGCACGCTTACCAAACCAATAGCCCAAGCCAAGTGGTGCAAAGAATATAACGGCAATGAACAAGATGAAGTAGATAATGGTACTTTTAACGAGCTCAATCAGCTTGGTCATCGCTAAACTGACCACTTCCTGCGAGACTCGGTCCATATCTTGAACAAACTTCTCACGCTCATGGGTAATGATCTGCGCGATTTCTTGGCGCTCTCTGGCTACCATCAGCTCTAAAGCTTGGCGCTCCTCACCCAATTGAGATAAACGCGCTTGCGTTTTTTGGTCAATATCGTCAACCAAAGGTTGTAACTCTACCGCCATTTGCTCTGCCAAATAGCGCATGTACTCTGGATTGTTATCAATAAAGTCCTTCATCGAATCAGCCGTAATTTGTAGGCTATTTAGCGCAGCATTAACTTTTTCGATGCTGGCAGAGCTATTTAATGCTAATAACTGCGCCTTCCAAGTCATAATTTTGGGGGTCTGTTCTGATACAAGGCTTAGACGATCCGAGACATCACCTAATGCTTCTGGCATTGTACCTAGCGTAGTCACTGCCTCTTCCTCGCTAATTTGATTCGCATCTAACCACCCACGGTAAGCTGGCGTCCTGATCATACTTAAGTCCGCGAATGGATGTTGCTTAACGAACTCTGCAACAAACGCTTGTGTCTTGATGTACGCTTCTTGTTTCAACAGAGATTGAGCCAGTTTATCCACCTCTTTCGCTAAGTGAGCAGAAACTAACTTTGCCTCATCTGTCGCAAATAGTTCATTACCAGGGCCAGTCGTAAAGAATTGATCCATCTGTAGCGTAAAAGTCCAAGTATCAATCAGTGCTGCCATTGGCGAGACTTGGTATGCTGCGGCTTGAAGACCTTCTTCAGCATTTATCTTCCAAAGCAAAATATAAGATTGATGGACTTTATCATGCGGCTCATATTGATCGTGCAATGCATCAGCAGCTTGCTCTACCTGAGCAAAAAACTGTTGCGCATACTCACGAGTCAGGAGACGCATATTAAGCTCTTGTTTGGTAAGAGGGACGGTTTGACTCTCGATTTTCACTTCTAACAGGGAGCACCCTGAAAGCATCACAACCAACCCTATCAACATCATTGAAGACAATCGACGAACGGACATGAAAGTACCTTTAACAAATTGTATGGAACAGGAATAAAGCGAACTAAGTCATATAGTTCGGGCCTTTAATACCCCAACTCTGATGATTGTAAGTCAGAGCAATATCAATCTGTTAGCGCTTCTTGTATCTTTTCACTATTGAGAACGTGGTTAGCGAAAAGTATGGTTTGCTTTAGGACATCATCTAAACGTGTCAGTTTCTCTTCCGGCACTTTTTGCCCTTGTTTAATCAACAGTTCAATATCACCCGAAATGCAGTGCAATGGCATTGCCCCTAAACTTCCCGAGACCCCTTTAAGACTATGAGCCGCTCTTTGCGCTTGCTCTTTATCCTCTTCTAATAGCCGATGCATTTTTGAACCATCGCCAGAGTGATCCTGAATAAAGACTTCAAGTAACATTCGCACCGCGCTTTCATCTCCCGATAGCGAGTCCAGCATCTTATTGATATCTATATACGGCTCACGTTCCACTACTGCCACTTGTGATGTGTTCGGCTCATTATGACTCTGTTCGTTAACTTGGCCGTTTTGAGCGCTTTCGGACTGAGCAGAAAAAACAACGTAAGACCCACCAGCTTGCTCAGACTCTTTATCTTCTGCTCTTGATGGTATTAGCGGCTGAACGGTTCTTTGGGAGAAAAGCCCCCATGAAATAAGAGAAAGAAATAAACCACTGATTACTGACAACCAAGTAACAAAGGTCATCAACTTTTGTTCCAACTGGTCATTTATCGAAGTTAACTGGTTCGGGAAATCAGGATTAAGCAGTTGATTAACTAGATAGCTGCCTTGCGCCTTGGCAGATAGCGCGCTTGAAGTCTGGGCTAGTTGACGCTGAAAAGCACTTCGCTCTTGAGGAGAAAGCGTGTCCGACTCGATAAAGAGTCGGTCTAAATCACGATAAGTATCGCTATTCGTTGCTGAGTCACTAAAAATAGACTCCAAAACAAGTGCGCCTAAGCGATAGTACATTGATTGAATTTGCTCAGAGTTTTCATCTCGGGCGCGGCTTCTTCGCAACTGCTCGGCTAATGAGACTAGCTCACTGTCACTTCCTACAAAGGCTCGAGCACTTTCTAAAAATCGATCGGTCGCATAAAGCAATTGAGTAATATCTGGTGTGATTTTTCCTTCAGAAAACTCACTTTCAAGCTGTAAGCGAACTGCATAGGCTAACTGAAGTTTTAGTGAAACTTGGTCGACGTGCTTAACACGATAAGGCAGATCAAAGTTAAAAAAGTGTCTGACTTCTTCGACTTTGCTTCCTAGCTCATTCACTGTTGAAATGGTTTGAATCGTTTGTTTGGCTTGCAACCAAATCCCTAGCGCTAAAACACACCATAACACGAACCAGAACCAAACAAACCGCCCCATTCCTTCTTTTAGCTTCAGCAACACTCGCCCCTCGCATATCTCCATTAATTACAAGCATATACTATGGATGTTTCTTATTCACATAAAAAAGAGAGCCATTGGCTCTCTTAATTTGACGATATGGTTTTAGTTGCGACTCAACTGATCTTTTAGATTTGGTGGCGTACCTTTAATCGTTAAGGTATCCGTCTCTGGGTCATAAAAAATACGCTCGCCAAGCAATAGGCTATCAAAGCTAATATTCAAGCCACCACCAGCGCCAACAAATTTAGTCAGTTTGCGAACCGTCGCACGGTCACCTGGGAAAGATTCTTCAAGTTCGTACCCTTGCTCTTTGGTGAAATCCATAAAGCTTGTGCCATCTTGGCTTGGAGGAAGCTCTCCAGAAAGCTCTGAGATTTGAACCTCATCACCGGATTTAATTTGCTCATTGCAGTAATCGTAAACTTGTTTCTTGTACTCGTTCACTTCTTGCTTTTCTAGCTTCGAGTCAGCACAAAAATCATCCACTGCCTGCATCAACACTAAGTTTTGTTGTTTCGTATCTAAGCCGATGTCCGCTTGCAGGAAATCTAGGAAAAAATCCGCCACTTTACGGCCGACGCGTCCCTTGATGTATTGCAAGTAACGATTAGATTCCTTATCAGTGTCGTAGCTCGACAAGTCAATGCGTGCCGCAATATCCATTTTGGTGATATCTAGGTAATCCGTCGCACTGATGTCCAAACCTTCGGTCACTTTTAAACTTTGGTTCATTGGTAAGATACCGATGAACAAGTAGTCCGTTGCTAAACTCTGATACTCAGCGAAAACCAAAATACCTTCATCCGCAAATGGGTACTTAATCAACTCTTCTTTCAAGCGATTTGCACTAATTTGTGAGAAGTCGTAAAAATCTCGCTCTCCTTTGCGCATTTCTTGAAGCCAAAATTGAAATTCGCTGTCTGACTGGAAAGAGCCAAAACCTTTACCAGCTTTAGAATGGAATACTCGGTGAAGCTCAGCGACTAAGTTTTCAGTAGATGCATCGTTCTCTAATGATGCTGGACGAAAGTTTACAACTAGCTCGTCCTGATCGTTTTTGCACAGTTGATGCAGAATAACGTTTGAAAGATGAAGGCTCATAGTGATTTTATCTTGCTACAAGGTTTTAGTTGATGGGCATTGTAGGTTATCATAAGCCGCTTTTACTATCATTATTAGAGTCTTTATGCCGATTACATCTAAATATACTGACGAGCAAGTAGAGAAAATTCTTGCTGAAGTAGCAACAGTTCTTGAAAAACACGCTGCTTCTCCTGAGTTGACGCTAATGATTGCCGGAAATATCGCAACCAATGTCTTAAATCAACGTGTTGCTGCTTCACAACGCAAAGCGATTGCTGAAAAATTTGCTCAGGCGCTGATGTCTTCTTTAGAAACACCAAAAACACACTAATAACGGACAATAGAACACATACATGGTAGACAGCGGAAACTCATACGGCGAACGTGTATCTCGACTGGTTGGTTGGGGTCACTGGTTTGCATTCTTCAATATCGTCGCATCGATGTTGATAGGCACACGCTACATTGTTCAGTCTCCTTGGCCCGAGACGTTACTTGGTCAGTTTTATCTGGCGGTTTCTTGGGTTGGTCACTTTGGCTTTCTAGTTTTCGCGCTTTACTTGCTCGTTCTATTCCCGTTAACGTTTATCCTGCCATCGCGGAAATTGTTCCGTTTGGTGGCAGTGATTTTCGCGACCGTTGGGCAAACCATATTATTGATTGATACCCAAGCGTATCAGTCGATCAATTTGCACTTAACTCCTGTCGTTTGGGAGTTACTATTCAGCGAAGATAAAAGTGCACTCAGCACTGATCTACAACATCTGTTTGTTGTAATGCCGCTGATCTTCCTTATTCAGCTCGCCCTATCCGAATGGGTATGGCGAAAACAGCGCAAACTATCTCATAAGCACGTAGGACGTCCTCTAGCAGCTGTATTTTTCCTCAGCTTTATGACCAGCCATTTGGTTTATATTTGGGCAGATGCATACTTCTACAATCCAATTACCAGTCAGCGTTCAAACTTCCCATTGTCTTATCCGATGACGGCGAAGAGCTTTATGGAAAAACATGGTCTACTTGACCGTGAGGAATACCTAAAACGCTTAGCGGAAAATGAAGGCAACGTAGAGTTAGTCAATTACCCTCTAGAAAAGCTAGAGTTTAACCGTCGAGTCAATAAGCTCAACGTGTTGATGATCAGCGTAAATAACCTGCGTGCAGACGCGCTGAATCCAGAAGAGATGCCTAACCTCTATGAGTTTGCCGAAAACAATCAGAACTTCCGTAATCATTACAGTTCAAGTAATGATACTTACGGGGCTTTCGGTTTGTTCTACGGCTTACCAACCAGTTACGCCTCAAGCATCAAGGCGCAAGGTGCTTCGCCGGTGTTACTCGATGTACTGAAAGATCAGGGTTACAACTTCGGCTTATTCAGTGGCAGCGGGTTTGAAGATGATCTCTACTCAGAGATTATTTTCCGCGACTTAAAACTAGCGGAAGACCTCGATGGCACACAAGCTCATACCGATAAGCAATCTATCGCGAACTGGAATACATGGTTAACAGAGAAAGCGAGTCAACCATGGTTTAGTTACATCGAAGTCACCACCGTTGATAATTTTGAATCGATCCCTTCCAATAATGACGAAGAAATGTCCGCAAGTGATCGCTTCAAAAAAGCTTATGAATATGCGGTAAAATCAGCGGATAAAACCATCGCTAGCATTATTGGTGAGCTTGAAAAAAATGGACTATTGACAAACACCATCGTGATTATCACTTCTAATCACGGTAGTGAGTTTAATGAAACAAACACGAACAGCTGGGGCGCAAACAGCAACTACAGCCGTTATCAGTTACAAGTTCCTATGGTAATCCAATGGCCAGGAATGTTGGCTGGTGAATTTAATCACAGCACAAGCCACTTGGACCTTTCGGTCACGTTGTTGCAGGATATGCTCGGTGTATCTTCCAACCCATATGATTACAGTAGTGGTCGTAACCTATTTGACGAAAGTCGTCGCCGTTGGATCCTAGCGGGTGACACTCGTGAGCTTGCCTTAATTACTAGCTCACAAACCACAGTGATCGATAAGTTTGGCAACTACAAGTTGTATGACAAAAATTACAAACGACTTCGAGATGATGCACCGAAGTTGCCAGTTTTGATGCAAGGTTTAACTGAGTTACAGCGTTTTTATTCTAAAAACGATTAATACCTAGCAATCCATATACTATTCAAACTCCCCTTTTTGGGGAGTTTTTGTTTATTTAAACAACACAAACCACAAATTTGCGCAGTAAACATCCAATCAGTTCAACTAGGGGTTTACAACATTTTCAAAGCCTTATATTATGCGCCTCAACAACGGAGAGATGGCTGAGTGGTTGAAAGCACCGGTCTTGAAAACCGGCATACGTTAATAGCGTATCTAGGGTTCAAATCCCTATCTCTCCGCCACATTTAGAAAAAGCCCGCTAAGAAATTAGCGGGCTTTTTCGTATATCCAGATTTGAAAAGATTTGTACAAATCCCTCCTTGAATACAAGCCCAGCAATCGCCACATTCAAAAAGAGCACACTTAGAAATTAACGACCTTTTCGTTTCAGTGTCCCGTTTTGAATCAGGTTGATACTTACGTCTAGTTGTATTTACTTACCAACAAAGACTTCTTTAGCGGCATTAATGAGCTGCAAATGAATTGGGACAAGGTCTGCATGATTCGTTCGATATCCACCTCCGACGACAGCTGCGACAGGGATACCTCGCGATTTCATTGTTTGCATTAAAAATCTATCACGTTCTAAAATCCCTTGCGTCGAAACATCAAAATATCCCAACTCATCGTCTTGATGTATATCAACACCAGCATCGTAGATAACCAAATCAGGACGATGAAGATTAAGCGCCATATCGACCACTTCCTTAAACGCCATTAAAAAATCCTCATCACCGGTCCCTCGTACCAAAGGCACATCTAGATCAGACTGAGGCTTTCTAGCCGGGAAGTTTTTGTCACAGTGGAAAGAAAGCGTGATTATATCTGGCTCATCGTCACATAAAGTTGCTGTTCCATCCCCATGATGAACATCACTATCAATGATCAATACTTTATCGACATGCTCTACTTCGAGCGCTTGCCTGGCCGCGATCACTAAGTCATTAAATAAACAAAAACCACTGCCAAACTCTTTGTGTGCGTGGTGATACCCGCCACTCAAATGAATGGCAACACCATACTCAAGTGCTTTATTTGCGGTCAAAGCCGTGCCCGCTGCTGAAGTTAGCGTTCTGGTAATGAGAGACTCACTCCAAGGAAAACCTATTCGGCGCATCTTCGCAGCTGGCATGTTTCCATTCACTAGCAAGTCGACGTATTCCTGGTCATGAACACGTTTTACTTCCTCAACAGTCAGTGCTTCTGGCTGGAAAAACTGCACATGCTCTTTCCAGTCATCTTTCTCCATATGTACCAATATCGATTCATAGAGGTACTGGTATTTCATAATTGGGTAACGATGCCCCTCTGGCAACTCAAGTTGAGAATAAACCGGGTGGTAGATAAATGGCAGCATGAGAAATTCTTAATAACAATGGTAACGAAATAGTATCAACTTCAAGGGTTGAATAAAACGCAATTTAATTGATAATGATTTTCAATATCAATTAAATTTAATATACATATGAATTCTACTTTCTTTGCTATTCTCGGCGCACTGTTTGGCTCTCTTTGTGCTCTGTCCCTATTTTCATCTCTCGTTGTTGGTACGTGGTGGCTGGTTGATTTTATTGCTCTTAGCTAACACAATGACTTCCAACTGAAATCAAAAAAAATATAGGTGTTTGTATGAGTCAAACCGTCTTTATTACCGGAGCAAATCGCGGCATTGGCCTTAGCTTAACTGAGCTGTACCTGAAGCAAGGCCATCAAGTACACGCTACTAGCCGTTCCTTAGAGAACAGTTCTGAACTACAAACTCTAGCCTCACATTACAGCAATCTAGTTTTGCACGAACTGGATGTCACTCACTACGAACAAGTCGCTCTGCTTGCAGATAAGCTCCCCGCCATCGACTTACTCATTAACAATGCGGGATATTACGGCCCCAAGGGATATGGCTTTGGAAACACTGACGTAGAAGAATGGCGTAAAGTCTTCGAAGTAAACACCATTGCACCGTTAAAACTGGTTGAGCACTGTTACCCTCGCTTACAACAAGGCAAGATAAAAAAGATTGCTTGTATCTCATCAAAAGTGGGGAGCATGACCGAAAATACGTCCGGTGGCGGTTATATTTATCGTTCATCGAAAGCGGCGCTAAACTCGGTTGTTAAAAGCTTGAGTAATGATTTAACACCTGAAGGATTTACCGTTTTAGCGCTTCATCCTGGTTGGGTAAAAACGGCAATGGGCGGACCAAATGCATTGATAGATACGCAAACCTCCGCGCAGGGCCTAGCGAACGTGATAGAGCTGAGTACACCGCAACTTTCAGGTCGATTTATTAACTACGATGGTACTGAGCTACCTTGGTAGCGGCATTAAGAAACAACCATCAATAAACCAAATAACAACTAAGCTAGGCTTCATAATCGTGACTTGGTTGGCAAACATAATGTTCACCGGTGATCCACCAGCATAATTCGCGCAATCTAACTTGAATTTATCTATATCCAATCCAGACTTAGGAAAAAGTAGAACAATTAAGGAGAAGGCACGATGGCAGCAGATAGGAATTTGGTTAATTTTAGCGAAGAGCACGAGCTAAACTACTGCTTGAGAAGTGCTGGTAAACGCCAAACTCAAGCGAATCGAGATACATTAGTTGACTTGGGCAACCAGGTGAAAGAGGTACTGGACAAACGCGTGTTAACTCAAGGTGAAGTAAGAGGCGCGATCCAAAACCACGGTGACCTGTTCGAGTAATCTATTTTCAAGCATGCGCGGTGTTTAATTACGCCGCGCTTGTCCTATGCCCGCTTACCTTTGGCTGCACCAGATTTAGTTGCGCCACCACTCTTTGAATAACTGCGCTTTTTACGTTTAAACGCAGGACGTTCCACTTGGGGTAGATGACGCAATGAATCAGGGATCGGCCCTGCTTTTACTTGTGCCATCAAGCCATCAATGCGTTGCTCTAGTGCTTGCATAAACGGCTGATATGCCTGATTTCTCTCTGCCATACCTTGTAACTGGTGCTCCCAATGAGCCGTCATATCTGGGTACGTTGAATCCTGTGGCAAGGCGTGAATGAGACCTCTTCCCGCAGGAGAGCTGAGAATTGATTTACCTTGACGCGTGAGCAGTTGGCGTTTGAACAGCGTGTCCAAAATACCAGCGCGAGTCGCTTCCGTACCTAGCCCATCAGTATCACGAAGGATTTTTTTCAGTTCTTTATCCGCAACGTAACGGGCGATCCCGGTCATCGCTTGCAACAGCGATGCTTCGGTAAAGTGCTTTGGTGGCTCGGTTTTTCGGTCTTTTATTTCCCCTTCACGACAAGTTAACACGGTGCCTTCTGGTAACGGTGGTACGGCATCAATACCTTCATCTTCCTTGTCAGTTTTGCCCATTAGCGCTTTCCAACCCGGCGAAACTAACTGACGACCTTTCGCGATAAACGTACCACCAGCGATATCGAAAACTAATTTCGCTTCTGCGTAAACCGCCGCCGGATAAAACTGCATGAGATACTGGCGCGCAATCAATTGATACACTTTCATCTCATTGCCCGAAAGCGCATTCACATTAGCTTGTTTTGGTGTAGGGATAATCGCATGGTGCGCATCCACTTTTTTATCGTTCCAGGCTTTGGACTTTAATGTTAAGTCTGCTCCCTGAACGGCACCTTGCAGCTCTTTTGCGTTATTCGCAATAGCTGTTGTCACCATCTCTGCTTGTGAGTAGTGTTCCATCGGTAAATAGCGACAATCTGAACGTGGATAAGTGATCAGCTTGTGCTTTTCATACAATGCCTGACAAGTATCTAGTACTTGTTGCGCACTCATACCATAGCGCTTCGCTGCATCGATCTGTAAAGCAGATAATGAATAAGGTAATGGTGCTGATTGCTTGGTTTGCTTTTGTTCCGACTCCGTCACTTTCGCGGGTTGATTTGCAATACGGTTTGCAACGTTTTCCACTAACTTACGGTTTAACACTCGCCCTTCTTCATCCTGCCAAGGCTTGCATGCCTCACTTGGCTTCCAACGAGCACGAATATCAAAAGTACCATTGGCATCTTGATATGGGATCAGAGCATGTAGGGTAAAATAGTCCTTCGGGACAAAGTTTTCGATTTCCTCATCACGACGCACCACTAAGCCAAGAACTGGCGTTTGCACTCGCCCTACCGAGAGAACACCTTGATACCCTGCTTTTTGACCAAGCAAGGTATAAGCACGAGACATGTTCATGCCATACAACCAATCAGCCCGAGAGCGAGCCAATGCAGAAACTGAAAGTGGGATAAACTCGCGATTACTGCGCATAGAACTGAGTGCGCGTTTCACCGCAGGTAAGTTCAAGTCGGAAATCAGCAAACGCTGTGTGGATTCCTTCTTGGTTTTAGATAACTTGCAATAGTCGAGAACTTCATCAACTAACAGCTGACCCTCTCGGTCTGGGTCTCCTGCATGAATGACTTCGTTAGCTTCTTTGAGCAATTTACGAATCACTGTTAATTGCTTACTTGCGCTTTTCCTCGGTCTGAGCTGCCATTGCTGCGGAACAATTGGTAAATCTGCCATATTCCACTTTTTATAACGCTCATCATAAGCGTCAGGTTCGACTTGTTCGAGCAAATGGCCGATACACCAAGTAACGATATCCCCGTTCCCACAGCGGATGAATCCTTGATCTTTCTTTTGAGGGTTTGGCAGTGCAGCGGCAATCGCACGGCCTAAGCTTGGTTTTTCAGCAATAAACAGACGAGACATAACGTTTTGGAAATAAATATAATTAGGGCCACATTAACGAATGTAGCCCTAATAAATCAAGAAAAACTGTATAAATAAACAGTCAACTTGCCTAGATGCTCAGTTATAGAAACTCAACAAACTGAGAAAGGTCACGCTCAGGAACTTTCATCGGTGTGCAACCAGGCGTACCTAGGTACAAGAAACCAACAATCTCATCGTCGCCTTCTAAACCAAACGCTTGATGAACTTCTGGATGGAACATCCACTTACCTGAGCGCCAAAATCCTTGAAAGCCTTGCGCTACCGCTGCCATCTGCATGGACTGTACTGCACATCCAGCAGATAAGTGTTGCTCTAGTGCAGGCACTTTCTCATGTTCCGTTACTTTAGCAATCACCGTGATCACCATTGGTGCACGAAATGGCGCATTTTTCACCTTTTCGACCACCGATTCATCACTATTTTCAGCTTCTGCCGCTTTTACCAAGATATCTGACAGTTTTTTCAAACCATCGCCCTGTGCGATAACGAAACGCCAAGGGGTTAATCCCGCATGGTCAGGCGCACGAAGGCCTGCACGAATGATGTTCTCAAGCGCTTTACCTTCTGGTGCAGGCGCAGATAACTTCGCGATAGATCGGCGATTGAGCAAAAGATCGAGAGCGTCCATGAAAGAGTCCTTATCGAATATCGTTGTTATTTTGTTTACGCTACTTTAGCACAATCTGCTCCTGCGAATAACAACCGGTTTTCTATGGGCTTGATAACGTGCTTCACTTAACATCAAGCTGGATTTAATGTTAATTTATTCGCGAAATGAATAAGTTGAACATAGGCTGGTTGATGAACAAGGATAAACAAAACAGCATTTACGAAAAGATCGTTAATGACGAAGATGCCCGTGCCTGTAAGGCGATTCCTGAATCAGCTTGTCATCAAGTTCCCGGCAACTTTCTTAAAATCATTCTTGCTCAGTTTTTAACGAAGGTCGGCGATGCGTTAATCAATCCCAAAGTCACGTTGCCGTGGATACTACAAAGCCTCGGGGCACCAGTTTACTTAATTGGTTGGCTCGTTCCTATTCGTGAGTCAGGTTCCCTTATCCCACAACTTAGTATTGCGCACTATATTCGTCGCCTCCCAGTAAGAAAATGGGTCTGGGTAATTGGCAGCATCTTGCAGGCTCTTTCCATATTTGCAATCGGAGTGGTCGCATTAACTCTGACAGGAGCTGCTGCGGGTTATGGTGTAATTGCATGTCTTGTGATCTTCAGCCTCTCACGCGGTTTAAATTCCGTCGCATCAAAAGATGTATTGGGCAAAACCATCCCTAAAAACCAACGAGGTCAAGTCAACGGCTGGTCTTCAAGCGCTGCTGGCCTTGTTACACTACTTTTCGCTAGCCTTCTGGCACTAGCCTGGTTATGGGACGTAGAGCCGACGGAGCGCTTTTACAGTCTGAGTTTAGGGTTAGCGGGCGCCATATGGCTTATTGCGGCATTAGTTTATGCACGAATTAATGAGTATGCCGGTGAGGTAGACGGTGGTCGAAATGGCGTCCTTGAGGCATTTAAACAACTCGCGTTACTTAAAACAGACGTGACCTTTCGTCGATTCGTTATCACGCGAACACTATTTTTATGTTCTGCGCTGAGTGCACCGTACTACGTTGTGCTGGCACAGCAATCTCTGGGTGGACAGCTCTGGGTTCTAGCTCTCTTTATGTTTGCGAGTGGCTTGGCCTCCTTTGTGTCAGGTCCTTTCTGGGGAAGAATGTCCGATCGCTCTAGCCGCAGTGTGATGGTCATCGGCGCAACGATGAGCGCGCTACTTGGCGTTGTTTTATTTGTTTACGATACTTGGATAATCGCCAGCACAAGCTTTTTATTCGTGATTCCTCTGCTCTACTTTTGTGTGTGCATTGCCCACGACGGAATACGAGTCGGACGAAAAACCTACTTAGTTGATATCGCAGAAGGTGACAAACGGACGAGCTATGTAGCCGTGAGTAACACAGTGGTTGGGATAATGCTGCTTCTAATGAGCTCTCTTGGTGTTATGTCGAACTTTTTGAGCCTTTCAGCTGTGGTGTTAGTGTTCTCTTTTATTACTCTTTCTGGCGTAGTAATGGCCAAACAACTGCCAGATATCAGTGACTAGTTCTATACAAAAAAAAGCTGCGCTCAAAGCGCAGCTTTCATGGTAAACACACATTAAAAAGCTAGAGTTTTACCGCCAATTTAACACCTTGACGAATCGCACGCACAGCATCAAGTTCACCCGCATGGTCAGCTCCGCCAATGATATGAATCTTCTCTCCGAGTTCAGACCATTTATCTTCAAATGGACGAACAGACTCTTGCCCCGCACAAATGACGACTTTGTCCGCGTTCAATAATTGTTCTTTTCCATCTACATGAATGTGCAAACCTTGATCATCAATTTTATCGTAAGACACGCCACCGACTAAATGTACGCCCCTTTTTTCAAGGGTACGTTTATGGATCCAACCTGTCGTTTTACCCGGACCTTTACCTACGCGACCTTTACGACGCTGAAGCACCCAGACTTCTTTATCGCTGACCGCATCAGGGTAAGGGTATAAACCACCCGGTTGAGACATCTCTTTGTCGATTCCCCATTCATGCAACCAGTCATCCAACGTTTGTCCAACTGGCTCTGTGAGCATGGTCGCGACATCTACGCCAATACCACCAGCACCAACGATAGCCACTTTCTCACCGACTGGCGTTTTGTCTCGAATGAGTGTTTGATAGTCGACGACTTTTTCTGGGTTCTCAATTCCATCAATATTGACTTTACGTGGCTCGACACCCGATGCCATCACTATCTCATCGTATTCTGTGAGTAAGTCATAGTTCGCTTCCGTCGATAAGTGCAGATTCACGCCTGTTTCATCAATACGGTTAGCGAAATATCGTATCGTCTCTCGAAACTCCTCCTTACCAGGGATCTGCATCGCAAGACGGAACTGACCGCCGATGCGGTCGTTCTTTTCGAACAAATCAACCTTATGGCCACGTTCAGCCAGTGTAGTCGCACAAGCCAAGCCCGCCGGACCTGCTCCGACAACGGCAATGTTTTTCTTCTTAAAGGCTGGTTCAACAACAATTTCGGTTTCATAGCACGCAAGTGGATTCACTAAGCAACTGGCGCGCTTACCTTTAAACACGTTATCTAGACACGCCTGATTACAACCAATACACGTATTGATAAGCTGCGCTTTTTCCTGTTCGGCTTTAGCAACAAAGTAAGGATCAGCCAAGAATGGGCGCGCCATCGAAACCATATCGGCATGCCCAGAAGATAGAATACGTTCTGCTTCGTCTGGCGTATTTATTCGGTTACAAGTGATGATAGGAACCGAAACGTGAGGTTTAACTTTTTCCGTAACCCACGTAAACGCACCGCGTGGTACTTGAGTCGCAATGGTCGGAATTCGAGCCTCATGCCAACCAATGCCAGTGTTAATAATCGTGACGCCAGCCTCTTCAAGCGCTTTCGCCAATTCGATAACGTCTTCAAATGTGCTGCCCTGCTCGACAAGATCCAGCATAGAGAGACGGAAAATGATGATGAACTTGTCGCCCACCGCCTTACGAACCGCTTTGACAATTTCTAGCGGAAAACGCATACGTTTTTTGTAACTGCCACCCCATTCGTCGTAACGCATGTTCGTGCGCTTACATAAGAATTGGTTTATCAGGTAACCTTCCGAGCCCATTAACTCGACGCCATCATAACCAGCAAGCTGGGCTAACTCAGCGCTGTTCGCAAAGGCATCAATGGTTTTCTTAATCTGGCGGTCGCTCATTTCACTCGGAGCAAACTTTGCAATTGGCGCTTTAATGCCAGACGCACTTTGCGAGAATGGATGCATGGCATAACGCCCAGCATGAAGAATTTGTAGGGCAATTTTGCCACCGTGCTTGTGCACCGCTTCTGTCACAACTTTGTGGGCCTTGGCATGCTTTGGCTTGCTGAACTCAGCACTCAATGGGTGCAAACGACCGCGTAAGTTCGGAGAAAAACCTCCGGTTACAATCAGTCCAACACCGCCTTTCACGCGTTCTTCATAGAAAGCCGCGAGCTTCTGTAATCCTTCTTTGTGCTCTTCTAAGCCCGTGTGCATTGATCCCATCAGGACTCGGTTTCGTAATTGTGTAAAACCGAGATCCAGTGGCTTTAATAGGTTTGGGTACATGGCAGACATCACTTAACATCCATTGTTATTATCATGGTCTGACCAGATTAAGCCCGCTCAACCAAAAAATCAAACAAGCGTTTACATTTTTGTAACACCGATCAATCTCGCGTGAAAATATGCCAATTGTTGAGTGGTCGTGATAAGCTAAAAAAATGTTATCTTTTGAGATCTTAGAGATAAGAACCCATACTTTGTTAGACTCGGCGTAACTATCTCGTTATGGAGACAAGATGAAAAAACTCTTCAAATTTATTGGTTTGATATTTAAAGGGATATGGAAGAGCATCACCTTTATCAGACTCGCACTGGCAAACCTGATCTTCTTGCTGATGATTGCCGTTTTCTACTTTGCTTTTACTTATACCGGAGACGGTCAACCCGTCGTCGAAAAAGAGTCGGCATTGGTGATGAATCTTTCAGGTCCGATTGTCGAACAAAGACGCTATGTAAATCCAATGGACTCTTTTGCTGGTTCCCTTTTGGGCAATGAGTTACCGAAAGAAAACGTCCTTTTCGATATCGTTGATACTATTCGCTACGCGAAAGACGATCCTAAAGTGTCTGGATTAGTGCTAGCACTGCGAGACATGCCAGAAACAAATCTCACGAAATTACGTTACATCGCGAAAGCGTTGAACGAATTTAAAGCGTCAGGCAAACCAGTTTACGCCGTAGGTGATTTCTACAACCAAAGCCAATATTACTTGGCAAGTTACGCTGATAAAGTTTACCTGGCACCTGATGGCGGCGTATTGATTAAAGGTTACAGTGCCTATTCAATGTACTACAAAACGTTATTGGAAAAGCTTGATGTTTCTACTCATGTTTTTCGCGTAGGTACTTATAAATCCGCTATCGAACCGTTTATTCGTGATGACATGTCCGATGCTGCGAAAGAGTCAGCAACACGCTGGGTTACTCAATTGTGGAGTGCTTTTGTTGATGATGTAACCACAAACCGAAATATTGATGCGAAAGTGCTTAACCCAACCATGGATGAGCTGATTGAAGAAATGAAGTCAGTGGATGGTGATCTTGCTCAGCTCGCGGTTAAACTGGGCTTGGTTGATGAACTCGCGACACGCCAAGACATTCGCACTCTATTTGCCAAACAGTTTGGTAGTGACGGCAAAGACAGCTACAACGCGATTGGTTACTACGACTACCTCGCCACGATTCGCCCTGATTACACACTACCTCAGCACGATATCGCCGTTGTTCTAGCAAGTGGCGCGATTATGGATGGTCAACAACCTCGTGGTACTGTCGGAGGTGACACCGTCGCAAGCTTGTTGCGTCAAGCACGCAATGATGAAAAGGTGAAAGCGGTCGTGTTGCGAGTAGATAGCCCTGGGGGTAGTGCCTTTGCCTCTGAGGTGATTCGCAACGAAGTAGAAGCACTAAAACAAGCAGGCAAGCCAGTTGTTGTATCCATGTCGAGTTTGGCTGCCTCTGGTGGTTATTGGATTTCAATGAGCGCAGACAAGATCGTTGCTCAGCCAACAACCCTGACGGGCTCCATTGGTATCTTTAGCGTCATCACCACGTTTGAAAAAGGCTTTAGTAAGTTAGGCATTAATACTGATGGCGTTGGCACATCGCCGTTCTCTGGTGACGGTATTACCACTGGCCTTTCTGACGGCGCGTCTCAAGTATTCCAATTAGGTATCGAGCACGGTTATAAGCGCTTTATTTCTTTGGTTGGCGAGAATCGCGATATGTCTCTAGAGGAAGTCGACAACGTCGCTCAAGGTCGAGTTTGGACTGGACAAGACGCCCTATCCTTTGGTCTTGTTGACCAAATGGGTGACTTTGATGATGCCGTAGAACTAGCGGCGAAACTGGCGAATGTGACTGATTACGGCATTTACTGGGTAGAAGAACCGCTTTCTCCTACTGAACTATTTTTACAAGAGTTCATGAAACAGGTGAAAGTCTCTCTAGGTATTGATGCAACCAGCTTGCTACCAAAAAGTCTTCACCCCGTAGCTCAACAGTTTGAACAAGACGCAAGCTTGCTACAAAGCTTTAACGATCCTAAAGGTCAATACGCATTTTGTTTGAACTGCCAAGTGCAGTAGCTTTTTCATTAATATTACAAAGGGTACCTCTACTTGAGGTGCCCTTTTTATTACGCTCAACATCTCCTCAGATGACTTTCTGATGCTGTGCGCATAGCCTCGCATCTCAAGGTTATTTAGGTATATAATCCCCGCCTCTGTTCCCCTACATGAAAGAAAAAACGATGACTAGAAAACACATCTACATCGCTTACACCGGTGGCACCATCGGAATGCAAAAATCGGATCACGGCTATGTGCCTGTTGCTGGCTTTATGGAAAAGCAACTAGCAAGCATGCCAGAGTTTCACCGTCCTGAAATGCCGGATTACACTATCCACGAATACGATCCTCTGATTGACTCATCAGATATGACGCCTGCCGACTGGCAGCAGATTGCGGATGATATTCGTGACAACTATGACAAATACGATGGTTTCGTCATCCTACATGGTACTGACACCATGGCATACACAGCATCTGCATTGTCTTTCATGCTTGAAAACCTTGGCAAGCCAGTGATTGTTACGGGTTCACAGATCCCTCTTGCAGAGCTGCGTTCTGACGGTCAAGCAAACCTATTGAATGCTCTGCATATTGCCGCAAACTACCCGATCAACGAAGTTACTTTGTTCTTCAATAATCAGTTGATGCGTGGTAACCGCAGCACAAAATCTCATGCGGACGGTTTTAATGCCTTTACTTCACCAAACCTTCCTCCACTACTGGAAGCCGGGATCAATATTCAAGTAAGCAACAGCGTAACCGTTGGTGCACAACCAGAAGGTGAATTTAAGGTTCACAACATCACACCACAACCAATCGGTGTGATCACCATGTACCCAGGCATTTCACACGAAGTTATCCGAAACACGCTTCGTCAGCCCGTGAATGCGATGATTCTTCTGACTTTTGGTGTGGGCAACGCGCCTCAAAACCCTGAGCTACTGGGCCACCTAAAAGAAGCCTCTGAGCGCGGCGTTATTGTCGTGAACCTAACTCAATGTTTGGCAGGTAAGGTGAATATGGGCGGCTACGCCACGGGTTGTGCACTGGCAGACTCTGGAGTTATCAGCGGCTTTGACATGACGCCAGAAGCGGCACTAGCAAAACTGCATTACCTTCTAAGCCAAAACCTTTCTTACGAAGAAGTGAAAGAGAGAATGCAGCAAGTACTGCGTGGTGAGATGAGCCTGTAAATTCAAGCTTACTACGATCTAAAAAGCCCAATAGAGATTGGGCTTTTTTCTTTTAAAGTCAAAGTAGTAGCGGTAAACGACACCCTGTAAAAATCAAAGGTTCGCTTAATCAATGTTCGGATTGACACGAACAATGTCGCTCTCTTCTCCGCTAAATTGTTTTTTAAGTTCTTGCTTCGATTTAAAGCTGATTTCACCACCTGCCGCAACCGTCATGTGCTGCGCATCAGTATTATGTTTTGATTGATACAACATCACAGCTTGCATACACGAATCTCGCTGCTCTTTAGAAAGTGTTGTACCCTCAGGCCATCTTCCCGTTTCTACTGCATAGACTAAGCGATCATAAACTTCTGGAGTCATCGCTTGTAATAGTTGTTCTGCGTCCATAATGTACCTTCTTATTACATTCTATTTACAGAACATAACGGGTTAAGAAACTGAGTCAAGAATACGAAAATGAATTGGTGTAACGGATCACAAGCAAAGCCATGAAAAGAACACACTGGTTACTTCTCGGCCTCACAAGTCTCGCACTAACGGGCTGTTTCGAAGGTAACGTGACAACCGAAGAGTTGTGCCAAAAAACACCAGAGCTGCGCTGCGAACAGCTCAATATGGATGACGGGCAAT
Source organism: Vibrio sp. JCM 18905 (assembly GCF_055393305.1). NCBI lineage: Bacteria > Pseudomonadati > Pseudomonadota > Gammaproteobacteria > Vibrionales > Vibrionaceae > Vibrio > Vibrio sp. JCM 18905. Next base: position 1,136,291 of record NZ_AP043880.1, on the reverse strand, counting down.
GTCGAGTTCCCAGAACAAACTTAGTATGGCATCGGTTTGAGCAACTGAAACATCCATCAGAAGCCAGTCAAATTATCGAATACGGTCTGGTCGCTGAATATAGGAAATGCTTAGAACTCGCCTCTCAGATCACACCTATTGATCAAAGTGCTCTCAAGAGACAGCGTTTTAACGCTTTGGTACACAGTATTGATGAGCTAGAACGCATCGTAAACGAGTTAAAAGGCTCAGAAGACCCCGCAACTTTGTATTTTTTGTGGTCTCAAACGGGTGACATCCAAGCTCGTCGCGCATTTTTACAAATGGAAGGCTCACCCAAGTTAAATACTGCTGAGATGCAATATGCATTAGCTACTTTCTATACTAATCGAGATGCCAAGAAAACGTTAATACTGCTGAATAAAGCGTTGTCTTTATCAGATGAAGACAACCTTAATCCAATCATTCTCAAATCAATGGCAAGCATTCATCAAGGGCTTGGAGAAAAAGAGCGCGCGTATCTGTGGGCAATGGTTGCAAAAAGATTCGACGTCCCGCTTGCTGATGAAAAGCAGCTCAAGCGTATGTTTAATTTTAGTCATGCAGAGCAATATCAGCAGCTAGATGAATTAGCTGAATCGGTGGCAAAAGCCATAGAGAGAGGGAACTACTCTCCAGCAATGATACCCAAAGAGATATAAACGAAAAAACTCCCGCAATTGGCGGGAGTTTTTCTTTGGGTCAAACTACACTCTGTTTTCTACTTACAACAAATCGTATTGAAAGGATAAAACACTATCGAGCACAATTTTGTCGTTATTGTTCTGATTTGTTGAAAATTAACGACACTGAATTAACACAAAAACGCTCACCCGTGGTCTGTGGGCCATCTTCAAAAACGTGCCCTAGATGGCTATCACATGTGGCACAACGAATCTCTGTACGTACCATTCCGTGACTCAGATCTTCTAAATAGCGCACCGCTTGATCATTGATGGGCGCATCAAAACTTGGCCAACCACAGCCAGAGTCATACTTGTTATCAGAGACAAAGAGAGGGGCATTGCAACAGGTACAAGCATAAACACCCGTCTCTTTATTATGCAGTAGTTTACCGCTGAAAGGCGGTTCTGTACCTTGCTCTCGGCAGACACGAAACTCTTCTTCAGAAAGTTGCTCACGCCACTGCTCATCTGACTTCGCCACTTTTTTCCCGTTTTGTTCCACGACTTTCTGCTCCTTCTTTACTGTTTTTGGTATTGACTTTTTTAGCAAAAAACTTGCTTCTCTTAACAGTTGTAGCACATACTTTCTCACCAGGACACCATGCGTAATTAATTTGATAAGAGCACTTATCTCACCAGTTATATTACGCCAACTGGACTACAGAAGAATCAGTTAAAAGTTTAAAAAACGAACATTTGCGAAGAATTGTTAAAAAAAGCGTCGCTTTTTTTTGACTTTAAACAAGTTAAGTCCGATTATCACTTGCAGATGTTTACTGGATTCTGTAATTTTACTACCAGTTATCTTTAATCAGAAATTAAGTTGTGGAGCAACTATAATGACTATCAAAGTAGGTATTAACGGTTTTGGCCGTATCGGTCGTTTCGTATTCCGTGCAGCGCAAGAGCGTGCTGACATCGAAGTTGTAGGTATCAACGACCTTATCGACGTAGATTACATGGCATACATGCTTAAGTACGACTCAACTCACGGCCGTTTCAACGGTACTGTTGAAGTTGAAGGCGGTAACCTAATCGTTAACGGTAAAACTGTACGTGTTACTGCAGAGCGCAACCCAGCGGACCTTAAGTGGGACGAAATCGGTGTTGACGTTGTTGCAGAAGCAACTGGTCTTTTCCTAACTGACGAGACTGCACGTAAGCACATCGAAGCTGGCGCGAAGAAAGTTGTTCTAACTGGTCCTTCAAAAGACGCTACTCCAATGTTCGTAATGGGCGTTAACCACGCTACTTACGCTGGTCAAGACATCGTTTCTAACGCTTCTTGTACTACTAACTGTCTAGCGCCTATCGCTAAAGTTCTTAACGACAAGTTCGGTATCGAATCTGGTCTTATGACTACAGTTCACGCTACTACAGCAACTCAAAAAACTGTAGACGGTCCTTCTGCTAAAGACTGGCGCGGTGGTCGTGGTGCTTCTCAAAACATCATCCCATCTTCAACTGGTGCTGCTAAAGCTGTAGGCGTTGTTCTTCCAGAACTAAACGGCAAACTAACTGGTATGGCTTTCCGCGTACCAACAGCTAACGTTTCTGTAGTTGACCTAACAGTTAACCTAAAAGAAGGCGCATCTTACGAAGCTATCTGTGCAGCAATGAAAGAAGCTTCTGAAGGCGAGCTAAAAGGTGTTCTAGGTTACACTGAAGATGCAGTAGTATCTCAAGACTTCATCGGTGAAGTTCAAACTTCTGTATTCGATGCTAAAGCTGGTATCGCTCTAACTGATAACTTCGTTAAAGTTGTATCTTGGTACGACAACGAAATCGGTTACTCAAACAAAGTTCTAGACCTAATCGCTCACATCTCTAAGTAATTAGATAGTTAGCAATTAGCGAATAACTTCGTTAAAGAAAAGGCGGCTCTAGAGTCGCCTTTTTTGTATCTGGAATTTGAGAGAATACCTCGGCGCTGTTGCATTGTATTTGCGACGGATGTCGAAACCCTACTTTCCCCAATGATAGGAAACAGCACATGGATTTAAAAACTCTCCCAGCTCTAACCGTGTTATCTGATAACGTTACTGTCGTTGAAATTGATCAGGTCAAAGTAGTACGTGTTATTCATGAGAAAGCGACAGCAGGCATCTCCTTACATGGTGGTCACGTTGTTTCGTTCACTCCTGCTGGTCATGAAGATTTGATTTGGATGAGCGAGAAGGCAATTTTCGACGGGAAAAAAGCTCTGCGAGGCGGCATTCCCGTTTGCTGGCCATGGTTTGGGCGTATTGCAGCACCGGCTCATGGTTTCGCACGTACTGCTGAATGGGAGCTGGTTGAACATCGCGAGAACGATAACGGCGTGATTGTTGAACTTGCTCTGTTCCCGACAGAAGAAATCCACGATATTTGGCCACATATGTTTGACGCTCGTTTGGTGGTTGAAGTTGGCGATGAGCTAAAAGTGACACTCAAAGTCATGAACATCGATGACGAAGCTTGGACCTTCTCTGGCGCGTTACATACTTACCTAAACGTTGGAGACATTAAGCAAGCACAAACGACAGGCATGGGTGCCGAGTACATTGATAGCTTGAAAGCTGATGCGGTATGCCAAGGTGGTGATGTTCTGCAACTCACAGACACCATTGATCGCGTTTACACGCAACCAGAAGCGAAAATTTTGGTAAAAGATCCGGAACTGAATCGTACATTAAGCGTGGAAAACCATGGTCATAACTCCGCGGTACTTTGGAACCCTTGGGCAGAAGGTGCACAAGGTATGGCTGATATGGCTGACGATGGTTACCAAACCATGCTGTGTGTTGAATCTACTGTTCACGCTCCAAGTATCGAGCAAGGTAAAACGCTCCAGCCAGGTGAGACTCATGAACTTGTCACTGTAATTTCAGTGCAGTAGTTATAACCAGATCAAAGGTCGGGAATACCCGACCTTTTTTGTAATAAAAGCCCCACCTAGATGGTCCTCTCTCAACTAACTTATTGGTTATCAGTCACTTTTGACTATTTCATTAATAAATATCAAAAAATTCGATCATATAAACCGATAGCATGCCGATACAAAACTCATAAATAATAAAAATATCAGGAACTGATCTATGTTAGAGAGATACCGAAATCAAAGTGTCGGATTCCAGTTAAAGCTGGTTATCACTTTGTGTCTATTCATTGCTTTCAGCAGTATTGCTGCGCTTGTTTACCGTAACGCTTCCGATGTTCTATTGGAAAGCACCCTTAAAGAGCACCAATCTAAAGTAGAGTCGATGGCTAAAACCATTGCTGGCCAATTCGATGCTTATCTGCATACCGCTAAAGTGCTCGAGTCCACTTTTCGTAATGGCTACCTTGCCGGTGTTTATGTCGAAAACTATACGGTTGATTTCATGGGGCATGAAATACCAAACATCACTCAATACAGTGAAAGCTTAATTAACGACACAAAGCTGGTCGATAGCTTCACACGTGATACCGGTGCTATCGCGACTTTATTCGCGCCTTTGGGAGATGACTTTATCCGTGTATCTACCTCACTAAAAGATCCACAAGGTCAACGAGCAGTGGGAACCACACTAGGTCTCGACCACCCAGGTTATCAGCAACTAAAAGCTGGTCAGCCATATTACGCTCAAATAAAGTTGTACGGCGAACGCTACATTACCTATTACTCTCCAATTAAAGATGCTACAGGAAAAGTTGCAGGGTTATCGTTTATTGGTTTGCCCGTAGATCAAGCAACACAAACGCTATTCGATGCGCTAGAGGAGATTAAATGGGGCGATACTGGCTATACCATCATTGTCGACAACGACTACAACAATCTTGGTAAGTACCTACTCCATCCGACCAAAAGTGCAACCGACCCTTCAATCACAGAAGTTCGTGACTACGAGGGTAATAAGCCTTTCCATAAAATTTTTGAACAAAAGAGCGGATTAATTCTCTACCCTTACCAATTCGGCTCAACAGTCGGCGAAAAGTACTTAGTGTTTACCGAAGTACCAGGCTGGAACTGGAAACTACTGGGTGGTACGTTCATCAAAGAAGTGACCAAAGGCAGTGATACACTACTCAAACTTATCGCCATCATTTCTTCGGTAGCGGCAATCATTACTTTTGTTGTACTGACACTTTTCTTGAATCGCAGCTTAAAACCTCTGACCGTTCTAAACTCCTATATGACTCGCTTGGCGGGCGGCGAGGTCAGCTTGAACGTCCCATCGTCTCGTAAGGCATCAAAAAATGAAATTACGAACCTGAATACGGGTGTCGCCAGTATGGCAAGTCAACTCAATGAACTTGTTGGTAAGATCCGTTCCACAAGCGACTTAGTAGAGAGCAACTCCAACAGCGTTGCCAATGATGCCCATAGCAATTTAACCCAAGCTGACCGCCAACAAGAAGAAGTAGAACAAGTGGTAACAGCAATCGAAGAGATGGCCTCTTCTGCTCAATCGGTGGCGCAGCAAGTAGAAAGCATTGCGGAAAACGTACGCTCAGCGAATACCGATAGTCAATCTGGTCTCGCGATTGTAGAAGGCGTATGTATCGATGTTGCTCAACTTAACGATCAGTTGGATCAATCAGCAGCGGCTATCGAGCAAGTCAATCGCGATAGTGAGAGTATTCAAACCGTCACGAAGATGATTGATGAGATTGCAGAGCAAACCAACCTACTTGCGTTGAATGCAGCCATTGAAGCCGCACGAGCAGGTGAGCAAGGTCGTGGCTTCGCAGTTGTAGCAGATGAAGTGCGCACACTTGCGCACCGTACACAAAGCTCAGTTCAGGATGTAGTTGAAATTATTGAGAAGCTAAAAGGCTCTACTCATAATGCAGTTAATATGATGACTGACAGCCAACGCAGTGCCAACCAGGTCTTAGACAAAGCACAAGACGCGGGTACAGCATTAGAAGCCATCGCAGTACAAGTCCAGTCGATAGCGTCTCAAGCCGACGCCATTGCTGCGACCTCAGAAGAGCAAGCGCAAGTATCCCAAGAAATTGCTGCAAATGCCCATTCTATCAGTGAGCTAAACCGAGAAAGCCGCGACACCAGCGCGAAAACCTCGCAAAGTGCCATTGAACTGCAACAACAAGCTCGGAACTTGAAAGAGCAAGTCGACTTCTTCCACTAATACTTAATAAGAGCCGATTCCATCGGCTCTTTTTGTTTCACTTGAGACCACGCTTTTTGATAGAATTTGCCGCCCTACTTTCTGTTCGAGATCGTCATGAACTATCAATGCCCTTTATGCCACCAAGCTCTAGCGTTAAATGAAAAAACGTTTAAGTGCGAAAACAATCATCAGTTTGACTTAGCAAAAGAAGGCTACGTTAACTTGATGCCAGCGCACCACAAACGTTCTAAAGATCCTGGTGACAATAAAGAGATGATGCAAGCTCGTCGTCGATTCCTTGAGGGGAATTACTACAACCCAATGCGCCAAGAGGTTGCGCAGCTGTGTGCGAAATACACAGAGGGAACCGATCATCAATTATTAGATATTGGTTGCGGCGAGGGTTACTACACGGATCAAGTGCAGAAAACGATACAAACGCAAACGGACGATGCGACGATATATGGACTGGACATTTCAAAAGTTGCGATTCGTTATGCGGCGAAGCGCTACACACAGTGTCACTTTAGCGTCGCTTCTAGCCATCGGCTTCCTTTCGCGAATGAATCCTTAGATGCTATTTTGCGCATTTATGCCCCTTGCAAGGCAGAAGAGCTTCAGCGCGTTGTAAAAGAGAACGGTGTGGTCATCACGGTGACACCTGCAAGCCGTCACTTATACCAACTACGTGAACGCATTTATCAAGATGTTCGTCTTCACAGTGAAGAGCCAGAACATATTGAAGGATATGAATTAGAGCATCAACAACATCTTAACTATGTTATGAATTTGAAGGACGGGGCCGCATTCGATTTATTGCAAATGACGCCATTCGCATGGAAAGCAACCGATGCACTTCGTGAAGAATTGAAGTCCACTACACTCTATCAATGTGAGGCTGATTTTATGCTACGCGTATATCGCAAAAAGTCCACTCAGTAATAATAGTGGCAGACAATAAACGCAAATAGTTATCATTTATATTGATTCATTGTTCAGCCTCCATTAATATCATCCGGACATTTTTGGAGGCTTTTCAATGCGCTTTTCTATTTTAAGCTTGCTCTTTGCTGGCTTACTTACTGGTTGTTCTTCTGTTCCATCAACCAACTCTCACCCTACCTCTGCGGAAGTCACTACTTTTTACGACTACCAACTTTACACTCCTTCTGGCGAGCACATCGCTCTAAGCGAACTACCAAAAGAGCTGCAACAAGCAGATGTCATTCTTATTGGTGAATGGCACACACATGCCGGCGTTCATCGCTTTCAAACCGATATGCTCAAACAACTTTCATCTTATGACCGCCCACTCGCGTTATCAATGGAACAATTTACCCGCGACAAACAACCTGTTGTTGACGCTTACCTGCGTGGGGAAATCGGTGAACAGTACTTGATGAAACAAGCCAATGCTTGGCCCAATTATGAGAGCGACTATCGCCCTCTCGTTGAGTTTGCTAAGCAGAAAAATCTCCCGGTGATTGCTGCGAATGCACCAAAGGGCATTGTCCGATGTATTGGTCGTCAGGGGATAGACTACGTTAACAAGCTCGATGATGAGCAGCGAGCGTTTATTGCAGAATCCATCAACACGGCCAGTAGTCCATACAAAGAGAAGTTTATGGCATCCATGCATCATGGGAAACCAGAACAAACCGAGAAACAGTTTGCAGCTCAAATAACTTGGGATGAAACCATGGCAGAGTCTATTGTTAACTACCTAACCGCCACACCAGGAGCTCAGGTTGTTCATGTCGCGGGCAAGTTTCATACCGAGCAAGGGTTAGGTACGGCTGCATCCATCTTAAGCCGCAATCCGAGCTTAAAAGTAGTTGTAATTAGCCCAACAGATAATGTGCTTGCTGATCATACTGATTATCAGTTAGAGGTTCTTGCACCACCAGTACGGTATGTACAAGATGCTCACCGCATGGCGGCATATCAACACCTCACTAAGCGCAATAGCGATCTTCAATGTAAGTAGCTGGTCTCCAATTTAAGTTACTACCTTGTCGTTGCGTTGCATCATCACACTGCTCCGAGTTCATAGAGTGACAACGGTCTGCTTCCTGCTGGTCTATTTTTTGCTAATGATCACGAATAGAAACCAGAAGCGGCAAAAGCAGACCTGTTTTTATCCAAATAGCTTCAGAAATAGAATTTGCCGCCGATAGTAATATAACTGCTTTTTACCCGCACTCAGTGAACGAGTGTCGATGTTCCAAGGAGTATTCGATGAATCCAGTAGGAAGCACTTCTGTTAATAGCTATGCCAAACAATCTGTCGCCTCTAAGCAAACAAGTATTGCACAAGAGGAAGGCAACGCTTCGCCGCTAAAAGTCGAACACAATAAGGTGACACTGTCTACGGAGGGCAAAGCGCTCCTCGCCGCTCTGCAGCAAATCGAACACGACAGTAAGAGAGTAGAAGCAGAAGATAAATCTGTTGGTGAAAAAGTGGAGTCCTTTACACATGGCGCACTTGGCATGGATCACCCTGACAAAATCGAGGAAGAAGAAGACGGCTCATACTCTGCGGGTCAATACCTTTCTGCGGCCCTCACTGTCGGTGGCATCATATTAGCGTTGGTCTAATAATCGTTACGACAATAAATCCTATTTGAATAAATCACTAACTGCAGCCCATAATTTGATACGTCAAAGAACGATATGTCGTAAACGTAGGTTATATACTCCTCAATTCGACCGCTCTTATGACCTTAGAACGCATACTCGTTTATTGCTCCCTAAACTAGGTTTCTTGTGAAGGCACTGAATGGATAACTTTAGTCCATGCTTTCAACTCCTAAGCGTAATCCAAGCCCACGTTTGTGGGCTTTCTTCTTTCTAAATTCACAAACGTTAGAGGCTGATTCACTTTTTCTACAAACCCAAGCAAAGACGACAATTTAGTTAAACTTTTATTACCGACACAAAATCGTCATAAATCATTGTTTTAATGCCAGCGCTTTCAATAAACAAGGAAAATATAATGAAGCGCTTAGTATCTCCAATCGTTACCGCAGTGGCAGCATCAATCCTCTCTTTTAATGCACTCTCGGCCGAAATCAAAAACGTTATTTTGATGATCGGCGATGGCATGGGGCCTCAACAAGTTGGTCTACTAGAGACTTACGCCAAACACGCACCTAACTCGATTTACAAAGGCGAAACTACCGCTTTGTATAAACTCGCTCAAGAAGGTGTGATTGGATCATCACTGACCAATCCAGAAGACGCGATTGTCGTCGACTCTGCGTGCTCCGCAACGATGCTAGCAACAGGAATACCTACCGCTTCTGAAGTCATTGGCATTGATAGCCAAGGCAACCACGTTGAAACCATTTTGGAAAAAGCCAAAAGCAAAGGTAAGGCTACGGGTCTCGTCTCTGATACACGTATGACTCATGCAACGCCAGCCGCATTTGCCGCTCATCAACCACACCGTTCTCTAGAAAACAGTATTGCGGCGGACATGCTAGAAACTGGCGTAGACGTGATGATGTCTGGCGGACTTCGTCATTGGATTCCAAAGTCGACAAACGACAAGGGAGAGACATACGAGCAACTTGAAAAGCTCACTGAAGGTAATGTCTACCTAAAGTCGAAACGTAAAGATGAGCGCAACTTGCTGACTGAGGCGCAAGACCAAGGTTACAACCTGGCTTTCAGCCGCGATATGCTCACACAAGCTAAAGGTGACAAATTACTTGGACTTTTTGCTTACTCGGGCATGAACGATGGTATTGCCTACAGCCAAAACAAAAACGATCCAAAACGTACGCAGCCATCACTGGAAGAAATGACCACCAAAGCAATCGACATCCTTTCAAAAGACAAAGACGGCTTTTTCTTGATGGTTGAAGGCGGTCAAATTGACTGGGCTGGCCACAGTAACGATGCGGGTACGATGCTGCATGAAATGATCAAGTTCGACGAAGCGGTAGACTCGGTTTATGAGTGGGCAAAAGGCCGTGATGACACACTGATCATTGTTACCGCTGACCACGAGACCGGTTCTTTCGGCTTTAGTTACTCATCAGCAAACTTGCCTAAACCGCAAAAACGCGATGGCGAAGCATTCAAAAATCAAGATTACGCGCCAAACTTCAACTTTGGTCAGTTCGAAATCCTCGATGGTTTATACAACCAGAAGAAAAGCTACTACGGTATGATCAGCGAATTCCAAGCGCTTGATAAGAAAGCTCAAACACCAGAGAAGTTTGCAGAAATTGTGAATGCAAATAGCGCTTTTTCGATTACGCCTGAGCAAGCAGAACGCGTATTAGCAAGTAAACCAAATCCATACCGACTCGCTGGACACAAATACTTAAGCGAAGAGAACGTTCCTACAATCAATGACTTTGATGCGTTCTTTCCTTACAACGACCGTGGCAACTTGCTAGCTCGTGAGCATGCAACAAAGCAAAACACAGTATGGGGAACGGGTACTCATACGCATACCCCAGTCAACGTATTTGCTTGGGGGCCGGCAGAAACTATCCTTCCGGTATCAAAAATCATGCACCACTCTCAGTTAGGTGAGTATTTAAAGCAACAAATCAAATAATCGGCTTGCACTTACTTCACGACTCGTGATGTTCAAACGCTCTCGTAAGGGAGCGTTTTTTTATGCATGAAAATAGTTGACGTTTTAAACAATAAACCTCAATAATTATAGGTCTTTGATTATATGAATGAAGAAAATGTGCGAAATATTTGCTAAGCAGCCCCAAGACAACTATCAGTTCATCACCCGCTCTATCCGTATTGATGGTCACGCCACAAGTGTAAAACTTGAAGCAAGCTTTTGGACGATTCTTGAGGAAATTGCTAACGCTCAAAACATGACTGTTCCTAAGTTTATTAGTACGGTCTATCAAGAAGCGCTCGAATACAATGGTGAAGTAAACAACTTTGCCTCCCTACTCCGCTGCGCCTGTCTCACTTACGCTCGCCAACCTAAAGAGACGATTCGTCAAGCACTGACACAACTAAACACTTAATAACAACCAACCGCTGACCAACCTACCAATAACCTTCATAAGCTATGCAACAGAGTTGTAAGCCATTGAGCATGTTCTAATTTGTCGTACTAGAGTACTACCCAGACTCCTTTTGAACTCGCTAACCTATGCGGACTATCAAGGAGTACCCATGACAAAAATGATTCACACCATGATCCGAGTCTGCGATCTGGACCGTTCTCTACAATTTTACCGCGACGTACTTGAGCTAGAAATCAAAGACCAATACATCTTTGATGGTTTTTCTCTGACCTATCTAGCCAACGAAGAAACTGGCTTTGAATTAGAGCTAACACACAATCACGATCAAACTGAGCCTTACACTCACGGCTCAGGCTACGGTCACCTTGCTGTCAGCGTAGAGGACATCGAACAAACTCACAAACGCATTAAATCTCTCGGTATTGAAGCGGGTGACATCAAAGCTTTTGATCACCAACAAAAGCATTTGGCAACGTTCTTTTTTGTGACTGATCCTGATGGTTACAAAATTGAGTTCTTACAACGCCAAGGGCGTTACCTATAACAAAAAGAGTAAACATCATGATTCACTTGACTGCTACCTTTCACGCACAACCGGGAAAAGAACAAGAACTGAAAGCAGTGCTCACCCGAGTACTTGAACCCACTCGCAATGAGGAAGGTTGTGTTCGTTATCAGTTATTCCAAGATAAAGACAATGCGTGCCACTTCGTTTTTCAAGAGCAATTTAAAGACCAACAAGCGTTCGATCTTCATGGTAAAACAGAACACTTTGCTCTTTTGATTAGCCAAATCGACAACTTGTTAGAATGCGAACCGAAATTGGCGTTCTTTAACGAACTGTAAAAACACCGCTTAATGCAAATAAAAAGGCACTCTTTACTAGAGTGCCTTTTCGTACTGTTGTGGCTGTGATTACGCGTCTTGCTTCTCTACCATGTGCAAATGCACATCTTGTTGTGGGAAAGGAATCGAAATGCCTTCTCGGTCAAAGCGCAGTTTCACTTCTTTTGTCACATCCCAATACACGTCCCAATAATCATCAGTTTTTACCCAAGGACGAACAATAAAGTCTACAGATGATGTGTTTAACGTATGCACTTTGATCATCGGCTCTGGTGTACGAAGTACTGCAGGGTGAGAAGTAATGATATCAGACAGCACTGACTCGGCTTTCAGCAAGTCATCCGCATAGCCAATGCCAAACACCATATCCACACGGCGAATGCGCTCGTGTGTGACGTTCTTAATGACATCTCCCCAAATTTTACTGTTAGGTACAATAATAATTTGGTTATCAAACGTACGGATTGTGGTGTTCACCAAACTCATATGGCTTACCTTACCATCCACGCCACCAGCATACACAAAGTCACCAACATCAAATGGGCGGTAAATAAGCAACATCATACCCGCCGCGAAGTTGGACAAGGTGTCTTGCAAAGCGAAGCCGATAATCACACCAGCAATACCAAAACCAGTTAGGATCGGTGCTAGGTTCAATCCAAGCTGAGATAGGCCCACCATGATACCAATCACCCACACGAATTTGCCGGACATTGATATAAAGAAATCCTGCATCAAGTGTGAGAGCTTTAAGTTTTTCGATGAAACCGCCTTGCTGACCACTTTGCGCGTTAACTTCGCGAGCCCACGAGCGATCAATAAAATCAGCGCAAATACAAACAACTGGAAAATGTGCTGCGGCGCATTTTCGGCAAACCAGTCTAGCGCAGAGTTGGACCAATGGCTCAGTATTGACCACACTACTTTGGTATTCAGCAAGTCATGGGTGATATTCCCTGTCACTTCGAAAATTTGGCGTTTGTATTCGGACGTTTCTAAACCGACTTTATCGCCAATCGAAATTAAATTGCGTAGGCTTTCCGTCGCAATATTCAGTCTTTGTTTAGTAATAAGCTGACTAAGCTGCAGTGACGCTTTTTCCGATTCAGGGCTTGACGAAAGTTGAGAGCCGATGATTTCACTTTGCTGGCTCAAGTACTCAATTGAGGCAGACAGCAAACGCATACGTTTATCAACTTTATCCTTTAGTTCCGCTTCTGCGCGCTCATTTTGAGCCCCTAACTCTTTCAGCCAAGCAAGGTTTTGCCAACTTGAATCGAAGCTGACATCGAGGTAATGCTGTAACTCTCGGTAATCATTAACAAGAGCAAGTTTCTCTTCATCCTTGGCTTTATTTAAATCTTCAACGACTTTCTTTATTTTTTCCGACAGATAGTTCGTGGCGTCCTCGGAGTATTTTTCCTGCTTTTTAACCAAGGAGATCAATTTGTCACGAGGGATAGTTTCACGTTCAATCGCTGATGCTAACTGACTTCTTAACTCTTCATTTTTTTGGAACAGCTGCAGTTGAAGCGCGTCGCGCTCATCACCACTCGCTTGCGAGAGACCTTGGGATAAATCCACAATTTCTCGATTCAAGTTATCAATAGAAGTTTCGGCAGCAGAGGGCTCTGGCGTATCCTGAATATCTTTCGCATTGATGACCATCGGGGCCATCATACCGAGGATGAGCGCGAATAATGCCACCCAAGATGTCAGGCGTATTTTCTGGGGGAAATGAAACGTCATGTTTACCTCTTAGGGAACAGTTCTGATCAAAACGACCAAGAATAGAAGTGTAAAGCCTTGAAATTATATACCTAAGTTTACAACACTAAATAATAAACTGAGCAGCATTTCGTTAGTTGGGCGTCAAAGTTGAGAAACCCAATAACAAACAAGCCTTTCATTATTAGATGAAAGGCTTGTGTACATTTAACTACGGGCGATTGGGGTGATTCAGAATGTGGTCTTCCCAATCCACTACATCAATCTCGTATACCACTTTATTGCGGACACTTTCGCCCGCCGCGTGCATCGCAGATTTCGAGCCCGTAATCAACGGATGCCATTCTGGTAAAGGCTGTTTTTCAGCCAGCAGGCGGTAAGCGCACGTATGCGGCAGCCAAGTAAAATCGTCAATGTCTTCGCGCGTCAGCTTGGTGCACTCTTCACCCGAAGTAAAACGATTTGGGTAATCCTTACAAGAGCACGTTTTGCTATTTAGCCAGCTACAGGCCACATTGGTGTAATAGATTTCGTCGGTATCTTCGTCCATTAGCTTATGCAGGCAACATTTACCACAACCATCACAGAGAGATTCCCATTCCTCTTCTGTCATCTGTTCTAACGATTTACTTTGCCAAAATGGAGTGCTCATACTTCAGGTCTCACCAAGGGAATTTAGGGGGCGATTTATACCCCTCTCGACGCAAAAGTTCAAGTTTTGAGAAGATCTCGAATCATTCACACATAACAGTAGAGATATTCAACTACTTTCGCTTTACTGTTCTATCCTTAAACGAGTTTCCATTACTCAATTGATCAAGAAGGCATTAAGGAGTTTTCATGGGTATTATTTCTTGGATTATTTTGGGCTTAATCGCCGGTGCACTCGCAAAATGGCTCATGCCAGGAAAAGATGGGGGTGGCTGGATTGCGACAATGCTACTCGGTATTGCTGGGGCGTTTGTCGGCGGCTTTCTTGGCGGTATTCTGGGTTTCGGCGGGGCAACTGGCGTAAATATCGGTAGCATCATCACCGCAACGCTAGGCGCATTTATTCTGCTGTTTGTTTACAACCGCTTCTTGAGATGATCACAACGGTTTAGAAGCCAAAAGGAGCACTCTATTGAGTGCTCCTTTTTATTTTTTCTTAAGCGACTCTTCCAATCCACGTCAAAATGACCATAATTGCCCCTCAATTTTTAAGAGGTTTACATTATGGATTGTCGACTAGGATGCGGAGCTTGCTGTATTGCGCCAAGTATCTCTTCACCGATACCTGGAATGCCCAAGGGCAAACCAGCAGGTGTTCGTTGCGTACAACTCAACGATGAAAATTTGTGTAAGCTGTTTGGTAAGCCTGAGCGCCCTAACGTTTGTCACGATTTTAAACCGTGTCCGGTTGTGTGTGGCAAAACCAACCAAGAAGCGCTCGACAACATCACTGAGCTAGAGCAACTTACTTAATCTATTCAGAGCCCCCGTTTAGTCGTTACCAAGCTCTCGCAAATACAAGTAGATGGTATCGCGCGAAATGCCAAGATGGTTTGCAACCATTAAAACAGCATCTTTGTATTTAAAAATGCCCAAGCCGTGCAGTCGCGTCACCAGTTCACGGTTACGTTTAGAAGGCGCAATGGCTTCATTTTCCCACACTTCTGTTTGTACGGTTTCTATCGTGCTGATGATGGTTTCATCGATATTACGCGCAAACGTTTCTGGTGAGCGAGCACCACCAACACAACACTCGGAGTGTTGCTGAGGCAGCATTGCCTTTAAAAACGCCTGCATCGGTGCATCCATATCCACGTTGATACACAGCAAACCAATCGGTTTGTTTTTTGGATTTCTGACAATGGTCGTAATGGAGTGCAAGGTCTTTCCGTTCGACGTTTTCGTCAGGTACGAATCAGAAACGTCCTTGCCCTCTCTTAACTTCATTCTCGCTAAGTTGGTAATTGGGGCACCTTCACTGCGTTCCGTCACGTGCCCGTTTGCGATTTTGATGATTTCCGGCGCTTCGGCATCTAAGCTGTGGAGAACCACTTCAGTGTGTTCACCATACATGCGTGCAATGCCATCCACGACGTTTTTCATAGAGTTCAAAATATCGAGATCACTCTTGGTGAGTTTCTTTAGTAGCAATGTTACTTCCCTTAGCAAAAACTGGAGGTTAGGCCGACATAATATCGATAATAGATTTGTCAGTATACGGCATACCGAAACGAACCATTGAGCCTACATTTCTTATCGTTTGCTCAACTTCTTCGCCTACTATACCTTGATTCTTAACACTGTGGTTACCCATCGCCATCAAATATGAGCGCACCGCCGTTGTCGATGAAGTACACACTTTCATCGCACAAGAGGACTTCGCACCATCGCACACCATACCTGAACTGTCGCTGATGACGTTTTGAATGGCGTAGCATGATTGTTCAAATGTACCACCAGCTAAATACACCAGCGCCATAGAAGCTGCCGCACTGGTAACAGTGTTGCCACAAAAAGCGGATAACGGTGGGTAATAAGATTTGATGTAAATAGCCCCTAAATGACTCATGATCAACGCGCGTGCCAACTGTTCTTCGTCGTTTTGGAATGCTTCAGCCGCAACTACGACTGGCATTGTAGCGGCAATACCTTGGTTCCCACTGCCGAAATTGCTCATGGCTGGCAACGTCGCCCCTCCCATGCGAGCATCAGACGCCGCGGATGTCATCATCTGTATACGACTCATTAAGTCATTGCCCAATAAGCCTTGCTCGATGTTGCCTTTTAGCGTGCGTCCAATTTCTAGGCCGTAACCTCGGTCGATACCCTCTTGAGCAAGCAAGGTATTAAGCTCTGCAGCTTGGAGAATGAATTTGATCTCTTCAAAAGGCGCTTGAGTGGCAAACTCATAGATTTGTTTGATCGAAATATCCACACCTTCACAAACGGAAGCGGTCGCAACGCGTTGCTGCGGTGGAGCATCAAAAATCACGTCGCCATTGCGCATGATCTGGATAATGTTGGTGTGACCGCCACTGATCGTGACCGAAACAACATCGTCACCAGAGGAGAGCGTTACGTTGCAATAAATGAATTCTTGCGTATCCATGCGCGCTACGGTTACTCGCTCTTCATCTATCAATTTTTGCGCAGCAGCGACATCCTGCTCATTAATCCGAGCCAACACTTCCAGTTCTGCTGTTGGGTCACCGGCTAATGCACCAACTGAGGCGGCAATTTTGAGGCCTATCTTGCCCGTTCCGGGTACGAAAACACCCATCGAGTTTTTAAATAGGTTGTCTGAAACACGCACCTCTATCGCATCAATATCGGATGCGCCCAACTCTTTTCTAGCAACTGCTGCCGCGTACGCAGCAGCAATGGGTTCTGTACATCCTAATGCAGGTTTCACGACTTGCTTAATGATTTGGATATATTGTGTCCATTGCTGGTTCATGCTCTGCTCTCCGTATTACTTTTTATGAGCAATCGCTTCGACTTCAATTAACACGCCAAGAGGCAAATCTTTCACTGCGAAGCAACTGCGTGCCGGACAATCTTGTTGGAAAAACTCTGCGTAGACCTTGTTAAACTCGGCAAAGTCATTAATATTCGATAGGTAACACGTTGTTTTTAAAACAGTATCGATACTGCCACCACCAGCCTCTAAAACGTACTTCAAGTTAGTAAGAGATTGATGACTTTGTGCACTGATGCCGCCTTCAACTACTTTTCCTGTTGCCTTATCAACGGGTAATTGGCCAGAAGTAAAAATCAAATCGCCATAGCTAGTGCCATGTGAATAAGGTCCGATAGCAGCAGGCGCGTGTTCAGATGAAATCAATTTTTTCATTTTTAAATCCTCACATAAATTTTATTTTTTATTAAGAAGTTTCTAATTTAACTTCCGTATTAGCGTTATTTTTTCAATTAAATATGAATCAAACAACTAGATCAGATCACAAAATTCGTTAAAAACTCCAATTTATTTGAATTTATTCGCCAAGATCTCAAATTTATCTGAATTTTCCACAAAAAAATTGTTGATATACATTTTCTCAATTAAATTTGAGAAAAATTCATACTAACAAGAGAAACAATAAAATGAGCGTGACAGCACCTACACAAACCTTACCTATCGGTAAAGAGCCACCGCACGTAAAAGCAGGCATGGCCCTAGACGAGTGGAAAGCCGCCATCAAGTTTGATAGCACAGACTGGGGATGGGTGATCATGAGTATCGGCATGGCAATCGGTGCCGGTATTGTCTTTTTACCAGTAAAAGTAGGCGTACTGGGCCTTTGGGTATTCTTGGCCTCTGCCGTGATCGGCTACCCAGCGATGTACTTGTTCCAACGCCTTTTCATCAACACTCTCTCAAGTTCACCAAAGTGCCAAGATTACGCTGGCGTCATTTCCGGCTACCTTGGTAACAAATGGGGGGCGTTATTAGGTGTGCTCTACTTCATCATGTTGGTGATTTGGGTCTTTGTTTACTCAACAGCTATCAACAATGACTCGGCATCTTTCCTACATAGTTTTGGCATCACGGAAGGTTTATTGTCTGAAAACCCGCTATATGGTCTGGCTTTAGTGTGCGCGCTGGTCGCTATTGCATCTCGTGGTGAAAAGATTTTGTTTAAGGTCAGTACTGGTCTTGTACTGATTAAACTTTGTACCGTTGCATTACTTGGCGTCATGATGATCGAAAAATGGGATGTAGCGAATGTCGGTGCAATTCCAGAAACAGGCGCTGGTTTGAAAGATGCAATTGAGCTACTGCCGTTTACTCTAACGTCTATTCTCTTCATTCAAAGCTTGAGCCCAATGGTGATCTCGTACCGATCAAAAGAAAAATCGATTGAGGTTGCTCGCTTTAAAGCCATGCGCGCAATGAAAATTGCTTTCGGTATCTTGTTTGTGACCGTCTTCTTCTACGCGATTTCCTTTACGCTTGCGATGTCACATGAACAAGCGGTTAAAGCAGCAGAAGAGAACATCTCTGCTCTTGCGATGGTTGCGCAAGGCATGGACGGCACGACGCTAAAACTAATGAGTTTGATGCTGAATATTTTCTCAGTAATGACTGCGTTTTTTGGCGTGTACTTAGGTTTCCGCGATTCTTGCCAAGGTCTAGCGATGCTGGCTCTAAAAAAGGTCATGCCTGAAGATAAGATCAATAAAGACTTAGTCACCAAGGGAATCATTCTCTTTGCGATTCTCATGGCGTGGGGTGCAATTGTATTGAATCTACCAGTTCTGAGCTTCACATCAGTATGTAGCCCTATCTTTGGTTTGATTGGCTGTTTGATTCCAGCTTACCTTGTCTACCAAGTGCCTTCTTTACACAAATACAAAGGCGCGTCGCTTTACTTGATTATTGCGACTGGTATTTTGTTGTGCGTATCACCTTTCGTCGCATTTAGCTAAAACCTACTTTGCCTTGGCTGTTACTCAGGTAGTGATGGCCAAGGCAAACTTAAAATTCAACCTCTCCTCTCCTTGCTTTTCTCTCATCCTTGAGAACTCTTGCCACATACCGTCCTATTTGCAGTCTTTACGAGACCTCCCTCACACTTAATTGACAATTCTCGACTATGTTCAGCGGGTCATTTAAGTAGAAATTAGGAAATAACATGAACAAGTATTTAGCAGAGGCTTTTGGTACGTTCTGGCTAGTATTAGGCGGTTGCGGTAGCGCTGTGTTGGCTGCAGGTTTCCCAGACGTGGGTATTGGTCTGCTGGGCGTTGCTCTGGCCTTTGGTTTAACCGTTTTAACCATGGCATTTGCAATCGGTCATATTTCAGGTTGTCACTTGAACCCGGCAGTGACGGTCGGTCTTTGGGCTGGCGGTCGTTTTGAGACAAAAGACGTTGCGCCTTACATCATCGCACAAGTGCTCGGCGGGCTGATCGCTGGTGGCATTCTTTATGTCATCGCGACAGGACAAGCTGGATTCGATGTTGTGGGTTCTGGCTTTGCCGCCAATGGTTATGGTGAACACTCGCCGGGTCAGTACTCCATGCTTGCTGCGCTAGTTTCTGAAGTTGTAATGACGATGATGTTCCTTATCGTAATCATGGGGGCGACAGACAAACGTGCACCTCAAGGTTTTGCACCTATTGCGATTGGTTTGTGTCTGACTCTTATTCACCTGATCAGCATTCCTGTCACAAATACCTCAGTAAACCCGGCTCGTAGTACAGCAGTCGCAATGTACGTTGGTGACTGGGCAGTTTCTCAATTATGGCTGTTCTGGGTTGCGCCTATTTTGGGTGGTGTACTTGGTGCAGTTATCTACAAAAACCTTCTTGGTAAAGAATCGAACGATTAATCGTTCTCAACTCCCAAAATCAAAAAAGCCGCTGAATTCAGCGGCTTTTTATTAAATTCTGTGTCGACCTAACAGCGAGTGTGACAACGTCGTGCCATCGACAAGCTCAAGTTCTCCGCCGACAGGCACACCATGCGCGATGCGGCTGGCATCAACTTGGTGTTCTTTACATAGCTCTGCGATGTAATGTGCAGTGGCTTCGCCTTCAACCGTCGGGTTTGTTGCCAAAATCACTTCGGCTATATCACCGCGACGTAAGCGGTAATCAAGCACATCCAGTCCAATATCACTTGGACCAATACCGTCTAGTGGTGACAAATGTCCCATAAGAACAAAGTATCGACCAGAATACTGGCCCGTTGCTTCGACTGCAGCAATGTCTGCCGGGCTTTCTACCACACAAATTTGACCATTTTCTTGGCGTTTTGGGTTAGTACAAATATGACAGACTTCTTCTTCGGTGAAGGTTCGACACTCAGTACAATGACCGATTTCTGTCATTGCCTGGCTAAGCGCATCTGCAAGTTGCAAACCGCCTTTTCTATCGCGCTGTAACAAATGAAAGGCCATACGCTGCGCCGACTTGGGGCCAACCCCAGGTAGACAACGTAAGGCCTCCATCAATTGCTCCAGCATATGACTGGTACGCATTAAAAGTCCGCTTAATTAAATATCAGCAGATTAGAATGGCATTTTCATACCTGGTGGTAGTTGCATACCGCCAGTTACAGAAGCCATTTTCTCTTTTTGAGTTTCTTCAACACGACGGGCCGCATCGTTGAACGCCGCAGCGATCAAATCTTCAAGCATTTCTTTGTCGTCTTCCATCAAACTTTCATCGATGTCAACACGACGTACGCTGTGACTACCAGTGATAGTAACTTTAACTAGGCCAGCACCAGACTCGCCAGTTACTTCCATATTCGCGATTTCTTCTTGAAGCTTTTGCATGCGATCTTGCATTTGCTGGGCTTGCTTCATTAGGTTGCCCATACCGCCTTTACCAAACATGTTTATCTCTCTGGTTTAATGAGGTGTTGCATCAATTAATGGGGTTATACTTTTGGGTTTTCAACCCCATTCCATTCGATTATTAGATAGGGCGCACACTATCTTTATCAAGCTCTGCAGCAAAACGACGTTCAATAAATTGAACATTTGGATCGTTTTCTAAACTGTTCAGCGCTTGCTGTAATTTCTCTTGATAGAGCCTATCTCTAAGTTCAAGTGGTGTTTCTCCACTCTCCCCTATTTCGATGCTCATGTGGCACTCTTCACCTAACACGGTATTAAGTGCTTTAAGCAATTCGGCTTGAGCTCTATCAGTATTCAAATGAGCTTGGCTGCTTCTCAATAATAACGAAACGGTTGTTCCTTCCTTACTATAATGAGAGTTTAGCGCAAGTTGCTCTACCAGCTTAGGGATCTCCATTAAGCTGATTAGCTTCGCCCATTCATCATGTTCTAACGATTCATCGATGAGCTTTTGTGCCATTTCAGGCGTTTTCTCATGCTCAAGTGCCTGCTTGAGCTGCGTAGGTGTCAGTTTTGTATTCACTTTTGTCTCAACAGGCTTACTTGGACGCCAGCGATACGCTTCCTCAACTTGCGGCTCCGTCGACTTCGGAGCTGAGTTTGGCGACACCTGCGCGGAATTGCCATGCAATTGCGCTACTCGGTCGATAACCGATTCTGGTTGTGCAGATGCCGCTTTAGGCTTTTTTGAGCCACCATTTTGAGGAGTGTTCTGTTGTAGGCCTTGACGCTGAGAACGTAATTGGTGACGTAAACCGCTTAGACCACCGCGCGCCGGTGTTGAAACGCTCTCTTGCACTTGTTGAGGTGGCGTTTCATGCTGCGGCGCTGGGTTTTCGCTCATCGGCGGCGCCATATCATACTGTGGCGGAACCGTCTCATATCCACTCGCGTGATACTCAGGTTGTGAATTGGATGAAGGTTGAGGCGCCACTTGTGGTGTGCTTTGCGCTGGACTCGGCTGCTGAGTTCGAGGAGCAGCTACTGTCTGAGCTGGTGCAGTCTTTGACTGACTGGCACTTTGAGCTGGGGCTGAAGCTGGTTCGCAGTTACTAGAAACAACATTTGCCCCACTGTTATTTGATGGGCGGAACGCCATCATACGCAGCACAATCATTTCCAGACCGACTCGCCCATTTGGCGAGAGAGTCAAATCTTCACGACCTTTCAATGCAATT
Source organism: Vibrio sp. JCM 18905 (assembly GCF_055393305.1). Taxonomy (NCBI): domain Bacteria; kingdom Pseudomonadati; phylum Pseudomonadota; class Gammaproteobacteria; order Vibrionales; family Vibrionaceae; genus Vibrio; species Vibrio sp. JCM 18905. The sequence continues at coordinate 1,114,366 of NZ_AP043880.1, read as the reverse complement.
TGGTAGTAAAGCTGAACGTCTTGCGGACTTAGTGCTTTACTCAACAACTCGATTTTTTCTGCATCTGGCTGCGCTCGGTCTAGCGACGCTGGCAGCGCTTGATACATCGCAATTCGATGAAGCTGTGTTGCGACTTGCTGCAACAAACCATCCCACTCAACACCATTTGCTGCTAATTGCTGGATTTTATCCATGGCTTGTTGAGGTTGCTTGCTGCTGATTGACTCTAGTAAGTGAATCGCTTGGTCGGTATCAATCGTCCCCAACATGTGGCTGACAATATCAGTTTGCACCGCACCGTTACCTAAAGCAATTGCTTGATCGGTCAAGCTGAGAGCATCACGCATACTGCCATCTGCAGCATGTGAAATCATACCCAGTGCTTTTGGTTCTGCCGATACTTGCTCTTGACCCAAAATGTAGTCAAGTTGCTGATGAATATCATCAACGCTGATCGGTTTGAGATGGAACTGTAGACAACGCGACAATATAGTAACTGGCAGCTTTTGTGGATCGGTTGTCGCGAGTAAGAACTTCACATACTCTGGCGGCTCTTCCAGGGTTTTCAACAACGCATTGAAAGAGTGACGCGATAGCATGTGTACCTCATCGATGAGGTACACTTTAAAACGTCCACGAGCAGGTTTGTATTGAACGTTGTCTAACAGTTCGCGAGTGTCTTCAACTTTAGTACGTGATGCCGCATCGATTTCAAGAAGATCGACAAAGCGACCTTCATCAATTTCACGACAAGTATCGCACTTACCACAAGGTGTCGCGGTAATACCGGTTTCGCAGTTCAAGCCTTTGGCAAACAACCTACCGATACTCGTTTTACCCACACCACGAGTCCCGCTGAGCAGATAAGCATGGTGTAAACGGTTTTGCGCCAGTGCGTTTTCCAACGCCGTCAGGACATGTTTTTGTCCGACAACTTGGTCAAACTGATTAGGACGCCATTTTCGCGCTAAAGCTAAATAACTCATTGAATGTATTAATGTCCTTCAAAATCGCAAATGCTGTATACGTTTAGACCTAGTGCTTCTAAACGTTTATCACCACCGATTTCTGGTAGGTTGATAACGAACGCAGCGTGCTCAACTTCACCGCCCAGTTGGCGAATCAGCTTAGTCGTCGCTTCAATAGTACCGCCCGTTGCCAATAAATCGTCGACAACCAGTACTTTGTCGCCTTCAACGATGGCATCTGTATGGATTTCCAGTGTATCAACGCCGTATTCAAGCTCATAAGATTGAGCAACAGTAGGACGTGGTAGCTTGCCTGGTTTACGCACTGGTACAAAACCAACACCTAGCTCAAGCGCTAAAGGCGCACCAAATAAAAAGCCACGAGCTTCCGTACCCACAACCTTGGTAAAGCCCATATCTTTGTAACGTTCAACAAGAAGGTTGATCGTCGCTTGGTATGCTTTTGCGTCTTCAAGAAGGCTCGTCACATCACGAAATAGAATGCCTGGCTTTGGGTAGTCTTGGATGCTTTTGATGCTAGATTTGATCAGTGAAATTGTTTCTGTAGTCATAATACCGATTTACTTAGATTGGCTCATCGCCCTCTCTAATCGCAGTATCACGAGGGCAACGAACAATAGGTTTTCACCACTATGTGCTTATTTTCGTAACAGTCACAGGCGCTGAAAATACAAACGCCCACTCGAAGAGCGGGCACACTATTCTCTACAATCTTAGTGATTTTCTTCTCTGTCAGCAACCAACTCAATCACAGGCAGACGCATAAACCAGCCGAGTAAAACGATTAGCATCACTAAAAGACCAATTTTCACCCAAACAAGGGGAACAACAACGATTGAAACCATGAAACTAAGTGCAATAAAAATGGCGCCACGCTGTTTTACTTTTGAAGTAACAGCCCGGTGCTTATGCCAATTATCGAGAATCGGTCCAAACGTTTTGTGGTTATGTAGCCAATGATGAAATGCGGGGCTACCACGCATAAAACATGCACTAGCAATTAGAATGAAAGGAGTGGTGGGTAAAAGCGGAAGGGCTATGCCGGCAATGCCGAGCACAATACAGAGTCCACCAACGGTATTGAAAAAGTAACGCTTAATACGAATGGTGAACTCCGGTACAAAATAGCTAGATTAAAAGCCTGCGTAACCATTCATTACACGAAGCCAGGTTAGCGTTGCAGGTAGTGTTGGAATTAAAAGTACTGCAATGAAACCTAAAAAGTAAAAAATATTATAAGGCTCTTTAAAATCTTTGTCTGCCATGATGTATCTTCTCACTAGTTGACTTTGCTTCTCCCAAGGCACAGCGTTAAATTATCGTTGCACAAATGGGTCATTATTGTTTTAGGCGTTGACTATACCTTAAACAGCCAAATCTAAACACCAGCAAAAAGTAAGGTTATTGTTCGGGCATTTGTTGTTTTTTGTGGTTCTAAAAAGACAATAAGCAGCGCCGAGACGCTGCTTATTGTGTTATGAAGTCAGAATTATACCAGTCTTGATTTCCGGGCAATATTTAAGCTAAAACTTGAAGAGCCTAAACAACCGATGGATAACTGACCAGCAACACCTAGCGGTAAATCTCGGGTTATGAAGTTTTTCATACTTCCTGCCCCTAAACAGTTACCTGCCGCGATATGTTGATTAGTATTTCCGTCAGACCAATGGCTATCTAAACCCGCAGGCAGGATAGAAACGGAGGACGAAGCCAGATCAGCGACACCAAATACAGCATTAACCGCACCAGCACACTCTGAACACTCGATTCCTTTTTCAATGATCCCTACCATATCCTTCAGATCAGCACTGAAACTCTTCAAATTACGCAGGTAATCGTCAAACAAAGCCCTAACAAGCAATGTCGTCGCGACACCATCATTACTCTGGGAAGCAGAGTCAACGAGATAGAACGCAAATTGCCCATTCATTAACCAACGATAATCGAACACCAGTGGCATAACGTCCGTCGATTGCAATAAACGGTATGAGCAGCGCCAATCACCTTGAGAAGCATCTTTCTCTGGCAATAGAGCATGCAGTAAATCTCTTGCAGCACTCGGGTTCTGCTGCAAATACTCTAGATGCCAGTGAAGCTCTTGCTCATCTGGGATTTCGCCACCGTCATCGACTCGGAACCACTGACTTGAAAAGTCTCGCTGTTCTGAGAAATGGCTATCGGTATCTTCGAGCGTATTGTCTATCGCCTGAGATAGGTGCTCATAATTACCTATCGGTTTAGGAAGAAAATCTTTAATACCAAATCGCAACGCTTTCGCGACATCGGACATTTCATCCGTGCCGGATACCACGATAAGCGGCAAGTATGGATATTCAAGACTGACTTCTTCGACGAATTCAATGCCATCTAATACCGGCATCGATAAATCACACAAGATAAGATCGGGTTGGCATTCCCTGAGTTGTTGAAGCGCCTCTAGGCCGTTTTCAGCTTCTACTACTTTAAAACCCTGACTTTCTAAATAAGCATTGGTTACTTTACGAAATATTGGATCATCATCCACCAACATAATTAGTTTTTGATTAACCACTTCCTGTGCCGAGACCATTGCCGTTTGACTGTGAGTCTTAAACATACCTTTACACCTCACAAAGCTAAGTCAAAAAACAGATTTATTATTAAGTCATTATTTTTGTTGTGTTTACATCCGGCGAAACGTTGCGCAGCAAGACTTGAGGCCGTTCCGCCTTGTTATAAAACGTAGCTTGAAAACGGCGTTTATACAAATATTACGGGGTATAACAGTATTTACTCAAACAGGGTTGCTGTGTTCAAATGATGCAACATGTTGACTTAAAGCAAGCTTTGATCACAAAGTTAATTATAAATTAGCCGTAATCGGTAATTTAATGTGTCTGGAAATATGAAATTAGATGACTTAAACCTGTTTCGACTGGTTGTCGAAAATGGGAGCTACACCGCAACTTCGCGAAAAACCATGATCCCGGTTGCGACCATCACCCGACGCATTCAAGCGCTAGAAGACTCTGTCAATCTTCGACTGTTGAACCGTCACGCTCGCAAACTCTCGCTTACAGAAGCCGGGGAACGTTTTTACCATGAGTGCTCTCCTTTGCTACAAAGGCTAACCACGGCAGCAGAGGAAATCACTGACGACTGCCGAGGAGCATCAGGCAAGATTAAGATATCGGCGCCTTATAACTTAACTAAGCGCATGATGATGCCGATGTTCAACAGCTTTATGAAGCAGTATCCGGACATCAATATCGAACTAACGACAGAAAATAATGCAGACAAGCTTGACCCTACTGAATGGGATGTCATTTTTCGAGTGGGGCCCCAACGTGATTCTAGCCTGATCGCACGTAAGATTGGCGAAGTGAAGGACATTCTTGTCGCAAGTCCTGACTACCTTGCCTCGAATCCGGCACCAAACCACGCAGAAGAGCTCTCTAACCATTCATTGCTAAAAGGCTACCCTCTTATTAAGTGGACCTTAATTAATAGCAAAGGCGAGTCTGTCGTAAACGTTGATCGTGGTCGCTTTCAGGCGAATGCACTAAATGTAGTACGCAGTGCTTGTTCCGAAGGTTTAGGCATCACGCTAATGCCAGATGTCATGATCAAAGAATACATCGAAAGCGGCGATTTGGTACGCATACTGCCAGATTGGAGTGCAAACCCGCGCGACATTTATATGCTTTACAACCACAAAGATCACCTGCCAGAGAAAGTTCGTCTCTTTATCGACTTTGTGATCGCTTACAACATTCACTAATTCGATAGCGAATACAAAAAACCAGAGCCGGAGCTCTGGTTTTTTTTACGCCTCAAGAAAACGCCTATTATGCGCCTTCGTTATGCAGCTCTAGGTTTGCTAAATCCTGTTGGATTTCAAGTTGTGTTTTCGCATCATCGTTACGAAGACCATCTAAGAAGTCTAGGTATTGTTGGTCAATATCACCCGTTACGTATTCGCCGTTAAACACGGATGTATCGAACTGAGTAATATCTTGGTTTCCAAGACCGACTGCCTCAACCAAGTCTTCTAGACGTTGATAAATCAATGCATCAGCACCAATCTGCTTACAAATTGTATCGTTGTCACGGCCATGAGCAATAAGCTCGGTAGCACTTGGCATATCAATGCCGTACACGTTCGGGAATCGAACTTCTGGTGCTGCTGATACCATGTACACTTTCTTCGCACCAGAATCACGTGCCATTTCGATGATTTGTTCTGACGTAGTACCACGAACGATAGAGTCATCCACCAGCAACACATTCTTATCTTTGAACTCCGAACGAATTGCGTTCAACTTGCGACGTACAGATTTCTTACGTTGTTGCTGACCAGGCATGATAAACGTACGTCCCACGTAACGGTTTTTCACGAAGCCTTGGCGGTAAGGGATATCGATCGCTTGAGCGATTTGAAGTGCGATATCACATGAAGTTTCAGGGATAGGAATAACGACATCAATATCAAGATTTGCGTAGTCTTCACGAATACGTTCGCCTAACTTTTTACCCATTTCAACGCGAGCACTGTATACCGAAATTTTATCGATGAACGAGTCTGGACGAGCAAAATACACGAACTCGAAAATACAAGGGTTCAGCTTAGGATTGTCTGCACACTGCTTCGTGTACAGTTCACCGTCAAACGTTGCGTAGATCGCCTCACCAGGTGCAACATCACGAACAAAATCAAAACCGACGGCATCCAATGCTACCGACTCAGACGCAACCATGTACTCCGCTCTGCCATTAACTTCACGCTTACCTAAACATAGAGGGCGAATACCGTGTGGGTCACGAAACGCAATCATACCATGACCGATAATCATGGCAGTCACAGCGTAAGCACCACGAATTGTGCGATGCACATTGGTGACTGCGCGGAATACGTCTTCTGTCGTGACATTTCCTTTTACTGAGTCAATTTCGTGCGCCAGTACATTTAGTAATACTTCGGAGTCTGAAGTGGTATTGATATGACGGCGATCTTTTTCAAACAGCTTTTGACGAACTTCGTTAGCGTTGGTCAAGTTGCCATTGTGGGCAAGTGTAATACCGAAAGGAGAGTTTACGTAGAAAGGTTGAGCTTCTGAAGCGCTTGAACTGCCTGCTGTTGGGTAACGAACATGACCAATTCCGACCTCGCCTTGCAGGCGCTGCATATGTCTTGCTTCAAATACATCCTTGACTAAACCGTTCGCCTTGCGCAGACGAAAACGATTGCTTTCTATGGTACAAATACCAGCGGCATCTTGGCCACGATGCTGTAACACCGTTAACGCGTCATAAATAGACTGGTTTACAGGCGTTGTGCCCACGATTCCAACAATACCACACATGTCCTAATCCTCGATTTGCGACAGTAGCTGGCACTACTAGATAGTGCCAGACAGAAAACTTGATGTTGCTTGTAAATGCTCGAAGAATGGGGCGATGATACGGCTGAACTCAGGGATCAACTGTGAATCTTTCCACCAATCCGAGCTTGGGAATGCAGTAAACGCATCCATAAAAAACAGCACCGCAGAAACAATTAAGACTCCGCGTAGACCACCAAATACAATCCCAAGAATTCGGTCCGTACCTGATAGCCCTGTTTTTTGTACCAGTTGACCAATGACATAATTCACCACTGCACCAACTACCAAGGTCGCGACAAATAAAGCCGCAATCGCCGCTCCGTTACGAAACATGTCATCTTCGATGTTGGTGAAGTACACCGCCAATTTGGCGTAGTAGTTGCTGGAGATAAAAAACGCTCCAAACCAAATCACCAAAGACAAAGCTTCTTTAGCAAAACCGCGAACTAAACTGATCAGAGCTGAAAATCCGATCACACCTAAAATGATAAAATCTATCCAATTCATGTTTTCTTCATCTTAAGTTGGCGCGCATTTTAACAGAAAAAATGCTGACGCAAACGTTTTCTTATGGATTTAATGGCTTAAATTTAAGCAATTGACCTTTTGAGCCTGTAATTTTTTGTAATTCCTCGACTTGTCGTTCAAGTTTACTTTTTGACACATCAGGACCAACAATCACTCTCGTAAACTCGTTTTCTTTCTTTGTATGAGCTTGATAGCCACGCTTTTGCAAATCAGCGACAAGCGCGACCGCATTTTCGTGATTCTTAAGCGCCATCAACTGAATGATCCAAGCAGAATCTTCATATTGATTTTTTTCTTGCACAGGACGAGTGGCCACCTCAACTTGCTCTGGCTGTTTGATGACCTCTGGTTTAGGCGTCGGCGTTGGGTCAGGCTCAGAAGCAGCCACCTGGGCACCCTCTTGCTCCTGCACCACCGCTTCAACTGGAGAGTCCGGTAACGCTATATCGTCTTCCACTGGCTCTAATATTTCGAAGTTTTCCACATCACTATCAAGTTCAGGTTTGATAGGAATACTGGCAAATTCTTCTTTGTAGTGCAGTTTCTTACCATCTAGCACATCGGGAAGAACAATCACTCCGACTGCGACTAGAATGATGGTGCCGACTAAACGACTTTGGAATTTACTTGCCATCAAAATACCTTTGCTTATTTATTCTTTGATTGCCAATGTTCCAATACCTCTCCGACAGTATGGAATGAACCAACCACCAGAATGACGTCTTCTTGCTTTGCGTGGCTTCTTGCATTCTCAAAGGCGTCAACAGGGTTTTCAAAATGAACTTGCCCATCAGGTAAGTATTGGCACAACTCTCTAGCAGTCGCCGCTCTCGGTCCGGTTAGCGACGCTGGATACCATTGTGTTGCAATTGGAGTTAGCGCTTCAATGGTTGCTTTAATGTCTTTGTCATGCAGCATCGCGACCACAATATGGATATTCTTACCCAAATATTGGTGCTTCACTTTCTCTACCAAATACTCAGCAGAGTGCGGGTTGTGCGCGACATCAAGGATTATCTCTGGCTCGAGATGCAATATCTGCATGCGCCCTGCCAGGCGAGCATTATTCAAGCCATTGACAATGTTTATGTCAGTGATTTGCAATTCCGATGCTCCTAACGCCATCAATGCTGTTGCCGCATTTTGTAGCGGTAACGATGGAACAGGTAAATCCTCTAACGCAAATGCACCACTGCTCCACTTCCAACCATTATTAGTTAGTTGGTAATCATACTGAATACCAACTTGGAAGAACTCAGAGCCAATATCGTCAGCATGAGCCGCCACGGTCGCTGGTGGCGTCGGTTGACCACAAATTGCTGGCTTCCCTGAACGGTAAATGCCCGCTTTTTCAAAACCAATAACATTGATGTCATCACCAAGCCAATCCACATGATCGATCGCTAAGCTCGTAATAACAGAAACATCATGGTCAACAACGTTGGTGGCGTCTAGACGGCCGCCAAGTCCTACTTCAAGTAAGACAACGTCAACTTTCTCTACTTGGAAAATACGTAGCGCAGCAAGCGTACCGAATTCAAAGAGGCTAAGGCTAACATCACCACGCTGCTTTTCTACATAATCGAATGCTTCACAGTGCTTTGCATCTACAACGTCAACGCCATTAATGCGTACACGCTCGTTGTAACGAATCAGGTGCGGAGAACTGTAAACACCGACTGAATAGCCAGCATCAAGTAAAATGGCTTCCATTAACGCACACGTTGAGCCTTTGCCATTGGTTCCGGCAACGGTGATTACGGTTGGAGCTGGTTTGGTAAGATTGGCTTTGTTTGCTACCGCTTGGACACGGTCTAAGCCTAGATCAATTGCTGAGGAATGAATATTTGCTAAATAATCAAGCCACATCTCTAATGAAGATGTGGCTTGAGGAATTGGGTTTTGGGTCATCTAACTTTAACCATTAAATTCTTTGGTTTTTATGTTAGTTGATACTTTACCCTTTTTCGTCCGCTTCTGGTACAGAATATGGCTCTTCATTTGGAGATTCGTTAACCGAAACCACCAAAGGAGACTTGTGGTTAGTCATCTTAGCGATTAGACCACCCACACGCTGACGCATTTCACGACGGTCAACGATCATATCAATCGCACCGTGATCAAGCAGGAACTCACTACGCTGGAAACCTTCAGGAAGATCTTCACGCACTGTTTGCTCGATAACACGACGACCAGCAAAGCCAATCAGCGCCTTAGGTTCACCGATGTTGATATCACCCAACATAGCCAAACTTGCTGATACACCACCCATTGTAGGGTCAGTTAGAACCGAAATAAACGGCAGACCTTTTTCTGATAGACGCTCAAGCGCAGCACTGGTTTTTGCCATTTGCATAAGAGACATCAATGCCTCTTGCATACGAGCGCCACCACTTGCTGAGAAACAAACAAGTGCACAATTGTTTTCAATTGCTGCATCCACCGCTTTTACGAAGCGAGCACCAACAACTGAACCCATTGAACCGCCCATAAAGGAGAATTCAAACGCACACGCCACAAGGGGTAGACCAAGCAGTTCACCTTGCATCACAACTAGCGCATCTTTCTCTCCGCTGTTTTTTTGTGCTGCAGAGATACGCTCTTTGTATCGCTTAGAATCTTTAAATTTCAGTTTATCCTGTGGCTCAAGTTCGGTACCTAATTCAACTCGATTGCCTTCATCTAAAAACGTTTCCAAACGACGACGCGCTTTCATGCGCATGTGATGGTTACACTTTGGACAAACTTCTAGGTTACGCTCTAGTTCAGCATGGTATAAAACCTGTTCACAAGAGGTACATTTAGTCCACACACCTTCTGGGATAGAAGCTTTGCGTGAACTTACTAGGTTGCTTTTCTCTAAAATCTTTTCAAGCCAACTCATGGAAGACCTTTTCTCTCAACTCTTCCGCTTCATTGCGAAAGATATAAATTCGACATAATACCGACGGATTAAACCATATCTTGCAGCTACTGTAGATAAAAAACTGGTTGTACCTATTTTTGATATCATAAATAGCGTATGTTTTCCGCTCACATTCAATGTAAACACTACCGATATTTTGAAATAAGTTTGTAAAATTAGTTCAAATTATCTGGCAAAAACAGTGGGCCGATCGGCACTTCAGGTAACCCAAATTCTTCTGGATAGTCTACATCTACCAGGTACAGACCTTCCGCTTTCGCTGTCGCACCCGCTAGTTTGCGATCTTTAGCCTCTAGCAACCATTTGATCCATTCAGGACTCTCTTCACCACGTCCAACCTTTATCAAGCTACCCGTGATGTTACGAACCATATGATGCACGAACGCATTGGCTTTAATATCAATAACCACATAGTTCCCATGGCGCGTAACGTTCAGATGCATCAAGTTTCGAAATGGGCTACGAGACTGACAATGCGCCGCACGAAACGACGTAAAATCATTTTCACCAAGCAGATACTGCCCTGCCTCATGCATTTTTTTCTCGTCGAGCTCACCATGATAGTGGCTCACACCAGAGTTTAAGATGCCAGGTCGTAAAGCATGATTGAAAATAATGTAACGATAACGGCGCGCTGTCGCTGAGAATCGTGCATGGAAATCATCTGGGACTTCCTTAGCCCAACGAACCGCTATATCACTCGGCATGTTCGCGTTTGCGCCCATGGTCCAAGCTACCATTTTTCGAGTAACGTTGGTATCAAAGTGCACAACTTGTCCTGTGCCATGCACGCCAGCGTCTGTCCGACCAGCACACTGCACTTCAACTGGGTGATTAGCAATAACGGACAATGCTTTCTCTAGCTCTTCTTGGACACTTTTCACTTCTCTTTGGCGCTGCCAACCAAAGTAGTTTGTACCGTTGTACTCGATACCTAATGCGATTCTCATCTTAACCTTCGAACTCTAAAATGGGGCGGGAAGTATATACTCAAGTCACCTCAAGTTGCCAGTTTCAACAAGGATGACGTAGAGGTAGCATCATACTAGCGAGACACAAAAAGGGTAGCCAACGCTACCCTTTTCGATTTATCGGCCATTAATGGCATCAATCAGGCTCTTTGCTTCGCGGCGAATATCATCTTCACCGTAAACAATCGCCTCTTCTAGTAGCTTTATCGCCCCTTGAGAATCGTTCATCTCGAGATAGATTTTAGCAAGGTCCAGTTTTCCAGCAGCTTCAGCGTTGCTATCTACGTCAACATCGCCAATCTCACCGATAACATCTGGAAACTCGTTCAATCCGACATCAAGCTTCAGATCTTCCTCTTCGAACTCACCACCTTCTTTATCGACCTGAGCCATCAATTCATCAATCGTCATAAATTGATTTTTCTTCGGGTCAAAGTCATCCAAGTCACTTTGCTCTGCCCAGTTTTCTTGCGCGATCTCTGGCTGACTTAGTGCGTCACTCGAATTCCAAACATCACGCTGGTCCTCAGGCACATCTTCCGTAGAACTTACGCTATCGGCAGCGGGTTTAAAGCCATCCCAATCATCTCCAACATCAAGCATGGTTTCAAAATCCATACCTGCGCTTGCGATGGTATCACTGTCTAACTGACCTTCAAACACCTCTGAACTTGCGTCTTCAGCAAGAAGGTTAGCCATTGAAGATTCATCATCTAAGTCACTTAGCGGCTCACCCTCTGTCGCCGTTGGCTGCACTTCTGGTTCAGTATCAAAACCGTTTTGCTGCGCAAAGACTTCAAACAAAGCATCATGATCGTTATCGGCTTGAAGAGTTGGTCTCGATGTCTCAGCTTCAACATTAGGAGTCTCTGGCGCACTCTCATTCATTGATGCGAGAACATCTTCCTCATTGAACTCAGGAAGATCTTGGTCGTCAAAACTTAGCTCTTCATCCTCACCGGAGATTGGTTCTATATCTGCGGTTTCAGAACTCGGTAATTCTGGCTCTTCTTCCATAGACGCCAATGCATCTTCTTCACTGAATTCTGGCAGTTCGAGTTCATCAAAATCGAACTCTTCTTCTGCTTCAGTAGCCGACTCAGCTTCAGAGCGCTCAGGCTCGATAGATTCTGGTTCATCTAACGCAGATTCGTCCGCCATGGACGCCAATGCATCCTCTTCACTAAACTCTGGCAGTTCGAGTTCATCGAAATCGAACTCTTCTTCTGCTTCAGTCGCCGACTCAGCTTCAGAGCGCTCAGGCTCGATAGATTCTGGGTCATCTAACGTAGGTTCGCCGGCCATGGAAGCCAATGCATCCTCTTCACTGAACTCTGGCAGTTCGAGTTCATCGAAATCGAACTCTTCTTCTGCTTCAGTAGCCGACTCAGCTTCAGAGCGCTCAGGCTCGATAGACTCTGATTCATCTAACGCAGGTTCGTCGGCCATAGACGCCAATGCGTCCTCTTCGCTGAACTCTGGTAGATCGAGTTCATCAAAATTGAACTCTTCTTCTGCATTGGTGGCCGAATCAGTTTCAGAGCGCTCAGGCTCGACAGGCTCTGGTTCATCAAACGCAGGTTCGTCGGCCATGGATGCCAGTGCATCTTCTTCACTGAACTCTGGTAGTTCGAGTTCATCAAAATTGAACTCTTCTTCTGCATTGGTGGCCGACTCAGTTTCTGATGCTAGTTCTGAACTTTCTGGCTCACTTTTGTTACCCGAGTTTTGTTCTTGTTCTGGTTGAGTTTCACTTTCTAGTTCAGGCTCATCCAGTAGCCAATCTTCTTCTTGTGGAACACCAAATTCATTTTCTACTGTATTTGGTGTCGGAGTGAACGCTGGAGCGTCTTCTACTGTCTCAACTTGAGGCGGCACTTTAGCATCAGGCTCTACTGATGCATCTTGCGTTGACTTAGAATTGGCATCCTCTTCTTGTTGTGGCGAAGATTCCTCTATCTCAGCTTGCGGCTCTTCAACTTGTTGTTGCGCTAAATCATCTTCAGTATCAAATAGCGCATCCAGTTCAGCAGAAAAGTCCGCGTTTTCTTGCTCTGTAGGCTGAAGCTCTTCACTGTCTGACTCAAACAAGTCGTCTAGCTCGCTCATTAAAGGATCGTTCTCTGGTGAGAGATCCTCTAAATCACCAAGAAACTCATCGCTGCTAAATGGCTCTGAATCAGTTTCTGGCTCGGTTAATGGTTGCTCTGGCGCTGTTTGTTGTGGGTCTGGTTGACTGTCACTTAATAAAGCGTCGATGTCCAAACCAGACTCAATTTCCGGCTCTTCATGAGCGGGCTCTGACTCGGCTATTGAAGATGGTTTTTCGTCGTCTGGTTCGCCAAAACCAAGAGAAGCGAGTAACTCTTCCTCTTCCGATTTAGTCTGTGCAGGGCTTTCGTCCTCTCGAATCAGATCATCAAACGGGTCTAACTCAGTCTCAGTTCCTGTCTCTTCATCAAGTTCTGGTGTGACGTCATCAATGAGTTCATCCAGTAAATCTGTGCTATCTGCATCTAACTCTTCAATCGAGTCATCACCTTCAAAACCAGAGAGTGCTTCTAGCTCATTCAGTGGGTCAAACTCGTCGTCTGTTTCATCTTCGTCAAAATCGATCAGTTCATCGAGTAAGTCCGTACTGTTTTCATCTAGAACGGCGTCTTCGCTGGCGTCACCTTCAACTTCTGTCGGCTCAGTAACAGGCTGCTCGTATTGAGCTAATAGCTTATCGATATCGTCATCAGATGCCTCTCCTGCGCTGAAATCATCATCCGATACGGGCTGTTTTAGTTCAGGTTCATCGGTATCTAGGTCGAAGTCGTCATTGCCAAGTTCCGCAAACAAGTCATCAAGCATATCCTGATCGACAGTGTCACTTGGTAACTCTTCTGACGGCTCATCTGCTGCAAGTAGTTCCGCAAACGCGTCGTCTGAAAGCGAGTCTGCTTTCTCGTTCGTATCATCTGAAAGATCGAAGCCAGCCTCATCGTCATCGAGCACTTCTAATTCTGGAGCAACCTCATCTAAGGCTCGCTCCATCTCTTCTAAACCAAGCGCTTTTTCTTCGCCGTTAACTTGGATACCATTGTTTGATGACTCAAACTCATCCAGACCAACATCCAGATCGCCATCATCACCGATACCCGCAAATGGGTCATCGTCCCCTTCTAGATTGAAATCAAGTTCTTCATCGTCAAGGTTGGCAAAGACGTCTTCTTCTAAATCTGGCTTCTCTTCTTGTGTAGCCTGAGTATTTATATCTTCATCTGCGAACAACTCATCATCAAGTGTGAGTTCTTCATCCAGCTCGTCCGTCGCCGCTAAACCAATTGGCGCAGCTAATGGATCGGTTTCCTGCGGCGATTGCGCAGCAGGCTCTTCCTCTTTGTTTTTAGAACGGCGACCAAGCAACATCACAACCAACAGTGCCAGCAATGCACCTGGAATAAGCGCCGCTAAGCCAACAAGCCAACCATTAGACAAAATCTTGTCAATTGTACTTGGCTGCATGCGTTGTTGCTCAGCAAGGCGCTGGCGCTCTTCAGCAAGCAGTTTCTCGACTTCCGAGCGAATGCGTTCTTCGTCATTCAGCTCATTTTTCAAGGTTTCAACTTCGCTTTGCACTTCTGACAACATTAAGCGAAGACGATGGTTCTTCTCTTCCAATGACTCTAATTCACTTTGTGAGCCTTGAAGTTTATCTTTTAACGCACTGACCTGCTTTTCACCCTGCGGAGAGGTGTTCACAGGTGGCGCAGGAATAACTGGTATTGTTTTTTGAACCGGTTTTGGTTCCGCAGCTACAGTGGTTTCTGGTTTAGAAGCAACAGGATTGGGTTCTACTTTTATTTGTGGCTTTGGTTGCTCGGTGACGCGTTGCGCTGGCGTGGCTCTATTTGTCGGCTTCGGCTGTTTTAACTTAGCCTCGTGCGCCTTCATGATCGCAACAGCTTGCTCTGTAGTCGCGCTTTGCACTTGCTCTAGAGACGGTACTCGTAGTCGACTCCCTGGAATCAACTCATGAATGTTTTGGTTCTCAAACGCTTGAGGGTTAATTCGATAAATGGCAAGAAGCGTTTGTTGAACGGTAACACCGCGTGAAGGTCTTAATTCTGAAGCGATCGACCATAGTGTTTGATTTTCACCAGTCGGACCAAAGAAACGTGACGGCTGAGTATTTGCAGGAGGAGCAGGTAATGCTCGCTCAATATCTTCAGCATAGCTCGGAGATGATTGCACTTCACCAGACGGTCCAACAAGACGAATTCCTTCGGCTTGAACCACTGATGATGTCTGAGTCGCGCTCATCAACACAAGGGCTGCTAACAAACGCTTATAATTTTGACGCATAGAAGGCTCAGTTTTGTGCTAAATACAATTTGAAATGGTGATCGGTTAAATATATCGGATATCACATGCAAAACTATAGCGTTGAGAATAAAAAATGTGTGGCTCTCGCCATATTCGTACTAATCTCACACTATTTTGTTCCGTTCGTACAAAAAAGCCTCGCACAGTGCGAGGCTTTGAAATGAACTGTAAGTGACTTAGTAGTAATCGCGGATCAGGACTTCAGCGATTTGTACCGCGTTAGTTGCTGCGCCTTTACGCACGTTATCCGCCACAACCCACAAGTTTACACCACTGTGGTGGCTGATATCGTTGCGGATACGACCAACCATAACATGATCTTTACCACCCGCATCACGCACTTGTGTCGGGAAGTCATCACCGTGGAAGACTTCGATACCGTCAGTTTGCTCAAGCAAGTTAACGACTTCTTGTGCATCGATTGGAGAGCGAGTCTCAATGTGAAGCGCTTCAGCATGACCATAGAATACCGGCACACGCACACACGTTGGGTTTACTGTGATTGATGGATCGTTAAAGATCTTCTGTGTTTCCCACACCATTTTCATTTCTTCTTTGGTGTAGCCATTTTCCATCATCTGATCGATTTGCGGAATACAGTTAAACGCAATCTGTTGAGAGAATTGCTTCTTATCCGCTGGCAGACCGTTTAGAAGCTTAGCCGTTTGACCTGCTAGTTCGTCAATGCCCGCTTTACCCGCACCAGATACGGATTGGTATGTAGATACGTTAATACGCTCAATACCCACTGCATCGTGAATTGGTTTTAGTGCCACCAGCATTTGAATGGTCGAACAGTTTGGGTTCGCAATAATGTTACGGTTACGAAACTCTGCAATCGCTTCTGGGTTTACTTCTGGCACAACGAGAGGAATGTCGTACTCGTAACGGAAGTGTGAAGTGTTGTCGATAACGATAACACCTTCATCTGCCGCGATTGGCGCCCATTTTTCAGATAGCTCACCACCAGCAGAGAACAACGCAATATGAGCTTGAGACCAATCAAACTCTTCAACGTTCTGTACACGAACCGTTTTGCCATTAAAGCGATAAGTCTTGCCTTCGCTACGCTCACTTGCCAATAAGTGAATGTCACCCACTGGGAATTTACGTTCTTGAAGCACTTCTAAAATTGTTTCACCGACCGCACCGGTCGCACCTAAAATGGCAACATTATATTGCTGGCTCATTGACTTACCTCAATCTGAAAACCTAGTTCTGCTAATGGAGCAAGGTTACATGTTTTGTTACCCACTAGCGTGACAGCGCTGTATTCACGGCGATCCCAGTAGTTTTTACGCATCAGGTCAAAAGCACCTGGCTTACTGATCTCACGACGGAAAAGAGCGTCATCTCTACGCACATCATAGATTAACTGCGTGATGTTATGCAGTGTTGCTTCATCCCAAGCTCTGTCCAATACCATAGTAGGAACAGGCGCGGTTGGCAGTAAATCGCTGGCATGCGCACGTAATTCGTTATTTAAGAACTCACAGTAGCTGTTGAAAATCATCGTCGTACCGCGAGCTTTCCCTTCCAAGCCGTAGCCTGCAACGTGAGGGGTTGCGAATGCTAGCAGAGGCAGAAGCTCCATATCAACCTCTGGTTCAAATTCAAATACGTCAAGCGCTGCGGTAAAACCGTCGTTTTTCAAAAGACGTTGCTTCAATGCCTCGTTATCAACGATTGGACCTCGCGCGGCGTTAATCAAAATCTGATCACCACGAAGCGAGTTTAAAACCGTTTCATCAATTAAGTGATGAGTTGGATATGGACCATCTCTGGTGATTGGCGTGTGCAGCGTAATGATGTCTGAGCCTTCAATCAGTTCTGTCAACGGAGTAAAGCTACGAGGATCACCAGCCTCTTGTTTGAATGGGTCATTGATGAGAACTTTAATCCCCATGCCTTTCAAACATTTCTCTAGGTAGCTACCTACTTGGCCTGCACCAATAATACCTACCGTCTTGTCAAATACCGAGAAGCCTTGTTGCTGAGCGAGCACCATCATCACGCTGAACGCGTATTCCGCCACACCCACTTTGTTACAACCCGGCGCAGCGGTGAAGAATATACCTTTCTCTTTTAAAAGCGCTTGGTCGACATGATCCATACCTGCTGTTGCGGTACCAACAAACTTTAGCTTGTTTGCTTTGCTGATTAGATCGGCATTCACTTTGGTTACCGAGCGAATCATTAGGGCATCAACATCCACTAAATCATCAGCCGTCAGTGTACGACCTGGTTTTAGAATCACTTCACCGAGTTGGCTGAATAGCTCTTCAGCGTACGGCATATTTTCATCAACAATAATTTTCATAGCGCCAGCGTTTTAACATCCATTTGTATGAGTTCGTTTATTCGCAAGATGCGAAACTAAAACGATTGTGCCCTTTTCCCGAAAAATCTCAAGAAATAACCCTAATAAACCTCAAGGAGATTGGCTCCAAAGAAATCGTTTAACGGGAAGCAACGTAAAAAGCAGAAATTGAGAAAAGAAAAAGCCCGGCTAAATAGCCGGGCAAAGTTCCAGAACAAAAGGATCCTATCCCGCTCTCCATGGGATAGAGTCTGCGTCTGTTCGATCAGTGTGACTGATCAAGCTCTGGAAACTGGATTGTTGACGCTGTTCTCACTCACGTGGCGCGCCAACAAATTCAGTTAACCTTGGTACTTTTTAATAACCAAAGTTGCGTTTGTGCCGCCAAAGCCAAAGCTGTTTGACATTACGGTTGTTAACTCTGCATCACGTGCTTCTGTCACGATGTCCAGACCTTGAGCTGCTTCGTCCAAGTTTTCAATATTGATGCTTGGAGCAATGAAGTTTTTGTCTAGCATAAGTGTTGAGTAAATCGCTTCGTGCACACCAGCGGCGCCTAGTGCGTGACCAGTCATTGCTTTTGTTGCAGAGATTGCTGGGCTGTTCTCACCAAACAATTGTTGGATCGCACCAAGCTCTTTCACGTCACCAACTGGTGTCGACGTGCCGTGCGTGTTGATGTAATCCACACCGTCAACGTCTTGCATCGCCATCTTCATACAACGGATCGCGCCTTCTCCTGATGGTGCTACCATGTCGTAGCCATCTGAAGTCGCACCGTAACCTACGATCTCACCGTAGATTTTCGCGCCACGTGCTAGAGCGTGCTCAAGTTCTTCGATAACCAGCATGCCGCCACCGCCAGAGATAACGAAACCATCACGGTCCGCATCATACGTACGAGATGCTTTGTCTGGAGTGTCGTTGTATTTCGTTGACAGCGCACCCATGGCGTCAAACATCATGGTTTGAGACCAATCAAGCTCTTCACCGCCACCCGCAAAAACAATGTCTTGTTTACCAAGTTGAATAAGCTCCATCGCGTGACCGATACAGTGTGCAGAGGTAGCACATGCAGAGCTCATTGAGTAGTTCACACCACGAATCTTAAATGGCGTAGCAAGACAAGCGGAAACCGTAGAAGACATAGTACGAGGAACCATGTAAGGGCCAACTCGTTTTACGCCTTTTGCGCGCATCGTGTCTGTCGCTACCGTTTGGTTATATGCAGAAGCACCGCCAGAACCCGCAACGATACCGGTACGATCGTTTGAAACCTGATCCTCTGTAAGACCAGCGTCTGCGATTGCCTGCTCCATTGATAGGTATGCATAAGCAGCCGCATCACCCATAAAGCGCATCTGCTTACGGTCGATGTGTTCCGCCGGGTTGATTTTTAGGTCACCCCATACTTGCGAACGAAGACCGTGTTCTTTGAACTGCTCAGATGCAGTGATGCCAGATTTGCCCGCTTTAAGAGACGCTAGAACTTCTTCGACGTTGTTACCGATACTTGAAACAATACCCATACCGGTGATTACGACTCGTTTCATTATGACATTCCTATAATTCAAAAATCCGCTAGATGATAACTAAGATAGTCAACAAAAGTGGTCAGCTTTCCCATAAATTCGTACAATCGCCCCATTCTTACCGCGCCAAATCACAAATTTGCACCATTATGACTTCAATAAAAAACGCAGAACTTGGTTGGAACGAAGCTGGTACTCCGGTTTCAGACCAATTTGATGATGTTTACTTCTCTAACGTAAACGGTCTTGAAGAGACACGCTACGTTTTCTTAAAACAAAATCATCTCCCAGAAAGATGGCAGGAATTTGACCAAAGACGTTTTGTCATTGGTGAAACAGGATTTGGCACGGGATTAAACTTCTTAGCAGTATGCCAGTGGTTTAGTGAGTTTCGTCGTCAGCATCCAGACGCAGCATTGAAAGAGCTGCATTTTATTAGCTTTGAAAAATACCCGCTAAGCCAAGCGGATTTAAAGAAGGCGCATGAAGCTTGGCCTGAGCTAGCTGAGTACGCGGAAAAGTTACAAAAGCACTACCCTGTCGCCGTACCTGAGTGTCACCGCATTGTGCTTGAAGATGGCGCAATTACACTCGACCTTTGGTTTGGCGACATCAAAGACTGCATGCCGCAAGTCCCATACAACGAGCAAGGTTTGATTGACGCTTGGTTTTTAGATGGATTCGCGCCAAGTAAAAACCCAGAAATGTGGAACCAAAATCTGTTCAACAACATGGCTAAGTTAGCCAAGCAAGACTGTACAGTTGCCACTTTTACCGCAGCGGGCTTTGTGCGTCGAGGATTGAACGAAGCAGGCTTTGCAATGAAAAAAGTCAAAGGCTTTGGCACCAAGCGAGAAATGATCGCAGGTTCGATGGAACAACGTGAAAAGCAGTCGAACCATCTCCCTTGGTTCAATCGCACAGCATCTAGCAATCTTGATTCGATTGCTATCATTGGTGGTGGTATAGCCAGCGCGGCGTTAGCGAAAACGTTGGTTCGTCGTGGCCAAAACGTCACGCTTTACTGTAAAGACACTCAACCAGCCGAAGGAGCGTCGGGTAATCGTCAAGGGGCCGTGTATCCCTTGTTGAACGGTCCTCATACTGGTGTTTCGCGTGTGTTTGCGCCTGCATTTTTGTTTGCAAGACAATTTATTGAACAAGCTGCGAAGTCGGTTACATTCGATCACGATTGGTGTGGTGTAACTCAGCTAATGTGGGATGAAAAATCTGCTGATAAGCTGGAAAAGATGCTTGCGGGTAATTTTCCTTCTGAATTGATTCAAAAACTGTCCGCCGAGGAAACTGCGAATACTATCGGATTACCTATCGATATGTCGTCTGTGCACTATCCTATGGGAGGGTGGTTGTGCCCTGCCGAGCTAACGCGTGGGTTAATCAAACAATTAGAACAGACATCGTTACTCTCAACGAAGTTTGAACATCACGTTGAAGCATTAAATTGGGATGAAGACCATCAGCTTTGGACACTAACGGTCAATGGTCAAACATTTGAGCACTCAACCGTTGTGGTTGCGAATGGCCATGAGTTCCAAACATTGAGCCAAACCGCTTCCCTGCCGATGGGACAGGTGAAAGGGCAAGTCAGTCATGCTCCGGCAACCGAAACTCTGAGTCAATTGAAAACGGTATTGTGTTACGACGGCTACATGACGCCTGTTAACCCAAACAATCAGCACCTGTGTATAGGCGCGAGCTACGATCGCAGTCACCTAGACTACGAATTTGATGAAAACGCTCAGAAGGATAACGCAGAAAAACTAGTTAAGTGCGTACCGAATCAAGAATGGCCAAAAGAGGTAGATATCAGTGGCAATCGATCTCGCCAAGGTATTCGCTGCGTGAGCCGAGATCACTTACCATTTGTCGGAAATGTGGGTGACTTTGAGACGATAAAAACGCAATACGCCAACTTACAAAATCAAAAAGCAGAAGAGGTAGAAACCGTTCATCAGTTCACTAACCTATTCTGCTTCTTAGGTTTAGGATCTCGTGGGCTGAGCTCTGCACCATTGTTAGCTGAAGTGTTGGCCTCGCAAATCTGTGGAGACCCGCTGCCATTACCTGTTGATGTATTGACCGAACTTCATCCAAGTCGAATGTGGGTTCGTAAACTAAGAAAAGGCAAAGCCATTACTGAGCTGTAAGAGTATTCTCTCGTTTACATTCCCGACGCAGGTATGTGTCGGGAATCGCTAACTCATTAAGTCACTCGTGTTGAAATTACTTCAGCTGTGCAATTGCCTGTTTCACTTGCTCTGCTACTTCCGGATTTACCGCCTCACCAGACTCCACATCAAAGTTCTCGTAGAAGCTCGGCACAGATAGCGATGCTTTCACATCTGCTCCGAAAAATTGCGCGGAACCTGTTGCCGCCGCAAGAACGCTCTGTGCGCCACCCGGGCCAGGAGAAGTTGCTAAGTAAACGACCGGCTTGTTTTGAAATACGTTGCGCTCAATGCGCGTCGCCCAATCAAACAGGTTTTTATACGCTGCTGGGTATGAGCCGTTATGCTCTGCGAAGGAAACAACAATAGCGTCAGCCTCAGCCAAATCACGTAAAAATGCGACAGCACCTTCAGCTTGACCAATTTCTTTCTCTTTGTCTTCGCTAAACATCGGTACTTGATAATTGTTTAAGTCTAAAACGTTCACTTGAGCGTCTTCGACTTGGTTTGCTGCGTAAGTAGCAAGTAGTTTATTGATTGAGGTAGAGCTGGTAGAAGCACCAAATGCGACAATTTTCATGGTTGTAATCCTTTGTTCACGTTTTATGCTAACCAGAATAAAAGTTGAACAGTTTCGCTACAACCACAAAAATTTTATGGAGAGGTTCGAATTTTTCGAAGTAGTAAATGACTTGGACTAATAAACGGAGAACGACGTTCGGAGATTAAGCCTGAGCCTGCAGTTCTTGCCACAAGTCACTGACGATCGCGCGATCAGCTGGGCTTAATTCGGTACGAGCGTCTTCCAAACTGCTCTCAATGCGTGACTTCAGTTCAGTAATATCGCTAATGCCTTCTTCTTCACAAGATGCCGCAGACAAAGAGATGTGACCACGTAGATAACCACCAGCAAACAATTCATCGTCAGATGCTGTTTCAATTCGAGCATCAATCAGTTCCAGTAGTTTTTCTTCAAATTCAATAATCATGGTGTATCTCTGAGGTTATTTGAGGTTATTTAACGCAAAAGTCTGACGCTTCCAGCGGCTTGGTTTGGTAAAACGCACGCAGAGCATCCGAAAGCATTCTCACTCGCAAAGGCAAGCCAGCTTCCAAAATACCCAACACTTCTTTATGCACTTTCTGCATAAAGCCGAGCCTATCTGGTTCAAAATCGCCGTGTAGATTGTCACAACTCACCGTAAAAGGGAAGCCAGCACTTTGTGCCAGAATCCATTCATAAGCTTGCGGACGCACTTCAACTTTCTCAAACTCCGCTTGAACTTCTGCCGTGCGCCCATCGGGTTCATACCAATAGCCAAAATCTTCCAGCAAACGACGCTCTGGCCCTGCCACACACCAATGCGAGATTTCGTGTAATGCGGAGGCATAAAAACCCCGAGCAAAAATAATCCGATGATGAGGATGTTCATCATCAGCAGGAAGATAAATAGGCTCATCACCACCTAACTCCAATTTCGTATTAAATTGGTCTAAAAAGGTGTCATTAAAAATGGTAATAAGGTCTTGGTATTCGTGGGTCATCGTCGAGTTTGTACTTCAGTTTGACATGCGCTGGGTATTGTCGCTGTTTTTATCTATTAGGTAAAGATGCTCCCACAGTTTTGGTTATTAGTTGAATTTATCTGAACATCGCTTTCTCCATATAATTTCTCATTCGTCAGCGTACTCATTTGCTACTACACTCTCGCCTTATTTTGATGCTGCTCAAACTGCTGTTTTTTAAGCGGTTTGATTACAGGCATGTTGCTGGTTTTAATCACTTTTTAAGAATGATAAAACCTTTTGTAAGTGTTGTTGCTGCGCCTACGATGATTCATGTAGAACGTAGTGACTTTTTACGTTGAGTGTCTCCCTATGTTGCTAAGTGTGTTGTATATCATTGGTATCACGGCTGAAGCCATGACAGGTGCGTTGAGTGCTGGTAGAAGAAAAATGGACTGGTTTGGTGTTATGTTGGTGGCCAGTGCAACGGCCATTGGTGGTGGCACCGTACGTGACATTTTACTGGGACACTACCCTCTTGGTTGGGTAAAAAACCCAGAGTTCCTAGCAATCACGTGTATTGCGGGTGTACTTACCACAGGCTTAGCGAAATGGGTGATTAAGCTAAAAGGTCTATTCATCCGCCTTGATGCATTAGGTCTAATCGTGTTCAGCATCATCGGAACTAAGATTGCGATGGGCATGGGCTTACACCCTGGGATCTGTATGGTTTCAGCGCTAGTAACGGGTGTATTCGGTGGGCTACTCCGCGACTTAATCTGTCGCCAAACACCGTTGGTGCTGCATGAAGAACTTTACGCTTCTGTCGCTCTTATCGCATCAGGAATGTACTTAGCGCTATTAGAATTTAATGTTCCCGATGTAACAGCCACTATCATTACACTGATCACCGGTTATATGCTGCGTATGGCCGCGGTACGTTTTAAGTGGCGTCTCCCTTCTTTCAATTTGGAAACGGAAGGCTCACTCCATTAAGCAAAAACTACTTAAACAAAAAAGGTTGCCTGATAAAATTGTGCCACCCGCGATTAAGTGAGTGGCATAATTTTATATTCAGTCATCCTGAACAGCGACGAAGGAGCATGATTCAGGATCTATTATCCGAGCACTCTGTTGTCAGAGATGCTTCTTTCTCTTTTCATCGCGCTGAAATTAGATTCCTAGTCTCGCTATAGCTCGCTGGAATGACACAAAGCTCTTAAATCTTCGGTGTTTCAGTTGTTACGCCATGGTTTTGACCACGATGACGCAGCAAATGATCCATCACCACAATCGCTAGCATCGCTTCAGCAATTGGTACGGCACGAATACCCACACAAGGATCATGACGGCCTTTGGTGATCAATTGAGTTGGCTCACCTTCTTTTGTGATGGTCTCACCCGGAACTGTGATGCTTGATGTTGGCTTAAGCGCAATGTTAGCCACAATGTCTTGACCAGTTGAGATACCGCCAAGAATACCGCCCGCGTGATTGCTGCCAAAACCTTCAGGAGCAAGCGTATCACGGTGTTGACTGCCTTTTTGGTTTACCACATCAAAGCCATCACCAATCTCAACGCCTTTCACCGCATTAATGCTCATTAGCGCGTGCGCAATGTCGGCATCCAGACGGTCAAATACAGGTTCACCAAGACCAACAGGCATGTTAGTTGCCACAACCTGAATTTTCGCGCCAATTGAGTCGCCTTCTTTTTTCAGGTCACGGATAAGTTGGTCAAACGCTTCTACTTTGTCCACATCTGGGCAAAAGAACGCGTTGTTTTCGATTTCGTTCCAATCTACCTTGTCGATAGAAACATCACCCATTTGTGACAAGTACGCGCGAATCTCAACACCAAACTCATCTTTCAAGTATTTCTTCGCGATTGCACCCGCCGCCACACGCATTGCGGTTTCACGAGCAGACGAACGGCCGCCACCTCGATAGTCACGGATGCCATACTTTTGGTGGTAAGTATAATCAGCATGACCCGGACGGAATTTATCTTTGATGTCCGAGTAATCTTTTGAGCGCTGATCGGTGTTTTCAATTAGCAAACCGATCGATGTGCCTGTGGTTTTGCCTTCAAAAACACCAGAAAGAATTTTAACTTCATCCGGTTCACGACGTTGTGTGGTGTAACGTGATGTGCCTGGACGACGGCGGTCGAGATCGATTTGCAGATCTGCTTCTGTAATTTCTAACCCCGGAGGACATCCGTCTACGATACATCCCAGTGCGATACCGTGACTTTCCCCGAATGTCGTCACTCGGAAATGTTGTCCGATACTGTTTCCTGCCATTACTTCCTCAAGTTTTTATCGCTACGCCCTCTCAAACCAGAGCGCAACTGCTTTCCAATTCTTCGTGGATTCATAGTGGCTTTATTACGTTTTGATGTAAAGAGTTAATATCGGCGAGTTATGCATAAAAAAACACCGAGCATAAAGCTCGGTGTTTTGACATTTAGTGCAAGACCCTATTAGTCTTTGTACAGTTTAAACTCTTCTGCACACTCAACCAGCTGGTCACGCGTTAGCATGAATACGCCGTGACCGCCGTTCTCGAACTCAATCCAAGTGAAAGGAATCTCTGGGTACTGTTCCATCATGTGAATCATTGAGTTGCCAACTTCACAGATAAGAATGCCGTTATCTGTTAGGTAGTCTGGTGCGTTTGCAAGAATACGACGCACAAGTTTTAGGCCATCCGTACCGGCTGCTAAACCAAGCTCAGGTTCGTGTGTGAACTCGTCTGGCAGGCTGTTCATGTCTTCTTCATCCACATATGGTGGGTTAGACACGATCAGGTTGTACTTCTCTTTTGGTAGGTCGCGGAACAAGTCAGAGCGAATTGGGAATACTTGCTGCTCCATGCCGTGATCTTGTACGTTTTGCTCCGCGACTTGTAGTGCGTCCGTTGAGATATCAATCGCATCCACTTCAGCTTCAGGGAACGCGTGAGCACATGCAATTGCGATACAGCCGCTGCCTGTGCATAAGTCCATGATGCGCGCTGGCTCTTCCACCAACCAAGGTTGGAATTCAGCTTGAATCAACTCACCAATTGGAGAACGTGGCACGAGTACACGCTCGTCAACGAAGAACTCAAGACCGCAGAACCAAGCTTTGTTGGTTAGGTATGCAGTTGGTGTACGTTCATTGATACGTTTTACTACACGCTCAACAATACGCAGACGCTCGCTGGTCGTTAGGCGAGAGTTTAATACGTGCGGAGGCACATCAATCGGCAAGTATAAGGTTGGCAGGATAAGCTGAACCGCTTCATCCCACGCATTATCAGTACCATGACCGTAAAACAGGTTCGCTGCGTTAAAGCGGCTTACCGTCCAACGAATCATATCTTGAAGGGTATGCAGCTCCGATACCGCTTCTTCTACAAAAATCTTATCCAAAATTGCCTCCGAAAAGCGCTACAATACTGCCAATAAAAGTTTATTAATGAAATTGTTTACCTAATGAGCAAAAAAGACACCGAACACGATGACGATTTCGCCTTGTTTCAGGAAGCAGTACAGGGCGTAAAAAAGTTGCGACAGGATACCATAATCCAGCAACCAAAAAAAAATACTAAGCAAAAAGAAATCAAGCGCTCCAACCGTGAAGCGAGTGATTCTGAGTTTTACTTCTCCGACGAGTTTGTCCCTCTCTTAAATGAAGAAGGCCCAACTCGTTATGCACGTGACGACGTCTCCACTTATGAAGTTAAACGTCTACGTCGCGGCGTGTATGTACCGGACGTATTCCTCGATATGCACGGCATGACACAACAAGAAGCTAAGCGTGAACTTGGTGCGATGATCGCCTACTGCGTCAAAAACGAGATTCACTGTGCGTGTGTGCAACATGGCATTGGTAAACACATCCTGAAACAGAAAGCGCCACTTTGGTTAGCACAACACCCAGACGTAATGGCTTTCCACCAAGCGCCACTAGAATTCGGCGGTGATGGTGCGTTGCTAGTTTTGCTCTCGATTCCAGAAAAGTAACTAGCTCACTGTAGAAGCAATTAAACAAAAAGGCAGGAAATTTCCTGCCTTTCTTCATTCTATATCTAATGTTTAAATGCTTATTTGGTTTCGACGCTTATGGCGTAATATGCCACAGCACTTCACCGTTTTGCGTTTGTAGATCGTATTCAATACACACTAGACCTGATGTAGGAAACATCGGTGGTGCCATGTCTTTTACAAACTCTGAAGTGAGATAACCAACCAAAGGCAAGTGAGAGACAAGCAGAAGCGAGTCTAGTTTTTCCACTTCAATCAATGCACTTGCAAAATCAAATACATGCTCAGATTGACCGTAAGGTGTAATATCTTCACAAGTTTCGATGCTTTTTGCAGCAAAATACTCGCTGATCTCTTGCCAAGTTTGTTGAGCTCTAATGTACGGACTCACCAACACTTTATCGAATTGCGCAAAACCTTGTTCTTTACAGGCTCTCGCAACCGCTTCTGATTCGACTCTGCCTCTTGGGGTCAATTGTCGTGCTGCGTCTGAATCTGCAAAATGCTCGGCTTCGCCGTGACGCATGATGAATATTTTCATGTTATTTCCTAGGGATAGCTAACGCTACCAAAAGGTTGACTGCTATCTTTATTAGATAGACGGGGCTAACTTTAATAATGACGAAACAAAAATACTGATATAATTATCTGTTCATTATACCAATTCGCTTGCTAAAGATAGCGACTTTCTTAACAATCTATTAAAAAGAATGTACTCAGTTCATCACAGTATTTAACTGTGCTATGAGTTCAGAGCATTCATTCAAACAGTTCTTCCCCATACGCAAACGCGATGGGCCTGTGCAGAAGTCTACGAATAACAAAAATACGGCAAGCAGTATTTGTCGAAACGCAAACTTTGCGCCCCCTAGCTAGGGGTTCATAATTACTGTAATGCGAAATCTGGAGACGCATCGTGCATCTAAGTCCTAACGATTCAAATCAATACCGCTACATTACCTTGAGCAATGATCTGCGTGTACTGCTGATTCATTCCGAGACAGCTCAACAGTCAGCAGCTGCTCTAGCAGTGAACGTTGGACACTTCGACGACCCAAACGATCGCCAAGGTCTGGCACACTATTTAGAACATATGCTTTTTTTGGGTACGGAAAAATACCCTAAAGTGGGCGAGTTTCAAAGCTATATTAGCCAGCATGGAGGAACAAATAACGCTTGGACGGGTACTGAGCACACTTGTTTCTTTTTTGATGTTACTCCGAATGCCTTTGAAAATGCCTTAGATCGATTTAGCCAATTCTTTACCGCACCATTGTTTAACGAAGAAGCTTTAGACAAAGAACGCCAGGCTGTCGACTCCGAATACAAACTCAAACTTAATGACGATTCTCGCCGCCTGTATCAAGTCAACAAAGAAGTCATCAATCCAGATCACCCTTTCTCTAAGTTCTCAGTCGGCAACCTAGATACATTAGGTGACCGAGAGGGTAAATCCATCCGCGACGAAATTGTCGAGTTTCACCACTCTCAATACTCTGCCGATCTCATGACGTTGACGCTCTTTGGGCCGCAGTCGCTCGATGAACAGCAAGCGTGGGTAGAAGCCATGTTTGCCAATATCCCAAATCACCACCTTCGTGGAAAATCGATTGATGTCCCCATTAGCACCAAAGAAAGTACCGGGATTTTAGTTCAAGTTGAACCCATCAAAGAATTTCGAAAACTCATTCTCACCTTCCCAATGCCAGGGATGGATAAGCACTACGGCTTGAAACCACTCTCTTACTTCGCGCATTTACTCGGCTATGAAGGCGAAGGCAGCTTAATGCTCCAGCTAAAAAATGAAGGCTGGATTACGTCGCTTTCTGCGGGAGGCGGCGCTAGTGGTAGCAACTATCGAGATTTTACGGTTAGCTGCACACTCACCCCGCAGGGTCTCAACCACGTTGACGACATCATCCAAGCGGTTTTTCAATACCTCTCGATGATCAAACAAGACGGGCTAGATGAATGGCGTTATCTCGAAAAACAAGCGGTGCTTGAGTCGGCGTTTCGTTTCCAGGAACCATCTCGACCAATGGATTTGGTTAGCCATCTTGTTATCAATATGCAGCATTATCAGCCAGACGATACCATTTATGGCGACTACAAAATGGCGGGCTATGATGAACAACTGCAGCGTTCGTTGCTGCAATACTTAACCATCGATAATGTCCGCGTAACCCTGATTGCAAAAGGACTGGAATACAACCGTACTGCCGAATGGTACTTTACTCCATATTCCGTCACGCCTTTTAGTGATGAGCAACGCCGCTTCTATCAACAAATCGATCCAAGCTGGCAGTTCGTCTTACCAGAAAAGAACCCTTATATTTGCTACGATCTCGATCCCATGCCGTTCGAAAATGGTGGTTCACTACCAGAGTTAATTGAAGATCTCGAAGGCTTCCGACTTTGGCATTTACAAGACGATGAATTTCGCGTGCCAAAAGGCGTTGTATATGTCGCTATCGACAGCTCTCATGCTGTTGCATCACCGAAGAACATTGTCAAAACTCGCCTATGTGTCGAGATGTTCCTCGACTCGCTAGCAAAAGAAACCTATCAAGCTGAAATCGCAGGGATGGGTTACAACATGTACGCTCACCAAGGCGGGGTTACCTTAACCCTCTCAGGGTTCAGCCAAAAACTGCCTCAATTGTTGGAAATGATCCTGCACCGTTTTGCTTCTCGAGATTTCAGCCCTGCACGCTTTGAAACCATCAAGCAGCAACTGTTACGTAACTGGAGAAATGCTTCACAAGATCGTCCTATTTCGCAGCTGTTTAATGCACTTACAGGGCTACTTCAACCCAATAACCCGCCTTTCGCAACCTTAGTCGAAGCGCTAGAAGAAATCGAAGTCGATGAACTCTCGGTATTCGTAGAATCAATTCTTGCAGAGCTGCACGTTGAAATGTTTGTTTACGGAGATTGGCAGCGTCAACAAGCGCATGACATGGCGACGACCTTAAAGGATGCCCTAAGAGTAAAAGAGCAGCGTTATGAAGAGGCGCTCCGCCCACTCATCATGCTGGGAAAAAACGGCAGTTTTCAACGTGAAGTACATTGTAACCAGCAAGATTCGGCGGTCGTTATTTATCACCAGTGTGAGGATATTGAGCCTCGTAGCATTGCTCTATACTCATTGGCGAACCATCTCATGTCGGCAACTTTTTTCCACGAGATCCGCACAAAACAGCAATTAGGTTACATGGTGGGCACTGGCAATATGCCACTTAATCGTCATCCGGGTATTGTGCTTTATGTGCAATCACCCAATGCAGCACCTGCCGAGCTGGTTACCTCAATCGATGAGTTCTTAAATGCCTTTTATATGGTGCTGTTAGAACTGAACGATTACCAGTGGCATAGCAGTAAGCGCGGCTTGTGGAATCAAATAGCGACGCCGGACACCACACTGCGAGGTCGTGCTCAGCGTCTTTGGGTTGCAATAGGAAACAAAGACACCGAGTTTAACCAACGTGACAAGGTACTTGCTGAACTGAAGAAATTGACCCGAGCAGACATGATTCGCTTTGTCGTTAATGAGTTGAAACCTCGCACGGCAAACCGATTGGTCATGCACTCTCAAGGGCAATCGCATTCGGACGCTCCGCGCATCCACTTAGGGCAAGAAATTGGATCGATTGAAGAGTTCCAACTTAGGCCAAAAGATTGCGGCTTAGGATGATCTAATTGCGCAGTAATAAAATTATCGATTAGTAAGTATATACCTACAAACCAATGAGGTTGTGGGTCTCATAAATAGAATCGACACCATAATTGGCAGAAAATTGAAATTACGCCATTGCGGCTTATGCTCTAATTACCACACTAAAAATAAATTAATGAGGTAATCATGAAAAAAGCACTACTACTTGCGGCTATTATACTGCCACTGGCATCTGCACACGCTGAAATCTCGGTGAAAGGTGATGGCTTTGAGCTAAGTAACGACTGTGTCCGCCTAAGCGGAGACAATGTTTCGATCAAATCAGATGATTGCTCTTCAAAACAGTGGAAAGATAAAGACAACAAAGGCAACAGCAGCGTTCACGGGGACGACAACCCAGGTAAAGGCCACAATAAAGATAAAAAGGACAAGAAGAAGTAACTATTTCTTATTTATGAAAAAGGCTTGCCACTGGCAAGCCTTTTTTCTTTACCGAAGCAACGCTTAATAGAATGTGGTTCCTTCTCCAGCTCGAGTAAGCAAACCATCACACGGTGCGTAACGATCGCCGTACTTCGATGCAAACTCATTCATTTTCTCAACCAGTTCTTTAATGCCAAACTGATCCATATAACGGAATGGACCGCCCAAGAATGGAGGGAAACCAATGCCAAATATTGCACCAATATCACCATCACGTGGCGAGCGAATGATGCCGTCATCCAAACAACGTACCGCTTCATTCAGCATTGGTAGTACACAGCGCAACGCAATATCGTTATCGCTCAGCTTAGATTCAGGATCGAGCTTAAGCAGCTTGTAGATAGATTTATCGACTTCTTTCTTCTTACCTTTGTAAGTGTAGAAACCTTTCCCGCTCTTACGTCCTTTGCGACCGTCATTCAATAAGATATCGAACACGTCAGGGCCTTTGAATCGCTCACCTAACTCGTTGACTAGAATCGGCATGATCTTCGCGCCAATGTCGACACCGACTTCATCCAGTAAGGTAATCGGGCCGACAGGGAAACCAAAATCAAGCAACGCCGTATCAATCTTTTCGATCGGTTCGTTAGCCAGCAGAATATGCGCCGCTTCATTCATGTATGGCGCAAGAATGCGGTTCACGTAAAAGCCCGCTTTGTCTTTCACTACGATCGCGGTTTTACCTTGCTTTTTAGCAAGTGCAACGACTGTTGAAATGGTTTCATCTGATGTCGTTTCATGCGGAATCACTTCCACCAACGGCATTTTTTCTACCGGGCTGAAGTAATGCAAACCCACTACGTTTTCTGGACGCTCCGCTTTTTCTGCAATTTTGTGGATTGGTAACGAAGAAGTATTGGTCGCAAAGATGGTTTCCGGCTTGGCATTCGCTTCAATATCCGCCACCATTTTTTGTTTAAGATCTAAGTCTTCAAAAACGGCTTCAATTACGACATCAATATGATTAAAGCTGGTAAAGTCGACACCGCCAGACAATTGCAACATTTTCGCTTGCAGATCGGCTTTTGATAGAATGCGACGTTTACGCTGTTTCTCGAATAACTTGTAGTTGTAGTTGAGTGCGTTTAGAACGCCATCGTTGCTGACGTCTTTGATGCGGACAGGCACCTTCGCTTTTGCAACAGACACATGGCTGATTCCTGCGCCCATCAAGCCACCGCCAAGCACGCCAACTTTATGAACTTGCGCGGGTTTCGCATCCGTACCATTTTCTTTCTTCATTTCCGTTGTCGCAAAGAAGATAGAACGGAGCGCTTTTGATTCAGAGCTCATCACAAGCTCACCGAAGCGTTTCGCTTCAAGCTCTTGTCCTTGGGCGAAACCTTTCTCTAAACCATGCTGAATAACGTCTAAAATCGCGACCGTTGCAGGATAGTTACCACGGGTTTTCTGATTAGTTTTCTTCGCTGCCTGTTCAAACACAAACTTGCGCCCTAACCCGCTACCCGACATCACTTTTTCTTTCGTCGATAGCTTTTTCGTACCCTTGTTTTTACCTTTGTCGATAAACTGTTTTGCTACGTCGAGCAAAATGGTGTCAGGGACACAGGCGTCAACCACACCCAGCTTTTTAGCTTTCTTTGCGCGAAGCTGTTTCCCCGTCAGGATCAAGTCCAACGACGGTAACAGGCCAATCAAATGTGGCAGACGCTGAGTACCACCAGAACCTGGCAATAAACCAAGTTGTACTTCTGGCAGGCCTAAACGCGTTTTATCTGAATCCGTACAAACACGATAATCACATGCAAGAGCAAGCTCTAAGCCACCGCCCAAACATGGACCGTGAATAGCGGCAACCACAGGATATGGTAAGTCCGATAGCTGCTGGAATAGCTCTTGACCTTGCCTCGCTAATGCTTCTGCTTCACTTGCGGTCGTGCACGCTTCTAGCATGCGAACATCGGCCCCCGCGACAAAGTTGTCCGGTTTTAGGGAATGAATGATCATCCCTTTGATGCCACTGGCGTCTTTTAGCTGAGCAAAGATTTCTTTCATTTCATCAGCAAAAGCCGCCTGTAGCGTATTCATTTTTTCATTAGGTACGTCAATCGCTAACCAAGCAATGTTCTGCTCATCAACTTTTAGACTAAATGCTTTTTGCTCGCTCATTACTCAACCTCCAGAATCATTGCTGCGCCAAGACCGCCAGCTGCACATGCGGTATTCAATGCAATACCGCCACCACGGCGTTTCAGTTCACGTAGGGTTTGCGTCATCATTCGTGCACCTGTCGCCGCGAATGGGTGACCGTAAGCGATTGAACCACCAAGCACGTTAAACTTATCCATGTCGATTTCACCGATCGCTTTCGAACGACCTAGATTTTCTTGAGCAAACTTATCTGAAGCAAACATCTTCACATTCGCCAATGCTTGCGCAGCAAACGCTTCGTGCATGTCGATCAACGTCAGATCAGACAGTTCCAAGCCTGTATTTTCTAGCACTTTCGCAGTGGCATAAGTCGGTCCCATCAGCATGTCCTTTTCCACACCAATCGCTGAAAATGCGTAGCCGCGGATGTAGCCAAGAATCTCCATGCCAAGCTCTTTCGCTTTACCTTCGCGCATCAACATCACTGCCGCACCACCATCAGTCAGTGGCGTACTGTTAGCTGCCGTAACACTGCCATACTGGCGATCAAAGGCAGGTCGAAGTTTCGCGTACCCTTCTACGGTTGAGTCGTGACGGACATTGTTGTCTTCCGAAATCCATTTTTTGTATGGTTCGGGAAAAGCCGTCATCACTTCACCTTGGATCTTACCTTCTTTCCAAGCTTGGGAAGCCAGCGTATGAGAGCGATGTGCAAGCGCATCCTGCTCTGCACGAGAAATACCATGCGTCTTTGCCATTTGCTCCGCAGTTTGTCCCATCGACAAGCCCGTCGAGTACTCGGCTACTGCAGGAGGCACTGGCATAAGGTCTTTAAAGCTCAAGTTTTTGAGGATGCTAAGCTTCTGACCCATTGTTTTTGTCTTACTTAGAGCAAGCAGATTAGCGGCCAGTTTCTTAGATACGCCAATAGGCAGGACGGAAGAAGAGTCTGCACCACCAGCAATACCGATATCGATGGTTCCCGCCATGATGCTTTCTGCGACATTGACCGCCGCTTGAAAACTCGTTGCACACGCACGAGTCACACTGTAAGCATCAGTATGAATGTTCATACCGGTGCTTAACACAATTTCTCGTGCGATGTTTGGCGCTTCAGGCATTTGTACTACTTGTCCAAATACCACTTGTTCGATTAACTTCGGATCAATATCTGTTCGAGCAAGCATTTCGCTTACTACCATTTTCCCTAAATCGACCGCTGGCACTTGGCTAAATTCCGTGCTTTGACGAGCAAAGGGAGTTCGAAGCCCCGCGACAATAGCGACACGCTCACCATTGCGTGTTTTTACTTCCTGCTTGCCCATTGTTTCTCCTTAAATACAAGAGGTCTGACCTGATGCATTGTAATGAATTTGTTAAATTTATCAAACATGCGTTTAAATAAACGTGAAGCAAGTAGATCAATTACTCTACTTCTTTGATTCTTATGCGATTAATAATGATTAACTATAGAGAGTTAAAACGGTAAGAGGTATATGGAAGGTAAAATCGAAGCAAAAAAAAAACCACACATAACTGTGTGGTCGGAATATCTATAAAACAATTAACTTACGCCAATTGAAAATTAATCAGTTTCCTGATTAGGAGAAAGTAAAGTCAGCCTTCAAAAGGAAGTGTCATCTTGCTCAACATGTTAGTCGCAATGACTAACGAGATGACAAGATGTACTATAACCCCTTCACTGCTTGATATTTTGAAATAGATCAATTTTATAGTGATTTTACGAGCTTTAAGCACATCTAAAAGGCTCAGCGATGCAAACCGATTCAAAAATTCACTGCTAGCAGTCTCTTTTTATGTCCCATCGAATGAACTTATCCAAACCATTGATTACTAATGATGATATTGTTAACAATCTTTACCAATTCATGTTCGATGATATTTGGCATTTGCGTATACACTTTTAAGTAACCACGTGTCAAAGGTTATCTAAGACACACGCTCAACCGAAACCGAGAGGCTATTGAAAAGTAAAGTCATGCTCAGAACAAATAAGAAACTCACAGAGCGAGGATGGAGGCTCCTGTGGCCATATTAAAAATGTTTGGAAAGAAAAATTCCAACAGTCCGGTCAACTCTGATATGGACAAGCAAAGAAAATACGAAGCGCTCGTCCGAGGGTACCATCGTGACTTATATCGCTACGCATACTGGTTGTGCAAAGATAAAGCGATAGCGGAAGATCTAGTTCAGGAAACCTGTCTTAGAGCTTGGAAGTCACTCGATAGCCTTCAGGACGAAAAAGCTGCCAAGTCTTGGCTCATCACCATATTGAGACGAGAAAATGCGCGCCGCTTCGAACGTAAACAATTTGATTTAGTTGATATCGATGATTACGGCAATGATGCTAAAGTCAGCGATGACCCACATCATCAGCAAGAATGGCTGCAAGCACAGATCATGAAACTCGATGTTGAATACCGCGAGCCTTTATTTCTCCAAGTTGTCGGTGGTTTCAGCGGAGAAGAGATTGGCGACATTCTTGATTTAAATAAAAATACAGTGATGACTCGATTATTTCGCGCTCGTAATCAACTCAAAGAGATGTTGGATTCTCAAGATACTAAGAGAGGACAAAAGAATGGATGATTTAGAATTTCGTCGTCGTATTTTGTCGGATCCAAAACAAAAGGATGAAGAGATTCTGCAAGCTTTAGCTGGTAGCGACGCCAACAATAAGTTTGTTGATGACGTTTTGGATCTCGACGTAAAAATTAAACAAGCCATGAATGTGGATGTACCTGAAGATCTCGCTGATAAGATTTTATTTAGTCAGACGTCGAGTGCACTTGATGAAGAGAAGGTCGTCAGACCAAACTTTGTGCGCAAAGCAATGGCACTTGCCGCTTCTATTGCGTTCACCGCAGGATTATTAGTTGGTCAAGTAAACTGGGGAAATGTTTTGGTGTCTCCAGCACAAGCCAGTTTAGCGGATACCGCGATGAAACACGTTATTCATGAAGAACCTTTTGTTCGTCATCTTGATGAGGATGTACCGAGCTCGCAAATTAATGCGAAAATGTCGCCATTTCATTACCAGTTTAGTGAAAACTTTCCATATCACGTTTACTACCTAAACCACTGCGGTTTTGGCGAATCCAATGCGGTGCATATGGTATTCCAAGGTCCAAAAGGTAAAGTAACGTTATTTATTACTGGTATTCCTAGCGAACAAAGTACCGACTTTAATAAGGATGGCATGACCGGAATCGTTCAGCCCGTCGGGAGTTCAAGCCTGATTTTAGTCGGAGAAGAAGGTGAAAATATTGATGCTATCGCTACGACTCTTGCATCAATGATTAAACCGATGTAATAACTTCGACGATTTCCAGCCTTCAAAAGGTTAAATGCCGCTAAATGATCTTATTTAGCGGCATTTTTGTATAAATAGAACACAAAACATTCACCATCGCTATAGCATTTAGAGCTTAAACTCTAAATTATGCATTTTAAGTGCAATTTCCCGTCTTTTAGACATCATTTCTGCAATTTTTATTCAATTTTATCCAATGGTCGGATTTGTCCAAGCAACTATTGATACTACTATCTGCGCCACTGAGCAAAAGCTCAATTTATCGTCCAAAGAGACGAATCTAATAAGGAAAAACAAATGACTCAGAACACGCGTCTGTTTAAAAAGACTCTCCTAGCAGTAACGGTAGCTTTTGCCTCAGGTCAATCGATGGCAGCGGGTTTCCAAATCAACGCTCAATCAGCAACTGGCATCGGCCGTGCATTTGCTGGTGATGCAGTAATCGCAGATAACGCCGCGGTAATGGCTCGTAACCCAGCAGCAATGGCTCTATTTGATAAAATGGAACTTTCGCTAGGTTTCGAAAGCATTACTTCAATGATTGAAGTGAAAGATGCGAAATATAACGTTAATACTCCTTTGGGTTCCAGTACTGTAAATGTTGCTGACACTGATGATGTGGGTGATACGTCAATAGCTCCAAACATTCACCTAATCGTTCCAGTAAATGACAAGTTTGCATGGGGCGTAAACGCATACTCTAATTTCGGCACTAAAACTGAATTTTCAGATAACTACACCGCAACCGAGTACGGTGGTCTTACGGATGTAAAAAGCTTCAACTTTGGCTTTGCGGGTTCTTACCGTTTAAACGAACAATGGAGCTTTGGTGCTGGTTTAGATTTAATCTACGGCCAAGGCACAATGAAGCGTACAACTAGCTCTTCAGTCCCAGGGGTTGGCGGTCAAAAAATTCTGGACGTAGATAAAGCTGATGGTTGGGCTGTTGGTTTCAACGTTGGTACTGTGTACGAACTAGATGAAAACAACCGTTTTGGTCTAGCGTATCGTTACAGCCCTGAATTTACAGCAAAAGACGACAAAGGTCAGGAAATCACGCTACCTCTACCAGATATGGCCGAGTTTTCTGGTTTCCACAAAATCCAAGACACTAAGTTTGCTGTACACTACAGCATCCAATACATCGGTTGGAAAGATTTCGACCAAATTGATTTTGAGAACCTAAATCAGGGTTTACTTAAAGGTGGTTACTCGAAAGACTATCAATGGCAAGATGGCTGGCACTACGCAATTGGTGGTACTTACTACCTAAACAACAACTGGACACTTCGTGCTGGTTACATGTACGACACAAGCGCTCAAGATAAAGTAACGTCTATCTCGGTACCAGATTCAGATCGCCAGTGGTTCTCAACAGGTTTCTCTTACCATATTGATAATAGCTCAAACATCGATTTTGGCTTCACATACTTGTTAGGTGAAGATGTAAAAGTTAATGAGAATACTCAATTAGCTCCTGGTCTTTCTACCGGTGTAACAGCAACAACTCATGCTGACGCAATTCTATTCGGCTTACAATACAGCCGTAGCTTCTAAGCGCTTCGCTGTTAGTTAGTAGAAAAATACTTTATATAAAAGGCTGGATTTCCAGCCTTTTTTCATATCTGCGGTTTATTGCCCACTCAATTTGAGTGAACACGTGTATCTAAATCTCACAATTAGGACGCACAGCTGTTCGCTGAGTTCCATTTACAAGCCCTTCACAGTTAGATTATTAAACCACCCAAACAACACTTTAAAGCATAATATTCCAAATAACTGCTTGTGCTGGATTTTCATTTCTAAAGTAAAAACTCTACCTTTAAACTTTCGTCCCACGTTATAAACAAATCAGCGAACATTCGAATGAAAACCAACAAGACTCTTCTATCAACAGCAGTGGCATTAAGCCTACTTGGCACAACGGGCATGGCTAACGCAGCAGGTTTCCAACTTGCTGAATATTCTGCAACAGGCCTAGGTCGAGCATATGCTGGTGAAGCAGCAATGGCTGACAACGCAAGTGCACAATGGCGTAACCCAGCAATGCTAACTTATTTGGAAGGCACTCAAGTGTCCGTTGGTGCAATCTATGTGAACCCAAATATTGATATTGAAGGTGATGTAAACTTCCACGGTAGTACTTCTTCTGCATCTTCAGATGATTTCGCCCATGATGCAATCATTCCAAACTTCTACCTATCACACCAATACAATGAGAAATTCGCGATTGGTTTGGCATTTGGCACCAACTACGGCATGGAAACCGATTTAGGGAAAGGCTTTGGTGCATCGCACTTCGGTAACGAAGCAAGCGTAACGACAATGGAAGCGAACTTAAACGCAGCTTACAAAGTCAATGAATCAATCAGCGTTGGTGGTGGTATCCGTTACATCATCGGCGAAGGCAGCTTTGGCGCAGCAGCTCCTAAGAATAACGTTGTAGGAAAGCACCCTTTAACTGGCGATCCTATCAGTGTTCCTCAAGGTACCGCTCTAAAATACATGGAAGGTGACGATACCGCTTGGGGCTGGCAAGTTGGTACTGCATGGCAGATCAATGAAAATAACCGTATCGGCTTCGCGTACAAATCTGAAGTTGAACTGAAGCTTGAAGGCCATGCTGAAGGTCTAGGTTTTGGCTTCGGTACTTCTGAGCTTCCACAGCTGCGTGACAACGGCTATATGTACCTAAACCTGCCTGCAACAGCTGAGCTGGCAAGTTTCCACCAAGTAACAGACCAACTTGCGTTACACGCAAGCTTTAACTGGACGGATTGGAGCTCTTTCGAGAAATTGGAAGCACGTCTAGATACCGCTGGCACGCATATGGTTAAAGTAGAAAACTGGGAAGATAACTACCGCTTTGCTGTTGGTGCCACTTACCAGCTTGATCCTAAGCTAGCGCTACGTACTGGTATTGCGTACGATACTTCAGCGGTAAGCGACAAAAACCGTACGATCACTATTCCAGAAACTGACCGTACTTGGCTAAGTATTGGTGCAACGTACGATTGGACAAAAGACTTCAGCCTAGACGCTGGCTTCACCTATATTTTCGCGAAAGACGCACCAATCGTTGAGTCTCGTGGTTACAAGTCAGACGACGCTGCAGAACAAGTCGGCGGCCAATTCGTAGGCGAAACTACGGGTAATGTTTGGCTAATCGGTGTTCAAGCAAACTACCGTTTCTAACCAAACAGCAAAAATACAAAAAAGGCTTAGCATCAGCTAAGCCTTTTTTTATTTGTATATTGTAAAGAACAGCGCTTAAAAGTCTTCTAGGTATTCGTCTAAATACTCTTCTTCTTCGATGTTAACTTCTTCCACCGTTTCAACTTCTGCTTTAAAGTTTTGACGCTGAATATAAACATCGCGAGTAAGAATGTATGGATCCGGCGACGATTCTAGCTGTGCTTCTTGCGGTACTAATAAAGCACGCTTCTCCATGCCTTCAAACGCCCACTTACCCAAACTCGCCCAGAAGTTGAGGTAAGAGAGGGGTAAATACGTACTATCTACGGTATCTGTCACTTCACGTAAGGTATACGGGCCATAACCTGGAATCATGAAGTAAGGGCCATTTCCAACACCATAGTGGCCTACTGCATCACTGAACGCTTTCTCGTCGTATTTCGTAATACCCGCGGCACTTGCAATATCGAATAAACCGAAAATACCAAACGTCGAGTTAATCCAAAAACGGTTAAAGTGGTCCACGGCTTTCGTGCCGTTACCCATGACTAAGTTATTAACCATGCTGGCTGGCTCATCTAAGTTCGACAAGAAGTTAGCGATACCGGAACGAATAGGAACTGGCGTGTATTCCACATACGCAAGTGATACAGGACGAACCAAATACGGATCTAAATATTCGTAGTTGATTTCCCACATGGTTCGGTTAAAGCCTTCCAACGGGTCATACACATCAGAAGTCGTTTGATTTGTTTCTTGTCCTGTTACTGCTTCATCAGGCGCACTTGAACAGCCAACCAGTCCAACTGCAAGCAGTAACAAGAAGGTAGATTTACCCTTGTTATACATTTTATTTTCCATAACGACTATTAATGTACCTAAGTCACCCAATGAACAGTTGTACGTATGTTGAGCAGTATACGTAGTAAAGATGACTCAGATATGGGAATAAATAAAGGCCAGCAGTCGCTGGCCTTCGGTATTCTACTCGATCGTTTAAAGTCATACCACTAAAGGCAACAGACTCTACCCCGTTGTCATATTTCAGAGACAGACGCTAACGATTAATATTGCTGGTCAATGGTCACTTCAACCGGCGTGCCAAATTCAACGACGTCACTCTCTCCGTGCCAATCTTGGTCACGCGTTGCTACGTTACCGTCAGAGTCTACACGCACACGCACAATGAGCTTGTCGAGTGAAGATAGTTTTTGCCCCTGCATCATGGCATTACCATCATCTAATACGACTGTACGAGGGAAAGTACCCAGCGGATAGCGAGCTGCCGCAACAGGCATTGGTGAGCCATCTGCACGATGTACCGACACAATCAGAACTGCGTTTGGATCCAACTGAGCATTTGGTGCCACATTAATTGTCACAGCGACACTCTTATCCGGTGAAACCGCTTCGCCCATTTGCTTACGAGCACTCTCAATACTGCGTGACAACATCTCGTAGCGGCTATCTTCTGGACCAATCATTTGCTGCATGATTCCCCAGTACTTGATGGCTGCCGGGAAGTCTTGACGCTCAAACGCATCGAACGCTAACAAAGAAAACACACGCAGATCGACATAGTCTTGCTGCATCAGCTTGCCGAGTAATGAGCGAGCCGTCGCTTGATCCATTTCCTCTTGAGACAGCATCAGAGCTTGTGCATAACCCAACATCACATCAGGATCTTGGGGCTCTAGGCGATATGACTTTTCCATCGCATCGATAGCAGTCGTGACATCACGATTTGCTAACGCAATACGACCTAGCAGTAACCAACCTGTCGAGTCTTCCGGCTGGTAATGTAAGCGAGTTCGAAGGGCAAGGGTCAAATCCGCCATTTCATCGTCACTCAACGGCTCAGAAGAAGCCGACATCAGCTTTTTCGATAACTCAGGTAGATTTGCAGACACTTCTTGCCACTTAACAATATCGTCTGACGCGCCAAATTTGTAATACAAGCCATAGCTCAACGCCACCGTCAGAATTACCGATGGGACTAAAACCGCGATTGGTGAAACCTTGGTTTCTTTTTGCGCTTTATCACCAGGAATATCGTCAAGGAGAGACTGCTTTAGATCAGAAATCAGTTCGTCTTCGCTTTCAACCAGCCCTTCGTCGGTTTCTTCTGCAAGCTCAGATAGACGGTCTTTATAAAATGCCTTGTTGAGCTCATCGCGTAACACATCATCATTGTTCGCTTTTTGTTTAAGCAACGGCAAAGCCACCAGCGCACAAGCAATAAGCGTAAGAGCAACGGTGGAAATCCAAAATAGTGTCATTACTTCTTATCTCCGTTGTTCTCTTCTTCAAGCAATGCTTTTAAACGAGCCTCTTTTTGCTCATCCCATTGCTCGTCACTGCTCGCTTTTGCCTTAACTTTAGATTTACGGCTACGCAGTACAATCAAACCAAAACCACCCAATACCACAGCTAGAGGCCCTAGCCACAAAATTGCAGTCGCGACCGTAAATGGTGGGTTGTAAGTCACGAAGTTACCGTAACGGGCGATCATGTAATCAACAATCTCATCTTTGGACTTACCTTCTTTGGTCATTTCGTACACCTTATGGCGTAAGTCTTGAGCAAGTTCAGCGTTAGAATCCGAGATCGTGTTGTTCTGACATTTAGGGCAACGGAGCGTATGGCTTAGCTCTTTGAACTGCTGTTCTTGTTCCAAGTTATCGAACTCGTATACTTCAATGGCAGCGTGAGCAGCAAGAGATAATGTCATGGCAGCAAAAACGGCAAGAATCAGCTTTCTCATTGCTTCGCCTCCTCAACCAATTTGTTGTAAAGCGGCTCCAGTGTTTCCGACCAATTACGTGGGTTTACATCCCCCACATGGCGATAACGAATCACACCATTTGCATCAATAATGAATGTTTCTGGTGCACCATAAACGCCAAGGTCAAGACCAAGCATACCACTACCATCAAATAGGCTAATTAAGTACGGGTTGCCGAGATCATTCAACCAGCCTACCGCTTTGTTACGATCATCTTTGTAATTCATACCGATGATCTTAACGCCCTTACCCGCCAATTCGTTTAGGTATTTATGCTCTGCATAACATGTTGGACACCACGTTGCCCAAACGTTCAAGAGCAACGGCTCACCTTTAAAAATTGACTGGTCGTATTGTTTTCCAGGTTCAGCTAAGTCTTCTAAGTGAAACTCAGGAACTGGCTTACCAACCAAAACCGACTCCAATTTTGTTGGATCATCGCCCTCTTGGTTGCGCATTAACTGGGTTGCAAAAATGCCCGCCAAAATCATGAAAGCGACGAGCGGAATAAATAAGATTTTCTTATTCATGTTATGCCTCCTGCTCTTTTGACTTCGCGTTTTTCTTTGAAGGTTTACGGAAGCGATAGCGCTTATCTGAAATCGCTAATGCACCGCCTAACGCCATAATCAAAGAGCCAGCCCAAATCCAACGAACGAACGGTTTATAGTAAATACGAACAGCCCAAGATCGGTTGTCGTCTAAACGTTCACCCATTGCAATGTATAAATCACGACTAATTCCACGGTCAATGGCAGCTTCGGTCATCATAGACTTAGCCGTACGGTAGAAGCGCTTCTCAGCGTGAAGCGTATTCACGTATTTACCATCATGTGTGATCTCAAAATCCGCGATGTAGCCATCGTAGTTTGGACCATCTTTATCACGCAGGCCTGAGAAGTAGAAATCATAACCTTGAATTTGGAAGTGTTCGCCAGGTGCTAAACGTACATCACGCTCGATGCTGTAGTTCTGTACCATCGCAATACCGATAACAGATACCGCCAGACCAACATGACCCAACATCATCGCCCAATGGCTACGCTGCATCTTGCGAACGCCTTCACTAAAGCTATGACGGTGCGTTGCACGCTCGTACAATTCAAAGCCATGCATCGCAATAATCCAAATCGCCATTACCCAGCCAATGTAAGCCATAGTTGAGAAGAAGTCGGCAAACAGGTATACGCATACCGCGGCCAAAGCAAAAGCAAGCACACCTGAAACGAGCATTGGTTTCACAAGTTTAGATAAATTGTCTCGCTTCCAACGGATAAGTGGACCAATACCAAGTAGGAAAGCAAATGGCATCATCAACCACGCAAACAGCATGTCGAAGAATGGCGCACCGATAGAAACCGACCCCAAACCAAGCTGCTTGTGTACGAGCGGCAACAGCGTCCCCACTAACACCACAACAAGTGCTGCGATAAGTAATACGTTGTTGGCTAAGAGCGCATTTTCACGAGAGACTAAGTCGAAGTTACCTCGCACACGCACTGCCGCCCCTTTCACGGCAAACAGCAATAAAGAGCCGCCGATAACGAAAACGAGGAAGCCTAGAATAAACATACCGCGCGACGGGTCAGACGCG
Source organism: Vibrio sp. JCM 18905 (assembly GCF_055393305.1). Taxonomy (NCBI): domain Bacteria; kingdom Pseudomonadati; phylum Pseudomonadota; class Gammaproteobacteria; order Vibrionales; family Vibrionaceae; genus Vibrio; species Vibrio sp. JCM 18905. Next base: position 1,070,457 of record NZ_AP043880.1, on the reverse strand, counting down.
AACGCGTGCACCGATACTAAAATACCGGAACGGACTAAGAATGTGCCCAGCAAACTCAACGAAAATGCAGAGATTGCCAATAGTACCGTCCACGCTTTAAATGTGCCGCGTTTTTCTGTCACGGCAAGAGAGTGCATTAATGCGGTACCCGCTAACCAAGGCATGAATGATGCGTTTTCTACTGGATCCCAGAACCACCAGCCACCCCAGCCAAGTTCGTAGTAAGCCCACCAAGAGCCTAGTGCGATACCGAGTGTTAAAAATACCCATGCAGCGGTTGTCCAAGGACGAGACCAACGAGCCCAAGCCGTATCAAGGCGTCCGGTCATTAGGGATGCGATCGCAAAAGAGAAGGCAACCGAGAAACCAACGTAGCCCATGTAAAGCATTGGCGGGTGAACAATCAAACCGGGGTCTTGAAGCAGAGGGTTCAAGTCACGCCCGTCAACCGGGAAGAAAGGCAACGTACGTAAGAATGGGTTTGACGTTAAGATGATAAACAGTAGGAAACCCACTGAGATCATGCCCATTACGGCAAGTACACGTGCAACCGACTCTTGCGGCATACCACGACTAAACGTCGCTACAGCGACAGTCCAAGCAGCTTGGATTAAAACCCATAGCAACAGTGAACCTTCGTGTGCACCCCATACTGCGGTTAAACGGTAGTACCAAGGAAGCTGACTATTCGAGTTGCTCGCTACATACTGTAACGTGAAGTCGTTGGTATAAAATCCCCAACATAAAATGGCGAAAGAGAACAACAGCATCAGGAACATAGACCAAGATAGCGGTCGCGCTGTGTTCATGAGCATTGTGTTATTATTCGATGCTCCCCACAATGGCAATACGCTCAGCAGCACTGCCATTGCAAGCGAAAGAATGAGAGCAAAGTGACCGATTTCAGCAATCATTGGCCGCTTCCTTGTTTCTGTTCGGTGCTGTATTGAAGCGGTTCATGAGTTTTCTTCATCGCTTCCGCAATTTCTGGTGGCATGTATTCTTCATCGTGCTTCGCTAGGACCTCAAATGCCTCAACTGTCGTGGCATCTTTCAGTACACCTTGAGCCACAATACCCTGCCCTTCACGGAACAAGTCAGGCAGAATACCATCATAAGTAATCGTCACTTTCGGACCGACATCGTGCAGGTCAAAACTCACTTTCAAAGAATTAGGATCTCGACGAACCGAGCCCACAACCACCATACCACCAATACGCAGACGCTGGCCTATTTCTGGCTTGGTGCCATCTGGCTTACCATTAACCAACTCCGTTGGAGTGTAGAAAAGGTCCATATTTTGGTTAAGCGCATAAAGTATCAAACCAATGGTGGCACTAATACCGATAAAGATCGCTAGTACGATACCTAGCCTCTTTTTACGTCTCGGGTTCATAAGGTGTTCTCCATGTTCTTCGCTGCGTCGATACGAGCTTGACGGTCAATTTTTGCTTTCACTTCTTTCAATAATGCATCACCGCGGCGAAGGCTAGTGATCAGAAGAATCAGCATGGATAAGAAAGTAATACCAAACGCACTCCATACGTATGATGCGTAGCCACCCATGGCAAAAAAGTCGCTCAGAGATTCAAAATGCATAATAAATTACCTCACTGAGTTTGTTCTGCTGCGAGTTTGCGCACCCAAGGGCGGTGACTTTCTTTACTGATGATTTCGTTACGGAAACGGACCATCGTCACTGCACCAAAGAAGAACGCAAAGCCAAAGATGTTTAGCAATAACGGCCAAAGCATGTCGGATGAAATAGAAGGTTGTTCAAATTTCGTGATCGTCGCGCCTTGGTGAAGCGTGTTCCACCATTCTACGGAAAAGTGAATGATAGGTAGGTTCACGACGCCTACGATCGCTAAAATACCCGCCGCTTTTGCGGCTGTTTTCTGATCGTCAAACGCGTGATAAAGCGCAATAACACCAAGGTAGAGAAATAGAAGAATCAATTCTGAAGTAAGACGGGCGTCCCATACCCACCAAGTGCCCCACATTGGCTTACCCCAAACGGCACCAGTAAGTAGAGCAATAAAGGTAAATACCGCACCAATCGGCGCCATCGCAAGCGCCGCCATATCAGATAGACGTACTTGCCATACTAAGCCAATAAATGCCGCAATCGCCATCGACATATAAACGCCCATAGACCAAATAGCTGATGGGACATGAATGTAGATGATTCGGAAACTGTCACCTTGTTGGTAATCTGAAGGCGCAAATGCAAGCCCCCAAACCGTACCAACCGATAAGCATACGAGGGCCAATACAGAAAACCAAGGCAGAAACTTACCACTCAAACGGTAAGCGGTTTCTGGCTTGGCATAAGGATGTAGCCATTTCCACATGTTTTGTTCTCACTCTTACTTCAGGGACACTGTCTAAAGGGTTGAGACCGTAGCAGTGCTTTAATAATAATTCTTTGATCAAGCGCCGCTTCATTGGCACTTTATTGAGTTAGTTAACACTAACTCTCAATGCGGCACTAATGGCAAAAGGCGTTAACGTCATCGCTCCCATTAGCATCGCACCTAAAATTGCTAGTTGACCGTTATACGCCATACCAAGCGCGGCGGCATCAATTGCTGATGTTGCGAAAATCAAAATTGGGATGTAGAGCGGAAGAATAAGCAAACTCAAAAGAACGCCACCCTTTTGCAACCCAACCGTCAAAGCCACGCCAATAGCTCCAATAAAACTTAGTGTCGGTGTACCGATCATCAAGGTTAGTACAACAGATAGCCAAGTATTGAAATCAAGCGAAAGTAAAACCGCCAATAATGGGCTAATTAGGATCAGAGGTAACCCTGTTAACAACCAATGTGCTATGACCTTTGAAACCACTACAAGTTGCAATGGAATCGGCATTAGCATCATTTGTTCCAATGCACCGTCTTGAAAATCATCACGAAATAGACGCTCTAATGATAATAAGGCGGATAGCAATGCGGCAACCCAAACAATGCCCGCTGCAATACGTGCTAACAAATTTGGTTCAGGCCCGATACTAAGAGGAAACAGAGTAATAACAATAATAAAGAACCAAAGCGGGTTCAGAATGTCTGCCTGACGGCGAAATGCTATCAATAGCTCGCGGCGAATGATGGTGGTCATAGATGGAATCATATCAATCACCCAACTTTATTTTTCTAAGTTTCGGGCTGTCCGAAAACATATCTTGATGCGTAGTCAACACGACAATACCGCCATTATCAGCGTGACTTGCGAACAAAGATTCAAGCACTTTGACGCCTTGCTTATCGATGGCGGTCAACGGTTCATCTAAAATCCATAAAATTTGCTTACTGAGCCATAACCTTGCTAGTGCCACTCGTCGTTGCTGACCTGCGGAAAGCTGTGCTACAGGCACATCTTCTCGACCAGCTAAACCAACTTGAGTTAAAGCAGTGAAGATTTCTTCGTCAGAAGAGCGGTTATTTTGAATAGATTGGTAAAAACGTAAGTTTTCTAGTGCGGTAAGCTCTCGTTTCACTCCAGTTTGATGCCCTAAGAACAGCAGATCTTGATGGAAAACATCACGAGATTTTTCAACCTCTTCTCCTTTCCACTTAATGATGCCTTCTTCTCTATCACCTAAACCTGTCACAATACGTAGTAACGTAGTTTTGCCAGTACCATTGCGCCCTTCTATCTGGACCAATTCACCAGGCTTAATTTCAAACTGCAGGTTTTCAAACAGGACCCTCTCATCACGGATCGCTGTCAGGTTAGATACTTCTAACATAGAGCTTCAACTAAAAAATGAACGAAGCGCTATATTAGCACAGCTTAGTTATGACAAAACAGGATAAGAGGGCTGGGATGTATGTAAGTTCATGTATTTTTGTTAATTAATCGTCACACTTTAATAAAATTAACTATAAGTAGTTATAAGCTCTCATTTTAACTTGGGGAGCGAGTGCTAAGAATGAAGAGAGCTCAAGGTAACCTAGGGCTGTATTGCAAAAAGATAATTAGTAACCGAACACAAAAAAAGAGGCTTATCGCCTCTTTTTATCGCTTTAAAACCTTTAGCGTCGACGACGTCCACGCGTCGGGTATTCTGCATCATCTGATGGCTGACCGCTTAGTGGTGGAATTTTCTCTTTTCCCGCCAGTTTTTTCTGTAGTGAAAGCATCAATTCCGCTTCAGCTTTTGGCAGTTCACACTCTTCAATGAGCTCATTGATATCTGCACCAAGCTGTACCATTTTAGAAGCTCGACTGTACAAGCGACCATCAGTATCAGCGTGCTCGAGTTCACGAATTCTCTCGTTTAGGTGCTGAATAATGTCTTGTTGTTCCGTTACTTTTTGTCCAAGACCAACGACAACCGAACGCACTTCGAGTAACTGCTTACTCAACTTTTGTACTTCTTTATCTACATGTCGAGACTGTGCTCGTTGCTGGTCTACTTGCTTTTGCAACCCCGAGCGAATGCGCAGTTGCAAAACAACCAACACCAACACGATAAAAGCGACGCCACCCGCAAGGAATGGAACAGATAAAAGAGTCTCTTCAGCCATCATTATTCAGCCCATTATAGGTGAGCCATCTCGTCCCATTCGTCATCCGTTAGGAGCTTGTTCAAATCCACAAGGATAAGAAGTTTGCCGTCACGGTTGCTCACACCTTGGATGAACTTCGCGCTTTCATCAGTACCAACAGAAGGCGTCGTGTCAATTTCAGAAGAACGTAGGTAAACCACTTCTGCCACACTATCTACCAAAATACCAATCACTTGACGCTCTGACTCGATCACAATAATACGAGTATTATCTGTAACTTCGCCTTCCATCAGGCCGAAACGCGAACGCGTGTCGATAACAGTAACCACGTTACCACGCAGGTTGATGATACCCAGAACATAATCTGGCGCACCTGGAACGGGTGCAATTTCAGTATAACGAAGTACTTCACGAACTTGCATTACGTTGATGCCGTACGTTTCTTCTTCTAGCTGGAACGTCACCCACTGAAGAACTTCGTCATTCGATGCATCTTTCTTCACTTCTACTTCAAAAGCTTGAGACATAGTTAATCCTCGTTAATGTCGTTCCCGACTTAAATCTAATTCAGTGATTTGACATCTAAACCGGCGTTTAGCATGTCAATGAGCGCCTGGACATGAATTAAGGCGCACATTTTTTCTTTTACCATGCCCGCTAGCCAAGGGCGCTTACCCGCCTGTTCACGCCAGCGAACCTTGTCGATATTGAGCGTTTCCGTACCCATTAGTTGGTTACTGGCCAGCCCCCACATGCTCTCTCCAAGCATGACAACGTATTGGTAATTATCTTTGTAACTGTCATCGCGAAGCTTATCTGCCATCACCCATTTCGCGGTATCGACGACATCAAACTGTTGCTCACGATTTGTTTGTAGCCCCAAATACCAGGCGGGCTTTCCTATCAAATGGTTAAGCTCGCTGATGCGATGAATACCACCTAACTCATCAAGCGGTACGGCAAACGTGACATCATTCACATCAAAGTAAAGCACTTGAAAATCTTCACTTCGCTTCGTGCTTTCCCAGTCAGTTGGTATTTCGGAACCTGTTTGTGTCTCGAGCTCGGTATCAACGTTCGATTCTATATTGACATCATGCTCAATCACCGATTGAGGTTCAACCAGTTCTGGCTGAGTTTCCTCAAAAACTGGCGCATCAATCGCCCAGTCTTGTATCTCTTCAACTGTTTGTAACTCGGGCGCCTCACTAACGGTTTGTACGTCTGGCTCAGCCGCTTTTATTTCTGCTGCAATATCAATCGTATTTTGTTCAAGAATACTATCAATATCTAACTCGGCTACAGGGTTGCTTGCTTCAAGCTGACTTAATAACCTTTGCACATCTTCCAGATTTGGGGCTTCCAATTCTGGCGGGTACGCTTCTTGAAACTGGTAAGTTTCCGGCTCCGAGTATTGAAACTGCAATTCTGGCTCTGGCTCTGGCTCTGGCTCTGGCTCTGGCTCTGGCTCTGGCTCTGGCTCTGGCTCTGGCTCTGGCTCTGGCTCTGGCTCTGGCTCTGGCTCTGGCTCTGGCTCTGGCTCTGGCTCTGCAGATGATATTTCTTGAGCCAGCAAGTCAAGCTCTTCCTCAAGAGTCGTTGCTTCAGCCTCATCACCCAGTAGCGCATTAAAGTAGTCATCAAGCGCTTGTTCACTGGAAAGCACGTCGTTACTGCTCATCGAACGCTAACCTCTCCAGGTAAATCAGTAACTGTTTATACGCAAACACACCACGACTACCAGATGCAAAATGCGATGCTGGCAAATGCTTTAAACTAGCATCACGGAACTTGGTATCAATCGGCACCGCAGAGGTCCATACTTGATTTGGGTAATCTTTCTTCAGTTGCATCAATGTTTGCAAAGACGCTTTGGTGCGCTTGTCATACATTGTTGGAACGATAGTCACTTTGAAACCACCCGGACGAGACTTTTGCATAATGGTTAACGTGCGCATCATGCGTTCTAAGCCTTTCATCGCCAAAAACTCGGTTTGAACGGGAATCAAAATTCGGTCACTGGCGGCCAGTGCGTTGACCATCATCACACCAAGAATTGGCGGGCAGTCAATCAACACATAATCATAGTCTTGTGAGACCGCTTGTAGAGCTCGTTTTAAGATCAGCCCCATCCCACTGCGATTCCCCATGACACGATCAAGCGTCGCAAGAGACATATGCGCGGGAATGATATCCATCCCTTCCAGTTTTGTCTCTAGGATTAACGGCCTCACCGTTTCACGAGAGAATGTCTTCAACTGGAATAAATCAAACAGGCTCGAAGTTACTGCGTCAGGATCATAACCAAGATAGGTAGTCAGTGATGCGTGAGGGTCAGTATCGACCATCAGTACGCGATGACCTTTTTGACTCAGCAAACCCGCTAATGTCACTGTTGAGGTGGTTTTACCCACGCCACCTTTCTGGTTAGCTACACTCCAAACAATCATGATGAATCCTACGCTAGGCCAACTTCCACCAACATGCGTTCTGCAATGCGGTCAAGCGGTAAATCTTCTGAAGAAATGCCTGCTTTAGCAACAGCTTGGGGCATACCATAAACAACACAACTTTCTTCATCTTGAGCCCAAATAGTTGAGCCTGCAGACTTCAACATGCGAGCGCCTTCACGACCGTCTGCACCCATGCCAGTCAGCACTAGAGAGAGTACTTTGTCACCGTATACTTTGGCTGCAGAACCAAAAGTCACATCCACACATGGTTTGTAGTTCATGCGGTCGCCGCCATCAATGATACGAAGACGAGCAGCCCCCGCTCGACCATCCACCATCATTTGCTTACCACCTGGAGCAAGGTATGCCACACCAGGCTGTAAGACATCGCCGTCTTGGGCTTCTTTCACTTGAATCTTACACAAGGTATTCAAACGGCTGGCAAATGCAGCAGTAAAGGTTGCCGGCATATGTTGGATCAATACGATTGGATGCGGGTAGTTCATCGGTAAACGCGTCAGAATTTTTTGCAAAGCAACCGGACCACCAGTCGACGTGCCAATTGCGGTCAGTTGATACTTCTTACCGGAGGCTCGGAACTTTGCCGCAGCTGGTCGAGCAGGAGCTGGAGTCGCTGGCGAAGCCGTTCTTGAGCCTAGTGGACGAGCTGCCGCACTGGTACTCGCAGCAGCGCGAGTGATTGGTCGACGCATAAAAGCGCGCTTCGAAGCAATCTGAATAACTCGTTGCTGAAGCAGTGACACCGCTTCTTCGCGGTTACGTGCGATGTCTTCAAACTTTTTCGGTAAGAAATCCAATGCGCCCGCATCTAGCGCATCAAGCGTGGCTTTCGCCCCGTCATGAGTCAGGGACGAAAACATTAGGATTGGCGTTGGAGCCGCTGCCATGATTTCACGCACAGCGGTAATGCCATCCATCACTGGCATTTCAATATCCATCGTGATGACGTCCGGTTTAAGAGATTTGGCTTTCTCAACCGCCTCTCTGCCATTTACCGCAACGTCAATCACTTCTAGGCGCGATTCTGAGTTGATGATTTCGCTCACGCGACGTCGAAAAAAACTCGAATCATCAACGACTAGTACTTTAATCGCCATCTTATTCCTTTTAATAACGTCAGCTTTGCTTAAAGGCGTGAAGCCGCAGCATATCGCTTAAGTAAATCAGGCACATCTAGAATTAATGCAATATGGCCATCGCTAGTGATTGTTGCACCAGCCATGCCCGGAGTGCCTTGCAATAGATTATCGAGTGGCTTAATAACCACTTCTTCTTGACCAATAAGCGTATCCACAACAAAACCAACGCGCTGGTTACCGATCTGTACAATAACCACATGACCGTGACCAGTACGCTCTTCGACGTTTTGTGATTTGGATGCTAGCCAGTTCTGTAAGTAAAATAGCGGGATAGATTTTTCACGCACAATGATCGTCAACTGACCATCTACCACGTTTGTGCGACTCAGATCCAAGTGGAAAATTTCGCTCACCGATGCCAGTGGCAGCGCAAACGGATGACCGCCAACACCAACCATCAGTGTTGGTAGGATCGCAAGCGTCAGTGGTACTTTGATGGTGATCTTAGTGCCTTTACCTAGCTCAGAATCGATATCGATTGAACCATTTAAGGTGTTGATCGCCGTCTTAACCACATCCATGCCAACGCCACGGCCAGAGATGTCAGAAATTTTATCTTTACTTGAGAAACCTGGCGCAAAGATAAGGTTGAAGCACTCTTTGTCTGTTAAACGGGCCGCCGCATCTTCGTCCATCATACCGCGCTTAACCGCGATACCACGCAGTTTGTTCGGGTCCATACCGCCGCCATCATCTACGATGGATAGCTCAATGTGATCCCCTTCTTGTGATGCAGACAAAATCACTTTACCTGTGCGTGATTTACCTGCTTTCGCGCGGTCGTCTGGCATTTCAATACCGTGGTCAACCGAGTTACGAACCAAGTGAATCAATGGATCGGCCAATGCTTCTACAAGGTTTTTATCGAGATCGGTTTCTTCACCGCGCATTTCCAGCACGATGTCTTTATTTAGGTTACGCGCCAAGTCACGGACAACGCGTGGGAAACGGCCAAATACTTTCTTGATTGGCTGCATACGCGTTTTCATTACCGCGCCTTGCAGATCCGCCGTTACGACATCAAGGTTGGCGACCGCTTTGGACATTTCTTCATTGTCGCTGTTCAAACCAAGACTTAATAGACGGTTTCGGACCAATACAAGCTCACCTACCATGTTCATGATGGTATCAAGCGTCGAGGTATCGACACGAACGGTTGCCTCGGCCTGAGGCTTTTTAACCGCTGGCGCTTTCGCCTCTTCTTTCACCGCGACAGGTTTAGATTCTGGTTTTGGTGCTGGAGCCGGAGTTGGAGCTGCTGGTGCTGGCTTAACCGCAGGCTCAGGTTTCGCAGGGCTTTCCTCTACGTTTGCTGATGCCGGCTTCGTTGCCATATCCAGTTCTTCTAGCGTAGGACCTTTGCCCGCACCATGTAGCTCATCGAGTAACTTTTCGAACTCTTCGTCCGTCATTAAGTCACTATCTTGATTTGCTGACGATGCAACTGGCGCAGCTGGTTCTGCCGCTTTAGGAGGTTCTACTGGTGCAGATGCTGCAGCCTCTGCCGCTGATGGACTTTTGCCAACGCCGTGAAGTTCGTCAAGTAGACGTTCAAATTCATCGTCAGTGATATCGCCACTTTCAACTGATGGCGCACTTGATTGAGGGGGCTCTGATAGCGTTGTTGGTGTCGCAGGTTCTGAAGCGCCTGGAGCTGAGCCTTTACCATGAAGTTCATCCAGCAGCTTTTCGAATTCGTCTTGGGTAATTTCATCAACAGAGCCGACACTTGACGCTGGCGCGGCAGGTTCTTCAATAACAGGCTCAGGAATGACAGGTTCAGGAGTAACCACTGGTTCTTCAACCACGGTTGCAGCGACTTCATCTTCTGATTCAGGTTTACATAGACGATGAAGTTCTTCAAGAAGGGCAGGATCCGCAGCTTCCAATGGCTCACGATCTTGAACGGCTTGGAACTGGGTATTGACCGTATCCAACGCTTTTAGCATCGTATCCATTAAGTTTTGCGTGACCGTGCGTTGGCCGTTTCGTAAAACGTCGAACACGTTCTCCGCACCATGACAAGTATCGACTAGCTCTGCCAAAGACAGGAAGCCAGCACCGCCTTTTACGGTGTGAAACCCGCGGAAAATTGCATTAAGTAAGTCTTTGTCTTCTGGGTTATTTTCCAATTCAACCAACTGCTCAGAAAGCAGTTCGAGAATTTCCCCAGCCTCAATGAGAAAGTCCTGAAGAATATCTTCGTCTAAATCGTAGCTCATACGTTACCTTTAAAATCCAAGACTGGACAACAAGTCATCGACTTCGTCCTGCGATGAAACCGCATCTTCTCTCAGTTCTGGATGAAGAATCGGGCCTTCGGCTTCGCTTGTTTGTGTATTCTTTTTATCTGCCGGTTCTGACAAAACTTGAATGTGTTCTTCAGGTTTATTTCCAGAGAATACGGTTAGGATTTCCACTAAGCGGCCTTCTACTTCATTTACCAACGTAATTACGCGGCGAATAATTTGGCCAGTTAGGTCTTGGAAGTCTTGCGCCATGAGAATTTCGGTCAATTGACCACGCAACTCAGTGCTGTCACCTTCGACTTGAACTAATAGCTCGTCGATTCGGTGACAAAGTGCTTTGAATTCGCTTAATTCGATGCGCCCGTGCATGAGTTCATTCCATTGAGGACGAACTTTCTGAAGGCAATCATGCAGGTTGTCAGCGATAGGAAGGCAGCAGTCGACTGCATCCATCGTTTTGTTGGCTGCTAGCTCTGTCTTCTCGATCACATAATTAAGACGATCCCTTGCGTTAGGGATTTCGTCTTTCGCAATTTCGGTCATGCGCTGATCGAGACTGAACTGCTTGAGTGATTCGTGAAGGTCTCGAGTTAAGGCTCCAATTTCTTGCAGCATTGGATTCTCGGCACCTTCGTAGATCGAGGCAACAAGCATATTGGCTTGGTCTTGTTCCCCGTTTTCTAGCATTTGAACGAGTGACTTCGCCTGCTCTAGTGAGATCATTCTGAATAGACCCTTTTACGTTTAGTTCTTCTTATCACTTTAAAAACGCTAAACGAGTCATTTAATAGGTATTTAATAATTGGTATGAATGACTCGAATAACAAAGAGAAAAAGAGAGAGTTATAAACGCTCGAAAATTTTATCTAATTTTTCTTTTAATGTTGCAGCAGTAAATGGCTTAACAATGTAGCCGTTTACGCCTGCTTGAGCAGCTTCAATGATCTGCTCACGCTTCGCTTCAGCCGTGATCATTAGAACTGGCAAATGCTTAAGTTCTGCATCCGCGCGGATGTGTTTAAGCAAATCGATGCCTTGCATACCTGGCATGTTCCAGTCAGTTACAACAAAATCGAAGTCACCTTTTTTCAGCATTGGTAATGCGGTTAAACCATCGTCCGCTTCTTGAGTGTTATTGAAACCCAAGTCACGAAGCAGGTTTTTAACAATACGGCGCATTGTTGAGAAATCATCAACAATAAGGATCTTCATGTTTTTATTCAAAATTGCCTCCACTGAATCGTAAAATCAGTGTTTTTAGTCATTTTGTGTCCACGCACTGAGCTTGGTGCGCAAACGTTGCATCGCTTGACTCAGTATTTGACTTACGCGAGATTCGCTTACGCCTAACACATCGCCAATTTCTTTCAAATTGAGTTCTTCATCATAATAAAGCGAAAGTACCAAAGCTTCACGCTCTGGAAGCTGTTTTATTGATTCAACCAGTGCTTTTCGAAATGATTCATCGGCAACCCCTTTGAATGGGTTACTGTCATCAGTTTCATCTGCAGGTGAAATCACATCATCAGAAACGCCTAAATCTTCAATACCGACTAATTTTGAGCAGTTGATATCGGTCAGAGCACTATGATATTGATCCAGTGTCATACCGAGATGCGTGGCTACTTCAGAATCAGTAGGATCTCGATTTAATTCGCCTTCCAGCTCCGCAATCGCTTGGTTAATCTCTCGATTATTTTTATGAACAGAACGCGGTACCCAATCGCCTTTGCGCATGTCATCTAACATTGCACCGCGAATACGGATACCTGCATAAGTTTCAAAGCTCGCACCTTTAGAACCATCATAATTCTGCTGAGCTTCGATAAGACCGATCATGCCGGCCTGAATTAAATCCTCTACCTGAACACTCGGCGGTAAACGGCCTAATAGGTGGTGAGCAATGCGCTTAACCAACACTGAGTAGCGCTCTATAAACGCTTGCTGGCTATTAAACTTGCCATGTTGGTCATAGGTTATCGCTTTATTCACCAAAAGGGTCCTCTGCGAATTCGGTACGATTTAGCAACCTTTCCACAAAAAATTCCAAGTGTCCACTTGGTGTTTTCGGTAGTGGCCACGTTAACGCTTTGTTTGCTAGTGAGCTGATAGCTAAAGCGGCAGGTGAGCGAGGGAACGCATCAACGACAATTTTTTGTCTTTTTACAGCCTGTCGTACTTTATCATCTAATGGAATACATGCTACGAGTTCAAGGCTGACATTCAAGAATCGCTCTGTGACTAGCGTCAACTTTGCAAACAATTCTCGCCCTTCACGGTAGCTTCTGACCATATTTGCTACAACTTTAAAGCGTTGGACCTGGTGTTCTTTACTTAACAGCTTAATTAACGCATATGCATCTGTGATAGAAGTTGGTTCATCACACACAACCACAACGACATCTTGAGCTGCTCGCGAAAAACTGATTACCATGTCAGAAATGCCTGCGGCGGTATCTATCAGCAGGACGTCCATTTCGTCTTCAAGACTACCAAATGCTCGAATGAGTCCAGCATGTTGAGCGTGAGAAAGCTCAGTCATGCTTTGTGTGCCAGAAGTTGCAGGGATTATCTTTATACCATAAGGCCCTTCGACAATCGCATCTTTTAGCTCACATTCACCCGCTAAGACATGTCCTAGATTACGTTTTGCACGAATTCCGAGCATCACGTCCACATTGGCCAGACCTAAATCAGCGTCGAGAACCATCACCTTCTTGCCTTGGCGAGCCATACAAATCGCCAGACCCAGTGTTACGTTTGATTTCCCCACACCACCTTTGCCGCCAGTAACAGCAATCACTTTGGTCAACGATGGTTGTGTTAAGCGACGGAGGCCGCTTGCTTGATCGTGTATCATATTCTCAGTCATAGTAGTCCGCCGCCTTAGAGTCCTTCACTGTCACTGTTCCAAAAGTGAGGTTCGTTCTCTGTCGACTTCTCTAACAGTTCATTTGCTTTCGCAAGCATATATTTTGGTTGCGCTATCACAATGTCTTCTGGCACGCGCTGACCATTAGCGATGTAAGCCACTGGCATTGCGTTTTGAATCACTACACTGATGAATTCGCCTAGACTTAATGACTCATCAAGCTTCGTCATAATACAACCCGAAAGTGGTATGCGTCGGAAGTGATCCAGCGTTTCTTGTAGAACGCGACGTTGTGCGGTAGCTGGCAAAACAAGGTAGCTGTGAATCACTTCTCCGCTCTCTTGCATTAGAGTATCGAGCTGCTCAGAAAGCCTGACATCTCGTTGCCCCATCCCTGCCGTATCGACCAAAATCAGTCTTCTGTTTCTTAGCTGATATATAACATCGGCTAACTCGTTAGAATCTTTAGCAACTCTTACGGGACAACCCATGATTCTTCCGTAAATTGAGAGCTGCTCATGTGCACCTATGCGATATGTATCTGTTGTCACAAGGGCCACATTGTCGGCACCGTATTCCATGGCGGCACGTGCTGCGAGCTTCGCAACGGTGGTTGTTTTTCCCACCCCCGTCGGACCTAACAGTGCGACCACACCACCACGTTTTAAAATGTCCTGTTTAGGAATATTGATTTGATCCGCCACCAGCGACAACAGCGCTTTCCACGCTCGCGCTGGTTTTGTATCTTCCGGGATATAGCAAGCCATTTGGTCTGCTAACTCCGGAGAAACGCCCATACGCTCTAAGCGCTTAATCAGCATTGCTCTGAGCGGCTCACGACGTTCCACTTCCTGCCACATTAGGCCAGAGACTTGATGCTCTAGAAGACGACGAATTGACGTCATCTCTTCGCGCATACTCTCCAGCTCATCAGCAGACTCTTCTCGCTCATCACTTGGACGGCGGCGATCATAGCGTGTCGGATCCAACTTCGGCGTTGGACGCTCAAATCGATTATCTTGTGCGATTAACTTCGCCAAAGGTGAATCTGGTTGATATGGCGCTGGCTTTTCTTGGTTGTAGCCGTCGCGATGCTTATTCTGGCGTTGCAATAAAGCAGAGAGCGAATCTTCATTTTCCGCTACATGATCGTCAGCATCTGCTGCACCACCACTATATTGCTTAAGCATGTTAGCGAATCGCTGCGTCATCGAGCCTGTTTTTTCGTTGTTACTGTTATTACTGTTCAGGCTAATTTTATCTTCATCTAAATGACGATCTTGATAACGATCAGCAGAAGACGATGACATTTGACGATGTTCGTTATAGCGATTCGATTGAGAAGCACCGCGATTTTGTTGTGACGCTGCGCTTGCTTGAGACGGGTTAGATTCACTATCTATCGCCGCAACAATCGCCACCCCACCAGCCACTTTCTTGTTTGACATGATCACCGCTTCCGCGCCTAACTCCTCTTTCACTTGGAGCAGCGCCGTTCTCATGTCTTTGGCAAAAAATCGCTTTATTTTCAAACTATGAATCCATTAATGATGCGTGAGATCAGTTACCCACGGCTTGCACAATTCTGATCTGTTTTTCATCCGGGATTTCTTGGTAAGACAGTACCCGGAGATTAGGTATTGTGTTCTTCACAAATTTCGCCAACGTCGAGCGTAATACACCGGAAGTAAGCAGAACGGCAGGTTCGCCTTTCAATTCTTGTTCCTGTGTCGCTTGGCTTAGTGAAGACTGCAATCGTTCAGCGAGCCCCGGTTCAATCCCCGCGGATTCGCCTCCTGATGCTTGCATAGTTTGATGCAATATTTGTTCCAGTTCAGGTATCAAAGTAATCACTGGCAGCTCAGGCTCTATACCATTGATTTCTTGAACAATTAGACGTTTTAGACTAATTCGAACTGCTGCCGTCAATATGTCAGCTTCTTGACTCTTACTTGAGTACTCAGCCAAAGTTTGAACAATCGTGCGAATATCGCGGATTGGGATGGCCTCGTTTAACAAGTTTTGTAGGACTTTCACCACCACACCTAATGGTAATTGGTCAGGAACAAAGTTCTCAACCAACTTAGGCGCGCTGCGTCCTAACATTTCTAATAAATTCTCTACTTCTTCATGACCAATCAACTGCGATGCGTTATTAGTCAATAACTGGCTCAGGTGCGTCGCTAATACTGTCGATGAGTCAACAACCGTATAACCTAACGCCTGAGCATGCTCACGCTGATCTTCGCGAATCCATACGGCTTCCAGTCCAAATGCAGGGTCAATGGTTGGCTCGCCATCAATCATGCCATACACCTGACCTGGGTTAATCGCTAGCTCTTGATCCGGACGAATCTCAGCTTCGCCCACCGCAACCCCCATTAATGTGATTCGATAGCTGTTTGGCGTCAGTTCAAGGTTGTCACGTATGTGAACCGCAGGGATTAAGAACCCAAAATCTTGCGATAGCTTTTTACGCACACCTTTTACGCGCTCTAACAGTTCTCCACCTTGGTCTCGGTCCACTAGCGGAATCAAGCGGTAACCCACTTCTAGGCCAATAATATCGACTGGCTGGACGTCGTCCCAAGATAGTTCGCGTTGTGATGAAGGCTCTGCACCTTCGTCGGCTTTCGCTGGTAAAGCCGGTTCTTTCGCTTTCTGCTTTTGGCGTTTATCGATGAAATACGCCGCCGCGCCAGCCGCGACCGCCAGACTCAAAAACGCAAAGTGTGGCATGCCCGGTACGATGCCCATCACACCGAGAATAGCTGCGGTAATCATCAGTGCTTTTGGGTTGTCGAACATCTGGAAGACCAGCTGTTCACCCATGTCTTCATCGGTGTTTTGACGCGTCACCATCATCGCCGCTGCAATCGACAGCAATAGCGATGGAATCTGTGCAACTAGGCCGTCACCAATCGTCAGCAAAGTATAGATTTCAATTGCCTCACCGAAACCCAATCCATACTGCGCCATACCGATCGACAGACCGCCGATGATGTTGATAAACAGAATCAAAATACCGGCAATCGCGTCACCTTTTACGAACTTCGAGGCACCATCCATTGAACCATAGAAATCCGCCTCTTTGGTCACTTCAAAACGACGAACTCTTGCTTGTTCTTGGTCTATCAATCCGGCATTTAAGTCCGCATCAATCGCCATCTGCTTACCTGGCAACGCATCAAGGGTGAAGCGAGCACTTACCTCAGAGATACGACCTGCACCTTTGGTCACCACCATAAAGTTGATGATCATTAAGATAAGGAAAACCACTAAGCCGACCGCGTAGTTACCACCAATAACGACATTACCAAACGCTTCAATTACGTTACCTGCCGCGTTGCCGCCTTCGTGACCATGCAGTAAGACGACACGTGTCGAAGCAACGTTCAGCGCTAAGCGCAACAAGGTCGCGATCAGCAGTACTGTCGGAAAAGCGGCAAAGTCCAACGGACGACGTGTGTAAACGGTCACTAACAACACCACCATCGACAACGCGATGTTAAAGGTGAAGAACATATCCAGCAAAAAGGCTGGAATAGGCAGCACCACCATCGCTAAGGTGGCCAAAACCATCACCGGCGCGCCAATAGCTGGCATTTCACGCTGAGGGATTCGTGGCAATTTATCTGCAAATGGCAGGCTTAACTTCATACTACGAGAGATCTCAATCGATTGAAGCGTCACGTTAGCTCTTACTATTAATACGCGACCGCTTTGGCCTAAAAGTTTAGGTATGGTTGATAATTAAGGCGTTTTAAGCAAGCTATGTACCATAATTAACGCCAAAATAATGACTAAACACTCAAGTAGAGCTTAATATCTGATTAAATTAGCCTTTTTAGAATTAGGCTTCTTTTAGTATTAGTGCCGGTGTTCTGGCGGGATTGGCAAATCGTAATCCTGAATTTTGGGGCGCTGTCCACCTCGTTTTCGGTATTGTTTCAACTGGAATACAAATGCCAAAACCTGAGCCACCGCAGTAAATAATCCATCGGGGATCTCTTGTTCTAGCTCGGTAGTATGGTACAGCGCACGAGCAAGTGGCGGAGCAGGTACAATTGTGATGTCATGCTCTCGGGCGACTTCTCGAATCTTCATTGCCATGTGATCAGTACCTTTAGCGATCACTACCGGCGCACGGTCTGTCTTCTGTTTATAACGAAGCGCAACCGAAAAGTGCTCTGGGTTGGTAACAATAACATCAGCCTGAGGAACGTCTGCCATCATACGACGTTGAGCCGCTTCTCTTTGCAGCATACGAATGCGTCCTTTGACCTCTGGCTTACCCTCGGTTTCTTTATATTCGTCTTTGACTTCTTGCTTGGTCATTTTTAATTGATCAGCGTGCTGCCAGATTTGAAATGGAATATCGATGGCAACCACGATCAACAGCGAACAGCTGATCAACAAGATAAAGTTCAGCAGAATATCTAAAGCATGGAAGATGTTTTGCGGATACACATCCATACTTAATTGAATCAGATCCGCCTGCGATGCTTGGATCAAATAGATCGCGACACCAGTAACCAAAACCACTTTAAGAATTGATTTGATCAACTCTACCCAGCTTTGCATTCCGACCATCCGCTTTAAACCGCTAAGCGGATTCATTTTCGACAGCTTTGGCATAGCGGCTTGAGCAGAAAAACTGATTCCTCCCACACCCGCAGCACCAATCATGGCGGCAGTAAACAATGTCGCTAGCACCAAAAATAGAGGGAACAACAAATCGGTCATCGCCCCTAAAGCAATGTCAAATAGCTTTGCCGTATCAAAAATCTCTTCTCGTTGAAGATCAAATAAACGGCTCATGATGGAAAACAATGAACGTGCTAACGCCTCGCCAAACCACATCAGTGAAATGGCGCCAACGATCAGTACAGATGCTGATGCAAGTTCTTTAGACCGAGCAATCTGCCCCTTTTCTCTGGCTTGTTGTAACCGTCGGGGCGTGGCTTCTTCGGTGCGTTCCTGACCGTCTGATTCTGCCAATTCTTAGCACTCCAAGCGAATGAGTCGACAAATCTGCGCCTCACCCACTGTCCAGAACATTTCATAATGACTATAAAGGCCAGCCAGTATGTACCAACAAAGTAATAGGCCCACCATCAAAGCAAAAGCAAAACCAAGCGAGAAGATATTCAGCTGTGGTGCGGCACGGGTCATTACACCAAACGACAAGTTAATGGTAAGTAGTGCAATAATGCCAGATAGCGACATACTCAGTGCCGTTTGGAACATGATGCCAAGCCAGCTCGCCATTTCACGGAAATCAACCGCGTTGAGCGAGCCGGAACCAATCGGCAAGGTTTTAAAGCTGAACACGACCAGTTGCAGCATTTTCAAGTGCCCATCGGTGGCAAGGAAAAACATTGTCGTCAAAAACATGAATAGCTGACCAAGCAATGGCGTGTTCTGACCATTTGCGGGATCAACCATAGAAGCGAAACCCAAACTTGACTGCATACCCAATATTTGTCCCAACAAGACAAAGGTTTGAATCATAAATTGAGTGACCATACCCATCGCAATACCGATGATCATTTGCTCGGCAATGGTCATAAAACCCCGAAACGAGAGCAACTCAATGTCTTGGGGCACTGCAGGGATCGCTGGCATGACGGCAAAAGTAATAGCTAACCCGAGGTAAAGGCGGATTCGTGGTGAGACAAATCGAGCCCCAGTTACCGTCATCACCATCAGCATGGAAGAGATACGAACGTAGGGCCAGAAATAGTTTGCGATCCAATCTAATACAACGCTAGTGGGGTATTCCATAGGCGCCTCTAATAAAGCACCTGAGGTAAGCGCTCAATCAAGCCATAGAAATATTCCATCAACATTTGCGTCATCCAGTGACCAAATAGCATTAGAGCCAAAAGCGTGACAATCAAACGCGGCAAGAAGCTCAATGTTTGTTCGTTGATGGAAGTCGCAGCTTGGAAAATCGCAACAATAAGGCCGATAAGCAAACTTGGGATGATAATGGCGCAGACCATGATAAGCACCATCCAAAGTGCTTCACGGAAAAGCTCGACAAACATTTCTGGTGTCATGTCTTATCCTCTATCTGCGCTTATCTAAAGGGCGAAACTGCCCGCGAGTGTCGAAAGTATCAAGTTCCAACCATCGACCAATACGAACAGCATCAACTTGAACGGCAACGAAACAATCATTGGTGACAACATCATCATACCCATTGCCATCAGTACCGACGCTACCACGAGGTCAATAATCAAAAACGGCAAGAAGAGCATAAAACCAATTTGGAATGCAGTTTTTAACTCCGAGGTGATGAAAGCCGGAATCAACACCGCCATCGACACATCTTCTGGGTTCTCAACTTGCTCTCCTGACATGGTTACGAACGTCTCCAAATCTTTGATTCGAGTCTGCTTAAGCATAAATGCTTTCATTGGCGCTTGTGCAGCATCAAACGCTTCTCTCGCAGTGACTTGCTCGTTCAAATAAGGCTGAACGGCTTTATCGTTGATTTCGTTCAGGACGGGAGACATAACAAAGAAGGTCAAAAACAGCGCTATACCAATGATGACTTGATTAGACGGCGTTTGTTGCAAACCCATTGCCTGACGCAATATCGACATCACCACAACAATTCGAGTAAACGACGTCATTAAAATCACCATGGCTGGCAAGAAGCCAAGCATGGTCATTAACGCTAAAATTTGCAGTGTAACCGAGTAATCTTCACTGCCATCTGGGTTCGTGGTCATGGTAAACGCAGGGATGCCACCACCACTAGAAACGGACATAGCACGACTGGCGCCAGTATCACTTTGCATCGCCTGAACAGTGACGCTACTTCCATCGGCTAAGTTACCTGGCAGGGCTGACTCCTCTGCCTCAGCAAACGAAAATGAAGAAAACAGCACGCCGACGAAAAGCAACAACGTGCTCAGGAGCAAACGAATCGGGTTACCCTTTGTCATGTTTTTTGATCAGTTGGCTAAATTGAGTCGCAAAAGCATTGGTCGCCAACTCTTCCTCTTTCAGTGGCTTATCTAACTTGGCTAACGTTTGGATTGATTGGCTGGTAATTCCAACCAAAAACTGCTCTTCACCCACTTGAACTACGGCGATTCTTTCTTTGGTGCCCACTGGCAACTGACTCACAATACGCAAGCCTTTTTGTTGCCCCATCGCCGGCACTTGCATACGTTTAAGTAGCCAAGCCAACAAAAGAATCACGCCGATCACAAGCACAAGCGAGCCCAGTGTCGTCGCAAGATCCAGATTATTTGGTGCGGCAGCAAATGCATAAGGAGCACTCAGCATTAAGCTCAGTGCTCCAGTGATTTGCGTCAATCGCGTTTTGATTGAGCGGCTCATCTTAACGTAGCTTCTTAATTCGTTCAGTTTGGCTGATCACATCCGTCAAACGGATACCAAACTTATCGTTCACGACCACGACTTCGCCATGCGCAATCAGTGTACCGTTGACTAATACGTCCAATGACTCGCCCGCTAGACGATCCAACTCAACAACCGAACCTTGGTTCAATTGCAGTAAGTTCCGAATGCTGATTTGTGAACGACCGACTTCCATCGAAATCGTCACCGGAATATCCATGATGGTGTCGAGTTTACGGCGCTCATCTTCGGTAATTGGGCTTGAAGTGTCTTTTAGCTCTTCCAGTGGCGCGGCCAATACTTCATCTACGTCAACAGAAGGTGCAGACGGGTCTTCGCCAAGAGCGGCTGCCCATTCATCTGCTAGCTTTTGATCGTCACTTGGTTCCATTTTTCTATCCTGTGTTAAGCCTTATTTAATGCCAAAGCATGTCTGTTCAATAAGGTATCTTAATCGTCTATATCGTCTTCATTCTCAAGCTCAGACATGATGTCTTTACCTAAGAAAGCTAAATCTGTTTTGACTACATGTGGGCGCTCAATTTCCTCAGAAATTTGCACCGCTAATTTGTCTTCCGAACGACCCATTTTTACGCGATAGGTCGGCAGGTCTTCCACAAACATTGTCGCATGTTCTGGCATTTCAATCGGGATGATGTCACCCGGTTGCAATTCCATGAGGTCACGCAAAGAGATGTCTTTTTCAAGCAAGTTAACGCGAAAGTTAACCGGACAATCCATAATCTCTTCACGTAATGCTGAGCTCCAACGGACGTCTGTCTCCATCTTGTCGGACTGAACACCTGCATCCAACAGTTCACGGATCGGCTCAACCATGGAGTAAGGCATAACGACATGAAAATCGCCGCCGCCACCATCGACCTCAATGTGGAAAGAACTCACGACAATCACTTCTGTCGGGCTGACAATGTTAGCCATACTTGGGTTTACTTCAGAGTCGAGATATTCGAACTCCACCCCCATCACTGGCGACCACGCTTCTTTGTAGTCTTCAAATACAATCTTCAGCAGCAGCTGAATGATGCGGCGTTCCGTTGGGGTAAATTCGCGCCCTTCGATTTTGGCATGGAATCGACCATCCCCACCAAAGAAGTTTTCTACCAGAATAAAGACTAAGCGAGCCTCCATGGTGATCAACGCTGTACCTTTTAACGGACGAAAACGCACCATGTTCAAACTGGTTGGCACGTACAATGTGTTTTGGTATTCGCCAAACTTCATCATCTGCACGCCATTGATCGACACTTCTGCCGTTTTACGCAGCATATTAAACAGACTAATACGCATGTGTCGTGCAAAGCGCTCGTTGATAAGTTCGAGCGTCGGCATTCGACCACGTACAATCCTGTCTTGCGACGAGAAATCAAAATTGACGGCACCTTCGTTGTCGTTTTCTATCGGTTCATCGACGTCATCAACATCGTCAACCCCGTGCAATAGCGCATCAATTTCGTCTTGGCTTAATAGATCGGTCACGTTTTACCTATTGAATAACAAAATCTGTAAACAGTACTTTTTCAATCACTGGCTTACCGACCGCAGCGTTTAGCGCTGCTTTGATATCTTCGGAAGCACGATCGCGCAATTCCACTCGTCCCGTTGGAGAACGCAACTGATCAACCGTCGCCGAAGCAAACGTTGATAACAAAGAGCTCTCAATCAGTGGCGAATGGTACCGCGCCAACTCTTCATTCTCTGTGCCGCGAACCATTAACTGCGCTTTAATTTGTACCAGTCTGTCGCGACGGTCCCCAGTAACGTTAAATACAAATGCCTGAGGAAGATTCACGTAAGCAATGGGCGAGGCATCTGATGCCTTCGCTTGAACCTGTTGAGACGCTTCAGCCTGAGCTGGTTCATCAGAGCCCATGAGAAAGAATGCTGCTGCACCACCGCCAAGTAGCAATACCACAACAGCGATTATGATGATAAGTAACTTACCTTTTCCTTTAGGCGCATCGGCCCCTTGTGACTGTTCTTCTGCCATTGTTGTCTCTTATTGTTCTTTTAGGTTACCGAGATGCTTAAGGAAGTCGTTTGGTAACCTTGTATTATTGCCTTTAAACGGCCTGTTATGCGTAAAAACTAATTCCATCACGCTTTGAAGCCACATTCAAATCCAGATTGACGTCAGCATCAAAGCTCTCTTCTGATTGTCCAGAAAAACCGCTGCCTTGAGCACTTTGACCATGTTGCTCAGCAGTATACCTACCTTGCTGCTGCCCACTGTTTTGTTGCTGAACAGAAGAATCAGCCAGTTGCATGCCCTGCTGCGCCAACATCTCTCTCAAGCGAGGAAGCGTCTGTTCAATGATGTCACGCGCTTGCGGGTTGTTCACCGTAAAATGCACATTAGCTACATCGTTGTTCATCGTCATACGAATTTGCATACGACCTAATTCTGGTGGATCAAGACGAATATCGAGGTTTTTTAGGTTCTTCGACATCATCATTTGCACTTTTTCCGCCACTTGCTCATTGGCCAACTCTTTGGTCAGTTGCAACGGAAGCTGAGCTTGCTGCACAGCATCAATACGCGCTTGTTGCTGCACGTTTGTTCCTTGTTGACCCGCCATCGCCTGAAGCTGCCCTGCTAAACCATGTTGAAGTTCTGGTTTATCTTGCTTATCCGCTGTCGCTTTAAGTGCACCAGCAGTCAATGCGGCATTCACAACTTTCTGGTTAACCTCTCCGTCCTTTACGCCTTGAAGCGCCGTCGGCAAATGAGCGGCGGCCAACGCATCTGGCATCGGAGATAATGCGACTTTATCTGTACTCTGAACAGCTTGTGGCTGAGCTGATTGAGGCGCAAAACTAAGGGCTTGCTGAGACATCCCCATAGGTGTAGCCTGGCGAGCCAAATGATGTTGTACTTGCTGCTCGGCGAGAACCTGTTTAACGTCAGTAGGAAGCGCAACAAACTGGGCAAGATCTTGCTCAGGAATATCGGCAATGACCGTCCCTTTTTTCAACCCTTCTATGATCTCTGTTTCTTGCTGAGTCAGTGGTTTTCCCTGCGCCAGTTTGGTATCTATGAGTTCGAGTTCATCCAAATAAACACGCTGAAGCCCATCAATTTTAGAGCCATCCAAACCCATCTCCAGTGGCGATAGTTCATTGGCAACGTCACCACTGACCATGCCCTTCTCGGTTGGGTGACTGACTTGTTTAGCCAGACCTTGCCAAGTAGCAAACTCAGACGAGAGCTTATCGACATCGATAGGTTGACCATGCTTATCTAAAATTGGCTCTAAGCCTTGACCGGCCATTGCCTGCACTTGTTCAAGCGATTGAGCTGATGGCATGTCATTCAAAGCAAGTTCATCAATGTCTGTTGTTTGCCCGTTGAACGAGTGTTCTAAACCCGCTCGTTGAGGCAAAACTTTGCCACTATCGATGGATGCATTATTCGCTTTCAAGGTTTGATTCGCTTGTTCAATACGAACAAGCAGCTGTTGTCCTTCACCCATCGCGCTTTTTGCGCCATTAGCAACTGAAGGGGTGTTAGAGAGTGAACCGACTTTCTCAGAGACATCAGCATCATTTTGCGAGTGCGCGCCTTGTTTGGCTTCCAGTAGGCTTGCTTCATCACTTTGAATGGTGTTCGCATGCTCTGTCAGCATGTCGCCAGAGCGGCTTTGCTCTTGAATAGCAGTATCTTGGCTTTCTTGCGCCAGCAACTCTTTGGCGTCGTTACTGCTCGCTTGAGCCACATCTGTGACCGCTTCTTGACTATCAGCTTTGCCAGACGAAAGCTTGTTAATCTCGGCACTGTTTTGGTCTTCACCGTTTAGTGATTTCGTTGCTACTTTTTCTGACTTTTGTGAACCTGAAAATGCATCCGTCAAGGTTTCCAAAAATCCCTTGTTCTCCGCGTTTTCTGTAGGTGCTTGTGCGGCAGAGTCAGACACTGACGTCTTGCTCGTCGCAGAAACATTGGACAAATTCACATTCATATAGAAATTCTCATTATCAGCAGCTTCGAGCGCTAGGCCGCTGCTAAATTGCACACAGTGGCAAATTTAGGTTATTGGGATGATCATCTACAAAGATATTTGCAAAAATTACGCCAATAACAAGCTCATTGCTGCAGTGACAAAACGAGCGTTATAAGTGGAAGCAATATCAACTTTTAAACATTAAAAAGGCTTCGCTCGACGGTTGTAAAGCAACGTTGAAAACTCATCCATTTGCTTTTGTTCCCGTTTGGCTTCAGCAAGCTGTTTCTCTTTCTCTCGCTTTTCGATCATCCACTCATAGGATTTGCGTTCTTTGCGTACTGTTAACCAGTATTCTTGACAGTTTTCTACCTGTTCTTTGAAATGACTTTCTGCTTGTTTCTGCTTAGATAACGTTTCGTCTAGCTGAGTGAGAAAGCGATTTAAATGCCCATATTCGCTTGCTGTTAAGCCAGCCTGGCCACGGTCGATAAGCTGTTGGCAATAATCAAGGCGATACTTTTCGATTTGCTCAACCTGACGGTAATAATCTTCAAGTTCAGAACGCGCTTTGTTCAGCGCAAGTACGGCTTGATCTTCACGCTCTTTAGTCTGCTCAAGTAGGAACTCCATCGCATTGTTCATGCGCTATCACCCGCCCAAAATGTTTCTAAGCATGTTGACGCACATATCGTATGGCACCGATTCTTTCATGCTCTGCTGTAAGTATTCGTCTAACTTTGGCTTCAATGTAAACGCGCCATCGATAGCAGGATCGGTGCCCGGTTTGTACGCCCCAATCGAGACCAAATCTTGGTTCTTGCGGCAAATCGACAAGACCTGACGTACCGCTTTCGACATCAGAACATGTTCTTCAGTGGTGATTTGCGGCATAACACGGCTAACCGACTTTTCGACGTCAATCGCAGGATAATGGCCTGCATCCGCCATTTCACGGGACAGCACAATGTGACCATCAAGAATTGCCCGCGATGCATCCGCAATCGGGTCTTGTAAATCATCGCCCTCGGTCAACACGGTAAAGAACGCCGTAATTGAGCCTTGTTCGGCGCTTCCGTTACCCGCACGCTCAACCAAAGCAGGTAGCTTGGCGAACACAGATGGCGGATAGCCTTTTGTCGCTGGCGGCTCACCAACAGAAAGGGCGATTTCACGCTGTGCTTGCGCAAAACGAGTCAAGGAATCCATCAATAACAGAACGTCCAAACCTTGATCGCGAAAGTACTCTGCAATGGTTAAGGCGGTTTGACAGCCTTTCAAACGCATCAATGGTGAAGCATCGGCAGGCGCAGCCACCACGACAGAGCGACGTCGTCCACCCTCACCTAAAATCTCTTCGATAAACTCTTTAACTTCGCGTCCACGCTCACCTATCAGACCGACTACAACAACTTGTGCGGTTGTACCTCGCGTCATCATGCCAAGCGTGACCGATTTACCCACACCAGAGCCGGCAAACAGACCGATACGCTGACCTTTACCTACCGTCAATAATCCGTTAATCGCTTTCAAGCCCACATCAAGTGGCTCTGAAATTGGCTTTCGAGCCAGCGGGTTGATTGGCTCAGCATTAAAAGAGGCGCGATGATCGGTATACAACGGGCCAAGTCCATCAAGCGGATTACCAACCCCGTCAATCACTCGACCAAGCAACTCCATGCCAACAGGCAAGCCAGCGTCACTGGTTAATGGCGTCACTCTAGCGCCAGGCAAAATGCCCGTAATTTGCTCGCTTGGCATCAAAAATAGGTTATCACCTGAAAAACCGACGACCTCGGCTTCCATCTGACCGGACATGGTTTCCACTAAGCATAAACTGCCAATTGGCGCGCGACAGCCTGTCGCTTCCAACGTTAACCCAACCACTCGAACCAGTTTGCCAGAGGCAACTGGGCGCGTCGTTAAGCCTTCAACTTTGTAGTTTCTTAAACGGTCAGCCAATGCTTGCATGGACTACTCACCCTCTTGATGACGGTTTGCACCACAAAAACTGTGCAACACGCTTTTGACGCGCTCTTCCATACGGTAGTTAATGCTTGATTCACCTGCCTCAATCTGGACGTCGCCTCGATTGAGTGATGGCTCAGCAACCAACGTCCAGTTGCGGCAATCAAGGTCTGCTTCGCCGTAAGCTGAGCGAATAATCGCAACGTCTTCTGGATTCAGGTGCAAGGTAATGGGATGACCTGATATTGGCAGCGCTTCAACCGACTGCTTAACCGTGTCCAAAATAATTTGAGGGTTGGTTTGTACTTCGACATGCACGACTTCTTTTACTAAACAGAGCACCATGTCTACCAGCTGCTTTTCAACCTGAGCATTCATTAGCTCTAACGGCTGAGCAAACTGGTTCGCTAAGTTCATAAAGGTTTCAACTTGCTGCTGAATATATTCTTGACCTGCGGTCACGCCTTCGGCTTTTCCAAGCTCCAGCCCTTCAGCATGGCCCGCTTGCAGGCCTTCTTCTTTGCCTTTGTCGTAACCTTGCTTAAAGCCGGCTTCTTGACCTTGATACAAACCTTCCTGATAAGCGCCTTGCTTGATCAGCTCTATCTGCTCTTCGGTTAGCTCAAGTGCTTGCTCTTCTTCTGGCTCTTCAAGATTCGGTACCCAACCCGGGTCATAGTTAAACGCGGTTTGTTTTGCTTGCTTGGCTTTGGGCTCGCCGTAATCAGGCAACCCCCAACGTTGTGGTTCGATCATCGAATCATCTTCATCAGGACGGATAAATCCACGTTTTCTTTCGCCAGCCATGGGTTACCTATTATGTATTCGATTAAGAAGTGAGGGCGCTCCGCAATAGGATAATCGCGGAGCAATAGAGATTATAAGAACTCGTCCGCACCACCAGACAACATGAGTTCGCCTGCATCGGCCATGCGACGAGCGATCGCTAGGATTTCTTTCTGTGCCGCTTCGACATCCGCCACGCGAACTGGCGGCATCGCTTCGATGTCATCACGCATCATCTCAGCCGCTCGTTTCGACATGTTCTTAAATACTTTTTCACGCAGAGAATCGTCGGCACCTTTAAGTGCTTTTTGCAACACGTCTTGTGGTACATCACGCAGCAATTTCTGAATACCTTGATCGTCCACTTCGACTAAGTTTTCGAAGACAAACATCAAGTCTTGAATTTGCGTCGCCATGTCTTCGTCTTGATCGCGAATCTGCTCCATCAACAAACCTTCGACGTTGTTGTCTAGATAGTTCATGATCTCCGCTGCCGCTTTCAGGCCGCCAATCTTGGCTGCTTGAGCGCCAGCTTGACCCGCGAACTGTTTCTCCATGATTTCGTTCAGCTCTGCCAGTGCCGATGGCTGAACTTCTTCAAGGTTGGCAATACGCATCATCAGGTCCAAACGCACGCGCTCAGGGAACTGAGACAAAATCTCCGCGGATTGGTCTGCTTCTAAATAAGACAATACGATGGTTTGGATCTGCGGGTGTTCGTTGACAATGATGCTCGCCACTTGTCGTGGGTCCATCCATTTCAGCGAATCCAAGCCTTTTGAACCCGTACCAAGTAGGATCTGGTCAACCAAGTTGTTGGCTTTGTCTTCACCAAGAGCCGCCACCAGCGCATTACGCATGAAGTCTTCGCTGCCCATGCCGATGTTGGTGTATTTCTGGATGTCCTCCAAAAACGCACGGTGAACGGCTGACACCTTGTCTTGGCTGAGATCTTTCGCCTTAGCCATCGCACTACCCACACGCTGGACCTGTTTTGGCTCTAGGTGACGAATAATGCCAGCGGCATCTTGTTCATTGAGACTCAGTAGCAAAATTGCTGCTTTTTCTTCGCCAGTAATGGTTGAGACATCCAGCTCAACTGGCATTCCCGCGGCGTTGTCATCTTGAGGTACGATATCGTTAGCCATTGTCATTCATCCAGTTTTTCACTACTTGAGCAGCAAGTTCAGGTTCATTCGCAACCAGAGCGCGCACCGCTTTCAATACATCTTCATCTTTATGAAGGTTTGGCAAATCAATACTTGAACCAAACTCAAACAGTTCGCTGCTTTCAATGTCGCTGCCAATCAGGCTAGTTTCACCATCCGCGCCAATCGGCAAGCCGTCTGGTCCGTACATTTCGTCTTCGTCATCACTGGTAGGGTTAAGCAATTTCTTCATTGCTGGGCGAACCAGAACCAACACAACAACGATGATCACTAATGCACTTGCGAACCAACGAACCCAGTCACTGAAGTTAGGGTGCTCCCAAATTGGTGGTTCTTCTAGCTGTTCAGCCTCAGGCTCTGCAAACTTCACACTCAGTACATTCAACAAATCACCACGGCCTTGGTCAAAACCGACCGTACCAATTAAGACTTGGCGAATAGCATTGATTTCAGATTCGGACATCGGGGTATAGGTCACTTCTCCCGTATCTGGGTTGACCTGACGACGGTCCTTAATCGCAACAGAAACTGTCTGACGAGCAACCGTCCCCGTCTGCTTACGCTCATGGCTGATGGTGGTATCAAGCTCAAAGTTACGCGTGGATTCTTTACGCACCGAACCCTGCCCCATGACAGAACCGTCTTTCATCTGAGCCACATCTTGCGGAATAGAGGCATCCGCTGGAGGCTGATTACTTAACGCCCCCGGAATACCCGCTACCATATTGCCGTTATTGTAATCTTCTAATGCGTACTCACTGCGGGTTGCAGGGGTATTGGGATCAAAGCGTTTGCGAGTTTGTTCAACCGCGCTGAAATCCATTTGGATATCGACCTGCGCCGTGTAGTTGCCATAACCTAAAATAGGTAATAGCACTGAATCAATTTTTTCACGCAGCGCTTGTTCCTGGCTACGCTCTAATTCTTGCTCTTTGCGTCGCGCAGCAGAAGCAGGGTCTTGAGAGCCTGAACTGAGCAAACGACCATGCTGATCTGTGACGGTAATGCGGGAAGTTTTCATTCCCGGAACGGCACTCGCCACCATGTCTACGATAGAATCAACTTCTTGCTGTTTGAGGTTCGTACCAGTCGACAGTGTCAAAAATACAGACGCTGATGCTTCTTGGTTATGACGCACAAAAACACTGTGCTTTGGTAGCGCCAATAAGACTCGCGCTTTACGAACTTGCTTCATTTCCTCAATCGCTTGAGCCAATTGACGTTCTCGACTGAGTTTAAGGCGCTCTTGCTCTAAACGTTGTGATACGCCAAAGCCCATATCTTGCAGCAAAATATCATCGCCCGCCTCTGTGGCTTGGTTTACGCCCGAGCGAACCATGCCAAGTTTGATCGAGTTGTATTCGCTCGATTCAACAGAAATGGTATTACCATCAAGCTTGTAATTGATTTTTTGCTGGTCCAGATAATCCAAAACGGGGATCAACTCTTCGGTCTCATACGCTCCAAGCGGGCGCATCTCCGGCTCTTTGACCCAAAAGAACAGCATCACGATCAATGCAACACAGATGGAGATTGACAGCACAAGTACAACTTGACGAAGTAAATCAAGGTCACCCACTGCCATATCAAATTTTGACGCACTGCGCTCCTCTAGATCTGGATTTTGACTCTCCACATCTACGTCGGAACTTGCTACCAGTGCACCATCTGAGCCGCCTTCAGTGACGGTTAAATCTGTAGACTTGTCTGCCACACTTATTACCTAAATTACACTGGCATGTTCATGAGGTCTTTATACGCCTCAACGAGTTTATTGCGAATTTGAACCGTCGCATCAAAAGCGACACTAGACTTGTTACGAGCAATCATAACGTCAGAAAGGGAAACATCGGCATCACCACGATCAAAACGGGTTTGTAAATCACCGGATGCTTTTTGAAGTGTGTTCACGTTATTGATGGCTTTAGTTAGGAGATCATTAAAATCTGCTCCAACTTTCGCCCCACTTGCAGTAGGAGCAGTATTGGTTGCTTCTACCATCATGGCGCGCATTTCTGCCTGAATACCATCAACTTTCATTAGCACCTCTAAGCCAAAAGATTGACTATTAACAAAACTGATTATTAACACAGCAATTAACGTGCCATAAGACATTAGTTAGCGGTTTGCTTACACTTTTTGTCTTATGGCGATTGCACATGTTAATTTGGGATATCTATACCAGCATCACGCATTTTGGCAAGTTTGTAGCGCAAGGTTCGTGGGCTTATGCCCAGTTTCTCCGCCATTTCTTTGCGTCGGCCGTTACACTCCACCAAGGTTTCCAAAATAATGGCGTATTCTTGGTCACGCAGCTCGCTGCCCAAGCCTTCCCCGCCAGATACCGGACGATTCACACTCTCAGGTTGAGCGACTGGCTTAACACTAGGTACCACCATCTCTGCATTTTGCACCACATGCTGCAAGCTGTTGGCATCTTGCCAATCCACCCCTTCTAGCAAGATGTGCTCAGCGTCGATATCACCATTCTCACTTAAAATAAGAGCTCGTTGCACCACGTTATCCAGCTCACGAACGTTACCTGGCCAAGGGTATTGCAGCAGTTTTTCTACCGCAACGGCTGAAAATTGAGGCACTGGCATCCCCATCTTGCTGCAATGACGCTCAGCAAGATGCTTGGCAAGTGGCGCAATATCGCCTTTGCGTTCGTTCAGTGCTGGCCACGCAATTGGGAACACATTCAGGCGGTAGTATAAATCTTCACGGAAGTTGCCTTCTGAGACGTACTGCTTGAGATCACGGTTACTGGTCGCGAGCACGCGTACATCCAGCTTGATACTCTTACGACTGCCAAGGCGCTCAACTTCACGCTCTTGCAAAACACGTAATAGTTTCGCTTGCAGGTTTAAGTCCATTTCGCTGATTTCATCCAGCAAGATTGTGCCGCCTTGCGCTTGTTCAAACTTACCCGGACACGCTTGAACAGCGCCAGTGAACGCGCCTTTCTCATAACCAAATAGTGTCGCTTCCAGCATGTTGTCTGGAATCGCCGCACAGTTGATCGCAACGAATGGACCATCTTTACGGTTTGATGCGTTGTGAATATAACGCGACATCACTTCTTTACCTGAGCCACTCGGACCTAGCACCATAACATTCGCATCTGTACGTGCCACTTTGTCGGCCAAAGCAAGTAGACGCAGACTTTTTTCATCTGCCACGACCGCGTCACCATTGTCATCGCTTTTGATCGGTGCATATCGACTGACCATGTTCAGCAATACTTCTGGTGCAAATGGTTTCGCCATGTAGTCAATCGCGCCGTCTTTCATTGCCGACACGGCATCTTCAATGTTGGCGTACGCCGTCATTAACAGTACTGGTAAGTTAGGCCAATTCTGCTTGATGTTTTTGAGCAGAGCCAACCCGCCCATACCTGCCATTTGCACGTCAGAAACGACGATATCGACAGTATTCGATTTGAGTTTTAGTAGTGCGTCTTCCGCACAGTCAGCTTCTAACCACTCATACCCTGCCAGAGCCAGAGTATCCACTAGGGCTTCACGAAGACCTTCATCGTCTTCTACGATCAGCACTTTGCTTTGCGCCATTCTGATTCTCCAGTAATTGTTATTACCAGAAGCTGCTTACTGCGCTTCTGGTTGCACTCGCTCTAGCGGAATGCACATGGTAAAGCAGGCTCCATCACCCTGCTCTGAAATAAGTTCCAATCGACCGTCATGGGCACGGCAAACCATTTGAACAACAGCCAGCCCTAACCCGGTTCCTTGAGAACGCGTGGTAAAAAATGGCTCCATAATTTTGGCTTGTAGTTCTTCAGGTACACCCGGTCCGCTGTCTTGCACTGAAATGCGCAACTCGCCATTTACCGGGCGGAAAAAAATATCGACTTGCGACTCTTTACCAGACATCTGAATCGCATTCATGACAAGGTTACTCAACGCGGATGCAATCGCATTCGCATTGCCTAGCAACTCAGTTTGTTCTTCTTCCACTTCTAGGCAGTAATCAATACCATTATTTTTTAGCGCGGTTTCGACCATCGGCTGATATTCCGCCACCAACTGAGCAATCGTAAATGGCTTAATGACTTTATTATCACCACCTTTAGCAAAAAGCAGCATATCATTAACCTGCTTTTCCAAATCGTGCAGTCGATCCATTAATTTGGTTTGAAAGCGATCCCTTGTCGCTGGTGGAAGGTTTGGCGCTCCCAAATTGGATGCATATAGCATGGCGC
The DNA here is from genome assembly GCF_055393305.1 of Vibrio sp. JCM 18905. Classification (NCBI taxonomy): domain Bacteria; kingdom Pseudomonadati; phylum Pseudomonadota; class Gammaproteobacteria; order Vibrionales; family Vibrionaceae; genus Vibrio; species Vibrio sp. JCM 18905. The sequence goes on along the minus strand of NZ_AP043880.1, from coordinate 1,037,725 downwards.
TCGATAGCGGCGTTCTTACCTGATGAGCAAGCGACGCTACCATACGCCCTAACGACGACAAGCGTTGTAAATCACTCACACGAGCTTGAAGTAAGCGAGTTTCGGTTAAATCGGTAATCAGGATCAATTGACCTGTCGTAGAAGCCGAAATGGCTAATCGAACTTTACGACCATTCCGCAGGGAAACTTCGTGACCATCATCCTCACGAGGATCAAACACCGCCTGAATAATGTTGAACCATTTTTCATTAACCAGTGGAATCTCAAGAATTCGGTGCGCCTCTGGGTTTGCTTCACGCACTATGCCGTACGTGTCGAGCAGAATCACTCCGGCAGGCATCACATCAAGCACCTGCTTATAGCGCTCAACCTGATTTTCTACGGAATCTAAATGGGATTGGTTGGTGTTGTTATCCATTACTGCCTGTCGAAATATCGCCGCTAAAACTAAAATAGCTTGGTAAGCAATTAGCGTACCAAGCTATTTTTTATATTTATCATGACGTTAAGTCATCGACAATAAGTTGACACCCTCAGATAACGGTTTTTGGTGTCAGAAAAACGATGCTAAATAGCCCAAATGATTTAGATATCGTCTTAAATCTCAACGTTACCTAGCGTTGTAAGTTGTACTTACGCATTTTTTCCACCAACGTTGTGCGTCGCATACCCAGCATATCAGCGGCTCGTGCCACGACCCCACCTTGTGCTTCTAACGCTTGGCTGATCATATTAACTTCTAAATCAGCCAACAGCTCTTTCAGATTTACACCTTCAGGCGGCAGCGCTTGCGGAGCGTTCATGCTGTGGTCAAGATCGTCTTGATCATCAAAACTAAAGTCTTCTGAGAAGATGTCTTGGAACACATCACGCTCTTGTTCTTCAACCGAAATAAACGGATTACTTTCTGGTTGGAACTCCGGGATATCACTGTAGCGATATTTGGTTGGTAAGTGGTTTACATCGACCAAGCTATTTGGGTACAGAATGATCATTCGCTCAACAAGGTTGGCTAACTCACGCACGTTACCCGGCCAGTTGTGCTCCATCAGTGAATTGATCGCACGAGGGGTAAAACAGATAGGCTGGCCACCCTCCGCCTCCAGACGCGTCATCAACTCTTGCAGCAGCAATGGAATATCTTGTTTGCGCTCTTTCAGCGCAGGCATCTCGATTGGAAACACGTTCAAACGATAGAACAAGTCTTCTCGGAACGTGCCTTCTTCAATCATACTTTCTAGATTACGGTGTGTTGCCGCGACAACTCGAACATTGACCTTGATGGTGCTATTGCCACCCACACGTTCGAAACAGCGCTCTTGTAATACGCGAAGTAGCTTCACTTGCATCGACATCGGCATATCGCCAATCTCATCAAGAAAGATCGTGCCACCGTCTGCGAGCTCAAATCGACCTTTACGTGCCGTTAACGCACCAGTAAACGCGCCTTTTTCGTGGCCAAACAATTCACTTTCTAGAAGCTCCGGTGGAATGGCACCACAGTTAATGGGCACAAAGGCACCACTGCTGTACGACGAATGATAGTGAATGTTACGCGCAACGACTTCTTTACCGGTACCTGATTCACCCAAGATCAACACGTTTGCCTCAGTGTCTGAGACTTGCTCGATCAGGTGACGAACTTCTTGAATACCTCTGCTTTGACCAACTAAGCTGCGAAAAAGCGTGTTTTTTCGTGCACTGGCAACGACATTGACCCCTTTTCGACCCAGAAAGTCTTTGCAGTGGCGTAACGCCTCACTAAGCTGTGGGTAATTAAGAGGTAGTTCTAGCTCACCTACAAAATTTGGAAGATCATCCACGGGCAACGGAAATCGGCCCATGACTAAAAGTGGGATGTGGTAGGCGCTGTTTAAATGAGAGATAACCGTATTCGCCGCTTGACCTGCTGGAATGTTACCAACAATACAGCACGACCATACGCTAGACCAATCAACATCGCTGAGCTGATCAGAACTGACCGCTTCGCAATTTTCTCCAACAAATTCCAATATATTGCTTAAATTTAAACGACTTGATGCGTCATCATCAATTACAAGCAGCTTTGCCAAACCTTGCATAAGTAAGAATGATTGCCTTTATTTTAGGTGCGTTGCGGCCAAACCTTGATTTGCGCAATTGGGTGCTAAAAGAAGGCAGAACCACCACACTCAATTTACGATAGACAAAATAGGAAAATCAGCAACAAAAAAAGCCATTAGGGCTACTAATGGCTTCTATTTTATTTGAATATAAAAATAAGGCAACCAAGCAATAAAGAGGTGTGAGCTTGATAGAAACTTTGCTACACAACTCGTTGCGCAATTGACAAATATATTCCTCTAATATCTTAACGCGTTGTTTTGGTTATTAAATACCGACTTCAGCTGCTGTAAGATTATGAAACTCTGTAGGGATTTGGTCCCAAGCGGATTTGATCTCACGGATAATGTCGATAACGTCGTCGATCAGTTGAGGATCATTTTGATGGTTAGCAGCTGAAATTTGCGTGATCATAAACTCATAGAGTGAATCTAAGTTTGAAGCAATATCACCACCGTCATCCATCGATAGACAGCTACGTAGCGCAATAATGATGTCTAGCGCTTTACCTAAACGCTCACCTTTTGCTGGAATGTTGCCTGCTTGCATGGCCGCTTTACCTTGAATAAGGCGCTCAATCGCACCAGCCATAAGCATTTGAATGACTTTGTGCGGAGAAGCCGCGCTTAGCTGGCTGTCGACTGATACCTTTTTGTATGCTTGCAAAGAACCGCGCATAGTAATCCTCTTTTAAATAAATTTTTTGTACTGCTGAAGCGAACGCTGGCCATAACGAAACTTATGAAGTTCTTTTCCGACCTTTGACGTTTCCGATTGCATCAGCTCGACAATTCTTTTGGTACGAGTAAGCAACGCTTGCCACTCTGCATCCTGCTTAACCAAAGGATTTTGATGAATAATTGGTAACAGGTTTTGCAATAACCGTTCCCTGATATCGACCAAGCGAAGAATTTCTTCAGTACTAAAGTCGACTTTTTCCAATTCTTGCGTAATTAGTTGATCTATATCACTAATATCTATGAGTTCTTTTTGCATTTATTAACCCAACGCACTCATTAAGGCACCTAACTGACCTTGCATTTTGCCAGTCGCATCTTGCATGGCGGTAAACTTCGCGTGAGTGCGCTTTTCTAGGCTTTCCATGCGGCGATCTAATGCCGCTTGATCATCACTCAAACGATAATTTTGTTCTGTGAGACTTTTTTCTCGAGTACGAATGCTGCCTGTAATGCCTGTAATACCATGAATCGCGTCTTCGACTCGTTTAGCAAAACCTGTGTTGCCACCGAAGAACTTTTCTAGCTCGTTGAAGTTGTTGTTCAACTGACGATCCAACATGTCATAGTTGATTTCTAGGGTGCCTTGACGCGTGGTAGTAATGCCAAATTCAGTTAATGACTTTAGGTTTTCAGGCGCTTTATCAATTTGAGTGGAAAATACCGATTTTAATCGTGAGTCTGCGCTGCGTACGGTACTGTCACCCGACAACGGGCCTTTTTGACCAGTAACCGGATCCACACTCGCCAACGCTTGAGACGTTTGATAAAACGAGTTGTACGCCGCAACAAAGTTTTCGATGTCGTTACGCACACTCTGACGGTCGTATTCGACGCCAATTTCAGCAGGTGGCTTGTTCGGTTCTGATTTGCCTTTAAGTGTTAAATCAACACCTTCTATGGCATCTTCAATCACATTGTTGTGACTAGAAAGCTTTGCTACTCCATCAAGCAGAACTTCTGAATCTTGCCCTGCTTGTACCTCTGTCATACCAAGGTATTCTTCAAAAGCAGATTGCGCTTTTGCGATTTTCGCTTCTGCTTCATCAATTTTTTCTAAACGTTCGCGTTCTTGAGGATCCAGCTTAGCGCGATGAATTTGTTTCGCTTGCTCTTCGGTCAATTCACCACGTTCAACTTTTGCGTCTAGCGCTTGTTTTTCACTCGCAATTTTTTGCTCAATTTCAGCTTTTTCTTGCTCAAGAAGCTGCTTGGCCTCTTTCGTCGTAACGTAAGAGTCGGTTAATGTGCCTGATGCCGCATTGCTCCAACCCGGAACATCTGGTGCCTTCTCTATTGCTTTCTCGTCGAGTTCGAGCTCTGGCTCTTCATAAGAATCCAGCAAAGTGCCTGACGCAGTTTCTGTCCACCCTGGAATTCGGTCTTCAGGGCGCAAACTTGCGCGTCGGTTGGCTTCATCAATCGCTTCCTGCCCAGCTTTAGCGGCTTCTGCACCCGCAGCAGAGATTGGCTCTTGGGAGCCATCATCTTGTCCATTTTCTGCCGCTTTTTGCTCTTCTGGAGGTAGAGGATTGCCGTTTGCATCCAGTTCTACTGGTTGCTCTGGGAATTGAAGAGGACCTAACACTTCTTCCGCCGCTGAACGAGCTTCTTCAAGCGCGTTAACACGGTCTTCAAGTGTTTGATATTCGAAATACTTTAGAGGGTTGCCTTTGTCGGCCTCCACACTGACTCTGATTTGATGATCCTTACCAGAGAGATTTGAGGCAAGGATAAGGCGTGGTCCTTCAACGTCGTTAATGAGAGATGCTCGAACACCGGGGTTGTCTTTTGAGCCATTGATACCGCGTACGACATCTGCGAGCTTGGAGCTCGAACGAACGTTCACGTTGAAGGTGTCATCACCAAGCGAAATCTGCAGCTTACCAGGGCCAAACTTTGCGTCTTCTGGCAGTACGTCAGAAGCGACTTTGTGGCTCTGGGCAAGCTGCAACACATCGATAGCATATTTGCCAGCGATAGCATCTGTAGTTGCAGTAGCAGATACGATATTGTCGTCTGTCGTTTCAACAGTACGAACGGCAAACGCTTTCTCTTGACGAAAGTTCGCCATGAGATTTTTCATCGTATCCAGTGATTCTCTGAGTCGCCCGTAGGCACTGATACTGGCATTAATTGTCGTGCGCTCGTTGTCAATGCGTTGCTGCTTTGGTACGCGTTCGGCATCCACAATTTTGCTGACCATGGAATTGATATCCATGCCGCCAGACATCCCCAAAGGGCCTAAACTCATCAAATCACCTCTAAAAACGACTTACACTTTTTCAGTCAACAACCCGCTGTTGGCTGTGTGCTCAGCTAGGCGACGCAATACCACTAGCATTTCTTCATCAGGAATTTGACGAATCACGTCGCCCGTTTTGGCTTCGTAAATCGTCACCACATCTCTCCCGGATTCCTCATCCACTCGAAACGCGACTCCTTTGTTTATGGACATCACAAACTCATTCATTTGCGCGACCAATTTTTCACGTTCTTCTTTGTTCAGCTCTTGACGGCTTTCTGCCATCTCGATCGCTGCTTGAACAGAGAAGTCGTATTCGGTGTCTTTCGCTTTTTGCTGCGAAACCTCACCATTTGAATTTGCTGGGCTAGACGTGCCTATATCATTGCCATTTTTATTTGCAAACTTTGTGCCACTTGGCGTGCCGTAAGGCTGGATGTTCGATGCGTAGGAGGATATATCCATTACAATCTCCCTTCCACCTTATGGGCTAACGATAGAACCTATCGCTTTGGTGCCCCAGCACTAAGGTGTTTACCTCAGGCTGGGTCAACCACTTAGCCCAACAAGCTTAGCGCTGCAGATGGAGACTGCTTCGCTTGAGCCAGGATTGAAGTACTTGCTTGCTGAAGAATTTGCGACTTAGTCATCGCAGTGGTTTCTTTCGCGTAATCAGTATCTTTAATACGGCTGTTAGACGCATTAACGTTCTCGTTAATGTTGTCTAGGTTGCTGATTGCGTGGTTGAAGCGGTTTTGGAAAGCACCAAGTGACGCACGTTGGCTGTCTACTGACTTAAGCGCACCGTCGATAACAGCCACGGCTTCTTGAGAGCCTGCTACTGTTGTTACGTCGATGTCTTTCACTGTTACGTCTTTCGGGCCGCCAAAGCCGATCTCGTCCGCTAGGTTGCCAGAGAACTCAACATCACCTTGAACTTTTTGAGAAGAAGCAAATACTTGTAGCTTGCCATCTTCACCAACAGACGCTTTTACATCATCGTTTTGACCGTTGATGTACGTTGCTAGCTGCTCAATGTCGTCGCCTTGTTTTGCGCTGATCGATAGCTCTTTCTCTTCACCTTGTTTGTTGGTGTAGCTCATTTTGAACTCAGTTTTCTCACCAACAGTCCAAGATGCATCTTTACCCTCTTCTGCTGCGTAGCTTTTGCCACCCATTGCAGAAGTGTCTGAGCGCAAGCTACCCATAGAAAGCATAACTGCTTCACCTGAGTCTGCACCAATTTGGAAAGATTGCGTACCGTATGTACCGTTCAGCAACTTGTTACCACCGAAAGAGGTAGTTTCAGCAATACGGTTTAGCTCGTCATTTAGCGCTGTTACTTCTTCTTGGATCGCAACACGTTCTGCTTTTGAGTTAGAACCGTTCGCAGATTGAAGCGATAGGTCACGCATACGTTGTAGGATGTTGGTAGATTCATTCATTGCACCTTCAGCAACCTGTGCAATAGAAATACCGTCGTTTGCGTTTTTCACCGCCATGTCTAGGCCACGGCTTTGTGCATTCAAGCGGTTTGAAATCTGTAGACCTGCAGCATCGTCTTTCGCGCTATTGATTTTATAACCCGAAGACAAACGCTCCATTGATTTTTGTTGACCGTCAGCAGCCTGGTTTAGGTAACGCTGTGCAGTCATCGCAGAAACGTTAGTATTAACGTTAATCGCCATAATTGATCTCCTTAAGGCTTTAGTGAATGTACCGTCGTGTCTCTCACCTCACTTAGGTACATCTCATTTCTCTCAGTCCCTTTAACGGCGACCGATGAATATCCTTTAGAAGAAATTTTCAATTTTTTGCGATTATTTTCTTTGGCTTACTGAAATGTGATGAAGCTCTAATGTCATGATTCGCAGAAATCCTGAGTCCCAAACAAACAGAAAAAAACCCAGCCGAAGCTGGGTTTACTCGCTCATCTCTCACCACGAGCCAATGAGGTTCTCGTCTTAGGTTTGAAATTAACCTAGCAGACTTAGCGCTGAGTTTGGCGCTTGTTTCGCTTGCGCAAGGATTGAGCTTGACGCTTGCGATAGAATTTGTGACTTGGTCATTTGAGTCGTTTCTTTCGCGAAGTCAGTATCTTTGATACGGCTCTTCGACGCGTTCACGTTCTCGTTGATGTTATCCAAGTTGCTGATTGCATGATTGAAACGGTTCTGGAATGCACCCAGCTCTGCGCGGTGGCTGTCTACGTATTTCAGTGCCGCATCGATGATAGCCACAGATTCTTGTGCGCCACCAACTGAGGTTACGTCGATAGTATCTACTGTTACTTTTTTACCTTCGCCCAAACCTAGCTCGCCAGATAGGCCGCCTGAAAACTCGACTTCGCCTTCGACTTTGTTGTTGCCAGCAAAGATTTGCAGTTTACCGTCTTGGTCTACTGAGGCTTTCACTAGGTCAGTTTGACCGTTAATGTAAGTCGCAAGCTCTTCGATATCGTCACCTGCTTTTGCGCTGATGTTGATTTCTTGCTCTTGACCGTAGCTGTCCGTTAGGTTGATTTTTAGGTCGTTCTTACCTTCAGCAACGTTCCAGTCTTTACCTTTACCACTTTCAGCTTGGTAGCTCACACCGCCCATCATTTTGTTGTCTGAACGCATGTCTTTTAGCTCAAGCATCACGGCTTCACCGTTATCCGCACCGATTTGGAACGATTTCGCACCGTGTGTGCCGTTTAGCAGCTTGTTACCACCGAAAGAAGTGGTTTCTGCGATACGGTTTAGTTCGTCATTTAGCGCGGTCACTTCTTCTTGAATCGCCACACGCTCTGATTTCGAGTTTGAACCGTTTGCTGATTGTAGAGACAAATCACGCATACGTTGAAGAATGTTAGTGGTCTCGTTCATTGCACCTTCAGCGGTTTGTGCAATTGAGATACCGTCGTTCGCGTTGCGAACCGCCACATCCAAACCACGGCTTTGTACGTTCAAACGGTTCGAGATTTGTAGACCCGCAGCGTCATCTTTTGCGCTGTTGATTTTGAAACCCGAAGACAAACGCTCCATAGAAGTTTGTTGAGCTGAGTTTGCGTTGTTTAGGTAACGCTGGGCGGTCATCGCTGATACGTTAGTGTTTACATTCACTGCCATGGTGATTTCTCCAATTGATTTTCCGGTATAGCGGTTTCCGACGTCTCGGAAAACCAAGTAGTTCTCTCAAAGTTACTTTTATTAACGGCGCTCAAACTGATTTCTTTAGGGAATTCTTTGGATTTTTTTGAAAAAAGTTCATTTGGAGAAGGAATCGTGATGAAGCAGATAAAAAAGCAAAAAAACGTCAAATTTTCGCTAAAGCTTCTTTTCGAGTTGTCGATACAGGCAGGTTTTACGTTAAATTCGAGCGAGATCGATCATTAGCCAAGTAAGGTTAATGCTAGGTTGGGCGCTTGTTTTGCTTGTGCAAGAATAGAAGTACTGACCTGCTGCAAAATCTGCTGCTTCACCATTTGCGTGGTTTCTTTCGCGTAGTCAGTGTCTTGGATACGACTGTTGGAAGCGGCTAAGTTTTCGTGGATGTTATCGAGATTATTGATCGCGTGATTAAAGCGGTTTTGATACGCGCCTAACTCAGCACGATGGCTATCAACGTACTTCATCGCAGTATCTAGGACGGCCACGGCTTGTTGCGCACCACCGACAGACGTAATGTCGATGTTATCAACCGCATCGTAACCTTTTAGCTGTAACCCCAGTTCACTCGCTAAGTCACCTGAAAACGATAAAGTGCCTGAAGTTTCTTCTCCAGCCATAAATAGCTGTAACTGACCTTCTTCATTCACCGATGCCTTGACTTTGTCAGTTTGACCATTGATATAAGTCGCAAGCTCTTCGATATCATCGCCAGCTTTGGCATTAATTTGAATGGTTTCCGTCTCACCAAAACGATTCGTAAATGACATACTAAGATCATTCGCACCGTCTTTTACTTTCCAATCAGAGCTTGCACGTCCGTTTGCAATGTAACTAAAGCCGCCCATATCAATGCCATCACTGCGCATCGACTTTAATTCAACTTGCACAGCTTCACCTGACGCTGCACCGATTTGAAATGCCGACTTACCAAAGCTGCCATTGAGCAGTTTACGTCCACCAAAGGAGGTCGTTTCTGCAATGCGGTTTAGCTCATCGTTAAGTGCCGTCACTTCTTCTTGCAGTGCAGTGCGTTCCGCTTTGCTGTTTGAACCATTGGCTGACTGTAGCGACAAATCACGCATACGTTGCATGATATTAGTCACCTCATTCATCGCGCCTTCCGCAGTTTGCATGATGGAAATGCCGTCATTCGCGTTGCGAACCGCAACATCTAAACCACGCATTTGTGATTGCAAGCGGTTGGAGATTTGCAGACCCGCAGCGTCATCCTTTGCGCTATTAATACGCTTCCCTGAAGACAAACGCTCCATGGATTGATTCAGCATATCCGTTGCACTGGTCAAATGACGTTGTGCGACAAGTGCTGCAACATTGGTATTAACGGTGATAGCCAAGAGACACAGACTCCAAATAAATTAAGGCTTTGGATACTTATCGACCAAATAATCGAAAGGTTTAGTCTTTTTTGAAAAAGTCTGTGGAATAGAAAAGAAGAAAATAAAAGCCCTCCAATTAGAGGGCTTAAGAAATGAAGTCTGAGAACTTACTTGATGGCTAGCTCTGCGAGCATTTCTTGCGAAGGCGCGAAGAAGTACGCACCAGTTACCGCTGTTGTGAAACGAAGCATTTGGTCTGTTTTACCATCTGTCACGCCGTACATACTTTCTAGCATCACTTTAATGTTATGAAGTGTATTGCAGTAAGAAATAAACAGCAGGCCATGAGGCCCTGTCACCGTCCCGTATGGCAAGCTATGACGAACAATCTTGAGACCTTTTCCTTCTTCTTTAATATCAACGCGACCAACGTGTGATGCAGCAGGAACGTCTTCTAGCTCGATAGAGTCTGGTTTGGTACGACCAATCACTTTTTCTTGCGCTTTGACATTCAAGCGATTCCAAGCGGCAAGGTTATGTTCGAAGCGTTGAGCCATGACATAACTACCTCCAGCAAATGGGCCCTCTTTTACTAGAGCCACATCAGTGCGAGCCTCCCCTTTCGGGTTTTCTGTCCCATCAATAAAGTCTGTCATATCGCGAGCATCAAGGTAACGGTACCCATACGTTTCGTCCACAATGGTGACATCTTCTGCCGTCTCTTCTAGGAACTTACGCAGAACATAAAAGTGCAAGTCGTGACGAGTAGAGTGACAGTGAATCAGCACATCAACATCCGTTGCAGGCGCTACGATGTCCCCTTCGCCAAGTTGAGTAAAATCAATAAGCTCTTCTGGCGCGTCTACATTGAGGTGTTGCCAAAACGATTTTGTGAATGCGATAGAAAGGGTCAGCGCCGCGCCTGGCTGGGTAATATTTAACTCTTCCACTAACTTTGGTAGTGCTTTCAGCTTATCCAATACGTTTTCACGGTTTTGGTTCACTTTAAGTTGAGTGTACAGTGCAAATGGCCCTGCTTCTGGCACGATCGCCGTTTGAGCTTGTGACATTGAGGTTTCCTCTATACTTTGCCCCGGTGTGGGAAGTTATTGTTTTTAATTCTTCGAAGGCTGCTCTTCATTGCGCTCCAATTGTGGCACATGAAAACAGTCTTTTACCCATCTTCCATTTAGAAGATAGATCATAAACCAAGCTAATAAGGTAATGGTAAGGGCGTTTGCCCAGTTGAATACACCATGTTCCAGATACACATGATACATGGTCTGAGCCAGTTGGATACCGCACAAGATCAAAGTGATCTCTCGACCATAGCGAGTAATTCTGTTTACCCATCCTCTATCGGGGTGACGGAGCCCCATCAACCACATGAGAAGCAGGCTTGGAATGCCCATAGCCAACCCCAAATACAGCGTACTTGAGTCTGGGTAAACAATAGCGAGTAGCTTACTGCCACTATCACGACTTACGCCTGCCATCGCAAATACAACCCATGAACGCACAAGAAACATCCATCCAAACCATAAAATAATCGGCGCTTTTAAAAATCCATGGGCGTCATATTGGTCAAACGAGTAGCGCACAACATCTTCTTCTTAATGTGATAAAACGCCACTTTAACCTATCATTTCAGAGTTGCAAGCCAGCAAAGATGAGAACTAAAGTTCATTTCATCATCTTACACAGGTAAACTAAACAAAGATTTACAATGACGTTGATGAGAAACATGAAAAAAAGAACTCCAGCTACCCCAGCGCCTTCTCAAGAAACTCAAGCCGAAGCGATGAGAATTGCCAAATCCACGCAGAAACCGGGGCAAACCAAAGAGCAAACCAAGCTTATCGCTCAAGGTATCGAAAAAGGCATCGCTCAATATAAGAAGCAGCAGAAAGAGCGCAATCGTCAAGCCGATAAAGCAAAGAAAAAACAGCAACGTGAAAAGCAACGTCAGCATGAAGAGACTATCGAACAAGACAACATCACCGACGATGCGCCAAACCATGCATCAAGCAAACTGCCTTGGATACTGCTCGCTCTGAGCTGGATTGGCTTTGCTGCTTACATAGTATTGGGGAAATAGCTGATGAGACGCCTGTTACTTGGACTTTTTGTCGTACTTCTCTCTGGTTGCACGATGCCTTCTCACCTTACTCATGCTCAAAGCCAAGATGTTCATATTCGCATTGACGCTCAGTTCAACCCTGATCGATGCGAATACAAAGGCGAAGTCACCGGAAGCGAGGGTCATTGGTATAACTACATTTTTATGACTAATGACGCGATGATGCAAGGTGCGATGAATGATTTAAAAAACAATGCAGCGGCTATCGATGCGGATACCGTTTTTATGGTCTCCCCACAAGATTTTATCACCTCATTTAGCGTACTGGGCTCCGCTTACCGCTGTAATGGGTGACGCCTGAATATGAAAAAAGCCAGCAATTGCTGGCTTATGCACGAAATCCAAGACTGCTAGCGATATCTCTCTCCCGCTCTAGAACCCATTGGCTATCAAAAGGCCCCCAATCTGAAAGTTGATAATAGCCGTCATTATGACGTCGGCCATCTTGAACGAATATGAGTTCAATGCCGATCCCAGGTAACGCCTTGAGTACATCTTGAATTGTACGACGAGGCCACCCCGTTTTTTCGATCAACTTTGGCACATTCGGCCTTTCTAGGTTTTCCACCAACAAGGCCAAATATAGCCGCCTTGCAAAAACAGGACTCAATTCCATTGACACCTCCTAAAATTGTGCTGATTCATTATTTCGTTTTTGCTCAGCGAGATGTTGCGTTTGATCAATAACTCGACTTTTCCATTTGATTTAGACGATTTTTTATTCGATTTATAGTGCATTCATCGTAAATAAGTTACGTAACATCAGTTATCTCAATCTATCTGAAAATATTTTCCACCGCATTTTGTCAGTTTGATTGCTTCTTGATAGGATGCTATAGCAGCCCAAATCACTTAAGTGCGTCTTAACCGCGCCAGTGAAAAATAGAACAAAGAAAAAAGGAAACACTATGTCGATTACCATGTTTGGTATTCCCAACTGCGATACGATCAAAAAAGCCAAAAAATGGTTAGAAGCTGAGGATATTGCTTACGACTTCCATGACTACCGTAAGCAAGGCGTTGATGTAGCTATGGTAAGCGAATTTTGTCGCGCTTTAGGTTGGGAACAGGTGCTCAACAAACGTGGCACGACCTACCGCCAACTGACACAAGAACAAAAAGACACGCTTAACGAAGAAAACGCGATCGCTCTTTTGGTAGAAAATCCGGCGATGATCAAGCGCCCAATTTTAAAAGTGAATGATCAACTTCATATCGGTTTTAAAGCTGATCAATACGCTACCATTTTCAACTCTTAAATAAAGGAATACTCAAGGATGACAGACAGTCCAGTATTGGCACTTGCTAAAGATCTGATCAGTAGACAATCTGTAACGCCGGAAGACGCAGGTTGTCAGGATTTGATGATCGAGCGCTTAAAAGCACTCGGGTTTGAAATTGAAGTGATGGTATTTGAAGACACCACGAACTTCTGGGCTCGCCGTGGTTCAGAAGCGCCACTATTTGCGTTCGCTGGCCACACCGATGTGGTACCTGCTGGCAAACTGGAGCACTGGGATACACATCCGTTTGAACCAACTATTATTGATGGTTACCTACACGGTCGCGGTGCAGCGGACATGAAAGGGTCGCTAGCTGCTATGGTCGTTGCTGTCGAACGCTTCATTGAAGAAAACCCAGACCACAAAGGCTCAATCGGCTTTCTAATTACGTCGGATGAAGAAGGACCATTTATCAATGGTACAGTTCGTGTTGTAGAAACGTTGATGGCACGTGGCGAAAATATCGACATGTGTATCGTCGGTGAACCATCCAGTACCGAAGTAGTTGGCGATGTGGTGAAAAATGGACGTCGCGGTTCTATCACGGGCGATTTAACGGTAAAAGGAACACAAGGCCACGTGGCCTATCCTCACCTAGCCAATAACCCAGTGCACGAGTCTCTACTCGCGATTCATGAACTCGCAACAACCGAATGGGACAAAGGAAATGATTATTTCCCACCAACCAGCTTCCAGATCCCGAACGTATCGGCTGGCACTGGTGCGTCTAACGTCATTCCTGGCGAGTTCCATGTTCAGTTCAACCTACGTTTTAGTACTGAGCTTAACAATGACGCAATTGTTCAGCGTGTTACCGAAACACTAGACAAGCATGAGCTGGACTACGACCTAAAATGGACATTCAACGGCGACCCATTCCTGACCGATACAGGCGCGCTGCTAGATGCAGTTGTTGCTGCTGTTGCCGAAGTGAATGATACGAAGCCAGCCCTACTTACAACTGGCGGTACGTCTGATGGTCGCTTTATCGCTCGAATGGGTGGTCAAGTCGTAGAGTTAGGCCCTGTTAACGCTACGATTCATAAAGTGAACGAATGCGTGAAAGTGGACGATCTAGAAAAGTTGACTGACATGTACGAGAACACGTTGAAACACCTGTTAGTGAAGTAATCAGCGAGAACACCATGACACCAGAGCAACTCACCGGCACCACAGATTCTCATCTGCAATCCACTTTAGTGGGTCAAAAAGCGTTTCTACTCCACCCTGAAGTAGCTGACGATCTGCTAAAGATGACTGAAGCGGCAACAGAAGCAGGTTTTAAAATGGAAATCGCCAGTGGTTTTCGTGACTTCAACCGCCAAAAAGCGATCTGGAACGGGAAGTTTTCTGGTGAGTTGCCAATTCTCGACGTCAACTCCCGCCCTTTAAACAAAGCAGAGTTAAATGACGAAGAGAAGTTGATGGCCATTTTGCGCTGGTCGGCACTGCCTGGAGGAAGTCGTCATCATTGGGGTTGTGATTTTGATGTCTATGCGCGCAATTTATTGCCTACTGACACCAAACTCAAGCTGGAACCTTGGGAGTACATTGAAGGCCACCAGCAAGCGTTCTACCAATGGTTAAAAGCCAACCTTGGTCGATTCGGCTTCTTCTTCCCTTATCAGCAAGATTTAGGTGGCGTTTCGATTGAGCCTTGGCACATTAGCCACCGCACTGTCGGGCAACAGTGCCTCGAGCAGTTGACGCTTGATGTACTCAGAAGCCAGTTGATTCAGCAGAATCAGACCGACAACATTGCAGGGATTGACGTCATACTGAATAATTTAGATAACGTCGTTGCCAAATTTATTCACAATATCACGCCGCCGGAGGCTCTATGATAGAAATACTCACCAATCCTTGGGTCATTATCATTGTAGTGTTGAGCGTGGTCATTGGTAACATTGCCGCACTCAAATACACCGCAAAAATGAAGTTTGGTCAGATGGATAAAAGCCGTAAGAACGATTTAGATAAGCTGAACACGTTGGATAAACAGCGCTCCGCTGACGAGGAGAGCAACAAAGACGAGCCTCGTTAGTTACACACCGACTTTATCTCGACACGCCGAATATAAGCATCAAAAAAGGGACCACTGGGTCCCTTTTTAATTATTGTGTAAACGTATCGCGTTAAGTTCGCTTTGGTTACTGCTTCACCGTCGCAGCCAATACAGGCGCTAGTGATTTCAAAAACTCTTCTTCTACTGGCTTACCAGAGGAGTCCGTAATATTGATAGACGTACGGTTGCCTAAATCACCAAGTAAGAATGTGTACTTACCAGCGTCTAACTCCACTGGTTTAACGCCGATATCGTTCCAGAATTCATCATCCGGAGACGCATATTTCGCTGTGATTGTGCCCTGAGACTGGCTACGCTCTTCAATCTTAAAGCCCATCTTAGGTAGAATATTAGGCAGACGTTGCCAAAGCATGTTGTATTGCGCACGCGCGACAATCACAGGAAGCCCGCTGCGGTCTTTACCCATTGTAATTGGGATCTGTTTAACCAACTCTTGCGCTTTACGTTGTGCTTCTTCACGTACTTCTTGATCGTAGCGAGCGGTTACCAAGTTCGTCATGAACACATTGTAGCGCTCACGGTTGGTCGCCGTTACTTCTTTCACTTGATTGCCTTCACGCCAGTCAATAAGACTCACTTTAAAGCCGTGTCGACCATTTGCTTCAGCACGTACGATCTCATATCGGCTACCAATTTCCAGCTCTTCGTCTGGCGAATCCCACGTCACCCAACCTGTCTCGATACGAGAATCCGTTTGGCTTTCAACTGGAATCTCGTTGGCCGCGACCATGTTTTGTACGGTTTGCCAAACCTTGTCTAGTTCATCTTTACGAAGTAGCCAAAGTGTCACTTCACCATCACTACTGCGGTCCAGACGTGCACCAGGAATAAGCTCTAGGACTTGTTGAGGTGGACGAATGTCGACATCTTTACCTACACCACCAGCGTAGTTACCCTGAGGGATCTCATAGTTCGGGTAAAACTGTGGCTGTGCGCCTTGCGGGACATTCCACTCACCCAAATTGGGGGAGTTCAAATACTCGAAGTCATCTTTTGCTTGACGACGTTGATTGGCACCACCTGAACAGGCAGTCAATACGAATACAGCTAATGAACTTAACACTAACTGGCTTGAAAGCTTCATCTATACTCCTAAAACACCGAGGGCGCTTTGGCCCCCAGTATGAACTTCAATCCTAGTAACTCAATCTTAATAGCTCAATCTTAATAAATATGGGCATCGGTTAACGCCTGTTCGACGATCGGCTGCGATTTTTCAGAAAGTGTGGTTAAAGGAAGACGCAAACCACCTTCTTCAATCAAACCAAGCTTTTGCGCTGCCCATTTTACTGGGATAGGGCTTGCTTCAATGAAAAGGTTTTTGTGTAGAGTCATCAAGCGTTGGTTAATCGCTTCTGCTTCTTCATACTTACCTTCACTTGCCAAATGGAACATGTCTGCCATGTCTTTAGCTGCAATATTGTTTGTTACCGAGATAACACCATTGCCGCCAAGTTTCACAAAATCGAGCCCCGTCGCATCATCGCCACTTAGTAAGATAAAATCTTCGCCACAAAGTTCACGATGAATTGCAATTCGGTCCAAATCGCCCGTTGCATCTTTTAAAGCCACGATATTATCAAGCTTTGACAAGCGTGCCACTGTTTCTGGCTGCATATCAACAGCAGTACGGCCTGGTACGTTGTATAAAATTAGAGGCACATCACTCGCTTCAGCAATTGCTTTGTAGTGCAAGAACAAACCTTCTTGAGTTGGTTTGTTGTAATACGGTGTCACACTCAGGAAGCCAGCAATACCAGAATCAGCCAGTAATTTGCTAAATGTTACTGCCTCGTGGGTTGCATTTGCACCCGTGCCAGCAATCACAGGGATGCGACCGTCGGCAAACTCAACAGTTTTATTAACGACCTTTACATGCTCTTCAATGGTCAGTGTCGCTGACTCACCTGTTGTGCCTACTGCCACAATACCGTCTGTACCCGCTTCAACGTGGTACTCTACTAGCTTTTGCAGACTGTCAAAGTCTACTTCGCCATCTGCTTTGAATGGCGTAATCAGCGCTACGATACTTCCTGAAAACATGTTTATCTCCCTCATTTAACTCTTTCTGCATGGTACTGTAATGCGATTGAAAAACACAAGAGCGTAAACTCGCTTACAAAGTACAAATGAATGAATAATTATCAGTTGTTAGAGGTCTAGCAACTTAATTGCTCTATTTGGTTTGATTACCGGCAATATTGATAATCGTGTTGGGCTTTCGAGTGACTTTAGAATCTATCAGTGATTTGGACAATACTGAAGTGCACAAGCCAGGAAAATATACTCTTTGGTCGTGCTCACCAAGTCAGACCTGAGTGAATAAAAAGACCAAACAACACGCAAGCACATCATGCAAACGTTTTGTTCCCTCAACTCCCTCGTTGACTGCTTGCCTCCGATCGTTCACCTCAAGAGCCAACCTGCTTTTTTGTAAACTAAAAAAAGAACTGACTCGATATTTCTCCGCAATATCTGTGCTAACATCTCTCTATTGAAGAAAGGACAAGAAGCTCATTTATGAAGCAACATCTGGTACTTACAGCAGTTGGAACGGACCGTCCAGGCATTTGTAACCAAGTCGTACACCTCGTTACTCAAGCCGGTTGTAACATAGTCGATAGCCGTATCGCTATCTTTGGAAGTGAATTTACCCTGATCATGCTCCTAACTGGGAACGCCAGCAGTGTGACTCGAGTAGAGACGCAATTGCCCCTACTTGGCCAAGAGCATGACCTGATTACGATTATGAAGCGTACGTCGGCGCACGAATTGCTCGACAACAGCTACACAATGGAAGTGTTTATTGAGTCTGAAGACCGCCCAGGTCTGACTGAAAAGTTTACTAAGTTCTTCGCGGATCAACAGATTGGTTTGGACTCTCTTAGCGCCCAAACTATCAGTAAGTCGAAAATTCAACTTGATGCGGACCAATTCCACATTGCGATTACCGCATCAGTAAGTGCGGATTGTAACTTAATGCAATTACAAGAAGATTTCGATGAACTTTGTCAGTCGCTCAACGTACAAGGTTCTCTGAATTTCATTAAAAACACACTATAAAGTAAAGGAAATCACCATGAATACGCTGACAGCAGGCTCGCCAGCGCCAGCCTTCTCTTTGCTCGACCAAGACGGAAATACAGTTTCTCTCGAAGACTTTAAAGGCAAGAAAGTACTTTTCTACTTTTACCCTAAGGCGATGACGCCGGGTTGTACTACACAAGCAAAAGGTCTACGTGACATCAAAGCTGAATTAGATGCGCACAACGTGGTTGTACTTGGCGTAAGCATCGACCCTGTAAAACGCCTAGGCAAATTCATCGAGCGTGATGATTTAAACTTCACCCTACTTTCTGACGAAGATCATGCCGTTGCAGACCAATTTGGCGTTTGGGGCGAAAAGAAATTCATGGGTAAAGTATACGATGGTCTTCACCGCATTAGCTTTCTAATCAATGAAGAAGGCGTGATCGAACACGTGTTCAACAAGTTCAAAACTAAAGATCACCACGAAGTCGTATTAAATTACCTGAACGAAAACGCATAAGCGCGATCCGTTCTTCAAATAACAAGAAAGCCCAGCAAACTGCTGGGCTTTCTTTTGAGCATCGTACTTTGGTAACGCCTACTCTTGTTCGACTGGTTCGTTTTCTTCCGTACTTGGTAAGGCATGCCATACGGCTTTAACTAGTGTCGCCAACGGAATGGCGAAGAACACGCCCCAAAAACCCCACAAGCCACCGAAGACTAACACTGCCACAATGATGGCAACTGGGTGTAGATTTACCGCCTCAGAAAACAGAACAGGAACCAACACATTGCCATCCAGCGCTTGGATAATACCGTAAGCAAGCAGCAACCAATAAAACGGAGGCGCAAGGCCCCATTGGAACAGACCAACGATGGCGACAGGCACAGTTACAGCTGCTGCGCCGATATATGGAATTAACACCGATAGACCGACAGCTACGGCAAGCAGCGCCGAATAGCGAAGATCTAAAATGGCAAAAGTCACGTAACTCACGCCACCCACGATTAAAATCTCGAGCACTTTACCGCGAATGTAATTGGAGATCTGCTCGTTCATTTCATGCCAAACTTTATTCGCGAGTTTACGGTTTTTCGGCAAAACACCACTCGCGATTCTTAGCATCTCTTCTTTGTCTTTCAGTAAGAAGAAGATAAGTAGTGGCACTAAAATCAAGTATACCGCTAGCGTCGCAATACTGACTAATGACGCAAGTGAGCCTTTTACTACACTCTCACCAAGTCCCAACGCTTGGTTTTTGGCATTTGTCACCACGGTTTCTACAATTTCTAAGTTTGCTAACTCAGGATGACGTTCTGGTAGCGTGACAATAAACTTTTGTAACCCGTTGTACATGTTTGGAATATCGTTAATTAGATTACCGACCTGAGTCCAAATCGTCGGAACCAAACCAAACAAAGCGATCAACATCAATCCGACGAACATTAAGATCACGATGATGACCGACAAAGTGCGCGGCACGCCCATGCGACACATTTTTACGACTGGCCATTCAAGTAAATAAGCCAAAACGATCGCGACAAGCAATGGCGCAATCAAATGCCCAAAGAAGTAAATGGTGATAAAACCAAACAGCAAGATCGCGACGAGACTTACTGCATGAGGGTCTGAGAAACGTCGTTTATACCAACGACTAACCATTTCAAACATCTTATGCGGATTCCTTATTGAATACAGTCAATGTGTAGTGCTCTGATGTAGATTGGCAATCAACTGAGTACCCTTGGGTACTGAGATAGTTCACAATGTCTCGTTTAGAGCTGTTATCCACCACTTGAATAACAAGTTGATGATACTGCTGCGTTTCTCCTTGAAAGACTTCAGCAGCGTGACGCTTTGCAAGTAACAGTGCCATAGGGCAACGTTGTTCACGCAAATCAAGTAACATGGATTCCATTGTATTGCTCTGCACTTATGATAGGGTTGTATTGTAACGGCTTTTTGAGCTGGTGCTAGCACTTCTGACATGATTTAACCACATGCTGAAATGACTCGGATATAAAATAATTTACGAAACCAATTCATTTATTTCCGGTCTTATTGCTAGCTTATATCCTCGCGGATAACCAAAACGCATGTGGCGCTGTTGAGAGGTTCTCAGCCTCTAACCACATGCTTATGTATTTTGGAGAACCTTTTAAACGTATGTTAAAACGCACTCGCTCGCTAGTTTGCTTATGTCTTGCAGCTGCAATCAGTTCGCCGACAACTTATGCCAATAGCATTGACTTGCCAGACATTGGCACGGCTGCTGGTGGCACGCTCTCAATAGACCAAGAGTTGATTTACGGCGACGCCTATATGCGTATGCTCAGAGCCAGTAAACCTATCGTTAATGATCCTGTTATCAATGAGTATATTGACGCTCTCGGGCACAGATTAGTAGCCAATGCGAACGATGTAAAAACGCCGTTTCACTTCTTTATGATTCGCGACCGCAATATTAACGCGTTCGCGTTTTTTGGTGGTTACGTAGCGTTGCACTCTGGGTTGTTTCTTCATGCACGTTCAGAAAGCGAGTTAGCCTCTGTTGTTGCTCACGAGATTGCGCACGTCACACAACGCCACCTTGCGCGCAGCATGGAAGAGCAAGCACGTCGCTCTCCGGCCACATTAGCTGCACTCGCTGGCGCATTACTGCTTTCGATTGCCTCACCAGAAGCGGGGATGGCTGCAATTACGGCGGCAACCGCAGGTAACATGCAAAGCCAAATCAACTACACTCGCGCGAATGAAAAAGAAGCGGATCGCTTTGGTATTTCAACACTGGCAAAAGCTGGTTTTGATGTTCAAGCAATGCCACGTTTTTTTGGCCGTCTTGCAGATGAATATCGTTATGCGAGTAAACCGCCGCCAATGCTACTGACTCACCCACTACCTGAAGATCGAATTACCGATAGCCGTGCGCGAGCAAGGACCTATCCACCAATGCGAGTTGTGCCTTCAATAGACTATCACCTAGCGCGTGCGCGCATTGTAGCGCGGTACGCCGGCATTGACGGACAAGCTGCTTTAGGCTGGTTTGAGCGAACTCAAAAGAAAGCCTCTGCGGACATTACACCTGCTTTTGACTATGGGCGAGCACTCGTACATTTAGACAGCAAACGCTTGTCTCAAGCGGAACCTATTTTGAAAAAGTTGCTGGAGCAGGACCCAAGTAACCCGTTCTACCTGGATGCTATGACGGATTTATATATCGAGAAGAAGCAGCCAGAAAAAGCAACCGAGATGCTCCGTAAAGCGTTATCTCGGAACCCTCAAAATAAAGTATTGACCATTAACTATGCCAATGCGCTACTTGAGGACAATAAAAACGATCAAGCCACGCGAGTTCTTCAAAGATACACTCATGATTATCCTGAAGATACAAATGGCTGGCACCTAATATCGAAGAGCTACCACGCGCTAGGACGTAGTGATGAAGAGTTGGCTGCGCGAGCGGAAATTTTGGCGTTGCGAGCAAACTGGAATAAAGCGATTCAATATTATAGTGAAGCAAGTAAAATGGCCAAGTTGGGCAGCTTAGAGCAAGCTCGATACGATGCCCGTATTGACCAACTCATGATCCAAAGAGATCGATTCATGGCATTACAATAACGAAATGGAGAAAACCATGTCAGTCGTGATTTATCACAACCCTCGTTGCTCAAAGAGCCGTCAAACACTTGAACTGCTTGAGCAAAATGGTGTTACACCGGAAGTCGTCAAATACCTAGACACACCACTTAACGTAGATGAGCTAAAAGCGCTGTACGCACAGCTTGGCTTTTCATCTGTACGTGAAATGATGCGCACCAAAGAAAGCGAATACAAAGAACTTGGCCTAGGCGAAGACTCTGTTAGCGATGAGCAATTGTTCGAAGCAATGGCGAAAAATCCAAAATTATTTGAGCGTCCGGTGGTAGTTGCCAACGGCAAAGCGAAAATTGGTCGACCACCAGAGCAAGTGTTGGATATTCTATAAATGGATTGCCAGATCCTTATTTTGTATTTCAGCCGTCACGGCTCGACAAAACAACTGGCAAGACAGATAGCAAGAGGAGTCGAATCGACTCCTCAATGCCAAGCAATTTTGCGTACAGTTGAAGAATTGTCACCTCACTCACACTCCCCTTCTGATCCAATTGTTACTCTAGAGGAACTGAAAACGTGCGACGGTCTAGCGTTTGGCAGTCCCGTCTGGTTTGGCAACATGGCTGCGCCTTTAAAGCACTTCTGGGATCAGACTACATCTTTATGGGTCAGTGGTGACTTAATCGATAAGCCAGCTTGTGTCTTTACCTCTTCCTCTTCGATGCATGGTGGTCAAGAAACAACGTTACAAAGCATGATGACCCCTTTATTGCATCACGGGATGATGGTTTTGGGCATTCCTTATGCCGAACCAGAGCTACACACTACGCAGTCCGGAGGCACTCCGTATGGCGCCAGCAGTGTAGGCCATGAGGCAACCCTCAGCAGTGAAGAGATTCGTCTGGCACAACAATTAGGCAAAAGGCTGGCAACTGCAGCGTTAAAACTAAAAGTCTGTTAGTAAAATCAAGGATAGTTAATCGATGTCTGACTCTTTAGACCAAACACCACTCGGTACACAGGCTAAAACCTATCGTTACCTAGCTTTATTTGGCAACTTAGCCTTATTAGCCTGGGTCGCAATTTGGCAGCTTGCGTTGTCCCCTCACCCTCACCTTAGCAGCACAACACTTGCTATTGCTTGGTGTATTCCGCTATTACTTCCGTTGCCTGGTATTTTGGCTGGTAAGCCTTACACTCATGCTTGGGCTAACTTTGTTCTTATGCTGTATTTCTTGCATGCGCTGACCATCCTTTATGTGGATGGTGGAGAACGTTGGCTTGCGGCAGTAGAGTTGCTCCTGACTTCACTCGGTTTCGCTGGCAATATTTTGTTTGCTAGAGAGAGAGGCAAAGAGCTAGGTCTTAAGTTGAAGCGCCTCTCTCAAGTAGAAAAAGAAGAAAAAGCGAAATTCAATAAATAACGCCAATCGCAATCAATCACTGAGCATTGGTTCGAATACGAATTTAGAAAACAAAAAGAGTCTCTATTGCGACTCTTTTTTACGCTTACCACATTGGTGTTTGATCCTTGCGCTTTACGCCTGGAAAGCTATCAATGCGATTACGATGCCGAGCGCCACTCGTAGATCAAGTCATACTGTTCTCGGACAGGCTCCACAATCATAGGCTGAGTTGGTTGCGTTTCGTCCTTTGCTTCCGCCGCGATATCCGCAGGCACTTCAGACTGCACTTTTTCTACCATAGCTGTATCTTTAGCTTCATTCATCGGAGCAATTGGCTCTGCTTCTTGAGTTAAAGCTGGGGCATCAACTTCACCCAAAGGATCTTCAAAAACCATTAATTGAGAAATAGAAGAAGCTTCTTTCTCAAAAGCTTGTTGAGATGCCAAAAGATGGATGTTGAGCGTCAGCTCATCACCTTGGACACGCTTAATTTCCGTACCCGCAACCGAATTAAGTTGTTTTAACGCATTCTCTAAACGGAAGAAGTCCGTGGCAGACGTTACATTAAGGACTTTCACCGCCAACGCTTTTGAAGATTTTCCAGATACTACCACTGCGCTCTTACTCGCGTAGTAGTCAGCGATGCCATCAACCATCTCAGCAATGGCATTGGCGCCTGATGCGGAACCGTTACGCGGAGAGCGCTGTGCTTCAACAATTCTCATTGGTGATTGATCGTATAACGTCCAGCGAATTTGTTCACCTTGAGCGCGCACAACTAAAACGGCATCCGCTGGGTAGCGCTGGCTCGCTTGGCCAATTGGCTCAATAAAGCCGCCCCAAAGATCAGAAACATTCACACCAGTTACATCATCAAAATCACCAACCGGGATCGTGATCGGCAAGCCTCTCGATTTCGCAGCACTGCGAAGTGCTACAACGTTTGAAGAGTCGGAATGCTCCCAAGCAATATTACGATCGTAGCCCTGCTCTTCCACCATCCAAACCAAAATATTGGCGCGATTTGGCGACCAAGATGGCAATTGTGCTTGTGTTAAAAGCGAGCTGATTTGGTCGCTGTTAAACAACATTTTTAAGCTCGCTTTTCCATCAACCTGCCCATAGCTCAGTTGGGAAATGTAACGCGCACTTGAACCAAGTGCCTTTTTAATCACTGGATTGCTTAAAGAGGATTGAGAACCGGTCGCTCGAACAATCACATCCTGCATACCTTGTTGACGAGCCAGAGACTCACCGTCGTTCTGCTCACTGTCGATAACCACTTCGGCACGATAGATATCCACCTGAGTTAATGCATATACTGGTAGGGACAACCAACCTATCAGTAAGAGAGCTAAATAGCGCATAGTTTTTATAATCCTCTGAACAAGAACCCGAATAATAAGCAACTATCAAATCTTGAGCAAGGTAAGTACTGAGTAAATTGTCTGTATTATGACCAGCTTTGTTAACTCGGGTCTCAACGAGCACTCTAGCGTTGTTTTTCATAATAAACTCATTGCTTATCCAGCTATCTCAACAAGTTAGACAGTTCATTTTTCATCGTCACGCAAGACTCGTAAAAGAGGCCAATTTGCAAGCAACTAACTCTCAAAAACGCTATTTATGGGAAAGATTCAATCGAAAGTTTGATCCATGCAACGTTGCAAACGATTGCAGGATGATAGTATTCGCCGGATTTGTCTGCGTATCTTGAAAATAGGGAATTATTATGAAAAACGCGTTACAAGGCGCTCAAATGCTCTTTGTCGCTTTTGGTGCTTTGGTGCTTGTGCCGCTGCTAACTGGCCTTGATCCAAATGTCGCCCTCTTTGGTGCCGGTGTCGGTACTCTCCTCTTCCAATTAATGACTAAACGTTCTGTTCCCATCTTCCTTGCCTCTTCTTTTGCGTTTATTGCTCCTATTATGTTCGGTATCCAAACTTGGGGTATCGGCGCAACGATGGGCGGCTTAATGGCAGCAGGCCTGGTTTATGTGGCTCTAGGGGCGATGATCAAAGTGCGTGGTGTTGGATTTATCCATAAAATTCTCCCGCCTGTTGTCGTTGGCCCTGTGATCATGGTGATTGGTCTTGGCCTTGCTCCAACAGCAGTGAACATGGCGGTAGGTAAAACCGGTGATGGTGCTGCACAGCTTGTTAATGGTGATGCTGCGATCATCATCTCGGCGGTCTCACTGCTCACAACCATTGTACTAAGCGTGTTTGCAAAAGGCTTTTTGAAGCTCGTTCCAATTGTCGGTGGTATTCTTGCAGGTTACTCTGTTTCTCTATTCTACGGTGTGGTTGATTTCACTCCAGTAACACAAGCAGCTTGGCTAGCTATGCCAAACTTCACCGCGCCAGAGTTCAACATAAACGCAATCTTGTTCATGATTCCTGTCGCTATCGCACCTGCGGTAGAGCACGTAGGTGACATGCTTGCTATCTCAAACGTTACAGGTAAAAACTACCTGAAAAAACCTGGCCTTCATCGCACAATCGCAGGTGACGGGGTGGCAACTATCGCAGCCTCGATGGTGGGTGCTCCACCAAACACCACTTACAGTGAAGTTACAGGAGCGGTAATGCTAACCAAAGCATTTAACCCTGTGATCATGACTTGGGCTGCGATCACTGCAATCGTACTTGCATTGGTAGGTAAGCTAGGCGCGGTTCTTCAAACGATTCCAGTACCTGTCATGGGCGGTATCATGATTCTGCTGTTCGGCTCTATCGCCACAGTAGGCCTCAACACACTGATCAAGAATAACGTTGATTTACATAAGTCTCGCAACCTAGTGATCGTTGCCGTAACACTTGTATTTGGTATTGGCGGTATGGCTTTCGGTATTGGCGAGTTCAGCCTACAAGGTGTGAGCCTATGCGGTATCGTGGCAATTATTCTTAACCTTGTGCTACCAAACGATTTAGGTGAAAACCACGTTGTAGATAACGCACAAATGGAAGAAGAGAACGCGAAATAGTGCGTCTGCGCTGCTTTACTGAGTGGCGCATTTTATTCTTCTCGTATTATAGATATAAAAAAGGCTTGGTTTTCACCAAGCCTTTGTTTTTTCTGTTCAGTCGTAGTAATACATTAAAGAATTACTTAGTACCGAAGATCTTATCACCTGCATCACCTAGACCCGGTACGATGTAGCCTTTGTCATTTAGCTTCTCATCGATGGCCGCAGTGTATAGCTCCACATCTGGGTGTGCTTTTTCTAGCGCTTCAATACCTTCTGGTGCAGCAACAAGTACCAACACTTTGATTTGGTTACAACCTTTCTCTTTTAGAAGATCAATCGTAGCAATCATAGAACCACCCGTTGCAAGCATTGGGTCAACAACAAGCGCAATACGCTCATCGATGTTAGAAGCAAGCTTGTTGAAGTAAGGAACTGGCTCAAGTGTTTCTTCATCACGGTAAATACCAACAACACTGATACGTGCGCTTGGCATGTGCTCAAGAACACCGTCCATCATGCCTAGACCTGCACGTAGGATTGGTACTACGGTTACTTTTTTACCTTTAATTTGGTCTACTTCTACCGGACCGTTCCAACCATCAATGGTCACTTTTTCTGTTTCAAAGTCTGACGTTGCTTCGTAAGTAAGTAGGCTACCGACCTCAGTCGCTAACTCACGAAAACGTTTTGTGCTGATGTCACCTTCTCTCATTAGACCAATTTTATGTTTTACTAGAGGGTGCTTTACTTCAACAACTTTCATGTCCATCTCCGGCTATAGTTGGCAATATTTAAACAAACCTTCAGATTATACATGATTTTTACAGGGATATCAGGATAAATCACTAAAGAAAAAAACAGACGCAAACGTTTGCTATCTATGTTTAAGCACTGTTAGAATAGCGCCGTTTTCATATCCAACTTAATACCGAGGACTTCCCTGTGAGTGGTAACAACTCTTCTCTTAGCTATAAAGACGCTGGTGTAGATATTGATGCAGGCAACGCGCTTGTGGATCGTATTAAGGGTGCGGTAAAACGTACTCGTCGCCCTGAAGTTATGGGTGGTATCGGTGGTTTTGGCGCGCTATGCGAATTGCCAACCAAATACAAACAACCTGTACTGGTTTCTGGTACTGATGGCGTAGGTACTAAGCTTCGCCTAGCACTGGATATGAACAAGCACGACACTATCGGCATCGACCTTGTTGCGATGTGTGTAAATGATCTTATCGTGCAAGGCGCAGAGCCACTGTTCTTCCTAGATTATTACGCAACAGGCAAACTAGACGTTGATACCGCAGCGGATGTTGTTTCAGGCATCGCGGAAGGGTGTGTTCAAGCAGGTTGCGCCCTAATTGGTGGCGAAACTGCGGAGATGCCTGGCATGTATGAAGGCGAAGACTACGACGTAGCTGGTTTCTGTGTTGGCGTAGTCGAAAAAGAAGACGTGATTGACGGCACGAAAGTCGCTGCTGGTGATGCACTTATCGCTGTTGGCTCAAGCGGCCCACACTCAAACGGTTACTCCCTTATCCGTAAAATCCTAGAAGTATCTGGCGCAGATAAGAACGAAGAACTAGCAGGTCGCACTATCGGTGAGCACCTACTAGAACCAACGAAGATTTACATCAAATCAGCACTTAAGATGATTGAGAAACACGACATCCATGCGATTTCTCATATCACTGGTGGTGGTTTCTGGGAAAACATCCCACGCGTGCTGCCCGAAGGCACAAAAGCAGTTATCGATGGTAACAGCTGGGAGTGGCCAGTGATCTTCAAGTGGCTACAAGAGAAAGGCAACGTCGACACACACGAAATGTACCGTACATTCAACTGTGGTGTTGGTCTAATCGTTGCACTACCTAAAGACCAAGCGGAAGCCGCGGTTGCTCTTCTTCAAGAAGAAGGTGAAAACGCATGGGTGATTGGTCAAATCGCACAAGCTGAAGCGAACGAAGAGCAAGTTGAAATCCAATAATTTGCAAATCGAGCCCACAAGATAAAAAAGAATGAGGACACTAGATGACTAGGTCCTCATTTTGCTATCTAGAACACTAAAAACCATTCTATTAGTAGGTAGTTTAGAAGCTACATAACTCCAACCTACAATACCAAGGCACTCTCGACATCATGAAAAACCATACCCTAAAAAACATTGTGGTCCTCATCTCGGGTAACGGAAGTAACCTGCAAGCTATCTTGGAAGCTTGCGAAGACAGCATGCCAAACGCACGAGTGGCAGCCGTGTTCTCTAACAAAGCCGATGCTTTTGGTTTAGAACGTGCAAAAAACTTTGATGTAGACGGTCACTTTGTCGACCCTAAAGCATTCGACTCGCGTAAAAGCTTTGATGCAGAGCTAATGAGTCAAATCGATGAGTACCAACCAGACGTGATTATTCTGGCGGGCTACATGCGTATTCTGAGCAGCGAGTTTGTTTCTCATTACATGGGTAAGATGATCAATATCCACCCTTCTCTTCTACCAAAATATCCTGGGCTACACACACACCAGAGAGCAATAGATGCTGGCGACAAAGAACATGGTACGAGTGTGCACTTTGTAACGGAAGAGCTTGATGGTGGCCCTGTCATACTGCAAGCAAAAGTTCCGGTGTTCGAAGACGATAATGCTAGTGTACTTGCAGCACGTGTGCAGGCTCAGGAGCACCGAATCTACCCTATGGTGGCTAAGTGGTTGGTAGACGAGCGGTTGATCATGAAGGATGGTAAAGCCTATTTAGATGGCGCAGAACTTGGCGCACACGGCTACGCCTCCGATGAGTAGTCCTGAATACTAAACTCCAAACACAAAAGAGCAGCCTGAGAGCTGCCTTTTGTTGTTTTGAAACTTATAAACTTGATTCAAGAAAGCCGCAGTGCGACTAGAAACCTAAAACCCAACATTCTAAAAAATCCCATAACCACTTGAGTAACACAACACTCGGAAAGTAGATTCTGAATCTGGTTCGTTCCTCACCGTTCAGAATAACGTGGTGTTTCATGAGAAATTTCTATCAGTTACGTCTTTCCAGCAAGCCTTAGCGAGACTTGGAGGCTAGAAAGTATGAGAGTTCACCAGTATCCGCCCTCGGTTTAAACGCATAAAAATAAAGCTCGCGATTAAGCGAGCTTTACGAGTTGTTCCGAATTAACCGCTATTCTAACGGCTCAGTTGGCGCCTGATTGCCCGGTTTCGCCGCTGCAAACGGCACATTCACCAGTTCAGAGGCATTGTTTTTCACTAGTTCACCTAGGTGAAACAAGCCGTACTCGCCAGGTTTCATCCGCTGCCAAGCTTCGTTACCCGTTAAAGGTTGAGTCGCGATCACAGACACAATGTCGTGTGGCGTTGTTTCTTCTTGGAAGTTAATTTCCACATCTTCATCAAGCAAAGCGGCTTTACCAAACGGTGCGCGTCTCGTGATCCAATACAAGTGATTGGTGCAATACGTCATTACATACTCACCATCACTCAGAAGCATGTTAAATACACCCTTCTCTCTTAGCTCATCACAACATTTAGCAACATATAAGAATACCGATTCCATATCCTTTGGCGGCTCAGGATATCGATCTTCCATTTGCTTCAACAACCAGCAAAATGCCAGTTCGCTATCTGTCTCGCCGACAGGTCGGTGTCGACCCGTATGTAAGTCTTGATAGCCTGAGAGCTGACCGTTGTGCGCAAACGTCCAATACCTACCCCATAACTCACGTGTAAAGGGATGAGTATTTTCTAAATTAACACCACCACGATTCGCCTGTCGGATATGACTAACGACAGCACGACTCTTGATAGGATAATTTTGCACTAACTCTGCAATTTGCGACTCACAACTTGGCTTGGGATCTTTGAAAGTTCGAAAACCTTTCCCTTCGTAGAAGGTAATTCCCCATCCGTCACGGTGTGGGCCAGTTCGACCTCCACGCTGCATGAGCCCGGTAAAACTGAAACAAATATCCGTCGGAACATTAGCGCTCATACCGAGCAATTCACACATGATTTAAAAAACTCCCTAACAACACAGCTCGAAAAGGTGGCCGTGAAACGACTATTCCATCTCTTTTTCAATCAACTGAATGATGATATGAATAATCTTAATATGAATTTCCTGAATGCGGTCCGCATAACCAAAGTGTGGCACGCGGATTTCAATATCGGCAAGCCCTGCCATTTTGCCGCCATCTTTGCCTGTTAGCGCAATCGTCTTCATGCCTTTCGCTTGCGCCGCTTCAATCGCTTTAAGGATATTACCTGAGTTACCTGAAGTCGACAGACCAAACAGGACGTCACCTTTTCGGCCAACCGCTTCTACATAACGGGAAAACACGAAGTCATAACCAAAGTCATTACTCACGCAAGAAAGGTGGCTTGGATCTGAAATAGCAATACCAGCATAGCCAGGACGGTTTTCTCGGTAACGGCCTGTTAACTCTTCGGCAAAGTGCATCGAATCACAGTGAGAACCACCGTTACCACATGACAGTACTTTACCATCTTGCTTGAATGAGTCAGCAATCATTTTCGCCGCTGCTTCGATTTGCGCAATGTTATGGTCATCGCTTAAAAATTTGTTGAGCACTTCAGCAGCTTCGTTTAATTCACTTCTAATCAGATCATGGTACATAAGACGTTCTCTTTATTATTTCGGCTTCAGTCAGTCCTAGATTCACTGAGCAAATTGTTCTGATACCAATTTGGTATCGGACATTTCATAAACCTGAACTCGGGTTTGATTACTCTGAGTTTACCCACAAACGAGAATTAGTGTCGATAGTGAACCAACAGATTTAGATTGGTGATGGTAATAAACTTGTCAACTTGCTCATGAAACCATCACTCAAATCGCAACTTTAGAACTTTAACTCTACTTAGATCACTTTTTATCCAATCTTATGTTTTACATTTCCTTAATATTTTGATTACACTTAAACCAACTGGTTAGACCTCTTACCTAACATACAGACGTACAACACTTATAAAGTCTGAAAAGGAAAATACATATGGACATCTTGCTCTCAATCATCACGATGACGGTCGTGCTATGCATTACGCTCTACCACCGCATGTCTCTCGTGAAATCTATTAGTTTACTCACAGCAGCTTTGTTAGCGCTCACAGTAATAGGCGCGGTTGGCGTTACTGGTTGGGCTATTTACGTTCTTGCTGCCGCTGTATTCGCGGTTCCTGGCGTACGTCAGTCTTTGGTAAGCCGCAAAGCATTAGCGCTTTTCAAGAAAGTGCTGCCAGCTATGTCTCAAACCGAAAAAGAAGCGTTAGACGCAGGTACCGTCTGGTGGGAAGCAGAGCTATTTAAAGGCAAACCAGAGTGGCAAAAGCTTCACGCAATTCAAGCACCTAAATTAAGTGCAGAAGAACAAGCCTTTTTAGACGGTCCAGTGAATGAAGTGTGTGCCATGGTGAGCGATTTCCAAGTGACTCACGAACTCGCAGACTTACCACCAGAAGTATGGCAATACCTGAAAGATCACAAATTCTTCGCCATGATCATTAAGAAAAAGTACGGTGGTCTTGAGTTCTCAGCATACGCGCAATCACTAGTACTACAAAAACTAACGGGTGTTTCTGGCGTTCTATCGTCTACCGTTGGTGTTCCTAACTCTTTGGGCCCTGGTGAGCTACTGCAACACTACGGTACTGAAGATCAGAAAAATCATTACTTACCGCGCCTAGCTGAAGGTAAGGAAATCCCTTGTTTCGCCCTAACAAGTCCAGAAGCGGGTTCTGACGCTGGATCTATTCCAGATTACGGTGTGGTCTGTAAAGGCGAATGGGAAGGAAAAGAAGTACTGGGTATGCGCCTGACTTGGAACAAGCGCTACATCACCCTAGCGCCAGTCGCAACGGTACTAGGCTTAGCATTTAAACTTCGCGATCCTGAAGGTTTGCTAGGCGACAAAGAAGATCTTGGCATCACTTGTGCGCTTATCCCAACTGATGTCAAAGGTGTTGAGATTGGTAACCGACACTTCCCGCTCAATGTGCCTTTCCAAAATGGCCCAACGCGCGGTAAAGACATCTTTGTTCCTATCGATTTCATTATCGGTGGTGAAAAAATGGCGGGCCAAGGTTGGCGTATGCTGGTTGAGTGTCTGTCGGTTGGACGTGGTATCACGCTACCTTCAAACTCAACAGGTGGCATCAAAACTGCGGCAATGGCAACGGGCGCTTACTCACGCATTCGTCGTCAGTTCAAACAACCTATCGGTCACATGGAAGGCGTAGAAGAGCCATTGGCACGTCTTGGTGGTAATGCTTACGTAATGGATGCAGCAAGTAACTTAACCGTGGCAGGTATCGACCTAGGTGAAAAACCTTCGGTTATCTCAGCTATCGTGAAGTACCACTGTACGCACCGTGGACAACAAAGCATCATCGACGCAATGGACATCGTAGGCGGTAAAGGGATCTGTATGGGACCTTCTAACTTCCTAGCGCGTGGTTACCAAGGTGCGCCAATCGCGGTAACAGTTGAGGGTGCAAACATCCTAACTCGTTCAATGATCATCTTTGGTCAAGGTGCGATTCGCTGTCATCCATACGTTCTTGAAGAAATGAACGCCGCGTACTCTGATGCCAGTGACTCTGTAGAGAAGTTTGATAAAGCGCTTGCTGGTCACGTGAGCTTTACCATGAGTAACCTCGTGCGCAGTATCTGGTTTGGTTTAAGTGACGGTCTGGGTTCTTCATCACCAACCAAAGATGCGACAAAACGTTACTACCAACAATTGAACCGTTACAGTGCAAACCTTGCTCTGCTATCGGATATCTCAATGGCAGTGCTAGGTGGCTCTTTGAAGCGTAAAGAGCGTCTATCAGCGCGTCTTGGTGACATTCTAAGCCAGCTATATTTAAGCTCTGCGGCGTTGAAACGTTTCGAGCAAGATGGCCGCCCAGTCGAAGATTTACCACTAGTACACTGGGGTCTACAAGACAGTTTGAAACAAGCGGAAGTGGCGGTAGACGAATTCTTAGCAAACTTCCCGAACAAAGTGATTGGTCGTGCACTGCGCGTGTTAATCATGCCATTCGGTCGTGTACGCAAAGCGCCAAGTGATAAGCTAGACAGCAAAGTGGCGCGCATTCTACAAACGCCAAGTGCAACGCGTTCACGCATTGGTCGAGGTCAGTACCTAGAGCCAACAGAACACAACGCAGCAGGTAAGATTGAGCTTGCCCTGTCAGTCATTCTTCAAGCTGAGCCAGTGTTCGACAAAGTATGTAAAGCGCAAGGCAAACGTCGTCCATTCCTACGTTTGGATATGATTGCTCAGGAAGGGCTAGAGCAAGGCTTTATCACGCAAGAAGAAGCCGACCTACTAAGAGAAGCTGAACAGCATCGTCTGGATACAATCAACGTTGACGACTTTGAGCCGGAATTGCTCGCAGCAAAGCCGCTATACCCTCAGATGGATAGCGTTGCCTAACTCTCTAATCTGAAACCATAAAACGGGAGTGACAACTCCCGTTTTTTATTGCTACCAGAATAGCCTTCATAACACCTCACACCACGAAGAACCTCTGCGCAAGCGCAATAAAATCCACGCCTCCGACCCTTCCCCCCGATTTCCAGTGATAACTAACTCACAGACGTTCCAAGCAAGCGGTGTATACTTTTAAGTAACTCACTCACATATATGGTAAATCCGTTGGCTAAAATATTATTCGCACAGTGGTTCCCAGGGCTTGTTCAGCTTAAGCATTATCAAAAAGAATGGTTTGTTAACGACTTTAGAGCCGCCTTTTCTGTTGTCGCGGTTGCCCTGCCAGTTGCCATTGCTTATGCACAATTAACCGGGGTATCCGCAATTGTCGGTCTGTACTCGTGTGTACTGCCAATGTTGGTGTACGCCATGATGGGCACATCTCGACAACTCATTGTCGGACCCGATGCAGCAACTTGTGCAGTGATCGCTGCTGTTGTAACACCACTTGCCGCAGGTGACCCCACAAAACATTGGCAGTTAGTCATGACCATGACAGCGATGACTGGTATTTGGTGTGTACTGGCAAGTCGTTTCAAGTTAGGGGTGTTTGCAGACTTCCTTTCTCGCCCGATTCTTTTGGGTCTACTCAACGGTGTCGCTCTCACGATTATCGTTGGTCAGTTTGCCAAAGTGGTCGGTTTGAAATACGAACAACGTTATTTGCTGGAACGCTTATGGGAGGCTCCACAACGATTAACCGAGCTTCATTGGCCTACCGTAACTCTGAGTATCGTGACGGTTGTCGTTTATTTACTCACCAAACGCTACCGACCAACTTGGCCTGCTGCCATGCTGGCGATACTCGTGACTACCGCGTCAGTTTGGTTTTTCCATTTACAAGAGATGGGCGTATCCGTAGTTGGGCTCACTCAAGGTGGTTTCCCTCAGTTTCAAACGCCGGAGTTTGAGCTAGGTGAAGTTCGTGAGCTAGTGGTCCCGGCGCTCAACCTTGCGATTGTCAGCTTTGTTAGCATGATGCTCACCGCGCGCAGTTTCGCCGCCAAAAACGGTTATGATATTGATGCAAATAAAGAGTTTCAGGCGTTGGGCTTTGCCAACATTGCCTCGGCGTTTTCGCAAGGTTTCGCGATAAGCGGAGCTGACTCACGCACAGCGGTAAATGATGCCAATGGCGGGAAATCTCAATTAGTTTCGATTGTCGCCGCAATCACTATTGCCATTATTGCGGTATTTATTTATGAGCCTTTACAGTTTATTCCCATCGCATCACTTGGTGTCGTGTTGATCATCGCATCCTTGTCTCTGCTCGATCTCAAAGCCATTTGGAAATTAAAATCTCGTGACAAAGATGCGTTCTATCTAGCAATCATCACTTTTATTTCTGTTTTGATCGTAGGCGTAATACCGGGGATCACTTTGGCGGTACTGCTAGGGCTGTTTCAATTTTTACGTATTGTCATGCGACCGAGTGATCAGCTACTTGGCTTGGATGAAAAAGGCACAATTCGGACCATAGACGACTCAGGAAAAGCATCACCTATTCCAGGAATGGTGATTTACCGCTTTAACTCGCCGCTGACTTACTTCAACGCACCTTACTTTAAACGCCGAGTGTTAGAGCAAGTAGAACATCACAAAGACGCAAGTTGCGTTGTCATCGACGCCGTATCGAGCTTTACTCACTTGGATCTCAGTGTGATGGCAACACTGGCAGATATTCACAATACTTTAAAAAAGAGAGGCGTACGCTTAATCCTCGCAGGAAGGAAACGACGCTTACGTCAATGGTGTGAGCTTACTGGTATCAGCACCAGTGAAGGAGGTATCTTACTTCGAGCCGATATGTACCTTGCCATTAAACTTAGTGGCTGTTACATCAGTGCTGTGGGTGAGGGACAAATTCCTACTGTTCAAAAAGAGCCTGATTTAGAGCAGCCACCCAAACCAATTCCAGAAGTGGCTTAAGTAGAAATTTAATATAGAAAACAGGAAATTAAACTCCTGTTTTCTATTGCTTATTTGCACAGCTGAATACGTGTTACACCTTCGGCTTAAACTTTTTTGTCATCCCTTGGCTTTTAGGAGCCACCAGCCTATAACCAAGCTTTTCGTAAAAGACCGGCTCATCAGCAATCATAGAAACGTAAGAGCCTTCAAGTGCAACAGAAGAAAGATAACCGTCGATGTATTCCATGACTTTTCTACCTAAACCGTTACCTTGATAATCAGAATCAACGGCAACGTCGACAATTTCGAAGTTACACGCCCCGTCACCAACAACCCGACCCATTGCAATGAGCTTTCCTTCATCCCGGACAGATACGCCATATAACGAATTGGGTAGACCAATTTCAGCTGCTTTCAACGATTTGGGTGATAGCCCGGCTTTTATACGCATATCACAGTATTCTTTCGGGCTTGGCACATGCTCTTCATATCTTATTGTCATTATGTACTACTCCTTTGTATCACCTTGGAGCTTACATAACTAAACTGTATAAATAAACAGTTAAACGTTGGAAAGATGTTCCCATTAAGCACACAAAGTATCGGGTCTAGAAAAGAAGCCGCCGACAACTCTGACGCCATAATAGATATAAGTTGCTCTGAAGCTAGACATTCCTTTTTCTAAACATGTTTCTCTCAGCAACATATCCGCATGCTTTCGAGCACTTTGAGGCAACACCTCTTCCCTCATGAGTTGGTAAAGAGCATCATGCACTAAAGAAGCTTTCATAATGTTTTTTGTGTCTAACGCTGGCCCACTCGCTCCATCCCATGCATAGCCCTTTTTAATCGTTAACACGCCTTGTTTGGACAAACTAAGAAAAGGGCTGTCATACGCCTGACTCACTGAAATGTGAGTCTCAATCTTTTCTTCAGAATGGAGAGTGTATTTATACTTCTGACGCTTTTTGTATTTCATCAGAGACCTCGCGTTTACTTATTCTTATTTATCACGCACAGCTGAATATTTATCCAGAAACCCTACAAGATCGACTCTTGTTATTATGGCGTACTACCTATTACAAAGCCCAAATCAATGTAAATAGAACTCCATGCAATCAATAAAGCCAGAACCCCTGACTTTATTGATCAAAATTTAACCAGGAATCCTTATTCTGAAGGAAGTCTACTCAATTTTTTATGGATATCTTCTACAAAATTGGCTTGTTCACTTGGAGAAACCTCTAGAACATAATTAAAAAACGGACTTGTATGCTCAGTAATTTTATACTCTTCACTTAACAGCTTAATTACTTGTTCATGATTAAATCGTGCGGAGACTAAGCCACTCTCGGTTTCTTGAGTTATAACTATATAGTGAGCGGTTGGAAAAACCGTAAACCTTCCTTCGACAGTAAACCAGGGAGCAAAAGAAATAATCTCGTCATCAATTATGTATGCTTGAGGTTTACTGACATAAGTGTAAGGGTACTTTTCATCTAAATAGGGTCTTGCTGTATCAAACAAGCCATCATAATAAGTTGGTATTTCTACTTTTTGGATTTTACTTAAGGGATCAAAAGTGAAGGTATCAAGTGATTTTAAATTATTACTTCCCGCATCTGGATTATTAATACCATTATCAATAGAAGAGCAACCTACAATTATCACTGCACAAAAAAAAGCTAAAATTTTATTCATTATTTCTTTATCTTTAATTGATTATTTTGAAAGTTAGTCACATTAAAAATGCAACCAATTTAGAAAGTAAAAATGATATATTATTTATATAAAATCCCAGACATATATTTGAGTACAGTAAACTTAAATATTCATAATTTATCCATTTTTCTTCTTCCAATTTGGTAACTTGAAAAAAAACGGAGCCGATTGGCTCCGTTTCTCGCTTCATGTGTTACTACTATTTCTTTGGCACTTCTAACTGCATCTCTGGCATGGCATCGCGCTTCGCTTTAATTTTGCGCCAGACTATCCATGCAATGATCACAATCAGCAGCATTATCACGTTACCCACCGCGATAATAATCATGCTGCGCTTACGCTCAGCCTCCCGCTCAGCGATAATTTGCTTTTCCATTTCAATACGGCGCTGCTCGGCTAATTCAGCTTCTTTTGCAATTCGAGCGGCTTCTAGATCAACGTCATCAACAACACTGAAGGTTTGCTCTGGAATAGGAAACACCAGTGGACGTTGAGTCGCAAAATCAGTGGCAAAGATCTCGCCACGCCATGCGTACTTACCTAGCTCAGCATCGTTATTGAGGTTCAGCGTGGTTCTCATTCCATCTTCAGACACCTGCCCTTGGCTGTAGCTAACAAAGCCATCGGGTGCATCTTGTTCCACCGTGACTGCGATTGAGCCTGGCGCGATCATACCTTGCTCACCACTCACCACCAATTGGTGTGGTTTGTCAGGATTGCGCGCCTGAATAAAAGTACGAGAAATTGGGTTCGGATAAACCAAGATGACTTGCTCTTGCGCTCGTAAGAATACGCCATTACCAGAGGTGATTCGCGCACGGTACTTACCGGGCTCAACGTCTATTGGTAGTTGGACAGTGAACACACCATCCCCTGCTTTTTCATCCAAGCCGCGGC
The DNA here is from genome assembly GCF_055393305.1 of Vibrio sp. JCM 18905. Classification (NCBI taxonomy): domain Bacteria; kingdom Pseudomonadati; phylum Pseudomonadota; class Gammaproteobacteria; order Vibrionales; family Vibrionaceae; genus Vibrio; species Vibrio sp. JCM 18905. Next base: position 999,597 of record NZ_AP043880.1, on the reverse strand, counting down.
CATCATCAGCAAACTCACCCACAACCATCGGCACTGGACGTGCTTCTTTGATCAACTCATCTTCATTTTCGACAAACTTGGTAAATGTCACGCGTAGATTCACGCGGTCAAGGAAGTCGCGCAGTACAAGAGGTTTATCGTCGGAGGTTAGGCGAGCTGTAAACTTAAGCGCTTCCCCATTATATAATCGGTTTGGGAACACATCCGTGCTGAGCTTTAAGTGAGAAATTAAGCGGATGTTATTTTTAGGAGTGACTTTCCCCACAGCCTGCCATGGGCCTGGCATAGGGTTGTCAACGGAGATAATATCGAGTGAGGCTTCTTGGTACCAACGTACATTGTCGTAGGCGTCCCAAGCATAGTACTTTTTACCGTCAGGACGGACTAAAACAACTGGCTGAGAACTTTGCTCACGATAAACTAAAAAAGTGATCTGCTCGATGGTTGGATCCACTCGAAAGCGATTGTCTAACAAAGACATAGCAGATTCACTCGATGCACTCGAGAGACTACTCCATATCGCTAAAAACGCGACCAACAAAGCCCTCAGCATAGCTTCTCCTATTGATGCCAAATACAGTCGTTCACCAACTCTAATCTTTTTTGGTGAGCTTCTAGTTCATCGGCACTTGCGCGCAAAACCTTTAGCGCTTTTCTTCCTTCAATACGGCGAATGGTTTCTACCCCACCCTCTTGTTTATTCGCGTTAAACTCTAGACTCGTTTGACCACCCGTCATAAAGAGGTAAACGTCGGCTAGAATCTCCGCATCGAGCAAAGCTCCGTGGAGTGTACGGTGCGAGTTATCAATACCGTAACGTTCACATAAGATATCAAGGTTGTTTCGCTTACCAGGGAAGATTTTCTTCGCCATAGCAAGGGTATCGGTCACCTTGCAGTAGTCGTCCGTTTTGCCGATGTTGGGATCGAGCATGCCAAACTCGTAATCCATAAAGCCCGTATCGAAGGGTGCGTTGTGGGCAACAAGTTCTGCGCCTTTAATAAACTCAAGAAACTCTTGGTGCACGCTCGCGTATTCCGGTTTATCAACCAAGAATTCATCCGTAATACCGTGAACTTCAACCGCTTCTGGTTGGATTTCACGATCGGGTTTTAAATAAACGTGGAAGTGACGACCAGTCAGCTTACGGTTGATGATCTCCACGGCACCGATTTCAATAATGCGGTGTCCCATGTAGTGAGGACCACCCTCGCGGTTCATACCTGTGGTTTCGGTATCGAGAACGACAATGCGGTTATATTCAGAATTGCTGCTGGTATTCATAAGGTTATGTATGTCAGACTATGCTTTATTAAATGTTTCGGCTAATAGTACCAAAAAATATGACCAAACACGTTGAGATTTTCACTGACGGTTCTTGTTTAGGTAACCCAGGACCAGGTGGTTACGGCATTGTATTGCGTTACAAAGACGTAGAAAAGACGCTTTCCAAAGGCTACACGTTAACCACCAACAACCGCATGGAAATGTTGGCGGCTGTCGTCGCGCTGCAGACGTTAAAACAACCTTGCAGAGTCACTTTAACGACTGACAGTCAATATGTGCGCCAAGGTATTACTCAGTGGATCCATAACTGGAAGAAGCGTGGTTGGAAAACAGCGGATAAAAAACCCGTTAAGAATGCCGATTTATGGCAAGCTCTAGACAAAGAAACCGCACGCCATCAAGTTGAATGGCATTGGGTAAAAGGCCACGCGGGCCATCGTGAGAACGAAATTTGTGATGAGCTAGCCCGTACCGCCGCAGAAAACCCAACCGAGGAAGATACTGGTTACCAACCCTCTTAACGAGATTCTTTCCTCATAGTGTTACCCTCTCGATTCATCACCCCAAGTGGTGTGAGCTTTTTCTTCAAGCGCCAATGCGGTTTGATAGGCTTTAGAGGGTATGTTCGTTTCCGTGCCACAATGTAATACAAACTCCCTGCAGGTGACGCCCAATCACCGAGACTGTTTTCCAACCATGTCCACATCGTGCGGTAGCGCTTCATCGGAAACAGCGCGTAACGATCGCAATGAATCACTTGATAATTAAGTAACCCTAACCAGTCGTTGATGCGGTTCGACGTAAACATTCGTCCACTCCAAGGCAAATTATGTTTACGCCATGGAAGCAAACTCGCTAATCCAGTCAAACTTAGTGGGTTAAATCCAGTGATTATCAAATAACCATCATCCATCATCACTCTATCGACTTCCCGTAGCAAACGGTGTGGATCGCTTGCATAGTCGAGCTGATGAGCGAGAATCACAACATCAAAGCTTTTTTCCAAAAAGGGCAATTCGTAACCATCTGCAATCACATTATGCAACGGGTTCTGGATATCTACGTTGACTTGGTGTTGAATGTTACAATTACAGCTGGTTAGCTCACAGCTCAACCCGCCCAGTTTGAGCATATGGTAACCGAAGAGTTTCGGACACCATTCATCAAGTCGGGTCTGGATTGACTCAAGCACCCACGGACCGTTGTTCATTGCTGACCAAGTCGACGGGTGTGGTATAGTTTTGTTGCTGAGTGCTGGTTTCATTAACCACCTGACTAAAATGGGTGACGGAGAACGAATCGTGTTAGAGATCAAAAGCATACCCGCATTTAATGATAATTACATCTGGCTGATACAAAATAGCGATAAGCGTTGCGCAGTCGTTGATCCGGGCGATGCGAAGCCAGTGTTAGAATACTTGCAGGCTAACGAATTAACTTTAGAAGCGATTTTAATTACGCACCACCACAACGATCACATTGGTGGCGTTCCAGACTTAGTGCGTGCCTTTCCTGAAGTCGCCGTTGTGGGCCCGAAATCTGAGCCAATTCCAACCCTAACCACCCCCATGGAAGAAGGCGACAAACTGGAGTTATTTGGCGAAATCTTTTTGGTGCTAGGTTTACCAGGCCATACCTTAGGTCATATCGGTTACGTTGGAGACGGAAAACTGTTTTGTGGTGACGTGTTGTTTTCCGCAGGCTGTGGTCGTATTTTTGAAGGTACGCCAGAGCAAATGTTTGAGTCACTAAACAAGCTAACCTCTCTACCAGAAGAAACTCAAGTCTTCTGCGCGCATGAATACACCGCGAGTAACGTGGCGTTTGCTTTAGCGGTTGAGCCTGATAATGAGCAGCTCCGTCAATATCGCGATGATGTAAACCGACTGCGAGCCCTCAACATTCCGACACTTCCAACAACAATACGCAAAGAAAAGTGGATTAATCCGTTCTTGCGAACCACCAACCCTGACGTGGTTCAATCTGTTGCTAGTCGCATTAAAAATAGCGATCCATGCTCGGTTTTTACTGCTTTGCGTGAGTGGAAGAACGAATTTTAACCATTTTCTGCTTGTAAGTTTGCAAGACCCCAGTATTATCAGGGGCTGATTTTTCGAGAAGCGCCACTGGCGCTTCTCTTACGTTTGGGGTTGATATAAATCTATTTGAATTTCTCCCCATTGCATAATTTAGAAGCTCTTTGCCTCTATTAATTAGTTAGTGTTTAAAAGATGTCTATTATCTTGCGACTGCCACGCACATTGTGTTGCGCGACAGGCAGGTGAAGATAAAAAGGCCCTAAATAGGCTGAATCCATGCGTTTGAAGTATACCTGGGCGTTGGCGTTGTTATTATCTGGCTGTCAATTGACTCAGTCAGACTCAACGTCTTCTACACCAGAAACCAATAAATCTGAGCAGACTGCAAAACAAAATGCAGCGAAGGCTCAACCGGGCAACACATCGTCTTTAGCAAAAAAATCCGCTAACGACGCGCCTAAAGTTCTTTCCCCTCAGGAACAAGAAGATGTATGGCAACGTATCGCCATGCAACTTGAAATGGATATTCCAAACCATAAGAAAGTGGACTACTACCGTACGTGGTATCTAAAGCACCCGAATCACCTTTACACGGTGTCTAAGCGTGCGACTCCTTTTCTATACATGATCACAAAACGTATCGAAGAGCGTGGACTTCCAATGGAGCTTGCTTTGCTTCCGGTGGTGGAAAGCTCATTCGATGCCTTTGCCTACTCACATGGTAGTGCAGCTGGATTGTGGCAATTTGTCCCTGGCACCGGAAAGATGATGGGACTAGAGCAAAACTACTGGTATGACGGTCGCCGAGATGTGGCAGCAGCAACGGATGCCGCACTGGACTACCTTGTACAACTAAACGAGCGTTTTGATGGTAGCTGGGAGCATGCAATTGCTGCTTACAACAGTGGTGGTGGCCGTGTTTCTAGCGCAATTCGTAAAAATAAAAAGCTCGGTAAACCTATCGATTTCTTCTCATTGGACTTACCAAAAGAGACCAGCAGTTACGTACCTAAGCTGCTAGCCTTGGCTGACGTCATCGCAAACCAAGACAAGTACGGGCTTAATATTCCTGCGATTCCAAACAAGCCTGTTCTAACGCTTGTCGATCCGAAAGAACAGCTTGATCTAGCCATTGCTGCAGATTATGCCGGCATTGGTGTGAAAGAGTTACAAAGTTACAACCCTGCATACAACCAATGGTCAACGGCGCCTGAAGGTCCGCACCAACTTCTGATTCCGGTAGAGAAAAAAGAGACTTTTCTCACTAAGGTGGAGAAAAACCGTGGTAAAGGGATGAAGGTCGCTCGCTACAAGGTGAAGTCTGGTGACTCTTTAAGTGTGCTAGCTAATAAATACGGCACAACCACAAAAGTGATTCGACGTGCAAACGGCCTGTCGAATAACAATATTCGTATTGGCCAATACCTACTGATTCCGACGTCAACAAAAGACGATGCGAAATACGCACTAACGGCACAAAATCGATTAAGCAAGACTCAATCACGTGCTCGTGGACAACTCAAGCTCACTCATGTCGTTCAGTCTGGAGAAAGTTTGTGGTCAATCGCACGTGAAAATAAAGTGTCGTATAAATCGTTAGCAAAATGGAATGGCATGGGCCCTAAAGATCCATTGCGCGTTGGTCAAAAGCTCGTGATTTGGAAGGACTCAGACAAAGGTGCTGTGATTCGTACCGTTTTCTACAACGTTCGCTCCGGTGACACCATTAGCGGCATTGCAAGCAAGTTCAAAGTAAAAACGAACGACATCGTGAAATGGAACTCGCTACACAAGAAAAAATACTTACAACCAGGTCAAAAACTTAAGTTGTACGTTGACGTAACGAAGGTAAGTGTATGAACCCATCAAGCAACCCACTTGTGATGCTGTTGGACATTTTTCGTTCTCCAACATCTTGCTTTCTAGCGCTTTACCAACGCGGCGGATGGGGATGGCAACCGTTCATCTTCTTGATGCTTAGTCCGTTTTTATTCTGGGGCGCTTACTTTTCGAATGTCGATTTCACGTGGCTTAGTGACCAACTAGCCGCGCAGTTTCAACAAATCGACCCAAAGCAGATTGAGCTATTAGAGCCAAACACGCTAATGGCAAGTGCGATCATCAATGATGTATTCAACCGCTTTGCCACCTTACTGTTGCTTGCGCTTTGGTTCTTTCTTGCAACGAAGGCAAGCAAGCAACAATATGGTTACTGGAAGTGGTTTGCCGCGTCGTGTGCAATCTTATTCCCAGCAGTATTGGGCGATATCGCAAGCTACGCGAGCCTGTTACTCAAGCATGGTCAGGTGATGACTTACGCAGCAGATTTAAACAGCCTCAATGGTCTATTAAAACTGCCGCTTACCAGCGAGTGGTCGCATTTTGCCAGCTCACTACCACTACTGCTGCCTTGGTACATTGTATTGGGCTACGGTGTTGTGCTTACTTGGACTGAGTTTGAACGTGGGCAAGCCTTGGTGATTGCAAGCCTGCCATGGGTATTCTTCTACGTTATTTGGGCGCTTTATATTGTAGTGACCTAAGCTAGTCATCTAACGTAAATGACAGTAACAATGGGTTATGATCGGAAGCGTCGCTCTGCGGCGCTTTCGCGTATTTGAGGGTCAGTCCTCGGTAAAATACGTGATCCAACGGTAATCCCGTTATAAATTGGACTCGACGATCAGGTGAGAACGTCACTTCTTGCAAGTCCGCGGCTTTTAAGGCCTGTCGCATCGCATTAACGCGAGATTCACTCCAGCTATTGAAGTCTCCAGCAAATAGAATTGGCCCCACATGATGCTTTAAAAGCATTTCAAGCGCCGTTAACTGAGATACATACTCTTGCGTGCCAACCGTGAAGTTAATCGCATGTACATTCACCACAGCGAGTCTCTCGCCATTGCTTAATTGATATTGGCTGTATAGTGCAGACTTGGGTAAACGCAGCCAAGGCTCTTTAGACGTATAAGCACAAGCTTTTTCTGGTTGCCCTTGAGCGATACTAATCACACCCGCACCGCTGCCCAGCGCCTTAAAGGCACTCACTTGGTTGCTGACCCAGTTGCCATCCACCAACCATTGCTTAAAAGATGGTGTCATGCTGGCTTCTTGCAATAACAGAAGCTGCTTATCAGCAGAGAATTCATTGAGTGCGCTTTGCCAATTAGTCCGGTTCTGTTTGTAGATATTCCAGACAAGTACATTGATTTCACCGCCCTGATCCAGAGCTTTTGAGCCGCTAAATTCGATACACCTAATATCCTGCGTCAGCTCTGAACCTGTTTGAGTAATGATTTGCGGCTGATCTGGTACGGTGAAAATAACCTGGAAGCCGACCAATACCGCCATAATAAGAAAAGCTAACGCCAGAAAAAAACGCTTAAACATACGACAAACCTGAATATACACACCCTAAAACTGGAACAACCAACCTCGGGTTATTGGATTTCACTGAAAGTAAAAAACAAAAAAGGAGCCACTTGGCTCCCTTTTAGCATAATAAATACGAGACAGGTAACAAGAAACCTTAGATCGCGTCTTCGTCTTCTTCACCAGTACGAATACGAACCACACGCTCAACATCAGTCACAAAGATTTTACCATCACCAATTTTGCCGGTTTGCGCGGTTTCAATGATCGTCTCTACGCATTTATCAGCCACATCTTCCGTTACAACGATTTCGAGCTTCACTTTAGGCAGAAAGTCCACCATGTACTCTGCACCACGGTAAAGCTCGGTGTGACCTTTTTGGCGACCAAAGCCTTTCACTTCAGAGACGGTCATCCCTGTAATGCCAACTTCAGCTAGCGCTTCTCGAACATCATCCAATTTAAATGGCTTGATAATCGCTTCAATTTTTTTCATGTTCATCCCTTAAGCTTCAATCGATTGTGCTTATTATCGTTTAGCGTTTCGCAACATTCAATGTTTGTCTCTGATCTACCAGCGAAAATCCAGATTGAGCAAATTAACATGACGAATATCGTGAGTTGATAAAACCCCAATGAGGACTGCTCAATGCCCAATCGTCCAAGCTTTTTCAGACTCGCGTTTACTTCAAACTTGCGTAGTAAGCCGCTAGATTAGCGATATCTTCATCAGACAACAGTGAAGCTTGAGCTTGCATAACAGCAGCAAGACCACCTGTTCGCTCTTTGTTTTTATAGGCTTTAATTGAACTGATAATATATTGCTCGTTTTGCCCTTTCAGGTTTGGGTAACCCGGAATGACAGCAATACCGTCGGCGCCATGACATGCTGCGCATACTCCTGCCTTTGCTTGACCTGCTGTGGCATCTCCCGCAGCTAGAGCCTGCCCACTGAGCATGGTTAGCGCCACCATTGCGCCCATGATTGTTTTCTTCATTGCTTCACCTAATCAATTATTATTTAAGGATTTTTATATTTTATAATCGACATTGTGGCATGAATTTTCATTACCTGCGCCAAATAAGTTCACAATCTTGACCATTAAACGCCTGATCAACGAACAGATCTGCCACAGCAACGACTCGGTCTTGATACATCAAAATCGGAATTTGACGACGCAGCCAGCTTGGCACGTTGTATTCTTGGAACAACTTCTTCAGTTTTCGACTGTGATTACGCGTGGTTGGATGCGCTGATAAGCCTTCCGGATTAAAGGTCACGCGAAGCAATTCTGGCTGACTCGGAAGCGCAATCGTTGCGTTGCTAGAACTCGTCGTTAAGGTCAGCTCCCCTAGCTGCTCTGGAAGCGATAAAACGGTATCGACTTGAATCGTACTTTGCCACTCAGTGACGTCAGCGATTTCCGTTACCCAATAGAGACGATTTCGAAAACGGCGCACTTCACCTTGCTTAAGTTGTAGTTTGGGGTTGGCATCTTGCTGAGCTAATGCGACTTCATTCCAGATAAGATTGAGTTGTACCTGAGTCGGCATACTAGTATTAAGCTTAGCCAGCCACATACGAATCAAGCGCGCACGCGCTAATTCACTGTGCTTAGCCAGTTCTTCAATACTCAAACTTAGATCCGTTTGTAAAGCGCGTTCAAACACCGCGCTCAATAGTTCATCCAATAGCGCTTCTTGTTGAGCACATAGGCTTGCACTGCGCTGAACCGCTTGATGGATACTAGGCCAGCGACCAGACAATTCAGGGATAACACAATGACGAAGAAAGTTACGATCATAACGAGTATCTTGGTTGCTTTCGTCTTCCACCCACTCCAAGCCTAACTTAGTAGCCGCGTCTTCGATGGTCTTCCGCTTGATAGTAAGCAATGGTCGAACTAGGGATCCGCCAGAAAACGGCATACTCTCCGCCATCGAAGATAACCCTTTTGGCCCGCTGCCTCGCTTAAGAGCAAGGAGAAAAGTCTCTAGTTGATCATCAGCATGTTGGCCGGTCAACAGTATATCGCCTTCTTGAATGTACTTAGTTAAGGCTTGATAGCGAGCTTCACGAGCAAGAAGTTCAATACTTTCACCATTGCTGATGTCTAAGCTCACTCGCTCAATCGAGCATGATATGCCCACTTGTTTTGCCCAAAGTAAGCATTTATCGGCCCAATCATCGGCATTCGAGCTCAAACCATGGTGCACATACACAGCGTGACACTCTATCGAATGCGCTTGTTGATAGCGACTGAGTAATTCGAGTAAAAGACGTGAATCCACTCCTCCGCTAAACGCCAAGACAACCTTAGTGCCTGATTGATAGTAGCGGCCGAGAACTTGAGCAAAATGCGGGTAAAGCGATTCCATAAGCGATCCGATAGGTACAAAAAAGGGCTGGACTCTCATCCAACCCTTTCTATTTTAACTGTTATCACTTGAGATATCAGCTAACGCTTAATAGCAATCACCGAAATTAACAGTAACCGTAGCTCATTAGGCGCTGGTAACGACGTTCACGTAGCGTCTCTTCATCCAATTGTTCTAGATCTTCTAGCTGACGAAGTAGTGTTGCTTTCATATTCGCTGCCATTTGAACATGATCGCGATGAGCGCCGCCTAGTGGCTCTTCAATGATTTCGTCGATCAGTTCAAGCTCTTTAAGACGAGGAGCAGTTAGACCCATCGCTTCTGCAGCTTGCGGTGCTTTGTCAGAATCACGCCATAAGATTGAAGCACAACCTTCAGGAGAGATTACTGAGTATGTAGAGTACTGAAGCATGTTCACGTAGTCGCCTACACCAATTGCTAGTGCGCCGCCTGAACCACCTTCACCAACAACGTTACAGATTACTGGCACTTTAAGACCAGACATCACTTTTAGGTTTTTCGCGATAGCTTCAGATTGACCACGCTCTTCTGCGCCCACACCTGGGTACGCGCCAGCCGTATCGATAAATGTGATGATCGGCATGTTGAAACGCTCAGCCATTTCCATCAAACGTAGCGCTTTACGGTAACCTTCTGGTTTTGGCATACCAAAGTTACGTTTCACTTTCTCTTTGGTTTCACGACCTTTTTGATGACCGATGATCATCACTGGACGGCCTTCAAGGCGAGCCATGCCACCCACAATCGCTTTGTCGTCTGCAAACGCGCGGTCACCCGCTAATTCATCAAACTCCTCAAAAGCGTGTTGGATGTAATCCAGCGTGTAAGGACGTAGTGGGTGACGAGCCAGTTGAGCTGTTTCCCATGCGCCTAGGTCGCTGAAGGTTTTTTTCTTCAGCTCTAAGCTTTTCTTCTCAAGCTGTTCGATTTCTTTATCCAGGTCAATTGCAGAATCACCACCGTGACGAGAGACATCACGTAATGCTTCAATTTTCGCTTCTAGTTCTGCAATTGGCTTTTCAAATTCAAGAAAGTTTAGGCTCATCTATGAATCCTTGTTTACTCAGCGTCTAACATATTGCGCTGAATTTTTAGTTAAATTCGAGTTCTACCTGGCTTTTGCCAAGTAACTGTTTTAAATCGTCGAGTAATGTATCACTTGGCGTTACTCGCCACTCGGTGCCCAATGTTAACCGCGCTCTGGCGTCGGCACGCTGGTAGTATACATTGACGGGTACGGTTCCGGCTTTGTGCGGTTCTAAAATACGGCTGAACTGCTCAAAAAACTGATCGTTGATCTGAGTTGCATCTATCGATACCGACAAACCACGAGCGTATTTCTCGCGCGCACTGCCGAGATCCATAACTTCACGCGCCGACATTTTAAGGCCACCGTTGAAGTCATCAAAGCTGACCTGTCCAGAAACGACCAAAATTCTGTCTTTTTCGAGAAGTTCAGCGTATCGATCCAGTGCATCTGAGAACAACATCACTTCCATGCGACCACTTCGGTCATCCAGTGTCATAATGCCAATTCGTGTACCACGCTTAGTCGTCATTACACGAGCTGCAATAACCAGACCTGCCACCGTGACAGATTGGTCGCGACGCGTTGGCGTTGCGTCTTTTAGTCGACAACTGGTGTATTTGTTTAGTTCCTTTACGTAGGCGTTAATTGGGTGCCCTGTCAAATATAGGCCTAGGGTATCACGCTCGCCCTCTAACCACACTTTTTCTGGCCAAGGCGGAACTTGCGTATACTTGTGCTCTACTTCTTCAGGCGCATCCGTTAGCACACCAAACATATCCGTTTGACCAAACGCCTCGGCTTGGTGATGTTGACTTGCCGCTTTTACCGCATCATTGAGTGATGCCATCATCGCCGCGCGGTGTGGACCTAGTCGATCTAACGCGCCCGCGTAAATCAGCTTCTCTATCACTCGTTTATTGACGCGTTTTAGATCAACTCGAGCACAGAAATCAAATAGGTCTTTAAAGTGACCACCTTTATTTCTCGCCTCAAGAATCGCATCGATAGGACCTTCACCTACCCCTTTTATCGCACCAATACCGTAAACAATTGCGCCATTTTCATCAACATTAAAGCGATATAGGCCAGAGTTGATGTCTGGTGGCAGCACGGTGAGCTTCATACGGAAACACTCATCGACCAAGCCAACGACTTTTTCCGTGTTATCCATATCGGCTGTCATTACCGCAGCCATAAATTCGGCAGGATAATGTGTTTTCAGCCAAAGAGTCTGATAAGAAACCAATGCATAAGCAGCAGAGTGTGATTTGTTAAAGCCATAACCGGCGAACTTCTCTACCAAGTCGAAGATTTTCATCGCCAACTCGCCATCGATACCGTTCTTTATCGCACCTTCTTCAAAGATAGCACGTTGTTTTGCCATCTCTTCTGGCTTTTTCTTACCCATTGCACGACGGAGCATGTCCGCACCACCTAGCGTGTAACCCGCTAAGATCTGCGCAATCTGCATTACCTGCTCTTGGTACAGGATGATGCCGTAGGTTGGATCAAGCGTCTCTTTTAGCGACTCGTGTTGCCACTTTTCATCTGGATAAGAGATCGCCTCTCGGCCATGTTTACGGTCGATAAAGTTATCTACCATGCCCGATTGCAAAGGACCCGGACGGAAGAGTGCTACCAATGCGATAATATCTTCGAAACAGTCTGGCTGAAGTCGTTTGATCAGCTCTTTCATGCCTCGAGATTCAAGCTGGAATACTGCTGTCGTTTCAGAGTTTTGCAACAAACGGAAAGAGGCAGGGTCTTCTAACGGTATGGATTCAATTTGAACCGGCTCCTTACCTTCTCGCTCTAGACGTGGGTTAATCAGCCCTAACGCCCAGTCAATAATGGTTAAGGTACGTAGGCCCAAGAAGTCAAACTTAACTAGGCCAGCGGTCTCAACATCGTTTTTATCAAATTGAGTAACCGGAAAGTGACCTTCAGCGTCTGCATAAATTGGCGCAAAATCGGTAATTGTTGTAGGTGAAATTACAACACCACCAGCGTGTTTACCGGCGTTTCGCGTACAGCCTTCCAAAATATGACACATGTCGATAAGTTCTTTGACTTCTTCATCGGCCTCATACAATTCAGGTAGTGCAGGTTCCGCTTTAAACGCCTTATCTAGCGTCATGCCCGGATCGGGCGGGATCAGCTTTGAAATACGATCAACAAAACCAAATGGATGACCCAATACGCGGCCAACGTCACGGATTACCGCTTTTGCCGCCATGGTACCAAACGTGATGATCTGAGACACCGCGTCACGACCGTACATTTCCGCAACGTGGTCAATAACCTGGTCACGTTTATCCATACAGAAATCGACGTCGAAATCGGGCATCGAGACACGTTCTGGGTTCAAGAAACGTTCGAACAGCAAGTCGTATTCTAATGGATCCAGGTCGGTGATTTTTAATGCGTAAGCCACCAAAGAGCCGGCACCGGAACCACGTCCAGGACCTACAGGAATTCCATTATCTTTTGACCACTGGATGAACTCCATTACGATCAAGAAGTAACCAGGGAATCCCATTTGATTGATAACATCTAGCTCTATCTGAAGACGTTCATCATATTCAGGGCGACGACGTTTCCTCTCTTCCTCATCTGGAAATAGGAACTCTAAACGCTCTTCCAAGCCCTCTCGGGATTTCATGACTAAGAACTCAGTCTCTTTCATCCCTTCAGTTGGGAAGGCTGGTAGGAAGTACTCCCCTAAGCGCACAGTCACGTTACAACGCTTCGCTATCTCGACACTGTTTTCTAACGCTTCAGGAATATCAGCAAACAGCTCGCACATTTCTTCTTCTGTACGAAGATATTGCTGCGGACTGTAGTTTTTTGGCCTGCGCGGATCTTCTAATGTGTAACCATCGTGAATCGCTACGCGTATTTCATGAGCATCAAATAGGTCTGGACTCAGGAATACAACTTCATTGGTCGCCACTACTGGCAAGTCTTGCTGCTCTGCCAATTCAACTGCAAAGTGAAGATAAGTCTCTTCATCTGGACGACCGGTACGAAGTAACTCAAGATAAAAGCGATCTGGAAAATGCTGTTTATAAAAATCAACACACCCTTGCACTATTTGACGGTTGCCTTTCAAAAGGCCGCGACCAATTTCCCCGCTTTTACCGCCGGATAATACAATCAGGCCTTCAGACATTTCAGCCAACCAGGCTTTATCAATCACCGGGTGGTGTTGAACATGTCCACGTAAGTACGCTTTTGATATCAATAACGTCAGGTTCTTATAACCTACATTATCCGCCGCAAGCAAAGTCACTTGTGTCAGCTCTTCACCAAACTCGTCCGACTGCATTTTAAAGTCAGCACCAATGATCGGTTTAACACCACTGCCATGTGCTGTACCGTAAAACTTCACCAAACCACATAGGTTGGTAAAGTCGGTCAACGCCATTGCGGGCATACCGAGCTCAGCAACTTTCTTTACGATTGGCGGAACTTTGTTGAGGCCATCCACCATCGAGAAGTCACTATGAACACGCAGGTGGATGAATTTGGGATCTGACATTAACAGGTACCGTGTAACTCTATTTTGTTGGGGATTCTAACCTAAAGAGGTTGGGTTTATAACACCAATTAGATCGTTTGATTATTCTATGCCTAACGCTTTTTTTACTGGCTTGAAACTCTTTCGGTGTTCACTGATCACTCCGTGTTGCTCAATCGCTTCAAAGTGCGCTTTAGTTGGATAACCTTTGTGCTTGGCGAAGCCAAATTGTGGATGAAGTTTATCCAACTCTTCCATCTCTTGGTCACGCACGACTTTGGCAATAATGGAAGCCGCACTGATTTCGGCAACGCGTAGATCGCCTTTTACTACAGCTTGAGCATCCATTGGCAGCTCTGGACAACGGTTACCATCAATCAACACCAAATCAGGTTGAACCTGTAACCCCGCCACTGCACGCTGCATCGCAACCATGGTCGACTGCAAAATATTCAGTTGATCAATTTCTTCAGGAGAACAGCGCCCGACCGCCCACGCCAATGCTTTTTCTTTAATTTCAGGAAGCAGCGCCATGCGTTTCTTTTCGGTCAATTTTTTTGAATCGTTCAACCCTTCAATAGGATTGTTAGGATCAAGGATAACCGCAGCGGTGACGACGTCTCCCACCAAAGGGCCACGTCCTACCTCGTCGACTCCGGCCACAAGCTGATAACCTTGCGGATATTCAAACGGAGGGAGTTCAACTTTGGTTTTGGTCGCTTTTGGTTTAACAGCCATGATAAATCTCTATTTTTCAATCAGTTTTAGAACCGCGTTTGCGGCTTGTTGATCCGCATCTTTACGGATCCAATGATGCATTTCCGTAAACTTATCTAACATCGGTTTATTGTCGCTTTCCAATAAGCGAGAAACCTCAGTAAACAAATTGTCTGGTGTGCATTCATCTTGTAGATATTCTTTGACGAGCTCATCATCCGCCAAGATATTCGGCAATGACACATACTTCGTTTTCAATAAACATTTAGCCAAGAAAGCGGTAAATGCATTCACACGATAACCCACCACCATTGGACGCTTGAGAAGCATACACTCCAACGCTACGGTACCAGAGGCCAGCATCACGGCATCGGATGCGGTGATGACGTTACGTGCGGTGTCATCAACTAACTTGAAGTCCAACTCTGGTGCGAGCTCTTTCCATGCTTGTTCAAACTGCTCACGGCGTTTTTGATTAACAAGTGCGACAACAAACCCCAAGTCTGGAAATTTTTTATGAAGTAACTTGCAGGTTTCAATAAATGGCTCAGAGAGCATTTTTAACTCGCTACCACGACTGCCTGGCAGGACAGCAAGCCACTTTTTATCTTGTTCTAAACCAAGCAACTCACGTGCAGGCGCTTGTTCTGATTCAAGTGGGATGGAATCAGCCAAGGTATGACCAATGAACTCGCAAGGTACATTAAATTTGTCGTAGAACGCTTTCTCAAACGGAAGAAATGCTAGCACCAAGTTCGTTGCCGCTTCTATTTTAAAGATGCGCTTCTGACGCCAAGCCCAAACAGACGGACTCACGTAATGAACGGTTTTAATGCCCGCTTGCTTGAGGTCAAGTTCTAGACGTAAGTTGAAGTCAGGAGCATCGATCCCGATGAAAACATCAGGCGGATTCTGAGTAAAATACTGAACGAGCTCAGCTTTCACTTTAAGAAGTCTCGGTAAGCGGCCTAAAACCTCGACTAACCCCATCACCGCAAGCTCTTCCATATCAAACAGAGACTCGCAACCTTGGGCTATCATTTTCGGACCGCCAATACCTACGAACTCTGCGTCTGGATATTGCTGCTTTACTGCTTTGATAAAGCCTTCACCTAGCGTATCGCCAGACAATTCTCCGGCAATGATGCCAATACGTAATGGTCTTTCCATATCTACTTCGCTATTTTTCCTGTGCGCTATGGATAACGGTTTGCCTTATCCATAAAACACAAAAAGATCGTAACCTCAAATTCGGTCACGATCTTTTTATTTATTGCTTCATTCGCCAATTAACGAATAATGCCACGTTCCGTCGTTTCCAGAATATCTGAGAAACGCTTCACAGCCGGCCACTCTTGAGCCATTTCAGCCAGAATAGGCTTCACTTCTTCTAGCGTCTTACCTGAACGATAGATTTCTTTATACGCTTTTTGCAGCGCACGAATCTCTGGTTTCTCAAAGCCGTTACGCTTCAAGCCAACAAGGTTCAAGCCGAAAGGAGTCGCGTGGTTGCCTTGCGCGAGTACGTAAGCAGGGACATCTTGCACCACTGCTGAGCAGCCGCCAATGTACGCGTAAGCGCCCACTGTACAAAACGGGTGAATCGCAGACAGTGCCATCACACCGGCATAATCTTCAACAGTAACGTGACCACCAAGAATCGAGTTATTACCGATATGAGTGTGGTTACCAATAACAACATCATGCGCAACGTGTGCATTCACACACAATAAGTTATCATCACCAATGATCGTGCTTGCTTTGTCCTGCACTGTGCCGCGGTGAACTTGGACCGCTTCACGAATGACGTTACGATCACCGATAACCACAGTTGTGTCTTCACCACCGTATTTTTTGTCTTGGTTTTCTTCGCCAATGACAGCATGCGGGAAAATACGGTTATCTTTGCCAATAGTCGTGTGACCTTTGATCACAACGTGAGACATCACTTCTGTGCCTTCACCAATTTCAACCGTAGAGGTGATGTACGTAAAAGGACCTACTGTTACGTTAGCACCAATTTTGGCGCCCTCTTCTACCACCGCTGCCGGGTGGATTTTAGCGGTTTCATGAATCATATTAAAACTCTCGACGAGCACACTTCAGTTCTGCAGAACATACCACTTCGCCGTCAACTTTTGCTACACCGCTAAATGCAGCAATGCCGCGACGTTCTTTCAGAAATTCTACCTCAATAACCAATTGGTCGCCCGGAACCACTGGTTTACGGAATTTCGCGCCGTCTACGCTTGCAAAGTAGTACAGTTCATTTTCTGTTGGTGCACCAAATGATTTAAATGCAAGTAAGCCTGTTGCCTGAGCCATTGCTTCTAAAATCAAAACACCTGGGAATACTGGTAGTTGAGGAAAGTGACCTGTGAACTGAGGTTCGTTAACCGACACGTTTTTAATCGCGTGAAGGTACTTCTCTTCTTGGAAGTCTATCACTCGGTCGATCAATAAGAATGGGTAGCGATGAGGTAGTAGCTCTTGAATTTCAGAGATGTTCATCGTTTTCTTTTCAGTAGTCAAAGTCGTCTTCCTATATCAATTTTTTGCCGCCAAGATGGCAAACGTGGCAACAGGTCGTAAAGCCGAATCGCTTTGCAATATACTAGCAAAATACGCACCATCTTGGAGTTAAATCTACTTAGAGCGCGTCATTATAGAAGAAAAAGACCCGCATTTCGCGAGTCTTCGTACAGAATATGGAACTAGAGCCTGTTAGCTTTCACGTTAAATACAGAGCGAAAGATAACTTGTTCTAAATTTCTTCTTTCTGTTCCAGCTGTTTTTCAACCGCTTTCAGGCGCTTATTCATCTCATCAATACGGTGAACTCGAGTTGCAGTTTTACGCCACTCTCTGTTCGTTTGTAGTGGAATACCTGATGAGTAAAGGCCTTTTTCTTCGATACTGCGCATTACCATGCCCATACCTGTAATCGCCACACCATCTGCGATAGTGATATGGCCATTCAGAACAGACGCGCCGCCAATCTGGCAGTACTTACCAATTTTTGTACTGCCCGCGACAATAGTACCACCAGGCATCACGGTACCATATCCGATCTGCACGTTGTGCGCGATTTGAAGTTGGTTATCCAGAATGACATTGTCTTCAATGATAGTATCTTCGAGTGCACCGCGGTCAATCGTAGTACAAGCACCAATCTCAACGCGGTTACCGATACGCACTGAACCAAGCTGAGGAATTTTAATCCACTCGCCTTTGTCATTCGCATAACCGAAGCCATCAGAGCCAATGACGGTGCCCGATTGAACAAGACAGTCATCACCCAATGACACTTCATGATAGATAGTGACATTAGCCCAAAGCTTGGTGTTATTCCCTAGCTTGGCGTTCTTACCGATAAAACAACCAGCGCCAACGCTTACGTTGTCGCCGAGTTCCACGCCCGTTTCAATCACGGCGTTAGCGCCGATTGTAACGTTCTCACCCATCTTAACGTCAGCGGCAATCACTGCACTTGGTGCAATATCGTCTGCCGGTTTTGGTGTGGTATCCATCGCTTGGACCACACGAGCAAATGCGACATAAGGGTCCGAAACCACTAGCGCGTTTCCAACGCATTGCTCTTTATGCTCAGCCTTTACCATAACAACGGTAGCTTGGCACTCAGAAAGGTGTTTTGCGTATTTTGGGTTAGACAAGAAGGTTACATCACCTTCTTGTGCTTTATCCATTGGGGCAACACGGCTTACAACGAGAGACTCGTCACCAAACAGCTCACCCCCGGTAATTGTCGCCAATTCGGCTAATGTTAATGTCTTCATAACTTCTTATTTTAGAGCTTTAATTACGTCTTCAGAGATATTGTATTCTGGCTTGCCGTACTGCAAAGCAGAGATATCAATCACAAGATCGTAACCATTTTTGTCTGCGACTTTCTTAACTGCATCTTGAATCGTTTTGAAAAGCTTCGCTTTTTCTTCAGCTTCACGACGCGCACTTGCTTTTTCAAGTGCTTGTGCTTTCACTTTGTACTCGCTGTCTAGCTTCGCGATATCGATACGTAGCTTTTCAACTTCGTCTTGACCCAAAAGCTCACCGTCACGTTGTAGCTTTTCAATCTTTGTTTTAGCTTGTGCTTGGATTGACTTCAGTTCATCAGCTTTGCTTTTGAAGTCTTTCTGCATTTTTTGTAGTACAACTTCACGTTGAGGAAGAGCTTGGAAAACTTGAGCTGTATTTACGTAAGCAATTTTCTGTGCAGCTTCTGCCGCATTTGCAAACATTGAAGAGCTCAGTACAAGAAGGCCAATCCCAGCCGCTTTGATCATTTTATTCAAAATATTTTCCTCTTTAGAAAGTTCTACCGATAGTGAATGTGAAGAACTCTTCATCATCGCCATCAAATTTCTTAATTGGTTTCGCTAGTGAGAAGACTAGTGGCCCCATTGGAGACATCCACTGCAACGCCGCACCGTAAGAAGAGCGGTAGTTGGTTGGATCTGAGTAATCGTAGTAGTAACGGTCACCATATTCCGCACCTGAATCGCGGTAGTCAAACTCCGTATCCCAAACACTTGCCATATCAAAGAAGATACTGGTACGAATTTGGTTTTGTACTTCTTCTGATGCAAATGGTGTTGGGACAATCAACTCAACACTTGCTAGCGCTACGGCGTTACCACCAACAGAGTCATCTGTTGCTGTATCTGCGCCATTGTTTGAACCAGATGTATCACGGTAAACCGCTTTAGGACCAACAGAGTTTGAGCCAAAGCCACGAAGCGATGTAAAGCCACCTGCGTAGTAGTTTTCGTAGAATGGGAACAAGTTATCGTTACCATCCGTTTGACCGTAACCATTACCGTAACCTAAGCGGCCACGGAACAAGAGGGTAAACTCGTGCTTTTTAGTCAATGGCACATACTGACGAACATCGTACTGCATTTTGAAATATTGAACGTCAGAGCCAGGTACGGTCATTTTATAGAATGCACGTTGATGGTTACCTGCTGTTGGGAAATAGCCACGGTTTAAGTTATTACGTGTCCAAGAGATATTGAAGTCGAAGTCGTTTGTGTTCAACGCTCCACTAGAATCAATGTTGTCTGCTTGTGCTCGTAAGAACTGCTCTACCTGCAAGTAAGGCGATAAGTTACCGATCTTGTTGTGCGTATAACCGACACCGAATTCAAAACGGTTCAACTCATCGAATGGGAAGCCCCACGTTAAGCTCGCGCCATAGCTTTCGTTGGTATAGTCAACGATATTGGCTTCTTTCGCTTCAAATTCGTTATAGAAAACCTTACCACCCAAGCTTACACCGTCTAAGTTCCAGTACGGATCACGGTAATCAAGACTGATGTTTTTCTGGTAGTCATTCATCATCGCGTTGATACCAACACGGTTACCACTACCAATGAAGTTATCTTGTTGCAGGCCAACCTGGAAGCTCACACCCGATTCTGTGCCGTAGCCAACACCGAAGTTAACGCTACCAGAGTTTGCTTCTTTGACAGAGTAAACTAGGTCAACTTGATCATCACTACCAGGAACTCGAACCGTCTGTACTTCAACATTTTCAAAGTAGCCCAAACGATTTAGACGAGTTTTACCCGTTTCAATCGATTTCGAGTTTAACCAACTGCCTTCCATCTGACGCATTTCACGACGAAGGACTTCATCTTTGGTTGAGTTATTACCCGTGAAGCGAATGTCACGAACATAAATTCGGTTACCCGGATCTACGTTAACGACCAAAGAAACTTCTTGATTCTCGTCGTCAAACTCAGGAATGGTATTCACTTGAGGATAAGCGTAGCCGGACTCACCAAGCACACGTTTAATACCCTCTTCCATTGAAGTGACCAACGAGCCGTTGTACGTCTCATTGTCTTCAAATGGTACAAGTCGTTCGAACGTCGCTTCCTCACCAATCAAATCACCACGGAACTTTACATCCTTGACGGTATAAACCTCTCCCTCTTCTAAGCCAAGAGTAATGTATACCCCTTTCTTGTCAGGAGAGATTGCAACTTGTGTCGAATCAACGTTAAATTTTAAGTAACCGCGGTCCAGATAGAATGATTTGAGCGCTTCAATATCACCTGCAAGCACTTGTTTTTGGTACTTTTCGTCAGACAGGAAATTCCACCACGGCACATCAACATTCAAGTTAAAACGAGAAAGAAGGTCCTCATCGCTGAAAACTTCATTGCCGATAAAATTGATTTGCTGAATTTTTGCCGACACGCCTTCAGTAAAGACAAACTTTAGGTCAGAACGGTTACGTGGCAGTGGAGTCACCACAGCTTTTACTGTGGCGTTGTATTTACCTACGCTGTAGTAAAAGTCTTCTAAGCCTTTTTCAATGTTGCTTAGCGTGGTGCGGTCAAGCGCTTCGCCTTCACGAACGCCAGATGCGTTCAGGTTTTCTTGTAGCTGCTCGTCCTTGATTGCTTTGTTACCAGAAAATGAGATGCTGGCAATGGTAGGACGTTCTTTGACTTGAACCATCAGAACGCCGCCGTCACGTAACACTTTCACATCTTCAAAGTTACCAGATGCATACAGTGCACGGATAATCTCTGCAACATCGCCTTGGCCAATGGTATCACCGACACGTACAGGCATTTTCAACAACGCAGCACCCAGTGCTACACGCTGCAATCCATCGATTTCAATATCTTGAACTACGAAGTTCTCTGCTCCATTTGCAGATACACTGGTCGCCAGTAAACTTGCAAATAGAATTCGCTTAATCGCCATACTTGTTCTAATTATTCCTTGCTACTGCTTTTGTCTCTGAACTATCACAGACGAGTAAAATCATTAAATAGCGCTAACGCCATGAGCGAGAAGATGATCGCACCACCAATTCTAAAACCCATTTCCTGCACTCTCTCAGGAACGGGACGTCGAATGACTGCTTCAATTGCAAAAAACAACAAATGACCGCCATCCAACATTGGTAAAGGAACGAGATTAATAATACCTAGGTTAACACTAATTAGAGCGAGAAAACCTAAAAAGTAGACCAAGCCATAATCAGCCGTCGCACCTGCGCCTTTGGCTATTGATATTGGACCACTCAGATTATTCAGACCAACGTCACCAACAATCAGTTTCTTAAGCATGCTGATTGTCAAGCCAATGACTTGGCCGGTTTTGTCTACCGCCTTACCTACTGACTCGAATACACCAAACTGAAGGTCGAAGCGATAACTTTCTGGCCATTCTGCGACTTTAGGTGCAATACCTGCAAAACCAACGACTTCTTTGTTAGCTAGCTCACGGCTACCTGGCGTCAGCGTTAATGTTTGCTCATAGCCCTGACGCAATACCGTTAATTCAATCGGTGTATCAGGATTAGAGCGAACCGCTTCAACAACTTGCTTCCACTCCGTGACGCGTTGTTCACCAATAGCGACAATCTCATCACCTGGAAGCACACCTGCTTTTTCCGCCGCTCCACCTTGCGAAACCTGTTCGATAACGCGATACACCTCCGGTGTATACGGCGCAAAACCTAATGACTGCATCGCAGACTGAGTTTCAGGGTCGAACTCCCATTCGCGCAGATCGAGCGTTTTCGTTATTTCTGAACCAACTTCATTCGCTGACGTCAGTGTTACTGTCATCAAATCATCGCCAATATGAGAAATCAATCCCATATTTACCGATTCCCAATCCGGAGTTTTGATACCAGATATAGATTTAAGTTCCATTCCAGATTCAATTCCGGCTTCTGCGACGATCGAATTGGGCGTAACTTCACCAATTACTGGCTTAACTGCTGGGATACCAATAAGAAATACGAGCCAATAGGCGAAGATTGCGAAAAGGAAGTTAAAGATAGGGCCTGCCGCAACAATAGAGGTTCGCTTCCATAGCGGCTTCTTATCAAACGCTAAGTGCTTCTCATGTTCTGGCACCTCATCAACACGGCTATCAACCATTTTTACATAGCCGCCGAGAGGGATCATTGAGATGCTGTACTCCGTTCCGTCTTTGCCTACCTTACTCCAGATAGACTTACCGAAACCGATTGAAAACTTTTCAACTTTCACGCCGCAACGGCGAGCAACCCAAAAGTGCCCAAACTCGTGCACAGCGACAAGAATGCCCAGTGCGACGATAAAAGAAATGAGATTCCACAATATACCAGTCATCAGATACGCTCGCGTATGGTTTCTAGGGCAATAATTCGTGCCATTCTATCTAGCTCTAACAAGCTTTCCAAGCTATTCGCATTCTCAGCTTTGCAGCTTGCATTGATTTTATTCAACACAGACTCATTGATGCGAGCGATATCCGTAAAACCTAGGCTGTTATTTAAAAATGCATCAACAGCGACTTCATTCGCTGCATTCAGTGCCGTTGTTGCATGTTGACCTTCATAACAAGCGTCAATTGCTAGTTTTAAACATGGGTAACGAGCAAAATCAGGTTGCAAAAACGTCAATTCGCCAATTTGCGTGAAGTCTAGTGGCTTAACCCCAGCTTCAACTCTTGATGGGTATGACATAGTCAGTGCAATAGGGGTCGCCATATCCGGCTCACCCATTTGTGCCAAAACCGAACCATCGCGGTATTGAACCATTGAATGAATAACAGACTGCGGATGAATAATAACCTTTAGCTGCTCGCGAGCCGCATTAAACAACCATTTAGCTTCGATATACTCTAGGCCTTTGTTCATCATCGTGGCTGAGTCAACGGAAATCTTTGGTCCCATCGACCAGTTTGGATGAGCGATTGCCTGTTCAGGAGTCACCTTTTCCAGTTCTGCGATGTCAGTGTAACGGAAAGGACCACCAGAACCAGTCAGCAAAATATGAGAAATGCCATGTTCTTGTAAATTACAACGACCTAAATTGGTTTGTACTTGCTGTGGTAAGCATTGGAAAATAGCATTGTGTTCACTATCGACGGGAAGTAGCTCCGCACCAAACTCTTCTACGGCATCAATAAATAACTGGCCTGACATTACCAGCGCTTCTTTATTTGCCAACAATACTCGCTTACCAGCTTTCACAGCAGCCATGGTAGGCAGTAGACCAGCCGCTCCGACAATAGCAGCCATCACACTGTCAACTTCGTCCAATGAAGCAATATGGCATAGAGCATCCACACCACCTAATACTTCGGTGTTTGGAGAAACCAAATGTAACTCAGATTGGAGTTGAACCGCTGCGGCTTTGTCCGCCATGACCGCGTATTTAGGTTGCCACTGACGACATAGCCCGATCATCTTTTCAACGTTGGTGCTTGCCGCTAAGGCAACGACAGAAAACAGCTCTGGGTTTTGTTCGACCACTTTAAGCGTGCTTGCACCAATGGATCCAGTAGCACCAAGAATCGTTAACTTTTGCATGTTGTAAGACCGTTAGAAA
Source organism: Vibrio sp. JCM 18905 (assembly GCF_055393305.1). Taxonomy (NCBI): domain Bacteria; kingdom Pseudomonadati; phylum Pseudomonadota; class Gammaproteobacteria; order Vibrionales; family Vibrionaceae; genus Vibrio; species Vibrio sp. JCM 18905. The sequence goes on along the minus strand of NZ_AP043880.1, from coordinate 975,865 downwards.
GCTCAGGAGCGACAATGCCGCTCCTGATAAATTAGAATACGTAGTAAAGAAGAGCAAAAACTGGGAATGCTGCGGTTAGGCTGTCAATACGATCGAGCACACCGCCATGTCCTGGGATAATGTTGCTGCTGTCTTTAATGCCTGAGACACGCTTGAACATACTTTCCACCAGATCGCCGAGCACTGATATAACAACAGTAACCAACGTAATCAACACCATATGTACAGGACTGGTGAACTGAATATCGAACCAATCAGCAAATGCCCACGCCACGATCAATGCCGTGATAATGCCGCCAATAAGCCCTTCAATGGTTTTATTCGGACTGACATGTGGCGCCATCTTGCGTTTGCCTAAGCTTTTGCCTGCAAAGTAAGCACCGCTATCTGCAGCCCATACCAAGAAACAAACGTATAACACGAGCTTTGCTCCGTGGTATGGATCTACCGTAATGTCATGAGCTCTAAGAATAACTACACTCCAAAGGAATGGAATTAATGTCAGAAAACCAAACACATGGCGTAAAACAAAATTATTTTGCCAAGATTTCGTCGTTTTGGGATAAGTAATCGCCATTAAGCTAGCAATAATCCACCAAACAAAACCAAGGCCCAGCACAACATAATGAGGCGTTGCTAAATGGTTGAGGCTATGTGCGTCAGGCGAAATATATAGAAAACTAAGTCCAGTAACAATGACTGCCGGAACGAGGGCAGCAAAGCGAGAGTTGCTTCCTGTAAATTGAGTCCACTCCCAAAAACCTAATAGCGTAATTGCAGTTAAAGCGGCAATAAAGCCCATTAGGGGTAATTTAAAAATGCCTAAAATAACCAGGGGAGCTAAAATTAGTGCTGTTATTATTCTCTGTTTCAAACTAACTAGTCCTTATTGAGCTGCCATCAATGCCTTTATTTGTTCACCTGTACAGCCAAAACGACGTTCTCGATTGATAAACCAAGTTACAGCTTCAACTAAGCTGTCTTCGTCGAATTCCGGCCAATACTCGGGTGTAAAGTACATTTCTGCATAAGCCATTTGCCACAACATAAAGTTGCTGATGCGACACTCTCCACTGGTACGAATCAAAAGATCCACTTCAGGTAAGTCTGCCATGGTCAAATGCTCAGTGATTAGCTGCTCATTGATATCCTCTACACGAATCTCACCGTTACGTGCTTTTAACGCTAACGTTTTGGCCGCTTCTGTGATGTCCCATTTACCGCCATAATTGGCTGCAATGTTGATCACCATCCCCGTGTTACCTGCCGTTAGATTTTCAGCTTCTACAATCTTCTTTTGTAGACGCTCACTAAATCGACTGGTATCACCGATCACGCGCAACCGTAAATTATTTTTGTGTAGTTTTTTTACTTCACTAGACAGGACCGTGATAAACAGTTCCATCAAAAGACCCACTTCTTCCTCCGGACGACGCCAGTTTTCACTACTAAAAGCAAATAGCGTCATGGCTTTAATACCAAGCTTTGAAGCAGCAGCCACAGTCTTACGAACGGCATTAACGCCTTTTTTGTGACCAAATACGCGAGGTTTTCCTTTGGACTTAGCCCAACGGCCATTACCGTCCATAATGATGGCAATATGCTTAGGAAGGGAATCAGAGAAGGCTTGAGAATTTTGCATAGGGAGTTAATTGAGTTCCATCAGTTGGATAGACTAACATAAAAAAACGCTGAGCTGTGAGCACAGCGTTTTCCAACAGTGATGTGTGTGGGAGTATTAAACTTCCATCAACTCTTTTTCTTTTGCAGCAAGAACTTCATCGATCTTCTTAACTGCAACGTCAGTTAGCTTTTGAATTTCGTCTTGTGCTTTACGATCTTCATCTTCAGAGATTTCTTTATCTTTTAGAAGCGCTTTTAGATCGTTGTTTGCGTCACGACGGATGTTACGAACAGCAACACGCCCACCTTCAGCTTCACCACGAACGATCTTAACTAGGTCTTTACGACGTTCTTCCGTTAGCGGTGGAAGTGGAACGCGGATGATAGTGCCAGCTGACATAGGGTTTAGACCAAGGTCAGACGTCATGATCGCTTTTTCTACTTTCGGCGTCAGCTCTTTATCGAAAACCGTGATTGCAAGTGTACGTGCATCTTCAGCAATAACGTTTGCTACTTGGTTTAGAGGTGTTGCTGCACCGTAGTATTCTACAGAAATACCAGATAGTAGGCTTGGGTGTGCACGACCTGTACGAATTTTAGAAAGGTTGTTCTTAAGCGCTTCAACGCTTTTATCCATGCGCTCTTGCGCGTCTTTTTTGATTTCGTTAATCACAGTTTCACCTTAAAAATGTCATCTTTCCTGAAGAAAGCCTAAAACGGTTGAGCAAAGCAAACGCCACCCTAACGCTTTGGGTGGCACCTTGGGACAAGCTTATTCGTTGATTAGCGTGCCTTCTGCTTCGCCCATAACCACGCGACGTAGTGCGCCTGGCTTGTTCATGTTAAATACGCGGATTGGCATTTTGTGGTCACGAGCTAGCGTAAACGCCGCCAAGTCCATCACTTTCAGCTCTTTATCCAGAACTTCTGCGTAAGATAGCTTATCATACAGCTCTGCGTCTGGGTTTGCTACAGGGTCAGCAGTAAATACACCATCAACTTTCGTCGCTTTTAGTACAACATCCGCTTCGATTTCAATACCACGTAGGCAAGCAGCAGAATCCGTTGTAAAGAACGGGTTACCCGTACCAGCAGAGAAGATGACAACACGGCCTTGGCGAAGCTCACGGATCGCATCAGCCCAATTATAGTCGTCACATACGCCTTTTAGAGGAATGGCAGACATAACGCGCGCATTCACGTATGCACGGTGAAGAGCATCGCGCATCGCTAGGCCATTCATTACTGTAGCAAGCATACCCATGTGGTCACCAACTACGCGGTTCATACCAGCTTCAGCAAGGCCTGCACCACGGAACAAGTTACCGCCACCGATAACTACACCAACCTGAACACCCAGTTCAACCAGTTCTTTCACTTCTTGTGCCATGCGATCAAGGACCGCAGGATCAATACCAAAACCGTCTTCACCTTGAAGAGCTTCACCACTCAGTTTTAATAGAATACGTTGATACGCTGGTTTAGGGTTCGTAGTCATGGAGTTTACCTTCCAAAGAGAGTTGTTGATTAACAGTCATGAATAGACACAAATTCAGTTATGGCTATTCATCACGGCTAATCGTTCACTGCTCATAAAAAGACCGCAGCCAAGGCTACGGTCTAATCTTTATACAGTCTCTAAGGATTAACCTTTTTGAGCTGCAGCAACTTCTTCAGCGAAGCTCATTTCTTCTTTCTTCTCGATACCTTCACCTACTTCTAGGCGAACGAATGTAGAAACTGAAGCGCCTTTTTCTTTCAGCATTTCACCTACAGTTTTCTTAGGTTCCATGATGAAAGCTTGACCTGTTAGAGAGATCTCGCCAGTGAATTTCTTCATGCGGCCAACAACCATCTTCTCAGCGATTTCAGCAGGCTTGCCTTCGTTCATTGCGATTTCAACTTGAACCGCTTTCTCTTTTTCTACTACGTCAGCTGGTACGTCTTCTGGGTTAACGAACTCAGGCTTAGAAGCAGCAACGTGCATTGCAACGTGCTTAAGAGTTTCTGCGTCGCCTTCACCAGCAACAACAACACCGATTTTCTCACCGTGACGGTAAGAAGCAATTGCAGTGCCTTGAACGTATTCTACGCGACGGATAGTGATGTTTTCACCGATTTTAGCTACAAGAGCTACACGTGCGTCTTCGAATTGTGCTTGTAGCTCTTCAACAGTCGCTTTTGAAGCTAGAGCTGCAGCTGCAACTTCTTCTGCGAATGCAGTGAAGTTACCGTCTTTAGCAACGAAGTCAGTTTGGCAGTTAACTTCAAGAAGAACAGCAACGCCGTTTTCTTCTTTGATGATGATTGCGCCTTCAGCTGCAACGTTACCAGCTTTCTTAGCTGCTTTCGCTGCGCCAGATTTACGCATGTTTTCAATTGCTAGTTCGATGTCAGCGTTTGCTTCTACAAGCGCTTTCTTACATTCCATCATGCCAGCGCCAGTACGCTCGCGAAGTTCTTTAACTAGAGCAGCAGTTACAGTTGCCATTCTGTATTCCTCGTTTGATTCGAAATAAGGTAAAAAACAGGGGCCTAACATTGTCGGCCCCCATTGCTAACTATAACTTAGTTTATGCTACACAAAGGTTTCACATAGACCAAGTGTGACACAGAGCCGCTATTATTCAGCTTCTACGAAACCGTCTTTTTCAGCAACTGCAGCTACGTCTTTGTTACGACCTTCAGATACTGCTGAAGCAGCAGCGTTCAGGTATAGCTGTACAGCGCGGATCGCGTCGTCGTTACCTGGGATTACGTAGTCAACGCCGTCTGGGTTAGAGTTAGTATCTACCACAGCGTATACTGGAATACCTAGGTTGTTAGCTTCTTTAATTGCAATGTGTTCGTGATCAGCGTCGATTACGAATAGAGCGTCTGGTAGGCCGCCCATGTCTTTGATACCACCAAGAGATTTCTCTAGCTTCTCCATTTCGCGAGTACGCATTAGAGCTTCTTTCTTAGTTAGTTTGTCAAAAGTACCGTCTTGAGATTGAGTCTCTAGATCTTTTAGACGCTTGATAGACTGACGAACTGTTTTGTAGTTTGTAAGCATACCGCCTAACCAGCGGTTGTTTACGTAAAACTGGTTGCTTGCGATTGCAGCTTCTTTAACAGCTTCAGATGCAGCGCGCTTAGTACCTACGAATAGAACTTTACCTTTCTTCTCGCCAACTTTAGCTAGTTCAGCTAGAGCGTCGTTGAACATTGGTACAGTTTTTTCTAGGTTGATGATATGAACTTTGTTACGAGCGCCAAAGATGAATGGCTTCATTTTTGGGTTCCAGTAACGAGTCTGGTGACCGAAGTGAACACCAGCTTTTAGCATATCGCGCATTGATACAGTTGCCATTTTAAATTCCTCTATGGGGTTAGGCCTCCACATTCCCCATAACTCCGACCAAGCTTCTGCTCAGCACCCCGGAATATGTGACGGAATGTGTGTGATTTAAAGATAAAAGGTTATTCGGATGAAGCTTGCTTCGCCGCTTAGCTTTGCTAAACGAAGAGAACAGTCCTCTATTCCGGCGCGCTTTATACCATATTTTAGCTCACTGTGGCTAGTAAAAATTATTTCTTCACCGTGCCACTTTCTCCTATTTATAAGCAAAACTTTAAACATACGATCGAATTAAGAATGATGCATATTCCTATCTAACTTGGGTTAACACCCCGATGTCTGATAGAATGCGGCCATTCGCACGTTTACGTGCTTAGGAATAAGTAGAGAAAGCCAATGTCAATCAAGATTAAAACTGCTGAAGAAATAGAACGCATGCGCATTGCGGGCAAACTGGCCGCAGAGATTCTAGAAATGATCGAACCACACATCAAAGTTGGTGTGACGACAGAAGAGTTGAACAAAATCTGTCATGAGTACGCTCTAGAAAAAGGCGCATACTCTGCTCCGCTTGATTACCATGGTTTCCCTAAGTCGATTTGTACTTCAATCAACCATATCGTATGCCACGGTATTCCAGCAGAAAAAGACGAAATCGGTAGCAACGGTCAAATGAAGCCAGCGGTACTAAAAGATGGCGACATCTTAAACGTTGATATTACCGTAATCGTTCCAAATGACGAAAATGCGGATCTGAGCGTGCGTCCTCAGGGTTACCATGGTGACACTTCTAAGATGTTCCTAGTCGGTGATGTTTCACCTGCAAACAAACGTCTGTGCATGGTAGCTCAAGAAGCACTGTATGTTGGTATGCGTACCGTTAAGCCAGGTTCAACGGTTGGTGACATCGGTACAGCTATCGAGAAATACATCAAAGAGAACAACAAAAACAACCCTCGCAACAAGTTTTCTATTGTGAAAGACTTCTGTGGCCACGGTATCGGCGATGAGTTCCATGAAGAACCACAAGTGGTTCATTACAAGAACAAAGACCGCCGCGTACTAAAAGAAGGCATGTGCTTTACTATTGAGCCGATGATTAACGCAGGTAAATTTGGTTGCTCTGTTGACGCTCAAGACGATTGGACCGTTTACACAGGCGACGGCAAGAACTCTGCGCAATGGGAACATACCATTGTTGTAACAAAAGAAGGTTGTGAAGTACTGACGCTTCGTAGCGACGATACAATTCCTCGCCTAATGAAAAACGCGTAAAGCTGACGACCACTCGTTGTTTACTATATCCCTGCTTCGGCGGGGATATTTTTTATCTGCCACAAATTTGTTAGATTGTAACTAGATTAGCTTGCACGGATGGCAAATATGACACTTCAGTCCCCTCTTACCTTTTCCGATGAACAAATCAATATCGGAGAACTAAAACAAGAGTTAGAGAAATTTAGCTCCGATCAAAGCCAAGAGTTTCTCAATCATCATCCGGTAACAAGCTTGGTTTTAGCCAGGGCAGAATACATGGATCTGCTTCTGAATCGTTTGTGGCAACATTTTGGCTTCAAAGATATTTACAACATTTCCCTAGTTGCCGTAGGTGGCTATGGGCGTGGCGAGCTGCATCCGCTCTCCGATATCGATATTTTGATTCTGTCGAACAATAAGCTGCCGACCGCGCTAGAAGCAAAAATCAGCGAATTCATTACGCTGTTGTGGGATTTAAAACTCGAGGTCGGACACGCAGTTCGCACCGTTAACGAATGTGCGGAAATTGGTAAAGCCGATCTGACCGTCGCGACAAACCTTCAAGAAGCGCGTCTACTGTGTGGCAGCGAGGATACCTTTCAGGCACTGAAGAAAGTCGTATTATCAGACTCCTTTTGGCCAAGTGAAACGTTTTACCGCGCGAAAATTAAAGAGCAGCGCGAACGCCATGCCCGTTACCACGATACGACCTACAACTTAGAACCAGACATTAAGTCGACCCCTGGCGGACTGCGCGATATTCATACATTAAGCTGGGTCGCCCGACGTCACTTTGGTGCCACGTCATTGCTGGAAATGAGCCGATACGGATTTTTAACTGACGCAGAATACCGAGAATTGGTTGAATGTCAGGACTTCCTTTGGCGAGTGCGTTTCGCTCTGCACATGGAGCTTCGCCGCTATGACAACCGCTTGACCTTTGCCCATCAAGCACAAGTTGCGGAAAATCTAGGCTACGTCGGTGAAGGCAACCGAGGCGTAGAAATGATGATGAAAGAGTTCTACCGCACACTTCGTCGTGTGGCAGAGCTCAATAAAATGCTACTCAAACTTTTTGATCAAGCGATCATTAATGGTGGGGCGACAGAAAGTGCCGAGATTCTCGATGCCGACTTCCAACGTCGTGGCTCTTTGATTGAAGCGCGGAAACCCGCATTGTTTCAAGCTCGCCCAGAAACTATTCTGGATATGTTCTTACATATCGCGAACGACTCAACCATTGAAGGGGTGAGCCCACCAACGCTACGTCAACTGCGCACCGCTCGCCGTCGGCTCAACAAGTTTTTGCACACCATTCCTGCTGCGCGTGAAAAGTTCATGGCGTTATGTCGTCACCCTAATGCTCTGCATAAAGCATTCAGCCTAATGCACCGATTAGGGGTTATGGCGGCCTATTTACCGCAATGGAGCCAAATAGTTGGTCAAATGCAGTTTGACTTATTCCACGCCTACACGGTTGATGAGCACAGTATTCGCTTACTGAAACACATTAATACCTTCAGTGACCCAGACAATCATGCGAAGCACCCTATTTGTTGTGACGTCTACCCACGGATGCAAAAGAAAGAACTGCTGATTATTGCCGCTATTTTCCACGATATCGGTAAAGGGCGTGGCGGCGATCACTCTGTTATAGGCGAAGGTGAGGCTTACGACTTCTGTATTGAGCATGGCTTATCAAAGCCCGAGGCCAAACTTGTCGCTTGGTTGGTAAGGCATCATCTATTAATGTCCGTCACCGCACAGCGCCGAGACATTTATGATCCCGATGTGATTACCGAATTTGCCAAAAAAGTCAGAGACGAAGAATCTCTCGATTATCTTGTGTGCCTGACAGTTGCAGATATTTGTGCAACCAACCCAGAACTTTGGAATGCTTGGAAACGAACCTTACTGGCAGAGCTGTATTACTCCACACAACGTGCTTTACGTAGAGGGTTAGAGAATCCTGTCGATGTGCGTGAGCGAATTCGCCACAATCAACAAATGGCCTCCGCAATGCTACGCAAAGAGGGCTTTGCCGCGCGCGAAATTGAAGTATTGTGGCAGCGCTTTAAAGCTGACTATTTCCTTCGTCATACCCATACGCAAATCGCGTGGCACTGCGAACACTTACTTCGCATGGAAGATCCGACTAAGCCTTTGGTGTTGATCAGTAAAAAAGCCACTCGTGGCGGCACTGAGGTGTTTGTATACACGAAAGACCAGCCTGCTTTATTTGCGACGGTCGTGGCGGAGTTAGATAGGCGTAATTTTAATGTACACGACGCGCAAATCATGACCAGCAAAGATGGGCACGTGATTGATACCTTTATGGTGCTCGATCAACATGGCGAAGCGATTGATGAGTCTCGTCACGCCGCGGTGATTAAGCACCTCACCCATGTACTAGAGGCGGGCCGACCAACCAAGATTAAAACACGCCGTACTCCGAACAAACTTCAGCACTTTAATGTGAAAACCAAAGTCGACTTCTTACCAACCAAAGGTAAAAAACACACGTTGATGGAGTTTGTCGCGCTAGACACACCAGGGCTGTTGGCCAAAGTAGGCCGTACGTTTGCTGATTTAAATATCAACCTTCATGGTGCAAAAATCACCACCATTGGTGAGCGAGCAGAAGACTTGTTTATTTTAACCAGTGATGCAGGGGGAAGATTAAGTGAAGAACAACAAGATGAGCTAAGAGAGAGATTGATCGAAAAGTTATCTGATGAGGTCGCTGCTTAGATCAAACCTGCCAATCTTTTCGGTTCAGGGCGAGAGCGATCTTGCCCACAAGTTAAGCATTTTGGCTAAATATCAGCTATCTAGCTCATACATAGGCTGCTACAGTTATATCAATATCAATTCGATGTAATAGAGGTAGCCTATGTATCCCCACCTCACTGGTTTGGGTATTCACGACCCTAAGCAGATTGAACGTTATTCCCTACGCCAAGAAGCACACAAAGACGTGCTCAAGATCTATTTCCACAAGCAAAAAGGCGAGCTGTTCGCCAAAAGCGTTAAATTCAAATACCCGCGCCAAATCAAAAATGTTCTTGTGGACAGTGGCAGTCACAAATATAAAGAAGTAACGGAAATCAACCGTAACCTCACATTGGTCATTGATGAACTGAATAAAATCACTAAGCCAACGAAACAACCTGAGGTTGATGTTAAAGAGAAAATTCTTTCAGACCTTCGTCATTTAGAAAAAGTCGTTTCGAGCAAGATCGCAGAGATCGAAGCGGATCTCGAAAAACTAAAGTAAAACGTTAAGTCTTAAATATTAAAAAAGGGTTAGCATTGATGCTAACCCTTTTTATTTGTACTCAATCATTATCTAGATCTAACTAATCCCATTATCGGTTGATCATTGATTCATCCCACTCAAATCGAGTAAACAATTGCTGCCAAGTCTCATCAATATTGGCCTTCATGACAATCTCTTGATCGGTAAATGGATGGACAAACCGTAACTCTGAAGCGTGCAGTAGCAAACGATGAGAGTCAAACTCTGTGCGATAAAGCTTGTTGTGCTTGCCATCTCCGTGCGTTGTATCACCCACAATAGGATGGCGTAGATGCGCCATATGACGACGAAGTTGGTGCTTACGCCCCGTTTTAGGTTTCATCTCAACTAAGCAGTAGCGCGTTGTAGGAAATTTACCCGTCGAATAGGGAACTTCCACTTTAGCCAACGGTTTATATGCCGTCACCGCTTCTTGCGCTTCTTTTTCTTGTGAAGCAAACTTATCCGCAATCTTGTCTAACTCGACTTTAAGTGCGTAATCCAAGACGCCCTCTTCCTCAATCCAACCGCGTACTATCGCGTGGTACGTCTTTTCCATTTTATGTTCAGCAAACATCGGCATGACTTGTGACGCGACTTCACTCGACAACGCAAACACGAGCACACCAGATGTTGGACGATCCAGACGATGTAATGGGAACACATGCTGACCAATTTGGTCGCGCAAAGTTTGCATGACAAACTGAGTTTCGTGTTTATCTAACCAACTGCGATGCACTAACATGCCTGCAGGCTTGTTGACCGCTACAAAATATTCATCCTGATAAACGATCTCCAGCTCAACTGGTTCTGAAGATCGTGCTATTTCTTGTTCTAACATTTGGTTACTTACATAGTTCATCAATGGTTCGGATTGTAACAAGCAGCTCTGCGAACTGCGGTTCCTGCTTCCACGCTTCTGAAAAATAGGGCTCGAGAGAAAACCCTCTTGGCAATGGTTGGTTGTTTTCCACTAGCACGTGCATTCTGTCTATAAAGATCCACTGCAACCACTCATGAGGATGCAGTGTATCAATCGCAAATGGCTCCACGCTTTGTAAGGCTTGCTCTGAAGGCCTAGTGTGTTGCCACAACTTATGTTCTTTAAGCTGCGTTTCAAGTTGGTGAAGTAAGTCGACCAATTGAGTATTTGTTACCATTAATTCTATCTCGAACCTTGAATTAGCCGAGAATGATACCATTTCTTGTGAAAAGAACGTTAGGACGTCGTATTTAATGGAAAACATTCAAACCCTCACTCAACTGTTGAACAACAGCCACTGTGATTATCAAATCTTCGATCTTGGTCGTCGTATAAAAACCATCGCTAAGAAAGAGTTTGCCGATGTAGAAAAAGGTCAAGCACCGTACCCATTCCCAATGCAGCGTAGAGCACACCTTGCCATCGCTTATTGGAATGAACAAAAGCAACCTTGGATTTGGTTTCTTAAGTTTGAATTGGACGAGCGCGGTTTGTTAAAGCAAGCGGATATCGGCAATTTCATTAAATACGTAGTGGAAGCCATGGGAACACGCCTCAATGATGATATCACTGAAGAGCAACAGCAAAAGCTGTCTAATAACCCATATACGTTCAAACCTTCCGAAGACAAAATGGCCGTGTTTCATAGCCAGGTCCGCGCGAACCTCGATCTTCCTACCAGCCAATATTATGAGCACACTCAGCATTACTTTTCAGGTGGCTTAGGCTGGGATAATTGGCAAACCGTAGGTCTGCAAGGGATCACCGACATGGCCGCTCGTTTGGACAAAGAGCAAAACGGGGTAATGATACGCAAAGCGTTGAACCACCTACCGAATGAACCACTTTATGCTCTATTGGGTGCGCTTGAGCATGTAGAGTTACAAGAGCGTTTAGCTGAGCGTATCGCCGAAAAAGCACAACAAGAAATCGCAAGTAGCGAGCCTGATCTCTTCCTACTTTCAGCGCTTATCCGAGCTTTGGCTGGCGCACCAACAGCCATTGCCTCTCCAGTGTTAGAAGCGATTTTACAAAGCCCTCGTTTAAGCCATCAGGAAGTACTGATTGGCGTGGCTGGCCGAGCTTGGCACTTACTAGCCAATGAAAAGGTAGCAGAACAGTTTTTGCTGCGTTTAGCTCAAACCGGTAATCAAGCCCTATTTAATCAGTTATTTGCCGATTTAGTGATGCTACCAGAGTTAAGAATGGTGCTATTGCCCTTGCTACATTCAAATCCATCTGAAGAACTAGCAAACGCGCTAGTCAGCTTACAACAAGCAACAAAGGGATAATAAAGGTTCAGGGATGATTGGTGATCTTTTAGCAATTTTAGGGCTATGCTTTTTCTGTTATCTGTTTTGGCAACAACGTCGTCAAGCCGAACTCGCAAAAGTGGCAATCACGCGTAAATGTGAGCAATTGGATCTCCAATTAATCAGCATCGCCTTTGGTGCCCACAAACTAAAAACGCCAGACGGAGTCTGGCGTTGGCATACGGTGTATCAATTTGAGTTTTCATCTCTTGGTGACGATTGCTACCAAGGGGAGTTAACCATGGTCGGTTTCAGGCCGCAGAACTTTCACCTACCACCGCATCGCTTGTAAATTCCATTTCAAAGTAAGGACCATATAGATCCTTACTTTCTTTTGTTTCAACAAATCCCAGTTTTTTCAGCACCGCCACAGAAGCTTGATGGTTGCTATTCACGTTAGCTTTAACCTTATGTAGCCCCAGCTCACGGCACGCCTTGGGGAAAAACGCTTTTAGAGCTTCTGTCGCTAACCCTTTACCCCAATAAGATTTATCAAAAATAAACCCTAACTCAGGCTCGGAATCGAGATGGGAAATGAACACGTGCCCCATATAGTCACGACTGGTGCTTTCTAGCACCGCCATACTATAAATATTTTCATCATCCAGTATTTTCTCAAACATCTGTTTTGCAGACGCGACAGTATACGGACCGTTCATTTCAGCACGGTTTTTCGCACAGCAATTCAGCATGACGAACTCTAGTTGCAACGACTCATTGTAGGGTAGAAGAAGCATTCTTCTGGTTACTATGGCCACATCTGTTCCTTGATTACAACAAACTTTATTTATCCGCAGATCACAAACTCGATGAGCTTGAATATGCTCAATAGCTGCGGGGCATAACACCTTGTAGAGAAGCCGAAAGTTAAACCAACTGATTGGAAAGGATATTGATCTGGATTGTTTTTTATTAAGTGTTATTAGGAATTTATAAATTTTGTGATATTGATATACCCAAGCCACCTCGAGGTGCTTAATTCAACGAGAACGACTAAGTATCTTTTTTATATAAGAAAGACCCCGACACATAAGTATCGGGGTCATGGTCTTACTCGCAGCAGTCCGGCTACTAAAAGTGCTCCATGCATCATCCATAATAGTGGCTGATTCCGTCAGCTTATTCCTTACGTCGCCGTCCTAGCGGTGTCCTTATCATCCTGATAGCTAACATTCCCCGTTAGCACACATCACTTGTTCCTTGAGCGGTGTCCCTTGCATCTTCCTGACGCTGTCCATAACCTCTATCCTAGAGGGGTCCATTGTCTATCCTTAGTCATCAACATCCTATTGATGATAGTGTCCTTACAATGTCCTACGCTCCATGCTTGATTAATCATCCTGACCAACCAAATCATCTTCCTGACGATAACCAAATCCTTGGTGCTTTCCTGTTCCGTGTCTGCTTCCTGCTGACAACTCTCAATTTACGCCTTTCCTAAAAATTGACAATCTATACTAGATAAATATTTATACGCCACATTGGTTAAATAGTTGTTAAATCATTATTTATCAATAACTTGATGTTTGTAATTTCTATTTTTCCGCTCACGAAATCGTTTTCTCTCACAACCCATGTGAGAGATCTCTCACACCACACATTCCAAATTGCTATTCGCCAAATTAGGGGACTCAACGTATGATGATAGATATATCGTTGTTAAGGATTAAAAATGTTAACTCAAGACGTTACTAAAGAATTAGAAGCGGTAATGGAACAACTGCAACAACAAGGAAAAGAACCAACCGTAGCGTTAGTGAAAGCACGCTTGAAAACGCCCGTCCCAATGCCTGCATTAATCACTGCAATAAAAAGTTGGAAAAGTGCTCAGCATGTTCCCAAGGTTGAAGTCGCAGCGCAAGCGCATACCGATAATGATCGTCTTGCAGCGCTAGAAAGCACGGTGAAAAAACTAGTCGCTCGCATTGAAGAGCTAGAAGCCAAGCTAAGTGAGAAGTCATCATGAAGTTATGGGTAGATGCAGACGCGTGTCCGAAAGTCATCCGCGAAACCATTGTGCGTGCCGCCGAACGCACGGGGATTGAATGTACGTTTGTCGCCAACCACGTTGTCCCGGTGCCCAAAAGAGACAACATCCACTCGCTGCAAGTTCCAGCTGGATTTGACATCGCTGACAACGAAATCGTTAAGCGTGTGGAGGCCAACGATTTGGTGATCACATCAGACATTCCGCTTGCAGATGAGGTCATCTCTAAAGGTGCTCAAGCCCTCAGTTCACGTGGCGAGCTTTATACGAAAGACACCATCAAAGCACGTCTAAATATCCGCGACTTCATGGAAACCATGCGTTCAAGCGGAATTCAGACTGGTGGTCCCGCTGCGCTTTCCCAAACCGATCGCCGCGAATTTGCGAACCATTTAGATCGTATTTTGGCTAAATTTAGGAAGTAATCCTCACTCTATTCATATTGAGCCAGCAAATCAAAGCCTGGCTCATTCCTGAAAATTCATTTTCAGCATTGCACCCAAAGCGTGCTCTTACTCCCATTTGTTTTGTTCTGTTTATTTTTCATCTCGCTCGCCATAGCTTCAATATGCAACGTGGTTTATTTTGAACGACGTTTTTAATAAATGTATAGAGAATAATGGGCTTTAACATCGTTTCTAGTGGAAGCTACCTGCCAACGAATCAATGGTCAGATCGAGAGATGGATCGCTTCCTAAAATTGGCGCCAGGGACCTGCCGAAATAAATTCGACGTTGAATATCGTCATGTAGCCAATACAAAAGAGACCGCTATTTACATGGCGGTGCAGGCGATAGAGCAGTGTTTAGGAAACATACATACCCTGAGCTCCGTTGATCTCCTTATCTACGCCAGCGGCACTCACCACCAGTCTCTGCCCTACGACGCCTCAGCGGTTCTCGCCGCGTTAGACGCTCCAACATGGCTAGAAAGTTTTGATTTGAACAGCACCTGTTTATCATTTCTTTCTGCGCTTGACCTTGCTCAGAGTCTATTCTTAGCAAAACGGTACCGTCGGACTCTCATTGTCACCAGCGAACTCGCTACTGGCATCACACTGAATCGAAATTTTACGCTCAAACCAGAAGTTGCAACCCTATTCGCAGACGGTGCCGCCGCATTTTTGCTCGAAGAACACAACGGTGATGGATTGCTCACCAGTCACTTTGAAACGCATCATACCGGGTATTCATTTTGTCAAATTAAGGGCGGAGGTAGTCATGTCAACCCTCACACCTCTGAGCATCAAGCCTATTTAAAAAGCTGCCAGTTTGAGATGGAGGGCAAAGCACTGTTTAAACATGTGCGTAAAACCTTACCGGCGTTTCTAAAAAAAGGCTTTGACGCCTCTCCGGTAACACTCAGCGATATTGATTATTTTCTTCCGCATCAAGCCAGTGCGCACGGATTAAAAAAACTGCCATCACTCACCGGGTTACCAACCGAGAAAACAGTTAATCACTTTTCGACTTTGGGAAACCAAGTCGCCGCCTCACTCCCGATTAACTTACACTGGCTGCGTAATCAGCCAGAAACAGCAGGAAAACATGTGTTATTAGCTGGCACCGCCGCAGGGTTGTCACTAGGGATGGGAGTGCTAAAACTATGAAGATATTAGTCACGGGTGGCAGTGGGATGTTGGGTAGCGCAATTCTAAGAATGTTTCACCAGCAACATGAACTGCATTTTACAGCGCGAAATACAATCATCGCCAAACAACTCGCTGAGCAATTCGATGTTATCCCACATTTAGTCGATTTGAGAGACCACTCTGCTGTTCATGCGGTATGCCACGGCATGGATGCAATCATCCATTGTGCCGCTCTCTCAAGCCCATGGGGCAAGTGGGAAGCGTTTTATCAAGCCAATGTAGATGCCACCAAAAACCTCGTCAATGCGGCTAATACGCATCAAATCTCGCGTTTTATCCATATTTCCTCCACCAGCGTCTACTTTGACCATCAAGACCGTTGGAATATTCGAGAAACCGACGCCATTGCTTCACACTGGTGTAATGATTACGCACACACCAAATACCTATCTGAACTTGAAGCCATAAAAGGCCAAAGCAAAGCGATCATTTTAAGACCGCGTGGCATTTTTGGTCCCAACGATCGCGCGATTATCCCAAGAGTGCTTAAGGCGATAAAAAACAACACTCTGCTTCTGCCATCGGGTAGAAACCCAGTGGTTGATCTAACTTATGTCGACAACGTTGCCCATGCGGCGATGCTCGCTTGCACTCAGGCAGACCGGCTTCAGCATGGTGATGTCTTCAATATTTCCAACAACGAACCAATGCCAATTGAGACTGTTCTACAAGCTTTATGTGTGGGGTTGAACCTAAAAGTAACGTTACAATCATTACCATACGGTGTGGTATCACCATTATTAAAGCTCAGTGAGCAAATACGAAGGCGCTTACCACATCAGCCAGAGCCAAGGCTCACCTCATACAGCGCAGGATTGTTTAACTATCATCAAACTCTGGATATCAGCAAGGCGAAACAAACACTGAATTACCAACCGCTTTTTTCAATTCAAGAAGGAATACAGCAGTATGCAAACTGGTCTAAAAATAAAAATCTTTGAGGCTGGACACTGCGTACACCCAGGCTTTGTTGTCAAACCAGGTTCTGGTATCAAGCCTAGAGCATTTCCTGCAGCCGTTGCGTTAATTCAGCACCCGACACAAGGCAACATCCTGTTTGATACGGGATATCACGAGCACTTTTTTAGCGCGACTCGTCCCTTCCCTGAACGTTTTTATGCTTGGACAACACCTTGCCGCTATCAACAAGAACATGGGATTGTTGCGCAGTTAGCAAAAGAAAATCTCAAACCTCATAATATTGAGCATTTAGTGCTCTCCCATTTTCACGCTGATCACATTGCCGCCGTGTCTGAGTTTTCTCACTCTCAATTGCATTGCCAACAAAAAGGGGTAGATGCGATTACTAAAAGTGGTCGAATTGGAGGCGTAAGAAAAGGCTACCTAAAAGCTCTGCTCCCTCCACAACTAGAATCTAACTTCATCATTCATGGTGATTTTTCTGTGCCAATCAGCCAAATTCTTCCTCAGTGCCAAGGGGTTAACTTGCTCTGTAAAGACATGTTCGACGATGGACTTATTTATATGGTTAGCTTGCCAGGCCATGCAGCTGGCCAAGTGGGCCTATTAGTTAAAAGAGAACGAGGTTGGCTGTTCTTACTCGCCGATGCATGTTGGTTAATTGAGAGCTTGAGTGAAAATATCGATCAGCATTGGCTGGCGAACATGCTTTGCGATGACACAAAGGCCTATAAAAACACCCTCTCCGAATTGAGAAGTTGCTACCAACAAACCCACCACGTTGTTCGCTTCGTACCTTCACATTGTCAGGAAACTATCCAGCAGCTAATCAAAGAAGGATGGATTAAGTGAGAACGCTTATCTCAGAATTCTGGCGAACCCGCTACCGCCCTTTCGGCTCAAGGGAACAAGTCGAAACATGGCAGCAACAACACTTAACGCAACACTTGGGTTGGGTATGCCGTCATTCACCGTATTACCGCTCTTTTCAAGGTGCACCACTCAGTGATTTCCCTATCATGAATAAGCAAACCATGATGGAGAACCTTTCAGAGTTAAATACGAAGGGCTTAGATGCTGAACAGTTAATGCAGCAGGCACTCAAAGCAGAGCAGTCACGCAACTTTGCCGCTTCGAAAGTTGGTGATGTTACGGTTGGGCTTTCTTCGGGCACATCAGGCATGCGCGGGCTGTTTCTTGCTGACAAGCAGGAAACACAACTGTGGGCCGGCAATATATTGGCTCGCCTTTTGCCCAACCTATGGCAAAAGCACCGAATTGCACTAGCCTTGCGAGCCAACAGCCCACTGTATAAATCCGTCGCGAAAGGGCCTGTCACATTCTTTTATGCCGATTTAACCAAACCTTACCAAGAATGGATAAAAGAGCTGGATGAGTTCCAACCCACGCTTTTGGTTGGTAGTGCGCAAGCTCTTCAGCTCTGCGCCCAGTTCAGCGGTCAATTTGGTCAACCCGCAATTCAACCACAACGGATCATTTCTGGGGCAGAGGTTCTAACCGAGAGTGACCGTCACTATATTTCTCAACGGTTCGACAGCGAACTCCATGAAGTCTATCAATGTACTGAAGGTTTTCTTGCATGTACTGATCAGCATGGACAAATGCGCTGGAATCAAGATGTTGTTTATATCGAAAAACACTGGCTGAATACCGAACGTACTCACTACAGCCCAATCATCACCGATTTTCGTCGTAAAACTCAGCCAATTATTCGTTATCAGCTCGACGATATTATTGAGAATAAACAGGATAATGGCGTATTTGAACCTATTGGGGCGATTGCCGGACGATGTGGTGATCGCCTCACACTAAACGCAAACCACGTCCCAGTGACGGTGTTACCAGATCTCATCTACCGCGCTATAACACTATCAGCCCAAGGTCGCGTGGATTACCGAATCACCCAAACAGGGGCACAAACCATTCAAATTGAAGCGGATGTTCACCACCATAGGGTTATACATCAAGCCTTGATAAAGTTGTTTGACCAATTACGGCTTGACCCTGTCAGATTTAGTTACCGCCCTGCGCCTATTTGGACGCCAATGAATAAACAACGACGTGTGGTGAACATATGCGGGTCTTAATCACCGGAGCCCGAGCACCAGTTGCACTAGAGTGGGCAACCATGTGTATGCATCATGGGCATGAAGTAATTCTCACCGATTCGCTAAAAAAGCCTCTGGGATCATTTTTGCGAGGCATCGAGTCTTATATCCCCACCGCTTCACCTCGATTTGCGTTTCCCACCTACCAACAGCAGATCCTAAAAATCATTACTCAGATGCGTATTGATATGGTGATACCCACTTGTGAAGAAGTGTATTACTTGGCTCATGTTGCCAAGCAATGCACAGAAGTAGATTTTTTTCTGCCCAATGTGGGACTACTCAATGCCCTACACAACAAGTTGACCGTCTTTGAACAGCTTCAAGGCTTGCCAGAAATTACACTTCCAAAAACTCGTTTGGTCGCTGATAAAAGTGAGATTGAAATTAATAAGAGAACCGTTCTAAAGCCAGTTTACTCTCGGTTTGGCGGGCAAGTAATAAGAGATGTGACAACTCAGTCTATTTCTGCCGTCACGATATCGCCACTTTATCCTTGGGTTCAGCAACAAAAAATCCATGGGACTCCGGTGTGTAACTATGCGATTTTTGAACATGGTGACCTTAAAGCACACCAAGCTTATGTGCCGAAATACTGTGTAAACGGATCGGCCGCCAGTGCTTTTCAGCCGCTCTCATGCGAACGACTAGATACATTTATCGCAGCTTTTGGTAAACGTCATACTTATCATGGGCAAGTGTCGTTTGACTTCATCCAATCACAAGATGAACTCTACGTGATTGAATGTAACCCAAGAGCCACCAGTGGTTTGCACCTACTCTCGTCTCGATGCAATCAACTGCTTCCTTATATGGAGTTTACCAGTCCTTCCAAGCAGCGATTACATCATTTAGGGCCAATAACACTCATCGCTAAAGGTGGATTATCCCTGTTTAAGGCTCGAACTTGGCAAGATTGGTGGTCTGGAGTGAATGTAATGCAACAGCATAACTTGCCGGTCGGGAGCCAAATCCGGAGTGTGTTTGAATTACTCCGGTTAGCTAGGCAAAACAAGGCAAAATGGAGCGCCGCTTCTACCGTTGATATTGAGTGGAATGGAGAGGAGTTGAGATCATGACGCTTTCCTCTCAAGAATGGCATAAAACCTTTATCACTCTTATGCAATCGAATCCTATTAATGAATACACAGCAAGCTTTGGTTGCTACTATATCGATGATGTTGCCATTCCCTACTCCGTAACACCAAAAATACCAAACAACTGTTATGCCGTGTCCCCTATGACACTGCTTAGTGGCTACGCCGAAGAAGAGCTTCACAAAGTCAAAAATGTGGCTGTTCGATGGGTATGTAAGCTACTTATTAATATGACTAAACCAATCTTATCATTGGCTGGATTGGATCAAGTCCAAACGCTCAACAATCAGTGCTTGTCCACCAATATGTATAGCGA
Source organism: Vibrio sp. JCM 18905 (assembly GCF_055393305.1). Lineage (NCBI taxonomy): Bacteria > Pseudomonadati > Pseudomonadota > Gammaproteobacteria > Vibrionales > Vibrionaceae > Vibrio > Vibrio sp. JCM 18905. The sequence goes on along the minus strand of NZ_AP043880.1, from coordinate 955,951 downwards.
ACAATGGGAATCCTTAAATCTAGATGAGCTGCGCCGCGTGGCACTCGATCAATACCCCACCTTTCCCTTGGTGCTTCGCTCCCTCAACCAACGTCAGCATTCACACTTAATTCAGCGATTGAAGCAGCAACAATGGCAAAGCTTGGTAACACGACAAGTGTATTTACTTGAGGATTGGCAAGCATTCAGCTTCAACCGAGATTTAACAAAAGATTTCAAGCTGTTTAATGATAAAGATTGGCAGTTTAAGCCACTGGCTACTGATGAAGAGTTTCAGCGCGCCAAAGTGTTGTATGACATGCTTTACCTTGATAAATACAGCCGGAATAACATCCAGTTTTCAACCCAATATTTAAAGCAGGCTAGCCAGAATAACTTAGTGCATTTAGTGGGACTGTTTTATCAAGACGAGATGCTGGCTACGTTAGGCATAGTAGAAATTGATAACGACATGACTTGCCCAATTTTTGGCTACGATACCAATAAGCCGCAGAGTTTTGCGCTGTATAGAAGAATATCTGCTTATACCATCCGCCACGCAATGATATGCCAGCGTCGCTTTAATATGAGCTCAGGGGCACCAGCTTTTAAACGCAACCGAAAAGCCCAGCCAGAAATTGAATTTAGCTATGTTTATATTGCGCACTTACCTTGGTACAAACGCGTAATTTGGCAAAGCTTGTGCTGGCTCACTCAGCACTTTTATCGCCCTTTGTTGATGCGTTTTCAGCTATAAAACGACATCGATAACCAAGCAAACCTGCGTGCACACAATCTGGATCGATAAAAAAGCCTGCGATGTTCGCAGGCTTTTGTAATGGAGCTGTGTGAGGTAACCGTTTTTTACGGTGTATAGTATGTTGCTGCGCCAGGGCCTACTGGTAAACCAAATACGAATACCCATAGATAGAACAACACACTCCAACCGACAATGAAGCAGATTGAGTAAGGTAGCATGGTCGCGATCAGCGTACCGATACCCAAGTTCTTCATGTAACGAGTTGCTACCGCTAGGATCAAACCAAAGTAGCTCATCATTGGAGTAATGATGTTTGTCGTCGAGTCACCAATTCGGTAAGCAGCCTGAATCGTTTCCGGTGCATAACCAACAAGCATCAACATAGGAACAAAAATCGGAGCCGTTACTGCCCACTGTGCCGATGCCGAACCAATCATTAGGTTGATAAAGCCACACATAAGGATAAAGGCAAAGAACAACATTGGGCCAGTTAAGCCAATTTCTTGCAAGAAGCTAGCGCCAGCAACTGCGAATACCTGACCGAAGTTAGTCCATTTAAAGAAAGCAACGAACTGAGCAGCAAAGAAAACCAATACAATGTACATGCCCATAGAAGACATAGATTTCGCCATTGCATCAATCACATCACGATCCGTCTTCATCGTGCCAACAACTTTACCAAACACAAAGCCTGGGATAGCAAAGAACACAAAGATGAATGCCACGATACTTTTCAGGAATGGAGAACCTGCAATTGTACCTGCATCAGAACGTAAAATGCCGTCAGCTGGAACAACCGTCCAAGCAAGCAACGCGGAAACAACCAGTACAGCAACACCTGCTAGTTTTAGACCTTTCTTCTCAATGTCTGTTAAGCCGCCCATTTTGTCGTTCGACAAATCTTCTGAGGCTTCTTCTTCACTGTATTTGCCAAGCTTTGGCTCAACAATTTTTTCAGTAACAAACGCACCAGTGATTGCAATGAAGAACGTCGAAACAAACATGAAGTACCAGTTAACTTCTGGACCAACAGTGTAAGTTGGGTCAATCATTTGCGCTGCTGTTTCAGTAATACCTGACAGTAGCGGGTCAACCGTGCCGATAAGTAGGTTTGCTGAATAACCACCAGATACACCAGCGAATGCCGCAGCGAGGCCTGCAAGTGGGTGACGACCTAGAGAATGGAACAGCATTGCTGCCAGTGGAATAAGTACCACATACCCCAGCTCTGATGCCGTATTTGAAATGATACCAGCGAAAACAACAGTCACTGTTACCATGCGTTGAGATGCGCCCATGACCAAGCCACGCATGGCTGCAGATAGCAAACCAGAGTACTCAGCAATAGCAACACCCAACATCGCAACCAAAACCGTGCCTAAAGGTGCAAAGCCAACAAAGTTTTTCACTAAGTTAGTAACGATAAGTTCGAGTCCATCAGCGTTAAGTAAGCTGACGACATGAATCATGCCATCTGCGGCACGACCTTTTGCGCCCTCAGGACGAGGGTCTACAACGGAAACTTCGAAGTATCCTGCAATGCCCGACATCACCAGAATGGCTAAACAGAAAATGGCAAATAGTGTGATCGGGTGAGGTAATAAGTTCCCCAAATATTCGACAGTATCCAAAAAGCGCGTAAACAGCGGCTTCTTAGGCGAGTTTTGTTTAATTGAATCAGATGAACTCATCTGTTCCCTCCTTGTTTTTATTCCTGTGCAAATGTGACAAAAATGTCAAAAAAGCGAGCGAAGGGTACTTGAGTAGAAGGTTAAAGAAAAGCCCTAAATGTTACAAACTGTGACCATTAGAGAGTTTTATAACCAATAACAAACAAAAACGTAGATATTTCATCCATGCAAAACAGTTAAGTCAAAATTATCAATTAAACAAAACCATAAACCAGAAATATGCAGAACGATTACTTCTGCACTGCTTTAAACCTCGGATTCGCCTTACAAATGACATATAGACGCCCTCTTCGTTTTACGATCTGGCAATCCGGATGACGACTTTTTGCACTTTTTAATGATTTCACTACCTTCATGATTTATTCCTTTTCGCTCTTAAATTGACCAAAACGACGGTTGAAGTTCGCAATACGACCTTCTGTTTGAACCACTCGCTGTTTACCGGTGTAGTACGGATGGGAGGCTGACGACACATCTAACGTAAAGTAAGGGTAGGTTTTGCCATCTTTCCATTCGATGGTTCTCTCTGTTTTCAACGTAGAACCAACAACGAAGTATTCATCTACGCTGGTGTCGTGGAACACCACTGGACGATATTCAGGGTGGATTCCTGGTTTCATAATACTTTTCCTCTTAACCGAAATGTTATGTTATAACGTTATAATTAATAATCATTATCAACAAGAAAAGCAAGAGAAATTTGTGATACTTTTCATCTCAATGAATTCTTAAAGACGTCCACCATGTATTCCATTGAACCCATCGGTGTCATTGAGACACCGTACAAAGAAAAGTTTGCAGTACCGCGCCAGCCTCGCTTAGTTCCAACTGCGAAAGCACGCGTAAAACTGTTAGGTGCAGCGAATAGCCCCGAAGCAGTACGCGGGCTAGAACAGTTCTCTCACGTTTGGCTGTTATTTTTGTTTGATCAGAATTTGGGAGCAGGTTGGAAGCCAACCGTCCGTCCGCCACGACTAGGCGGCAATGAACGAATAGGTGTCTTTGCCTCACGCTCGACTTTCCGCCCAAACGGAATCGGAATGTCAGCCGTTGAAGTAAAAGGAGTCACTAAGCAAGGCGATCAAATCTATCTTGATTTAGGCAGTGTAGATCTCGTAGATGGCACACCGATTGTGGACATTAAGCCCTATATACCCTATTCAGATTCTATTCCAGAAGCACAAGGCGGATACGCAGACCAAGAACCAGAAAAGTCACAAGTCAACTTTTCTGCTCAAGCATTAGCAACGATAGAAAATCGATCCGATACTGACTATGTAAGATCAGTCATTGAACAAGTTCTGGCTCAAGATCCTCGTCCTGCATACAAGAAAAACAAGCCGGACGACAAAGAATATGCGGTAAATTTGTTCGACTTGAACGTAAAGTTCACAGCAACAAGCAACTTAATAACGGTTACCGCTATTGAAAGCTTTTGACAAACGCAATTGGCTGATATTATAGACGGCTAACAAATTTCCCTTTAGGGAACTCCCATACTCCTGCTTATTCAAGCTTGAGTATCTAACTTAAATAAACGGATAAATTTAATGCGTACCAGTAATTATCTTCTTTCTACTCTGAAGGAGACTCCAAACGACGCAGAAGTAGTGAGCCACCAGCTCATGCTACGTGCAGGTATGATCCGTAAGCTGGCTTCAGGTTTATACACCTGGCTACCTACTGGTCTACGTGTACTGCGTAAAGTCGAAAACATCGTTCGTCAAGAAATCGACAATGCAGGCGCAGTCGAAACTTTGATGCCCGTTGTTCAGCCGTTTGAACTATGGGAAGAGACAGGCCGCAGCGAAAAGATGGGCCCTGAGCTACTTCGCTTTACTGACCGTCATGTTCGTCCGTTTGTACTTAGCCCAACCGCTGAAGAAGTGATCACTAGCCTTGTTCGCAATGAAGTGAGCTCTTACAAACAGCTTCCGCTAAACCTGTACCAAATCCAAACCAAATTCCGTGACGAACGTCGTCCACGCTTCGGTGTAATGCGTTCACGTGAATTCTCAATGATGGATGCGTACAGCTTTGACATTGATAAAGACGGCCTACAAAAGTCATACGACGCAATGCACGATGCTTACTGCAAAGCATTCGATCGCATGGGTCTGGATTACCGTCCTGTACTAGCAGATAGCGGTGCTATCGGTGGTAGCGGCTCTCAAGAGTTCCACGTATTGGCTGAAAGTGGCGAAGACATCATCGCATTCTCTACCGAGTCAGATTACGCGGCAAACATCGAAAAAGCAGAAGCACTAGCTCCAGCCTCTGAAGCAGCGGCACCAACGCAAGAAATGACGTTGGTAGATACGCCAAACGCAAAAACAATCGCTGAATTGGTTGAACAGTTCGAGCTGCCAATTGAAAAAACAGTGAAAACTTTGTTTGTGAAAGCGTCTGACGAAGTTGATGCACCAATCATCGCGCTTATCATTCGTGGCGATCATGAACTGAACGAAGTGAAAGCAGAGAACCTTCCTCAAGTAGCAGCTCCACTGGAAATGGCATCTGAAGAAGAAATTCGTGAGCTTATCGGTGCTGGTCCTGGTTCTCTAGGCCCTGTTGGTCTTAAACTGCCGTTCATCGTTGACCGCAGCGTAGCGGTAATGAGTGATTTCGGTGCGGGTGCGAACATCGATGGCAAACACTACTTCGGCATTAACTGGGGTCGTGACGCAGAGCTTGGTCAAGTTGAAGACCTACGCAACGTGGTTGAAGGCGATCCAAGCCCATGTGGTAAAGGCATTATCCAGCTTAAGCGTGGTATCGAAGTTGGCCATATCTTCCAACTTGGCAACGCTTACTCCGCAGCGATGAACTGTGGTGTACTTGGTCCTGATGGTAAGAACGTCATCCTAGAAATGGGCTGTTACGGCATCGGTATCACTCGCGTCGTAGCGGCTGCTATTGAGCAAAACCATGACAAATACGGCATCATCTGGCCAGATGCAATCGCACCATTCCAGGTTGCGATCGTTCCAATGAACATGCACAAGTCAGAAGAAGTAAAAGAAGCCGCTGAGAAGTTGTACGCTGAGCTAACGGCAATGGGCATCGAAGTACTATTTGATGATCGTAAAGAACGCCCAGGTGTAATGTTCTCTGATATGGAGCTTATTGGTGTACCGCATACCATTATTATCGGTGACCGCTCGATGAAAGAAGGCAACTTCGAATACAAGAACCGTGCTACTGGTGAGAAAACGCCAGTCGCAATGACTGATATTATCGAGCACGTAAAAGCTCAACTAAAGTAAGCGCTCGACGAGTTCGCATTTGAAGTAATTTCAAATAATTAGAAAGGGTTGACTTCGGTCAACCCTTTTTTATTACTGGGCAACCTTACTACTCCCCTTTAGATCTATTCACTTTGTTAATCTTTGGTTCAGCTTCTTGCTATTAAACTGATTTCATCATCTAAAGGAGGTCAGTTATGGATTTAAAAAGTCTTCTAAACCAAGCACTCAAATCAGACTTACTCAAGCAAGGGGCTGATGCGTTAGGTAAACAAACTAACAACATCAAATCCTCATCAAACTCAAGTAGCCTGAAAACGCTAGGAGCAGGTGCCGTTGGCGGAGGCCTTATCGGTATGCTGATGGGCTCGAAGAAAAGTAAAAAAATGACCAAGAAAATAGGCTCGGGCGCATTAAAAGTCGGTGGCGCTGCTGCGCTTGGAGCATTAGCCTACAAAGTTTATAACGACTGGCAAGCCAAACAGTCCGGTCAAGGTGTTCATGAGACCTTTGACCCCGATGACAGCAAACACAGTGTACTAATTTTAAAAGCAATGATTGGAGCCGCAAAAGCCGATGGCCATGTCGATGAAGAGGAAATGGCCCGCATCGAGCAAGCCCTCGCGGATATGGGCGCAGATGAGCACGTACGTCAACTCGTTCAGCAAGAACTAAACAAACCGCTCGATCCTGCTGAAATTGCTAATCAGGCGACCTCTCCTCAACAAGCGTCAGAAATTTATCTCGCGTCTTTGATTGTTGCTGATGAGCAAAACTTCATGGAAAAAGCGTATTTGCAAGAACTGGCAAAACAGCTTCAGCTTTCACCAGAAGTCACTCAGCAGTTAGAAGTACAAGTGCAGTGATTAAATCTCGCTCAAGCAACTCCTCAACTTGAGCCAAAACAACTCTGCACTTTGAGTTTCAAATCTGCTGTGTGTATATTGAGATAAGTTATCATTTAGTGGAAAGAAAACATGCAAGTATACGGCTGTTGTGAACTGGTTCGTGAGCTTTATGCTCAAATTGGTAGTGGCGATCAAGCTTACATTCCCCAAGCAATTTCATGTGCTGTTAAAGCGCTGAACGATGTTGCGGCGGATGAGTCTCTGCCTAAAGAAGTGCGTGAAAAAGCGGCATTTGCTGCGGCAAACCTACTGATTTCAGATTTTGAGGATAAGTAATGAATCTAGCTAACTTTGAATCCATGGATCCTGTCATGCTCATGAGCATTGTAAATATGAAGCTACGCGACGACTTCGGTGGTGACTTAGATAAACTGGTAGCTTTCTTCGATATCGATCGCACAGCACTAGAAGCAAAACTGGCTTCTGCTGGTTTTGACTTTCTTCCAGAAGCAGGACAATTCCGTTAACCCGCTGCAATCACCGCGGGTAACTGAAACTGGGAATAACCAACATGAAAAAGGGCTTGATGAGCACTCATCAAGCCCTTCTCTTTTGTCCAATAGACGTTTCGATTAGCCGAATGAAGCCCAGATGACCGTAGCCACAAGAATTGGACATACAAACTTCACATACGCAGGCCATAACTTACCAAACCAACCTTGCGTAAACTCCGGGCAACCTTGCTCAAGCTCTTTGATTTTTGAGTTGCGATTCCATACCCAACCACCAAATAAGCAGAATAAGAGCGCAGCGGTTGGTTGTAGATACTGAGTAGCAACCGTCGCGACCATACCAAACAGAGCACCAAAATTATAAACAATCACCACACTGAACAAGGCAATGAGACCACCTAAAACCCAGCTCGTTGCGCTACGCTTGGTGTTGAAACGCTCACTCACTAACGCCACTGGACACTCTAACATTGAAATGGAAGACGTTAGCGCCGCAATCGTCAGTAATAAGAAGAACACAATAGAGAACAATTGACCAAGCAAACCTAAGCTATCAAACATCAATGGCAAAACGGTAAATACCAACGTATCAGAGCTTAATAGAGAGCCATCTTCAGCATAGATTTGAACGCCTTTTTGCATCGCAACAAACATCGCTGGCATCACCACTAACCCTGCAATGAAAGCAACGGCAGTATCTACCATGGTCACGTTCATCGCCATCTTTGGTAGGTTCTCTTTCTTACTCAAGTAAGAGCCATAAATCAGCATTGAACAGCCACCGATCGTAAGCGAGAAGAAGCCCTGCCCCATTGCAGCAAGAATCAACTTGCGGTCCCATACCTTTTCGAAATCCGGTACCAAGTAATGCTTTAGCCCTTCCATCGCACCGCTTTGCGTCATGATGTAAACAAACAGTAGAGCAAACAAAACAAACAATGCTGGCATCAAACGTGTGGACCACTTCTCAATACCTTGTTTTACGCCACCTTGTACGATGAGAATCGTTAGCACATAAAAAGTAATGGTTCCGAACAAGTTACGTTCAACGCTAAAGCCCTTTAGCCATTGAGTTGCGGCTTCTAACCCCATTAGATCTGTGATTGCACCCAGTAAAAAGCAGATCAACCAACCACCGACAATAGAGTAAAACGCTAAAACAGCGCTTGGTACGCTTAAACCTATCCAGCCCACAATACCGCCGAGCTTTTTACCTACCGGATGATTGGTAAGCGAACGCATACTATCTACCGGGTTGGCTTGACCATGACGACCAATCGCCATTTCAACCACCAGCATAGGAAATGCGACGATAAGAATCATCACCAAATAAACCAACAGGAAAGCACCGCCGCCATTACTGGCAGCTTGGGTTGGAAAGCCCCAAATATTGCCAAGGCCAACTGCGGCACCTGCAGCCGCTAAGATGAATCCGAGACGAGAGCCAAAATGCTCACGAGGCTGAGAAGAGGTTTGCTGTGTCATACTACTCACACAAAATATCATTGAACTAGCTAACTAGTACACTATAGCAATATTCACTATTCAACAAGAGCACTCCGGTTAAATACTCGACAGTTGAAACAATTCACAGTCATTCAGCTTGTAAATTTTAACGTACATCTCACATTCATCATTCTAAGACCTGGCGACTTTTGTCTTTTTCACACGCCTAGAATTTGTGATTCTCCCATCGTGAAGTGAGCCGAAAAATAATGAGCTTTGGTGTAAGGAACGAATAGTTCCTCGTGATACTGTGTCGAAAAGCAGAATATTGTGCTTCGCTTTTTCCCCCTTATGTCTATTTATCAGCTAGTTATTACTCTGTTCTCATTTATATCCATGACTCAAGGAGAGGAAAATGAAGGTCACTCTACTTCACGGAGCGATGGTTGCAGCACTCAGCATCAGCTATCAAGCTCAAGCCTATAACTGCCAAAGCCTACCCGACTGGGACAGCACTGCGACTTATACATCGGGCACTTTAGTAAAAACGCAAGGAGCCGCTTACGAGGCCGCGTATTGGACGCAAGGCAATGACCCTGTTACCAATTCAGGGGCTTGGGAGGCATGGAAAGCGTTAGGGCAATGTGATGGTGGAAGCAACAACCTAGAGCCAACAGTGTCATTCTCCTCTCCAACAAACAACGCACAAATTCCCGAAGGCAGTGCGATCACCTTGCTAGCCAACGCAGCCGACGAAGATGGCCAAATCGCACAAGTTGAGTTTGTTGCAGGCAACCAAACGGTTGCTGTGGTAACTCAAGCACCATTCGAAGCATCTTGGACCGCTATTGAAGGTGTCTCGCAATTGACCGCGATTGCGACCGATAATGAGGGAGCCGTTACCACCACGACGATTTCTATCCAAGTTCAACCACAAGTCGAGTTGCCACCACCTAGCATTTCACTGACAAGCCCATCGGGAACGGAAGCGCTTAACGTGGGTGGGAACCTCACGGTGGCCGCTCAAGCTGATGATATTGATGGTGTGGTCACACAAGTTGAGTTCTTCGTGAACAATCAATCCGTCGCGATTGATACCAGCGTACCTTACGAATATCAATGGACCGCGAGTGCTGGTACACATTCGTTTAAAGCACAAGCGACTGATGACACAAACCTCGCAACCATGAGCCAAGAAGTAACGCTTGTTGTTAGTAATTCAGAAACAGGGACGGGCGGATGTGCAGATGCAGTGCCTTACGCGGCGGGCACGAGTTATCAAGTTGGCGACCTAGTTTCTCACCTCAACCAAAAATATCGTTGTGACGTTGCGGGTTGGTGTTCCTCGGATGCGACATGGGCTTACGAACCAGGTGAAGGGCTATACTGGCAAGATGCCTGGAGTGGCCTAGGTGCTTGTTCGACGCCACCGCAAGTTACCATTACGGCACCAACGGATGGACAAGTCGTGCTCGCTGGCAGCAATAACGAAATCACGGCTAACGCAAGCGATGCTGATGGCACAGTCACGCAAGTTGAGTTTTTTGCGAACAACACCAGCTTAGGGGTCACCACTCAAGCACCATATTCCGTTACTTGGAACGCCACACTTATTGGCGCTAACCAGCTTAAAGCCGTCGCAACCGATAATGATAACAACACGTCAGAGTCCTTGGTTGGTGTGGAAGTCAGCGATAAAGATTTGGTCGTCTCACTGACTTCACCAAGCAGCGGTCAAACCGTCGGCTTAGGCAAAAACCTCGCATTAAGTGCAGATGCAACGTCTTTAACTTCAGGCATTAAGCACGTTGATTTCATGATCAACGGCTCTATTGTTGCAACCGATACCACGGCACCTTACACAGCCAACTGGACACCAACTGCACTTGGTAACTTTACAGTTAGCGCCCAAGCTGTGGATTTGTCAGGAAGCAATGCATTGTCTGACGCAGCAGCAATAACGGTGGTTGAGCAAGCAGAGAAACGTCACAAACTCATCGGTTACTGGCACAATTTTGTAAATGGGGCTGGCTGTCCAATTCGTCTAGCAGATATGGCTGATGCGTGGGATGTGATTGATATTGCCTTTGCCGAAAATGACCGCAACAGTGATGGTACCGTGCACTTTAATCTATATTCAGGCGATATTTACAGCGATTGTCCAGCGCTCGACCCAGCACAGTTCAAACAAGACATGGCAGCGCTTCAAGCTAAAGGTAAGAAGTTTGTTCTCTCTCTTGGCGGCGCAGAAGGCACGATTACGCTGAATACCGATCAAGACGAAGCCAACTTTGTCTCTAGCCTAACAGGTCTTATCGCTGAGTGGGGCTTTGATGGTCTTGATGTGGATTTAGAGAGTGGATCTAACTTGGTTCATGGCTCGCAAATTCAAGCTCGCCTTGGTCGTGCTTTGCTTCAAATAGAGCAAAACATGGGTGGCGATATGTACCTAACCATGGCACCTGAGCATCCTTATGTTCAAGGCGGCTATGTGGCTTACAGCGGTATTTGGGGAGCTTACATTCCTGTGATTAACGAGACACGCAGCACGCTCGACCTACTTCACGTCCAGCTATATAACAACGGTGGTTTGCCAAACCCATATCTGCCAGGCAGTGCACCAGAAGGCTCTGTGGATATGATGGTAGCGCAATCTAAAATGCTGATCGAAGGCTTTGAATTGGCCGACGGCACTCAGTTTGCACCACTACGTGATGATCAAGTCGCAATCGGCTTACCTTCAGGTCCTAGCTCGGCAAATTCAGGTCAGGCTCCGACACAGAATATTATCAGCGCACTAGATTGTTTAACCAAAGGCACTTCATGTGGCACCGTTAAGCCAGCGTTCAATTACCCGAATTATGCAGGGGTAATGACGTGGTCTATCAACTGGGATCAGCACGATGGTTTTAACTTCTCAAAACCTGTCGGCGATAAACTCACTCAGATGAACGCGCAGTAAGTTGTTAATGAGCAAACGAATAACATCGTCTTGCTTTCATTACTTGTTCAAGTATGTAAAAACGAAAAGAGAGCACAATTGTGCTCTCTCTTTATACCATTGAGTTCTACTTTTTGAAGGGTAATTAAATCGTAAATACTCGGTAATCTTTTAGCTCAGGGATTTTCTTCAACAAATCGTCTTCTTGCCCTGCCATGTCATCCAACGAGTCGCACAAGTCTTCTGCTTGTTGCTCTACCTCTTTCGAATGCTCAGCTAAACGCTCTTCTACTTTCGCGCTGAGTTCAGCCATACTCTCCGATAATGCAGTGAGGTTTATTCCCCCCTCTTCCTTCATTTTTTTCGATAAAGCATCCAACGAACTCGTTAAAAACTCTTTATTGAAGATCTCTTGTGCTTTTGCAAAGTCTTCAGTCCACCCTTGTGTCATGGACTCAAAGCTTTCCGCTGGTAGAATGAAATCACCATCTTTGTAGTAACGTGATTCAACATCAGCGAAAAAGTCCTGTACTGCGACTTTGACGTTATCAAACGCGCCAGGTGCGTCTAGGCTTTCCGCGACATCATCGATGATGTCATTTGCAAGCGCTAAACCATCACTCGCCAACTGCTTTGCTTGTGGAATATACGCGTTCATTTTTTCGCGATAGTCTTCAACTGCCGCTTTTTGGTCGGCATTGAGTTCAATTAGCTCACCTTTGATGAAGAGGTTGTTATCCTCATCCACGACAGCTTTATCACCTGTCGTTTGGCGAATTTCCAAGCTTTGCCCATCCATACGGACTTCATTATTGATGTCCACACGACACTGCGCTGCATAACCAGTAGCACTGACCATCAGCAATGAGAGTGTAAAAAGCTTTTTCATGTCATTCTCTTTTATTTAACATTACTCGTATTAAACATAACACTGAGTGATACATGAGATGTCAGCAAACCGTCACGACTTCGTAACAAGTTGTTTTATCTCCTATTTTCACATCAATCTCATCGCCTTCTTCTTTCCCGAATAACGCTCGACCAAGAGGAGATTTTGCTGTTAAGACAAAGACTTCTTGAGCCTGATATTTAACAGTCAGACCACCAGAGCAAGGGCCTACAAAGAAGTGCTTTTCAAGCAAATTCTCATCTGCGAGAACGACGTAAGCACCTACACCAACAGGTGCGCCTTTAAAGTCGCGAGTCACTAGAGCGCGATATTGACGCAGCTCGTCTTCACTCTCTTGGATTCGCATAGCTTGTCCATGAGCAAGATACGCAGCTTCAAGTGCTAACGTATCGTACTTATGCTCGGGAACAGTTTCTTCATCTGTCGCGGCATCAATGGCTCGCTGAGCAGATGCATGGGCCACTTGAAGTTTTTCTTCCAGATGTTGGATGATAATTTGGACTAAGTCAGCTTTGTTCATACTTTTAGGACGCGCGTTTGGCACTCAGGGTGTGTTAATGTACCTAAGTTTACCATCAAAGAAAGGTTTCCCTATTATGCAAAGTGACTCGCTGCATCAAACACTTCAATCCGTATTTGGTTTTGACTCATTACGCCAAGGTCAACAACCTGTTATTGAAGCGGTTATGAATGGTTACTCTGCTGCGGCCATCTTTCCTACGGGTTCGGGTAAGTCTCTCTGTTACCAATTGCCAGCAACCGTATTGCCCAATCTTACGTTGGTGATCTCGCCGTTGTTGGCGCTAATGAAAGATCAGCTGAACTTTTTGCAAAGTAAAGGGATCCCAGCCGCTTCTATCGATAGCAGTCAAAGCAGAGAAGAGTCACAACGCGTCATGGCAGGGGTAAAAAATGGACAGATCAAAATATTGATGATTTCTGTTGAGCGCCTAAAGAACGAGCGTTTTCGTGAGTTCATTCGCCAAGTGCCGATCTCTTTGATGGTGGTTGATGAAGCGCACTGTATTTCCGAATGGGGACATAACTTCCGCCCTGATTATCTCAAGCTACCGCAATATCAACGTGAACTGAACATTCCACAATCTTTGCTTCTCACTGCAACAGCAACGCCCGCAGTTATTGAAGACATGAAACAAAAGTTCGATATTGCCAGTGAACATATTACCGTTACAGGCTTCTACCGCCCCAATCTGGATATCTCGGTGATCCCGTGCGAGGAAGCAACGAAACAAGAAAAGCTAAGTGAGCTCATCGCCTCTTCTCCTAAGCTTCCAACTATCGTATACGTGACACAACAGCAGACAGCAGAGCAAGTAGCAAAATCACTAATCCATATTGGCATTAATGCTCACGCGTACCATGCAGGTATGAAAAGCGACATCCGTGAACAAATCCAACAGCAGTTTATGGATAGCCAAATTGACTGTATTGTTGCCACGATTGCATTTGGTATGGGGGTCGATAAATCTGATATCCGCCGCGTCATTCACTTCGACTTACCCAAATCGATCGAGAACTACGCACAAGAGATTGGACGTGCAGGCAGGGACGGGCAACATTCTGAGTGCATTCTGCTGGGCAATACGTCCGGCTTAACGGTGTTGGAGAACTTTGTCTATGGTGACACACCTGAACTAACCTCGATTAACTATGTAGTCGAGCAAGCGAAAGAACATGCTCCACAATGGGAGGTAGTGCCACTGCGTTTATCGCGTGAAAGTAATATCCGCCAATTGCCACTCAAAACCTTGTTGGTTTATTTGGAGCTACATCAACTCATTGAAGCAAAATACAGTTACTTTGCGGAATATCGCTTTAAGTTTTTGCACGATCAGCAATTTATTGTGAATCAATTTCAAGGCGAGCGACGTCAATTCGTGGAGGCTATTTTCTCCTGTTCGCAAAAAGCAAAAGTGTGGTGCCAAGTTGACCTAGAAGCGTTATGGATGAACTATCAATCGGAACGCAACCGAGTTGTCGCAGCCCTCGACTATTTTCACCAGAATGGTTGGATAGAGCTAGAGAGCAAACAACTGACCGACGTGTACTCTGTTTTGCCAACCACACAGAGTTCTGATGTTTTAATCCAACAACTGTATGAACTGTTCCAATCCAAAGAAAGCAAAGATATCGAAAGAATTCACACCATGCTGCGCTTGTTCCAGTCAGAGCACTGTTTGAGCTCACAATTGGCGAACTACTTTGCTGATCACAATGCACCAAAGCAATGTGGTCACTGCTCCGTGTGTCGTGGTCAAGTCGCTTCGTTCCCAACACCACAAAGTGAGGATATTGAGCCACCTCAAGTAGCAATGTGGGTGCAGGAATTTATTCAGCTCTCCCCTTCAGCTATCAGCAATGATGCTGTCGCCCGCTTCTTGTGTGGCATTAGTACCCCTTTAATTAGCCAGCTAAAAGCTTCAAAACTGTCAGGTTATGGTGCGATGGCCAACACAAGCTTTGAGCAAGTATTAGATCAGGTAGAAGCAGTAAGAGCCTAGAAAAAGCTCAATTGACGCGCTTGGTTCTCGGGCTTGAGCATCACGTTCAAGCCTAAAAGGCGTATTTCCCGTCCGTTTTGGCGCTTAAGAATATCTCTTAGCAAGATCTTGAAGTCCTCAAGCTCTAATTGCGGATGGATATGCTCAATTGTTGTCAGTTGAAAGTCGGCAAATTTAACTTTAATACCTTGTTTAATAATCGATTTATCTGGGCTTGCACGCTCTAAGCGTTTCTCGAGTTCAGGATAAAGTTTATCCTCGATCACTTGCCAACATTCATCATAGCTCGAGATATTCTGGCTGAATGTTCGTTCCACACCGACGGATTTTCTCTCTCGCTCAACGACGACCTCTCGATTATCAATTCCATGGCTACGCTGCCATAAAGAGGCCCCCTGACGACCAAACTGTCTCAGCAATTCACGATAGTCGCTGTTTTTAATATCCTCACATCGATAAAAGCCCGCTTGATGTAGCTTCTCAAGACTCACCTTCCCAACACCAGGAATGTTTTCCAGCGGAAGTGTATCGATAACTTCCTGGACCTTATCTGGCGGGATAACAAACTGACCGTTGGGTTTATTCATATCAGAGGCGACTTTGGCAAGAAACTTAATCGGTGCAATGCCCGCCGATGCCGTCAGCCCAAGCTCATTCCAAATGTCGCGTCGAATAGACTCTGCGATCAACGTTGCGGAGCCACGACAAGCTGTCGAGTCCGTAACATCGAGGTATGCTTCATCTAATGATAGAGGTTCAATGATAGGCGTATAACGCTCAAAAATAGCACGAATCTGCAGAGAGACTTGTTTGTACACGTGCATTCGACCGGGAACGACTAGTAAATGGGGGCAGAGTTGCAATGCTCGCGCCGTTGACATTGCACTACGAACGCCATATTTGCGCGCCTCATAATTACAGGTGCTAATCACGCCACGCTGTTTTTCATGACCGCCAACGGCGAGTGCAATGCCACGGTAACTAGGATTATCTCTCATCTCAACGGCAGCATAAAAACAATCCATATCGACGTGAATGATTTTTCTAATTCGGTCTGACATAGCCATCAAATACTGTTCAAAAAAACAGTATAAATTAAATCTGCCTTGATAGAAATGAGAGTTTGTAAACGTGCTTTAATCTCGTAACATCACATCAAGCTGATCGACCAACTCTGCCCAGTCTGCGTCTTCTTCAATGGCTTGTTTGAGAAATGTGGCTTGCGAACTTGTCCAAAAGCTGGCTTCATGCAGAGGGGCTGAAGCTCTTTTGTGCCGATGTTCGTTAATAAAGTCCTTTATCTCTTGAGGAGAGCTGCCGAGGCCTAGTTGTTGAAACAATTCAGCCATACCGTGTTGATGCATTTCCATATTTCCTCCTAAGTTGACGCGCTTTAGTTTGAGTATATAACCAAATAACAGTTAAGTACGGTGATTAAAGGGAAATGACTTGGCTGTGAAGTCTGCACCGACTTAAGCTTCCGGTCATCCTAGATTAAACGTAGCAAGCAAAGTATAAACTCTCAGAGAAGTAGAGCGAGAAATATAAAAAAACCCAGCTTTAGCTGGGTTATTTTGTATTACTCTTTGGATGACCGATACTTAAGCAATTCGATCTTTTTCCCATGCAGCCAATTTCTCAGCTCGCGCCGCTTCACGTGCTTCACGTTTCTTACGCGCGTCACATGGTTCTGGACAGTTACATACTTTCTCAATACCTACTGCACCAAGACCGCCACAACTACCCTTCACTACTTTCTTCTGGAAGATGTAGCCAACAGCCATCGCTGCGATTACCGCAACAAAAACTGCAAACGTAATTAGAAATGTACTCATAAGAACATGCTCACTTCTGTTGTTATTTCTTCATGAACGGCTTGTATGCTTCCGAAGCCAGCTCTTTAAAACCATTTTCCGTCTTCACAATCATGAAAACAGGAATATTATTTTCGTTCGCAATTGCCATGCCTTTGTCTTCACCTAGCACCATAAGACCAGTTGCAAGACCATCAGCAGTCATCGACGATTTATCTAATACCGTTACAGACACCACTTTATGATGAATAGGTTTGCCTGTTCTTGGATTAATAATATGAGAGTATCTCACACCATTACTCTCAAAGTAATTACGATAGTCACCACTTGTTGCAATTGCCATGTCCCCTGGCTCAATAATTTCTTGAATTGAGCGCTCATCAATAGTCGGCTTTTCAATCGCAATGCGCCACGGCACGCCTTCACGATTCACGCCTTTGAGGCGCATTTCGCCGCCCACTTCTACCATGAAGTTATGAACCCCTTCAGATTGAAGGTAGTCAGCAACCACGTCAACCCCCCAACCTTTAGCAATAGTTGATAAATCGACATACAAGTTAGGAATATCTTTGGACAATTTATTGCCATCAACAGATAGATGATGAATGCCAGTATTGGCTTTGCGTGCCGCTAGCTCTTCATCTGTAGGAACGACATCAGGGCGAGCTTCTGGGCCAAAGCCCCACAGGTTAACTAAAGGACCGACTGTCACATCCAACGCACCTAAAGTAAGACCGTTAAGGCGAATTGCTTCTTTGACTACAGTTGCTGTTTGTGTCGATACAGTAAATGGCTCGCTCGTTTGATGCTGGTTAAAACGACTTAACTCTGAATCATCACGGTAGGTCGACATTTGGTCATTAACCTCTTCCAATAAGCGATCAATTTCCGTCTGCATCGCTTTTGGCGTTGGAATACCATCTTGCTCGATATATTTGATGTTATAAGAAGTCCCCATGGTAGGGCCACTTAGATGAATTTGATCTGCTGGCTGCTCACAGCCAGCCAAAATCAATAGAGAAGCGAATGCAACAAGCCACGTTTTCACTTGTTAACTCCCAATGTTGTTGAATTGATATGGGGAATGGGACCGATTACTTAAATCCAATTACCTATATCAACTGTTGAATATTATTTTTACTTCTACAAAAAATAATGGCTAGCTCTTAGAGAGCTAGCCATAGATTCAATCACTTGGAGGGATTAACCACCGAAGTCATCTAGTAGGATGTTTTCATCCTCTACACCTAGATCTTTTAGCATGCCGATAACAGCAGCGTTCATCATAGGTGGACCACACATGTAGTATTCACAGTCTTCTGGCGCTTCGTGATCACGTAGGTAGTTCTCGTAAAGAACGTTGTGAATAAAGCCAGTGTAACCATCCCAGTTATCTTCTGGAAGTGGATCAGACAGTGCACAGTGCCATACGAAGTTGTCATTCTCAGCTTGTAGCATATCGAAGTCTTCTACGTAGAACATTTCACGCTTAGAACGTGCGCCGTACCAGAAAGACATCTTACGCTTAGAGTGCAGACGCTTAAGTTGGTCGAAGATGTGTGAGCGCATTGGAGCCATACCAGCACCACCACCAACGAATACCATTTCTGCATCTGTATCTTTCGCAAAGAACTCACCAAATGGACCAGAAATAGTACACTTGTCGCCTTCTTTTAGAGACCAGATGTACGAAGACATGATGCCTGGTGGTACGTCTGGGTTGTTCGGCGGCGGAGTCGCGATACGAACGTTAAGCATGATGATACCGTGCTCTTCTGGGTAGTTAGCCATTGAGTATGCACGGATTGTCTCTTCGTTAACTTTAGACTCGTAACGGAAAAGGTTGAACTTCTCCCAGTCTTCACGGTATTCCTCAGGAATATCGTAGTCTGCGTATTTCACGTGGTGAGCAGGTGCTTCAATCTGGATGTAACCACCAGCACGGAAAGGTACTGATTCGCCATCTGGAATTTGTAGCTTAAGCTCTTTGATGAATGTCGCTTTGTTATCGTTAGAGATAACGGTACATTCCCACTTCTTAACGCCGAAGATTTCTTCAGGAAGCTCGATGTCCATGTCAGTTTTCATAGCAACCTGACACGCTAGACGCTCACCTTCACGCGCTTCACCTTTAGTAATATGGTCAAGCTCGGTTGGTAGGATGTCGCCGCCACCTGATTTAACTTTTACGCGACACTGACCACATGAGCCACCGCCACCACAAGCAGAAGATACGAATACGCCAGCACCGGCTAGAGCACTCAGTAGCTTACCACCTGGTTGTGTAACGATCGCCAGAGAAGGGTCATCGTTCACAGAAATTGTAATGTCACCTGTTGGTACAAGCTTAGACTTAGCGAAAAGAATCACTAGTACTAGTGCAAGTACGATCAGAGTAAACATCACTACACCAAGAATAATGTCCATTGACTATTCCTTAATTGTTGCGGTTTACCCGACTTACAGTTGAACACCAGAGAAAGACATAAAGCCTAACGCCATAAGACCTACAGTGATAAATGTGATACCAAGACCACGTAGACCTGGAGGTACGTCAGAGTACTTCATCTTCTCACGGATACCTGCAAGAGCAACGATTGCTAGCATCCAGCCCACACCAGAGCCGAAACCGTAAACGATAGATTCAGCAAAGTTGTAGTCACGTTGTACCATGAAAGATACACCACCGAAGATTGCACAGTTTACTGTGATCAGCGGTAGGAAGATGCCTAGCGCGTTGTACAAAGGTGGGAAGAAACGGTCTAGAACCATCTCTAGAATCTGTACAAGTGCTGCAATTACACCGATAAAGGTGATGAAGTTTAGGAAGCTAAGGTCCACGCCCTCAACTAACGCGTTCTCTCTCAGAACTAGGTTGTATACTAGGTTGTTCACAGGAACAGCGATAGTCAGTACTACCACAACTGCAACACCTAGGCCGAAAGAGGTCTTAACCTTCTTAGATACGGCAAGGAAAGTACACATACCCAGGAAGAAAGACAGAGCCATGTTTTCGATGAAAATCGATTTAACTAACAGACTAATGTAATGTTCCATGACGTCCTTACTCCTTCGCTTCTACTTGTTCTGGTTTCAGAATACGGATTACCCAGATAAGGAAGCCGATTAGGAAGAATGCTGATGGTGCTAGTAGCATTAGGCCGTTAGGCTGGTACCAACCACCGTTGCTCACTAGAGGTAGAACTTCTAGGCCAAATAGTTTGCCTGAGCCAAATAGCTCACGGAAGAAACCTACAGTGATAAGAACGAAACCGTAACCTAGACCGTTACCAATACCGTCAATAAGAGATGGTACTGGCGCAGACTTCATTGCGAATGCTTCAGCACGACCCATTACTATACAGTTAGTGATAATCAGACCAACGAATACAGATAGCTGTTTAGAGATATCGTATAGGTAAGCTTTTAGCACCTGGTCTACCACGATTACTAGCGATGCGATAATTGCCATCTGAACGATGATACGCACACTGTTAGGAATGTGGTTACGGATCAATGAAACAGAGAAGTTAGACAACGCAGTTACAAATGTTACCGCTAGCGTCATTACAAAAGCTGTTTCTAGTTTAGTTGTTACTGCAAGAGCAGAACATACACCAAGAACTTGTAGCGCGATTGGGTTGTTATCCAATACTGGCGCTAGAATGCTCTTTTTAACGTTTTGTGCACTAGACATTAGTTAAGTTCTCCGTCACGAACTTTTGCTAGGAAAGGACCAAAGCCCTTGTCACCTAACCAGAAGTCAAATGTGTGTTGAACACCATTACTAGTGAGCGTTGCTCCTGATAGGCCATCAACACCGTGCTCAGAACCTTGCGGTGCGCCGCCTTTCACGACCTTAATCGCTGGCTGATGATCTTCATTGTACAATTTCTTGCCAATGAATTGATCGCGCCATGAAGGGTTCTCTACTTCACCACCAAGTCCAGGAGTTTCACCTTGCTCGTAGTAAGTAATAGCAGACACAGTGTTACCATCAGTTTCAACGGCTACAAAGGCATACATCATCGACCATAGTCCTTTACCGTGCATAGGCAAGATAACTTTTTGGACTTCATCTTGGTCTTTTACTAAGTACACCACTGCTGTATTCGCACGACGACGGATATCAGCGACGTCTTCTTCTGGTGTCAATGCGATTGAACGTTCTGCATCTTTTGATGCTTCACGCTGATCGTACGTAGATGCATTACCCTCAGTAAAGTTACCTGTTTCAAGGTCTACCAGACGAGGTTCGATGTACTCAGCAAATAGCTCTGGTACTTTCTTACCGTTCGCGTCAATGCCTGCAACTTCAACGATCTTTGATTGCTTATCTAGGACAGCGTTAGCTTTTTGCTTATCACGCAGACCTACTGCTGCTGTTGATACGATGATTGAACAAACAAGGCTCAACCCGATAACAACACCCAGCGTCTTTTTAATGCTGTCGTTATTACTTGCCATAGCGTGCTAGTCTCCGCTTGATGTTCTTCTCAATCACTACATGGTCGAACAGAGGTGCGAATAGGTTCGCGAATAGAATCGCCAGCATCATACCTTCTGGGTACGCCGGGTTAACTACACGGATCATCACACACATTGCACCAATCAGGATGCCGTACCACCATTTACCTTTGTTAGTAAATGACGCTGATACTGGGTCCGTTGCCATGAAGAACATACCGAATGCAAAACCACCTAGAACTAGGTGCCAGTGCCATGGCATGTTGAACATTGGGTTAGTGTCAGAACCGATCACGTTAAACAGAGTCGATACTGCAATCATACCGATCATTACGCCCGCAATGATGCGCCATGAAGCGATTCGCATGTAAACGATCATCGCTGCACCGATCATTAGAGCTAGAGTCGATACTTCACCAATAGAGCCAGGGATGTTACCGATGAAAGCGTCCATCCAAGTGATAGGAGAACCAGTTACTGTGTTAACTAGAGCACCGTTACCACCTTGAGCCCATTGGCTAAGAGCAGTTGCACCAGAGAAGCCGTCAGCTGCAGTCCATACTACGTCACCCGAGATTTGCGCTGGGTAAGCGAAGAATAGGAATGCACGACCTGCAAGTGCAGGGTTAAGGAAGTTACGACCTGTACCACCGAAGATCTCTTTCGCAACAACAACACCAAATGTGATACCTAGTGCCGCTTGCCATAGAGGTAGCGTTGGTGGAACGATAAGTGCGAACAAGATAGAAGTAACAAAGAAGCCTTCGTTTACTTCGTGCTTACGCACCATACAGAAAAGCACTTCCCAGAAACCACCAACAAGGAATACTGTTGCGTAGATAGGTAGGAAGTAGGTCGCACCTAGTAGCATCTTACTGCCAACCCCTGCATCAGCGGCAATCGTTCCGCCCAGCATTTCAGTTAGCCAGTAGTGCCAGTTACCAGAGATAACTGTCGCTAGTTGATCACCAGCGTACATGTGGTTAAGCGCTGCAATAGCTTGGCCACCTGCGTTGTACATACCCCAGAACATTGCTGGGAATACCGCAAACCAAACCATGATCATGATACGTTTTAGGTCAACGCTATCACGAACGTGCGAGCTTTTACTTGTTACGATACCTGGAGTGTAAAAAACTGTTGCTACAGCTTCGTACAGGGCAAACCATTTTTCGTGTTTACCACCAGGCTCAAAATGATGCTCGATGTCTTCAAGAAACTTTTTAAGAGCCATGAAAATTACCCTTCCTTCTCGATAGTATCTAGGCATTCACGAAGTAACGTACCGTACTCGTACTTACCTGGACATACAAAGGTACACAATGCTAGATCTTCTTCATCCAGTTCAAGCGCACCCAGTGCTTGAGCACTGTCTGTATCACCTGCACATAGATCACGAAGCAGCAGAGTAGGCTCCATATCTAGAGGCATTACGCGTTCGTAGTTGCCAATTGGAACCATTGAACGATCACTACCATTGGTCGTCGTTGTCATATTGAACAACTGACCTTTGAATACGTGACCAAGGAAAGAGCGAGTTACCGAGAACTTATTCTTACCAGGCATTGCCCAGCCAAATAGTTCTTTCTCACGGCCTTCACGTAATACAGAAACCTGTTGATGGTAACGGCCAAGATATGCGTGTGGACCAGTTGCATGTGTACCTGTCAGTACAGAACCAGAAATCACACGAACTTCGCCAGGCATCAGCTCATTATCTGTTAGGTCATCCAAGCTTGCACCGATTACGGTACGAACTAGACGAGGGTTATTCACAACTGGACCAGCTAGAGACACAACACGATCTGTGTATAGCTCACCAGTTAGGAACAGCTTACCGAACGCGATAACGTCTTGGTAGTTGATGCTCCATGCCACATTTTCTGCATTCACTGGGTATAGGAAATGCATGTGGGTGCCAGCAAGACCTGCTGGGTGAGGGCCATCGAAGACGTGTTCTTCTACGTTAGACTGTGAAGAGCGTGGCAAACTAGTGCCAGATTTACATACGTAAACCTTGCCTTCTGTCAGGGCTGAAAGAATGTCTAGACCAGCAATGAATGCTTCTTGTTGCTCATTAATGATCAACTCAGGCTTAGCTGCTAGTGGATTAGTATCCATTGCAGTTACGAAAATAGCCTTAGTAGAAGACTCGATTGCAGGAACCTTGCTAAACGGACGAGTACGTAAAGCGGTCCATAGGCCAGAGTCAACCAACTGAGTCTTGATCACTTCACGATCTAGACCTGAAAGTTGAGCGGCTTCGAACTTATCAAATGTCACCTGCTCTTCACCTGCCACTTCAATCACTACAGATTGAAGGACACGTTTAGCGCCACGGTTAACTTCGATCACTTTACCGGCTGCTGGTGCAGTAAATTTCACGCCAGGGTTCTTTTTATCTTCAAAAAGAACTTGCGCTTTTTTCACTTCATCACCAACGCGGACATGCATGGTAGGACGCATGCCAACGTACTCTTCGCCAAGCAAGGCGACTTTTTTGATGGTCTTACCATCATTAATCACCTGGGATGGAGTTCCTGCGATAGGAAGATCCAAGCCCTTCTTTATTGTAATCATACGCACTTGCACTACTTTTATCGGGAAAAAGATTCTTTTGATTGCGTAACTTTTAGACACGACATCAGTGTCCGGTTTTGATGTTGTTTTAAACATCAAAATCGCAACATCCTATTAAAAATCTCGTCACAAGGAATACGCGAGATTTATCAGGTGCCGTAGTCTAGCATTTTTTAGGAACTTGATGCCATGACCAATCATTAGAATAGAGGGGTTATTTCGGTAGAATCAGGTCTAAAAGGTCAAAGAATAGTCATAACTTTGACCGATCGCACAAATGCCATATTCCATACATATCTTATGGAAAAGTCATATTCATCGCCTGAAATATCCTGCAATTTCCATTCATTTGTTGAAACACTGTTAACACATTTTTTAACCAGAATTTGTGCCACATCAATGCCCCTAAAGAATGTAAAACGAAAAAAGATGGCCTTGGCCACCTTTTCTCTGCACCTTTATATTTTGCGTCTTTAGTGACCGCCACCCATACACATAGGGCTATCAGGAGCGCCATCTTGTTCACGCTTCCACTCTTCATCAGTGTATGTATGAATAGCTAGTGCATGAATGTGGTTATCTAGCTCATCTGCCAAAATTTGATGAACTTGGCGATGGCGTCCAATCAAACGCTGTCCCGCGAACGAATCACTCACAACAATCACTTTGAAGTGACTCTCCGAGCCTGGTGGCACATTATGCATGTAGCTCTCATTAATCACTTTGAGATAGCTTGGTTGCAGCTCACTGTGTAGTTTCTTCTCTATGATTTCTTGGATCATATTCGTTCCTCATTGATGCGAATTCCATAAGTATATACCTAAGTAAAGCAGACGTGTATCACTCAAACATCACTCTCATTATTGATGCATTTTACGTTCAACTGATTTCAAAGCGCTTGACGCTATGAACATGCCTAGAGAGCGACCACCACTGAACACGTAAAATTTGACAGCTTTTTGTATCTCGACACGTCATCATTTGCGACAATAACACTTAATTTCTAAATCAACTTACATTTAGCTATGAAAACCGAACTGAATATTCACGAGCGAAGCTTAACACTTCATCGTTTCCCAAAACGCAGTAATGAAACTCTACAAGCGTGGGATGCTGGTGATGAGTATCTTATTAATCATGTTGAAGAACTTGCTTTGCCAGACAATCAAAACATCCTCGTGATTAATGACAGCTTTGGTGCCCTCTCCTGCTGGTTTTCAGAAAAGCACCATGTGACGCTAATGAGTGATTCTTTCATTTCTCATAAAGGTGTGCAGCAGAACCTTGAGCAAAACCAGTGCAATAAGGTAGTGTTTGCAACCACGATGGATCCCGTACCTTCCAATACTGATCTCGTATTGCTGCAACTGC
Organism: Vibrio sp. JCM 18905; assembly: GCF_055393305.1. NCBI lineage: Bacteria > Pseudomonadati > Pseudomonadota > Gammaproteobacteria > Vibrionales > Vibrionaceae > Vibrio > Vibrio sp. JCM 18905. The sequence goes on along the minus strand of NZ_AP043880.1, from coordinate 930,865 downwards.
CAAAAAGTAACCGTCACCTCGTTTGGATACTCAGTCAGTTAAGAAAAGCACTGCCTGCATCCTGCCCCGTCATTGCAGTTAATAAAGCGAAAGACATTCATACTTCAACGCTAAAACTGTTTGAAAAATATTTGGGTGAGACAAAAACCTCTCTGGCCTGGAAAAAGCACCGATTGGTATTTGCTCAAGCAACGGTTGACCCAACAATTGAAGTAAGCCCTTTCACGACTTGGCGCGTTGATGGCGAAGATATCGAACTCAAGAACATGCCAAATGTCTATTCAGGAGAAAGCTTAGATTTAGGTGCGCGTTTTATGCTTCAGCACCTACCTCAAGATCCATTGGTAGATAATGTTATCGATCTCGGTTGCGGTAATGGTGTTCTGTCTGTGAAGTTTGGTCAGCTGAATCCGAATGCTCGATTAACATGTGTTGATGAAAGCTTTATGGCGCTTGAGTCCGCGAAGCAGAACCTGCTAGATAACCTTGGTGAAGATAGAGACATAAAGTGTGTTGCAAACAATTGTTTGGACGGTTTTAAACACAACAGCTGCTCTATGATTATGTGTAACCCACCCTTTCACCAACAGCAGGCCATCACCGATCATATTGCTTGGCAAATGTTCTGTGATGCAAAGCAAGTATTGAGTGAAGGTGGTAAGTTACTGGTGATTGGAAATCGTCATCTTGGTTACGACGCAAAACTAAAACGGCTGTTTGGCGATAAGAATGTGAAACTTATCGCTTCCAACAATAAGTTTGTGATTTTACAGGCCACAAAAAATCCTGCTAAATTAAGCGCAAAATAAGCTTTAGCAAAATAGTTAAAAGGAATAATAAAATGAGAAAATTGGTACTTGCGGCTTCGGTTGCGTTGCTTGCTGCGTGTTCAGCTCCTCAACAGCCTCAGCTGAATTTGATGCCAGACAGCACACTGAGCACCAATCCAATTGTTCAAGGCAAGACTTACAGCTTGACCAGCAAAGATGTACGTGCAGCGCAGTACGTGGCGTTGGTGGATAACGGCCGTTCGAACATTCTTCCTCTTCATGCTAAACAGAATTTACGTATTGCGTTAGAAGAAGCATTAGAGAAGCAGTTTTCATCTCAGGGCTTCCATGCCGATCTAAACAGCAACAATGCAATTGAATTAAACGTTCAAGAAGCATTAGTTAACGTAAAACATTCGGTGATGGAAAATGAGATGGATGCGAAAGTCGTGCTTGAAATCACCGCAGAAACACCAGAAGGCAAGCTGGTCAAAACTTACACAGGCACTGCGAAGCGTTCTGGCACATTGAGTGCGTCTGATGCCGACATTGAGCAAACACTGAATGATGTAGTGACATTAACACTTAAAGAAATTGCCAATGATCCTGAGCTTCGTCAGTACATGCAGGAGCGTTTCTAATGTTACGCAAGGCAATTCTTTCTCTCGCGCTACTCAGCTGCAGCGTTTGGGCTGGACCAAAAGTGGCGTTTGAAACAACGTTAGGTTCATTTACTGTCGAACTGAATGAAGATAAAGCGCCGATTACGGTAGCGAACTTCCTGAAATATGTAGAAGACGGTAGCTATGAAGGCACTATTTTTCACCGCGTTATTCCAGGCTTTATGGCGCAAGGTGGTGGCTTTAACCAAGATATGCAAATGGTGAAGACTTACGCTCCAATCAAAAACGAGGGTAATAACGGTTTAAATAACGACCGTGCGACGATTGCAATGGCACGCACCAACGCGCCTGACTCTGCTACTCGTCAGTTTTTTATCAATTTAGTCGACAATGATTTTCTAAACTACGGCGCTCGTCCACCGGGTTATGCGGTATTTGGCGAGGTCACGGAAGGATTCGACATTATCCAAAAAATGGCAAAACAGCCAACTACGACGACTCGCGGTATGCGTGATGTTCCCGAGACTCAAATCGTCATCACTAAAGCAACACTACTTAAATAGCCAAAACGATAAGCCCTTTGAATAATCGAAGGGCTTTCTCTTTCAACGGCTTCATTTTATTGGATTGATTTATGTCTTCATTACCTTCCATCACTTGGTTGGAAACGGTAAAAAGTTACCTCGATAAACGACTCATGTGGGTTTTCATGTTGGGCTGCTCTAGCGGCTTTCCGTGGGTACTTATCGGTTCAAATATGTCTGGCTGGCTAAAAGACGCTGGTTTGACCCTATCCGCAATAGGCTACTTTGGTAGTGTCTTTGCGGTTTATGCAATTAACTTTCTCTGGGCGCCACTCGTAGACCGGGTGAAGCTACCAGTGCTCTATCGACTACTTGGACAAAGGCGTAGCTGGATTTTCTTCTGTCAAAGTATTGTACTCGTCGCGACGGTATTTATTGCGGGCGTGAATCCAGCAGAGAACTTGGTGTTTGCGTCTCTACTCGCCTTGTGTATTGCAACCGCATCAGCCACACAAGACATCGCGATAGATGCTTTTCGTATTGATACTTTCCCAAAATCAGAAGAATCTAAGCTGCCACAAGCTTCTGCAATGGCGGTCATTGGCTGGTGGACAGGTTATTCACTACCGGGTTATTTAGCGTTTGTTAATGCTGATAGCGTCGGTTGGAATGGCGTGTATTACGGGATGGCGGTGATAGTCGGCATTCTAATGGTCTTTACGATTTTAGTCGGTGAACCGAAGACTCAACGCGAACAACTTCAGTCTGCCGCTGAACAACGCCACAAAGAAGTGGTTGGTTCAAAAGTCGTGGCTTGGTTTACTGTGACTGTTGTAGAACCTTTCCTTGACTTCTTTAATCGCAATGGCGTCCGTGTCGCGATTACTCTTTTACTGTTCGTTTTCCTATTCAAAATTGGCGAAGCGTTTTTGGGCAGGATGTCGATCGCGTTCTATAAAGATATTGGTTTTAGTAACGAACAAATTGGTTATTACTCCAAACTGATCGGATGGGGAGCCACTATCTTCTTTACCTTTGTCGGAAGCATGTTCAACGTCAGGTTTGGTATTGTACGTGGATTAATGATCGGCGGTATTGCTATGTCTGCCAGCAACTTGATGTTTGCTTGGATTGCATCGGTAGGCCCAAATGAGCACCTGTATTTAGCAACCATTATTGTCGATAACTTTACGACTGCTTTCTCAACTGTCGCTTTTGTTTCATTTTTGACGATTCTAACCGGACAAGCATTCTCGGCAACTCAGTATGCGTTGCTTGCCTCTTTGGGCAACTTCGGACGAACGACTCTTGCTTCTTTCAGTGGAGAACTGGTGGACTACCTCAATGACTGGAGCACGTTCTTTGTGCTTACCGCTGTTATGGTCGTGCCAAGCTTGATTATGTTGTACTCGCTACGACATTACTTTGATGCTCTATTGGAAAAAGCACGTCACAAGCACTAAGAAGCGCATCAAAAAACCACCGAATTCGGTGGTTTTTGTTTTGCGAGATATGAGATAAGAGGTCTATGGGTATAGCCCTTTGCCAAACATATTAAATATACGTGCCACACCTTGAGTAAAGATCATCGGCTCGGTCAATACGGTTAAACACAAGCAATCTTCTCCGACTTTAGTGTAAGGGCTGTGCTTCACTGACGCGTCTCGAATCATCAAATCGCCCTCTTCATATTGGCCATCCTCATCACTAAACCCACCATGTAGGATCAATGTAGATTCTAAGCCTTTGTGCGTATGTTGAGGGATTTGCACATCTTCTCCGATGTACATTAAGCTAACACGAGCATCTTCCCCTAGATCAATCTGAGCACTGAAAACCTTGCCTCCGTAACTTCTCCATGACCCTACGAGGTCAGAGAAACGCGCTAAGGTTTTGGGAAGCTCAAAGCTCTTTCCTGCAACATTCACTGCGGCAGGATCTCGGATAACGATGTTATCTGTCGCTGGCTCCGCATTGATAATATCATTGAACATATCGTCGAATTCAGGGACATATTCAGAGGGGATGTCGCTCACGATATTCGCTTGGCTGGCTTCGACTTGATTCACATAAGCTCGGCACTTGGTGCATGTTTCTAAATGGGTTGCGACCACAAGACCAGAAACTGCATCAATGCTTACCGAAGCGTATGCTTCTAACAAGCTGTTATCTGGGTGTTTGTTCATAGTTGCTCCGTATGCATTGAATGCCTTAGCTTTTCTACTGCAAGCCTCAGCCTGGATTTTACGGTACCGAGGGGTATATCAAATAATTCAGCGACCTGCTGATGAGGTAGCTCCTCAAGATACACCGCTTGTAAAACGTCTCTCTGATTTTTCGGTAAAATATCTAAAAATTTAACCACCTGCTCTTTCAACATGTCTTGCTCTGGTGAATAGTGATCAACAAGATCTGGTGGATAATATTCTGACGGCCAAATGTCATCAGAATGAATGTGTAACTCCTTACCTTTCTGCTTTCTCAACAGATCAAAGCATAGGTTTCGGATTATGGTGTATATCCAAGTCGATAACGCGCTCTTTTCCCCATCATAGAGGTGCGCTTTCTGCCAAACTGTCGCCATGGTCTCTTGCACCATCTCCATAGCAACTTGCTCATTACCAACATGTTTGTAAGCGAATTGCTTCAGCTTGGGTGCGTAAAAACGGAATACAAAAGCGAACGCGTCTTTATCTCGAGCCTTCACTTTGTCCATGTAATCGTTCCAATCACTGCGCCCCAGTTTTTTTGGGCTATCACTCATCATAATCGGCCTTAATTTTAGGGAGGAGTCATCTCCTCCCATTCGTCCTAATCGGTAACGTCATCAACCAACAAGTTGAAGCCACCGTTGTTCCCATCATCAATGGCAACCACCTGATACACAACACCATTCATCACATTGACTGGTGTTGAATCAACAGCAACCGTACTTGGATCGCCTGCCACTGTCACGGTTACATAATAGGTACCTTCAGCGACATATAATCCCTGAACGCTATCTTTGTACGCAAAATTAGCAATAGTTGGATCACTTCCATCTATTCCAGCGCTTGTAGTGAGATAAATATCCACCATTTCCGCTACGGGATTCGCCGCCGCGTGTGTCACATTCAGCGTCGCGCTAGTTGCCACTGCACGTCTCATGTCTTCAACAACTAGAGGTTCGATATCAATCGCTGGGCTAACAACACCGACTGCGTAAACACTGTAATCCATTCCGCCCGCAACCATTAATCCGTCAACATCGATAATAGGATTGGTTGTTGTGCCATCCACGTAAACGTCAATATCGTAAGCGCCAGCATCGAGATCCAAATAACCACGAATCTCTTTGAACGCTAAGTCGGCAAGAGGACCGAAGGCCGCCCCGTTAACGTTGACATCGACGATTGGCGCTCCATCAACAAGATGTCCAACTCTTACTTCAGCTTGGCTGCCCATATCCTCGATTATAGAAGATCCTGAACCATCCAATACCAACAACTTAACTGGTGACGTGCTATTTGAATCTCCGGTACTAATAGCGGCAATCGTCAAGTTTGAATTAGCAGCAAGAGATATTGCGCCCGAGTCAAAAGCAACGCTATCCCCAACAGCAAGTCGAACTTGGTACTCACCAGCGGGGATGTTCAATACGTCTGTAGATGCTTTATATGCAAGATTCATAAGCGGTGTCGCGCTAGCAAGATCAGCCCCGGGCTCAGTGACGTAGAGATCAACGGCAGGAACGCCAGACGCTGCATGAACAACTTGAACATCTAAACTATTGGCATCAGCCATTGAATCGGCGCTGCGAGTCACAACTAAAGGTTCTACTGGGTTTGGCGAACCATCGGCATCACCAACAACGAACACGTTGTAATTGAGGTCTGAATCAAGGTCTAGTTCTGTTTTAGGTATTACGGTCGCGGTTTCATCGCCTGGAAGTTGAACATCAACTTGAATTGAGTTTATGCCCTCACGTAACTTCATGTAACCAGAACCCATACCATAATCAACACCTGTCAATGATGATTTATCGTTTATCCACACATTTGCAAGCGGCGCATCAGAAGACGCATGTACTGCTTGCAAATTGGAATACTCGATGGTGTCGCTGTCGGAGCCACACGCCGCCAGTCCTAATGCCGCCACCATAGTTAGCGCAGCTCTGCTAAATCCTTTCATATCCTTGCCTCTTTGTTAGTCGGGGCTTCTATGGCTTCTGTCAGAAATTGCAACGCAGGAATGCAGTTCTCTGCGCCAACGAGCTGTTCGAACAGATTGCAGTCTAAAGGAAGTAATTCAAGCCAGCGCTGGGTCACCCAAGCAGAGTCATCGTAAAAACGATGCTGGTAGAGGTTTCCGAGTTGAGGAAACTCTTCATAAACATGGGATAACTGCTGGCTTAAATAGAAGAAATCTGGTGAGTTGTCTGGATGTTGCCAATTGTCTAACCATTCGACCTCTGCATGGCGTAAGCCGTCCGCATCTGCACGAACTCGTTTGACAACAAAGCGTTTCTCACCAGCGACTGTAATACCAAGAAGACCATCACTGAGTGATTCAAAATCAACGATCCTGACCAAAGTTCCGATAGATGAAACATTTCCCACGTCTTTAGGGTCACCTTCACTACCTACTAGGCAAACTCCAAAACCCACATTTTGTAGGCTGCATTCCTTTACCATTCGCTTATATCGTGGCTCAAAAATGCGCAGGTTCATTTTACCTTCAGGGAGTACAACTGAAGTGAGTGGGAATAACATGACTTCTTTCATTCAAACGTCCTCTTTGATTCACCGATACATACGAATCCCTTATCACTCCGATCACTAACGATTTATGTTGGTTAATCGACTGGCTTAAAAAGTAATAAAATCGCTTACGCAAACGATCCAAATCACACATTTATTGCAATCAAATGCAACAAACAAAAAGTTCCGTAAATAAAGATAATTTCGTGACACAACTCACCAAAAACGTTCAATTTTGCACCCTTTATCACTTTCATTTGGGATTTTTATCGCTATTATTCCCGCCAATTGGAAAGCGCAGCACAGATTGCGTGTTCTGAATCATTACAAACATAGAGAGTCCCCTTATGCGTAAATCACTTTTAGCTCTTAGCCTTCTAGCGGCTACTTCAGCTCCAGTATTGGCTGCAGATTACTCTGACGGCGATATCCACAAAAACGATTACAAGTGGATGCAATTTAACCTAATGGGTGCATTCAATGAGAAAGGTTATGCTGAATCTTCTCATGATTACCTAGAGATGGAATTTGGCGGTCGCTCTGGTATTTTCGATCTATACGGCTACGTTGACGTATTCAACCTAGCTTCTGATCCAGGCAGCGACAAAGCTGGTGGCGAGAAAATCTTCATGAAATTTGCTCCACGTATGTCTCTAGATGCGGTAACTGGTAAAGACCTATCTTTCGGTCCAGTTCAAGAGCTATACGTTGCAACTCTAATCGAGTGGGGTGGTAACTCTGATGTTAACTCTCAAAAAATCGGTCTAGGTTCTGACGTAATGGTACCTTGGTTCGGCAAAGTTGGCCTAAACCTTTACGGTACATACGATGGCAACAAAAAAGACTGGAACGGTTTCCAAGTTTCTACTAACTGGTTCAAACCATTCTACTTCTTCGAGAACGGCTCATTCATTTCTTACCAAGGTTACATTGATTACCAATTCGGTATGGATGACGACAAAGGCAATAAGTTCAACACTACAGCATCTAACGGCGGTGCTATGTTCAACGGCATCTACTGGCACTCTGACCGCTTTGCTGTTGGCTACGGTCTGAAGCTATACAAAGACGTATACGGCTTTAAAGATGGCGAAGCTCTACCATGGGGTCATAAGCCAGAGTCTTCTGGTGTAGGTCACTATGTAGCTGTAACTTACAAGTTCTAATTGAACCACTAAGTTTCATCAAAAATGGCGCCTTTCGGCGCCATTTTTATTTGCTTTCCTTTTTTCCCTCATTATCCTTGCAGCAAACCTTTTTAATGAGAGCGTTTGGTGAATATCCTTATCCTCGGTCCAGGTGCGGTGGGCTCACTCTGGGCAACAAAATTTCAGCTTGCCGGGCACAATGTTTCATTGTGGGGAAGAAGTTCAGAGAACCAACAATCACTTCAGTTGGATGACACACCCGCAATCGTATTCAGTAATCAAGATATTTCCTCCGGAAATCAAGCGGATCTCATTTTGATCACGGTAAAAGCTTGGCAAGTGGAAGACGCCATTCAGCCTTTACTGCCTCATATCAACGCAGACACGATTATCATGCTGATGCACAATGGTATGGGTACCGCCTCTGGCGTGGAGAAGGCTCTGCCAAACAATCCGATCGTGCTCGCCACAACGACGCACGGCGCATACAAACCAGATAACCAACACGTACTGCATACCGGTCACGGAACAACGCAAGTGGGTGGTTATAATGACAAAGGAATGCAGTGCGCTTTTCTGCAAGATGTTATGCATCATGCCCTTCCAGAGGCCATTTGGAATCCACACATCCAATCTGCGTTATGGACTAAGTTAGCAATTAACTGCGCGATTAACCCACTGACTGCGATTCTCCAGTGTAAGAATGGTGAGCTTGCGAAGCCCGAGTTTAAGATACAACTCGAAAGCATCACTCAAGAACTGGTTGAAGTAATGAGTAAAGAAGGTATTGCTATCGAGTTTCACTCTCTTTTCGATACAGTAATGCAAGTGGTGAACGCCACAGCTGAGAACTATTCTTCAATGAGACAAGACGTATTCCATCAGCGTCGAACGGAAATTGATTTTATAACCGGATACTTGTTAAAGGCTGCCGAGAAACATCACATCAATACGCCTGAGAATTTAAAACTTTACCAACGCATCAAACAAATAGAACAAAGCTGGACAGAACAATGAGTAAGAAAATCTTAGTGCCAATCGCTCCGGGCACCGAAGAAATGGAAGCCGTCACCGTTATCGACATGATGGTTCGCGCGGGTTATGACGTTACGGTAGCGAGTGCTGCTTTTGATGGCTCATTGACGATGAAAGCTTCTCGCGGAGTCACACTAACAGCCGATTGTAAGCTGGTCGATATCGCTGATGATGAGTTTGACGCCATAGCGCTTTCTGGTGGTGTTGGTGGTGCAGAAATTTTTCGTGATAGCTCGGTGATGATAGAAATCCTTAAGCAGCACATCTACGAGGGAAAGTTGGTCGCTGCTATCTGCGCAGCACCGGCGTTGGTATTGCAACACCATGATCTTTTCCCACAATCACTGATGACCTGTCACCCGAGCTTTCAGTCACATATCCCGGAAGAGAAGTGGCGCAGCAAACGCGTGACCTTTGATATCAACCACAACCTTATCACCAGTCAAGGTCCGGGCACTGCTTTAGAGTTCGCAATGGAAGTAATCATTCAACTCTCAGGTAAAAAACACGCATGGTCAGTTGCTGAACCAATGATCCCTCTGCCTACTCTGCATTACCATAAGCTTGGTGAAGAATAATGTTTGACGTAAATGCTGTACGTGAGCAATTTCCCGCTCTAAATCAATCCGTCAACGATACGCCCTTAGTGTATCTAGATAGCGCAGCGACAACGCAAAAACCGCAATGTGTGATTGATGTCATCAGTCATTACTACAGTGCGCAAAATGCCAATGTTCACCGTGGCAGTCATAGTTTAACGGCTAATGCCACCAGCCAATTTGAAGCGGCACGAGAACGAGTGGCAAACTTTATTGGTGCAAACAGCTCTAAAGAGATCATTTGGACACGGGGCGCAACCGAAGCACTGAACTTAATTGCTCAGACTTACGCCCGCAGCACGTTACAACCGGGTGATGAGATCTTGATTAGCGAGATGGAGCACCACGCTAACATCGTGCCTTGGCAAATCGTGGCAGAGCAAACGGGCGCCAAAGTCATAAAAGTTCCAATGACATCAGATTGCCAGTTCGACATCAGCGCATTTAAGGCGCTTCTGTCTGACCGCTGTAAAATTGTTGCTTGCGCACAAATCACTAACGTAACGGGCACACGCCAACCTATCGAACAAATCACAGAACTAGCGCACAGCGTTGGCGCGGTTGTTGTGATTGATGGCGCACAAGGCATCGTCCATGAGCGGCTTGATTTATCGGCATCAGATATCGATTTCTACGTTTTCTCAGGTCACAAGCTTTATGCGCCAGCAGGTATTGGTGTCCTATACGGCAAACTAGAGTTGTTAGAAGCTATGCCACCATGGCACGGCGGCGGTAAAATGGTTGAACGCGTTTCTTTCGAGAAAACGACCTTTTCAGCACTTCCTGGCAAATTTGAAGCGGGCACACCAAACGTAGCGGGCGCGATTGCTTTAGCGAAAGCCATTGAGTGGTACCAAGGTTTTGACCATCACGCAGTCGAGGATCATCTCCATGCGCTTCAGGATAAGGCCTACCAAGCACTAAACGCGTTGGATGACATCCATATTCTAGGCTATCAACCGAATGCCTCTGTACTGACGTTCGTAATGGACGGCGTTCATCACCAAGACATGGCGACGCTGCTCGATCAACAAGGCATTGCGGTACGAGCAGGACACCACTGCGCTCACCCATTGATGGATGCGCTAAACGTTAAAGGCACGGTACGCGTTTCTTTTGGTATTTATAACACGGCTGAAGATGTGGATAGACTCATCGCCGCCGTAGAAAAAGCCGTCGACATGCTATAACGCCAACGGTTTGATTTGGAGTAACCAACAAGGTTACTCCATCTGCCTATCCAGAGTCGCCACGCAATTTCTGCCATTTCTTTTCGCAGCATAAAGCGCTTTATCTGCATGCGCATACAAACGTTTGGTGGTTTCATTTCTGCCTATTTCCACCACGCCTACACTCACCGTGACCGGAATTTCAATCTTTTCAAATTCGAACTGACAATTTTGAATGTGGGAACGAACTTCCTCTCCTACCTCTTTCGCCGCCGACAGAGAAGTTTCTGGCAAAATAATCGCAAACTCCTCCCCTCCGACTCTTGCAAAAATTTCGTCTTTGACGAGTAAGTGAGAAACCAAATCAGCTAACGTCTCTAAGACATAATCCCCCGCATCATGACCACGTTTATCATTGATGACTTTAAAAAAATCCAAATCAAATAATAACAACGCGGAGTGATAATCCGGAGCTTGGGATTTAATAACTTCTTCTGTGAGCTTTTCGAAAAAGACACGTCGATTGTAGATGTTGGTAAGAGCATCAATTTGGCTTTGATGGCGAAGAAGGGTTTCAACTCGGTGGCGATTGGAGATGTTGCGTGTAAGAATAAGGACAACGCGACGACCTCGGTATTTTATAGCGAGTGGGCAGATCTTGCCTTCGTAGTATAGGTCGCCTCTTGGCCCACTGTTAGCATCTATTCCCTGAATGCTGTCGGCGCACATCTTGTACTCGATCGTCACAATACTGTCTTGTTTCAGTGACCGATTTATCTGTTCGATAAACCAGTCAGCTTTATCTTTCTCAAGTACGCTGTGCAGCGTCTCGCCTATCAAATTACTTCCATCGTGATAGGCTTTTTTATCTGTTCCTCCAAAAACATCAATATAGATACCATCTTCACTCAGAATAAAAGTGGGGTCTGGCATTCCGGATAACACGTCTTGCGCATGTTCCAAGGTGAATTGCATATAGGGAGGTTCCTAGCATTTGTATCTAAGTAACCCAATCGCTTCCAAGTGTGTTTCCACATTGGGGAATAGGAGCGAATGGGGCATATGTCTATTATCTAATATAGACAAATTTTAAATACAATTGAGTTTATAAAAACCAAGTGGGCAATATAATGAACCAGGATCAATAGAATGGTTAATTAACGCTAAAATAGTCGACCATTTGCATACTTTTTATCCATATGCAAAAAATATCTCAACTCAGATACAAAAAACGCCAAACAGCTAGGCTATTCGGCGTTTTTTAAGAATTGGGAAAGTGACTCGTTACACGGCGGTTTGCTTAATCTGCTCTACAATAGCTTTCAAGCCATTACCACGTGACGGGCTTAAATGGGAGACAAGCCCCAGTTGATCAAAATAAGCATCAATATCAAATGCTTGAATTTGATCGGCCGTTTTACCGTCATAAGCTGCCATTACCAAGGCAATCAATCCACGGACGATACGCGCATCGGAGTCCGCACAAAAATGCCAAACGCCATCTTGCTCTTGGCTCACTAACCACACCAAGCTTTCACAACCCGAAACGGTAACTTGTTCTGATTTCAGCTCTTCTGGCATTTGTGGCAGCTTTTTACCCCACTGAATAACCTGACGGTAACGATCTTCCCAGCCTTTAAATTGCTGCATAGTCGCTACAATGTCTTCGCTGGTGATATCTGTACCAAATGGAGAAACGGGAAAATCTGTCATGATGCGCTCTTCTTCTAGTTTACTTCTTATATTTTGAAATCAACTTCTCAACAATTCGCGATACCGCGACAAAGCCAAACGTTGCAGTTACAACAGTCGCCGCACCAAAACCGCTAGCACAATCCATACGTTTTGGGCCTTCCGCTGTCGACTTCACACCACACACTGAACCGTCTGCTTGAGGGTACTTCAGCTGCTCGGTTGAAAACACGCAATCAATACCAAACTTACGAGCCGGATTCTTAGGGAAGTTATGATGACGACGCAAGGTGTCTTTGATTTTCTTCGCTAGAGGATCTTGGATCGTTTTCGTTAAATCAGCGACCATGATCTGCGTTGGGTCAACCTGACCACCAGCACCACCCGTGGTGATCACTTTGATCTTGTTGCTGCGGCAATACGCCAACAAAGACGCTTTCGCTTTTACGCTGTCAATGGCATCCAACACGTAATCAAACTCTTTGCTTAAGTACTCATGTTGATTGTCTGGCGTGATGAAATCATCAATCAGATTGACTTTGCACTCTGGGTTGATCAATTTGACACGCTCGGCCATCACTTCAATTTTGCTTTGGCCAACGGTGCCCGTCATCGCATGAATTTGGCGGTTAATGTTCGTGACACAAACATCGTCCATATCAATCAGAGTCAACTCACCGATCCCAGTACGAGCCAGCGCTTCCACCGCCCATGAACCCACGCCACCAATACCAATAACACAAACGTGTGCAGCGCGAAGAATGTCCACTTCACTGTTGCCATAAAGACGACGAGTGCCGCCAAAGCGTTGATTGTAGCTGTCAGATGCTGGGGTATCGAGTTCACGCATATTGAAGTCCAGATGATCGATAGAAAAACAAAGAGTGCGATTTATACGCACTCTTTGATGAAATGTCTAGATAAGAGAGTGTTCCTCTCTCTTGGACGACTATTGTAGCTTTTCTGGCGGTAAAGCCCAAGGCGCTTGAGTTGGTGAGTTTTCTAACCCAAGTTTCCACACTCGACCAAAATGCTTGTAGTGCCCTGCTTCCGTTCCTGCTCTCGCACCAATGCCATGATACAGATCCAAATGGTTTTGTTTTACCGCACCACCTGTGTCTAACACGATCAGCATGCGCAATTGGTGAGCGCCGCTCCACATACCATCGGCATTCAACAACGGCACTTCCGCCAAGATTGGCGTGCCCATTGGTAAGATAGAGCGATCGCCCGCGACAGCGGCCATTGGCAACAACGGAATACCAGCCGAGCCTGTTACAGGCGCTTCCGCTTTTGGTGCAAAGAAAACGTAAGAAGGATTTTGCTCCAACAACTCGCGCACTGTCGCATCGTCGTTGTCCATCACCCACTCTTTAATCGCTTTGAGGGACATTTTTTCACGCGGCACTTCACCACGCTCAATCAAAATGCGGCCAATGCTGACGTAAGCTTTGTTGTTTTTCCCTGCGTACGCAAAGTACTCCAACGTATCATCATCTTCAAAATGCACATAGCCACTGCCCTGCACTTCCATCATAAATGGGTCGATACGATTAGGCGCGTAACCTAGCACCAAACCTTGTCCATCTAGCGCTCCATTGTAGATCTCCGCGCGAGTCGGACAATCTGATGAGCAGTTTGGCTTGCCATAAACTGGGTACTTAAAAATGTCGTTTGGTGTATGACGCAGTTCCATCACGGGAGAAAAGTATCCGGTAAACAGCACATTACCTTTTTTATCACCACCACCCAATTGCGCGGCTTGAATGCCAAACGCACTCAACGCACTGGTATCTCCGCTCTGTTGCGCCCACTCACTTAATCGTTGATATAGCGGTTGGTACATCTTCGCCATGGATGGTGACTTTATCACCACTTGCTCAGCTTGCTTGTTAAATTCAGTAAAATCGCGTGGTTTGTTAGACTCAACCACATCCACTTGATTGAGGATCTGAGGAAACTCACCATCAAGATATTGCTGAGCACGATCATTTTGTTGAGCACAGCCAAAGAGTAGGCTCAAAGAGATAATAGGAAGGAGTTTTTTTAACACGTGTATTTTCCGTAAAAGAGAATAGCAAAAGGATGGCAAACAAATGCATACGGTGCAATTGAAAAGCAACGACAAAATGTTTCAACGCTAAGCCAATCCGTTTACTCGTTGTGAATTCATTCAGTTAATGCAACATGATAGCAGCGGAAGAATTACGGAATTGTCCGGATTATGTTTGAAAGTAAGATTTACTGATTGAGAGATGAAATTGTGATCATCCATGTGACTCACAGACGCAAGAGATCTCTGCTTAACAGACAATGATAAAAACGACTATCTTACCGCAATCCTTGCACGCCCCTCTAAACGGAATACAGGTAGATAATGTGCATTGGCATCCAGCTTCATTTCTGCATGCTGCTTACCCACAAAATTGAAGTGCCGCTCATTTGAACCCACTCGATACGAAAACGAATCCCCATCGAATTCAAAACTGGTCGCCACTGTAGAACCATTTACGGTAACACCGCGCTCACTCAACACAAATTCTTCACGAGCATAAGGCGCAACATCTTGCTCAACCCAGCGACCATAAATAGTCGATTTAGGAATAGGCGGATTAATGGTTCGAGTAATCAAATCACTATACAGCATGCACACGACAACGGTTCCAACTATCGCTATAAGCATGAGAGAACGCTCTAGCCACTTACGAAGCATTGATTTAGATGACGTTTTTGACAGATTTGAAGCAGTGATCGCAGCATTCTTATTAACAGCAGAAGACATGAGGTTCACGTATTGAGAAAAGACGCGCTCATTGTAACTGTCCCCTTCAACGGGACCAAGAACCTACCTCAATATGTTTGTGCTTTATTCCAAAATTTCACCTTGCCACCAAGTGAATAAAAAGGCATTATTTTGACATAATTAAACAAAGGAATGGCTGTAGTGAAAATTCGTAGTACTGCTCTCGTAAAAGGATTCCGTCAATCAACACCTTATGTCAATGCTCACCGCGGAAAAACCATGGTGATCATGCTGGGCGGAGAAGCCGTCGCACACAAAAATTTTGGCAATATTATTAATGATATCGCACTCATGCACAGCCTCGGAATTAAAGTCGTGGTGGTGTATGGTGCACGTCCTCAAATTAATCAGCTGCTAGAAAAACAAGACCTCACTACGCCTTACCACAAAAATATCCGCATTACGGATGAATCGGCTTTATCTGTTGTTATGCAAGCTGCCGGACAACTTCAACTTGCGATTACTGCGCGCCTATCAATGAGCCTCAACAACACTCCGATGGCAGGCACCCAGCTCAATGTCGTTAGCGGAAACTACATCATTGCTCAGCCACTCGGCGTTGATGACGGGGTGGATTATTGCCATAGTGGACGTATTCGCCGCATTGACACCGATGCTATCAACCGCACTCTTGATCAAGGCTCTATTGTGCTACTTGGCCCCATTGCGAGCTCTGTAACTGGCGAGTGTTTTAACTTACTTTCTGAAGAAGTCGCGACGCAACTGGCGATCAAGTTGGGCGCAGACAAACTGATTGGTTTCTGTTCAGAACAAGGGGTCATTGATGACAACGGTAATGCTGTCGCCGAGTTGCTGCCAATTGAGGCGGAGCATGTCATCAAAACGCTCTCTGAAAATACGTCTCCTGACCTAGATTACAACACTGGGACACTGCGCTTTCTTAAAGGGTCTATTGCCGCTTGCCGTGCCGGAGTGCCTCGTAGCCACTTGATCAGTTATAAAGTAGATGGCGCCTTAATTCAGGAGTTGTTCTCTTTCGACGGTATCGGAACCCAAGTTGTTATGGCGAGCGCTGAGCAAGTGAGACAAGCCAATATTGACGATATTGGCGGTATCTTAGACCTCATTCGTCCTCTAGAAGAACAAGGCGTACTCGTTCGTCGCTCTCGAGAGCAGCTAGAGCAAGAGATTGGAAAATTTACCATCATCGAGAAAGACGGCTTGATTATTGGCTGTGCTGCCCTTTATCCATACCCAGAAGAGCGCAAAGCTGAGATGGCTTGCGTAGCGATTCACCCTGACTATCGTGATGGGAACCGAGGTTTGTTACTGCTCAACTACATGAAACACCGTTCTAAATCCGAAACCATTGATCAAATCTTTGTCCTCACGACACACAGTTTGCATTGGTTCAGAGAGCAAGGTTTTTACGAAGTCAGTGTCGACTATTTGCCCGGAGCCAAACAAGGGCTATATAACTTCCAACGTAAGTCAAAAATCTTAGCGCTAGATTTGTAGCTTAACCTTAAATCAGGAAGAGAAATTTAAGGTTCCGCTATACCAACACCTCAAGGTGCGGGATTCAGCTCATTGACGCTCAATCCCGGACATCAAGTTTGTTTTGGAGTAAGGCCTCACATAAATCCTGCTTCGAGCTAGCGAGTCATCATGTAAACACCAACTTAGAAATACGCAAACCATTGCTTGATTTTCGTTCCAATTTTATCTTTTAAATATACATTTGGTTGGCTATACTCTGCTCGCTAGTGATTGGTTTTTAACCAATACGAATGGATCTAGGTGATGTAATGTAGCCTTCACCCTAAAATACTGGGCAATTGAAAAACTAGTTAGCTCCGTATTGCACACCAAGGACAGTTGTTAATCTGACTTTAAATAAGCCGAGACGAGCACTGTTATGAGAACAATCATTTGTAATTCGCTTCAAAGCTTCTGGGATATGGCTGACAATCAGTTTTTAGAAGGCCTAGACGTCCACTGTGTTTTCCCCGTAAATGACGCTATCCGAGATTTTATTCTTGCTTATCAACAGCAATACAAAATACGCAGCGTGTCTTTTACCAACGCGTTTGCAAAACATGCATAAAAGAAGACCGAGCCATAAGCTCGGTCTTCTTTTACGTACGTAATCAATTCAAAACAAAATCATAGCCAACAAAGATGCAAAAATAGTGACTACGATAAAGATTAAAATAGTCCAGTACACTACCCCAATACTTATGAACCACTTTGGGCAAACTCTACGAATATCTGTTAGCTTTCTTTTTTTGGCCAACTTAGGAAATGCAACTGCGGCAACAAGGGCTAATCCATGTATTAAGGCCCCAAAGTGACATCCAGAAACTAAAGCAAGCTCAATATCTGTATAATGCTCACTAGTGTACGCATAGCGCTTTACTTTTTGCGGCGTGATAACAATAAGCAAAATACCTACTATCAGGTACCAAAAAACTAACAAAGCACCTGCAACAAAAAATGTAATAAAAGAAACTTCTAATAACTGCAAACTTCACCGACCTTCTATTCCAGCTCTCAAGTAATAGACATCCAAACCACCATTGAGCCTAAAGTGATCATAGCTAGCAGCAATAAAACGCTTATATAAATACGGCAAATTCCGATGAATAGACCGGAGCAAACTTGATGAATATCAGCAAAGCCCCTTCTCCTCGCTAAAGTTGGTAAAGCGACCGCCGCAACTAAGCCTACACCATGTACTAAAGCACCAAAGTGAAAACCCGAGACTAAGGCTAACTCTACTTCTGAATAATGTTTCGGATTAAAAGCAAACCGCTTCACCTTTGGCGGTATAAAAAATATAAAAATTGCTCCGATAATAACGAACCATAAAAACGCGACTCCTCCGGCGATAAAGAAGGTTAGAAAAGACGAGTCGAGCAAACTCATATTCAGTTGCCTTTGATATGCGAATGAGAAAGGAGAAATATACCTTTAAGGAAGAATATTACTCAATAGCAATCCATTTTTCATGAAAACGAAATGGCGGATATAAGACCCGCCACAAAGAATCATCTTCGAAAATGTCACAATCACAAGTAAAAATTAATTCGTAAGCCGCTGTACTAATCCACTCGCGCGAGTAGTTTTCACTTTAATGCCTCGCTTCAGAACATTGAGTTCGGCGTAAAGAGCTAAACGCTTTTTCGCGCGGGTAATGCCTGTGTAAATCAACTCACGGGTTAATATCGGGCTAAAGTCTGGTGGCAAAATCATCAGGGTGTAATCAAATTCACTGCCTTGCGATTTATGGATGGTCATGGCGTAAGCCGTTTCATGTTCAGGCACTCGGCTTGGCAAGACCGATTTCACACTGCCGTCAGGTAACTCGAAAAAGACTTTCAAACGCGGTTCTTCTTCACTGTCATCGAGCATGCAAATACCGATATCACCGTTATACAAACCTAGACCATGATCATTACGCGTAACCATGACAGGTCTGCCGTGATACCAAATTTCATCCTGAACCTGAATTAACTTGCGCGCCGCGAGCGCTTTCTCGATGCGCTGGTTTAGCCCAGCAACACCAAAGTCACCTTCACGGATCGCGCACAGCAGTCGGCATTGGTTGAAGGTATCTAACACCGCTTTGGCTTTGTGCGTTAGCGACTCTGGCTCTCCGGTTTTAGGAGCGGTTTCCTGTTGTCCAATGCGTTTGAGGTAACGACCGTATTCCTGCACCAACGTCTGCATCATTTGGTTGTAATGTTGGCTACTTAGCGCGAAATGTTCGATGTCAGAAAAATCTTTCGCCCAGACATTATCTACGCTCGCAGCAGAACCTGAGTTAACCGCTTTTGCCAACTGACCAATGCCTGAGCGAGCATCAAATCGGTAGCTCTTTTGCAGCATACATAAACTATCGGCAATGCTAGATGCACTGTTACCCGTATGCGCTAAAGTATCGAAACCCGTCAGTTTTGCGATGGCTGATGCCTGCTCTTTGCCATAACCCAATGCATGGAACGAACAGATATCACCCAACACAGCCCCTGCTTCAACTGAGGCAAGTTGGTCTTTATCACCTAACAAAATCAGCCGCGCATGCTTCGGTAAGGCATCGACCACTTTGTACATCATTGGTAAATCAACCATCGACGCTTCGTCGATAACTAAAATATCCAAATGCAGTGGATTTTGCTTGTTGTGACGAAATTCTGCGCTATTAGGAATCGCGCCAAGCAATCGATGCAAGGTACTCGATTCAGTCGGAATTTTAGCTTTTAGCTCCGGAGAAACTGGCAGTTCTTGCACTGCTTTACCAATGGACTCGGTTAATCGCGCCGCCGCTTTCCCCGTCGGGGCCACCAGCTTGATGGTTAGATTTTTCTCGTGCGTCGCCTGTTCAATCAAAGCAGCAAGCAATTTGGTTACTGTCGTCGTTTTACCCGTACCAGGGCCACCAGAAATCACAGCAAATCGACGAGTTAACGCAACCGCCGCCGCGACTTTTTGCCAGTTCACACAAGCTGAAAGTGGCACCAGCTCATCCAGTTGCTGCAAATCCTGAACCTTGCGCGCATTGCTAAGCACGGAATCAATGGCGTACCAATCCAACGATTCGCTTGCGACCACATCAAGGTGGTCACACACCAATTGTTGACGCAACACTTGGTTGCTGCTTCCCGCTTCTACTGCTTTGCCTAACGCGTTAAACAGAAAATGGTATTGGCGTGCAAACAGATGGTTGAGCAAGTCCGATAATCGCGCTAACTCTTGCGACTGCAAGTTCACTACAGCGCCCAACTGATTGAGCTTTTCCGCCAGTGTCACTTCATAATTCCAATAGCGGTGCAGATACAGACGCTCACCATCGAACATCAGCGGCAAGGCTTCTCCTTGCGCGCCAACCACGCTGGAATTTTGTAATACTTCAATCCAGTCTATGCCTTGCAACTGTGTGTTGAGCGCCAATGCCGACTCACCAAACAGCCCTAGCTTACTGGCTAAATCCGTAGATTGCCCTTGTGCATCGAACAGAGACAGACAGATATGTCCTTTGCCAAGCTCACTACTGACAACACCCGCGATAAACGCCAATGCTTGGTTGTCAGGCTGTTCATCATTAGTTTGAGAATCAATAAAGCAGGCGAATTGGTAGTCGAGCTGACGAAGCGCGCCTTTGTGCGCCAAGCGTTCCAACACTACCAATAGGCTATCTTGGTCAGAATGAAGATTGTGATTTGTCGTCATTAAAGTAGCTCCATCTGCCCGGCTTGAGTTGAGCGCGTTTCAAGTACTTGACCATCAATCAAACGATCCATCTCTTGTAAGAACTCTAAGGTTGGTTTCGCGGCAAAAATGCCGTGGTCACTCTGCCCATCCATGCCGCGCAAGAACAAGTAATACACGCCACCGAAGTGCTGCTCATATTGATAATTCGCCAATCGGCTGCGTAGGAAACGATGCAGTGCTAACGCATAAATCTGATACTGCAAATCGTAGCGGTGATCCGCCATCGCCGATTTCAGAGCCTCACCATGGTAGTGCGCCACATCGTCGCCAAGATGATTCGATTTCCAGTCAAGCACATAGTATTTACCTTGATGTTCAAACACCAAGTCGATAAAACCTTTGAGCATGCCTTGCACGGTTTGGAAACCTAAATCCCCCGCTTTCGCCGACAGCGGATCGTGACGCTGAATAACTCGGTTTAACGCCGGTGCAGACAACACTTCAATCGGCAACAAAAATTCCATCTCCACCAAACGTTGCGACGGTGCTTTTTGATTAAGCAGCAAAGACTTACCATCCAACGGCGTTGCAAGTACGGTATCAATCAATTGCTGTAAAATGGGCAACCACTCTTCATCGAGCTGTTCGCTTTCCATCAAGCCGAGGATGATTTGTGTATTCTCTTCCGTCGTGGCTGGCTGAGTAAATTCAATTTCCTCAAACAGGCTGTGCAGGAACGTACCCGGACGCGCACCGCGAGGGAAGGTAAAAATCGAACGCTCTGGCTCCACCAAATCCGCTTCGTCTTGTTCTTCAGATGAGTCGATATCAAAACCCGTAATCTCAATCGTGGCATCATGCTCGGCGTGATGAGAGCCTTGCTTGACCAAGCCAGAATAACTGGTGATGCGCCAGTTTCTGTCGATAGGGTTTTGCAGCTCTTTCGCGCTAAGATCGTGTATTTCTTCTTGTGGCGCTACGTACTTCTCTTCGAGTTGCGGCGGCGGATCGGCCACAACGACACAATCAAGCTCGTCTTGTTGCTTTGTTAAACCTTGGTGCAAATCGTTAATGCCACCTTCTTGACCATTCTGAATCAAATAGCCAATCGCACTGCGGTGTACGCCAGTTGGCTCTTTGGTCGAACGACCATTGCGCAAAGGCGAGGCTCCAATAAAACACGCATACACAGCACGCGTTAGTGCCACGTATATCAAGCGTAAGTCTTCCGCCAAACGCTCTTTATCCGCTTGCTTCATGGACGCATCGTTGCCAGTGATATCCAGTACCGTGCGGTCATTGGCTGCATCGTAATATTTGGCTTCGCTGGCTTCTCGATAGCTGAACACAAACGGCAGAAATACGAGGTCATACTCCAAGCCTTTTGATTTGTGAATAGTTACGATCTGCACTAAGTTACGTTCCGATTCTAAACGTTGGATTTGGTCATCACTGCCACCCAAACCGTTTTCCGCATCACTGATGGACTGAGCGAGCCAACGCAGCAGACCGTGGTCGCTGTCCAGTTCATTACTGGCTTGTTGAAGCAGTTCACCGATGTGCATTAAATCGGTAAGCACTCGCTCACCATTTTCACCCTGTGAACTCGCGCCTTCTTCTAGTAATCGCTCGGCAATATGACGTTTGCTGATCACCGCGCGCAACATCGGCAGCACACCACGTTGAACCCAAAGTTTGCGATATTCTTTGAATTCGTTTACGGCGTTTTCCCACACCACTTCATCGTTATTAAGTGCATCCAAACTTGCTGCGTCGAGGGCAAACAGCTCAGAGGCAAGACTTGCACGCAGCGCACGGTCATTTTCTGGAGTCAGCACCGCTTGCAGCAAGCGCTGTAAATCCTGCGCCACCGAACTGGTAAACACACTGTCTCGGTTAGACAGGTACACGCTGGCAATGCCTTTATCAGCCAACGCTTGTTTGATCATTCGACCTTCGCTACCTGTTCGAACCAATACCGCGATATCGCCCGCTTGAACCGCTTTCTGTTTTTCGCCATTCACCAGACACGCTTGCCCCTGTTGAGCCTGCGTCAAAATAGTTTGGATTTGGCTTGCGGTCGCCTCTGCCATTCGAGTCAAATACTCGCCTTTTGGTAGCGGTTTATCGTCCGCTTCTTGCAACCAATAAGTCAGCGCCGGTTGCTTTTGGCCACCCATAGTCCAAATGCGTTTTTCGGCATTGGGACTGTACTTAACGGGTAAGAACGGAATATCTGAATCATAGATAAATGGACTGTCTGGCAAAGCAAATACTTGGTTTACCGCCTGCACCATATCTGCGCTAGAACGCCAGTTGGTTCCTAACGTATAGTGGGCACTTACTTGGTTACGCGCTTTGATATAAGTGAAAATGTCTGCGCCACGAAAGCCATAAATCGCCTGCTTGGGGTCACCGATCATAAACAAACCACATTCCGGGTTGTTCAGATAAATACGACTGAAAATACTGTATTGAAGCGGGTCGGTATCTTGGAACTCGTCAATCATTGCGACGGGATACAAAGTACGAATACGCGCCGCTAAAAGCTCGCTTTCGTCCGTATCGATAGAAGCAGAAAGTTGCGTCAGCAAATCATCGAAAGAGAGCCACTGTTTTTGATTTTTCGCGTTGGCCAGCATTGCACGACAATGCTCAATCGCATGAGCAAGCAGTGGCGCTTTTAAGCTGATTGGATTGGCAAGAAATGTTTCAATGGCTTCAAATACCGCATGCTGCGGCGCACTGCCTTTCGGTGTTTTTTCCAACAAGACGTTTTGCGCGAATTTCTCCAGCTTGTCTGGATAATCGTAACCTGTAGTTTCCGTTGCTGCCCAAGCGTTTACCGCCTCCAACCACGTCGGCAGAGACTTTTTGGTGTAGCTGCGTTTGTTAATATCTGAATCTGAAATCAGCGTAAAGAAGTCATCTTGGCTTTCTCGCCACTGTGCTTTTAATTCATCAATTTTTTTCAAATTTTCAGTATGAAGATCAGCCAAACTGCCTTTCATTGCAGGAACGGAAAGGCTTAACGGTGCACCAGTTAAGTAATTGCTGATGTCAGACAACAACGCAGATGGAGAGCTCCATAGCTGGCGAATTTCCCCAGCCAAGGTAAATGGCAACGGGTAGAAATTGCGGCGCCAGTAATCGGCTACAACTTGCGCTTTTAGGTGACTTTCATCGGTCACAAACTCGTTGTTAAATCGGCTGCCAGATTCAAACGCATTTTGCGTTAGCATACGTTGGCAAAAACCGTGAATGGTGTAGACCGCCGCCTCGTCCATCTGACGCTCTGCCTGCAATAAAATTTCTGCGGCTTGCTTGTGATCGTCAAACTCATTAAGCAAAGGTTGGATCACCGGATCGGAACTCTGTCCACGCGCAAACGCGATTCGCGCATCATGGATCCTTGCCCTGATACGATCGCGTAATTCCGCAGTTGCCGCTTCAGTAAAGGTTACGACCAGAATTTGGTCGACCGTAAGCGGTACGCGGTGCCTAGTTTCCGCGCAGCCGTGACCAAGCAAAAGGCGCAGATATAAACCTGCAATAGTGAAGGTTTTACCTGTACCTGCTGATGCCTCGATTAACCTCGCACCATGCAGAGGAAACCTCATCGGTTCTAGTGGCGTTGGTTGAGGCCGCTCTGTGCTGTCTAACGTATGTAGAGGACACTCTGCACCTGACATTTGATCCATAACGCTGAATCTCTCCGGATTATTTACTAGGACGTATCACCTAATAAATGTGATCTATAGTTAAAAATTCTATTAATATGTTTAACAAGTTGGATAATTTAGAGCTTTGTGAGATCTTTCTCACGGTTATCCATAAGACGTACCGTTAGTATGCGCCCCACGAGATAAGTCAAACCTTTTTGGCGGCACAACTCAAATGAATTAAACAAAAGTATCATGGTCCCTCTGACCTTGTGGCCGTACAGCGAACGCCCTACAAAAAATAATGATTTTCTGGCGGCCACCCTACTCTTCCTTATCTTTATCCAACTATCTTTATTACGCTTTTACGTCATCGGCGTCTTGAACCGCTAAGCGCGCACCTTGCAGAACTAATGCTGTCAGCAAGCGAACCTCTGAGGCCAACTCATCATTCCAAGCAGGCCAAATTCGAGAGATGTACGCGTTATTGCCTTCGCCCGGGCTCATGAAGCCATCATTGAATGCGTCAGCCATTTTCTTCAAAGATTTCTCTTCGTCATCGACCCACTGACCGCGGCTAAAGCCTGCTTCAAAACAAGCCAACGCCGTTTTCGGGAAATAAGGCAAAGGCTTAGTCATGCCTTCGAAGAATAAGCGAACTAATTCAGTCAGTAGCTGTTTGGCATACTGCGCATCGGCAATTTCTGGGTAGATCAAATGCAGCGCGCCTTCTTTACGATCGTAACCAATGATGTGGGTTTTCTTAGCATGACCCGACGCCGACATGGCAAGGTGATCGATCCACGCTGCAAGGTAATCCTGCGATCGAATCTTACCGCTTCGATAGCGAATCAAACCGGATTGGTAGCATTGAGTTAGCCAACCAGTCAGGCGAACGTTTTTCTCTTCGCCTTCATTTCGCTCAAATAAGGAGTCAAACGTCAGGTCGATTTCCAAATCGTCTTGAGGCGCACCAGATAAAAACGCCAGTTTATCCACCAGCTCTTCCGCCTGAACTCGGTTGGTTTCAAACTCGATATCACCAAACGCCCCCACCGGCAGTTTGCCTTGCGCACGCTGTTGACTCATAAAGTGTTTAAGCACCTCTGTTTTTTTCTCTGGCTGCATCAATGTCGTTTCAAGCAAGGCTTCTAACAGCTCATCACGCATTTGATAACTTTCCAAACCACCTAAAACAAAGGGTTCGTCGTCTTCCATCACCGGCAGTGGCGGTTCAAAGATTACTTTTAAGCGACGATTGAAAAAATACTGCACAGGTAAGCGCCAGAAACGTTGCAACTCGACTAAGTCGAGCTCAAGTGGGAACGTCGCTCCTAACAGATAGTCGTCTAATGCCCGATTAAAATCACGACGAACATAGCCTTGCGATTGACTACTTTGAGTCAATGCCGCTGGAATCCACTCTTTCGCGTAGCTGGCGTGCGTGCCTTGGAACGCACTTGGGCTAAACGGCACCATGGCGTGGGTATTCACCAACGCATTTAATAAATTGTCGCCAGATTCATCAACGGGCAACGCTTCATCACCACTTAAACAATAGTTTTGGTGGCAGTATTCCATCAGCTCAGAAACCAGAACCGAAGGCACTCGCTCTGTGTTGTCTTGGATTGAACGGCCAACATAACTGATGTACAACGTTTGCTGTGCAGACAACATCGCTTCGAGGAATAGGTAACGGTCATCATCTCGGCGCGAACGATCGCCCGGTTTGGTTCTTCCCGTCATCAAGTCAAAACCTTCCGGCGGCATGGAGCGTGGGTACACGCCGTCATTCATCCCCAGTAGACAAACGGTTCTAAACGGAATAGAGCGCATCGGCATCAGGGTACAAAAGTTCACTTGACCAGCAAGGAAGCGCTGGCTGACTCGTGTGCCAGATAATTTGTTTTGAAGGTATTGGCTGATGATCGACGGCGATAACGCATCATCAAATGCGGCATCAGCTAATTGCTCTTTGAGTTGGCTGAGCGTATCGCGAATGGATTTGAGCGCCATTTCGCCTTCTAACTCAACTGAGAAGAAGTCATCCAGCAGTGAAACCAAAGTCTCTCGCCAACCATCGATAGTTTGAACATGAGAAAGTTTGCTTCGATAAGTGCTAATTTGTTGGATAAAGTGTGCCAACTTGCCCGCCAGCTCTGCGCCCATGCCTTGCACTTCGTTGTACGGAGACAAACTGCCTTGCTCGGTTTCAAACAAACCTGCGGATTCTGGCATCGCGTAGCCAAGCAACATTCGTTGAATACCAAATTGCCATGTGTTTTGACGGGTTTCCGGCAGTTCAAATTCGCGTCCGGTATTGGCATCCAACCCCCAGCGAATTCCCGATTCCTCAACCCATTGTTTGGCTTGTAAGAAATCATCTTCGCTGAGTTCAAAACGCTTTAATATCGCTGGAGTTTCCAGAAGTTCGAGTAGTTCTGATGCCAAACAGCGCGTATTGGGTAAGTTCACCAACTGCATAAATGCAGCCAGAATTGGGCTCTCTTGATCGGCAGTTCGGTCAGAAATCGAATATGGAATAAAACGCTCACCCGGCGCGTTACCAAAGACCGCCTGAATCGCAGGGCTGTAAGCGTTGATGTCCGCGACCATCACGATAATATCGCGCGGTTTTAACGTTGGGTCAGCATCGAACATCGCCAACAGTTGATCATGCAGCACTTCCACTTCACGCATCGGGCTGTGACAAGCGTGTAGGCTCAGTGATTTATCACCCAAGCTAACCACTTGTTTGTGATGACTGTTTTCAATCTGTTGGTCATCTTGATGTTCTTCAAGATTGAGAATATCCGCTTGCAATTGATGGAGCAGACTGTCGCGCTCAACATCAACAAAGGCTTCAATTTCATGAGATTCCAGCTGAGACAACAGATACATATTGTCGCGCCCGAGTTTACCCATGGATGCCAACAGACTGTTTCCGACCACATCGGTGTGCAGCTCATCGATCACATTATCTTCCAGTGATCCTTTCAGTTGCTCAGTTTCACCTTGCACTTCCGAGTGATCGTCCTGCCACACAACATGCTGACGATGTTTCGCCGCCAAACGGGCCAGATATTTGCGATCTCGAACTTCACCCCAGTAATAACGACAAGGGTTGGTGAACATCAGATGCACGTCGATGTGTTCACCAATTGCTTTTAGCGCATCCATATAGCGAGGCGGCAACGAAGAAATGCCAAAAACAAACAAACGCTTGGGTAAATGGTCAAAATTGCCGTTAAAACTCGCTAACGTGTCGATAAAATGCTCATAAAGGTTGGCACGGTGATATGGAGACTGCCCTAATGACACAGTGTGATCGTACAACGCTTGCCATAGGATCGGCTGCCACGGATGCTCATCTTCCAGCTCTGGCACACTCTGCCCGGCTTCCCAACTTGCGATCCATTCCGGACGATACACCAAGTAACCATCGAAAATATCGGCAATTTTCTCAGCCAGCTGATACAGCTTAGAGTGGTCACAGTCATCTTTGAGGTACTGCGCTAACGGCGAAAACACCTCTTGGTTGAGAAGCCCCGGAAGCAGATGCATCAACTTCCACGTCATCGCTTCTTTGTTAAACGCACTGCGTTTTGGCACGTCTGGCAACACCTGCGTAAACATTTCCCAAATGAAGGTAGCAGGGAGCGGAAAATCAATGTTCGCAGCAACACCAAACTCTTTGGCCAATTCCATTTTTAGCCACTGGGACATGCCCGGACTTTGAACCAGAATTTGTTCTTTTTCGAACGGGTTTTCCAGCGGACTGATTCGAATCAATTCGACAAGGAGTGATTTAAGAACGTCAACTTGGTTGGAGTGATAAACAGTAAACAAATTGGGAATACCGAGCGCCGATTGAAACTGTTAGCTAGCTTAGCACAGCCCTATTTAAACCCGCAGTGATCTCGTGTTCTGAAAAAAGTAAAAGGTTACATATCGCTCAAAATGGACAGAAAACATCACCTTTTCAAGGCGTAAGCAAAATCTTACACAGCCATACAAAATGTGACATTACTCGCAACTATTCCATAATAAAAAACACTGTTTTATACTCTTGCTACCTATAATTTATAAATATATAAAAAGTATGTTTCGCAAACTGTCTTCCAACAGCGCTTGGCTGATTGCTTTTTTTGCTTACTTTGCAGTGTATCTGTCGATCGCTTGTTATCCTTTTGTGTTGTCTAACAATCAGAATGAACCACTCACCTTGTTGCAAGGTTACTATTTGGTTTCGACTCAATATGGCTGGCTGGGCTTGATCGCTCTTCCATTTATGTTGTTGAGTTTATTGCTCTCTTTTCTACCGACTCGAGCATTCAAAGGCATCGTGATCGCTATCGCGATCTGCCTATTGATCATGTTTAAAGTCGATATCCTCGTTTTTCAGCAATACAAACTTCACATCAACGCCCTATTAATCCGTATGTTTTTCGAAGGTGGTGGTGATGTCTTCGATATTTCGTGGATGAGTTGGCTAATCTTCATCAGTGAAGTTGCCGTTCTGGTGATCGGGCTCGCCTGTACCGTTTGGGTAAGTAATAAATTGGCACAAAGCCGAGCTAAGTTCGTTTTGATCAGCATCTGGTTTGCTGTATTGCTCAGCACACAGATGATTCATGCGTACAAAAACGCGCTTTACGACGATAAAGTCAGTCAGTTTTCGAATAACTGGCCACTTTACTACCCGCTGACGGCTCGTAAATTTATTTACAAACACGACCTAGTGGATGAGAACATTGCATCGAAGAACCGCGTAGAGTTAACCAACATTGAACGTAGCTCACTCAACTACCCGCTTGCGCCCATTCAAGTGCAAAGCAAAGAGAAGCAGCCCAATGTTTTGTTTATCTTGGTTGATGCGTGGCGCTACAGTGATGCGACGCCGGAAGTCATGCCAAATGTCAGCAATTTCGCCGAAAATACGGTGAATTTCACACAACATATGAGCGGCGGCAACTCAACTCAAGCGGGTATTTTCAGCCTGTTTTACAGCTTGCCAGCGACCTACTGGGAAAGCTTTTACGCAAGCCAACGCTCTCCTGTTTTTATGGATACGCTGCAAGCAGAAGGCTACCGCATGGGCATTTTTGGCTCGGCACCGCTCACCAGCCCACCACTTTCTCGCACGGTATTCAAAAAAGTGTCGGACTTGACTCTGAGACAAACTGGAGAAACGGCCGTCGAGCGCGATCAGCAGATCACAGACAAGTTCATCGAGTTCCAAAAGCAGGACAGCGACAAACCATACTTTGGTTTTCTGTTCTACGATGCCGCCCACGGCACAGTATTTCCCGAACCTGAATTTGCGAAATTCAAACCATACTGGGAACGCGTTGACCACATTTTGCTCAACAACGATTTTGACGCTTCGCTTTACCACAATCGATACAAGAACTCGTTGTACTACATCGATAGCTTGATTGGCGATGTACTGAAAAACGTCGACTTAGACAACACCATTGTGGTGATTTCATCTGATCATGGTGAAGAGTTTAACGACCATAAGATGAACTATTGGGGCCACACGGGTAACTACAGTGACGTACAAGTGCATGTGCCTCTTTACGTGTACATACCAAATCGTCAACCAGACCAAATTGATTACCGCACGACCCATTTCGACGTCGTGCCAACCATGATGAATACGCTGTTTGACGTTCAAGGCACAACGAGTTCATACAGCGTTGGTCATAACTTGTTCGATAGTTCTGCCCCTCGCGATTGGTATATTGCTGGCAGCTACTACAACTATGCATTGGTCGGCAAAGAACTGATGCTTGTGGTCAATCCTGGCGGGCACTCTCAGCAACTGAATCGCCAGTTAAAAGTCGAGAAAGAACAGAAAGTTCCTGTCGATATCATTCGTCATTCTCTGGATGAGATGTCGCGATTTTACAAAAAAGGCTAGCGTCCAACATCGACGCCGATTGAAATAAAAAAGCCTCTTGGCTGTAAGACCAAGAGGCTTTTTCCTATCTGCTATTTAAGCGTGATGAGCGTGCATCAAGCGTGGCTGAATCAACAAGTTGTTGATGTATTGTAAGGCCACATAAGAGACAACAAATGTTGCCACAATCAACTCAAGACCAGCTAAGCCTCGCACTTGTTGAACATAGTGCGCAGCCAATCCTTGCAACTCCATCCAATTCGCCATTTTAAACAGCGCCGTCGCACCGATCACCATCGGAAAAGTGAACGCCGCATAGCCAGGGCTAAATGGCAGTCTAAGCAATTTAAAGAATGCGAGGTAAATGATGGCTGTCATCAATACCGCGATACCAAATAGCATAGCGATGATCACTGGTGATGGTGTCGCAGTGACCGTTAAGTACCCCGCCAATGATAGACTTGCTGGCGCTGCCATGATTGCCATTGTTGGTTTCGCTGCATCCGGAATTTCATGGGTAAACATGAAACGGTAAATCATCATCGGCAACATGATCGCGTACGCCACCATACCAAACATCAATGCACCTTGTGCCACTGGCGCTAACATCGGGTTGCCAGAGAAAGACACATCCGCAACGATGATACCCACTGGAGGTACAAACCAACTTGGAACCATGTGATGTAATTCAAAATCTTTGGCGCGATGGTAAACAAAGCTCACCAAGAACACGATGTGCAGAACCACCGCAATCAGCCAAAGCACATCACCAGCCAATGGGTAAAAATGGCCGAGAGAGTTCGATACCACCATAGTGCCCATCGCAAATGTCGGAACCACGCTACCCACAACCGGATGAGCAAGCTCTTCTCTCAATAAATGGTTATGTAGCAAAAACTTGGTTGCCAATATAACCAACAATACGCTCGCAATACCCGCACTAATCCACTGTCCGTAGCCATGTAATTCGGCGAAGTTTTCCCAACTCCAGCCTAAGCTTGCAATACCAAGAGCCAAACCCGCCATCGGAGTTGGTGCTCCCATTACTTTTGCTTTTGTTCTTTGAATCATGATGACCTCAACCAGACTCACTCTTGATGGAGCGTATAATACGCTTGCACTTCGTTCTGATATATCTAATTATTTAAAACAAACGTTCAAAATTACTTAACGGTGGGGTATGACAAGTCACATTTCTCTTAAACAACTGAAAGTGTTTACGACGATCACGCAGCACAAAACGCTCACAGCAGCTTCTGATAGTCTCTTTTTATCGAAAGCGGCAGTGAGCATGGCACTCTCAGAATTAGAAAAGCAGATCGGCCATCACTTGTTTGATCGTGTTAATAACCGACTAATTTTGAACCAAGAAGGTCAAAAACTGCTGCCACTGGCGGATGAATTACTCAACCGAGCCAAAGACATCGAGAGCATTTTCGATGGTGACCAAGCGCTATCGGGCCAACTTCGCATTGGTGCCAGCGACACCATTGGCAACCAAGTCGCGCCCTATTTGCTTAGCGAATTTCGTCAGCAAACGAACCATCGTTCTCAAAGTCTGTTCATTTCTAACTCCGCACAAATCTGCGACATGCTGACCGATTACGAGTTAGATATAGCCCTCATTGAGGGCAAAACACTTCACCCTGAATTGCAGTCCACCCAGTTTAGCGAAGATGAAATGTGCGTGATTTGCGCGCCCGATTACCCAGCCGCGAACAAAGGGCCAGTAAACTTAACCGAGCTAGAAAACAGCGAATGGATATTACGAGAGGCGGGGTCTGGTTCACGCGAATTTTTTATGCGCGTTGTCGCGCCGCGCTTGGAACATTGGCATGAAGCTTTTCAGCTCAATACCACCGAAGCGTTGATCAACTCAGTATCGGCGGGGTTAGGCTTGGGCTGCTTGTCACGTTTGTCTGCAGAACCTGCTATTCGTGACGGTCGCGTGCAACTGCTCGACATGCCTTTAGATATGAAACGTCGCTTCTGGCTACTGGTTCACAAAGAGAAATACCAAAGCCCACTACTCAGAACGTTTATCGAATTTTGCCAAGATTGGGAACGACCAAATAACCTTTATCTAGAGAATACGCCCTCCAAGTGAAACGGAGATAGTTTAAATGCTGGTCAGTTAGTTGTACGTGTCTCTCATTCTTAGGCTTGTCGCTAGACTTAACTGGTCAAAAACTGTATAAAAAGCCAGTATCAATACACCAAGTTAGGGGACCAACCATGGCTGTAATCGTCAAGTACGTGGTAGAACGCAATGGAGAAGAGAAAATGACTTTTACCTCTAAAGCGGAAGCTGACGCATACGATAAAATGCTAGACATGGCAGACGAACTATTCACGCTGCTAGGTAAAAGTGAACTTCTAGAAGACGAAGGTAAGCAAGAAGATCTTGCGATGTACCTCGCTCAAAACAAAGAAGAAGTGCTTTACGCACTGGGTGCAAAACGCAAACCGGCACCAAAGAAAGCAAAAAAGCTTGAATCTGTAGAAGAAGACAAGCAAGAAGACGCTGCATAAGCCTCTCATTTGTTAAAGAAACGCCGCATCATGTGGCGTTTTTTATATCTGAAGGCACACATCATCATGGAAAGATCGCCCTTTCTTTCGAGCACAGCTACGACAAATCGCCTTCTTTCATTTCAACAAACACCTGCTAATTGACCACCTCACAACCACATTTCTCATCAGACAGACATATCTCCCAAAAGACAAAAGGTATCCATCTACAGACTTTATCTATTTCCCCTCTTTAAACTCCCTAGCACTCTCATTATGATGGCTGACAACTTAATTATTTCTTGTCAGTGAACAGACGAGACACAAGACTCAACACATGGAGATCAACTATGGCTTTCTTTTCTCTAGCCTTTGGTACAGCGACTAAAAACCGCGATGGCAAAATCATTGAAGCGTTTTTTCCAAACCCAGTTCTTAACCCAAATGAAGAGCTTGTTAACGCACTAGCAGCAGTAGCCGGTTACGAACAAGGCAACCAAGCTATCGAGATCTCTGCAGCACAAAGCGCAGAACTTGCGGCGGCTTTCGAAGCAAACGGCGATGCAGCAAACGCATCTTTCGCAACCAAAGCAGCAGAATCAGCACAGCCGCTTGTACTGGTTATCCTAGCTACGGATGAACAACCACAATCTGTTGCTGAAGGCTTCCTAAAACTTCAACTTATCTCCAACCGTCTAGTCAAGCCACACGGCACCGTACTGGATGGCATCTTCGGTCTACTACACAACATCGCATGGACTAACGAAGGTCCAATCGACCTACCTGAACTGGCTGAGCGTCAAATCGAAGCTCGCCTAGCTGGCCGTACGCTAAGCGTAGATTGCGTAGACAAGTTCCCTAAAATGGTGGACTACGTGGTTCCAACTGGCGTTCGTATCGCAGATACTTCTCGCGTACGTCTTGGTGCACACGTTGGCGAAGGCACAACGGTAATGCACGAAGGCTTCATCAACTTCAACGCGGGTACAACAGGCGTGAGCATGGTTGAAGGTCGTATCTCTGCTGGCGTAGTGGTTGGTAACGGCTCTGACATCGGCGGCGGCGCATCTATCATGGGTACGCTATCTGGCGGCGGCAAAGTTGTGGTTTCTATCGGTGAAAACTCTCTACTAGGCGCGAACGCAGGTCTTGGCTTCCCAATGGGTGACCGTTGTACTATCGAATCAGGTCTATACGTAACTGCTGGTTCAAAAGTGCGCATGCTAGATTCTGCTGGCCAAGAAGTAGAAGTAGTGAAAGCACGCGATCTTGCCGGTGTTTCTGACCTACTGTTCCGTCGTAACTCTGTAACAGGTCAAATCGAGTGTCTTGCAAACAAGAGCGCGGTTGAACTGAACAGCGAACTGCATAAAAACAACTAATAAGAATACCTAAATAACCTCGAGATGCTTGATTCAGCGAGGCTGACTTGGCTTGCAGGCGCGGCAACGAGTTGAAGATCTAGTTAATCTAAATCAAAGCTCGTTAACAAAGCATGAAAGCCAAGACAACTCGCCCTTTGGGAGCGTGTCACTAT
This sequence comes from Vibrio sp. JCM 18905, assembly GCF_055393305.1. Classification (NCBI taxonomy): domain Bacteria; kingdom Pseudomonadati; phylum Pseudomonadota; class Gammaproteobacteria; order Vibrionales; family Vibrionaceae; genus Vibrio; species Vibrio sp. JCM 18905. Next base: position 896,973 of record NZ_AP043880.1, on the reverse strand, counting down.
CACGATTCCCGCGTCAAATAACGTGAAAATAGCGAGCTATTTCACTTCGTCATTTTCCTTGAACTCGTATCAGTGACCACGCTCTGAACTGAGCATCTTGAAGTCATTTAGGTATTGCAGTGAATTAGCCCTACGAAAAATCCCCCAGCAGGAAACTGTTGGGGGATTTTTTAGCTTACAGCAAAATGCGTGAGTGCTGATTACTGATTTAAAAAGCTGACTGCTTTATCTGGGAAATCAGTAAACAAACCATCCACTTTCACTTGGTTGTAGTACACATCCATCATGCCTCCAAAGCTGTCCGTGTACGCTGGAATGCGTCCTGGATCGGCACGGAACGTGTATGGATGCACTTGCAAGCCAGCGTCTTTTGCAGCCTTCATCAACGGCTTAATGATGATGTTGTCTTTGGTTGACTTATCATCCACCAGCATCGGCTTCCAAGGTCCAATACCTTCGGCGTAACTCGCCACTTTCTTCATGCCGTCGGCTTCGAACATCCAATCATAGCTGTATGGCGTTGCTGTATCGCCTTTGTACACCATAGTTTCGTTCCAATCGGTGTAAGCCATGAGCTGAACGAGCTTTAAATCCATGTCCATTGCGGGCATCAACTCACTGTTAATGCGTTGCAGTTCGTTCGCATCAAAACACTGCAGGTAAACTTTGTCGTCTTGCGAGTCGTAACCGTACTGCTTCAAGACTTTAAGCACCGCTTTAGAAATGTCCTTACCTTCATGACGATGGAACCAAGGCGCTTTAATTTCTGGGTAAATACCGATGTCGTAACCCAACGTCTTGTTAAGTCCTTGGATCAGCTCAATCTCTTCAGCAAACGTCGGCACGGTAAAATCCGATTTCCACATTGGGAATCGTGTCGGATAACCAGCGACCTTATTACCTTTGTCATCGATATTAAAGCCTTCAGTTACTCGCAAGGATTTGATTTCCGCCAGTGTGAAATCAATCGCGTAGTAGCGACCGTCTTTGCGCGCACGATCAGGAAAACGCTCCGCAACATCCGTTACACGATCGAGATAATGGTCATGCAACACGACCAACTGGTCGTCTTTCGTCATTACCACATCTTGCTCTATGTAGTCAGGTTTCATTGCGTAAGCAAGCGCTTTGGCTTCTAGCGTGTGCTCAGGCAAGTAACCCGATGCGCCACGGTGTGCAATTACAAGCGGTTTCGCAATCGCACCAACTGAGAGGCTAAGTGCTAAAAAAGTAAGACATACTGACTTTGTTTTCATTGTTATTTCCTTGATAAAGCGAAGAGGCAGTATTCCACTGCCTCTTTAAATAAATATTACGCTAGCGCTTCCTTTTCGCGCTCTTTTTGCTCGTGGTGCGCGCGCTCACCTAAGAAGGCGTACATCAAACACACAATAGAAGTAATACAAGAACCCACTAAGATGATAAAGCCACCATCCCAGCCAAAGTGGTCTACCGTGTAGCCCAGAATCGCGTTTGCGGCAACTGCCCCACCTAAGTATCCAAATAAACCAGTAAGACCAGCAGCAGTACCAGCGGCTTTCTTCGGAGCGAGTTCAAGTGCGTACAAGCCAATCAGCATAACCGGACCATAGATTAGGAAGCCAATTGCAATCAGTGCCATCATGTCCACCATTGGGTTACCAGCAGGGTTAAACCAGTAAACCATCACTGCAACTGTCACTAGCACCATAAATAAGATACCAGCAGGTGCACGACGACCTTTGAACAATTTGTCAGAGATCCAACCACACAATAGTGTTCCTGGAATGCCAGCCCATTCGTATAAGAAATAAGCCCATGACGATTTATCTACCGAGAAATCCTTCGCTTCTTTTAGGTAAACAGGTGCCCAGTCCAGTACGCCGTAACGAATTAGGTAAACAAATGCGTTTGCAATTGCAATCGACCAAAGAAGCTTGTTGTTGAAGACGTATTTGAAGAAGATTTCCTTCGCTGTCATTTCTTGTTCGTGCGACTTGTCATAGTCATCAGGATAATCGTCTTTATACTCTTCGATCGGTGGCAAACCACAAGATTGAGGCGTATCGCGAACCGTCATCCAAACAAACACAGCAACCAATGTGGCGAAAAATGCAGGAACATAAAATGCAGTGCGCCAATCATCGTTAAATGCCCACAGGCCAAGAATAAATAGTGGACCAATCAAACCGCCACCCACGTTGTGTGCCACGTTCCAAACCGAAACGATCTCACCACGCTCTTTACGTGACCACCAGTGCACCATGGTTCGTCCACATGCGGGCCACCCCATGCCTTGGAACCAACCGTTCAAGAAAAGCAAAATGAACATCGCAGTGACGCTGCCAGTCGCCCATGGCATAAAGCCAAAGCAAAACATCACTAATGCAGACATCAGTAGGCCGCCACTAAGGAAATAGCGAGGGTTGGAACGGTCAGATACGCTGCCCATTAGAAATTTAGAGAGACCATATGCAATGGAAACAGCTGCCAGCGCGACACCTAAGTCACCGCGGCTAAAGCCTTGCTCGATAAGATAAGGCATCGCCAAACTGAAGTTTTTACGAACCAGATAGTAACCGGCGTAGCCAACAAATATACCGATAAAGAGTTGCCAACGGAGGCGAGAGTAGGTGCTATCGATACTGCCTGGGGACAGACGATCAATGTGCGCCTTAGGTTTGAATATTCCAAACATAGGAACCTCATTATTTTGTATGCGATGGTAAAAAACACAAAAGGAGCGAACGAAACAAATAAAATCTTCGTTCGAAAGTTCATGAATTGTATTGAGTTAGGATTTTATTTCTGTGACAAATGTTGCACATGAATTAAATATAAGTAAATACAGTAAATTAGAGCGCATTAATTAGACCATCGTTCAACTTTACTCATAATTAGTTAATATGAAACTGATGTTTCAACCTCTCATTTGAGCATTCCAATTCGAAACCAATGAAACAAAGGCTCGAATAAGAACACAAATTAACCGTAAAAAGGGTGTTTCACATCCATCCTTGTTACGCGAAACCACTAAATAACTAAAAAGATGAAAAATGTTCGCGCTTAGTATCAAACGAAATAACAAAGCTAATGTTATCTGAACTCAAACCTAGACAGTGATTCACGAACACAAGACATAAACCATATTTATTTTCCTCTCCATTTTCATAATTAACACTAATTTGGATAACAAGTTTCTCTCGAGATATAAACATAGCAACGCATTTTCTTATATCACCGCTAGTCCTTGATGTACTTGACCTCGCCTTACCTCTTTAGGGTTAATTACTACGCAAAATCTGAGTAATAAATCCCCAAGCACGTAGCAGCTTCACAAAACTCCTCTTACCAGTTGTGCATTCTTTTTCACATCGGTAATTTGAGCGCTTCCAAAACACACTTCGTAGCAAAGAAGTTCTTTTCGTTGTTTTCTTTTTCGATTAAAAGATGCGCCATTTAACAAAAACGAAGACTTTGATTAACAATTTTATGCTCAAACGCTCATTTTTAACGCGCGTTTGTTTTCGCAAACGTTTATATGTGCACAATAGTATCGTGCTAGACAGGCAAAAATGATCAAAGGACTTTTAACATGACAACGAACAAACACCCCTCTCTGCTCGGAGAATGTTTGGCCGAGTTTATCGGTACAGGACTACTTATCTTCTTCGGCGTAGGCTGTGTCGCAGCCTTAGTTCTAACAGGCGCATCATTTGGACAATGGGAAATCAGTATTGTATGGGGCCTAGGTGTCGCCATCGCTATTTACTGTACTGCCGGCGTTTCAGGCGCGCACATCAACCCAGCGGTAACCATCGCACTCGCTATGTTCCATGGTTTTGATAAGGCGAAAGTGGTGCCATACATCATCGCCCAAATGCTTGGCGCATTCTGCTCTGCTGCGTTGGTTTACAGCTTATACAGCAACCTTTTCACCGACTACGAAATCGCACATAACTTCGTCCGCAGTAGCCAAGATGCACTAGCAACCGCTGGTATCTTCTCAACCTATCCACATGCTTCCCTCTCTTTCTTTGGCGCTTTTGCTGTGGAATTCGTTATCACTGCCGTGCTGATGTTTGCGATTTTGGCTTTGGGCGATGAAAATAACGGCGCTGCACGAGGTGCAATGAACCCGCTGTTAATCGGTATTTTGATTGCCGTGATCGGTGGTTCTCTTGGTCCACTAACTGGCTTCGCGATGAACCCTGCGCGCGACTTTGGACCGAAACTGTTCGCTTACTTCGCAGGCTGGGATTACGCTCTGACAGGTGCTAAAGACATTCCTTACTTTATCGTGCCTTTACTTGCTCCGATTGCAGGTGCGTGTTTTGGTGGTTGGTTGTATCCAAAAGCGATTGCGGCTTACCTTCCACAACAAGGCCACGGCTGTACAATTCCAAACCAATGTGAGACGGAAGAAGAAACAGAAGAAGCTAGAGCTTAAAACTGACGCAACTCGAACATTTACTAAAATATAAATAACGAAACAAAAGGATTCTTACCATGACTGAGCAAAAATACATTGTTGCCCTAGACCAAGGTACGACAAGCTCTCGCGCAGTAATTCTTGATCATGACGCGAACATCGTAAGCGTCGCACAGCGCGAATTTACTCAGATTTATCCAGAGGCAGGTTGGGTAGAACATGACCCAATGGAAATCTGGGCAACACAAAGCTCTACGTTGGTAGAAGCTCTAGCTAAGTCTGGCATCCGTAGCGACCAATTGGCGGCTATCGGTATTACTAACCAGCGTGAAACTACCATCGTCTGGAATAAAGAAACAGGCAAACCCGTTTACAATGCGATCGTATGGCAATGTCGCCGTACTGCTGACATCTGTGAAGATTTAAAAGCGCGTGGTCTAGAAAACTACGTACGTGACAACACAGGTTTGGTGCTTGACCCTTACTTCTCAGGTACCAAAGTGAAATGGATTCTGGACAATGTTGAAGGCGCGCGCGAAGACGCAGAAGCAGGCAAGCTGTTGTTCGGTACCGTCGATACTTGGTTAGTTTGGAAGATGACTCAAGGCCGCGTTCACGTGACCGACTACACCAACGCATCGCGTACAATGCTATTTAACATCAACGATCTATGTTGGGATCAGAAAATGTTAGATGAGCTTGGTATCCCAGCATCTATGATGCCAGAAGTAAAACGTTCATCGGAAGTTTACGGTAAGACCAACATTGGTGGTAAAGGCGGTACTCGTATTCCTATTTCTGGTATTGCTGGTGACCAACAAGCTGCGCTTTACGGCCAAATGTGTGTTGAAGCGGGTCAGGCGAAAAACACTTACGGCACGGGTTGTTTCTTGCTAATGAATACGGGCCAAGAAAAAGTCACTTCGACGCACGGCCTACTGACAACTTTGGCTTGTGGTCCTAAAGGTGAGCCTGCTTATGCACTTGAAGGTGCCGTATTCATGGGTGGTGCTTCTATCCAATGGCTACGTGATGAATTGAAAATCCTAAACGGTGCAGAAGACTCTGAATACTTCGCAACCAAAGTGGATACCTCAAACGGCGTTTATGTCGTGCCTGCCTTTACTGGTTTAGGCGCACCATACTGGGATGCCTACGCACGTGGCACGATTGTCGGCCTTACTCGCGGCGTGAACTCAAACCACATTATCCGTGCGACTTTGGAAGGTATTGCTTACCAAACTCGTGACGTACTGGATGCGATGCAAGCCGACTCAGGTATTAAACTTGCGAATCTTCGCGTCGATGGCGGTGCGGTAGCGAACAACTTCCTAATGCAGTTCCAATCCGATGTATTGAATACAGAAGTACACCGCCCTCAAGTAACAGAGGTTACCGCTCTTGGTGCAGCCTACCTTGCAGGTCTTGCCGTGGGTTACTGGGACAGCATTGACGAGTTGCAGAATAAAGCGGTGCTTGATCGCACGTTTGAGCCGCACGATGATGAAGAAAAGCGCAATCGTCGTTACAAGGGTTGGAAACGCGCAGTGAAATGTGCGCAAACCTGGTCTGAGCTTCACGACGAAGAAGATTAATCTCACCTCCATACGAAAAAAGAGCGCCATTTGTGCGCTCTTTTTTGCGCTTTGCCCCTGATTCCTGAACTCGCTTACTTCTCACAACGCGCAAATTCGAGCACAATAGAGCTTCGAATTTGAAGCATTGGCCGTTACCAATGCACAAGGGAGTGGTAAGTGAAGCAAATACCTCGACACCAACAGATTGTTGAGTTGGTGAAAAAACAAGGCTATGTCAGCACGGATGAGTTGGTAGAAAGATTCAATGTCAGCCCACAAACCATCCGACGCGATCTTAATGAACTCGCCGACGACAACAAAATTCGTCGTTATCACGGTGGTGCAACCATCCCTCTCAGTTCTGAAAACACATCTTACAACACGCGTAAAGCGCTCAACTTCAATGAAAAAGATGTCATTGCAGACGAGGTGGTCAAGCACATTCCTGATGGCGCGACTCTATTTATTGATATCGGCACCACACCAGAAGCGGTTGCGCGAGCGCTCAATAAAAACCATAAACAGCTACGCGTGGTTACCAACAATATCAACGTGGCAACCATTCTCTTCCCCAACCCAGAGATCAAAGTCATCTTAGCTGGCGGTGAAGTTCGAAGTCGCGATGGCGGCATTGTTGGAGAAGCCACTCTCGACTTCGTTAAACAGTTCCGTCTCGACTTTGGCATTCTTGGCATCAGTGGTATCGACTTTGATGGCTCGCTACTAGACTTTGATTACCACGAAGTCAGGGTCAAACAAGCGATCATCGACAACAGCCGCAGTGTATTTCTTGCCGTCGACCATACCAAATTTGGGCGTAATGCCATGGTGAAGCTAGGCAATATCGCTCAGCTCAACATGATCTTTACCAACAAGCAGCCACCAGAAGAAATCCTGTCGATTTTAAAAGAAGCTTCAATTCCACTTGAAGTCGTTGAAGCGAACGAGACAAACTTCGAAAACGAGTAGTTTCAATCATTAATTTGCCTCTCAAATGACCTCTGTCTTAATTAGGCAGAGGTTTTTTTGTGCCTAAATCACACAAAACGCTCACAAACGAAAATAATAGATGATCACAAACGAAACCTAAGCTAGGATTAGATCATGTTCTAAAATGCTCGTTCGCTCACCAAGAGGTCAAATTTATGAGTATACAAAAAAATGCTTCCACTACTAGCTCATCCACTACCTTAGACTTGATCGTAATTGGTGGCGGCATTAACGGGGCTGGTATTGCGGCAGACGCAGCTGGCCGCGGTTTGAGTGTTGGCTTATACGAAGCAAATGACTTCGCGTCCGCTACTTCTTCGGCAAGTTCTAAACTGATCCACGGCGGTTTACGCTACCTTGAACACTATGAGTTTCGTTTGGTTTCGGAAGCGCTCGCAGAACGTGAAGTTATTCTTCGCAAAGCGCCTCACGTTGCACTACCAATGCGTTTCCGTTTGCCTCATCGCCCATTCCTACGCCCAGCTTGGATGATTCGCTGTGGTCTATTCCTTTACGATAACTTGGGTAAACGTACGACTCTGCCAGGCAGCAAAACCGTCAACTTAGCGAAATCGGGCTTACTAAAACCAGAAATGAAAACCGGTTTCGAATACTCTGACTGTTGGGTTGATGACGCGCGTTTAGTATTACTTAACGTTCTGGCTGCTCGTGAAAACCATGCAGAAGTACGTAACTACTGCCGCGTAGAAAAAGCACACCGTGAAGGTGGTATCTGGCATGTCACAATTCATGACGTGATGACAGACCAACGTTTCGAACGCAAAGCAAAAGCACTAGTAAACGCAGCTGGCCCTTGGGTAAAACAGTTCTTTGATGATGGATTAGAGCAAGCCTCTCCTCGTAACATTCGCTTAATCAAAGGCTCGCACATCGTTGTTCCTCGTATCCACAACGAACCGCAAGCCTACATTCTTCAAAACAAAGACAACCGCATCGTATTTATGATTCCTTACTTAGATAAGTTCTCAATCATTGGTACAACAGATGTGGAATACAAAGGTGACCCACGCGAAGTGGCAATCTCAGATGACGAAGTCGATTACCTCATCGACATCGTAAACCAACACTTTGTCCACCAGCTGACTCGCGAAGATGTGGTTTGGACATATAGCGGTGTTCGTCCTTTATGTGACGATGAATCTGACTCTCCGCAAGCGATCACACGAGACTACACGCTAGAGCTCGATGCGGAATACGACCATGCACCTCTGCTTTCTGTCTTTGGTGGTAAGCTGACGACCTACCGTAAGCTGGGTGAAGCGGCAATGAAAAAGCTGGCTCCTTTCCTACCAGAGATGGGAAGCGACTGGACGGCAAATCAAACCCTACCTGGTGGTAACTTCAGCTGTAGTCGTGAACAATTAGCTAAACAAATTCATGCTAAATACGCTTGGGCGCCAGAAGCATTGATTCTTCGTTACGTAACACAATTTGGTACCCAAACGTGGAACTTAATGGAAGGCACAGCAAGCGAAGCTGACCTTGGACACGCGTTCTCATCGCAAGCCGGCGGTGTTTACCAACGTGAGATCGACTACTTAATGAACCATGAAATGGCAATGACCGATGAAGACATTTTGTGGCGTCGTACCAAGCTTGGTCTGTACATGAACGACGAAGAAAAGCTGGCTTTATCGGACTATTTAAAAGAGAAGCTACAGCAGAAAGTGGTTAATCTTTCTCAAGTTGGCTAACTGCTCCTCCCCTCCCTACTAGAAAGCCTGCCTCGTTGCAGGCTTTTTTATTTTGCTGTTTTTACACCACACTTTGGCTTGCTTCACTTGATTACAAATAAGAGCAACTATTCATAGACATTTAGCGTTAAATGCAATCATACTCATTTAAATAATTATCCCTGAATAACTTCATGGAGCTAGGTTCAGAACGTTATCACTGATGCATTTCACGGAAAATAATGCAGCGGAAGAGCACAGGCTCTTTCCGAGTTATTTGGGGAAAGGCTCAGACAAGGAAAAGAAAATGGGTTTTATGATTGAACATTGGGATTTTTCAACCCCAGAAGCAACTCAGCAATCCACAACGGCGGAGCAGATTCAAGACAAACATTGGTACCATTGTGAACGGCTGCATCCCGATATTCGTGGCTGGCTAGAGCAAAACCAAGTACCACGTGCCACTGTCGATCACCTGTTAGCCGACGAGAGCCGACCGTCTTTCCACCCTTTGGATGACGAGAACTTCATGTTGATTTTACGAGGCGTCAATATGAATGGCGATGCTTCACCAGAAGACATGCTCAGTATTCGAATTCTCTATTTTCAAGGCGCACTGATTTCAACACGTAAGATCCCATCGCGTGCCATCATGGAAATTCGTCAAGCATTGGCGGAACATAAAGGTCCGAAAAGCCTTGCGGGTTTACTTCATCAGATTATTGAAGGATTAAATAGCAAAATAGACGTTTACCTCGATACGATTGAAGAGACGTTAAACCAGTTTGATGTGAATGATGAATCGACGTACAAGCATATGGCGACTCAAAAAGCGCTTATCTCCATCAAACGTTTTATTCGCCCTCAGCAATATGCTATTCGAGATCTCGTTGAATCAGAGTCCGAGTTGGTGGCTTTAAGGCCCCATCAATATCGCTTCGCCCACAATAATATTACGCGCATAAATGAAACACTTGAGTTTTATCTTGGAGAAGTCGCTCTCTTTCAAGAAGAAATCAAACATCATCGTGACGAGAAAACTAATAAAAACAGTTATCTATTCACCCTAGTGGCGACTATTTTCTTGCCAACCAGCTTCCTAACAGGTTTGCTTGGCATCAACATTGGCGGTATGCCAGGCGTGGAATCCGCCATGGCGTTCACCTGGTTCTGTATCGCTTTAATTGTCATCTTTGCTCTAGAGTGGTGGCTATTCAAACGTTTGGGGTTTACGAATAAAACGGACGACGAAGACGAATAAGCACTAATCCTATAAAGAACAACAATCAAAAGAAAAGAGGAGCGCGCGGCTCCTCTTTCTCTACTCACATTAGAGCCCTATCCGGGATGACCATCAACGCGAGGGGTAATAAGCATCACGCCAAAGCGCCAAACAAACAGGCCAAATGCGACAATCCACAATCCGCCACTGATATTAATCCACAGCATCATATTGGCAGGATCAAATATCACGGCAAAACTGCGAACCAAAGCTGCCGCGGTAATCGCCGCAAACGCAAGGCTCATGTTCGGACCTTTGTAGATCATGCGACCAGTATGTCCCATCGTCACGCGTGCGATCATCGCTAAAATCAAGCCGCCTAATGCACCTATCGCAAACAGGTGAATCAGGTTATGGCTGGCAAATGCATCTCCCCAAGTGCCTCGCAAAATTAAGCTTAGTGGCAAACACAAATACGCAGCATGCAGCGACCACACTAAAGGCTCGCTCAGGGTTAACCAAGGTTTCCAGCGAACAAAACGCACCAACTGAGCAACTCCTGCAAACAGCATCAACGGATTGCCTAATTCTGCAAACGTCACAGGGAAAAAGCTCAGCACAAATAGCATTACCAACGGCAAGTTCGCGAACCATTCTAACCAAGCCAGTGGTTGCGCTTTTTCGAAATTAAATCGACGCGCAGTAAAGAATGGAATCACACGTCCGCCCATGACCGACAATAACAGCGTAAACCACCACAACATCGCCTGCCATACAGCAGAAGAGCTAAACGGCGGCATGCCTTTTATTGTTGCGTAGCTTGCAAAGTTCGCAAAAATGGCCAAAAGAAACAGCGGCACAAAAAACAGATTACGCCAACCTTTGGCTCGATAAACACGAATGCCTACCTCATAGGCAACAAACAACAAAAATACCGCTTCAATGCTGCTGGTTAACCATAACGGCGCTGGCGTCCAGAGCAATATTCTAGGTGCCAACCACAAGCCAAATAAGATCAAAAGCGTGTAATGCTTGGTGCCATTAATGCCAGTCCAGTTTTGTACCGCGGTCAGTACAAAACCAACCACAATCGCCATCGAAAAGCCGAACAACATTTCATGAACGTGCCACCATAATGCCGGTACAGTTAATGCGTTTGGCTGTCCGCTTTGGAACATCCACACCCACAACGCGATCGCAACAATGGCGTAAATCGACCCAAACAGAAAAAACGGCCGAAAGCCTAATCGCAGCCATGCGGGGATTTTTTCTTCCACTTTTTTATCGGTGATATTCAGCATTATCTTGCCCTCAAGCGTCTCTCGATGCTGGTTAACTCAACTACAATATTGATGCTACCATAAACATGTATAAAAAATACATGTTAAGAGTTAAGATTATACTTAAGAGGTAAAGTTGTGCTTCAGAGGCGGGTTAGGTATAAACGGTGAGAGACACAACCATCAGTTAAGGGATGCAACGAAGATGTACATATTTGGCTATGGCAGTTTGATTAATTCTGCGTCACGTAAGTTAACCGGACAAACGGGAGAAGCCATTCCCGTCATTGCTCATGGACTGGTGCGCTACTGGGGAAAGATTGATGACAGCTACACTCTGTCTCCTCTGGTTGTAAACCAAGGCGATGGGCAGGTCAACGGCGTTTTACTCGAAGTGAATGAAGAAGCTCTCGCAGAATTCGATCGCCGTGAGCGTGGTTATCATCGTATTCAAATTCAGCCAGATCAAATCGAAACGGACGCGAACTTTAACCAAGAACATAGCATCTGGGTTTACGTAAAAGACGAGCCATTACCACCGTGCGTAAAAAGCCCAATCATGCAAAGCTATGTCGATACCGTGCTAGCAGGTTGCTTAGAAGTATCTCATGCGTTTGCAGAGCATTTTGTGCGTCACACCATTGGCTGGCAACACGCAAAAGAAAATGACCGCCATCAACCTAAATATGGCAACCTAGCAGGCGTGCAAGAGCATCATTACGAGTTGATTGATAATCTAATAAAAAAAGGAGCCTAACGGCTCCTTTTTAGTATCTATGTTTTGCTTATGCGAGCTTAAAACTTGTAATCAACGCCAACGTACAGGCTGTCAAAATCAAATTCAAGATCGCCACCACCTTCAACATCGATGGTTACTGTAGAAGCACGGTAGCCACCAGAAACAACCAGACCTGAAGCAAATTCATAACCCACTTCAGCACCATAGTTAAAGCCAGCATCGCTACCATCAGTCTTACCAGTGAAACCAGAAAGGTTTGATTTTGCCTCTAAATCAACCCCAGTTACACCTAGACCAACAACAGCACCAACATAAAAACCAGTGCCAGAGAATTGGTACTTAGGTTTAGCATTAAGGTTGAATGAATAACCTTCAACAGTAGCTTCTAACCAATTACCCGCGCCCGATGCTTTTTCTTCGAAGCTACCGTAGTAAATGTACTCACCTTCTAAAGCCAACTTGAAGTTTTCTGAATATTGCAGCTCTTTACCTACCGCAATACCCAAACCTGTAGCTGAAGAGCTGTAAGAGTGACCTTCAACTTCAAGATCAGAGTTAAGAATATCTGCGCCAACATACCAGTTACCTTTTGCTTGAACTGACGCTGAAGCAACCACTGCACCTAAAGCCAATAATGGCAATACTTTTTTCATTATAATTTCCTATGTTTTTCATACTGTTAAACAGTTTTTAAAAGCGCGGAGATTATAAATAGAGTTGAATATATTCCTATTGATTTATTTATAAAATGAGACACAAAACATAAACACGAACAATAAAACGTTTGCTTGATTAAACTCTAAACAATTCTCACCCCAGTCGGCATCGCTCTTTCTGGCGTTAGCAACACACTTTCGGATTCATCATCCGTTTCTGCGCACAACAACATACATTCTGAGGTTTCGCCGCGCATTTTGGCTTTGGCAAGATTACACAACACGACCACTTGTTTGCCCATCAACTCTTCCTCTGTGTAATGAGGTACTAAGCTGGTTACGGTTTGCAGTGTTTTTTCACCAATATCAATTTGCACAATATACAGCTTGTCTGCATTTTGATGACGAGCCACTTCAATGATTTTTCCGGTACGAATTTCTAATTTGGCAAAATCTGAGTAAGCGATAGTTTCCATAATTAAAACCTCAGTAAAGTTTTACTAAAAATATAACGTTTACACTATCAGTAAGCTTAATAAATACAAGTGGTAAAGATCTCATTTCCGAAAGCAAATCCCCTATCAAATTGCACTTATTACACAATGGGTGTTTAATACTTCCAGTCAAAATTTTTAGCCACTAAAGGTTCTATATGGCAACGATCAAGGATGTCGCGAAAGAAGCCGGTGTTTCGGTCGCAACGGTTTCTCGCGTGATCAACAAGTCCCCAAAAGCCAGCCAATCATCGGTAGAGTCGGTCACCAAAGCAATGAGCAAATTGGGTTACAGACCCAATGCCGCAGCTCGTGCCTTGGTGAGCCAAAGCACAAATACCATGGGTGTGTTGGTGAGTGATGTGTCCGATCCTTTCTTCGGCACACTGGTCAAATCAGTCGATAATGTCGCGCGCGAAAATGGCAAACATATCTTGATTGGCAACGGTTACCATAATCCAGAAGATGAGCGTCAAGCCTTAGAATTGCTGATCAACAGCCGTTGCGATGCAATAGTCATCCACTCGAAAGGCTTATCTGATGAGGATCTAATTGGCTACGCCCAAGAAGTAAAAGGTATGGTGCTTATCAATCGTCATATCCCAGAGCTGGCTGAACGCTGTATTTCCCTTGATAACCGCAAAGGAGCATTCCTCGCAACAGAATATTTGATTCGTCATGGGCATCGCAAAATCGCTTGCATTGCCTCATCCCACGATATCGAAGATACCGATGAGCGCTTGCAAGGTTACCAAGCCGCATTGAAAGAACATGGTATTGAACTCTCCAAAAGCTACATCGAATACGGTGAGCCCAACAGTGATGGTGGCGAAGTTGCGATGACTAACCTGTTAACCAAATCTTTGGAGATTACTGGAGTAGTGGCCTACAACGACTACATGGCCGCTGGCGCACTGGCAGCGTTGGATCAAAATGGCATTGACGTACCAAGTAAGGTTTCTATGGTCGGGTTCGATGATGGCTTAATCGCCCGCTTTGTTCACCCTAGCTTGACTACTATTCGCTACCCAATCGAGATGATGGCAGAACGAGCCGCCCGTTTGGCTTTGGCGCTATCTCGTGACGAAAAAATTGAAGACGAAACCATTATTTTTAGCCCAACTTTAGTACGAAGAAATTCTGTTGAGCGTTGTTGATGGTGGATAACCTGTAAATTGAAAACGAAAGCCCGCTCAGGTTATTGAGCGGGCTTTTTCTTTGAGCACTTGTCGAGACGATATGGATTCTAGCTCAAGGCTTCGTTCGGTTTTGCAGACTTCACGTCAACGCCTTCCGCAAACTCACCACGCTGTAATTTTTCTCGTAAAATCGCGTGTTGGTCTTCGGTAAATGTGTAGCGAGACATAATGAAAATGCGCACTAGAGCTCCCAATGCCGGTAGCAACGCAATACAGAAGAACATACCACTGAGCGCGGTTTCCGTTTGCGCCGCATTTGGTACATAGCCAATCATCGTCAAGATAACCCCCGTTAAGCCGCCCGCTACTGCAACAGAGAGTTTGCCTGTAAAGGTCTGTCCCGAGAACGTGATCGCCGCGGTACGTTTGCCGCTGTGGTAGTAAGAGTACTCTACTGTGTCTGCAATCATGGCCGAGATAAGAGGGTTGGTCATCATAAAGATGCCAGTAATCACCGCTAACCACGCCATCACGACCGTTGGATTATCATAGCCAGTAAAATAGAACCCAATGCGAGCGATGATCTCTAAAACACACAGCGCAATAAAGATGTCACGTTTTTTGAAACGCTTTGTCAGCACAGGCGTAGCCAAACATGCGATCGCACTTACCAAAGTGATGGTACCAATCAGAGAGACTAACCCTGCGTCCCCCATGTTGTATGTGAAGAAGAAAATGTACAGGCCATTCACTAGATTGAAAAACACATTCATGAAAAACGCTGCCAGAATAAAAAACAACGGCTTATTTTTACGAACGGCTTGAAAGGTTTGTTTTAGAGTGACTTTTTCGCAGCTCTTCGTCGAGATGCGTTCTTTGGTGTTGTAAAAACCGTTCAGCATGAAGAACAAACCTGCAATCATCAACACAATCACTGCTGGTAAGTAACCCTGATCTGCGCGGCCATCAGCGAAGTAAGCGCTCAGTTTCGGGAACACAACCAAAGTCGCACCAATACCCGCATTCACCCCTAACATGGCACAAGTTGCCGCTTTTGCTCGCTCTTGTGGTTCATCCGTCATAACAGAAGACATAGACCAAAACGGCACATCAGAAATGGTGTAAAGCGTACCCCAAAGAATGTAAGTGATACCGGCATACATCACTTTTGTCGATGTATCAGCATCGATGTTATAGAAAGCGGCCACCGTGACCAGAACAATCAGAACCGGCGTAAACAGCATGTAAGGGCGGAATTTACCAAAGCGAGAGTCTAGCGTGTCCATGTATCCGGCAATGAGCGGGTCATTCACCGCATCCCACACACGAGCAATCAAAAAAATCGTACTCGCCGCAATTGGAGAAATACCCAAAATATCGGTATAGAAATAAAGAATAAAAGAGCCGACTAGACCAAAGCTAAAGCACTGGCCTACCCCATAGCCGAAGTAAGACATCAGCTCCTTATTAGTGAGTTTGTTTTGTAGAGTAGTCATTGTTCACGTCTCAATTGATTTTATTGTAAATAAGAAACCGACCCATTTCTCAGAGTCGGCTCACAGGCAATTAATCCACTTCTGCGAGTGTTTTGATCAATTGCACTTCGCTTGCGTCATACGGCTGTCCTTGCTCATCAAGCAGATCGTGGAACCATTGACTCGCATAGTTTGCATCGCTACGTTTTATCTCTGGCCAAGGCAGATGCGTTTGTGTTTTTCCTTTCACTAATCCCCACTGGTAGCAGCCAATGTTTTTCTGTTTAAAGACCGGAAGCTGTTCGTGCATATAAGATTGCGCATGACGAGCAAGCCACTCTGTACACATCATTGGTCGGTTGTAGCTTTCTACAATTTCAACGGCTTTATGGAACAGATCGAGTGGTAAGTAAGCGTGGAAAGTAATGATGTCCGACAGCTCCATCGCTTTTCGATCGGTTGGGTGTTCATAAATCGGTAGACTTCGGTCAAGAATGCTTGGCGCATGCCAAGCGCCGACGGTAAGAGGCTGAGTTGGGTTTTCTTCACGTGCCCACTCAAACGCTTTTTCCATCAGCTCATGGCTAAAGATTTCCATTTCTTCGTCATAAGCGATCTCACCCGTAGTGGTGAAAATCATGCGGTTGGTTGGCTCGTTATAGAGATCCCAAATAACGATTCGAGGGTCATTTTTGTAGGTAGAGATGATGTCGCGAATATACGCTTCGACCTCACCCCACATAGATTTGTCCATCACCACATTGCGACCAGGACTTGCTGCTGCTTGGCTATTGTGCAAATCCGGTACTGGCGCTTTTTGTTCACCAAGATAAGGATGGTCGCCCGAAAAACCGCAGTCATCCATCGGCGTGAGCATCACTTTGATTTGATTGCGTTCGCAAATATCCAGAAAGCGCTCAATTCGCGCATGTAAACCATCGCGATCCGCTTGCCAAACTATAAATGGTAAGTTGGTACGTAAAGTGTTGTAACCCACATCATGCGCCCAAGCTAACTCTTGTTCCATCACCTCTGGAGCAAAAGATTCCGCTTGCCACATCTCATTCCAGTTAACCGCTGTGCGCGGTAAATAGTTAAAGCCACGTAGCCAGCCATGCTCTTTTTGCCATTGCCACGCTTTCTCTTCCGACCATCTTTTCATCTTACTCACCTTAAAGCTAAATTATTAGCTAATAATATTAGCTAATAATTTAATTAATAATTTAATGACTAGGTGCTCAAAGAATAAACGTGGTGAAAATCACAGCTTTTAAGTTGCTCTGACTTACTTTTGTGATCTTCATCTTTAAAGGATGATCCGAACTTAATCTTTAGCTAATATCTTTAGCTAACGAAATTAAGTAAAAGAGCAGAATGGCTAAAAAAATCACCATGAGTGACATTGCGGCGGCGGCTGGCGTCTCTCAGTCGACCGTATCGCTGGTATTGAATGGCTCAACTTCCGTAAAAATCGCGGAAGCGACCAAACGTAAAGTGCTCGAAACCGCAGAATCACTTGGCTACAAAAACAAAAAGGTTGCCCATGCTTTGGGACGCCCTAAAAAGATCGCATTGGTGATCAACGGCTTAACCAGTTATGACCCATTTATCGATGCCATCAATGCAGCGAGAGAAGAAGCGTGGTCGAACGACTACATATTGGTGACCTTCAATTACAGCCATGATGAAGTGTTGGCAAGCAAGATTGAGTCGGAGATCAACGGCGGTGATTACGCAGGTTTGGTTTACGCATCCAGTATGACGCGAGAGTTGGAGCAGCAACGCGTCACAACTTCCTTACCGACTGTGCTGCTGAACTGCACCAACGAAGAACACACCGAAACGCCAAGTATTTTGCCGGCCGATATGATTGGAGCTTACAAAGCAGTTTCACACCTCACAGCGCAAGGTTATCGTCGCATTGCCATGCTGTCTGGTGAAAGTTGGATGCTAGCCAGTAAGCAACGTGCCGATGGTTATCGTCAGGCTCTCATTGATGCAGACATCATTCCTAACTCAGAGTATTTAGTCGATGCAAACTGGTCGCTAAAAGAAGCGCACCAGCAAACACTGGCACTACTGAATATGGAGCAGCCGCCAGAAGCGATTTTCTGTGGCAGCGACTATATGGCAATGGGGTGCTACCAAGCGATAGCGGAGTTGGGGTTGAAGATTCCTCAGGATGTTGCCGTTGTCGGTTACGATAATCAGCAAATCGCCTCTGAAAGCTTTCCAGCATTAACGTCGGTTGAACTGCCCTACTCAGACATGGGTAAACTCGCAATCGAATCGTTGATGGCACTGATTGAAGGGCAGCCGTTGCTTTCTAACAAACGCAAAGTAGAGGGTGAGCTCATCGTTCGAACCTCTTCGACAAAAACAAAAAAGGTGGGCATGTAGCCCACCATAACACCCAAAGTCGTTGGAGTTGCAGCATCGCTGCCGCTGCAAGTTCAAAGGGTAGAAGTGCTATCTAAAATTCAAACTGGTAAATAGTTTGATGCTGATAGCAATCCCCAGAGTTCAACACCCCATTGTTGAGTCCCCATTCTGGTTTGTTTGGCCCGTCTGGAAAGTACTGCGTTTCCAATGCTAGGCCGTCATAGCGTTCGTAAGTTTTACTTGCACCTGGCGTACCGGCTAAGAAATTACCTGAATAAAACTGGATGGCAGGCTTGGTGGTTTTCACCTTCATCACCACATCTTCTTTTGGTGCAATTAAAACCGCAGCGACAGATACGCCATCGGTCACTTCAGGCATGAATACAAAGGCGTGATCGTAGCCACCAGCGGTTTTCTGATCTTGCTCAGCAAGAAATTCTTGGCCAATCGATTTTGGCTCGGTGAAGTCGAAACTGGTACCCGAAACTGGCTTTTGTTCACCGGAAGGAATTAACCCCGCATCCGTTGGCAAGTAATACCCAGCATTGAGCTGTAAAGTATGATCCAAACTTTTCGCGCGGCTCGCCTCGCCAGCCAAGTTAAAGTAAGCGTGATTGGTTAAATTCACTGGAGATGTTTTGTCGGTCTTAGCATCATAGGCGATAGCTAGTTCATTCTCGTCAGTGAGCGTGTACGTCACCTTCACATCGAGATTTCCCGGATAGCCTTGGTCACCGTCCGGGGAGCGAAGTGAAAAAGTGACCTGTTGATCATTTTGCTCTTCAACCTTCCAGCGGCGTTTATCAAACCCTTCCAGCCCACCGTGCAGTGAGTTTTCACCGTTATTGATACCAAGTTGATACTTCTCTCCGTCTATCTCAAACTGCCCCTTCGCAATTCGGTTAGCAAAGCGGCCAACAATGGAACCGAAGTAAGCGTCTTGCTTCATGTGTTCAGCCATATTTGGTGAGCGCAACAACACTTCACGGTTTTCACCATTTACCGGTAATGTGCAACTCAACCATGTCGCACCGATATCCATAAACGACGCCGTCATACCATTCGCGTTGGTCAAATGAATCAGATTCGCAGTTTGGCCATCAAACGACGGCGTTTGCGCCATCGCTTGTTCTAGTTGTTGAAAATAGGCTTTCATCATCATTCCTTACAGCACTTCAACCAAACCCGCACCATTTTTGGCTTGGCAAACATAAATCGACTCTTTTAAGCCCGTAGCCGCTTGGTACTTCGCTTCAACTTCCGCTTTCACGTCATCAACCAGTGCTGGCGGTACAAGTGCCACGATGCAACCACCAAAGCCACCGCCAGTCATGCGCACGCCGCCTTGATCGCCGATCACCTCTTTGACTATCTCCACCAGCGTATCGATTTCTTTTACCGTGATTTCGAAATCATCGCGCATCGAGGCATGAGACTCGGCCATCAGCTCGCCCATACGCTTCATGTCGTGTGCTCGTAGCGCTTGTGCCGCTTCCACAGTACGATCGTTTTCTGTGATGACGTGACGAGCACGTTTTGCCACCATTTCATCCAGCTCAGCGACTTTCTCGTTGAACTGCTCAATCGTCACATCACGCAAAGCTTTCACACCGAAAATACGCGCCGCTTCTTCACATTGCTGACGACGAGTGTTGTATTCACTGTCGACCAAACCACGTTTTTTATTCGAGTTGATGATCACGACTGCCATCTCTTCTGGCATTGAGACGGCTTCAGTTTCAAGGCTACGGCAATCTAATAGCATCGCATGATTTTCACGCCCTTCCGCTGAAATCATTTGATCCATGATGCCGCAGTTGCAACCGACGAATTCGTTCTCAGCTTGCTGACCGTTTAACGCAATTTCGGCTTGGCTGATTTCAAGATTGAACAGCACTTTAAACGTTTGACCGATCACCACTTCCAATGCCGCCGATGAGCTCAAACCCGCGCCTTGAGGCACGTTGCCGCTGACTGAAATATCCGCCCCAGTAAACTGATAGCCACGCGCCAGAAGACACTTCACCACGCCGCGAATGTAGTTCGCCCACATTTTGTCTTGCTGGAAGGTAATGGCTTGCGTGATATCGAACTCGTCCACTGCGTTGCCATAATCGACCGAAACCACACGCACGATATTGTCTTCACGCTTTGCCGCCGCCACGACCGTTTGGTAGTTAATGGCACACGGTAGGACAAAACCATCGTTGTAATCGGTGTGCTCACCAATCAAGTTCACACGACCAGGCGCTTGAATAATATGGCTAGGTGCGTAGCCCAACACTTGCTCAAATGACGCTTTCACATTTTGGATAAGTTCAGACATAGGGACGTTCTCTTAAAATAGTAATTTGTGTGGGATAGCGCGTTGAGCCTAACTTTCTATCTGTAAAGTCGCGCTATCCCGTTATTCGTAATCAGTCCAATTTAAAGACTTAGCATTCTTTGTAGTGGACATCACTCACATCACGCAGACGCTGTGCCGCTTGCTCTGCGGTGAGGTCACGTTGGCTTTCTGCCAGCATTTCGTAGCCCACCATGAACTTACGAACCGTGGCACTGCGCAGTAGTGGCGGATAAAAAAGTGCATGAAGCTGCCAATGGTCGATGTCTGTGCCTTGGTCAAAAAACGGCGCGTAGTGCCAGCCCATTGAGTAAGGGAAAGAGCATTGGAATAAATTGTCGTAACGGCTGGTCAGCTTCTTAATCGCTAGCGCTAAATCGTCTCGTTGCTCATCGCTGAGTTCGCTCATGCGACGAATGTGCGTTTTCGGCAACAACATGGTTTCGAACGGCCAAGCAGCCCAGTAAGGCACCACCGCCAGCCAGTGTTCGGTTTCCACCACAATGCGTGAACCGTCTTTGAGTTCCGCTTGTACGTAATCCACCAGCAAGTTGCTGCCGTGTTCTTGGTAGTACGCTTTTAGGTTGTGCTCTTTACGCTCGATCTCATTTGGTAAGAAGCTGTTCGCCCAGATTTGACCGTGCGGATGAGGCTGAGAACAACCCATGGTTTCGCCTTTGTTTTCGAACGCCTGAACCCAAACGTACTCTTTGCCGAGCTCTTCAATTTGTTCGTTCCATGTATCTATCACGCCACGAATTTTATCCACTGGCAGCTCCGGTAAGGTTTTACTGTGATCTGGCGAGAAGCAAATCACTCGGCTCAAACCACGCACGCCTTGCGTTTTGAATAGCGGGTTGTTTGACTCCGGTGCATCTGGTGAATCCACCATCAGCGCAGCAAAATCGTTATTGAACACATAGGTGCCTTGGTAGTCTGGATTAACATCACCAGAGATACGTTCGTTGGTTGGACAAAGGAAACATTTACCGTCATAGCTTGGTAGCTCATCCAACGCGGGCTTTTCATCTGCGCCACTCCAAGGGCGTTTAGCACGGTGAGGTGAAACCAAAATCCATTGCCCAGTCAGAGGGTTGTAACGGCGGTGTGGATGATCCACTGGGTTAAATTCGACATTCGACATGTTACTTACTCAACTCTTTAAAATTCTTCAAACTCAGCTTCCCAAAACCGTGAGAAGCGCAGATAGCAACGCGGCGACGTAAACTACGCAGGGGAATAGCCATTGGGATTTTTTGACTGCCAGTTCCACGTATCGGCGGTCATTTCAGCCACCGTGCGTGTTGCTTTCCAGCCTAGTTCACGCTCAGCTTTTTCCGTGCTTGCCCAACATTCAGCAATATCCCCAGAACGACGCGGGCATAGCTCGTAAGGCACAGGTTTACCGCAAGCGGCCGCGAACGCATCCACCATCTCAAGTACGCTCGAGCCTTTACCCGTACCTAAGTTGTAAATGTGCAAACCCGATGTTTCCCCCACCGATTTCAATGCCGCAATATGGCCGTCGGCCAAATCCATCACATGGATGTAATCGCGCACGCCAGTGCCATCAGGTGTTGGGTAGTCGCTACCGAATACCGCGAGTTTTTCTCGGCGGCCAACAGCGACTTGGGCGATAAATGGCATCAAGTTATTGGGAATGCCTTGTGGGTCTTCCCCCATACAGCCTGATGGGTGCGCGCCAACTGGGTTGAAGTAACGCAGTAAGGTGATGCTCCAGTCGCTTTCAGCATGGAACAGATCGCTTAAACACTGCTCCACCATATATTTGCTGCGTCCGTATGGGTTGGTGGTTGCGCCTGTTGGTGAATCTTCCGTAATCGGCACTATTTCTGGGTCACCGTAAACCGTTGCCGATGAACTGAATACGATGCTTTTCACGCCCGCTTTACGCATGCTGCGCGCCAACACCAATGAGCCATTGACGTTGTTGTCGTAGTACTCAAGTGGTTTTGCCACCGATTCGCCAACTGCTTTTAGGCCAGCAAAGTGGATCACGGCTTGGATGTCGTGCTGCGCGAATACCGTATCCAAAAAGGCTTCGTCACGGATGTCACCTTGGTGGAACGCAGGCTGTTTGCCAGTCAGCGCTTCAATACGGTTTAACACTTCCAGTTTGGCGTTACACAAGTTATCAACGATGATAGGTTCCATTCCCGCTTCAATCATCTGAACGCAAGTGTGACTACCGATGTATCCCATACCGCCTGTGACAAGAACTTTCACTTTTTGCTTCTCCACGTTTGCTGCTTTCTGTTCATACCTCACTCTGATGCGCTAAAAGCCAATCGCCATTGCATCGAATCGGTACGCCCATTTCTTAACTGGCTAAAAGTCTAGCAACCAATCTCGATCCAGATCCGTGATCGAATTCAAATTGTGTAAACGTTTCCACGAAATTACACAAAAGCCTTATTTTAGATGCTAGCTTTAGTTAAATTAAACCAAGAAGATGATGAGCAGTGAAGATGAGTCGAGCAGATACCGCTCTCTTTCGTGGATCGCACGATTTTACTAAAAGTTTGTGCATCCCTAAGTAGCTGTTTACAATAGCCAGATTATTGAGTTCTCACTTGGACTGTGAGCAATGCCAACGGGAAATGTACATGGCAACACTAAAAGATATCGCCACTGAAGCGGGCGTCTCACTTGCAACCGTATCGCGAGTTTTGAATGACGATCCGACGTTGAGTGTTAAAGAAGAAACCAAACGCCGCATTTTAGAAATCGCAGAAAAGCTGGAGTACCGCACCAGCAGTTCGAAGAAAGCCACCAAAGAAGCCAAGCAAAAACATCACTTTTTGGCCTTGTACAATTACAAACAAGAAGCAGAAGTGAATGACCCGTACTACTTGTCGATTCGTCATGGGATTGAAACTCAGTGCGATAAACTCGGCATTACGCTAACCAATTGCTACAACAGCGAAATTGATGTTGAAACGCAAAAGATCACGGGTGTCCTTTTAGTCGGGAAAGT
Source organism: Vibrio sp. JCM 18905 (assembly GCF_055393305.1). NCBI lineage: Bacteria > Pseudomonadati > Pseudomonadota > Gammaproteobacteria > Vibrionales > Vibrionaceae > Vibrio > Vibrio sp. JCM 18905. Next base: position 873,572 of record NZ_AP043880.1, on the reverse strand, counting down.
CGACCAAAAGGTGGTCAATAAGTTACCTAAACGCTTAGCCGATAGCATCTGTTACATCGACTTTTCAGATCCAACTAGCCCTTACGATTGCGTTGATATCGACCTTGTAAGAATCAGCAAGCAAGTGGTTGATTTCTTTGTACAACAAGGCTACGAGCGCATCGGATTTATTGGTGGACAAGACGAGCCCAACACCGCAGACATTCGTGAAAATGCGTTTGTGGACTACGGCAGTCTAAAAGGTGTGGTTTCTGAAGACGACATTTATCGTGGCGATTTCTCTAGCTTGTCCGGTTATGACTTAGCGAAAGAGATGCTGGCCAAAGGCGATTTCCCAAAAGCGATGTTCATTGCTTCGGACTCCATTGCGATTGGTGTGTTACGAGCAGTGCATGAGTTTGGTTTAAACATTCCTGATGATATTGCGCTGATCAGCGTGAACGACATTCCTACCGCGCGCTTTACCTTCCCTCCTCTATCTACCGTTCGTATTCATTCTGAAATGATGGGGATTCAAGGCGTGAACTTGTTAGTAGAAAAATACCGTGACGGACGCGCACTGCCTCTTCAAGTGTACGTTCCAAGCAAGCTCAAGCTACGCGGCACAACTCGATAAAAACACCCTCAAAACTGCTCAAATAAAGCACTGTATTTTCAGTGCTTTTTTATTTCTTCTTTTATTTTCTACCGAATTTTTACTGTTTTTACTTTCCAAAACAATCTAGAACGCATTCCTTTACTCTGATCACATCTTGCTCAACATTGGTCATTTAAAACGTGACCAAGTTAAAGTAAAACGTTTTCACCAATTTATTTTAGTAAAACTTTTACTAATATCTTTCTCAGATTATTCATAAGCATTTTTCACAATACATCGGCCGTTGTTTTTGCACTGATGTTGAGCCGGGTGAAACCAATCCGCATTCCAACATAAGCGCACCAAGCCGAGGGGAGATCAAAACGTGAACAATTGGGAAAACTTCCAACACTTACACGAGAATCGTATGGCACCGCGTGCGTACTTTTTCTCCTACGACTCTGTTCAGAGCGCACAAACCTTTCAACGTGAACTGAGTCGCCGCTTTATGTTGCTCAGCGGCCAATGGACATTCCGTTATTTCACCAACCCAATGTTGGTACCTGATGCGTTTTACTCACAAACAATGAACGACTGGGGACACATTACCGTCCCAAACATGTGGCAAATGGAAGGCCACGGCGATCTGCAATACACCGATGAGGGCTTCCCATTCCCGATCGACGTCCCGTTTGTACCAACCGACAACCCAACGGGCGCTTATCAACGCACATTTACACTTGGTCCACAGTGGGATAACCAACAAACCATCATCAAGTTCGACGGCGTGGAAACCTACTTTGAAGTATACATAAACGGCGAGTACGTCGGCTTTAGTAAAGGCAGCCGACTCACAGCGGAATTCGACATTTCCAAGTTCGTCCAACAAGGCGAAAACTTACTCTCTGTACGCGTGATGCAGTGGGCCGATTCCACTTACATTGAAGACCAAGACATGTGGTGGACGGCGGGGATCTTCCGTGATGTTTACCTAATCGGAAAAGAGAACATTCACGTCCAAGACCTAACAATTCGCACCGATTTCGCCGACGATTACCAAAGTGCGACGCTCAGTGCTCAAATCGAATTGGAAAATCTTTCTACCGCTATCGCGTCTGGCTATACGCTGGAATACGCGCTGCATGACAAAGGCACTGTCGTAGCCAGTGGTCAATGCGATTCACTGACTATCCAAAACCACCACTCAACAAGCTTTGCGATTGATATGGTGAATCCAACGCATTGGACGGCTGAAAACCCTTACCTTTACCACTTGTTCATTACCTTAAAAGATCACCAAGGCAACGTAGTGGAAGTGATCCCACAACGCGTGGGTTTCCGTGATATCAAAGTGCGCGATGGCCTGTTCTACATCAACAACCAATACGTGATGCTGCATGGTGTCAACCGTCATGACAACGATCATCTAAAAGGTCGCGCAGTGGGCATGGACCGCGTGGAAAAAGATCTGATTTTGATGAAGCAACACAACATCAACTCAGTTCGCACCGCACACTACCCGAACGACCCACGCTTCTACGAGTTGTGTGATATTTACGGCCTGTTTGTGATGGCAGAAACCGATGTGGAAACCCACGGTTTTGCCAACGTTGACGACCTCAGCCGCATCACCAATGATCCTGCTTGGGAAGCGGTGTTTGTCGATCGCGCAGTGCGCCATGTTCATGCGCAAAAGAACCACCCTTCTATCATCATGTGGTCACTCGGTAACGAATCAGGTTATGGCTGTAACATCCGTGCGATGTATACCGCGACCAAAGCAATTGATGACACCCGTTTGGTTCACTACGAAGAAGACCGCGATGCTGAAGTGGTGGATGTGATTTCCACTATGTACTCACGCGCTCAACTGATGAATTACTTTGGCGAACACCCACACGAGAAGCCACGCATTATCTGCGAATACGCCCACGCGATGGGTAATGGGCCGGGTGGTCTGACGGAATACCAAAACGTGTTCTATGCGCACGACCACATTCAAGGTCACTACGTTTGGGAATGGTGTGATCACGGCATTCTAGCGCGTGATGAACACGGCCAAGAGTTCTACAAATACGGCGGCGATTACGGTGACTACCCAAACAACTACAACTTCTGTATGGATGGTCTGATTTACCCAGATCAAACCCCGGGCCCTGGCCTGAAAGAATACAAACAAGTCATTGCACCGGTGAAAATCCGCGCCGTTGAAGGTTGCCATGACCGCTTTATCGTTGAGAACAAATTGTGGTTCACCAGCCTCGATGATTACACCATTACTGCTGATGTGCGTGCCGAAGGTGAAACCTTGCGAAGCGTACAGTTTAAAGTCGAAGCTTTGGTAGCCAACAGCGAACGTGAAGTGACCATCGACTTGCCAGAATTGGATGAGCACGAAGCCTTTGTTAACTTCACCGTACGTAAAGACAGTCGCACGCTTTACAGCGAAGCCAACCATGAAATTGCGGTGTATCAATTCCAACTGAAAGAAAACACCGCCACGTTGCCTGCGTTGGTCAACCACAATGTTCAACCATTGGTACTTGAAGAAAGCCGCCTAGAGCACGTGATCACAGGTCATAACTTCACGCTCACCTTCTCCAAAGTAAACGGCAAGCTGACTTCTTGGCGCGTAAATGGCGAAGAGATCATTCAATCTGAGCCGAGACTGAACTTCTTCAAACCGATGATTGATAACCACAAACAAGAGTATGAAGGTTTGTGGCACCCAGCGCATCTGCAAATCATGCAGGAGCACTTCCGCACACTTGCTGTGGAAGCAACTGATGATTCCGTCTTGATTACGACCACCAGCATCATTGCGCCGCCGGTCTTTGATTTTGGCATGCGTTGTACCTATCGCTATCAAATCAATGCTCAAGGCCATTTAAATGTGGAACTGAGTGGCGAACGTTACGGCGACTACCCTCACGTAGTTCCGGTCATCGGCTTGGATTTGGGCATCAACGGCAGCTTTGACCAAGTTAGCTACTACGGTCGCGGCCCAGAAGAAAACTACCAAGACAGTCGCCAAGCTAACCTCATTGATGTTTACCACACCAATGTGGCGGACATGTTCGAGAACTACCCGTTCCCGCAAAACAACGGCAACCGCCAACACGTGCGCTGGGCATCGCTCACCAACCGTCATGGCACAGGGTTATTGGTGAAACCTCAGCAAGAAATCAACTTCAGCGCGTGGTTCTACACCAACCAAAATCTGCATGAAGCGCAACATACGATCGAGCTAGAAAAGAGTGGCTACATCACCCTTAATCTTGACCATCAAGTGATGGGGTTAGGCTCGAACTCATGGGGCAGTGAAGTGCTCGACTCTTACCGCGTGTACATGGACGAGTTCCGTTACGGTTTGACGCTGATGCCACTGCAAGCAGGCGATTGCAACGCACAAGTGATGGCAAACCATGATTTCGACAACGCATTTTTCACTCAAACCAATACTCAATCAGTCAACGAGGCGTAATCCATGATCGTGTTAGACAGCTTAGAGCAATTCAAACAGGTATATCGCAACGGTCGTAAATGGAACCGCTGTGTGGAAGCCATTGGCAACATCGGCAACATCAAAGATGGCGTGATGCACTCGATTGGCGATTCACTGGTGTACATGGTTGAAGATGGCATCGCGAAACAAACCGAAATGTTCATCGGTAACCGTCGTTACTTCGATGTGCATTACTACCTCGAAGGCCGAGAAACCGTTGAGTTCGCGGATAAAACCGCTTTGACACTAGAACAAGCTTATCGTGATGAAACCGACCGCGAATTTTTTTCTGGTCAGGGTGAAACACGTGAGCTTTGCGAAGGCCAAGTGGCGATTTTTGAAAACAGTGAAGCGTACCGCTTCCATGGAGACAACCGCGTAAGAAAAGTGGTGCTCAAAGTAACCATCGAAGATGGCTACTTCCTAAATAAATAAAACAAGAGAAGGGCTGTGGTCACAGCATTACAAGCCCTTCCTCCCTACAATTCCAACGTGATTCACCGGAGATAGAACATGTCTGAATCCAAACGTAATACGATAGGCAAATTCGGGTTATTGTCCCTCACCTTTGCTGCAGTATTTAGCTTTAATAACGTAATCAATAACAACATCGAGATCGGTCTAGCGTCTGCGCCAATGTTCTTTCTGGCGACCATTTTTTATTTCATCCCTTTCTGTTTGATCATCGCAGAATTCGTATCTCTGAATAAAGATTCTGAAGCGGGGGTCTACGCATGGGTAAAAAGCTCACTTGGCGGTCGCTGGGCGTTTATCTCTGCCTACACTTACTGGTTCGTTAACCTATTCTTCTTCACGTCTTTGCTGCCGCGTGTTATCGCTTATGCGTCTTACGCGTTCTTGGGCTATGAATACATTCTGACGCCATTCACCACTACCGTGCTCAGTATGATTTTGTTTGCGTTTGCGACCTACGTATCGACAAACGGCGCGAAAATGTTGGGGCCAATTACGTCGGTGACCTCCTCCCTCATGCTGCTACTGACAATGTCGTACATTTTACTGGCTGGCGCAGCGTTGCTCGGCGGCGTAGAACCAGCTGATCCAATTACTGTAGAAGCGATGATCCCTGATTTCAGCTGGGCATTTTTAGGCATTACTACATGGATCTTTATGGCGGCAGGCGGTGCGGAATCGGTCGCGGTTTACGTAAACGATGTGAAAGGCGGCTCGAAATCGTTCGTTAAAGTCATCATCATCGCAGGTATCTTTATCGGCGTGCTTTACTCAGTTGCGTCTGTTTTGATTAACGTATTTGTTCCTAGCGAAACCCTAAAATACACGGGCGGCTCGGTACAAGTATTTGAAGGTTTGGCTGCGTACTTTGGTTTGCCAGAAATATTGATGAACCGCTTCGTAGGCTTGGTATCCTTTACCGCTATGTTTGGCTCTCTACTGATGTGGACAGCAACGCCAGTGAAAATCTTCTTCTCTGAGATTCCAGAAGGCATTTTTGGTAAGAAAACCGTAGAGCTGAACGAAAACGGCGTGCCAGCTCGCGCAGCTTGGTATCAGTTCCTTATCGTTATCCCATTGATGATCATCCCAACATTAGGTTCTAACACCGCTCAAGATCTGATGAACACCGTGATCAACATGACCGCGGCGGCATCCATGCTGCCACCGCTGTTCATCATGCTGGCTTACCTGAATCTGCGCTTGAAACTGGATCACGTCGAGCGTGATTTCAAAATGGGCTCACGCAAAATGGGCATCGCTACCGTATCGGTACTGATCGCTATCTTTACGGTTGGTTTCTTAGCATCGACCTTCCCTACTGGGGCCGACATCATGACCATCATTTTCTACAACGTTGGCGGTATCGTGATTTTCCTTGGCTTTGCTTGGTGGAAGTACAGCCAATACGAAAAATCATTGAATCAGGAAGAGCGTATAAAAGAGGCCGCGCCAGCTTCGCAAGCGGTATAACACAGACTCTCAATGACAAACATTCTGGGCACCCTTTGGTGCCCTTTTTATATGTGAGAGGTGATGGTCGAAGAAACCAACTCGCGTAGCCAAATCCCTTTTTCTTCATTGTTTCGGCTGGAATGCCACAGCATGGCAATATCAAAATCCGCAACAGCGAGCGGCGGCTTAACAGTAATGAGATCGTCCGAAAAGCCCTCCGCCAACGCCATTTTTTCTGGCACGATGGCAATGAGATCGCGCTTTTTCAATAAATGCCGAATAGTGAGAAAGTTGCGCGACGCCACGGTGACTTTACGGCTCAAGCCATGTTCTGCGAGCTTTTGGTCTACTTGTGTCTTTAAGCTCCCATCGGGACTTACCAGAGCTTGCTCTATGTTCGCGAACGCTTCCAGAGACAGCTGTGTTTCCCCTTTCAATACCTGTTTATCACACATACACACGTGTTTTTCCGTGTACAAGTACAAGCTCTCAAAGTTGTCATCCAACACCGGCATGCTGCCAATAATGACGTCGAGCTTTTCGTGCTCAGTTAATGCCACGTAGTTGCTACGATTGACGTTAATAAAACTGATCTGCGCCTCTGGTGCGCGCTGGCGTATTTCGTCATAAAGCCGAGGAGCAAAGATAAACTCGGCATAATCCGTTAATCCGATGCGACATACACCCGCGTAATTTTCAGGTTGGAAAGCAGACTTAGTGAGCAAGTCTTTGGCGATAGAGTCCAGCAAATGATGCACGGTTGGCGCGATGTGGTGAGCGTGCTCGGTGGGCTCCATCTTGTGTCCTTTTCGCTCAAAAAGCGGGTCGTCAAACAACAACCTTAAACGAGACAAACTATGACTCATCGCCGACTGGCTAACGTAACTTTTCTCTGCCGCGACGCTAACGCTTCGATGTCGATACAAGTAGGAAAACGTCACCAATAAGTTCAAGTCAATGTTGCGCCACTGAATGTCCTCTTTCACCTCAACACCTTTATCCCATTTCATTCATAGATGAAATTAAATTTATCAATTTGAGTCATTTTAGAGCATTCGATAAATTAGCAACAATGCTTTTTAGATAAACAGGCTCGACATGTTCACCATCTTCAAAACTTTTTTCTGGCTAGGTTGGTTCAGCTTCGGCGGCCCGGCGGCTCATATTGGTTATTTTCGCCAAACCTTTGTTGAGAAACTGAAATGGCTTGATGACAGCGAGTACGCGCAAATTGTCGCACTCAGTCAGTTTTTGCCGGGACCGGGCTCAAGCCAAGTTGGCTTTGCTTTAGGCTATAAACGTGGCGGTTTAGGTGGCGCATGCGCAGCATTTGTCGGATTCACGCTTCCTTCGGTGATCATCATGTTGGCACTGGCGATGGTGAGCAGCCAAATCACCGACACCGCTGTGTTTCAAAACATCGTTCACGGCCTAAAACTGCTCGCAGTCGTGGTCGTGGCAGATGCAACCTGGGGCATGTACAAAAACTTCTGCCAAAGTAAACTGACCGCGGGTTTGTGCGTCGCGACTGCGATTGCGTTGCTGGTTGCACCAAGCATCATGACGCAAATGCTCGTGCTGCTCGTAGCAGGTTTTGTCGGCATGCGATATCTGAAGAAAGACTCCGCGCCATCAGCCAAGCCGTTTAAACCGTCTATCGCGCCATTGACTCTATTTGCGGTACTTTTACTCGGCTTACCGTTAGTGGCTCATACGTTGCCTATGCTTGGGCTGTTTAGTGATTTTTTCCAAGCTGGTAGCTTAGTGTTTGGTGGCGGCCATGTGGTGCTGCCGCTTCTGCAAAACATTATTGGTGACCAGCTCAGCCAAGATGCATTTTTAACAGGCTACGCCGCTGCACAAGCTGTACCGGGGCCAATGTTCACCTTTGCAACTTTTATCGGTTATGAGCTTTCGGATACGCCAATTTTAGGTGCACTGATCGCAACGCTTGGCGTATTCCTCCCAGGGTTTCTTTTACTGCTTGGCGTTCTTAAAAACTGGCAAGCACTGGCAGGCAAACCGTTGGTCTCTGGTGCCATCAACGGTGTAAACGCCTCGGTAGTAGGGTTGCTACTCGCGGCACTTTACCAGCCAGTATTTAGCAGCGCAGTTGTTGCTCCCATCGACATGGCGTTAGTGATCGCGGGTTTCTATCTACATAAAAAACTCAACCTTTCGGTGCTGTGGATGATCGTGTTTTTTGTGGCGGCAGGCCTTGTCACGGGCATGATGTAAAAATCTTAAACGACAAACTCTTAGCGGGCACTTAAATACAAGTGCCCGTTTTCTCAACTAAGCTTAATGACATTGGAAGGATAGAGATGACGGATCGTCGATGGAACAAGACAACAATTACCAGATCAACGTAAGTTGGCAGCAAAAAGCAGCGACTTGGCTCCAGTCTGTGAAGAACGAGTTATTGATCGATAAGATTTTCTACACCTATTGCTTTATCTCGACTGCTGTCATTTATCTTTGTTCTTTATATCTCGATTTCCCTATTGATTACTCTTTTACCACTTACCTTGAAACGCTCATGCAAGCTTTGTATGTCACAGGCTTAAGCTGGTGTATCTATTATTATTTCTATCTCATACTGCGCAAAGAAAAACAGCCAGCAAAGCGCTTCATACGAAAACTGAAACATCTTATTTTTCCACTGCACCGCCCTGTATCAGTGTTTGTTTCGATGATGGCACTTAACCTGATTTTCTCTAACCACACATTTTTGAAATCGCTTATTCCAATCATCAATCCTTTTAAATGGGATCTAACCTTTGCGAATATTGATACGCTGTTGCACTTCGGCGTTGCACCTTGGGAATTGACCCATGCATTATTCTCCAATGCTTGGGCCTCACTGACGCTAAACGTTGCCTACAACGCATGGTTTTTTTGTATGTGGGGTATACTCATCTTTTTCCTTATCTACAAAAAATACCCGTTGGTAAGGCAACAATTTTTACTCACGTTCGCATTGTCTTGGATGATTCTTGGTGTCTTCTTCGCCACGTTACTTTCTTCAGCAGGTCCTTGCTACGTGGAGCTTATCACTGGAGATGAACAGTTTGTTCCTCTGATGAAAACGCTCGAAGCCCAAAGCCAATATCTTACCAATGTGGACGCTGGGCAATTGTGGGCATTGCCTACACAGCAATATCTTTGGGATGAGTACATCGCGAATGCCAATGGTATTGGCTCTGGCATTTCAGCAATGCCGAGTTTGCACGTTTCCATTGCTGTTTTGATGGCGCTATCAATTTATAGACTCAACAAAACCATCGGCTACTTTGCTTACGCTTTCGCCGTCATCATTCAAATCGGTTCGGTACATTTAGCCTGGCATTATGCGATTGATGGCTACCTCGCAACACTCTTGACGGTGATGTTATGGAAGATAGTTGGTTGGGCTTTGCGGCGCTATGCTTCTTACCCTGAAAGAAGCGAATGAACGGCTAATTGAATAAACAATTTTACAACGGCACTACTCCCCCAAAAATGAAAAAGCCACTCTATCTTGCTGAGTGGCTTTCTTTTTAAATAGACTGTGAAGTTATTGGAGAAGCGCGGTAGAGGTATCCCCTCGCTCTCTTACCATTGCTAATGCTCGCTCTAAGTTTTTATTTGCCAGTTCATAGTAGGCAGGATTCTTATCAATAGCCTGTTGTAGATAAGGAATCGCCTCGCCTGGTTTGCCTTGAAGGATCAAGAAGTAACCAACATTATTGAGTGCTTCCGGCTCTGTCATGTGTCGACTAAAAATACTCAGAGCTTGTCGTGGTTGATCTTTTGCCAGTGCAATGAGACCCAAGTTATTGATTCCCTTTTCATCCCCCGGCTTAATGCTCAGCGCAGCTTGAGTAAAGTGCGCCGCTTTTGAATAAGCTTTTTCCATGTAGTAGGAATAGCCTAGGCTGACTAAAGCGTTGACGTTTCTTGAATCAATATCCAACGCTTTTCTAATTAATGCCTGCGCAATATCGTGGTCGCCACGAATGTCGTAAAGCACACCTAGACCGGAGTAAGCAGAGACAGGTGATTTATCATCATAGCGATATGTTGCAACGCTCTCTGCAGTAATGTTGTCTTTAGTGATAATAGGATCGCCATCCATGCGAATTTGGTCAGCATTCAAAGCGCGTATGTAGTAGCTTTTCCCAACGTCCTTTTCGCCACGTTTCGTATATAGAGTGCCAAGTTCTGTGAGGGAACCAATGTGATCAGGGTTCTCTGCTAAAGATGCTCGAAATGATTTATCCGCAAGTTCTGAATTCTCTCTTGCCAAATGGATGCGCCCCACGGTGTATAAGGTTTTGTCTTTATGGACCGCGTTAGGAAAAGAGAGCGAGCGAATGTATTCATACAACGCTAAGTCGACATTTTTATTGCTTAATGCAATATCCCCTCGAGAGATTGCCTCCTCCTCTGTTTTTGGAGGTTCATCATTGGTGAGTGACTCAACGGGCTTACCTGAGTACAGCGTTGAATCGAAGTCTGATGACTGTTCAGTTGTTGAACATGCGGTAAGCACCAACAACGAGATGATGACGTATTTCTTAATCCACATAACGATCCCTATTTTGCTTTTTAATTAGAAAATGCCTCAGCCAATGAAATTAACGCAGGTCCAATAGCCACGATGAAAAAACATGGCCAAATAAACAGCACCATTGGAAACATCATTTTGACTGGGATTTTTGCAGCAATTTCTTCTGCTGCTTGTTGACGCTTATCCCTATAGTCTTCGGTATACTCACGCAAGGAGTTGACTAAGCTCCCACCTATTCGAGAGGCGTGGCTAAGCATGCTCACCAGCCCCATCAATTCTTCTAACCCTGTCCTTAATACTAGCTCTCTTAAGGCTTCAGGCATTGGTTTACCCGCTTTAATTTTGTTGCACACCGTGTCGATTTCATCGGCAAGCTCTGGGTGAGAGATAACCAACTCGTCTGCAACGCGGCGCAAAGCCGCATTAAAGCCAAGCCCTGACTCGGTACAAACCACCAGCAAATCGAGCATGTCGGGCACACCTGCACGAATCGCTTGCTGACGCTTGTTGACCATTCGGCGCAAAATAAAATCAGGAATCAGAAGCCCAATAAATACGGATAACGCCATGTAGGTGTAAAGATATTTAGATTCCGGAATCGAGAAATACACCAGTGCCGCCACCATCACACCTAGTATTGTTGTGACCGATTTAATGGCATAAAACATCGACAATGCATTGCTTTCATGAAACCCAGCATGCATCAGTTTATTGCGTGTCGTTTGGCGCTCTTTTTCACTGGTTGGCGAAGTTAAAGGCGCTAATGACTCCAATGTGTCAGCCATTTTTTTGTTGTGGTGAGAGACTTCTTTTTTGTCGCCAGACAGTTCGGCTAACTTTCTTTTAATTGGCGAATTAACCCCAATAATTATCGATCCTAGCGTCATCACCACCAACACGGTGGTGATGAGGATCAACCCCATGAGTAACGTCTCTTGGCCGACAGCAAAACCGTTTAACCATCCTTGAATGCTTTCCATAGCTACACCTCAATATTGACGATTTTACGAATCCACAGCGTGCCGATAAATAAGGCCACCATCCCAACAATCACCATTTTGATCCCCATTGGGTGCGTATGAAGCAGCTCAATATACTCAGGCCGAACGAGTGAAATGATGACGTACAACCCAAAAGGCGCTAATACTAATACCCATGCCGACATTCGAGATTCCGCAGAAATGGTTTTGATTTTTCGAGCGAGTTTGAAACGAGCACGTAGGATATGAGAGAGCTTTTCAATGTTTTCGACTAAGTTACCACCCGTTTCTTTTTGCAGTAACACCGCACTCGAGAAAGCAAGCATGGATACCGTAGGGGTTCTTTCCGACATTTGCATAATCGCCAAGCGGAGGTCATAACCATAGTTGAGTAAGTTAAAGGTATTCATGAACTCAGGGCCAAGCGGCGCACTGACCTCTCTGCCTACTTCCCCAAACGCTTGTGTAATTGGCTGACCGGCCTGTAGTACTCGCTTAATGATATCGAGCGCCTCTGGCAGTTGCTCTTCGAACTTCATTAAACGATCTGCAATTCTTTTCTGTAGGTAGAAGTAAACCGACACCCAACAAGCGACAGCAACACCGGCACAGAGGTACCAGACTTGCCCGAATAAGAACAGAAATAGCCCAACCGCAACCCCACCGAGGAAGGTGAGAAAAATAAACCGACTGAACCCCATGTGTATCCCAGCCAATTCCAATTTCTTCTTAAAGTTATCGAATAGGCTGAACCTCACAAGCCATCGCTCTAATGGAGAAAGGTTTTTGAGCGAGTTTTCCCTTAGTAGGGAAATACTCTCTTGATCGATGTGTTTATGGCTTTCGTGTATCCGCTTAATTAACTGCTTATGCTTAACCTTTTTACCCGCAGAAGGCAGAATTAACGCCTGGCTAATAAAGAATACGGACAAAAAAAGCAGCACAAGAAAAAGGGGGAATTGACTATCCATAGCAATCTCCTAACGGGCTTTTTCATTGAATATTTCAAATGGTACGTCTAAGCCTCGTTTTACTAATTGGTCATGACAGCTTGGTACAATCCCTGTTGCCATGTAATCACCTAACACATTGCCTTCTTGATCGACCCCTCTTCTTTGGAAGGTGAAGATCTCCGACATGGTGATAACGTCGCCTTCCATGCCATTGATTTCTTGTACACTGACCATGCGGCGTTTACCGTCTTCTTGGCGATCCATTTGCACGACAATATTGATGGCGGAGGCAATCTGCGCTCTCAAGTTTTTGGTCGACACATTCCAACCCGCCATCGAGAACATATTCTCAATACGGCTCAACGCATCCCTTGGTGTGTTCGCGTGAATGGTGGCCAGCGACCCATCATGACCCGTGTTCATTGCCGATAACATATCCACCGCTTCTGAGCCACGAACCTCACCAACAACTATCCGGTCAGGACGCATACGTAGCGAGTTTTTCACTAAATCGCGCTGAGATATTTCGCCTTTACCCTCGATGTTAGAAGGACGTGTTTCTAAGCGAATAATATGTGGTTGTTGGAGTTGTAACTCTGCCGAATCCTCAATGGTCACAATACGTTGATCACTTGGAATGAAGCCCGACAAAATATTCAGCGTGGTTGTTTTACCAGAGCCTGTACCACCAGATATCAGGATATTCATTTCCCCCACAACCGCAGCATTGAGAAACTTCGCCATCTCTGGAGATAACGAACCAAGCTCTAATAGGTTATCCATATTCAAACGTTCAACTGCAAAACGTCGAATAGAAACGGAAGGGCCATCAATGGCAAGAGGAGGAATAATCGCATTGAAACGCGAACCATCTTTGAGTCGAGCATCCACCATTGGTGATGCTTCATCGATTCTTCGTCCAACCTGGCTAACAATGCGGTCAATGATGTTGCGCAGATGGCGCTCATCTAAGAAGGTATGTGGCGTTTTCTCGAGCTTACCAAAACGTTCGACAAAGATATTTTTCGGACCATTGACCAAGATATCAGAGATCGTTGGGTCTTCAAGCAGCGGTTCCAGCGGCCCTAGACCAAACACTTCATCTTCAATTTGATGGATTACGCGATTGCGAGCTTCAGAGCTCAACGGGTGTGTTTGATCTTCAGCAATGAGCTGAACGACCGCTTCGCGTAACTCCTCTTTCGCGCGATCTTCTTGCAAGTGCGATAGAAGCCCGAGATCCAAGGTATCCAGTAGCTTTTTGTGATAGTAGTGTTTGATCGAGAGATCTTGTTCTAGCTGTTTTTTCTGCTCCTCGATCGCTTTCATCTTGGCTTCAACAGGCGATAAAGCCCTTTGCTCATCTGACGTATCTTCGTCAGATTTTGCCAACTCGACATTCACAACTTTGGATTCTTTTGTTTCATCTACGGAATTGAAAGAACTCCCGACGCCTTTCCGTTTGAAAAACATAACTCCCCCTTACTAAGAAAATAGTTTTTTGATCCAACTTTGATTCTCTTTGGTCGGACTTTCTAATAAGTGCGATATTTCAGCCAAAGAAGCTTTCAGCGCACTATTTTTCTTAGATTGAACAATTGGGTTACCCAAATTAGCGCTCTCGATAGCAATAGCAAAATTATTAGGTACTAAATGTATCGCATGTCCACTAACTGCATTTTCAATGTCTTTCAAAGATATTGTTGATTTCTTTTCAAAACGATTAACAATCAGTTCAACCTGATGACTACTTAAACCATAGTCTAATTCTAAAGAACGTATGTAGCTGACAGCATGCTTAACCGAAGTAACATTCTGCTGCATAATTAAAAAGATATGCGTAGCCGGAGAAACAATTTGTTGATAAACATGCTCAACACCATGAGACAAATCCACAATAATATGTGAGTAAAACTGTCTCAGAATAGGTAATAACTTACTGACTTGAACTGCGTGTTTATGATTATCCTTGGTATCATTTTGGTTAAAGCACAAATAATTCAAACCTGAAGGATGTTGATATACGAGACCTTCTAGTGATAACTCATCCAAATCATTAACAGAATCAATCACATCATTAATATTGTATTTTGGCTTACAGTTTAAATAATCGGCCGCATCACTAAACTGCATATCTAAGTCAATGAGCAATACTTTACTCTTCGCGTAACTTGACAGTTCTATCGCGGTGTTGATCGCCAGTGTTGTTGCACCCGAACCACCTTTTGTATTGATAAATAAAGTTAAATCGCCCATTTGTTTATTGGCAATCTTTTCATCCGCGGTCGATTTTAATAGCGGATAAAGCTCACCAAGATCAACAGAACGCGACAAATAGTCTGTTGCGCCAAGCCTCAACGCCATTTTGAGAGATGCGGTATCGTTTTCATCACCAAAGACAATCAAAGCGGTGTGATTATGCTGTAAGCTACTGTCACTAGAGTACACATGAGCCACTTTCTGCGCCCAACTTTCACCGGTTTCAATATAAATAAGATCGGGAATTTGCTTATTTTTCACAAAGTCTAAATTAAAAGACTCTAGCTCTATCCAATCAATATTTAGATTGACACATCCGGATAATTCATCAGCAATATGAATTTTAAAGTTTGACGTAGAATAAACTATCCAAACTATCAAGTTAGTTTTTAAACTTTTATATGTTTCTTCATTTATTTTAACTGGTTTCAACATAAAGCTACTCCATTAGCAATCCGTAATGACATTGGTCCCTTCGGGTCTAAGTATTCCTAAACTCTCTGCAGGCAATATAGTTTCAAAAGCTGGAGTACTCCCTACTGCATTAATTAAAGCAGCTAAAACAAAAAACTGAAAAGTATAATTCACCGCTCTTGCTCGAACATATTTAATTTGAGAAAACTGCGCATTTAATACGTCATTAGACGCTGGAGGGGTAGAAAGAAAGCCTGATACATCAACACTTGCACCAGCTTCATCAAGATAATCTATCTGTAAATTACTCGCAGAAAAGCCTGATGGATAGAGATCTGATACAGCTGGTAAGTTAGGAATGTCATCCCTATCAGCGATATAGCACACGGTAGCAAGCCTCGCAGCTCTTCGTGTTACCTCATTGACCATTTGCACCGAAAAGAAATAGATCGCAAACTCGATGATCAAAAACAGGACTAATATAACGGCCAAAGCGATGACCGAGAACTCAAGCTGCGTCACTCCTTTTTGTTTCGTTATCAATCGTTTCATGGGCCTGTCCTCATAGACGTGGTCGCCCCAATGCTAAATTGCAAAGAAGTGGTCGAAAAAGGTAAGGTCGAGAATATCGGCACGTAATTGTAAGTCGCCGATAGAGTGACCACCTTATTGGTACTCGTTGGTTGGGTAATGACAATATCATCCACACTGATATGGTCTATCACAGGTGTAGTAGAGGCAATTGGGCTTCCATACACAACGACATTCTTGATGCTGGTTTCGTCAGCAATTGACTCAAAGTTCAACGTGCCGTACGTATCAACGACGGCATACCTTGCCCCATTCTGCAGCGCTTTATTGACCTCGGTATACTGAATAAAAGCTCGGCTCACATCGATCACTAAAACGGTTAGCATCAATAGCACTGGCAAGGCGAGAATAAACTCTATGATTGCCAGCCCTTGTTGACTGCAAATATTTGGCCTTTGATGCTTTCTATTTGAATACAACATATCAAGAGGCCCCGCTAAACGGATCTTTGTATAGATGGATACGGTAGAAGCCTTTATCTGTCGGATCCGTGCCAGTAGAACCGTTATTAATTAAACAATCATAAAGAAATTGCCCAAATACTGATGATTGACCTGAGTTACTGACTTTTTGTAGTAAAAAGAAGCAACCAAAGCCCAAAACATCAAAATCAGACTTACCTGTCGAGGCCGTACAATCTACGATAGGGATACGCAAAATACGGCGTCCGTTCAGACCACCATCACCGGTATAACTACTGCCATCACAAGCACCACCGCTTTCACAAGAGCTTAGCTCCTGACGATAGTTGGCGTAATACAGGTCACCTGCGTACTCCGCATCGGTCTCAGCCAAAACATCGGGCTCTCTCACGTATTTGTCTGGTAAAACCGTTCCGTCATTTTTAATCGGTCCCGAAAAGTCGTTGAGCCTCACATTCAGTCCCTGTGCAACTGGACCTGCACTATTACCTGGTTTAGTCGTAACGGTATCGCCAATTGAGGCGCAACCGTTGTAAGCACCAGACAATGCATCACGAACTAAGGCTGCACCACTATTACCCGTTTCTTGCCCAAAATCGAGTAACTGAAAGTTCCCGGGCCCCATATCGGTGTTATTCTGATCCCCGACTTTCAGCTCATGCACTAGAGAAGGATCCATATCTACATTAGGGTCGTAACCCGGCGGACGATACCCCCATGCATCACTCACATCACCAGCAGGATCACCACACATGGCGATTGGCGTTAAATTACACGTATATGCAATCGCCGCACTCCGCCCTGCAACCGCACTCGCAGAGACCTCTTTATCAATCCCAAACAAACCACTCAGATACTGCGTTAGGCTAATATCGGTGACCGCTACGCGGACATAAATATCGTACTCCCCCAATGGCGGTGTAAAACTTGCTGCACTTACAAACGTCTGCATATCATGCGAGAATGTCACCGCTGTATTACTGTCACTAAACGTCAGCTCAGAATTTCCAGGCTCGGTTGATATTCCACTAAGCGTTGTTCTCACTGCGGTTTCAGCCTGATTCACATCCTCTGTCTTATCAGCAACGACAGCACCTGCAAGGGCCGCAGTATCGACCGCATTCTGTAAACGTGTTTTATTAAGAACTTGGTGGTTTAAATCAATACCAAACGCCGCAACGCCCAGTAGAATCAATAAAACCAAGCTTATCAACACTAAGGTAATCCCTTTCTGGGTTCGCCTTGGTGCTATATGCATATTCCTTCGCATAGCCCCTCCTAAGTGAACATATCACTTACTCATCTTTGGCTACCCCGTTGTTGTTATATACCTCTAAGCTAACTTGTGTACGCTCACCACTACCTTCCGGTAAATAACCCAAATTCTCATACCACGCTTCTGGATTAAGAGTTTGTTCAGCGCGCAACTGGCTAACCGAGATACCAAGCTCGGGGTCATTCGCACAGCCAAACAAGCCGAATGATGTGAAACAAATGGTCATTATCATTATGCTTTTCATCTTGCTCTCCCACTTATAGACTGTGCCCAAACTTGCCCTCAGAGCCACCTTCTGACGAACCGTATTGAATAAAGTTGTTGTTAGTATCTTCTTCGCTGATGTCGTTTAGCTGGTATCTATCGAAATCCAACTCAGCACCTTTACCAAGCAAATAGAACTCCACATCGTTCGGAGCCACAAAGCCATCCGTTGGAAGTGTGATTCGACGTCGATCGATTGGGGTTGCTAATCGAGGGGTGACCAGAATGACAAGTTCTGTTTCCCCTGAGGTAAATTCTTCACTCTTGAACAAGCGTCCCAATACAGGTAAATCACTCGCTCCAGGTATGCCATCCGCGACATTACGTGCGTTTTCACTCAATAAGCCTGCAATACCAATGGTTTGACCATCAGCCAGCTCAATCGTCGTGCCAGCACTTCGTTTGGTGATTGGCGGAATAAAGAACGTGGCATTCACTTCGTTTGGATTAAACGTCAGCACACCTGAGTTGGAGATTTCACTCACATTGACGTTCAATTTGAGGTTGATTCTCTTATCACTCAAAATAAACGGAACGAAGTCGAGTTGAACACCGTACTCTTTATAATCGATGGTAATACCATCTTCATTTGGTACTGGAATTGGGAATTCACCACCAGCGACAAACTCGGCTTGCGTACCACTTAATGCGGTAAGGCTAGGCTCTGCCAACACTTTCGCCACACCATTTTGTTTCGCCACATCAAGTGCGAAGGTAAACAAGGTATTACTATCGATAAACGACCCAAGAAAACCGAAATCTTCGACTGTTGGGACGTTCAAAATCGGTCCAATGCCATCAATACCGCCACCAGCAGTCGTACCACCCCAGGTAAAGTCTCCACTTCTTTGGAAAAAGTGGAAGTTTGAGTCAAAGCGTCTTACTAGTGTGCGCTGCACTTCGGCAACGGTCACTTCTAGTGTCACCTGTTGAGCCCCGCCAATAGAAAGTAGATTGATCACCATGCTGTCATCATCTTTAGAGCTGTCATCTTCTTCATCTGCCGCTTCACCCAAAGCGAAGGTTTCAGCAATTTTGACCGCAGTGTCCATGTTTTGCTGACTGCTGACCAAGCCTCTAAGTACCACTTTTTCTTGCGCACTGTGCACTTCGATATTTTCATCCGGCAAGAACTGATAAAGCTTCGACTTAAGCG
The DNA here is from genome assembly GCF_055393305.1 of Vibrio sp. JCM 18905. Lineage (NCBI taxonomy): Bacteria > Pseudomonadati > Pseudomonadota > Gammaproteobacteria > Vibrionales > Vibrionaceae > Vibrio > Vibrio sp. JCM 18905. Next base: position 854,694 of record NZ_AP043880.1, on the reverse strand, counting down.
TGTTTAGATCATGCGTGACTTCCACGTTAAACTGCTCAATTAACCGGCCTCGGCGATCCCACACCGACACATTCGTGGTACCTAACTTCTTACCAATAAGAAACAGCTCGTTCGATCTGAGCACTAAAATATCCAAGACTTCTGGATCCCCTAACGTCACTTTCTTCGCTTGGCCGGATATCATCAATTGGGTTGATTGGTGATGCGCAACGGTCACAACTTTTCCTGACTGCACCGTGGCTGCGTTAACAGACAAGCTGACAAAAAGTAACTGGCTAACGAGTAATATTATTGTTTTCATAATTCACCTAATTGCTGACTCGGACACTGGATGCCTGAGATCCCTTAATAATGGTCACACTAGGTCGTGGCGTGTATTTTCTTGCTACAACAGGTTTATCCACTTCATGAGGGTTGCGTAGAGCAAGTTGAATGTCGCCTTTGCTGTTCGCCGATAGGAGCTTTTCTGCCTCTTTCGGTGTTACTTCTAAAGTCACCGCACGCACAATAACGGGTTTGTTATCATTGGTTTTGGCTGTTTGGTCGACCGCAAGAACGTTGATGTTTTTAAGCACCGTTTTTGTTGTGGCGTTTTTACCTTGTCCATAACTCACGGTATTCAATACATCGACCTTATTGCCCGGCAACAAGAACCCGGCCACACCGATAACGTCATTAACACGAATGGTGATTGCTCGTTTGTTTTCAGGAATTAAAGCAGCAAGTGTCGCGCCCTCACCGGGCAATGCAAGACGATTCGAGTTAACCAGCTCGCCCGCATAAATGGTATTGGCAACAATTCTTCCCAATGCCTGTTCTTGTACTTTTAGCGTTTCATCGTCTATCCAATCCACTTCCATGAGCTTAGTAGACAAATGTTTCTCAGATAGAATGGTCCCTGGCTCTAGTTCCATGGCGGCAACTAAAACTGGGTGTCTTTCGACCTCTTCTAACTCGACAGTTGGTTGGTTTCTGCCATCCATCCATTGTTTAGCGATCAAAACGGCGGCAAGGCCGAAAACAATGGAGAGCAACAGCAACATGATGACTTGAGTCCGACTCATAATTTAGATCTCCCTATTCATCCACTGTGAAGTACAGTCCCCAGGCACGGGTTAAAATGTCTGATGAGACGACCTTCTCTTTCCCTTCGAACACCAAAATATCGCGGCTAATACCGAGTAAGTCTTTTGGTAAACAAGGGTAGTTGGCGACATCATTGTCGCGATGTAACTGACTTAACGTATCGAAAAACTCAGGCACAAGCGTCATTTGGTAATCTTTAGCAAGCGAAACCCAAAGCGCTTGATAATCTGTCAAACCAAGCGGTGTAAACTCGATCTTGTAACCCAAACGACGTAAAAAAGCGGGGTCTGCAATTTTGCTTGGTGCAAAGTTGGAGGAGAATGCCAGAGTGAGCATAAACGGCACCGTGACTTGTTGACCATTTGGCAAAGCTAGGTGGTCAAATAAGTACTCCATTGGAACGATCCATCTGTTTAGCAGGGCATCAACAGGCATTGACTGACGACCAAGGTCATCAATCACCAAGATTCCGTTGTTAGCCATCATTTGCAGTGGCGCAATCCATACACGATTATGCTCGCTGTGGTTTACCTCAAGCATATCCAATGTCAGCTCACCGCCCACTTGAATGTTTGGTCTTTCACAAAGAACCCAGCGTTTGTCGTAATGCGTTTCCAACTTAACGAAAACCTGAGAATGGGAGTTGTCTAAACGACGGTGATGATGCTCTGAGAACACTTTGATGATGTTGCCATCGGCATATACGGCATAAGGAATGAATACCGAAGTGTTCATTGCATTGAGCACTCTTGATGCGACGTAGCTTTTACCGGTACCCGCATGACCATACAGCAACAAAGCCCGCCCCGAGTTAATGGCTGGTCCTAAAACGGGTATCAAATGATCCGAACCAAACACGTCAGACAGCGCTCGCTCAACATCATTGCGATTAATAGGATGCTTGCGAAGATCTTGTCCCTCAACAACCGTCCAATATTCTTCCAAAGAGACGGGAACAGGACCGATATACGGATCTTTTCTATACGCAATGTCTGCTTCTGCAAGCCCAAGCTCAGTTAAACTGTAGCGCACGTTGGAATACGACGTACTCAGCTTGTCTGATGCTGGCTGATAAACTTCTACCCAACTTCGCTTTCTTAACTGCGCCAAAGCAAGCTCGACAATATTCGAAACAATACAAAGCCGTTGCGTTAATTCGATTAAGTCACATTTGGGATAGGCAGACAGATGTTTCAACACTAGGTTTTCAACAACTGAAGACGGCACGCCAAGACCCTCGACAGACGAAGGCACCTTTGGTGGATTTATTTGTGGCACGAGTTTTTCCCAATACACAGAGCCCATCACACTTCCCCTCTTGAAGTTGCCTAGTCAACTGATGCTGCATGCCATTTTTTATTATTATTTAATGGGTGTAGGAGAAATAAGCTAATCCAATTACGATTATCGGCGCGAAAGGAATGACTAACGGCTTATTAGACCTAAAGCCTGGTGTTACTTTTTCTAAGCAATACCCTTTTATCTGGTGTGATAGAGCAACACTAGTCGATGACACGTGTAACATTAGATAAAAAATGCCCACGATGCCTCCAGCAAGTATTATTCCAGTAGACGCTTCCCCAAGGTTACTCAGACCCAGCCATGCCCCTATGACGGCGAGCAACTTAACGTCTCCTCCAGCCATTACTTTGAACAGATACAGCGCGAAACACACTGCAAACGCAACCAACCCACCATATAAATGATCCAAGCCACTTGTTGCTGGGTTGTAAATTACGTTTGCAGTAACAGCAACCAAAAGCATAAGCACCGCTTTGTTTGGTATTCTGTGTTTCTGAGCGTCTGATACTCCAATCGCAATAAGCAATGACCAAATAACTAACTCGCTAACCATTACGAGCTGCTGATACGACCAGCTACTGAAGTAAACTTGTTAGACAAAGTCGTCCAGAAGCCTGAAGTCAAGAACGCTGTAACAATTAACGCCGCACCTAGAATGTACTCTAAAAGTGTTAGCCCCTCTTCATCTTCCATGAAGTCCTTGATTAGATTGCGAAAGTTATCCATATGATTATCCCCTTTAACGTATCTCGCGATTAATGATACAGGTCTCATGTGCACCTGAATCATGCTTAAACATTAGTCACCGAGAATTAGGGGGGTTAGGACTTTTTTGCCAAAGGTTGGTACTTTCTTGCCTACCTGCGCTTCAGAATCAAAATGTATCAATAACGAGACACATCACCACCAACTATGTGACACCTTTCACACTTGCAGTATGACTATATAAGCCTAAGCTTAATAAACGAAAGGGTGAGGTCTGAAGCTCAAGGAATGAGGCTCGACTGACCTCAATACATACTAACGTTGGTGTAGTACGTACTGAGCGGGATTCATATGGATAGACTGACCAAAGCTTATTGGATTGGAGAGACTCTTTGCTCGCTGCCGGAATCACTTCGCTGTGAGTTTGATAAGAGCTTTGAGATTATGGACTGTAGCAAAGATATCTCTGTGCTTAGCGATAAAGAACACAGCTATTTCTTCTACTACATGACTTGCGATCATCGAGAGCACCTGAAAGGCGTCATCACGCTCTGTGAAAATCTCGACAAAAAACTGATCGTTATACATCCAACCGATATCGAGCCTCACTTACCGCCAAAGCATATTTGTGCGGAATATTATACGTTGAATGAAATCACCCTCCCGATTTGGCTATCACAGATAAAATTGAAATACTTTTTGCACAGCAAGGTCGACGAAGAACAAATTTCGGTCGATAAACTCTTTAATCGAAGCGGAAAGTCGAATTTTTCTGACGTGGTTCATTACATCGCCAATAATGTCCATAAAGACCTAAGGGAAGAGGAAGCAGCTGCGCTTTGTCACTACTCACCGAACTACTTTTCCAAAGTATTCCATCGCAAAGTTGGTATGTGCTTTCGTGATTATGTCACTGCAAAACGCATTTCATTAGCAAAGAAAATGCTCGTTGAAAATGAATCCATGAAAATTGCCTATATTGCTTATCAATGTGGATACCGAGATGTCTCTTACTTTTCTCGAATTTTTAAGAAAAAAACAGGCCTGTCCCCAGCGAATTATCGGCAACAGTTTTAGGTGCTATTAGTACCGACTTTAGGGGTAACTAACGCTATCCTCCCCACATATTTCATCAAAATGCATTCCCGTGTCGTTATTTAACATGCTAAAGTTAACAATGCGTTAACAATTATAAATACAACGAGAAGACATGGAGTCACTAAAAATGAATCAGCCGAATCTAAACAGCGCTGCTGGTTGCGCTCTCCCACCACCAAATGAAATGATTCTCAAATGGGCTCAAGAGCGCCCAAATGAGGTCTACCTAAAGCAAATTATTAACCGACAATTTGTTGAATACACGTTCGCTGATGTTGCCGATCAAGCTTTAAAACTCGTCAGTGCACTACGCAACCTCGGAGTACAACCTGGTGACAAAGTAGCATTAGTATCTAAAAACTGTGCAGAGTGGTTTATTTGCGATCTTGCGATGATGCTTGGCGATTATGTCAGTGTGCCAATCTTTCCTACCGCCGGCGCGGACACCATCGAATACTGTGTGACTCATAGTGAAAGTAAAGCGCTCATTGGCGGAAAACTCGATGATCCTAATGCAACCCAGCAAGTCATTGATGCAATGCCGGAACTCATTAGTATCGCGCTCCCCTACGATACTGCACCAAAATGTCAGTATGAATACCAAGCACTCATTGCCGATGCAATGCCAAGTGAAGAACGTCCACAGCACTACGACGATAAGCTAATGTCTTTGGTGTATACCTCAGGTACGTCAGGATTACCGAAAGGTGCAATGCTGACCTACGGAGCGTTTAACTGGTCCGTACAACAACTGATAAACCATATCGGTATTCAAGAAAATGATCGTCTATTTTCTTACTTACCTTTGGCTCATATTACAGAGCGCGTCTACATTTTTGGCTCATCCATCATGGGTGGTGTACCAACAGCATTTCCAGAATCATTGGATACCTTTATCGAAGATGTAAAAATGCACCGCCCGACTCTGTTTATCTCAGTCCCGCGATTATGGACGCTATTCCAACAACGTATTCAAGACAAACTTCCACAGAAGAAGCTCAACATTCTATTGAAAATCCCATTCGTCAATTCTCTGATCAAGAAAAAGCTCGCAGAAGGATTGGGGTTGGATCAGGCTCGAGTATTAGGCTGTGGCTCTGCCCCGGTATCACCAGCACTGCTGGAATGGTACCACTCTGTAGGACTCAATATTACTGAAGCTTGGGGCATGACAGAATCATTTGCTTATAGCACGCTCAACTACCCATTTAGAGCTGACAAAATTGGTAGTGTCGGTAATGCTGGACCAGGTATTGAGTTAAAAATCGCTGACGATGATGAAATCATGGTGCGTGGCAAAGGGCTATTTTCTGGCTACTACAAAAATGACATTGCCACCCAAGAGTCTTTTGATTCAGAGGGCTGGCTACACACAGGCGATATCGGCTCTATCGACTCAGATGGTTACCTAACCATTCAAGGCCGTAAAAAAGATAACTTTAAAACCGCCAAAGGTAAGTTTGTCTCTCCAGTTCCTATCGAGAAAAAACTTTTCGAATACAGTCGCGTAGAGATGATGTGTCTAATCGGTTTAGGGCTACCAGCCCCGATTCTTTTGGTTGTGCCACATGATTTTCCTAACTTTGATCGAGAGCGGTACGCACGAACCACCCGCAAAGTCATTGCAAAAATGAATCAAGAACTCGCCTCTCATGAGCAAATCAAAGGCGTATTAATGATTAAAGAGCCTTGGAGCATTGAAAATGGCGTATTGACGCCAACACTCAAAATTAAACGTCATGTGCTTGAGCAAAAGTATCATGAAATTGGTCACAACTGGCCGAAAGGTGAATTGGTTGTGTGGGAAGAAGACTTATAGCCTTGTCTGCACTCCTCAATATCATTGGGGAGTGCAGTTTAATTCTGAGCTTGAATCAAACTCATAAACTACTCTCTCCAAAACGGCTTCCTCACTTCACTATTAATCTCCTTTTCATCTAATCCTATATCGTCCCAAAGATGTTCTGGTAACTCTCTCAAGTGACGACGTGTCTTGTAGTTTCTTCTCCAACTAGCAAGTTTAGAATAAATTAACTGTAATCCGGTCTGATGGTCAGCTGATAAAGTGCGCTCACAAATGTGTGTCATGTTTTCCATGTAACCAACTCCTATAACAATGTTGACCACTTAATAATCAGCGACTAGGCTGATATCCTCAAACGATAGAATCTGCCATTGAGTTAAGGAAAACTAATGTGAAAGATCGAATGCCTCCCTTACAGGGCTTGTATTACTTCTTCGTTGCAGCAAAGGAAGGAAGCTTTAAAACAGCGGCAAAAGAATTGTTTGTTACGCCAGCTGCCATTAGTCAGCAAATTCGTCATCTTGAAGAGTTTTTAGGAACGGACTTATTTGTTCGCCAGCACAGAAAAATCGTGCTCACACCTGAGGGAGAGCTGCTGTTTACTCAGGCTGAAAGAGGGTTTGCTCATTTGCAGCAAGGGGTGAGATTGGTTAATCAAGATCCTAATCCTAACCACCTTTCGATATCAACACTCCCCTCTTTCGCTCACCATTGGTTAGTCCCGAAAATTACGGCTTTTCGTCAGCGTCACCCTGATATCGCCTTACTATTAGAACCAACCAATGATTTGGTGTCTTTTCAAGATAGTCAGATCGATTTGTGTGTCCGTTACGGTTTAGGAAAATACCCTAATTTAGAATCACAATGGCTAATGGATGAAGCTTTTTACCCTGCCTGTCACCCTGTATATCAGAAAGAGCACGGCATCTATCGCATTGAAGATTTAAGCAAAGCAGAGCTCATCGAAGACGTTTGGCCAGATCTGGACTGGAACATGTGGTTAGCGAGACTTGGTCATTCAGCGGCAAAGCCTGCTTTAAAATACAGTGGCTCACACTTAGTGTTAGAAGCCGCGTTATCACTACAAGGCGTAGCGCTCGTCAAACACAGTTTAGCTCATCAATATTTTCGTTCAGGCAAACTGGTCCGAATTGGTGATATAGCCATTAAACCCAAATTTGCGTATTACCTGTGCGCTCCAAAAGGCTACTTAAAGAGACCTAAAGCCCAATTGTTCGCACAATGGTTGAGAGAAGAAATAGAAACATTTGAAAAGTCAGTGATACAAGATTTTAAAACCATCGACCTCAATGTTAGTAATACTGGCTCAGCTTCAGAATAATCGGTAAACAACACCAAAGGCGTATATCAGCGAAACAAAAACGCGCTGTGTGTAAGCGGTTAGATACAAAAAGCCCCGCACTAGGCGGGGCTTTCAAGTTATAGAGTTAACTTAAGAATTACTTCTTAGCGTTACGCTCTTTAACGTCAGCAATTACTTGCTCAGCAACGTTTGCTGGACATGGTGCGTAGTGTGAGAACTCCATAGAGAACTGACCACGACCAGAAGTCATTGTACGTAGAGTACCGATGTAACCAAACATTTCTGATAAAGGTACATCACCCTTGATACGTACGCCAGTAGACGCAGCTTGTTGGTCTTTGATCATACCACGACGACGGTTAAGGTCACCGATTACGTCACCAACGTGATCTTCTGGAGTGAACACGTCAACTTTCATGATTGGTTCAAGAAGTTGCGCGCCAGCTTTAGGCATAGACTGACGGAATGCGCCTTTAGCAGCGATTTCGTAAGCGATTGCTGAAGAGTCAACTGCGTGGAAACCACCGTCGAATAGTTCAACTTCAACGTCTAGAGTTGGGAAGCCAGCTAGAACACCGTGCTCCATCATTGACGCAAAGCCTTTCTCAACTGCAGGCCAGAATTCTTTAGGTACGTTACCACCAACAACTGTTGACTTGAACGTGAAGCCAGAGTTTGGCTCACCTGGTTTGATGCGGTAATCGATCTTACCGAACTGACCAGAACCACCAGACTGTTTCTTGTGCGTGTAGCTGTCTTCGATTGCTTGAGTGATAGTTTCACGGTAAGCAACCTGTGGAGCACCAACTTCTAGCTCAACGCCGTAAGTACGCTTAAGGATATCTACCTTGATGTCTAGGTGAAGTTCACCCATACCTTTCAGGATAGTTTCGCCTGAATCTTCATCAGTCTCAACTTGGAATGATGGATCTTCTGCAACCATTTTACCGATCGCGATACCCATCTTCTCAGAACCGCCTTTATCTTTAGGCTTAACTGCGATAGAGATTACTGGATCTGGGAAGATCATTGGCTCAAGAGTACATTCGTGCTTAGGATCACATAGAGTGTGACCAGTTTGAACGTTCTTCATACCAACTACAGCGATGATGTCACCAGCTTGTGCTGAATCGATCTCGTTACGCTCGTCTGCGTGCATCTCAACCATACGGCCGATACGCTCTGTTTTACCAGTTGCAGAGTTAAGTACTGTGTCACCTTTCTTCATCTTACCAGAGTAGATGCGGATAAAGGTTAGAGCACCAAAACGGTCGTCCATGATCTTAAATGCAAGCGCACGTAGTGGCTCGTCTGCAGATACAGTCGCAACTTCACCAGTTGGCTCACCAGTCTCTGAATCAGTTAGAGGCTGTGGATCAACTTCTGTTGGAGATGGTAGGTAATCAATTACCGCGTCAAGAATAAGTTGGATACCTTTGTTCTTGTACGCTGAACCACAGTAAGTTGGGAAGAATGCTAGATCACGAGTACCTTTACGGATACAACGTTTGATGTCTTCTAGAGATGGCTCTTCGCCTTCTTCTAGGTAAGCCATCATTAGATCTTCGTCTTGCTCTAGAGCAGTTTCGATTAGCATTTCACGGTATTCAGCAGCTTTTTCTACCATGTCTGCTGGAATATCTTGAACTTCGTAGTTCTCTGGCTGGCCAGACTCATCCCATACGTAAGCTTGTTGGCTTAGTACGTCTACAACACCTACGAAATCTTCTTCGATACCGATAGGTAGAGTCATAACTAGAGGTGTAGCACCTAGTACGTTTTGTACTTGATCTACAACTTTGTAGAAATCTGCGCCCATACGGTCTAGTTTGTTAACGAAGATCAGACGTGATACGTGTGATTCGTCAGCGTAACGCCAGTTAGTTTCTGACTGAGGCTCAACACCACCAGAACCACAGAATACACCGATACCACCGTCAAGTACTTTTAGAGAACGGTAAACTTCGATAGTGAAGTCAACGTGTCCAGGAGTATCGATGATGTTTAGACGGTGATCGTTCCAGAAACAAGTTGTTGCTGCAGACTGGATTGTGATACCACGTTCAGCTTCCTGCTCCATGAAGTCAGTTGTAGTTGAACCGTCGTGTGTATCACCGATCTTATGGATCTTACCAGTTAGCTTTAGGATACGCTCTGTAGAGGTAGTTTTACCCGCGTCTACGTGAGCAAAAATACCAATGTTTCTGTATTTTGATAAATCAGTCATTGTCTTACTCTGTTAATAAGGTATAAAGTGCGCGCAGAGTATATCACATTCTGTCAATACTGATACCCTTGCGTGCGGATGGAAGAAAAAAAATTTTAACGTGAAATTTCCGTCCCCAAAGCATAGTCAAACACAGCAATTTATGTACTTTATTCGCATTTTATTGAGGACGGATAGAACAGTTTGTGATTCCACAAATACCATTCTTATGAGCATTACAGCTCGTCAAAAGCCTCTATGGCTTCCGACAATTTCTTAACGCCGTGAATTTGCATGCCAGGAATGCCGCCTTTCGGCATGTTGGCTGCAGGCACAATGGCTTTCTTGAAACCATGTTTGAACGCTTCATTCAAACGTTCTTGCCCACTTGGCACAGGACGGATTTCGCCTGCAAGCCCGACCTCACCAAAAATAACCACATCTTTGGGAAGTGGACGGTCACGAAAACTCGATAAAAGCGCCATAACTAACGCAAGATCGGCACTCGTCTCCGTCACCTTAACACCGCCAACCACATTAACAAAGACATCTTGGTCTGCCATTTGTAAGCCACCATGCTTATGCAACACAGCGAGCAAAAGTGATAAGCGGTTCTGCTCCAAACCGACCGCAACACGGCGAGGGTTTGCCAATTGCGAGTAATCCACCAACGCTTGAATCTCTACTAATAGAGGACGCGTACCTTCCCAAACCACCATAACAGAAGAACCAGATGTTTCTTCTTCACCACGAGAAAGGAAAATCGCGGATGGGTTACTCACTTCTTTCAACCCTTGGCCTGTCATTGCAAAAACACCGAGCTCGTTCACAGCGCCAAAGCGGTTTTTATGACTACGCAATGTGCGAAAGCGGCTATCAGTACCACCATCAAGCAGCACTGAACAGTCTATAATGTGCTCAAGAACTTTAGGGCCCGCAAGGGTACCATCTTTTGTTACGTGACCAACAATAAATACCGCGACGTTATTCTGTTTTGCGTATCGTGTCAGAGCTGTCGCAGATTCACGTACTTGAGCAACACTGCCCGGTGACGATTGAACATCTGAAACGTGCATTACCTGAATCGAGTCAATCACCATAATGCGAGGTTGCTCTTTTTCGGCAATTTGGCAAATTTTGTCGACGTTCGTTTCCGATAGCATTTTTAAATGATCTTTCGGCAAGCCTAGTCGAGAAGCACGCATCGCCACCTGCTGCAACGATTCTTCACCTGTTACATAGAGCGTTGGCATTTGCGCAGACAAACTACACATGGTTTGCAGCAGCAAGGTGGATTTACCAGCGCCAGGGTTACCACCAATCAAAATAGCAGCGCCGGGTACAACGCCCCCACCTAATACGCGGTCAAGTTCTTTAAACCCACTGGTGAAGCGTGGCACTTCCTGCAGATCAATTTCGGATAACGTTTGAACTGTTGCTTCTGTTGCGGAACCCGCGTAACCGGATAAACGTTCATTACGAGCAACCGTTGGCGATGCTGCAATACGGACTTCTGTTATCGTATTCCACGAACCACATGCGTTACACTGCCCCTGCCAACGGGGAAAATCCGCGCCACAATCATTACAAACATACGCTCGTTTTGCTTTCGCCATGATGCCTCGATTTTTTCTACAAATGTGACTAAGCACAGCCAAGTCAGACCTTAACTGAAATGAACTATTGATATACTTAAGTTTTACTTCGCTTAGCCGATACAATTTAAAGTAACGACATACTCTAACAGAAATAATGCAGCAATCTGAAATTCTCTCGATCGCAGAACGACTCATTCCCGTTTACGGTTCGGATGACTTTGACTTTGTCCTTGGCCAATTGACCGAGGAAGAGCCGCCTTCGGCCAAAATCTTAGTGAAAATGGAACTTAACCGCTTGATGGCTCCGTGCAAAAAAAGCATCGATCTGCGCGGTCGCGTCCAAGGTGAATGTCGCGAGTATATTTTGGATGGTATTCCACATTGGTTAGATGACGTTGCTTTCAACGCTTACCATAAAAACATCAAAAAGTTTGGCGGCTACACTGAGGGAATGTGGGAAGCTTTGGTCAACACACGGAATAACTTTCGCGTAATGAGCAAACGTCTTACTCAACAAAAAACGCAATCGTTAACGGATCCTAAAAGCCCTTTCTTAGCAGAGCCCGTTCACCTCGGCTATGACTTAAAGCGCCAAGAAAAGCGCTTGAAAGTCCAATCTCAAGTCGAGATTTGCCGCTCTAAAGGGCAACTTCTGCATGGGTTAAGCATTGACTTATCCTGCTCTGGCGCAAAGTTCAAAGTCCCAAGTGCGTTTAAATATAACCTTGGGGAGATTATTCAGGTCACGTTTACTGAATTTGCCAGCAAATCTCAGGTTGCCGGTATCGAGAAACCGTTGGCGTACCGCATACTTGCGGTTGATGACTGTTACGAGAATGACTCAGTTCGATACCTCAGAACCATACGTTTAACTGAAACCAATGTCGTTACTCGAGTGATCGATGAAGCGCTCAACAGCGCAGCTAAAAGAGCTCGTCACGATAATCAAGATAAGATCATTCGAGCTCGAACTCGTGGTTATGAGCACATCGCGCTCAAGCACACCAGCAGCTTACCCCTATTCTTTGATGGCAGTGAGCTGAAACTCGCTATGTTGACGCCAAACAATCAAAAGCTTTGGCAGTACTGGCATGATGAAAGGAACCAGCAAATGTTTGGATCCTTATTTAATGAGAAGCGAGTCGCGTCACTCATTAAACCTGGCGTTAAAGGCACCACAAACGTCCTTTATTCATTTACTCACGAGCACGAAAACCGAACCTATTTCTATTCGATGCTTCGTCCTGAGGCCACTCGTGAACAACGCCAGCTATTTTGGCATTTAGGTGCTAAACGTGAAAGTTGGCGCGCGTTTAGAATTTCGATATTTGAACTGTCAGAGCAAGAACAGGAAGACTTAGCCGCTTTCTCTCCGGAGTTGGCTGAAACGTCCCAATCATTGACTCATATTGGCATCTTGCAAGAAATTGCTGACGAAAAATCAGGGCAGGATTATCTGCTCACTGAAAAGCCGCGCTTACCCGCGAATACGTTAAATGCATTTCGCCATCCGAGAAGAATTATAGGCAACCCGAAAGGCATTTATTTTGATGCCAAGTCTCGTCGTAAAGAGCCACGTTACCGATTTAAGACCCCAATAGAACTATGTTCTGGGCCCGTCACAGCGAGCGGCAGCACCGTCGATATTTCAAAGCGAGGGCTCGGCATTAAACTGGACGAACCTACTATGTTGCGCTCTGGGCAAGAGGTTCAGATCAACTTCCGAGAGTTACAACTCTACGACAAAAAGCTGCCTTTAACGTCGGTGCCATACCGAGTAATTCGTGTTAGTCCAGATGGCTGTAGCGTACAGCTAGTTATTGATGAAAGCAGCCACACCATTAAAGTGATCGCCTTTTTCAACAGCATTATCGAGCACAATCAAGATAAGTTGATCCCGCAAAAAGAAATGCTACCGAGTAATGCGTTACTTGAAAGACTGCACAGCATGTTGCTCTCTCGAACTCTGAGCACACCCATTTTTATCAGTAAAACTGCGTCGTCTTCAATCAAAACCCCCGTTATTGGGGTGAATTTGCCGCTACCTAAGCACATTGAGCTTTTTGCCCGCCTTGGGCACGATCAATTGTTGTCACTTGAACCTATCTTTAAAGGTCGAACAAGCACATTAATCGCAGAGCCGATAAAGCGTGTAGAGGGAGCTCAAGCAAGGCATCAGGATATCTACATTAGCGCAGCCAAAGTCGGCAATAAAATTACAGGCATTGAGTCTAAGCTTCATCAAGAGTTCAACAGCGTAAAAGAACGGATTCAATTTATAAAGAAAGCGCGAATGATGGGGGACTTCTACGTGATTCGCTTATCTACAGCCCCAATTTTCGATCCGATGACATCGTTGCTGCAACAAGATTTAAGTGACTTAACCCAATTTGGTGTACATCAAGCGAGCAAATTAGAAAAGGAGCTGACCGCTTTGGTCGGTTACAGTGAGTTTGAAGACATTACGGAAGAAGTTGTAATTAGGTTGGAGTTAACCGAGTAAATTTAGAGCCATACTAAGTCAACGAAAAACACCGCCAGAAAGGCGGTGTTTTTGAATGGATAAATTAAGGTTTTGCTTTCCAGCTGACCTTTTGCTGCTTCACCAGTGCACCAGATAAAATACAGAGCACACCGCCTAAGCCTGCAAAGCGAATCGCAGATTGCGCTTGAGCTTCCACTTTAGGTTTTGCGTGGTACGCGATACCTAAGCCCGCCACCGACATCATCACAAGATCGTTAGCGCCATCACCGACAGCAACCGTGTTGTGCTGCTCAATTTCGTATTCATCCGCCAACTCCACCAGGATATCTGACTTCATCTGCGCGGTAACCACATCGCCAAGTACGTTCCCCGTGAGCTTACCATTAATGATTTCCAACTGATTAGAGCGAGCAAAATCTAACCCGACTTTATCTTTGATATAGTCCGAGAAGTAAGTAAAACCACCGGAAGCAATCGCTGTTTTCCAGCCTAGTGCTTTTAACGTTGCGATTAACGCTTCAAAGTCCGGCATAAATGGCAATTGGGAACGAACTTGTTCAAGAATTGATTCATCAGCACCTTTGAGCTTGCCTACGCGTTGACGCAAACTTTGCTCAAAATCCAGTTCTCCTTGCATCGCACGTTCAGTAACTTCTGCCACCTCATCCCCGACTCCGGCCAATTTTGCGATTTCATCAATACACTCTATCTGGATTGCCGTTGAGTCCATGTCAAATACAATCAAACCTTGGGTTGAGAGATCTGGAACTTCATTAAGCGAGGCGTAATCCAAGTTGAGGCTTTGTAAGATCGTTTCGTGTTGAGGGGTCAACTCTCCTGCCATCAAGGCGACTTCATATTGGCCAACTTTCCACGTTTCTAACACGGGGTTGTAGACACCTGTGAAGAAATCAATGTCTTCAAAATGACGTGGCGAAAGGTATTCTGCAAACACTATCCAGTTTGCTTTTGCTTTATCTAGTTGGGAGGCAAATCGAGTCTCGGGTAATCGTTTTAAAAGTGTCGTATGTTTTCTGATAGGCAAGCTTTTTGACGCGTCCATGTATATAATCCCTTATGACTTTGCTAAAACGTTACCTCAACAAACTAAAAAGGCAAGTCTTTGTTTTATTTTAAATGGATGAGTAAAGAGCATGAGTGAATCCTTGTTCTCAGTAAGGAATGCCCTAAGAATTCTGGCACTAATCCTACTGTGTGTGATGTTGTTTATCACGATCAAAAACAGTGTTGTGATCAGTAAGGGCAACGAGAAAATTCAAGCACAGCAGCTTGAGACACTCACCAAGGTTTTGATTTCACAGGCGTCTCTTTCTGCCAGTGAAATGATTTTGACCAAAGATCAAGAACGCTTACTTAAGCTGACAAACCAGCTAGCACAAGACCGTTTGGTGTTTGATGCGACAATATATGATGCACAAGGCGTACGTTTAGCGTCTAGTGAAGATGCGCTATCGGTACGCGAAGTTTTAGGCTTAGACACGCCCTTGGCAACAGCTTCCATTGGCCGCCAGCAGTTGGTTGAACCAGTATTTGCCGATGAAGCACTCATCGGTTTTGTTCGCGTTACCTTTGAGACAGGTCGTGTAACCGCGATTTCTGACCACCACTATCGTAAGAGTGATCGCTACATGTACATGATGGTGCTAATGAGTTTTGTGTGCGGCATGTTATTCATTATGATTTTACGTAGACAGCCTATCCGCCGTAAAAAAGCGCAAAACCTACTGCTAACCAAATAGTCAGTCGGTAATCAACATCTAATACAAAAACAGCCCGCATTGTGCGGGCTGTTCTTTTAGTTCTTAATGTCAAGAAACTAAGATGACTCTTTGTCGCTTATTCTTCGTCGCCTAGCAATACTGAATCTAGTGCGATTAGCATCATGTCGTTGAATGTTGTTTGACGCTCATCAGAAGTTGTTTGCTCACCCGTTTTGATGTGATCTGAAACCGTACAGATTGTCAGAGCTTTTGCACCGTATTCTGCCGCTACGCCGTAAATACCCGCCGCTTCCATTTCAACACCAACAATGCCGTACTTGTCCATTACGTCGAACATTTCTGGATCTGGCGTGTAGAAAAGCTCCGCTGAAAATAGGTTACCGACTTTCACATCAATGCCACGTGCTTTTGCTGCGTCTTCTGCCGCGCGAACCATTTTGTAGTCTGCGATTGCTGCAAAGTCATGACCTTTAAAACGGATACGGTTCACTTTAGAATCCGTACACGCGCCCATGCCGATCACAACATCACGCACTTTGATGTCTTCGTTTACTGCGCCACAGCTACCAACACGGATAATTTTCTTCACGCCGAAGTCTTTAATTAGCTCCGTTGCGTAAATCGAGCATGATGGGATACCCATACCGTGGCCCATAACCGAGATCTTACGGCCTTTGTATGTGCCAGTGTAACCGAACATATTACGCACATCACACACTTGCACAACGTCTTCAAGGAAGGTTTCTGCGATGTATTTTGCACGTAGCGGGTCACCCGGCATCAGTACGACGTCTGCGAATGCGCCCATTTCAGCATTGATATGTGGAGTTGCCATTTTCTTTTCCTTAACCTTTCTCTAGCGCTCCGCGCTTAAGGCGATATAAGCCAGAGTATTCTCATTTCCGACAAGCAGTACTTGCATACTGCAAACATAAAACTAGGAGCATTCAGCTCCTAGTTTTCAATATCCTAATTATAGGAAATTCTTACCGTAATCCATTGGAGAAGTACCGAAGTAGCTCGCCAATGTTTGGCCAATGTCTGCGAATGTTTCGCGGCGGCCAAGAGAGCCTGCTGGCACTTTTTGACCGTAAACCAATACTGGGATGTGCTCACGAGTATGGTCAGTACCTGGCCATGTTGGGTCACAGCCGTGGTCTGCTGTTAGGATAAGCACGTCATCTTCACCCATCAGTTCTAGCACTTCATTGATGCGACCATCAAAGTACTCAAGCGCTGCAGCGTAACCCGCCACATCACGACGGTGACCGTAAGCTGAATCGAAGTCGACGAAGTTAGTGAATACGATGGTGTTATCACCCGCTTCTTTGATCGCTTCTTTCGTTGCTTCAAATAGTGCTGGAATGCCTGTTGCTTTGGTTTTCTTAGTGATCCCACAACCAGCATAAATATCTGAAATCTTACCGATGGAATGCACCTGACCGCCCTTCTCATCAACTAACTTTTGTAAGATAGTCGCTGATGGTGGCTCTACAGATAGGTCACGACGGTTACCCGTACGCTCAAATTGACCTTTACCCGGGCCAATGAATGGGCGCGCGATTACACGGCCGATGTTGTAATCTTCTAGTTCTTCACGTGCAATTTGGCAAAGCTCTAGTAGACGATCCAGGCCGAATGTCTCTTCGTGACAGGCGATTTGGAATACAGAGTCCGCAGAGGTGTAGAAGATTGGCTGCCCAGTCTTCATATGCTCTTCACCCAAGTCATCAAGAACTTGAGTACCAGATGCGTGGCAGTTACCTAGGAAACCGTCAAGACCCGCGCGCTCAAGGATGCGATCCGTCAGCTCTTTAGGGAAGCTGTTTGCTTTGTCTGTGAAGTAACCCCAGTCAAACAGAACAGGAACACCTGCGATTTCCCAGTGACCAGACGGCGTGTCTTTACCAGAAGAAAGCTCTGCGGCGTGGCCGTACGCACCAATGATTTCTGCATCTGCGTCTAGGCCAGGTGCGAAGCGACCTGTTGACTCTTTATGTGCCATTGCCAAACCTAACTTAGATAGGTTTGGAAGGCGAAGTGCGCCTTGACGTTGGTCGTTATCTGCTAAGCCTTTTTCGCATTGTTCTGCGATGTGGCCTAATGTGTCTGAACCTACATCACCAAATTTCTCAGCGTCAGCGGTTGCACCAATACCGAATGAGTCTAGTACTAAAATAAATGCTCTTTTCATTGCTCGTTCCTTAGGCCCACTCGGCTTTTTATTATGGTTGAGTAGGCCTTGTGTAATTACTTGTTCTATTAAATATCTTCTGCACGAATTTGACGGTAAACCTCTGGAGTTGGTGTGTACTCACCACCTACTTTGATTGCACTGCGCAGTGCTTTTGCCGCTTCTTCCCACTGCTCTTCGCTGCGAGCGTGGATAACGGCAAGAGGTTTATCGCTATCTGCAACTTCACCCAAGCGGATGAACTCGTCGAAACCTACGGCATAGTCGATTTCATCAGTAGCAACACGGCGACCACCACCCATAGCAACGACAGCCATGCCAATCGCACGCGTGTCCATTGCTGAAACAATGCCCGTTTCCGTCGCGTAAACAGGCTTGATGATTTCCGCTTTTTCTAGGTAGTTATCGTAGTTTTCTACGAAGTCTGCTGGGCCGCCAAGACCCGCAACCATCTTGCCGAAGCATGCTGCTGCTTTACCGTTGTCTAGCGCTTCCATCAACTTCACACGTGCGTCTTCTGTGTTCTCAGCCAGTTTGCCAAGTACCAGCATTTCTGCACAAGAAGCCATGGTGACTTCAAGTAGGCGTGGGTTACGGTATTCACCAGTTAGGAAACGAACCGCTTCACGAACTTCCACCGCATTACCTGCCGAAGAGGCCAATACTTGGTTCATGTCTGTCAGGATTGCAGTGGTCTTAGTACCCGCACCGTTTGCTACTGCAACGATTGATTTCGCTAGCTCTTCAGACGCTTCGTAAGTTGGCATGAATGCGCCAGAACCTACTTTTACGTCCATTACTAGCGACTCAAGACCTGCTGCTAGCTTCTTAGATAGAATAGAAGCAGTGATCAGTGAAATGTTATCCACTGTTGCGGTAATATCACGAGTCGCGTAAACACGCTTATCCGCTGGAGCTAGGTCACCGGTTTGACCGATGATCGCCACACCAGCGTCTTTGGTCACTTGACCAAAAACATCGTTGCTTGGTGTGATGTTGTAGCCAGGAATAGACTCAAGCTTATCTAGCGTACCGCCTGTGTGGCCAAGACCACGGCCAGAGATCATTGGTACGAAACCGCCACATGCTGCCACCATAGGGCCAAGCATCAAAGACGTTACGTCACCCACACCGCCAGTAGAGTGTTTGTCGACAATTGGGCCACCAAAGTTCATGTGGCTCCAGTCGATAACCATGCCCGAATCACGCATTGCACACGTTAGGGCGATGCGCTCATCCATGGTCATTTCATTGAAGAAAATCGTCATAGCAAACGCCGCGATCTGACCTTCAGATACGGTGTTATTTGCTACGCCTTGAATAAAGAAGTTGATTTCGTCTGCGGTAAGTACTTCACCGTCACGTTTTTTACGAATGATTTCTTGTGGTAAATACATTAGTGCCTCCCATGCTCTCAGTGAGCCATGGTTAAGTAGGATAGAAGAGGTTTGGTAGCACCCGTTTAGGTGCTACCGTTCAGACATATTATTGGGATTAGTACGCTGCTGGATCAGCAGTTTCGTCTGTCACTTCTAATGTATTTAGTAGGTTAGTTAGCAGGCTAGACGCACCGAAACGGTAGTGACGGGCATCAACCCAGTTGTCACCTAGGATTTCGTCAGCCATTGCTAGGTATGCAGCTGCGTCTTCAGCAGTGCGCACACCACCTGCTGGTTTGAAACCAACAGTTTCTGCAACACCCATGTCGCGAATCACTTCAAGCATCATGCGTGCATATTCTGGTGTTGCGTTTACTGGCACTTTACCAGTTGAAGTTTTAATGAAGTCAGCACCTGCTTCAATACAGATTTGAGATGCTTTCTTGATTAGTGCTTCTTCTTTTAGTTCACCCGTTTCGATGATCACTTTAAGAAGAATGTCACCACAAGCCTCTTTACATTGCTTAACTAGTTCGAAGCCTACTTTCTCATCACCCGCCATTAGCGCGCGGTATGGGAAAACAACGTCAACTTCGTCTGCACCGTAAGCAACCGCCGCTTTTGTTTCAGCAACAGCGATTTCGATGTCGTCGTTACCGTGTGGGAAGTTCGTTACTGTTGCAATGCGAACCTCTGGCGTACCTTGCTCACGAAGTGTCTTCTTAGCAATAGGAATAAAGCGAGGGTAAATACAAATTGCAGCTGTGTTGCCTACTGCTGTTTTCGCGTCATGACATAATGAGATCACTTTTGCATCAGTGTCATCGTCATTCAACGTAGTTAGGTCCATAAGTTTAAGTGCACGTAGCGCTGCTGCTTTTAAATCGCTCATTTCTATCTCCGATCAATATTCAAAAAATTCACTACTCAGCCTTACATCACGTCTCTAACTATAATCAACAAGTCGAGACAATGTGAGTAAATGGCTAAACAGTCTATTAATGAACGGACTTGGTTCCCTGAAGACTCGGCATATACAGCGAAAATTTCATATGCCAATTGCTATCCTTGTCACCGCACAGTACCAGTTTGGCCTATGGCACAACAATCTATGATTGCGGTGTCTTTAATATCACATCACACAGCAAAACGCCTATTAGATCTGATATTGCTGGGCAAGTCATTTGCCCATCGATTATGTAATATTCATTACGTGATTAAGTATCAACCTTAACCACTATCCTGTGATTAATACATTATAGAGTTTCACCGCAAAACTGTAGCACCAAATAGAGCGCAAACGGTTTGTATCTCAAAATTTCCTAGCCCCTATTCCATCGGCTGCGTAACTCATAGACTGAGTCCGGCATCCGGTGAGATTTTAGAGCCCGAAAAACGAAAAATGCCCCGCAGCAATCTCTTGCTACAGGGCATGATGTAAAACGGCGTCTATATATTAAGAACCGATTCTAATTATAGTGCTGCAAGGCTTAAGCAGAAGCCTGCAATTGTCGCTGCCATAAGGTTAGACAACGTACCTGCAAGCACAGCTTTAACACCCATGCGAGCGATGTCACTACGACGGTTTGGTGCAAGGCTACCTAGACCACCAAGTAGAATCGCGATAGAAGAAAGGTTCGCGAAACCACATAGTGCGAATGAGATGATAGCTGTTGTCTTCTCAGACATTACTTCACCAGTTGCCGCGATTACTTGAGCGTTTTCACCTAGGTATGGTGTGAAGTTCAAGTAAGCAACGAATTCGTTCACTACGATTTTCTGACCGATGAATGAACCAGCAGTTACTGCTTCAGCCCATGGAACACCGATTAGGAATGCTAGTGGAGAGAATGCGTAACCTAGGATTAGCTCTAGCGTTAGTTCTGGCATGCCGAACCAACCACCGATGCCACCTAGCATACCGTTGATCAGCGCGATTAGACCAACGAATGCGATTAGCATTGCACCTACGTTAAGCGCAAGTTGTAGACCAGAAGCCGCACCGCCCGCTGCTGCGTCGATTACGTTTACTGGTTTGTCGTCGCCGCCGTCCATCGCTTCTTCAATACTTTCGTGAGGCTGGTCAGTCTCTGGGTGAAGGATTTTAGCGAATAGTAGACCACCTGGTGCCGCCATGAATGATGCTGCTACTAGGTACTCTAGTGGAACACCCATTGAAGCGTAGCCCGCTAGTACACCACCAGCAACAGAAGCTAGACCACCACACATTACCGCGAATAGCTCTGATTGAGTCATTTTTGGAACGAATGGACGAACAACTAGAGGTGCTTCTGTTTGACCTACGAAAATGTTTGCTGCTGCTGACATTGATTCCGCACGTGAAGTGCCCAGCGCTTTTTGTAGTGCGCCACCAAGAATCTTGATAACCCATTGCATAACGCCAATGTAGTAAAGAACTGAAATCAGTGCAGAGAAGAAGATCAGTGTAGGAAGAACACGGAATGCGAAGATGAAACCGCCGCCGCCGAATACTTCGAACATCTTGTCAGAAACAAGACCACCGAACAGGAATGATGAACCATCGTTACCGTAGTTGATAACGTTAGAAACACCTGAAGAGAAACCGTTTAGTAGATCACGGCCCCAAGGCACATACAGAACAAATGCACCTAATGCGAATTGGATAGCGAATGCGCCACCCACAGTTCTTAGATTGATAGCTTTTCGGTTATTAGAAAATGCCACTGCAATCGCAAGAAGCACTACCATACCGATTAGGCTCATAAACAGGCTCATAGTTTATGACTTCCTTATAAGTTATTTATTGGCGTGTTACAAAATGGAGCTATAAAGCGGGAGCAATTATACTCATGCAGAATCAATTAAAGTAATGCCAGCCTCACACTTTCCTATAAGATTCATGATTGATTCAGCCAGCTTTGTGAGTTAATTCACAATAAGCAGGAAAACGTTTTCTATTTCAAACCACATCTTTAGATTTTATTCACATATCGAGAAAGCAAAATTGCTATTTTTCCATAACTGAGAGGCAATCGATTGCTTTGAGCCGTTATGCAACTCTACGAGCTCATTAAAGACGTGAATGAGTTTGGCTGGGTGATTCGACTCCCCTTGATACCCAAGTATAGGCATATCCGGTGCATCTGTTTCGATCACGAGATGTTTGAGTGGTAATTTTTGAATTGCGTCGCGCGTTTTCTTCGCTCTTGGGTAGGTGATGGTTCCTCCTACTCCGATAAAAAAACCTAATTTGACCCACTCCATTGCTTGCTGATAACTCCCAGAGAAAGCATGTAGCACACCGCCCCGAGGGAGCTTCGCCGCTTTAACCATTTGAATAAGGCGATTGTGCGCTTTTCGGCTATGTAAAATAACTGGGAGTTCGAAGCATCTAGCCAGTTCAAATTGAACTTCAAGTGTCTCTTCTTGCAACTGTGGGTCAACATCAATGGCAAAATCTAGCCCACACTCTCCTATTGCCACGCACTGGGGAGCATTTTGTTTTAGATAATGTTCCAATTCAGCAAAGTGCTGCTCGACGTTATCTTCAAGAAAATACGGATGAAACCCAAGGGCGTAATACAAATTGGCATGTTGATCTGCCAAGGTTTGAATACGAGCCCAGTTTTGAGGTCCCACTGAAGGAATCAGAATTCTTGTCACGCCTTGCGTTTGAGCTAGCTCAAGTTGATGTGCAAAGTCACCTTGGAATACATCAAAGTCAAAGTGACAATGGGTATCAAAGAGCTTCATCTTGAGACTTTTTATCTGTACCGACAAACTGAGAATCAGAAAATAGCAGAGCTTCACTGTTCTCTTCATTTTGATGGGCAGGATCTTTTCGATACGGAACGCAGCTGCGTTTTTGATCAGGGGTTAACCCCATCTCCTTGCACCAGTCGTCGTAACGCTTCAATCCTCGTTTAAACCAGTTCATACCTCATCCTTATAAAAAACGCCCTTGGCTAAGTTTATAGCCAAGGGCGTTTTAAAATCTAGTTTGCGTTAAAGCTTACCCAAACCGCTTTTTGATTAGTGCTCACGCGTCGCACGGAAATCAATATCAGGGAAACGCTCTTTCGCCAAGTTTAAGTTAACCATTGTTGGTGCAATATACGTTAGGTTATCACCACCATCCAATGCTAAGTTTGCTTGGTTCTTACGTTGGAACTCATCCAGTTTCTTCGCATCATCACACTCAACCCAACGCGCAGTTGCAACGTTAATGCCTTCATAAATCGCTTCAACGTTATATTCAGACTTCAAACGAGCCACAACAACATCGAACTGAAGTACACCAACGGCACCAACGATCAGATCGTTGTTTTGTAGTGGACGGAATACCTGTACCGCACCTTCTTCTGATAGTTGCACCAAGCCTTTTAGTAGCTGTTTCTGCTTTAGTGGATCTTTCAGGCGAATACGACGAAACAGCTCCGGGGCGAAGTTCGGAATACCAGAGAATTTCAGTGACTCACCTTGAGTAAAGGTATCACCAATCTGGATAGTACCGTGGTTATGCAGACCAATGATATCACCCGCGTAAGCGTGTTCTGCACGTGAACGGTCACCAGCCATAAAGGTTACTGCATCAGAGATACTCACCTGCTTGCCAAGACGAACGTGGTTCATCTTCATACCCTGCGTGTAAGTACCCGATACAATACGCATGAATGCGATACGGTCACGGTGTTTCGGGTCCATGTTTGCTTGGATCTTGAATACGAAACCAGAGAACTTCTCTTCTGTCGCTTCAACTTCACGCTCAACCGCTTGACGCGTTTTCGGTGCTGGTGCCCACTCTGTTAGACCGTCTAGCATGTGGTCTACACCGAAGTTACCTAATGCGGTACCGAAGTAAACTGGCGTCAGGTCACCTGTTAAGAACATTTCCAAATCAAACTCAGGGCAAGCACCCATAACAAGCTCAAGCTCTTCTCGAACACTTTCCGCAAGGCCTGCACCGACTTTTTCATCAAGCTCTGGGTTATCTAGACCTTTGATGATTCGAACTTCTTGAATCTCATGACCGTGACCAGATTCGTATAAAATCGTTTCATCACGGTGAATGTGGTACACACCTTTAAACTCTTTACCACAGCCGATTGGCCACGTGATAGGCGCACACATCATGCCCAATTCGTTTTCTACTTCGTCCAATACTTCCATTGGATCACGAACGTCACGGTCAAGTTTGTTCATGAAGGTCACGATTGGCGTATCGCGTAGACGGGTTACTTCCATCAGCTTACGAGTACGATCCTCGACACCTTTCGCTGCATCGATAACCATCAAACACGAGTCGACTGCCGTTAGAGTACGGTATGTATCTTCCGAGAAGTCTTCGTGTCCAGGAGTATCAAGTAGGTTTACCAGGCAATCATTGTAAGGGAACTGCATCACAGACGTGGTTACCGAGATACCACGTTCCTTTTCCATTTCCATCCAGTCTGATTTTGCGTGCTGTGCATTACCACGACCTTTAACCGTACCTGCTTTTTGAATCGCGTTTCCGAATAAAAGGACTTTTTCAGTAATGGTGGTTTTACCCGCATCCGGGTGAGAAATAATAGCGAACGTTCTACGTTTAGACACTTCGCTTAGAAAAGGTGTATTTGACATGAAACTGGTCTTCTTTGATGTCTGAATGCTTGCTCGAAAAGCAAACACGCTTTTTAGATTCAATATTGCGCGGTATTCTCGCTTATTATTGCCTCAGGGGCAACTGATCGCTTTAGGGGCGACCTCCCTTATGGGATGCGTTAACGTTAGTGAAAGAAGAGATAACTCATGATGATCGCATCTTCTTTTCCCGTGCCAGTTTTCGCAGGGTAATAGTTATGACGTCGATCAACTTCATTGAATCCAGCTTGTTCATAAATATAAATAGCAGGCTTATTACTCTCTCGCACCTCAAGCCAAGCACTCTCCGCTTTTGATTGCTCACAATGTTCTAAAAACGCATCCAAAAGTTTTTGACCATAGCCTTTACCCTGAAGATGCGGCGCGATAGCAATATTCAGCAACGTAACTTCACCGACAATATTCTGCGCATAAAAGTAGCCAATCACCATCTCGCCATCGAGCATCACATGATGACATGCTCCACGGCTGGATAAATCACGTACCAAAGACTCTGCCCACGGATGCGAGTGTGCTTGCTGCTCAATTTGCCAAACTTGATCTAAGTGCTCAGCGCACATTGGTAAGATTTTAGTTGTCATTATTTACCTAGGGGTTCATGTGCAATACCAATTGCAGTAAAACGGGGATTAATGCTTATTTGCTCGAATTGTTGTAAGAACAAATCTGTTGCCAAAGTGCACGTTTTTGTTGGGTATTCCCATCCACATCTTGCAACAATGGCGATGTCAGCGATTTAGTGTCAGGCAATACTTCGGCTTCACACCCTGCAAACCAAACCCACTCAAGCTCGTGCTGGCCAAGTAATGGAAATCGCTCTGGCTCAATATGTAACGCTTGGTCAACCGTTAACTTCATACTCTTTAGGATGTTTTCAAACAAAACTGCCGTCTCATTCTCTGGACATACCGGAGAGATCAACAGGAGTTTGCAAGAACTTTGCAAATCGATTTTTGGCGATTGGTAACCTGCCAATCTATCTGGGTGTACCAGCTCCCATGTGCTGATGCCCATTTCGTGTAAATACTGTTTCTCGTTAATTGACATTTTCCGTCACCTATTTGAACGAGGGCAATCCTAACAAATAATCGTGATTATACCTAAAGGACTTCAAGGAACACCTCAATACATTGGAATGATTGAACTGTTCTGCCTATGACAATGGCCACACCGTAGGTATAACATATGAGGTACATTATGAAATTCTTACCTACACTGCTGCTTTGCGCACTGGTAGCCACCACAAGCATGAGTGTTTTTGCTAATAGCAGCGATGAGTGGGAGCTGATTGCAACGAAAACCGTCAAATTCCAAACAGAAACGGATACCGTGACACCAAATAGCCTATTCCGAAATCGCAGCTTCAGTAAAATTAAACTGAAATGTGTGCAGGGCACGGTAGACATTAACGACTTAAAAGTCGTGATGACGGACGGTAGTGAGAAAAAGCTAACCTCTATGGGTGTGCTAACAAGTGGATTATCGACTCGTGCATGGAGCCTTCCTGGCTCAAAAGAAGCGAAGCTAAAACAGATTGAAATGACTTACAGTAGTTGGGGCAGCAGAAAACTCAATGTTTTAGGGCTAAGTAAGAAAGCAAAAATAGAGGTTTGGGGTAAGAAGAAAAGTGACCAGTCGTCTTAATCTCCCTATCTCAGTTTTCAATGAACTAAGAAAGAAGCCCACTGAGTTAGTGGGCTTCTTTCATTTACAGTTCAGAGAACTCTGGCGCGTAATCTATGCGTCCGGAGCGTCCGGCACATTGACCTTCGACCAACTCTGCGATACGAAATGCACCTTTAGGAACATCCCAAGCGCATTCGAATCCCATCTCGTCGCATGATTGAAAGCCCTGGCGCGCGTAATAATCAGGATCGCCCAACACCACACACACTGGATAGCCAAAATCACGCAGTGAATCAAAACCTTCTTTGATCAACTCTGCAGCGATGCCTTGGCGACGGTAATCTTCATGAACAGCCAATGGCGCCAGCCCTTGCCACGACAAATCTTCACCATTTAAGGTCACTGGGCTAAATAAAGCATGGCCTATCACCTCTCCCTCATCTGTACACGCGACTAAGGAAAGTGTGAATTTGCTGTTTTCGCGCAAACGCATCACAAGCTTAGCTTCAGCTTCCGTCGGGAAGGCGTGTTTCAATAAGCGGTCAATGGTAAGAATGTCCGCAGGGGCTTCAGTTCGAATAAGCATTCGCTACTCCGGTTGGTTGTGCTGGCGCTTGAACCCCTTTCTGAACAAAATCAGCCAATTGATTCAAAGCGACTTGCATTGCTTTCGGTAACTGCTCTAAGTCGACACTGTCCATTAAGTTTTTCACTTCTAAGCCAAGCTCAGTATCGCCTTCAATTGAAAGGCGACGTTGGAAGAACAGTGTGTCAGGGTCTTCTTTACGACCAGCAATCAGTACTAGGTCGTTTAGATTACCACTAAAACTCACATCTTCCTGAACTGGTTTTTCAGCTACCACTAATTTTTCGTCTTGATAGCTGATGTACCATGCTAAGTTCAAGTCTTTAATCGCAACTTTTAACCACTTGTCTTCAAGGAACTCAAAGTCACCATCTTCCAAGGCTTCTTTAAACACCATTTTTAGCCCCTCCAGCAATGCTTTTTGCTGAATTGGCTGTGGTAATAACTGGACTGGAGAACGCAAAATGTTAGCTGCGTTCTTTACTAGTTGACTGCGAATCTTGTTTAACACGTTCATTATCCGTTACTTTGTCATTAGGTTGCCTATATTAAGCAATCGTGGCAATGAGATTACTGTTATGTATCAATAAAGTGCTTATTTTAGATTGGTGGATTATTGTTCACTAACGCTTCTTTTTTTGAAGTTACGTGTATTATTGATGCGAACAGGTGGATAAACACTTTTACAACCGTATTTTCAAAGTTATAGTTATCTGAGCGTATCCATGTGATTGTCGACTGTAAAGTTAAAACCGCGAACCCTTTAATGGCAAGCGATACTGTGACTTGATAGTAGACCGCCGCAGGCTTATCAGGGTGTCGCTTTTTATACACGGACGAATAATCTGGCTCATTGGAGATCGGTAATACCCTAATGCCTTCCCAGCAATTAAAACATTGGTTTGCCACGCTAACCTCAAATAGCCCTTTCTTCTTTGCCATTCTTGATAAAAAACACAATTATCGAATGGTAAGTGACCGTTACTGCGATATCGCAGGTTTAAGTCATGAGGAAATCATCGGCTTAAACGATTGCCAGGTACTGGGCGAGCAGTTTTATAAAAAGCTGGCGCCCTACTATCAGCGTGCATTCAAAGGAACGCATGTCGAAGCCGAAATCACCCTCGATGAAACCGACCTTGAAACCAGCCTGCACTTTAGTCTGTCACCGGTTTTTGAAGGTAACGAAATTCGCTTTGTCGTTTTTCACGCCGTGGATACTTCAGAAAAGCAGATCCTCGTACGCTCCTTAGAGGAGTCCGAAAGTAAATTTGCGAAATTGACACAACTACTGCCTGACGGTCTGCTGCTTATCGAAGATGACATTATCATCTCTGCCAACCCTGCATCAGCACGCCTTCTGGGACTGAACTCTCCCCATGAGTTGCTAGGCGAAGAGCTCAGCCGTTTATTCATCGATGAAAACAGCAAGAAAGTGTTTAGTCATCGTTTGAGTACATTAATTTCTGACAAGCCTTTTGTTTGCTTAACCAGCGCGAGATGTGGCTTTGAACGAAAAGTTCAGTTACACGCTGATTCCACGGCGATATTAGGCAGCGAGTCTCAAATCATCTTGATCCAAGACGCTGACGATACACCTAAGAATTTGTCTTCTGCATCGAATGAAGACATACATATTGATTCGCTCACCAAACTGTACAACCGCTTTGGTTTTACCAAACGTTTGGAACAGCTGATCAAAAAGCAAACGCCGCTTCTGGTGTTCTATTTGGATATCGATAACTTCAAAAACATTAATGATTCACTTGGTCACCACATTGGCGATAAAGTGATTCAAGAGGTATCGGCCCGCCTTAAACGATTACTCCCAAACCAAGCGATTATTGGCCATTTGGGCGGCGATGAGTTTGGCGTCATTCTGCCAGAACCAGAAAATACCCGCATGGCTGAAATTTTGTCAGATCGCATTATCTCGTTGATCAACCAGCCTTTCGACTTGCACCACTTCAGTAAACGCCTTGCGTGCTCAATTGGTAGCGTTCGTTACCCTGAAGACGGGCAAGATGCGCGAATCCTGCTACAAAATGCCGATACTGCGATGTATGAAGCCAAAGATCGTGGCCGAAATCGCCTGATCAAATTTAACGACCAGATGAACAAAGAAGCGCGCATGCGTTTGTGGCTTGAAATCGAACTGCAAAAAGCATTGCAGCAGAACGGTTTAGAAGTGTGGTATCAACCAAAGGTTAACGCGCGTGACTTCAGCATTAACGGTGCCGAAGCGCTCGTTCGTTGGAAACACCCTGTCGAAGGTTACATTAGCCCAGGTTCATTCATTCCTGTCGCCGAGCGTGCAGGGTTAATCGAACACCTTGGACGCGTCGTGATGCGTGATGTTTTCAATACGGTAAAACGTTGGAAACAACAAGGCATACTGCCAGGTCGTGTCGCTATCAACCTCTCTCCCGAGCAATTTGGTAATCCACAGCTGATCGACTTTATGGAAAAGTTGCTTCGCACTACCGAGCTTGATCCAAGCTGTATTACCTTCGAGCTAACCGAAAGTGCCGTGATGAGTGATAGCGAACATACACTGCAAATGCTGAATGCGATTAAGAAACTGGGCTTCGCCCTCTCTATCGATGACTTTGGTACCGGTTACTCTTCCCTTTCCTACTTAGCGCGCTTCCCTATCGACGAGCTGAAAATCGACCGTGCGTTTATTAACGATATCGACACGCTACCCAAACAGGTCACTGTGATTGAAAACATCATTAATCTGGGTAAGTCACTCGACTTGACGGTCGTTGCCGAGGGGGTGGAAACCCACCAGCAAGCTACTTTGCTCTCTAACCTTCAATGTAATGCGATTCAAGGATTCCATTTTTATCGCCCACAGCCAAAACATGAAATTGAAGAGCTGTTTGTCCAGAATCGTCGTCACAAGAACTAACCCCGACTCGATACCCTTACTCTCAAGGGGTAAATATCGACTTTATTAAGCTAAACCTAACTTAGGTCAATTTCGCTATTCATAATTCTTCATAAAATGCGGACACCTTTTTATTCTCAATGATTGTGAGCATATGGAACTCTTGTGTCCCGCGGGTAACCTGCCTGCGTTAAAAACTGCGATTGATTGCGGTGCCGATGCCGTCTACATTGGCTTCAAAGATGATACCAACGCCCGTCACTTTGCTGGCCTCAACTTTAACGGCAAAAAGTTAGAAAAAGCGGTGCAATACGTTCACGACCGCGACAAAAAAATTCATGTCGCGTTGAATACCTTCGCTCATCCCAATGGCTTTGAGCGCTGGACGAACGCGGTAGACAATGCAGCGGCACTGGGTGTGGACGCGCTGATTGTTGCAGACATTGCAGTGCTGGAGTATGCATCTCGCAAATATCCCGATCTGGAACTACACCTTTCAGTGCAAGCATCAGCGACTAACGTCGCAGCCATTGATTTTTATAAACAAAACTTCAACGTAAAACGTGTGGTACTACCTCGCGTCTTATCGATTCATCAGGTGAAACAGCTTTCGCGCAACATCACTAGCGATGTCGAATTAGAAGTCTTTGCTTTTGGTAGCCTTTGTATTATGTCCGAAGGCCGTTGTTATTTGTCATCATACATGACGGGTGAGTCCCCAAACACTGTGGGTGCCTGTTCTCCTGCCAAATACGTTCGTTGGCAAGAAACTGAACAAGGTCTTGAGTCTCGTCTAAATAATATCCTAATTGACCGCTACTGCGCAGGAGAAAACGCAGGCTACCCTACGCTCTGTAAAGGTCGTTTTGAAACAGAAATTGATGGTGAGAAAAAACGCTATCATGCTCTGGAAGAGCCAACCAGTTTGAACACCCTTTCGATGCTGCCAGAACTATTTGCCGCTAATGTCGCGTCTGTAAAAATTGAAGGGCGCCAACGCAGCCCAGCTTACGTAGAGCAAGTCACTCGAACATGGCGAGCCGCGATTGATCGCTACCAAGCCAACCCAGAAGCTTACCAAGTTGAAGCCGCATGGGATGCGACGCTCGCAAATGTGTCGGAAGGAACGCAAACCACCCTAGGTGCTTACCACCGTAAATGGCAGTAGAGGTTAAGATGGATAACTCAATGAAATACGCACTTGGCCCACTACTCTATTTTTGGCCAAAACAAGATGTAGAAGCCTTCTACCAACAAGCAAAACAAAGCTCTGCAGACATTATTTACCTGGGTGAATCGGTTTGCTCTAAACGCAGAGAAATGAAACCAGCTCACTGGTTGGAAATCGCCAAAGACTTATCTGCCTCTGGCAAGCAAGTCGTTATCTCTACGATGGCGCTACTGGAAGCACCGAGTGAAGTAAACATCATGAAGAAGTACATCAATAACGGTGACTTCGCCATTGAGGCTAATGACGTATCGGCGGTTCAATTAGCATCAGAGCATAAAGTGCCTTTCGTCGTTGGTCCTGCAATCAATACTTATAACGCACACACGCTCAACTTATTTTTGAAGCAAGGTATGGTTCGCTGGTGTATGCCTGTCGAGCTCTCTCGCGAATGGTTAAACGATACTTTAGTTCAGTGTGACGAGCTTGGTATTCGTAACAAGTTTGAAGTTGAGGTATTTAGCCACGGTTATTTACCTTTAGCGTATTCCGCTCGCTGTTTCACAGCCCGAGCTGAAAACCGAGCGAAAGACGATTGCGAAACCTGCTGTATCAAATACCCAACAGGAATCCAGGTCAGTAGCCAAGAAGGGCAAGAAGTCTTTAACCTTAACGGTATTCAAACACAATCAGGGTATTGTTATAACCTGATCAATGACTTACCAAGCATGCAAGGGCTGGTTGATGTGGTCCGATTAAGCCCTCTCGGTGTGAGTACACTTTCTGAGTTAGAGCATTTTCGCTCAAACGAGCACGGCGACAACCCTGAAAAACTCGAAAGCCGCCAATGCAATGGCTATTGGCATCAGCTAGCTGGCTTAGAAGTAAAAAACATTTAGCTCCCCAAAAAGAAAAGCGAGGCCCAACCTCGCTTTTCTCTATCAGCCATTATTAACAGGCTTGCACTGTTGGCTCAGCCGAAGCTTCGTTTAGCAGCTTTTTCACATCCCGCCACAACATACTGACCACGACTAAACTCAGCGCAATATTGGACAATGGGAAAGCCAGCCAAATGCCTGTCACGCCAAACAGTTTCGGCATAACGAACAAAAACGGTAGTTGAACCAACATGTTGCCGAGTGTCACAAACATGGCTTTGCTGCCTTTGTTTACCGATTGGTAGTACGCAGCCGCCACGACTAAAAAGCCATCTAGAAACAACGCAAACATGTGTAAACGAATCCCGATCACCGTGCTATCAATCAACTGTTGATCAGCATTGTTAAACACCGAGACCAACTCGTACGGGAAAAGGTTCATCAAACCAACAAACGCCACACCACCAAGCACAGATGTCCCCATTGCGACTTGCAGTAATTTTCTGACGTTCGCCTGGTTGCGCGCCCCGTGATTGAAACTCACTAGAGGTTGCATACCGTTCGCGATTCCCTCTGCAATCAGATAGTAAACCGTCACGATATATCCCAAAATAGCATACGCCCCGATCAACATTGCACTTCCGTACTGAGCAAATAATGCGTTATGCATTGCCACCATCACAGAGCCGTACGCGTACATAAAGAAGCTAGATGTACCGATCATTATAATCTTTGGTGCAACATCAACTCGAACCTTAAAGTCACTGATTCGAAGGCGTAAGGTCGCTTTTGAAGTAAAGAAGTAACCAATACCAAGCCCGGTTACCACCAATTGTGCCAGCGCTGTAGCAATGGCCGCTCCGGTTAACTCCCACCCCAACCAAGCAATAAATACGTAGTCTAATACAATATTAATGACGGCACCGATGACCATCAGCATCGTTGCTAAGTTCGGGCTGTCGTCATTGCGTAAAAGAAATGGAACCGCGATAGAGCCTAGCGTAAATACGCACGCGACAATCAGAATATGCAGATATTGCAGCGCGAGTTCAAACACTCGCCCTTCCGCCCCCTGCCAGCGAATAAATTCATCTGAAAAATAGAACAATATGGTAGCAACGACCGGCATCAATATCGCCAACAACCCCAATCCGGTCGTTAAAATACGCTTCGCGCCCTCATGATCGTTTTCTCCTTGCTTAATCGACGTTAGCGCACCAGTCCCCACCCCAATCATCATCCCTATACCAAGGATAGAACCGATGATCGGCCACGCAACATTGATCCCTGCTAATCCGTCAGCACCAACATAACGGCCAATAAAAATGCCATCAACTATTTGATATAAACCATTCACGAGCATTGCTGCGACGGTTGGAATCGTATATTTCCAAAACTGTCTATAAATTGAGTTTTGCATGACTGCCACCAGTAGTTAGCAAAGCTAACCATTTAATTAGCAAGACTAACTAAATGGTTGAATTAAATAAAAGAAAAATGAAACACCAAAGACTAATGCGTACAGCGGAGGCCTTTGGTTTAATTTAAAATGACTTATTGCTCAATGCTTTATTCAGTAAAGCTTGTAACTGCTCAGCTTCTTGCTGATTTAATTGTTGCATCATTTGTTCAGAGATATCTTTGTAAACCACCTGCTCCAAAGACATTTTTTCTGCGACTTCTTCTGTCAGCAATACACGCTTAGCACGGGCATCCTCATTACATGCGATGCGTTTCACCAAACCCTTTTTTTCCAAACGAACAACCATTGTCGATGCGGAAGGCTTAGTCACTTGCAACTCTTCTGCAAGATCGGTTATTCGTACACCCTCAGGGTAAACCTGAATCACACGTAAATAATCGAACTCATTAAAGCTTAGATGTGATAACGGATCTTCTTTGGCATAAACACGCCAAGCTTTGGCGCAAAAACGCTCTAAATCAATCAAGCTTTCTTCTAGTGCCATAAAAGCCACCACCACTTAGTTAGCAAGGCTAACTATTTTAAATGAGTCACTCATCAAGTTCAATCATAAAAAAAAGCCGCTCTCATCGAGCGGCTCTAAATCATTCAATTTCCTGCTTCTTAGCAGCCTTTAGCTTGGCTAATCTGTCTTGCTGTAATTGATCGTAGATTTGTGCCAGCTCCAAGAAGGAATACCGATGCTCAACATAATCATAAACGTTGAACGAAATCGCGAGCTTATAAAGTGAGATGGCACTTGCGATGTCACCTTCAAGCTGATTACGCTTTCCAAGGTAGAAATACGTTTCCGTTAATCGTTCAGCTAGGCGATAGTTCTCTCTCGTTCCATCCATAATGGCTTTAAGAGCGTCTTCGTCCGAGACGTCTCGTAGCATGATGGCAACAAGAACCCATCCCCACTCTTCACTACGATCTCGTAAATAACGCTGTTGAAGATTAGCTTTTGCTTGCTCTGGATTTTGCTCAGCTTCGATGATGTACAGCCATAATGAACGAAAAGGATCCGTTGGCATTTCTTGATAGTGCTTGGTCATATCTTCTAAAGCGAGATCGATTCGGCCACCATAATACAGTGCAATCGCACGGTTGCGCTCAGCATAGGTATTATCCGGAGCCAACTCTATGGTCGAATCAAACGCTTCATAAGCCGCGTCAAACTCCCCCACTTGGGTGAAATACACCCCCAAAAGATTGAAGATATCCGGTTGAGCAGGATTCAACTGCAAAGACTGGTTAAAGTCCAAACGGGCAAGATCACGCAAACCAACGCTATCGTAGTAGCTACCGCGCTCATAATGCATTTTAGCGCGTACTTCATCACTGAGATCAGGACGTTGTAGCAACTGCGATAAACGCGCGATTTGTACTTCTTGTTGAACGCTAGGCTGAAGTGGCACCGCCATCGGTGGATATAGCCACTTTTGTGCTGATTGCTGAGAAGTATTTGCACAACCGGTCAGCGCGATAGCAACACATAAACTTGCGGTTTGAAACCATTTCACTAATTGATACTCCTGTTTGGACCGCTCAAAATTTATTTCTCTTAATGCAATATAGGCGATAACCTCGTTTGAGGTTAATGCGTCGAAATAAACCAAAAAAAGGGGAGCGAAAATGCTCCCCTTTTATAACATGCTTTCAGGCCCTTAATCTAATAAAAGGCTGAAAGTCTCATTTTGTCTTACTCGTCTTTCGCAGCTGGTGCTTCAGCAGCAGCTTCTTCAGCTGGCTTTTCTACCGCTTCTTTCATGCTTAGACGTACACGGCCTTGGCGGTCGATTTCAAGAACTTTAACTTGAACTTCTTGGCCTTCAGCTAGGTAGTCAGACACTTTCTCAACACGTTTTTCTGCGATTTGAGAAATGTGTACAAGACCATCTTTGCCTGGAAGAACCGTTACGAATGCACCGAAGTCAGCTAGACGTGCAACTTTACCCGTGTAGATACGGCCAACTTCAACTTCAGCAGTGATCTCTTCGATACGGCGGATAGCTTCTTTCGCAGCAGTGCCTTCAGTTGCAGCAATCTTGATAGTACCGTCGTCTTCGATTTCGATAGTTGTACCAGTCTCTTCAGTTAGAGCACGGATAACTGCACCACCTTTACCGATAACGTCTTTGATCTTCTCTGCGCTGATCTTCATTGTATGAATACGAGGAGCAAATTCAGAGATGTCTTCACGAGCACCAGAGATTGCTTCATCCATTACAGATAGGATGTGCTTACGTGCGCCTTGAGCTTGGTTAAGCGCAATTTGCATGATTTCTTTAGTGATGCCTTCGATCTTGATGTCCATTTGAAGAGCAGTGATACCAGTGTTAGTACCCGCTACTTTAAAGTCCATATCACCTAGATGGTCTTCGTCACCAAGGATGTCAGAAAGAACAACGAAGTCGTCGCCTTCTTTAACAAGACCCATTGCGATACCCGCAACAGAAGACTTGATTGGCACACCTGCGTCCATAAGCGCAAGAGACGTACCACATACAGAAGCCATTGAAGATGAACCGTTAGATTCAGTGATTTCCGATACAACACGTACTGTGTATGGGAACTCATCTACTGATGGCATTACTGCTGCGATACCACGTTTAGCCAGTTTACCGTGGCCGATTTCACGACGCTTAGGAGAACCTACAAAACCAGTCTCACCTACACAGTATGGAGGGAAGTTGTAGTGCAGTAGGAAGTGATCTTTACGCTCGCCGGTTAGCTCATCAATGATTTGAGCATCACGCTGAGTACCTAGAGTTGCCGTCACGATAGCCTGAGTTTCACCACGAGTGAATAGCGCGCTACCGTGTGTGCGAGGAAGAACACCAGTGCGTACATCTAGTGCACGAACCATGTCTTTTTCACGGCCATCAATACGAGGGTTACCCGCGATGATGCTACGACGTACAACTGTTTTCTCTAGATCATGGAAGATAGTGTGGATTTCTTTTGTATCCGCTTCAGGATCTTCAGCAAGAAGAACTTCATTTACTTCCGCAGCGATCTCATTGATACGGTCGTAACGAGCCATCTTCTCAGTGATTTTGTAAGCCTCAACAAGCTTCGCTTCTGCTAGCTCAGCAATCTTATCTTTAAGCGCTGTGTTTTCTTCAGGAGCAACCCAATCCCAAGCAGGAGTTGCTACTTCTGCTTTGAATTCGTTGATAGCTTTGATAGCAACTTGTTGTTGATCATGACCGTAAACAACCGCTGCTAGCATTTCTTCTTCAGTTAGGTTGTCCGCTTCTGATTCAACCATCAGTACGGCTGATTCTGTACCAGCAACAACAAGATCAAGCTTAGAAGTTTCTAGTTCAGTTTGGCTAGGGTTAAGTACAAGCTGACCATCGATATGACCAACACGCGCCGCACCGATAGGGCCGTTGAATGGAATGCCAGAGATAGCAAGAGCAGCAGAAGTACCGATCATTGTAACGATATCTGGCTGAACATCTGGGTTTACAGACATTACTGTCGCGATAACCTGAACTTCGTTTTTAAACGCGTCTGGGAATAGCGGACGGATTGGACGGTCGATTAGACGAGCTGTTAGCGTTTCGCCTTCAGAAGGACGACCTTCACGCTTGAAGAAGCCGCCTGGGATTTTACCCGCAGCGTAAGTACGCTCTTGGTAGTTAACCGTTAGTGGGAAGAAGTCTTGACCTGCAACGGCTTCTTTTTTACCTACAACAGATACGAATACAGACGTATCATCCATTGTGACCATAACTGCTGCTGTAGCTTGACGTGCAATAACGCCAGTTTCTAAAGTAACTGTGTGGTTACCGTACTGGAACGTTTTAACAACTGGTTTTTCGAACATTGTTATTCCTTGTTTCTAATCTTCCTTTAGTGCTTAAAGAAATCTTAGACGTGTTAATTGACACTCAAGGCATTACGAATCGCGACTAGTAAAAAGAAACTCGGAAATTCCTTTTGAATAGTCGCGACCTTTTGGTCGACGTGGTTGACTGTAATGCTATGAGCTTTGAGAAAACCTCTTACGAGGTTTAGCCGCCAGTATTATAACGGCATAAGTCTAATTTGGCTAAATTTAGGCAACAAAAAAGGGGCATAAAGCCCCTTTTTAGACAAACTGCTATGCAGTCGCTGATTAGCGACGTAGGCCTAGACGTTTGATTAGGTCTTGGTAGCGAGCTAGGTTTTTACCTTTTAGGTAATCTAGAAGCTTACGACGACGAGAAACCATGCGTAGAAGACCACGACGGCTGTGGTGATCGCCTTTGTGCGCTTTGAAGTGACCTTGTAGGTGGTTGATAGAAGCTGTAAGTAGAGCTACTTGAACTTCTGGTGAACCAGTGTCGCCTTCGCCTTGTGCGTATTCTGCAACGATTGCTGCTTTAGTTTCTGCATTCAGAGACATAATTCTCTCCTAATAAGAGTAGGTTTAAAGTTGTAGCAGCCAATCTCTGATTCAGCCGCTACGCGAAGCGCGGATTATAGGGAAATTTCCTATCTCGTGCAATATAAAAATACCGACACTCAGGTCGGTATTTTCAATCATTTACTTGGATGCGACGTCATCTCGGAACACAACCAATCGCTTAGGAGCGATTTTGCCATCTTCGTTCATTTCGCCAACGCCAATAAACAAACGCTCTTCACCCATGGTAAGGCGAAGTGAGCCTTCGGTAGGCGCACCAAATACTTGAACAGGTTGCCCATGCTGAACCATATCCGCCAGTTCAGGCACTAAGTTGACTTCTGGTAAGTCTTCTACCGCTGTATCCATTGGTAACAGCAATGGGTCCAGTAGTTCTCGAGGAGCGCGTTCTTCACGGTGTGCTTGCTCTAGTAACTCATTCAGTTGCTCAAGTGTCACCATCTTCTCGTAAGGGTATTTCGCAACACCAGTGCGTCGAAGCATAGTTACGTGCGCACCACAACCTAACATTTCGCCTAGGTCATCCACGATGGTACGAATGTAGGTGCCTTTTGAGCAATGAACTTCCATCTCGACTTCATCGCCTTCAAAACGGTGAAGAACAATCTCGTATACCGTGATCTTACGAGATTCACGCGGAACTTCGATGCCTTTGCGAGCGTATTCATACAAGGGTTTCCCTTGATATTTCAACGCTGAAAACATGGAAGGTACTTGATCAGATTCGCCACGGAACTTCTCAATGCACGCTTCTAGCTTGTCTAACGTAACATCGATTGGACGTGTCTCTACGACTTCACCATCCGAGTCAGACGTGTTGGTACGTTCACCAAGCTTTGCAATCACACGGTAGCGTTTATCAGAATCTAGAAGAAACTGAGAAAACTTCGTCGCTTCACCCAAGCAAATTGGCAGCATGCCTGTCGCTAATGGGTCCAAGGCACCAGTGTGGCCTGCTTTCTCAGCAAAGTAGATTCGCTTTACTTTTTGCAGTGCATCATTGGAAGAGATGCCTGTTGGTTTGTCCAACAGTATAACGCCATTAATTGGACGACCTTTACGACGACGAGCCATTATTCTTCGTCCTCACGACCAGAGTCTTTTTGCTTTTTCTTGTCTGAGCTTACCACTTCAGACACTAGGTTAGACATACGCATACCTTCAACAAGCGTATTGTCATAATGGAAGCGGATTTCTGGTGTTAGACGCAGGCGAATGCGCTTACCTAACATCATGCGAATGTGCACTTCGTGCTCACGTAGTGCAGCTAGACATGATTCTGGTGTTTGCTCACCCACACATAGGAAGGTTACAAATACTTTTGCGTAAGCAAGGTCACGAGAAACTTCTACGTCTGAGATCGTTACCATGCCAAGGCGTGAGTCACGAACTTCACGTTGAAGGATCATCGCTAGTTCTTTTTGCAGCTGCTGTGCAACGCGCTGCGTGCGGCTAAATTCTTTTGACATATCTTTACTCTTATATAGAAAGAATGGGGGGTTGGTCAAAGCCAGCCCCCCATGGTGTATTCAACAACCAATTACTACTTATCTTTCAAAGACAATATTAGTAATTTTAGTCAATTAGTCTAGAGTACGTTTAATTTCAACGATTTCGAAGACTTCGATTTGGTCACCAACGCGAACATCATTGTAGTTCTTAACGCCGATACCACATTCGTAGCCATTCTTAACTTCTTGAACGTCATCTTTGAAACGACGTAGTGACTCTAGTTCACCTTCGTAAATAACAACGTTATCACGTAGTACACGGATTGGGTTGTTACGCTTGATCACACCTTCTGTAACCATACAACCAGCGATAGCGCCCAGTTTCGGTGACTTAAACACGTCACGAACTTCAGCAAGACCAATGATCTCTTGCTTGAATTCTGGAGCAAGCATACCGCCCATTGCTTGTTTAACTTCGTCAATCAATTGGTAAATGATTGAGTAGTAACGTAAGTCAACAGCTGCGGCTTCTACAGCACGGCGAGCAGAAGCATCTGCACGAACGTTAAAGCCAAGGATGATTGCGTTTGAAGCTTCCGCTAGTACTACGTCAGTTTCCGTAATACCACCAACACCAGAACCAACGATGTTCACTTTAACTTCGTCAGTAGATAGCTTAACTAGTGAGTCTGCGATTGCTTCTACAGAACCTTGAACGTCTGCTTTAAGTACAACGTTAAGTTCAGCAACTTCACCAGCAGTCATGTTAGAGAACATGTTCTCTAGTTTAGATTTCTGCTGACGAGCAAGTTTCACTTCACGGAACTTACCAGCACGGTAGTTAGCTACTTCACGCGCTTTACGCTCGTCACGAACTACTGTTGCTTCATCACCTGAAGATGGTACACCTGAAAGACCTAGAATCTCTACAGGGATAGATGGGCCAGCCGAAGTAATTTCTTTACCTAGCTCATCACGCATTGCACGAACACGGCCGTATTCTTGGCCACAAAGAACGATGTCGCCTTTGTTTAGTGTACCTGATTGAACAAGTACTGTTGCAACTGGACCACGACCTTTATCTAGGCGAGATTCAACAACAACACCAGATGCCATGCCTTCAGCTACAGCTGTAAGTTCAAGAACTTCAGACTGAAGAAGGATTGCTTCTAGAAGACCATCGATGTTTGTACCCTGTTTAGCAGAGATGTGAACGAACATGTTCTCACCGCCCCACTCTTCAGGAATAACGTCGTATTGAGCAAGCTCGTTCTTAACGTTATCTGGGTTCGCGTCTTCTTTATCGATCTTGTTCACAGCCACAATTAGAGGAACGCCTGCCGCTTTCGCGTGCTGAATCGCTTCTACTGTTTGTGGCATTACGCCATCGTCTGCTGCAACTACAAGAACAACGATATCTGTCGCTTGAGCACCACGAGCACGCATTGCAGTAAACGCTGCGTGTCCAGGAGTATCAAGGAACGTGATCATGCCGTTGTCTGTTTCAACGTGGTACGCACCAATGTGCTGAGTAATACCACCCGCTTCGCCAGAAGCAACGTGTGTGCGACGGATGTAGTCAAGTGTTGACGTTTTACCGTGGTCAACGTGACCCATGATAGTAACAACTGGAGCACGTGGAACTGCTTCCGCGTTAGTGTCACGGTCAGATAGTACCGCTTCTTCCAGTTCGTTCTCTTTACGAAGAACTACTTTATGGCCCATTTCTTCAGCAACAAGTTGTGCTGTTTCTTGGTCGATCACTTGGTTGATAGTCGCCATAGCGCCCATCTTCATCATTACTTTGATAACTTCTGTCGCTTTAACCGACATCTTGTTAGCAAGTTCTGATAGAACGATCGTTTCGCCAATTACAACGTCTTGCTTAGCAACCGTTGCTGACTTATCAAAGCCATGCTGCATTGAAGTCGGTTTAGCAAGTTTGCCTTTACGACCTCTACCGCCACGTTGGTTGTTACGGCCACCGCGAGCTTGGTCGTCTTTACCTGAAGCTTTTTTCTTCTTACGACGACCGCTCTCTACTTTGCGATCTGCTTCATCTTCGGCTTCACGTGCGTATTGTGAAGTCGTTACATGGTAATCTGTATCTTCCATATCACCCTTTTTCTCTTCTGCAGCAGACCAACGCTCTTTATTCTTTTCAGCCAATTCGCGAGCTTCTTCAAGCTTGCGCTGACTTTCCTCTTCAGCCTTACGCTTAGCTTCTTCTTCCTGACGACGTTTAAGCTCGTCGGCCTCTTTTCGCGCTGCTTCTTGCTTAATTTTCTCTTCAGCATCACGCTTTGCTTTTTCTTCAGCATTACGTTGTGCATTCGTATCTACGTCTCGCTTCGCTTTTTCTTCAGCTTCACGTTTCGCTTTTTCTTCCGCTTCACGTTTTGCAGCTTCTTCAGCTTCACGTTTTGCAGCTTCTTCAGCTTCACGTTTTGCAGCTTCTTCTGCTGCACGTTTTGCTGCTTCTTCTGCTTCACGTTGTGCTGCTTCTTCAGCTTCACGTTTCGCTTCATCTTCAATTGTGCTGCGCTTCACGTATGTACGTTTTTTGCGCACCTCAACCTGAACATTCTTACTCTTGCCACCACCCGCGTTCACACTAAGTGTACTACGAGTTTTACGCTGAAGCGTAAGGCGAGTCGGCTCTGAATCACCTGATTTATCACCGTGTTCTTTCTTTAAATGAGAGAGAAGCTTCTGCTTCTCTTCATCAGTAACATTGTCAGAGCTCGCCTTTTTAATGCCAGCGTCAGCAAGTTGTTCAATCAAGCGGTCGACTGGCGTACCAATCTCATCACTCAGTGCTTTAACTGTTAATTGTGTCATGCCGCTTCCTCCTTGCCGAAAATTATGCTTCTTCGCCGAACCAACAGATGTTACGTGCGGCCATAATTAGCTCACCTGCACGTTCTTCGGTCAGGCCTTCGATACCTTCTAAATCGTCAATACCTTGGTCAGCAAGATCTTCCAGTGTCGCTACACCTTTCGCTGCCAATTTAAATGCCATCTCACGCTCAAGACCTTCAAGTGCAAGCAGATCTTCAGCCGGTTCTAGACCTTCAAAAGACTCTTCTTGTGCTAGTGCGATCGTCGTTAGTGCATCTTTTGCACGTCCACGAAGCTCTTCGATTAGTTCTTCATTCAAACCATCGATTTCTAGTAGCTCGTTAACTGGCACGTATGCGATTTCTTCTAGCGTTGAGAAACCTTCTTCAACAAGAAGTTGAGCGAAGTCTTCTTCAATATCTAGGTACTTCATGAAGTTTTCAATAGATGCTTGTGATTCTTCAGCGTGTTTCTTCTGAAGATCAGCAACTGTCATAACATTCAGTTCCCAACCTGTTAGTTGAGATGCTAGACGCACGTTTTGACCATTACGACCGATAGCTTGCGCTAGGTTGTCAGCTTCAACTGCGATGTCCATTGAGTGTGCATCCTCATCAACGATGATAGAAGCAACATCAGCTGGCGCCATTGCGTTGATAACGAATTGAGCTGGGTTATCATCCCAAAGCACAATATCGATACGCTCACCACCAAGTTCGCCAGAAACAGCTTGTACACGTGCACCACGCATACCAACACACGCACCTACAGGGTCGATACGTTTGTCATTTGTTTTGACAGCGATCTTAGCGCGAGAACCAGGATCACGTGCCGCGCCTTTCAACTCGATAATATCTTCAGCGATTTCAGGCACTTCAACACGGAATAGTTCTGCCAGCATTTCAGGCTTAGAACGAGTGATGAACAGTTGGAAACCACGTGCTTCTGGCGCGACTTTGTAAAGAAGACCACGAACGCGGTCGCCTGGACGGAAGTTTTCACGAGGAAGTTGGTCATCACGTAGGATTACCGCTTCAGCGTTGTTACCAAGGTCAAGTACGATTGTGTCGCGGTTTACTTTTTTCACAACGCCAGTGATTAGATCACCTTCATTGTCGATGAACTGCTCAACGATTTGTGCACGTTCAGCTTCACGAACTTTTTGTACGATAACTTGCTTAGCCGTTTGAGTCGTAATACGGTCAAACGTTACTGATTCGATTTCGTCTTCTACGTAGTCGCCAAGCTCGAGTGAGTCATCTTCGTACTGTGCTGCTTCTAGTGAGATCTCTTTTGTAGGGTTCTCAACATCATCAACAACTAACCAACGACGGTAAGTCACAAACTCACCAGTTTTACGGTCAATGGCAACACGTACGTCGATTTCGATTTCGTATTTTTTCTTTGTAGAAGTTGCTAGAGCAATCTCAAGAGCTTCAAAGATACGCTCACGAGGTACCGCTTTTTCGTTCGATACCGCTTCTGCTACCGCTAAAATTTCTTTACTCATTGTATTTAGCCTCTAAGCTTAAACTTTTTTAGGGAACTAAAATTTAGGGATCAGGTTAGCTTTGGAAATGTTACTTAGAGCAAACTCTTCTTGCTGACCGTCTACAGTAATTGTCACTGTTTCGCCATCAACGCCGTGGATAATACCTTTCCACTTACGACGGTTTGCTACAGCCATTTTCAATACGATGCTGACCTCGTGACCAATAAATTGCTCGTAATGTGCTGCTTTAAAAAGTGGTCTTTCTAAACCTGGAGAAGACACTTCTAGGCTGTAAGCAACAGAAATTGGATCTTCAACGTCTAAAACCGCACTAACTTGGTGGCTAACTTCTGCACAGTCGTCCACGTTAATACCATTTTCATGGTCAATGTAGATGCGTAACGTTGAGTGCACGCCTGCACGAATGAATTCTAATCCAACCAACTCATAGCCTGATGCCTCTACTGGTGCTTCAAGCATTTCAGTAAGTTGTCTTTCTAAACCAGTCATTTAACCACTCCAGAAACAAAAAAAGGGCTCAGAGCCCAATCAAAAAACCAAGCAGTCTCTGAGCTATTTCAAAAAGCTCAGATAACAAAAAACCCCGATAGTCGGGGTTTTATGCTGCTGGACCCTGATACGTTAAGAATAGCCAACAAATGCTTCTCTTAACTCGTAGTGTGGTTAGCACTACGCAAACTTGCCAATCTACGATTTCTTCTTAAAGAAAGAGATTGGTTGCGGGGGCCGGATTTGAACCGACGACCTTCGGGTTATGAGCCCGACGAGCTACCAAGCTGCTCCACCCCGCGTCCGACTTGCTGAGCATTATACTCGCAAACAAGTGATTTACAAGTTTGTAAATACATGGTGCCGAGAGAGGGACTCGAACCCTCACACCTAAGGCACTAGCACCTCATGCTAGCGTGTCTACCAATTTCACCATCTCGGCATCAAAACCTTACAGCTTATTGAGGAATTTCATCACCCGTAGGGGCTGGAACTTCACTCGCTGCATCCTTAACTTGTTCAACAACTGGTTGACCTAATGTTGGGTCTACCCATTGTGATTCAGTCTGGTGCGTAGACATACGACCAAGCAACAAGCTAACGATAAAGAATACGGTTGCTAAAATAGCAGTTGTTCGGGTTAAGAAATTACCTGAGCCGCCAGCACCAAACACTGTGTTTGAAGCACCAGCACCGAACGAGGCTCCCATATCTGCGCCTTTACCTTGTTGAATCAACACAAGGCCAATCACACCAAGCGCTGCCAACAGGTAAATCACAAGTAGAACTGAAAACATTTTTTCCACCTATGTTCCAAATTGTTGAGCCAGCGCCGTTCAAGAGAATAAATC
This sequence comes from Vibrio sp. JCM 18905, assembly GCF_055393305.1. Classification (NCBI taxonomy): domain Bacteria; kingdom Pseudomonadati; phylum Pseudomonadota; class Gammaproteobacteria; order Vibrionales; family Vibrionaceae; genus Vibrio; species Vibrio sp. JCM 18905. The sequence continues at coordinate 809,965 of NZ_AP043880.1, read as the reverse complement.
ATAATTGAACAAGGCTAGCGACCTCCTAACGGGAGGCGGAGCAATACTAGCGAAAGCCGGTAACGCTGACAAGGGAAAATTAGTAAAAAATCAATGCCAATGCGCTAAGCGCTCAAAAAAAGGGCAAAAGATGCCCTTTTCATACACTGCACACTTTAACGCAATGATTAACAACTTGCTTTTACAGCTTCGGCAATTTTCAATGCAGAGCTTTGAACTAGCTCGCCATCCTCACCTTCCACCATAACGCGAATCAAAGGCTCTGTGCCAGATTTACGCAGCAATACACGTCCTTTATCACCCAGCGTCGCTTCTACTTCGGCGACGGCGTTTAGTACTGCTTGAGCTTCAAGAGGATTACTTTCCCCTGCAAAGCGGACATTTTCTAGAACCTGAGGATACAACGTCATGCCTTGCGATAGCTCATGCAAAGACATATCGCTGCCAACTACAGAAGCAAGCACTTGCAGTGCTGCAACAATCGCATCGCCCGTGGTGACTTTATCTAATAAGATCACATGGCCTGAGTTTTCAGCACCAATTTTCCAGCCTTTTTCTAGCAGTTGTTCCATGACATAACGGTCACCAACAGCGGCACGAACGAATGGAATACCTAGCTGCTTTAAGCCATTTTCCATGCCCAAGTTAGTCATCAACGTACCAACTACACCACCCTTTAGCTCGCCACGACGAAGAGCATCACGAGCAATAATGTAAGCAATTTGGTCGCCATCGACTTTGTTGCCAAGGTGGTCGACCATAATGATACGGTCACCATCACCATCAAATGCTAAACCAAGGTGCGCTTGCTCTTCAACGACACGCTTTTGAAGCGCACGAACATCTGTTGCGCCCACTTCTTCATTAATGTTGATGCCGTTAGGCTCTACGCCCATTGCAATAACTTCTGCGCCAAGCTCTTTGAAGACATTTGGAGCAATGTGGTACGTTGCACCGTGCGCACAATCTACCACGATTTTAAAGTTTGCAAGACTCAATTCAGATGGGAAAGTACTCTTACAGAATTCGATGTAACGGCCTGCAGCGTCATTTAGACGAGTGGCTTTACCAAGTTCTGCAGACTCAACACATTCAATGTCTTTATCCAGCTCAGCTTCAATCGCCAACTCGATATCGTCAGGTAGCTTAGTACCTTCAGAAGAAAAGAATTTAATGCCGTTGTCGTAATATGGGTTATGCGATGCAGAAATCACAATCCCCGCCTCTGCGCGGAAAGTTTGAGTTAAATATGCCACTGCTGGGGTTGGCATTGGACCAGTAAATGTTGCTTTAAGTCCCGCTGCAGCAAGGCCTGCTTCTAATGCAGATTCGAGCATATAACCGGAGATACGCGTATCTTTACCTATAATAACTTTCTTTGTGCCTTGTTTTGCTAGTACACGACCAGCAGCCCAGCCAAGCTTAAGTACGAAGTCCGGAGTGATTGGGTATTGTCCTACTTTACCGCGCACACCGTCAGTACCAAAGTAACGTCTTTTATTCGACATAAACTTTCCTTTATTATTTTTAAATATTGTTTTTCGTCATCTCAACAACTTTCATTGCTTCGATTGTCTCTTCAAAGTCATGCACACGAATGATCTGCGCGCCTTTCATTGCTGCAATCGTAGCGCAAACGACACTCGCATTTGTACATTCAGCCGCAGGCTTATCCAACAATTTAAAAATCATTGATTTACGAGACATGCCAGCCAAAATTGGCAGGCCGAATTCATGAAACTTTTCAAGATGAACGAGCATATGATAATTGTGTTCTATCGTTTTGCCAAAGCCAAATCCAGGATCGAGAATCAGTTGAGATTTATCAATCCCTGCTGCTTCACATGCCGCGATACGTTCTTCTAGAAAGGCAGATACGTCGCTCATCACATCATCATAATGAGGTGCAACTTGCATGGTTCTAGGTTGACCTTTCATATGCATCAGACAAATTGGAAGCTTTGCTTCTGCTGCGACTTCGAGAGCACCAGGTTCTTGCAAAGATCGAATGTCATTGATCAAATCTGCACCAGCATCAATAGCTTGACGCATAACTTCCGCTTTACTGGTATCGACCGAAATCCACACATCGTACTTTTCACGAATGGCCTTGATTACTGGGACAACACGTCGAAGTTCTTCTTCTAAAGACACATCTGGCGCGCCAGGCCTTGTCGACTCCCCACCAACATCAACAATGCTTACACCAGCCTTTATCATTTTATCAACTTGAGCAAGGGCGAGTTCAATCGAGTTGTATTTACCACCATCCGAAAAGGAATCCGGAGTCACATTTAGAATGGCCATAACATGTGGACGGGAAAGATCTAAAGATTTGTTATTTGCTGTAATCATCATCATAAACACAAAAACCCCGAGATAACTCGGGGTTTATTATTATCAACACTCTTTATTCAGAGTCTTTCTTTTCAGGCGCTTCGCTAGAAGTCGCTTCTGGAGAGCTAGACTTTTCTGCATCTTTCGCAGCGTCCGTTGCTTCTTCTTTAACTTCTGGCTTTGCTTGAGGCTTCTCGCTGTCTTCAGGTTTGCTAGTTGAGTTATCACTCCAACCCGCAGGCTCACGAATTTCAGCTTTGCGCTCCATTAAATCATCAATTTGACGAGCATCAATGGTTTCATACTTCATCAGCGCATCTTTCATCGCATGCATGATATCCATGTTTTCTTGAAGAATCTTCTTCGCACGGTCATAGTTGCGGTCAATGATTTGACGAACTTCATCATCAATCAGCTTCGCCGTATCGTCAGATACATGCTTAGTCTGAGTCACGCTACGACCAAGGAACACCTCACCTTCATCTTCTGCATACAGTAGAGGACCAAGCTTTTCAGAGAAACCCCATTGAGTAACCATCTTACGAGCAATATCAGTTGCACGTTCAATATCGTTTGACGCGCCTGTTGAGACTTTATCAGCACCGTAGATGAGTTCTTCCGCTAGACGACCACCGTACAAGCTAGAGATCATAGACTCTAGATGCTGGCGAGACATGCTGACACGGTCTTGCTCCGGTAGGTACATAGTCACACCCAACGCGCGACCGCGTGGAATGATCGATACTTTGTACACTGGATCGTGCTCAGGTACTAAACGACCAACAATTGCGTGACCCGCTTCGTGATAAGCCGTTGACTCTTTTGTCTCTTCAGACATCACCATTGAACGGCGCTCGGCACCCATCATGATTTTGTCTTTCGCTAATTCGAATTCAACCATAGAAACGTTACGCTTGTTACCACGCGCAGCAAATAGTGCCGCTTCGTTGACTAGGTTTGCTAAATCAGCACCAGAGAAGCCTGGTGTACCACGAGCGATTAGAGAAGGCTCTACGTCACCTGCTAGAGGGACTTTACGCATGTGTACTTTTAGAATCTGCTCACGACCACGTACATCTGGCAATCCAACCACTACTTGGCGGTCAAAACGACCAGGACGTAGCAACGCTGGGTCAAGAACGTCTGGACGGTTAGTTGCAGCGATTACGATGATACCTTCGTTACCTTCGAAACCATCCATCTCTACTAGCATTTGGTTTAGTGTTTGCTCACGTTCATCGTGACCACCACCAACACCAGCACCACGCTGACGACCTACCGCATCGATTTCATCGATGAAGATAATACAAGGCGCTGCTTTCTTAGCTTGTTCGAACATGTCACGTACACGAGATGCACCGACACCCACGAACATTTCTACGAAATCTGAACCCGAGATGGTAAAAAACGGTACTTTCGCTTCACCAGCAATGGCTTTCGCTAAAAGCGTTTTACCAGTACCAGGAGGACCAACCATTAACACACCAGTAGGAATCTTACCGCCCAGTTTTTGGAAGCGGCTTGGATCACGCAAGTAGTCCACCAGCTCTTTCACGTCTTCTTTTGCTTCGTCACAACCAGCGACGTCAGCAAAAGTTGTCTTGATTTGTTCTTCGCTCATCATTCGAGCTTTGCTCTTACCAAAAGACATAGCGCCTTTACCGCCGCCGCCTTGCATTTGACGCATGAAGAAAATCCATACACCAATCAGTAAGATCATTGGGAACCAAGAAATGAAAATAGTACCAAGCAAGCTTTGCTCTTCTGGAGGCGTGCCCTGTACTTTCACGTTTTGGTTAATTAGGTCATCTAGAAGCTTTTGGTCATACACTGGCATGTAAGTGACCATTTTGGCACCGCCGCCACGACGAACAAAGCTAATTTCACCGTCTTTAAAAGTTGCTTCTTGAATCTGGCCTTGGCCAACTTCCTGTACAAACGTGGTGTAATCCACGGTTCTGCCATTGCTTTCTCCAGGGCCAAAGCTCTGGAATACCGACATCAATACGACGGCGATAACAAGCCACAGAATTAAATTTTTTGCCATGTCACTCAAGGTGTAAGCCTCTCGATAACTAATTGTAATTAAAGGTAGGGTACTACAGTTCATTCACTGTAGCTATAGTGTTAACACGCTCTCAAGAGAGCAAAATGGTTAACCTTTGTAACCAGTGGCTACAACAAAGACTTCTCGAGAGCGAGCTCGCGATGAGTCTGGTTTTCTAATTTTTACGGCTTTAAACATGTCTCGGACTTCTTTCACATACTGATCGAAGCCTTCCCCCTGGAAAACCTTTACGACAAAGCTACCATTAGGCGCTAGAACTTGTCGACACATATCTAAAGCCAATTCAACTAAATACATAGCACGAGGTTGGTCAACAGAGTTATTTCCCGCAATATTAGGTGCCATGTCAGACATTACTACGTCTACCATTGAAGGTTGGATTCTTTCTAGCAAAGCTTCCAATACTGCATCATCGCGAAAGTCGCCTTGTAAAAAGCTGACACCTGCAATCGGGTCCATAGGAAGCAAATCACACGCAATGATCTGACCACTGTCTCCTACTATCTTAGCAGCATATTGAGACCACCCGCCCGGTGCCGCACCCAAATCGACGACTGTCATCCCAGGCTTTAACAATTTATCTTTCGTTTGAATCTCATCGATCTTGAAATAAGCACGTGAGCGATAGCCTTTTTTACGAGCCTCATTCGCGTATTTATCATCAAAGTGTTCTTTCAACCAACGACCAGAACTAGCCGAATGTTTTTGTTTACTCATTTTAATCCCAACAAGGCGCAAATTGGAGCTATTGTTTTAATAAGCGCTACCTATTACTCAATAAATTATAGTCTTCAGCAATAGATGGCGTTAAAATAGCTTTTTTCAACCCTTATTTTAAAGAAAATTGGCCGCGTAATGAACCTAAGCACCAAACAAAAGCAGCACCTTAAAGGCCTAGCTCACAGTTTAAAACCTGTCGTGCTAATGGGCGCAAATGGACTTACAGAAGCCGTGCTAGCAGAAATTGAAATCGCTCTTAACCATCACGAACTGATCAAAGTAAAAGTTGCTTCAGAAGCTCGTGAAACAAAACAGCTAATCATCGACGCTATCGTACGTGAGACGGGCGCAGAAAAAGTTCAGACTATTGGTAAAGTGCTTGTGCTGTACCGCCAGTCTGAAGAGCGTAAAATCGAAATCCCTCGTAAGTAATTCTACTTACGTTGCTGAAGAAAAAAGGTCGCCATTGGCGACCTTTTTGCGTTTTATTGGAGTAACAGACTACTCTCAACGACTTAGATGTACTCTACTCGGTCGATTTCGAAGTCTTTCGCGCCACCCGGAGTTTGAATAGCAACCTCATCGCCTTCCATCTTACCGATCAAGCCACGAGCAATTGGTGAGCTTACTGAAATACGGCCAGCTTTAATGTCTGCTTCGTCATCACCAACAATTTGGTATGTTTTTTCTTCTTCGGTGTCGATGTCAATCAAGGTTACGGTTGAACCAAAAATAACTTTACCCGTGTTCTCCATCTTCGTTACATCAATTACTTGAGCAACTGACAGTTTGTATTCAATGTCACGGATTTGTGCTTCACAGATACCCTGCTCTTCTCGAGCGGCGTGATATTCTGCGTTCTCTTTTAAATCACCTAACTCTCGAGCTTCAGCGATTGCCTCTGAAATTTGAGGACGTAGTTTAAGTAGACGATCGAGTTCTGCACGTAGCTTTTGCTCGCCACGTAGTGTCATTGGAACTTTTTCCATTTTATAACCTCAAGCCCAAATGGGTCTTTGGACAAAAAAAAGCCCACCCTGCCATAGGGCTGGGTAGTGCGCTTAAAGATGTATTTCATTTAGTGTAAACAAACTCCCGGACGAAATCATCTTAATTCGAAAGGCTGTAAGACTATGCATTTTCGGCATAATGATATAAGTCACTTTTAGAACGATTCTAGAGTGCATCACTGTCGCAATTTGTTGAAAAACAACACTGTTCATTACACCAAAAACATCAAAAAAGATAAAAACTAATCAATGTCAGACGAATGTTATAGCCACAAAATATCATTTAAAACAAAAATTTAAATCAAAAGCCAGAACAATCGAACAGTGTTCATCGATACGATTTATATCATTTTACTAACTCATACGGAAACTTTAGCAGTAAAACATGTCCAGCGAGTTGTTAGATCAAAGGCTTACAAGGGCGAATTATACCGCTTACTGGCCAATTATAGACCAACAACTTGTGAGAGATTACCTCTCCCCCATACAACAATGATTATGGACAGCTAACTAGGACAAATAAGATGAAAAAGACTCTAATTGCTCTTTCTGTATCTGCAGCAGCTATGGCAACTGGCGTAAACGCAGCTGAACTTTACAACCAAGACGGCACTTCTCTAGAAATGGGCGGCCGTGCTGAAGCACGTCTATCTATGAAAGATGGCGACGCTCAAGACAAATCTCGCATCCGTCTAAACTTCCTTGGTAAACAAGAGATCAATGACAACCTATACGGTGTTGGTTTCTGGGAAGGTGAATTTGAGACTGCTCAAAACGGTACTGTAGACGGCGACGACAAGAGCGATCTAGAAACTCGTCTTGCTTACGCTGGTCTTGGTGGTGCTTACGGTGAGTTCGCATACGGTAAAACTGAAGGTGCACTAGGCGTTATCACTGACTTCACAGATATCATGGCTTACCACGGTAACTCTGCAGCAGACAAACTAGCTGTAGCAGACCGTACAGACAACATGATGGCTTACAAAGGTCAATTCGAAAACCTAAGTGTTAAAGCAAGCTACCGCTTCGCTGACCGTACAGAGCTAAAAGCAGACGGTACTCCTGCTGGTGAAAACGATCGCGTTGATCACTACTCAGACAACAAACAAGACGGCTACTCTCTATCTGCAATCTACGCAGTAGCAGACACAGGTCTTGAGCTAGGTGCTGGTTACGCAGACCAAGACGAAGCTAACGAATACATGCTAGCTGCATCTTACACTATGGGTGACCTATACTTCGCTGGTATCTTCACTGATGGTGAAAAAGCGAAAACTGAAGGTGACTACACTGGTTACGAACTAGCTGGTGCTTACACTCTAGGTCAAACAGTATTCACAACAACGTACAACAACGCAGAAACTAACAACGAAACTTCTGCTAACAACTTCGCTGTTGATGCATCTTACTACTTCAAGCCTAACTTCCGTGGTTACGTTTCATACAACTTCAACCTAATCGACTCTGGCGATAAACTAGGTAAAGTTGGTGGCAACACTACAGCATCTAAAGCTGATGCAGAAGACGAGCTAGCTCTAGGTCTACGTTACGACTTCTAATTCCGGTCTTTGACTAGAATATCGAATGCCCGCTTCAAGCGGGCATTTTTTATACTCCATTTTAAGCCGCGCGCCTTTCTCTCATGTCTCATTCCTGATGACATATAAAGCATTTCTTTAGTTACCTAGCATATTGAAAGGACTTGCGTATACTCAATCACATAACTCACCTTAGAAAGTATCATTATGCGTTTACGTTGGCCCTTGCTCATATTCTCTTCATTACTTTCTGCTTTTTCACAAGCGTACCCTCATCAAGAAGTGTTGCCGGAAGGCTCTCGCATCAGTTTAGTCGCGGAAAAACTCAGTGAGAATGCTGAACTTGACGGTGTTCATCCTACCGAACAATTATTCCCACCAGCCAGTACATTAAAAATCGTCACAGCATTAGCGGCGAAGTTAGAGCTGGGTGATAACTTCCGCTTTCGAACCAAGCTAGAAGCGTCGAGCTCAGACGCAGTGATTTACTTTGTCGGCGATCCAACGCTCCAAACCAACGATTTAAAATCACTTCTTGCCCTAGCCAAGAAAAATGGTTTAAAACGTATTGACGGTGACTTATGGCTCGATAACAGCGCATTCACTGGTTACAACCGTGCAGTGGGCTGGCCGTGGGATATCTTGGGAGTTTGCTACAGCGCTCCGGCATCGACCATCACACTCAATAACAACTGTGTGCAGGCTTCTATCTATACGCAAAAGGACGGTGGGACTCGAGTCTACGTACCTGATCATCAACCTATTCGTGTCACAAGTACCGTAGAAACAGTTTCTAAAACCATTAAGAAAAGTCGTCATTGTGACTTAGGTTTAGTTGCAAATCCCGATAACAACTACAAGCTAACAGGGTGCTTGGTTGAAAGAGACAAACCATTGCCACTGAAATTTGCGGTTCAAGATCCCGAACTTTATACCAGCCATAGATTGGCAGCTTTGCTTAAGCAGCTCAATATTGAGTTATCAGGAAAGATTCGGATCGGTTCGGCTCCGGAAAAACAGCGCAAGCTAATCGCCATGCACCAATCAGAGGCATTACCAGACATTTTGGAAGAGATGCTTAAAAACTCTGATAACTTGATTGCAGATACATTAACCAAAACACTTGGCGCTAAGTTTTTTGTTCAGTCAGGTAGCTTTGCCAACGGTACAGAGGCGATCAAGCAGATCATTTTCGCCAATACTGGTATTGATATTCGTAATGCGCGCCTAGAAGACGGCTCAGGACTTTCACGAAACAATCGTATCTCCGCCACCAAAATGGCGGAAATTCTTCGTTATATTTGGAAGCACGAAGACGAGCTTAAACTGATCGCCATCATGCCGAAGTCAGGTGAGTCAGGCACACTAAAGTACCGACAAAGTATGCGAAAGTTGCCAATTAAAGGACAATTGATCGCCAAAAGCGGCTCCCTCTACGGAACTTATAACATGGCCGGATATGGCTTGGATAAAAATGGTCAACCTAATACCGTTTTTGTTCAGTTTGTTTCAGACTACTTCCCAGAAAAAAGGGACGATAACACGCCTGTCATCGCCCCTATTACACATTTTGAGCAGCTTTTTTATAGTGATATTGTGAACTTTAGTCAGGCGATACCCAAGAAATAGTTCACCACATTAAAGTATATCCACATCCCTGAGATATCGACGATAGATGCAAGAACTGGACTCACCAATACGGCTGGGTCCAACTTGCAAGCTCGTGCAATAATTGGCAACAGCCCGCCCAATGTTGTAGAAATGGTGACTTGAATGAACAGCGCAACTGCTATTGCCAGTGCGATATCGGTAAGTTCAAAGCCCCCTGTTGATTGACCGGCACTAAATAACATAATGCGTCCAATCATCACGATAGCGATAGCTAACGCAATAAATAGAGCAACGCGGCTCTCTTTCCACAAAACTTCTAACCATTGGCGTTTTTTTAGCTCTCCAGTTGCAAGAGCACGAATCACCAAAGTTGCAGCTTGTGTTCCTGTATTACCACCAGCCGCAGCGATCACAGGCATGTACACCGCAAGCAAAACGAGCTGGCTAAGGGTGTCTTCATACTGAGCAATGATCAAACCCGACACAATCCCTAAAAGGGCCAGTGCAATGATCCACCCAATACGCTGCTTCACGTGCCCCAAAACACTAGTCGATAAATAACCATCAGGTGTATCAACTTCAGACATATGCAAGCCCAATTGGTGAGCATAATGACGTGCGCGTTTGTCATGGCCTGCTTGCTCAAGTTGAGCAATAAGACTATTCACATAACCGACAGAGCAATGCTGCAAAATACCTACCGCCTCATCGATCGGCATGATCGTAAGCAAATGGACTTGTTGCTCTTGCTCATACTGCAAAAATGCATTGCGAGCTGCACCAATTTCTACTTCAGAAAAGTTTGGTGTTGTTTCAATAAAAGTGTTGTTCATTACCGTCATGGCGAATCTCCCGATTGGCATTGGTAACGACCATCGACAAGGCACGCAAAGTCAATCTTGCATACTTAAAGTCACACAACAATTAAGATGCACAGAGAAAACCAATGCGGACGCACTGTCTATTCAGAATGTATGAAGGAAATAACGAGAAGAAAATTAGAAAAGATGCCTCACCACTTAGGTAAGGCGGAGATCGCCAATACCGAAGCGGGTTATTTCGCTCCCTTGCTCTTACTCACCCAACGACTGGGAGGATGGTCGGTATTGTTCATGTAAATCTCCGATATCGCTGCCATTATTGGCAGCGAGAGTATAGTAGCAAAGTTAAACATGTTTGGAAGTTTTACTTTGTCTTTTTCGCTAAATTTTTATACAAAAAAAGCGCCCATCAGGCGCTTTCATTTGCAGCGATTATTGATTACTGAATAGTAATACGTGCAAATTTACGTTTGCCTACTTGGAACACGTAAGTACCCGCTTGTGGAGCAAATTTGCTGTCCGCAATTTTTTCACCATCCATCTTCACAGCGCCCTGCTTAACCATACGCATCGCATCTGACGATGATGGGCATAAGCCAGCCTCTTTCAACAGATTGCTCACTGGGCGACCTGCATCAAAATCAAATTCTGGCATTTCATCAGGAATTTGGTTCTTCGCAAAACGGTTTACGAATTCTTGCTCTGCCGCATCCGCATCAGCTTCACTGTGGAAACGAGCAATAATTTCTTTTGCTAGCAATACTTTGATGTCACGAGGGTTTTTGCCTGCTTCTACATCAGCTTTGAATTGAGCAATCTCTTCCAGAGGACGGAAAGATAGCAGCTCGTAGTAGCTCCACATTAGGTCATCAGAAATAGACATGATTTTACCAAACATTTCGCTTGGCGCTTCGCTGATACCGATGTAGTTGTTTGCTGACTTAGACATCTTCTTCTCGCCATCAAGGCCCACGAGAAGAGGCATCATCAGTACAACCTGTGGTTTTTGACCGTGAGACTTTTGCAGTTCACGACCCATTAGCAGGTTGAACTTCTGGTCAGTACCACCAAGCTCAACGTCAGTTTCCATTGCTACTGAGTCCCAACCTTGTAGAAGTGGGTACATGAACTCATGAATAGCAATTGGCTGACCACCCGCGTAACGCTTTTTAAAGTCATCACGCTCTAGCATACGAGCAACGGTTTGGTTTGCAGCAAGACGAATCATACCTTCTGCACCAAGCTCAGATAACCACTCAGAGTTGAACTGAATCTTAGTTTTTGCAGGGTCTAGAATTTTGAATACCTGCTCTTTGTAAGTTTCTGCATTACGCAATACATCTTCGCGGCTTAGCGGTGGACGTGTTGTGTTTTTACCTGTTGGGTCACCAACCATTGCAGTGAAGTCACCAATTAGGAACGTCACCTCATGACCTAGCTCTTGGAACAAGCGAAGCTTATTGAAAATAACCGTATGACCTAGGTGAATATCTGGAGCCGTAGGATCCGCACCCAATTTAATACGTAGAGGACGGTCTTCTTTTAGTTTTGCGATAAGCTCTTCTTCTGGAATCAGCTCTTCAACACCGCGCTTAATCTCGGCTAGTGCAGCTTCAATGCTCGCCATTCTTGTTCACTCCCACAGATTTGGCAAAAATATAATAGCTGAACATATTACTTGAATAGCGATGCATTTTGAAACACGTTAGACTAGGTAGTTGTCAATTTTTCCGTTTAATTTAGCAATCAAGTACCTCATGCATTCGATTTTTGTCCGACTTCCACTCTTGCACAAAGTATTGATCGGTTTTTTTAGTGCGCTGATTATCTTCGCGCTCTTCTTTTTACCTGATCCGCAAGACCTAGACCCGCAGCAGAGCCGATTAAAAGTTGGTCAACATTATCCTGTGCCAGTTTCCCTAGAACTCAGTGCACTAAACAGTTCGTCTCCAGCGTCCCCCGCTGTACTGCGTTGGGAAACGTACAAAGTGAAAAATGGTGAGAGTGCCGCCATCTTGTTTAGTCGCGTGGGGCTTTCTGCCCGCCTATTGCATGAGCTTGTCTCATCAGACAAAGAAGTGGAAAAGCAATTAACCCGGCTTCGACCTGGCGATCGATTGCAATTCGGTTTTGATGAAAACAACGACTTAGTACAGTTAAGAAGAACATTAAGCGCATTCGAAACTTTTCGTATCACGTTAAAAGACGGCAAATACGTCTCAGAAGTCGATAAAAAAGAAGTCGACTTCCAGTACAACTACGCTGAAGCCACTATCAAATCAAACTTTTGGAATGCGGGAATCTCTTCAGGATTAAATGGCAACCAAATCATGGAACTGGCCGGCATATTTGGTTGGGACATCGACTTTGCTTTAGATATTCGTAAAAACGACAGCTTCCGAGTGCTTTACCAAGAGGAAGTGGTAGAAGGTGAAGTAATCGGTCGTGGAAAAATCATTGCTGCGATCTTTAAAAACCAAGGCGATACCTTCACCGCAATACTGGATCAGAAAAGTGGCAAGTATTACGACGAAAATGGACGAGCAATGAAAAAAGCGTTCTTGCGCGCGCCGTTGGATTTCCGTCGAGTTTCGTCTAACTTCAACCCACGCCGCTTACACCCTGTAACGGGACGCGTTCGTCCTCATAGAGGCACAGATTATGCTGCACCTGTGGGCACCCCGATTTGGGCGGCTGGCGATGGTGTCGTTCAAAAATCGTCTTACAACAAATTTAATGGTAACTACGTTTTCATTAAACATAGCAATACTTACATTACCAAGTACCTGCACTTAACTAAACGTACAGTACGAGCTGGTCAACGCGTTAAGCAAGGTCAAACCATTGGTACGCTTGGCGGAACAGGTCGTGTAACAGGCCCTCACTTGCACTATGAGTTCCTTGTGAATGGTGTCCACAAAAACCCGCGTACGGTGAATTTGCCACAGTCTAAATCCCTAACAGGCAAAGCAAGACAAACTTTCATGGCAAACGCAAAAATTAGCATGGACAAACTTGAGCGCTACAGCAAACTGTTAGCAATGAAGTAAATTGATGCATTGAAAAGGGCAGCGAAGCTGCCCTTTTTGTTTCTTCAATATCATCACGATGAAGCTTACTTTTCGGAGTGATGCTCTCTCCCGAGCATGAGCAAGCATGGTGTCAGAACCAGTGTTAGCAAAGTCGCAAACGCCAATCCACCCGCGACAGCCGTCGCAAGTTGAGACCACCATTGAGTGCTTGGCGCGCCAAATTCCACTTTTTGGTTAACTAAGTCGATGTTCATTTCTAGCACCATTGGCAATAAGCCTAGTATGGTGGTCACCGTCGTGAGTAAAACGGGTCTTAAACGCTGCACACCTGTACGCAAGATCGCCTCAGATTTCTCTAAGCCACGTTTACGAATCTGATTATAAGTATCGATTAATACGATGTTGTTATTCACAACAATACCTGCAAGCGCAATCACCCCTATTCCCGACATGATGATGCCAAATGGCTTTTGGAAAATAAGCAATCCAGCAAAGACCCCAACGGTAGAAAACAACACAGCACTGAGGATTAAGAAAGCTTGATAAAAGCTATTAAACTGCGTAATTAAAATCAGAGCCATCACACCAAGCGCGACAATAAAAGCATTTTGTAAGAATGCTGATGAGTTTTCCTGCTCTTCATTTTGACCCCGAATCTTATATTCAATGCCTTCCGGTAAGTCGAGCTGTTCCATTCCAGCGGCAATCTTCGGTAGCTCAAGAGCCAAATTGTAACCTTCCACCATATCCGCTTTAATATTGATAACTCGATGACCGTCGACCCGACGAATGGTGTCTTGCTTATGATCTGGTTTGATTTGAGCAAAATTCGTAATCGGTACCAGACCAGCTGCCGTTTTCACTCTCAGTTGGTCAAATCGACCAATATCGCGCTTATCTTGTGGATAGCGTACCAAAATATCGACTTCTTCATCCGCATCATCGGGCAAATAATCGCCTATTTTCAAACCGTTCGTAACAAACTGGACGGTATTCCCGACTAAGGTAGCATCCGCTGCAAAGCGAGAAGCGTCATCTCGCTGGATATCAATTTGCCAATCAATCCCTTCCTTATTAGTGGTATCACTCAAATTGGTCAGTGCAGGATTACCATCAGCCCAGTGTCGGACTTGTTTGGCCGCTTCATCTAACGCACTAACACTCAAGTTTCGTGATGACACTTCAATCACGAGATCATGCTCGACAGGCGGTCCTGCGTCCGGGAATTTATATTCAAGTTCAACACCATAAAAGCGATCTGTGGTCTCTTTTAGTTCCTCAATAATGGTTTTCACTTTGCGTCGATACTGCCAATCCACAGGAGTTATTTGAATCTGGCCAATCTCGTCCCCATTATCGCTCGACCCCGTGCGCGTGTAGACACTTTCAAACTCGTCATGACCGAGCATCACCTTCTCGATTTCGCGCATAACAACATCTTTTTCGTGAATAGACAGGTCACCATAAGAACGAACTTTAACGGTAAAAAAGGCAGGGTCCACTTCAGGGAAAAACTCTGCACCCAAGCCAGCTTTGTTGTAAGTGAAGCCGACACCTGCCGCTAGCAGTATCGCGCTGAGTAAGACTTTCCATGGATGACGAATCGCTACCGACAGAGTCTGGTAATAAAGCTTGGTAATGCCTGTCGCTTTTTCAAAGTTGCCGTTATGCAGCTCAACCATTTCTCGCTGAGCTTTCTGATTGACTACTTGAGGCTTGCCAATGATCCCACCGATGACAGGAACGAACAGTAGAGCCATCATCAGCGAAGCGGCCAAAGTAGCAATTAAAGTAAGTGGTAAGTACTTCATGAACTCACCAGTAATGTCTGGCCAGAAAAGTAACGGAGCAAACGCAGCCAATGTGGTTGCTGTGGATGCGGTAATAGGCCAGGCCATTCGCTTTGCTGCATCTCGATAGGCTTCTTTACGTGGCGTTCCTTCTTGCATGCGCCGATCTGCAAACTCTGTCACCACAATGGCACCATCCACCAACATGCCTACCGCCATAATTAAAGCAAACAGTACGACGATATTGACCGTCAGCCCAAATACCGATAACACCAACAACCCAGTCAAGAACGATCCTGGAATAGAAATCCCTACGAGAAGCGCGGTCCTAACCCCCAATATGGCAATAATGACGATAACTACGAGGATAATAGCGGATAAGATATTGTTTTGTAGATCACTGAGCATCAATTTGACATCGTCGGATTGATCCCAAGTGTATTTGACTTGCAAATTGTCCGGCCACTCGGCGCGCTTCTGACCCAGAGCCAGTACTTCTTTGACCAGCTCAACCGTTTCAATGATGTTTTCCCCTGCCCGTTTTTTTACGTCCAAAACGATGGCAGATTCACCATCTAAACGAGCAAAACTTTCAGGGTCGCGAAATGCACGTCGTACTGTCGCCACATCGCCAAAAGTGATCACCTCTTTGCCATTCACCTTGATCGGTAGTTCAAGCACATCTTTCAGTGAATCAAAAACCGATGGGACTTTTACCGAAAAGCGTCCATACCCAGTATCGACAAACCCCGCTGCCACAACCCGGTTATTCAAGGCGATTAAATTATAAATATCCGCTTGATCGAGACCGTAGCTTTCCATTAATAGTGGATCGACAACTATCTCCACGATGTCTTCGCGATCTCCTGCGATTTCAACCTCAAGAATCTGACGGAAACTTTCCAAACGATCACGTAACGTTCTAGCAATCTGAACAATGGTTCGCTCTGGTACGGTGCCATAGAGCACAACGGTCAAAACAGGCTCTTCAGATGCAAACGTGACTTCGTTTACCGTTGGCTCATCACTGTCCTCTGGCAATTTTGGCTTCGCAAGGTCAACGGCGTCTCGGACATCTGCCATCGCTTTATCAAGATCCACTCCAACACTAAATTCCAGCGTCACCGAAGCATGACCTTCTGATGCCACAGAGGTCATCTCTTTTACGCCTTCAATAGAGCGCAACTCTTGCTCTATTGGGCGAACTAATAAACGCTCGGCATCGACGGGAGAAATGCCTTGATGTCCAACGGAAACGTAGATAATAGGAATGGTAATATCAGGGCTCGATTCCTTGGGGATAGTGACGTAAGTAATGACACCGGCAATTAAGATCATCACCAATAATGTCAGCATAGTGCGAGCGCGAGATAACGCAGCATCAATCAGAGTGTACATAGGTGCTCCTTACTGCTCACTAGCCGCTTCAACAACTACGTCATCAACTTTGTTGGCCAGTACTTGATCGCCATCGCGTACAAACCCTTGCCCCAGCACGATAATATCGGCTCGCTCTCCTAACCCAGAGAGCCAAACACCATCACCCTCGGCCTTAACGAGCTGAATCGGAACAAATTCAACATGCTCATTACGCAGTGTTTTAACGCCTAAATTACCTTCTTCATCGAGTGCTAGCATTGCAGCCGTAATCTTTACCGCTAACACTTCACTCAACGGCAACTGTACTTCAGCGCTCATACCGGCCGGAATTCTTGCGTCTTGGTTATCAATTTCGATTTCAATTGGAAAGGTGTTAGTAGAAGCAGAAGAAACACGCCCAATGTAGCGTACCCGACCTTGATAATGCTGTTGGTTAATGGTTCTTACATCGGCTTGTAGACCTTCCTTAAGGTATTGTATATGCCGCTCACTGACATCAGCTTCAATCACCAAAGTGTCCAAATCAATGACCGTCGCAATAGGATCGCCAATCCCTACAAAGTCGCCTAACTCAACAAAGTGGTGATCAACAATGCCATCGAATGGTGCTTTCACCTCGGTATTTCTTAATGCTGTTTGCACGTTGCTCAAATTCGCTCGAGCATCCACCAATGCCGCTTGTGCTGTCGCAAACGCAACTTCGCCCTGTAGTCCGCGACTTTTTAGCGATTTAGCTGCATTAAACTCTTTCTCTTTAACCAACAGCATCGCCTGAGCCCGCTTGAGCTGAATACCAAGATCGCGCTTGTCGATGCTTGCGATCACTTGCCCCTGCTTGACTGTTTGACCTTTTTCTATATTGAGGCTGACTATTTTACCGGCGACTTCAGCGCCAAGGCGCGCTTGACGATTGGGTGCAGTCCTCCCATACAGTTCGATGGTTTTACTTGTGGGTTCAGCAATAAAGGTGTCGAACATCACCTTTGCAAGTGGCGTGGTGTTCGTTGAAGAGGATGAAGAATTGAGATTATCATCTTGTGCTTTCAGTTGACCGATTGCCAACCATGCAACAAGAAGCAATATGAGGATAAGAGATACTAGCCACGGGCGCTCGACAATGCGACGTCCGAAAGACGATCCAGACATATAAAGTCCTTTTTATTATTTCTCTGCATATTCTGCGAGAGCGACTTTACGTGACATCCTTCTACGTAAAGTTCAGGCAGCCACTGGCTGCCTGATTGGTGTTAATTACACACTGAACGATGCACCACAACCACATGTTGTCGTTGCATTTGGGTTGTTTACAAAGAAGCGCGCTCCTTCTAACCCTTCTGTGTAGTCAACAATGCCGCCAACGAGATATTGCAGACTCATAGGGTCTACAACCAGTGTTACACCACTGTTTACGATTGTCGTATCGCCTTCGTTTACATTTTCATCAAAAGTAAAGCCGTATTGGAAGCCGCTACAGCCGCCACCAGTAATGTATACGCGCAGTTTCAATGCTGGGTTTTCTTCTTCAGCAATCAATGCTTTAACGCGAGATGCTGCTGCGTCAGAAAAAGATAATGGTACGTTTACTTCGCTCACGAAGACCTCTCTCACTCGTGTAATGCGTCAAGCCTGAAGCAAGACGTCAAATTTGTGCTAATTGAGACGATTATCCAATACCTGACAAACTCGTTCAAGTATTCACCGCCGATTCTTTATAACAGATGCGGATATATAAGATTACACTGCGAAACAACACATAAATTAAGCAAAACGTTTCTAACTTGATTATAGCTAGGTACAATGCGCTCCACTTGGTCCGAGCAATCAAAAGAGGATAACCCCATGACCAAATCATCAGAGCTGTATCAAAAAGCTCAGCAAACCATCCCTGGCGGTGTCAATTCACCAGTTCGTGCATTCAACGGCGTTGGCGGCTCTCCGCTATTTATCGAACGAGCAGACGGTCCACTGATTTTTGATGCCGATGGTAAAGCGTACATTGATTACGTTGGCTCTTGGGGTCCAATGATTCTTGGCCACAACCACGCGGTTATCCGCGAAGCCGTCATTGACGCAGCGCAACGTGGCCTTAGCTTCGGCGCGCCGACAGAACTTGAAATCGCGATGGCAGAGTTAGTTTCTGAACTTGTTCCATCAATGGAGCAAATCCGTATGGTAAGTTCTGGTACCGAAGCGACTATGAGCGCGATTCGCCTTGCACGTGGCTTCACTGGTCGCGACAAGATCATGAAGTTTGAAGGTTGTTACCATGGTCACGCAGACAGCTTGCTAGTCAAAGCGGGCTCTGGTGCACTGACTCTTGGTCAACCTAGCTCTCCTGGCGTTCCTGCAGATTTTGCTAAGCACACGCTAACAGCAACATTCAACGACCTAGATTCTGTACGCGAGCTATTCGCTGCTAACAAAGGCGAAATCGCTTGTATCATCGTTGAGCCAGTTGCAGGCAACATGAACTGTATCCCACCAGTGGAAGGCTTCCACGAAGGTCTACGTGAAATCTGTGATCAAGAAGGCGCCCTACTGATTTTTGATGAAGTAATGACAGGCTTCCGCGTGGCACTTGGTGGCGCACAAGCGCACTACAACATCAAGCCAGACCTAACGACACTGGGTAAAGTGATCGGTGGTGGTATGCCAGTGGGTGCTTTTGGTGGTCGTAAAGAAGTAATGCAATACGTTGCGCCAACGGGTCCGGTTTACCAAGCAGGTACGCTTTCTGGCAACCCTGTCGCAATGGCTGCAGGCTATGCATGTTTGAACCTTCTAAAAGAAGAAGGCAACGAAAAACGCCTAGCTTCAAAAACCAAACAACTAGCAGATGGCTTTAAGTCTCTAGCAGAGAAACACGGTATTCCTCTGGTTGTGAACCAAGTGGGCGGCATGTTTGGCTTCTTCTTCACTGACCAAGAAAAAGTGACTTGCTACGAAGACGTAACGAAGTGCGATGTGGAACGCTTCAAGCGCTTCTTCCACTTAATGCTCAAACACGGTGTCTACCTAGCGCCTTCAGCGTTCGAAGCGAGCTTTACTTCCCTTGCTCACGGTTCAAAAGAAATCGATGCCACGCTAGAAGCGGCTGACCGCTGTTTTGCAACTCTTGCAGAAGAAGCAAAATAATCGCTTAAAAGCTGCGATAACTAATTTAAAAAAGGACCATCACGGTCCTTTTTTATTGCCAATTCAATATAACCAATACTGCTAAAACACCAATAACAATGCCAAACCACGGTATTCGTTTGGCTTTTTTCTCGGTTTGACACTTTTTATCACCGTTGCAACAACCCATAGTTCATCTCTTGATTGATAACCGACTGATTTGTGGTCATTATAACAAGGTATATTGCTCTGCTCTAATTCGGCATTGTCATAAGGTTGAAAGAGTTAAGAGTGCAAAGTAATAAAGGTTCAACGCCATCTTTGAAGGCGAAAACCGTAAACGTCACCTGTAAGTTGGACTAATCTCATGCCAAATAATGTAAAAATAACGTCGAGTCACCGAGTGCTAATGGTCGCTTTACTCGCCGCTGCTTTTGCTTGCTACTTATTGGTTGAGCCATACATCAATTCCATTGTGATGGCTTTTATCATTTCTTTGCTCATGTTTCCGGTACACGAATGGTTTGAGCGAAAAATTCCCAAGCACCCCAATATGGCCGCACTGCTGTCATGTGTCGTCTTGACGTTTATTATCGTTATACCACTGCTATTTGTGTTTGCAGCCATTGTTCAACAAGGCTCTGTTTTTTCACAAAATACGTACAACTGGGTCACGAATGGCGGCATCCAAGATATATTCCAACATCCTTTCGTTATCAAAGGTCTAGCTATAGTTAATGAGTACTTACCTTTCGATAAAATCGAGCCAAAAGCCATTGCTGAGAAAATTGGTCAATTTGCTACATCGTTTGGCTCTAACTTAGTTGCTATCAGCGCAAAGATTTTAGGAGACGCCACCAACTTCCTAATGAACTTCTTCCTCATGCTGTTTGTGCTGTTTTTTCTGCTTCGTGACCACGACAAAATTATCTCTGCGATTCGTCATATTCTGCCACTTTCACGCAGCCAGGAAGACCGTATATTGACAGAGATCGAGCAGGTTTCTAAATCAGCCGTGATGGGCTCATTCCTAACGGCTATTGCACAGGGTCTGGCTGGCGGTATCGGTATGTGGCTCGCTGGTTTCCCGGGGTTATTCTGGGGAACGATGATGGGCTTTGCATCATTCATCCCTGTGGTCGGAACCGCACTAATCTGGATTCCTGCAGCGGCGTACTTGTTCTTAACAGGCGATATGACTTGGGCTATCTTCTTGACGGTGTGGAGTGTGGTCGTCGTTGGTTCTATTGATAACCTATTGCGTCCGCTGCTAATGCAAGGCAGCGCAGGCATGAATACCCTAATGATTTTCTTCTCGTTACTGGGTGGTCTGCATCTATTCGGATTGATCGGCCTGATTTACGGTCCACTGATTTTTGCCGTGACAATGGTACTGTTTAATATCTACGAAGAAGAATTCAAAGACTTCCTCAACCAGCAAGACAACAGCTAGTCACAGCTTAATCACTTCAAGCTTGGGGCAGATTGTGCGAAAATCTGCCCCAAATTATTTCTGATGAACCCAATTTATGTCTGCTTATATCGCTCCTAGCCAAATAGCTCAGCGTCAGCTCGAGTACTTCAACGGAAAACATGTTTTAGTTGCAGGTGAAGTCGAAGATCTCTTTCCACTTGAACTGACCAAACACTGTGAATCTGTGGAAGTCTTCACTTCAAACTACAGCTTCTACCGTCAAATTCGCACTCATAACAAGGTTAAAAGCCATTTTGGTTCTGAGTTTAATACTGAGACACAAGCAGACATGGTGCTTTTGTACTGGCCTAAAGCCAAAGCCGAAGCCGAATACCTCCTGGCGATGTTGATGGCGAAACTAGGCGTGAACACTGAAATTGTAGTGGTTGGCGAAAACCGCTCAGGTGTTAAAAGCATCGAGAAGATGTTCAAAGAGTATGGCCCGGTCAATAAATACGATTCCGCTCGTCGCTGTTCATTTTACTGGGGCACTTGCCTCAATGAACCAAAGCCGTTCAATCAAGCAGACTGGTTTAAAACCTATACGGTCACACTTGGTGAGCAATCACTGACTGTTAAGAGCTTGCCTGGAGTATTCAGTCATGGCGAATTCGATTTAGGTAGCCGCCTATTACTCGAAACCTTACCTACTCTATCAGGTAAAGTCCTCGACTTTGGATGTGGTGCTGGGGTGTTAGGTGCTTTCATGGCAAAAGCCAATCCGGAAATTGCGATTGAGATGTGTGACATTAACGCGTATGCCATCACATCGAGTCAAGCCACACTAAAAGCCAATGGATTAACCGGCCATGTATTCGCCTCTGATATTTACTCAGACACTGCCGACGATTATCGTTTTATCATCAGTAACCCACCTTTCCACAGTGGTTTGGATACGAACTACAACGCAGCAGAAACACTATTGGGTCAGGCTCCAAAGTATCTCGATAACCATGGTGAAATGATCATTGTCGCGAATAGCTTCTTAAAATATCCACCTATTATTGAGCGAGCGTTTAATAATTGCGAGACGCTAAATAAGACCAATAAGTTTTCTATCTACTACGCGAAAAAGTCATAATCTTCCCTCGCGCAGGTACAAACCTGCGCGATTTTTTCTCAAAAACTCAACACTCATAAGAAAAACTGCGTCACCCTGCACGCTTTACAACTAACTTTCTTGTCAAAGAAAAAAAACTCGTTAATTTTGTTAATTCTATCTAGTTGAACATCTTATCCGTTTTTAACGAGAACCTCGGCAGCGAAGTACATTTTAGAACTGCCCTTTATGAGTTGTAATCTTATCCATGTTTAAATTCTACAAAAAACAGAAATTTAAGCGCCTTCAGAGTACACTGATGACCGCATTTCTGGTGCTCAGTATCACACCTCTTACTATTACTGCGATCTTTTTCCTACAGTCCCACAGTAAAGATCTGCAAGAACAAAGCACCTCACACTTGTTGTCTGTTCGAGATACAAAACAACAGCAAATTATCGACTACTTTGAGGCGCGGGAAACCGAAGTCATGGGCTTTGTGCGCTCTGAACTGGCTTACGCCAGTGGTGGTCGATTCTACGGTCTCGTCAATGCTTTTAGTCGTTTAGGTAATGACATTGAAGAATCTCGTAAAAATGCCCAACAGCGCTACATTGAAGGCAGCGGAGATCAAATCAAAACGTCAACGTTACCCGAGTCTTCCAACTATGTCGGAAGTGAACGTTACCGACTCTTACATAAACGTTACCACTGGGCCTACTTGGAGCTCCTCAAGCGCTCTGATTTTAATGATATTTTGCTGGTCGATATCAACGGTAATGTCACCTACTCGATCAACAAAGACGATAACTACGGAACAAACTTATTATCAGGCCCCTACAAAGACTCAGCACTTGGCAAAACCTTCAAGCGTCTAGCTGATGACGTCACTGAACGCCGTAAGGTGAATGAAGACTACACCCCTGTGATTGTGTCTGATTTCGAACTGGAAGGTGGTAAACAAGTCGCTTGGTTAGGTGCTCCAATTGTTCAGCAAGGCTACCTACACAGCTATGCTATGTTCCGCTTACCAAATAATGGCATCACGAAGTTAGCCGCAGACGCCAACCGAGAGTCATCCATTAATACCTTACTGGTTGGAAATGATCACCAACCTCGCACAATTAACACCAAGCAAGATGACATTAAGAACAGCTTAGAAGTGATCGATAAAGCACTCTCTGGTGCATTTGGCGTCGGCACTTACACGAACGGTTTAGGTGAAGAGATCATCGCTGCTTATGCACCGATTGAAACGCGTGGTGTTATTTGGGCACTCGTCGTGCAATTACCAGAAAACGAAGCTTTCGCTCGTATTCATCAACTAGAAAAACTGTTTGTTATCGCCATGCTGATCGCCATCATTCTAGTGGTAATCGCTTCCCATTATTTATCAAACTTTATTACTTCTCCGTTGCTGAAGTTAACTTGGGCTGCCGAAAAAGTGTCTGCCGGAGATCTTGATGACACCACCTTTAATACGGTTCGCAAAGATGAAATTGGCCGTCTTGCGCTGAGTTTTGAACGAATGCAACGCTCTATTCGAGAGAAAATTCAAACCATTAAGAAGCAAAATGAAGAGCTCGAGAGCAACATCCAGATCATTCAAAAACAAAATGATGAACTGCAATTGGCCGACAAACTTAAAGATGAGTTCTTAGCCACCACTTCTCATGAACTTCGCACACCATTGCACGGCATGGTCGGAATCGCTGAGACCTTAGCGTCCGGCGCTAACGGTGCTATCCCTGCTAGCCAAAAATATCAGCTTGATATCATCATTAAAAGTGGGCAACGTCTCGCAAACCTTGTTGATGACTTATTGGATTATCATAAAATGCGTTACGGAAGCATGGATATCCAGAAGTCAGCGGTGAGTTTAGCCAGTGCAACGCGACTGGTACTAGAGCTTTCCAGTCATTTACTCGGAAATAAAACCATCCGTATCATCAACCAAGTACCAGCGGATTTGAAAGCGGTGTCTGCCGATCCTCAACGCCTTGAACAAGTGTTATATAACCTGATCGGTAATGCGATTAAGTACACCTCAGAAGGTAAAATCGTTATCTCCGCCAATGTGGTTGATGATCATGTTCGTGTGCAAGTTGTGGATACTGGGCAAGGTATTCCCGCAGAACATCTTGAACATATTTTCGAACCACTTATCCAAGCAGGACAAGACGCAAGTCGCTATCGTCAAGGTGCGGGGCTCGGGCTTTCGATTAGCCGTCAATTGATTGAGTTGATGGGTGGCTCGTTATACGTCAGCAGCCAGCCTATGGTCGGCACCACCTTCAGTTTCACGTTACCACTTGCCAGTGAAGAAGAGATCCAAACAACTCAAACCCTTGCAGCGCACGGACACTTCCAGATTCCTGAAATCGATGTAGAGAACAATGAAGACTTATCACTGCCAGAGAATCCAGACGGCCCGTTACTGTATGTCGCTGACGATGAACCAGTAAACCTGCGTGTGCTTGAGAGCTTCTTACGTTTAGAGGGCTATCGCGTACGTACCGTCTCTGATGGACCAGAAACATTAGCACTCGTTGAGCAGGAAAAACCGGAACTCCTGTTATTGGATATCATGATGCCAGGCATGAGCGGCTATCAAGTCTGCAGTGAATTACGTGAAACTTATGACCATGCCGAGCTACCTATCATTATGCTCACCGCGCTTAGTCAAACAGAAGATCGTGTACGAGGCTTTGAAGCAGGAGCCAACGACTATTTATCTAAGCCATTCAATAAACAAGAGCTAGCTGCGCGCATCCAAGCGCACTTAACGGCAAGCCAAGCTGAAATGCGCCACATGGAGAATAAGATACTTGAATCTGAACTTCGCCAACGAGCGGCTGTAGAGGCAAGCTTATTAGAAACTCAAGGGCGATTGTTGGAACAACTGGAATCGGCTCCTGAAGCGATTATCTGTTTGCGTGAAGATAAACGTATCCGGTTTGCTAATGAAGCTGCTTGCAAGCTATTCAAGCGTAACTTAGAACAATTAAAACGTTCATCTGCCGATGAGTTGATTGCACCTAAGTATCTGACCGTCAAACAACCTCATTACTGTGGCAAGATTGATATCTATATTGAAGATATTCGTCAAAACATCGAAGCAGACATTCTTAAACTACCTGAAGGCTCAGGCTTAGATGTCATGTATATCTTTAATGTTGGCGGAGGAGCCAATGCCGCTCGCATACACAACCTAGAAACCGCAGTAGAGGTGCTTTCAAGTTATGCTTTTGATGGCGATAAAGACCAGCTGCAGAAGCTGAAAGAACTCGGTGGAGAGTTTACACGGCTTGCAGACAAAGCGCTTGGTAACAAAAAAGACAAACAAGAGCTAATGCGAGAAATTCTGGTCGACGCAATGACACACGCCTTAGAGTATTGGGAGTCAGTCACTGGTGAAAGTAAATTCGCATTTGCCGAACAAAGTGGCTTATGGCGCGTTTATCTTGACCGTAGCACTCTGCAAACACGCACTTTGGATAAATACATGCGTATAGAAACGCTGCCAAAAACGCCACGTTGGAGAACGGTGTTGAGCTCAATAGAATTCATCCTTGAACACTGTAAAGAACAGAGTCCTGAGCGTGCATACATCGAAGCTCAACGAGATAAACTACAGCGACTGTTGACCAGCTAATACCTATCAAAAAACTAGCCCAGCGCATACGCTGGGCTTTTTATTATCCAGCCCTTCTCTTTCTCTAAAGAGGAATAAGCCTCTGGACAAAGTTGTCCATGGTAGGCATTCCAAACATACGCTTCTATCGATATAACCTACCCAAACTAGGTTGAGTCGAGCGAATAAAACACTTCATTTTCACAATAAAAAAAGAGTAATAAATGAGAGAAAACTGTCGATAAAAGAGACTATTTTTCAGATAACAAACGGTTTTTAACCAACAATTGACAGAGATTGCGAACTCAATCACAACAGAACGGCAGATTAATTTTTAGCTAATTAATTAACACATTTTCTGCATGTGAGCGAGATCTCCGAACCAGGAAGAGAATCAGAAGGCTTTTATTTTAAATAGATTATAGGTTAGCATTTACTAACACTTACTATTAACAAGGATATAAACTGCGACGCATATCAACGTTTATTTTTTGGTCTATCTCTAGTCAAAATTAGCCAAAATAACGTTTATAACGGAGAGTGACGATATTTTAACGTTTTTAACGAGAATCGAGTTTGATTATTTTATGGATAAGGTGTTTTCTTACTCCTGCCTAAGGCCTACAGGCCACTCTTGGCGAAACTCAATGTTGTAATGAGTAATGCATAAACAAGAGGTAGGTCTTGGAGAGTGTTTATCAATTGATGACATTCAATTCCATTTAGTGAAATGAAAGCAAATAGTAAGGAACAGCTATGCTTGCCAATATTAAAAAAACAGCACTAGCAACAGCAATTATTGCAACGGCTACTACAGGTTTTGCATCGGTAGCTACTGCGGCTGAACGCAGTGAACTGACTATCCACCCTAAAGAGTTTACAACTTTCGTTCGTAACTTTAACCCTTTCTTGGGTGCAACTAACCTGCACACAACAACCGACTTTATTTACGAGCCGCTCGTTGTTTTTAACGAAATGCACGGTAACACGCCAGTATTTCGTCTAGCAGAAAACTTTACCATGGCTGATGACCTAATGAGCGTGACCTTCGATATTCGTAAGGGCGTAAAATGGTCTGACGGCAAAGCGTTTACCGCTGATGACGTAGTTTATTCTTTCAACCTAGTTAAAGAGAAGCCAGAGCTAGACCAATCTGGTATCAACTCTTGGGTTACTGGCGTAGAGAAAGTTAACGACTACAAAGTTAAATTCCGTCTAAGCGAAGCAAACTCAAACGTTCCTTACGA
Organism: Vibrio sp. JCM 18905; assembly: GCF_055393305.1. NCBI lineage: Bacteria > Pseudomonadati > Pseudomonadota > Gammaproteobacteria > Vibrionales > Vibrionaceae > Vibrio > Vibrio sp. JCM 18905. The sequence continues at coordinate 783,150 of NZ_AP043880.1, read as the reverse complement.
AATTGCGAAAGTACCAGTTGTACCTAAGCACGTATGGAGCAAAGTGAAAGATCCAGCAACATTCACAAACGAAAATCCTGTAGGTAGTGGTCCATTTACCGAAATCGACACTTTTACACCGCAACTATACATTCAGTGTGAGAATCCGAATTACTGGGATGCTGATAACCTAGATGTAGACTGTCTACGAGTGCCACAAATCGCTAACAACGACCAATTCTTGGGCAAAATCGTTAACGGCGAAATGGACTGGACGTCTTCATTCGTACCAGACATCGACCGCACTTACGCTGCAGCAAGTCCGAATCACCACTACTGGTACCCACCAGCGGGTACTCAAGCGTTTGTAGTGAACTTCAAAAACCCAGACGCGGCGAAAAACGAAGCACTTACTAACGTTGACTTCCGTCGTGCGTTCTCTATGGCGCTAGACCGTCAAACGATTATCGACATTGCATTCTACGGTGGCGGTACAGTAAATGACTTCGCTTCGGGTCTAGGCTACGCATTCGAAGCTTGGTCTGACGAAGAGACGCACAACAAGTACAAAGGTTACAACACATACAACGCCGAAGGTGCGAAAAAGCTTCTTGCTAAAGCAGGCTTCAAAGATGTAAACAAAGATGGCTTTGTAGATACACCATCTGGCAAGTCTTTCGAGCTTCTCATTCAATCGCCAAACGGTTGGACTGACTTTAACAACACTGTACAACTAGCTGTTGAGCAACTAGCAGAAGTCGGCATTAAAGCACGTGCTCGTACTCCAGATTTCTCGGTATACAACCAAGCAATGCTAGAAGGTACATACGACGTTGCTTACACCAACTACTTCCACGGTGCGGATCCACACTTGTACTGGGACAGCGGCTACAACTCGAAGCTACAGTCTGGTGACGGTATGCCTCGCTTTGCAATGCACTTCTACAAGAACGATAAGTTAGACGGTCTTCTTAACAGCTTCTACAAAACCGCTGATAAGCAAGAACAGCTAGAAATCGCTCATGGTATCCAGAAGATCATTGCTCAGGACCAAGTAACCATTCCTGTGCTATCTGGCGCGTACATGTATCAATACAACACAACTCGCTTCACTGGTTGGTGGAACGAAGAAAATCCTAAGGGCCGTCCAAACATTTGGGCTGGTATCCCAGAGCGTCTACTTCACGTACTGGACCTAAAACCAGTTAAATAAGTAGAAGTTCATTTCAAGCGGCATACATCCCGTGTGCCGCCTATAAAAATCCCTTGTTAACGAAACCAATATGTGGCGCTCGTCGTCAGGGGATTTTTCGCTCTAAATTTCGCTAGGAGCGACCTGAAACCAGAAACAGGGAAAAAATCTGGGTGAGTAAGGTGTGAGTTATGGGTTATTTTTTAAGACGTTTGTCGTTCTATCTTGTCGCGCTCTTAGTTGCAGCGACGTTAAACTTTATTATTCCGCGAGCAATGCCTGGTGACCCAGTTACCATGATGTTTGCTAACGCTTCTGTACAGGTGACGCCAGAACGAATCGCAGCAATGAAAGAACTGCTCGGTTTCGTTGATGGGCCGATTTACATTCAGTACTTTTCGTACATTAAAAACATTCTAAGTTGGGAGCTAGGTACATCAATCCAGTTCTACCCTCTTTCAGTTAACTCTTTACTAGGTAGTGCATTTGGCTGGTCTCTCTTCCTAGCTGGTACTGCGGTTGTACTTTCTTTCTCAATCGCTTCTGTACTCGGCATTTTTGCCGCATGGAAGCGTGGTAGTAAGTACGATGCATTCGTAACGCCTGGTACATTGATCATTCAAGCTATCCCACAGATGGTTATCGCAATGTTAGCGCTGTTTACCTTTGCGATTGGCCTAAAATGGTTCCCATCTGGCTATGCTTACACGCCAGGTACTATCCCTGATTGGTCAAGCTGGGAGTTCATCAAAAACGTGGGTTACCACGCAGTACTCCCGCTATTCTGTGCAACCATCGTCCAGATCGGCGGCTTCCTCGTCAATATGCGTAACAACATGATCAACCTTCTCGCCGAAGACTACATCACGATGGCGAAAGGCAAAGGGCTGAGCGAGAACCGTGTCGTCTTCAATTACGCCGCACGTAACGCGCTACTTCCAAGTGTAACCGCGCTATCTATGTCTTTGGGTATGGCCATTGGTGGTCAATTGATCATCGAGATGATTTTCAACTACCCAGGTTTAGGCACCGTGCTACTTAACGCAATTCACGCTCGTGACTACCAAGTACTTCAAGGTCAGTTAATTATCATGACGATGTTCATGCTGTGCTTCAACTTAATGGCTGACATGCTGTACATGATTCTAGACCCTCGCCTACGTACGGGAGGCAAATAATCATGAAAGAACTATTCAAACTTATTTTAGGTAACTCATTCGCTCGAATCGGTCTTGGTATTGTTACCGTATTCGTATTCGTTGCGATCGCAGCTCCTTTACTTACGAAACATGCGCCAGACAAGCGAACCGGTAATCCACACGAATACCCTAGCTTTGTCGTAAAACAAGCGCAAAATAATCCTGATGGCTGGGTAGCTAAAAATCTAGCAGATGATCGTCGTACGCTGATTATGTCGAAAAAGGCTGATCACGTTCTGGGGACTTCACGTATGGGTCGTGATATTTGGTCACAAGTGGCTTACGGTGCTCGCGTATCGCTGGGTGTCGGCTTTGGTGCTGGCATCATCGTATGTTTCCTAGCAACGGTCATTGGTATCTCGGCAGGTTACTTCGGCGGCAAAGTGGATGACATATTGAGTGCAGCGATGAACATCATGCTGGTAATCCCTCAATACCCATTGCTCTTTGTACTGGCAGCCTTTATTGGCGAAGCAGGTCCACTCACCATTGCCTTGATTATCGCTGGTACCTCTTGGGCGTGGGGCGCACGTGTTGTCCGTTCTCAAACCATGGCTCTGCGTGAGAAAGAGTTTGTGAAAGCCGCTGAAGTATTGGGCGAGTCTTCATTCCGCATCATCTTCGTTGAAATTTTACCAAACCTAATCCCGATTGTCGGTGCAAGCTTCATCGGCTCAGTAATGCTCGCTATCAATACTGAAGCTGTAATCTCGTTCTTGGGCCTGGGCGATGCTAACACCATCAGTTGGGGCATCATGCTTTACAACGTGCAAACCTCATCAGCAATGTTGATTGGCGCATGGTGGGAAGTATTAGCACCTTGTATCGCCTTAACTCTTTTGGTGACTGGTCTTGCTCTACTTAACTTTGCCGTTGATGAAATTGCTAACCCACAGCTTCGTTCTCACAAAGGCATGAAACGCTGGAAGAAACTGGCAGAGAAAGACAAGAAAGAGCGCGCGCCTGAAATGGCACCACAAAATGCACTATGGAGCGGAGATAAATAATCATGACTGCACCACTAATTTCTATCCGTAACCTATGCGTAGATTACATCACAGATGCGGGCGATGTCCGCGCCTGTAACAACGTTAGCTTTGACATTGCGCCAGGTGAAGTCTTTGGCCTGGCAGGTGAATCTGGCTGTGGTAAATCCACAGTTGCTTTCTCGCTCATGCGTCTTCATAAGCCGCCAGCATTCATCACTGGTGGTGAGGTCATCTTCAACGGTGAAGACATCATTAAGTACAGCGATGAACGTATGCAATCATTCCGCTGGAGCGAGATGTCGATGGTGTTCCAAAGTGCAATGAACGCATTAAATCCGGTGCTTACGATGGAAGAGCAGTTTTGCGATGTCATCATGCGCCACACCAACATGACACGTGAACAAGCGAAAAAGCGCGCCGAAGGATTGTTGGAAATCGTTGATATTCACCCAAGCCGCTTGAATGACTACCCACACCAATTTTCTGGTGGTATGCGCCAGCGCTTAGTCATTGCGATTGCTCTGGCTCTCAATCCAAAAATGATCATCATGGATGAGCCAACGACGGCACTCGATGTTGTGGTTCAGCGTGAAATCCTACAAAAGATCTATGCACTAAAAGAAGAGTTCGGCTTCTCGATCCTTTTCATTACCCACGACTTGTCACTCATGGTCGAGTTCTCGGATCGAATCGGCATTATGTACTCCGGTGAGTTAATTGAAGTCGCCCCTTCTAAGCAAATTCTGGAAAGTCCTTACCACCCTTACACTAAAGGTTTGGGTAGCTCTTTCCCTCCACTAACTGGTCCTAAAACCAAATTAACTGGTATTCCAGGCAACCCTTTGAACCTGTTAGAGATTCCTCAAGGCTGCCGCTTCCAAGCCCGCTGCGACCGCGTCCACGAAGCTTGTACACGAGTACCAACTCAGCTGCGTCAAATTGAACCTGGTCGTTTTTCAAATTGCCACTTATACGGCGACACGATTGCTCAAGCTAAGGTTTAACAACAAAAAATAACGCTAGCTAAGAACAAAATTACACTGGAGAGAATTATGAGCAAACAACTCGGCGAACTGCTGATTGAGGGTAAACATGTCGTTAAGGACTTCCCTTTAAATAGTAACTCAATCAAGCAGTCAAAAATGCGCGCGATCAACGACGTGTCATTCAAGATGTACAAGAGCCGCGGTTTGTCAGTAGTAGGTGAATCAGGCTCTGGTAAATCTACTACCGCTAAAATGATAGCTAAAATGTACGCCCCTACCGAGGGTGTGATCGAATACAGAGGTCGTGATATCCAAGATATTACCTCTCGACATGACTTGATGACATACCGTGAAGGCGTACAAATGGTATGGCAGGACCCATTTGGCTCACTAAACCCTACACACAATATCTTTCACCACATTGCTCGCCCGTTGCTGATCCATAAAAAGATTGCACCAGGCAACAAAAAGGAACTGGAAGAGCGTGTGTATGACCTACTAGAACAAGTTGGCCTGATTCCGCCAAAAGAAACCGCGCAAAAGTTCCCGCACCAGCTATCTGGCGGTCAGCGTCAACGTGTAAACCTAGCTCGTAACATCGCTGTAGGTGCAGAAGTGGTATTGGCAGATGAGCCAACATCAATGCTGGACGTGTCAATTCGTGCTGGTGTTCTTAACTTGATGGAAGAGATGAAGTTTGAAAAACAAATGTCTCTGCTTTACATCACTCACGACATCGCAACGGCGCGTTACATTGCTGAAGATCTCGCGGTTATGTACGTAGGTCACATGGTTGAATGGGGCGATACTGAAGAAATCATTCACGATCCTCAACACCCATATACGCAACTGTTGGTATCTGCTGTGCCTGATCCATCGAAGTCTATCCACGAGAAGCTGAAAGGCAACAAAGGGGAAATACCACTTTGGACACCGGATTCAGTCGGCTGCCCATTTGCAGGACGCTGCGTACACGCAACCGATAAATGTCGCGAACGACTACCAGGCGTCACTCAGCTTTCTGAGAACCACTTTGTTCGCTGTTACTTATTTGAAGATTAATTATAACGAGGGTCAGGTTCAGCCTGACCCATTCCTGTTTTATCGTTTCCCGGAGACATTGAATGCTGCTACTGACTAACCACATTGGTTATGAACATCTGGGCCCAAAGAAAGCCATTGTCCAGACCGAACAACCACACTTGTCTTCTTACACTGCTCAATTGATTTGTGCCACTAGCGAGCAAACCGTGGCAACTTTTGCGGTTGAAGAACAAGGTAAAGTGGCGAACTGGCATCAGGGCTATTTCTACCTCATCGACTTTTCATCTTTCACAGATTCAGGCGACTATTTCCTGCAAGTGGAAGATACGCGCTCTTCCTCTTTCACCATTGGCGAACATATTCTGTTGGATCAAACTTTGTCGGATGTGATCCACTACTTCAAATCACAACGTTGTGGTGGAATTTTCGATCAACAAGATCGACAAGTTCCAGTGCTCAGCGCCAACCAAACGGTTGATGTACACGGAGGGTGGTACGACGCATCTGGAGACGTTAGCAAGTATTTAAGTCATCTTTCATACGCTAATTATTTGAACCCTCAACAAACCCCAATGGTGGTTTGGAACATCCTAAAAGGACTTTCATTGCTTGAAGGAAGCGAAGACATTGCAGCCTTCACACGTACACGTCTTATTGAAGAAGCCCTGTTCGGTGCAGACTTCCTTGTTCGTATGCAAAACGAAAAAGGCTTCTTCTACATGACGGTCTTTGATAAGTGGAGCAAAGATACTGCGCAACGAGAAATCTGTGCCTACGAAACGCAACTTGGTCACAAATTTGATGACTACCAAGCAGGCTTTCGACAAGGTGGCGGTGTCGCCATCGCAGCGCTGGCCGCGGCGTCGCGTTTAGGTGTTCACGGCGAATACGATCAACAGAAATACCGCAACGCTGCTGAAAATGGTTACTGGCACTTAAAAGAGCACAATACGCAGTACCTCAATGATGGTGAAGAAAACATTATCGACGAATACTGTGCGCTACTAGCTAGTGTAGAACTGTTTAAAGCCACCAAAGAAACTCGCTACTTGGAAGAGAGCCGTTTGTGGGCACAACGCTTAGTTGCCCGCCAAATGAGCGACGAACAGATTCAACACTTTTGGTCAGCAAACCAAGACGGCAGTCGTCCATACTTTCACGCTGCCGAAGCAGGTCTACCCGTTATTGCCCTGTGCGAATACCTAGCAATTGAAGACGACTCCGTACAGACAGAATCGGTAAAACGCATCGTTAACCGAGCGTGTGAGTTTGAGATCAAAATATCCAATAAAGTGACCAACCCATTCGGTTACCCTCGCCAGTATGTTAAAGGCGTAAATGAGTCAAAACGCGATGCATTTTTTGTCGCACACAACAATGAATCCGGCTATTGGTGGCAAGGAGAGAATGCTCGATTGGGCTCACTCGCGACCATGGCGTATCTTGCTCAACCGCATATAGCGTCGCAAGAAATACAGCAACAACTTTTCGTGTTTGCTCAAGATGCATTGAACTGGATTGTAGGCTTAAACCCATACGACATGTGCATGCTTGATGGCCACGGTCGTAACAACCCTGATTACCTTCCTCAATATGGTTTCTTCAACGCTAAAGGCGGTGTGTGTAACGGAATCACTGGCGGCTTTGAAGACGAGGAAGACATCGCATTTAACCCACCAGCACAAAAAGACGACATGTTACAAAACTGGCGCTGGGGCGAACAATGGATCCCGCATGGCGCTTGGTACTTACTCGCGATAATGAGTCAAGCTCAGCATATTTCTCAGTTGGCAACCTCTAAAAATATTAAGGAACAATAATCATGGGGATGTATTTTGTTGGTATCGATGGTGGCGGCACGTCATGTCGAGCCAGGATTAAAGATTCACAAGGTAATTTTCTTGGCGAGGCCAAAAGCGGCAGCGCCAACATCATGCTAGGCGCTGAAGTTGCAATGGCTTCGATTCTTGAATCCATCTCTTCGGCTGCCGAACAAGGTGGCCTGACACAACAAGATTTTACATCGATGCATGTCGGCTTAGCCCTTGCAGGTGCTGAGCACAAAGCATCTTGGCAAGCCTTTATGTCTCTTCCTCATCCGTTTGACAGTATGACTCTTAATACAGATGCTTACGGCGCGTGCGTTGGTGCACACAATGGCGAAGATGGCGCAATCATGATCGCAGGAACGGGCTCTTGTGGCATCTATCTTAAAGGATTGGAGCAGCACGTTGTCGGTGGTCGTGAATTCCCGATTTCGGATCAAGGTGGCGGCGCAGTGATGGGGCTTCGCCTAGTTCAACAAGTTTTGTTAGCAGAAGATGGCATCAGAGAGAAAACGCCTCTAGCACAACACGTCATGGCGCATTTCGAAAATGACGTTGATAACGTGGTGGCTTGGTCTAAACAAGCGCTTCCTCGTGATTATGGCCAGTTTTCTCCTGCAATTTTCCAACATGCAGAACAAGGTGATGCACTAGCAATTGAGATGCTGAAGCAAACTGCAGCTGATATAGAAATGTTTCTCGTGGCATTAAACAAGCGCGGCGCAACACGTATTTGTTTAATGGGCAGCATTGCTGAACGTATTTTACGTTGGCTTTCGCCACCAGTTCAGCAATGGGTTGTTGAGCCACAGTTTGACGCGATTGAAGGCGCAATTATGTTTGCAGGTAAACCTGAACATAACCTTTACTCGCTCAGTGCGGCGTAGGAGTAGATATGGAATATCGTGTTGATCTCGTCGTCCTATCAGAACAAAAGCAAAACTGCCGTTTCGGACTGACTTTCCATAACTTGAGCGATCAAGATCTCCACAATTGGAGCCTGATTTTTGCTTTTGATCGCTACATTCTGCCGGATAGTATTTCGAATGGTCAGCTCAAGCAAATTGGCAGCTACTGCACCCTCAAACCAGAAGGGTTGGTGCTGGCAGCTAACCATCATTTTTACTGCGAGTTCAGTATTGGTTCGAACCCATTCCGTTACTATTCTGATGGATTCAATGAAGCCTTGGTCAACTTTGAAGTCAACGGCAACCTTCAACGAGCTCAAGTCGATGTCACGCCGATCGTATTGGCTTCACCGTACCGTGAACGTAGTGAGATCCCTTCCAGCTTGACGCATGCACAGCCTTTATTGCCAAAACCAAACCATATAGAAGTCAGCGATCACTGCTTTAGCTTTAATCATCAAGCTGGCGTTGCGGTTTATTCAAACCTAGCCAATGCAGCTAAAGAGTGGTTACTTGAAGAGCTTAAGCGCATTCATCAATTTGAGTTCGCATCAGACAATGGCAGTCAGATCATCTTCAAAGGCAACCCAACCTTGGATGAAGGCGCTTACAAGCTGAAGGTAGCAGAAGAGTCGATCAAAATTGAAGCAGGCTCTTCGTCTGGTTTTACCCATGCTTGTGCAACGTTATTGCAACTAATCAAAGTTGGCGATCAACCAGCCTCAATGGAAGTGGTTTGCTGTTCGATCAAAGACCGACCACGTTTTCGTTACCGCGGTATGATGCTAGATTGTGCTCGCCATTTTCACTCCGTTGAGCAAGTCAAACGTTTGATCAACCAGTTGGCTCACTACAAGTTCAATACATTCCATTGGCACCTTACCGATGATGAAGGTTGGCGAATTGAGATCAAATCATTGCCTCAACTAACCGATATTGGCGCATGGCGTGGGTTGGATGAAACCAATGAGCCACAGTACACGCACCTTGCTGAGCGTTACGGCGGTTTTTACACTCAAGAAGACATCAAAGACGTGGTTGCCTTTGCTTCGAAACGAGGCATCACTGTTATCCCTGAAATCGATGTACCAGGCCACTGCCGAGCTGCCATCAAGTCGTTACCACACCTATTGGTAGAAACAGAAGATACCACCGAATACCGCAGTATTCAGCATTACAACGACAACGTCATTAACCCTGCTCTTCCGGGAAGTTATGAGTTTATCGACAAAGTGTTGGAAGAAGTCTCCGCGCTGTTCCCTGCGCCTTATGTTCATATCGGTGCGGATGAAGTACCTAACGGGGTTTGGTCAAAAAGCCCTGCGTGCCAAGCCCTAATGGAGCAACAAGGTTACAGCGACTACAAAGAGTTGCAAGGTCACTTCTTGCGTCGTGCCGAAGACAAACTTCGTAAATTGGGCAAACGCATGCTGGGCTGGGAAGAAGCTCAACACGGCGACAAAGTCAGTAAAGATACGGTGATCTATTCGTGGTTAAGCGAAGAAGCGGCGTTGAACTGCGCGCGCCAAGGTTTCGATGTGGTGCTACAACCTGCACAAACCACCTACCTAGATATGACCCAAGACTACGCACCAGAAGAACCGGGCGTGGATTGGGCGAACCCGTTGCCGCTAGAAAAAGCTTACAACTATGAACCACTCGCTGAAGTGCCAGCCGACGATCCAATACGTAAACGCATTTGGGGCATTCAAACAGCATTGTGGTGCGAAATCATCAACAACCAGTCTCGTATGGACTACATGGTCTTCCCGCGCTTAACCGCAATGGCAGAAGCATGTTGGACAGACAAACAACACCGAGACTGGACCGACTATTTATCACGTTTGAAAGGACACCTACCGCTGCTTGATTTGCAGGGAGTGAATTACCGTAAACCGTGGAAGTAATACAGAGCTGATGTAGAAGCATCACGCTTGAAGAGTTTTTAAATTTTGGCTGCAGACGCAGCTTTGTAAAAAGGAAAGACACAAATGAAATACGGCTATTTCGATAACGAGAATCGTGAATACGTCATTACTCGCCCTGATGTACCTGCTCCTTGGACCAACTACCTAGGTACAGAAAAATTCTGTACCGTTATCTCGCATAACGCAGGTGGCTATTCGTTCTACAACTCTCCAGAATACAACCGTGTTACTAAGTTCCGTCCAAATGCGACATTCGATCGCCCAGGACACTACGTTTACCTACGTGATGATGAGACGGGTGATTACTGGTCAATCTCTTGGCAACCAGTTGCCAAAAGCCTAGACGAAGCGAACTACGAAGTTCGTCATGGTTTGTCGTACTCTAAATTCAAGTGCGAATACAGCGGCATTAGTGCAACCAAAACACTCTTTGTACCAAAAGGCGAAGATGCAGAAATTTGGGATGTGGTCATCAAGAATACCTCTGACAAACCGCGTACGATCAGCGCATTCTCATTTGTTGAGTTCTCGTTCAGCCACATTCAATCTGATAACCAAAACCACCAGATGTCTCTCTACTCTGCTGGTACGTCATACAACGAAGGCGTGATTGAATACGACCTGTACTACAACACGAACGATTTCGAAGGCTTCTACTACCTAGCGTCGACGTTTGATCCAGATTCATACGACGGTCAACGTGATAGCTTCCTAGGTCTATACCGCGACGAAGCAAACCCACTAGCAGTAGAACAAGGTAAGTGTTTTAACACCGCACAAACGTGTTACAACCACTGTGGCTCTCTGCACAAGCAATTTACTATCCAACCAGGTGAAGAAGTTCGCTTTGCTTACATTCTGGGTATCGGCAAAGGTAACGGTGAACGTCTGCGTGCTAAGTACCAAGACCTTGCAGAAGTCGACAATGCATTTGCGGGTATCAAAGCACACTGGGATGAGCGTTGTGGCAAGTTCCAAGTGAAATCACCAAACGAAGGTCTAGATACCATGATCAATGCTTGGACACTGTACCAAGCAGAAACTTGTGTGGTGTGGTCTCGTTTTGCTTCGTTCATTGAGGTGGGTGGTCGTACTGGTCTTGGTTACCGCGATACAGCGCAAGATGCAATTTCCGTTCCTCACGCTAACCCAGCAATGACGCGCAAACGTATCGTTGACCTACTGCGCGGCCAAGTGAAAGCGGGTTACGGTCTACACCTATTCGATCCAGACTGGTTCGATCCAGAAAAAGCGGATGTTAAACCATCGAAATCCCCAACAGTTGTTCCTACTCCATCTGATGAAGACAAGATCCACGGTATTGAAGACACGTGTTCTGATGACCATCTATGGCTAGTTCCAACCATCTGTAAGTACGTGATGGAAACGGGTGAGCACAGCTTCTTCGACGAAGTGATCCCTTACGCAGATGGCGGCGATGCAAGCGTTTATGACCACATGAAAGCAGCGCTAGACTTCTCTGCGGAGTACGTGGGTCAAACCGGTATCTGCAAAGGTCTTCGTGCAGACTGGAACGACTGTCTAAACCTAGGTGGCGGCGAGTCTTCAATGGTGTCTTTCCTACACTTCTGGGCGCTACAAGAGTTTATCGACCTTGCAAAATACCTAGGCAAAGACGCTGACGTTGAGAAATACACCGAGATGGCGGCAAACGTTCGTGAAGCGTGTGAAACACACCTTTGGGACGAAGAAGGCGGCTGGTATATCCGTGGTCTAACGAAAAACGGCGACAAGATCGGTACTGCGCAGCAAAAAGAAGGTCGTGTACACCTTGAGTCAAACACACTTGCGGTGCTGTCTGGTGCGGTGTCTCAAGAGCGCGGCGAAAAAGCGATGGACGCAGTCGACGAAAATCTATTCTCTGAATACGGCCTTCACCTAAACTCGCCATCATTCGCTACGCCAAACGATGATATCGGCTTCGTCACTCGCGTCTACCAAGGCGTAAAAGAAAACGGTGCAATCTTCTCGCATCCAAACCCATGGGCTTGGGTAGCTGAAGCGAAATTAGGTCGTGGTGACCGTGCAATGAAGTTCTACGATGCACTAAACCCATACAACCAGAACGACATCATCGAAAAACGTATTGCAGAACCTTACTCGTACGTACAGTTCATCATGGGTCGTGACCACCAAGACCACGGTCGTGCAAACCACCCATGGTTAACAGGTACATCTGGTTGGGCTTACTTCGCCGTAACCAACTTTATCCTTGGTGTACGTACAGGCTTTGATGGTCTGACTATCGACCCATGTATCCCAACAAACTGGCCAGGGTTTGAAGTCACTCGTCAGTGGCTAGGCGCGACTTACAACATCAAAGTTGTTAACCCTGATTCAGTCAGCAAAGGCGTGAAATCTATCACTCTGAACGGCGAAGCTATCACTGGCGCATCAGTACCAGTTCAAGCGGAAGGTTCAGTAAACGAAGTTATCGTTACTCTAGGTTAATCATCTTTTAGGGGATAGCTTCTCCCCTTTTGATTTATCCGATGCACTTGAGTTTGGTGAGTGCATCGGTTCGCTAGCAAAGATTTAAGAGACGGTGGGATGCCGCTCTTATCGAGGATCGAATCATGATCAAATTTGGTACAGGCGGTTGGCGTGCATTTATCGGTGAAGAATTCACTAAAGATAATGTTCGTTTGGTTGCTCAAGCAGTTGCAAACATTACGAATAACGAATCTGTTGCTGATCACGGCTTTGTCATTGGCTATGACCGACGTTTTCTGTCTGACAAAGCTGGCCGTTGGTTTGCCGAAGTTTTAGCAGCAAACGGCATCGTCGTTAGCTTTATCGATAAGTTTGTTCCAACGCCTATCGTAATGTTTAAAGCGAAGGAAATGGGCTGTGCTTACTCTGCATGTATTACGGCATCGCACAACCCGGCCGATTACAACGGCATTAAAGTCTTCATTGAAGGCGGTCGTGATGCAGATGAAATCATCACCCAAAAAATCGAATCACAAATCGATACGCTCACTGCACAAGATGTAAAAAGTGTCGATTTTGAACAAGCGGTTGAAGATAAGCTGATTCAAATTATCAACCCGATGAACGAATTCGTAGATTCGATCATTAACTTTATTGATATCGAGTCGATCAAAAAAGCCAACCTACGCGTTTTGATTGACCCGATGTTCGGTGTCGCAAAAAATGCGCTGCAAACCGTATTAATCAATGGCCGCTGTGACGTTGATGTGATTAACGATGGAAAAAACCCAGACTTCGGTGGGTTAATGCCTTCGCCAAGTGCTGCAACACTCTACCGCTTGATGCACCTAGTAAAAGAGCAAGGTTACGATATTGGCATCGGTACCGATGGCGATGCGGACCGTCTTGGTATTATTGACGAAAAAGGTAACTTCATTCATCCAAATGAAGTACTACTACTGCTTTACTACTATCTACTTGAATACAAAGGTTGGACAGGCTCCGTGGTACGTAACATCGCAACCACCCACCTTCTCGACAAAATTGCCGAAGATCATGGCGAGAAATGCTTTGAGGTTCCTGTAGGCTTTAAGCACATCAGTTCCCAAATGGAAGCGGATGACTCACTGATTGGTGGGGAAAGCTCTGGCGGCCTAACCATTCGCGGCCACATCAAAGGTAAAGATGGCGTCTTCGCTTCTAGCTTGTTAGTTGAAATGATTTCAGTAACAGGCAAGAAATTGTCTGAGTTGCTGGATGAAATCTACGGTAAGTACGGTTATGCCTACATGGCAGAAGGCGATTGCAAATTCAAACCAGCGCAAAAAGAGGTACTGTTCAACAAAATTTATGTTGAAAAGCTGTTGCCTGAGTTTGAATTTGAGATCGAAAAAGTCAGCTATGAAGATGGTGCGAAAGTGTATTTCAAGAATGGTGGTTGGATCATCGCCCGCTTTTCTGGTACTGAGCCGTTACTACGTATTTTTGCAGAAATGCAAGATAAGGACACTGCGGAACGTGTTCTTCAACAGTTTAAAGACTTCTTATCTTTATAACTGACCTTGTGCCCGCTTCGAGCACAATGATGAGAGTCGACGCTGTCTGAAAAGGCGCTCATCAACAGGAGAAGAGCACTTGCCCGGCATCACTGCCGGGCTTTTTTGTATCAACAAATCGAGAATGGATTCGCAATCCCGTATGCAGAGACATTAAGCGAATGCCAGCACGCCCTGCGTTTCAATTTTCACAGCAACAGACTCACCAATATTTAATGCCTGCGATGCTGTAGCCAACAAACGGTCGCCATTCGCATCAATCACGTAGCGGCAATGGTCGCCCATAAAGTGCTGCTCCAGCACCGTTACTGAGCTCTCTTCATCGGATTGAATTTGCACATGTTGCGGCCTTAGCAACAAAGAGCATTCAGACTGCACTGGGATCTCTTGTTGGGCTGTGGCTTCAACCACACCCAAGTGGGTTTCATATTCTGAATCCGAAACTCGTTTAGCGGCAAGATAGCTACCACCACCTAAGAAATCCGCAACAAACTTACTTGAAGGCTGATAGTAAAGCTCAGATGCCGTGCCATATTGCTCGATAACACCATTGTTCATCACTGCCATTTTATCAGCGAAGGCAAAAGCCTCTTCACGGCTATGCGTAACAAAAATGGCAGTCACGCCTTGCGCCTTAAAAATCTTACGGATCTCACTTATCAGCTCATGGCGAACTTGCGTATCAATATTAGAGAACGGCTCATCCAGCAGCAATAAGTCTGGGCTGTAAGCTAATGAGCGAGCAATCGCAACACGCTGCTGCTGTCCACCAGACAATTGATGAGGATAACGATCGCCATAGCCTTGCAAATGCACGAGATCGAGCATCTCTTGAACTTTGCCATTTTTCTCTTTTGTCGAGTAATGCTTTAAGCCAAAGGCAATATTTTGCTCCACCGTCAGGTGAGGAAAAAGCGCATAATCTTGGAAAATCATCCCGATATTACGCTGTTCTGGTGGCAACCAGTTCTCCCCATCATCAATCGTGACGCAATTTAAGCTCATTTCGCCTGACGTTAATGGCAATAGCCCTGCAACGGCTTTTAATAGTGTTGTTTTTCCGCAACCACTTGCACCTAGTAAACAGACAATTTGCCCTTGTTCCACCTCAAGAGATAATGATTCGAGTACGGTTTGATCATCATATTGGCAAGTTAGGTTTTTAATTGATAATGCGCAGCTCATCAGTGATTTTGCTCCAGTGAACGGTTAACAACAACAAGCGGGATCAACCCAACAAGAACCAACAGAACCGCAGGCAAAGCGGCCAATTCTAAATGCTCATCCGAGGCGAAGTTATAAACGTATGTGGCTAGTGTTTCAAAGTTAAATGGACGAAGTAATAGAGCCGCATTGAGCTCTTTCATCGACTCGATAAACACTAACAGAGCCGCAATCAGTGCACCACGTTTAACCAGCGGAAAGTGCACACGCCACAGCATGGCATTAGGCTTACAACCCATGGTGCGAGACGCCATATCTAACGAAGGCGAAATTTTATTTAAATTACTTTCGATACTACCAATCGCCACCGCTGAAAAGCGCACAACCATGGCAAAAACCAGGGCGAACATGGAGCCAGAAAAAATAAGTCCCGGTCTTCCCCATTCCATGGCTTTAGCAAGGTCGTTGACGCGGTGATCCATAAACAGTACTGCGACCATCACACCAATCGCTAATACGGTTCCTGGCACTGCATACCCCATCGAAGAAAGACGCATAAATGCCAAGCTTTCGCGCTTGCCATTGACGCGATGGGTAAAGTTAACGATCAGTGCGACAGCAACACCAATAATGGCGGCAATAACCGACACGACCAAACTATTCCATGCGTATTCACGAAACTCGGGGGTCCAACTCTGCGCAAAGTAAGTTATCGCATAATCAATCAGCTGTAGTAATGGCAAAATAAACGCGACCGAAACCAAGCCCCAACACCAAACCAGCGCGGTCCACTTTTTCCAGCCCGTCAACTCATAACGAAAATCTTCGTGACTGTTAAATTGGCTTTGAAAAAGCTTTTGTTTACGACGACTGTAGCGTTCGGCACTGAGAAGCAGTACTACAATGACGAGCATCATGGCAGAAATCTTGGCTGCAGCATTAAGATTAGAGTACCCCAACCAAGTATCGTAGACCGCTGTGGTTAACGTATTCACAGCGAAGTAACTTACAGTACCAAAGTCACCGATAGTCTCCATTGCGACCAGCGACAAACCCACAGCGATAGAAGGTCGCACTAATGGCATCGAGATGCGCCAAAAGCTTTCCCATGGAGAGCATTTGAGCAAACGCGCGCTTTGCAACAAAGAGACATTTTGCTCCATAAATGCAGCTCGACACAGCAAATACACGTAAGGGTACAGCACTAAAGCCAACACAAAGGTCGCGCCAGGCAAGGTGCGAATATCAGGGAACCAATACTCGCCAGGTCCCCATCCGGTTACATCACGCAAAAAGATTTGAATCGGTCCTGCAAAATCAAACCAATCAGTAAAAATATAACCAATGATATAACCTGGCATCGCAAGAGGTAGCACCAATGCCCACTGCAACCATTTTTCGGTCGGCAGTTTACACATGGCCATTATCCAAGCGCTTGGTATACCAAGAATTAAGGACAACACCATTACGCCAATAGTGAGCGCAACCGTGTTAAAAATATAAGTCGGCATGACTGTCGCCATTAAATGGGCAAACAAATCATCCGTTTCACCAATTGCGGTGTAGAAGATCGCTAAGATCGGCAAAACCAGTAACAGAGTTATTACCCCACTACTGGTTTTCCATAAAGAGTGTTTATCTTTCATCGCCTAATTACTGCAAGGCTGTATGAAATACAAATGCTGTTGCAAATACATCTCATATCCTTTAATCAAATGGGGGGACTGTTATACCCCCACAAGGAATTAAAGGTCAAATTTCACTTCGTCTAAAAGCTTAATTGCCGCTTCGTGGTTGGCTGCAATATCGTCTAGAGAAAGCTTGTCTGCTTTAAAGTCACCCCAAGATTCCACAAGTTCAGAACGCTTCACGCCTTCTTTAACAGGGTACTCGTAGTTAACTTCTGCGTACATCTGCTGCGCTTTGTCACCCGTTAGGAATTCCATTAGCTTCACAGCATTGTCTTTGTTTGGAGAGTACTTCGCCATCGCCATACCAGAGATGTTTACGTGAGTACCTGTAGTCTCTTGGTTAGGGAAGTTGATGTAAACTGCATCTGCCCAAGCTTTTTGCTCTTTGTCGTTAACCATTTTACCTAGGTAGTAGCTGTTACCTAGAGAAACATCACATAGACCTTCTTTGATCGCTTTAACTTGTGCACGATCGTTGCCTTGTGGTTTGCGAGCAAGGTTTGCTTTCACGCCTTCCAACCACTCTTTGGTTTCTGCTTCGCCATTGTGAGCAATCATTGCTGAAACTAGAGAAACGTTGTACGGGTGCTTACCGCTACGAGTACAAATTTTACCTTTGAACTCTGGCTTAGCCAGATCTGCATAGTTGAAATCTGCGCCTAGTTTACCTACGCGATCACGTGAAGAGTAAACACTACGTGAGCGTAGAGTTAGGGCAAACCACTCATTCTCTTTATCTTGGTATTGAGCTGGTACGTTTTCTTCAATGATTTTGCTATCTACTTTCTGGACTAAACCTTTGTTTGTCAGTTCAGCTAGACGACTGATGTCTGTCGTAAGGATAACGTCAGCTGGGCTGTACTCGCCTTCTTGAGCTAGCTTTTCTGCTAAGCCTTTTTTAGCAAATTTTACGTTTACTTTGATGCCAGTTTCTTTAGTGAACTCGTTGAACATAGGTTCAACTAGGAAAGGTTGACGGTAAGAGTAGACGTTCACTTCTTCAGCAGCCATTGCTGTTGGAGCTAAGGTAGCGCAAGTTAATGCTGAAAGAGTTAGCAGTTTTTTCATTGTTTAATCCTTTACCATGCTAATGATAACGTTTATCAGTTGCGTTATTATATGTATGTTCAATAAGAAGACAATGACAAATATTAAAAAACCTGCTCATCGGAGCAGGTTTTTATATGTTGAGAGTGTAACTATTTATTACAGGCTATTGATTACTTCACAGTGACAAATTCTGGGTACGCACCGACGCCACAATCATGCATGTCCATACCTTCCATTTCTTCATCTTCCGTGACGCGAATTCCAACGGTTGCTTTCAAGATAGCCCACACAACTAGGCTGGCACCAAATACCCAAGCAAAGATAACAACAGCACCTAAAAGCTGCGCACCGAATGTAGCATCGCCGTTGCTTAGAGGCACAACCATCAAACCAAAGAAGCCACAAACACCGTGCACTGAAATCGCACCGACTGGGTCATCAATTTTTAGTTTATCTAGGCCAATGATGCTGAATACGACTAGCGCGCCAGATACTGCACCGATAGCAACTGCATATAATGGCGATGGTGATAGAGGATCTGCGGTGATAGCAACCAAGCCAGCTAGCGCACCATTGAGAATCATCGTTAAATCCGCTTTGCCCCAAGTCGTTTTACATACAAACAGCGCCGCAATAGCACCTGCAGCAGCTGCTGCGTTGGTGTTTAGGAAGATCTGACCTACCGCTGTTGCGTTCTCAAAGTCTGAAACCATCAACTGAGAACCACCGTTAAACCCAAACCAACCAAACCAAAGGATGAAAGTACCTAGTGTTGCCAAAGGCATGTTTGAACCTGGAATCGGGTAGATTTCACCGTTTTTTCCATATTTACCTTTACGAGCACCAAGCAATAACACACCTGCGAGAGCTGCAGAAGCACCAGCCATATGTACGATACCTGAACCCGCAAAGTCGCTAAATCCAGCTTCTGCTAGAAAACCACCGCCCCATGTCCAATAACCTTCCATTGGGTAGATAAATGCGGTCAAAATCGCAGAGAAAACCAAGAAAGACCAAAGCTTCATACGTTCAGCCACCGCACCAGAAACGACGGACATTGCAGTTGCAACGAAGACGACTTGGAAGAAGAAATCAGACTCTAGAGAGTGATCAGCCCCTTCTCCTTGGGTACCAATCAGCGCACCAAATGAAGGTAACCAGCCTCCTTCTCCGTTGTCGACATACATGATGTTGTAACCAACGATTAGAAACATCGTACATGCAATTGCGTACAAACAGATGTTCTTCGTAAGAATTTCTGTTGTGTTCTTAGAGCGCACAAGACCAGCCTCTAGCATCGCAAAACCAGCTGCCATCCACATTACCAACGCACCGGAAATGAGGAAGAAAAAGGTGTCAAGTGCGTAACGTAACTCGGTTACTGTTGTTGTTAATTCCATAATAAGTTTCTCCAATCCCTTGAATTCTTAAAGTGCTTCTGCGTCCATTTCGCCCGTTCGGATACGCACCGCTTGGTTCAGGTCGTAGACAAAAATTTTACCGTCACCAATCTTTCCTGTTTGCGCAGCTTTTGTAATCGCTTCAACCACTCGCTCAACATTATCCGCGTGAGTAGCGATTTCAATTTTCACTTTTGGTAGGAAATCGACCTGATACTCAGCGCCGCGATACAGTTCCGTGTGGCCTTTTTGACGACCAAACCCTTTAACTTCTGATACCGTCATCCCTTCGATACCGACGTTAGCCAATGCTTCTCGCACATCGTCTAATTTAAACGGCTTAATAATGGCATTGATTATTTTCATTCAATTCTCTCCGAAGCTTTCATCCTGAAACACTTCTAATAATCCAATCTACGTGCCAAGTTTTTAAGTCATTGAATAATAAAAACTAACGTCAATTTACATATCTATAAACAAAAAGGGCGCACCATATCGGTGCGCCCTTTTCACAAATTTAAAGCAACAGAAGGAAAGTTACCCAAAACTGTGCACTAAATGTTCAAAAAGTCTTTCCATCGCTCGATAAGAATCATGAAGTCCTCTATTCCACAGCTTGCTGTACTTTCTGCATTGTAGAAATCGAATTCACTTTCCATCTCAACATCATGGTCATGGGCCAATGCGTTTTCTTGCACTAGGACTTCATCGCCCTGAATCATCAAGCTAATTTCTGTACCTGTTAGGTTATGCTCTTGAGAAGGCACTGAAAATGACTGCTCAATTAGCTTTTCAACCTGAGCAATCTTCATAGGGTCTTTGCCAATTTCTTCTTGTAGCCAGCGCCCAACAATCTCATGCCCCATGCTGCATTTTACGTAGTACTCGCCCATCAACGTGTTACGGATGAATTCAAATTCCATCGAGATTGCCTTTTCGTATCAATTTGGTGCGGAGTATAGCGAATTGCGCCCATAAAAAAAGCACCTCGTTTGAGGTGCTTTTTAATTGTGCAGTTAAACTTATGCAGGCTCTTGGAAGATCACTTCATCCGCTTTCTTGGTGTACTGATCCATTTTATGGAAGTTCAAGTAGCGGTAAGTATCTGTAGCGGTTGCATCAATTTGCTTCGCATACTCCAAGTACTCTTCTTTGGTTGGAATCTTACCAAGGATTGCACCTACTGCAGCTAGTTCCGCAGACGACAGGTAAACATTCGCACCAGTACCTAGACGGTTCGGGAAGTTACGCGTTGAGGTAGACATCACTGTTGATTTGTCTGCAACACGCGCTTGGTTACCCATACACAGTGAACATCCTGGTGTTTCGATTCGAACCCCAGCACGGCCAAAGATACCGTAATAACCCTCTTCCGTTAGCTGATCCTTGTCCATCTTCGTTGGCGGAGCGATCCATAGACGAGTTGCAAGCTGTCCGTTAAACTTATCTAGCAGCTTACCAGCAGCGCGGAAGTGACCGATGTTCGTCATACAAGAACCGATGAACACTTCATCAATCGCTGTGCCTTGTACTTCAGACAACAAGCGAGCGTCATCCGGATCATTCGGTGCACATAGTACTGGCTCATTGATTTCAGCCATATCGATTTCAATAACATGTGCGTATTCAGCGTCTTTATCAGCTTGCATCAGCTCAGGATTTGCTAGCCACTCTTCCATCGCTGTAATACGACGTTCGATAGTACGGCGGTCACCATAACCTTCAGAGATCATCCACTTCAGCATCACGATGTTAGAGTTTAGGTACTCTTCGATCGACTCTTGAGACAGTTTTACAGTACAACCTGCCGCCGAACGCTCAGCAGAAGCATCAGACAGCTCAAATGCTTGCTCAACAGTTAGCGTTTCTAGGCCTTCAATCTCAAGGATACGACCAGAGAATTCGTTGATCTTGCCCGCTTTCTCTACTGTTAGTAGACCTTGCTGAATCGCGTAGTAAGGGATGGCATGAACAAGGTCACGTAGTGTGATACCCGGTTGCATTTCACCTTTAAAGCGAACCAAGATTGACTCAGGCATATCTAGTGGCATAACGCCTGTCGCAGCAGCAAAGGCAACCAACCCCGAACCTGCTGGGAATGAAATACCTAGCGGGAAACGAGTATGTGAGTCACCACCCGTACCGACTGTATCCGGCAGTAGCATACGGTTTAGCCATGAGTGGATAATACCGTCACCCGGGCGAAGAGATACGCCACCGCGGTTCATGATAAAGTCCGGAAGTGTGTGGTGCGTGTTTACGTCTACTGGTTTTGGGTACGCAGAGGTGTGACAGAAAGACTGCATGACAAGGTCAGCAGAGAAGCCCAAACACGCCAAGTCTTTAAGTTCATCACGAGTCATAGGGCCGGTAGTATCTTGCGAGCCTACTGTCGTCATCTTCGGCTCACAGTAGGTACCAGGGCGAATGCCTTCTACGCCACACGCTTTACCAACCATTTTCTGTGCAAGCGTGTAACCCTTGCCAGAATCTGCAATTTCACCAGGTTTACGGAATACATCCGAAGGCTCAAGACCTAGCGATTGACGCGCTTTGTCTGTCAAACCACGACCGATGATCAATGGGATACGACCGCCAGCACGAACTTCATCAATCAGTACTTCCGTTTTCAGCGAGAACTCAGCTAAAACTTCACCTGTTTCGTGATTACAAACTTTACCTTCATATGGGTAAACATCGATAACATCGCCCATGTTGAGCTTAGTCACGTCGACTTCGATTGGTAGTGCGCCCGCATCTTCCATTGTGTTGAAGAAGATAGGTGCAATTTTACCACCAAGCACATAACCACCAGCACGTTTGTTTGGAACGTAAGGGATATCATCTCCCATGAACCAAAGTACTGAGTTGGTTGCAGATTTACGTGAAGAACCAGTACCAACAACATCACCAACGTAAACCAATTGGTGACCTTTTTCTTTCAATTCTTCAATTTGCTTGATCGGACCAATATTGCCCGGTTGATCAGGATTGATGCCTTCACGCTCGTTCTTCAGCATCGCAAGTGCGTGCACTGGGATATCAGGACGAGACCAAGCATCAGGTGCAGGTGAAAGGTCATCCGTGTTCGTTTCACCTGTTACTTTAAATACAGTTAGAGTGACTTTTTCTTCAAGCTTAGGCTTAGAAAGGAACCACTCAGCATCAGCCCATGACTGAAGTACTTTCTGTGCATGCGCATTGCCTGCTTTTGCTTTCTCTTCTACATCATAGAAAGCATCAAACATCAGAAGTGTATGAGACAGTGCTTCTACAGCAATCTCTGCCAGTGCTTCGTCATCAAGTAGCTCAACTAGCGGCTCGATGTTGTAACCACCTTGCATAGTGCCTAGCAGTTCAGCCGCTTTTTCACGACTCACTAATGGTGATTTAACTTCACCTTTTGCTACTGCTGTTAGGAAACCCGCTTTTACATAAGCAGCTTCATCAACACCTGGAGGGATACGGTTTTCAAGTAGGTCAAGAATGAACTCTTCTTCACCTTGCGGGGGATTTTTCAGAAGTTCTACAAGTCCAGCAACTTGTTCTGCGTCTAGCGGTTTAGGAACAACTCCTTCAGCAGCACGCTCTTCGACGTGTTTACGGTAGGCTTCAAGCACGACTTTTTCCTCTCATTGCGGTTCCTCCTCTATTATTACTATTGTTAAAGTAAAGGAGTGAACATCCTTGGAAACTTGGCTCTCCATTGCCCTTGTTTTCATTCAATTATGATTGAGAAACAGCGCCGTAGAGGCCAAACTGTGGGCGAAATAATAGCAAATTTAACCTTAAATTAAAATCTTATCATTTTGACCAACATAGCAACTTACGACTAAAGTTCTGCTAATTTTGACCAAATATGCCAAGTTTTTGCTTTCTCATACCCGATTAATTAAACGATGTTCCTACGATCAAATACACAGCATCCAAATCTTGCTCGGTACGACCGTATGCCAACATTATTGGTCCTATTGGTGAGTCAACACCAAAGAAGATGGAGCCAGCATTGTAAAGCGGCGCTTCGTTTAGTTTCAGATCATTATCAGACCAAACACCGCCATATTCGACCGATGCGCCCAGGTAGACTGGAGCTTCAAACAATCCGAAATCATTATCAAACCACTTATATCGGTACACCAAACTGCTGAAAAATAAGTTCTGTCCGATCAGGCTATTTCTTGGGATTCCAGATAGGCTTAAAAAGCCGCCCAACTCTCTGGGATCAAGCGGTAAAGATGAGTTTTTACTCTCTACAAAACTATATTCAGCATGTCCGACTAAAGTATGACGCTGATGACTCACTGCACCTTTAAATCGTGCAGAGATTTCATACACGGTATCTTCAATAATTTTGTCAGTCTCTAAAAGGCTAACGCCTTGAGGACTTTGATCATGAGACACTAAATATTCGAGATCGACTAAAAGCCCACGAGTCGGAAATGCGAAGTCATCAAGTGTATCTAGGCGATAGTTGGCAAACAGGCCACGACGTTCAAAATCCAATTTACCAGCAGAAGCCAAAGTAGAAAGCTCAATATCTCCGGTTGAGTAGCGAGCGCCAAATCGAAGTTCTTGCCACAATGTGGGTTGGATACCTATCGCTAACTCTGTTGTAAAATCATCGTAAGTGACCGGAAAAAAGTCATTTACTGACTCTAAATCTGGAGCTTGAGGCTCTGTTAAAGGTAAGTTTCGGCTCTCACTGCCATAGGAAATTCGCCCCGATACAAAAAGTTCTTGGCTAGATAAAACAGGAGAATACAACTCAGCTTCAATCAGCTTATCCGTGCCCATTTCTACGTTGAACGCCAACTCCGCGCCATGAGAGTTTAAATTGGTAAAGTTGGTCGATATTCCTATGCCGTACTGGCTATCTGTATCGAAGTCATCTTCAAGAAAAAATCGGAAGTTGAGATAATTAGGCCCCCACGACTTCTCGTTAACATCAAAAACCAACAATGTCTCACCATCCACCTCTTCAAAGTGATAAGTGATGAGCTCGAACCGATCTAACGCGTAGAGGTTTTCAACGGCTTTCTCAATTTCGGCCGTTGAAATACGACGTCCGGTTTCTAGTTCAATACGATTCGTCAATAACACATCGCTGTAGTGCGTGTTATTTACAATCACAATGTCATCAACCACACGCTGATCGCCATAAATCAAAGTTTTACGAACTTCTTGTTTGCGATCGATGTATTTTTGATAGTCCGCGTTGGACAAGCGTAACTCTTTCAGCTTGTCTTTTAACTGCTTGGTAATATCGTACCCAGCTTGAAAAGCCCAAGGCATTTTGTCGAACTCGACGGTTTCCATGGTGCCCACATTGGGACGAATATAGATATCTTGAGGTTCAAGCTCGTCCACTTGCTGTTGTGTACTACGACGAACGAGATAGTTAGAGAGTTGGTCCGCGACAGTAAACAGCCCCGTAAATTCATCTTCGGTTTTGTAATCGGTGCTAATATCGACGGCAATAACGACATCAGCCCCCATGGCGCGAGCCACATCGACAGGCATGTTATTGACCACGCCGCCATCAACAAGCATATGGCCATTGAGCTTATAGGGAGGAAGCGCTCCTGGTACAGACATGCTAGCCATCATGGCGTCCACAAGGTAGCCATTGCCAAGAACCACTTCCTCTAGCGCAAGAATATCTGTCGCCACAGAGCGATAAGGAATGGCAAGATCATCAAAAGAATCGAATCGCCCTAAGTTCCCTGTAGTCTCACGCAATACGCGCAACATGTTCTGGCCTTGCACGACACCCGTTGGGGCACGAACCTCACCAAATCTTAAGCCGAGGTCAGTGTTAATTTGATAGCGGTCTTCATACTCTTTATCACGAACTCGGCGTTGACTACGGTCGACACGATCTCGATAGCCACTGCTCCAATCCACGGTGTAGATAAAACTTTCAATTTCATCAGCGCTCATCCCCGTGGCATAGAGACCACCAACATAAGCGCCCATACTGGTGCCCGTTACGATATCGACCGGGATCTGCATCTCTTCTAACGCTTTGAGGACGCCGATATGCGCAGCGCCTTTTGCTCCACCACCAGCGAGCACAACCGCCACCTTTGGGCGAGGCTCCACGTCATACATTTTTGCTAGAGAGTTTGCAAGGGAAACAGAAGGAGTGGTGATCAAAAAGGCACTAACCCAAAGCGCGAAATGGCGAGTCGACGGGCTTGATAACAGCTTTTTGAACATTCACTTCTTCCTTTGTTGAATTTCTTATCAAGTAGGGCGTGCTAGCAGCACCGCACTAACACGCCCTAATATGTACTAAGAATTGACCAGAGAGACAAGCTAATGTTGTTGATTTGGCGATGCTACCAATCAAATAAGCTGTTAAGCCAGTTTGATTTCTTCTCACACTGCTGCTTTATTTGACCCGTTTTATCCCAAACTGGCAGTTTATAATCACTACGACAGTTCATTTCTAAACCACCATCTGATGTCGGCTTAAATCCTAACGTGGTGATCTC
This sequence comes from Vibrio sp. JCM 18905, assembly GCF_055393305.1. Classification (NCBI taxonomy): domain Bacteria; kingdom Pseudomonadati; phylum Pseudomonadota; class Gammaproteobacteria; order Vibrionales; family Vibrionaceae; genus Vibrio; species Vibrio sp. JCM 18905. The sequence goes on along the minus strand of NZ_AP043880.1, from coordinate 757,287 downwards.
TCTTGGCCATGGAAGCTCTAAACGCTCAGGAATGCGTTGCTTCAAATACTCTGCGTACACTCGTAATGCACCGCTCGATCCCGTTAGATGAACCGGTTTGTTATCGTCGCGACCTAGCCAAATTGTCGTCACTTCACGGCCATCAACACCGACAAACCAGCTATCGCGGTTATCGTTACTGGTACCCGTTTTTCCTGCCAGTGCAGCCCAACCAAACTGGCTTTGTAAGAAGCGGCCTGTACCTTGAGCAACCCCCTGTTTCATCGCGTAGGTCGTTAGCCATGCTGCTTGCTCATCCACGGCTCTTGATGAACGAGGCAAGGATTGATAAAGCACATTACCTTCCATATCCATCACTGAACGCAGAGCGGTCAGTTTCGCACGTTTGCCTGAGTTCGTCAGTGTCTGATACATCTGCGCGACTTCAAACGGCGTCAAAGAAAACGAGCCCAAAAACATCGAAGGCACTGGGCGGATTTCGTCTTTGTTGACGCCCAAACGCTCTAAAGTATCGGATACTTCTGGGATACCAAGCGCCATGCCTAAGCGCACAGTTGGCACGTTGAGTGACTTCGCTAAAGCAATGTAGAGTGGCACATCACCACGGTATTTTCGGTCGTAGTTACGCGGTGTCCATACATTACCTTTACTGCTTTTCAGGCTTAGCGGCGTGTCGTGCAGCGTCGTGCCTAGGTTATATTTTTCCGGTTGTTCTAAAGCCGTCAAGTAAATCGCTGGTTTAACTAGAGAACCAATTGGACGACTGGCATTGAGCGCGCGGTTAAAACCTTCATAACCAACACGTTTACCGCCAACCATGGCACGGATTTCACCACTATGACGATCAACCGCGACTGCAGCGGCTTCCAATTCTTTACCGCCTCGTTTAGCTAGCTCCGGGATCTTTTTCGCGATGGCTTGCTCCATTTTGCTTTGCGATACCGGATCTAGAGACGTAAACACGCGCAGCCCGGTTTCCGCTTTAAATCGCTCCCCCACTTTTTCTTTCAATTCAATGCTCAATTGTTGGAAATAAGCGGGCTGACGGCTCGCGATACGTGGTTTGCTCTGCGTATCAAGCGAACGACTGACGGCTTGCTCATACTGCTCAGATGTCAGCATGTTTTGCTGCATCAACAAACGTAATACAAGATCGCGGCGCTCTTTCGTGCGCTCGGGGTAACGAATTGGATTGTAGTAAGACGGTCCTTTTACCATCCCAACTAACATCGCCAGTTGATCGATTCGCAGCTCTTGGATCGGTTGTCCAAAGTAATAACGCGATGCCAAGCCAAACCCGTGGATCGCTTCACCACCACTTTGCCCTAGATACACTTCGTTAAGGTAGGCTTCCAAAATACGATCTTTGCTGTAACGGTAATCCAAAATTAACGCGATATACGCTTCTCTAACTTTGCGCCACAGCGTCTTATCACGGGTCAAAAACAGGTTTTTCGCCAACTGCTGAGTTAGCGTACTACCACCTTGAACAGTACGACCCGCTTTAATGTTTGCAACCATTGCTCGTGCAATCGCGAGTGGAGACACCCCATCGTGTTGATAAAAATCCCGGTCTTCGGTCGCAAGCAGTGCATCAACTAAAATTTCTGGGAACTGATCACGACGCAAGAACAGACGCTGCTCATCTTGATCTTTCTCCAGCATCCCCAGCATCTTCGGTTCTAAGCGTAAGTAACCAAGATCACCTCGGGACTCTAAAGACTGAATACGCTGTAAACCAGAATCTGAAAAATGGAGCATCACGTGACGATCCGGTTCAGGACCATCGGCAAATTCAAATGGACGACGGATCAGCTCAATACGAGTGGAAGAAGAAGAGTACTCACCAGGATAGCGAGGCTGACTTACCTTACGGTAATTCAGTACATCCAGCTCGTTACGAAGTTCTTGAATGGTGATATTTTCACCCGGATTTAAGTTCAAGATGCGAGCATAAACCACCGTTGGCAGTTCAAACAGCTGGCCTTCAAAGCGCTCTTTCACAACACTATCTAAATAAATACCCACAAACAGCAAAACAGCGGCAAGCGCAACACCGGCTTTCCAGCTAAATGACCACAAAACTTTCAGCCACGAACGTTTCTCGTTAGCCGGCTTTTTACTCGGTGTGCGTCGAGTCTGTTTTGTCGTTCCTTTATTGGTTGTACTTTTCTTCGCTGGCGCTTTTTTCGCGCTAGGCTTCTTGCTGTTAGTCATTATTCAATTGTCTTTTTGTTTTCGTAGTTGCTACATGATTGGCAGGATCATCTGGCCAAACGTGTTTTGGGTAGCGCCCTTTCATCTCTTTTTGAACGTCTTTATAGCTTCCGTTCCAGAAAGCCGCCAAGTCAGACGTCACTTGCAGCGGACGTTGTGCCGGCGAAAGCAGTTCAAGCACCAAACGCTTACGACCAAGCGCTACCGTAGGGGAGCCACTCTCACCAAATACCTCTTGCATACGCACCGATAATTTCGGCTCATGGCCATACTGGTAACGGATACGCTTCTTTGAACCTGTCGGCAGTTGGTAATGCTCTGGTAACCATTCATCCAGTTGTTGATTGAGTGGCCAACCTAATCGAGCGTTCAGCGCTTCGACCAAGTTTATCTTGCTCAAATCGTTAACCGAACTGACGGACGTCATGTACGGCTCTAACCACTCTTCTAATGAATCCAACAAACTGGCTTCATCAAACATTGGCCATGATTGCTCGGGTAACCATTCCACCGCACAACGAATCCGAGCCAACAAGCTCTCCGCTGCCGGTGTCCAGTTTAGACTCTGTAAGCCCTGGCGGCGGACATACGTGAGTAAAGCTTGTGTCATTTTTTCTTTGCCAGGGCTTGGCAACGGCTCGCGTTCAACCACCAGCTGACCGAGTTTTGTTTGTCTCTCAGCCATTAGACGCCCTCTTTTTTCATCCCAGTCTACAACTTCTTCAGACGAAAATAGCGCTTCAAAGGTCGCTCGCAATATATTGACATCCAATTCACATGCCGAATGAATTTGACTGGAGTTAGAATGAGAACGCATTAAGTCAACGGCAACCAAATACTCACAGCCACCTAGCATGTCTTCCTGACGACATTCTGCACCATGACCATTAGCCAAAGTAAATCGCCCAAATTGATTTGTGCGCTGCTGCGCAATGCGATCTGGAAATGCCAAACTTAACACCAGCGGTAATGCCTCTTCATCCACGCCTTTCAGGTCAAATACCGTATCTAATTTGTACGCCAGAGATTGAGCACGCTTGAACAACATCGACTTTTTTGGATGAGTACCAACAAGCCAACGATGCAAACTATGAGCGATATTGGTGACGTTTCTTTCTGGCTCTTCAATCAGTGCGACCGCCGCCAAAGCAGCATTTAACATCTTATCACTGTAAGATTGCGCTTTAATTAGCATCGCAGCCGCACGAGGCTCAACGCCTAGTTCATGCGCCTGTTTTCCTTCGGACGTTAATTGCCCTTTTTCCGTCAGTAGTCCCAATGACACCAATAGCTGCTTCGCTTGTTCCAATGACGCATTAGCGGGAACATCAAGCCACTTGAGATCGTTGATATCACTCGCTCCCCAAAATGCGAGCTCCATAACTAAACTAGCCAAATCGGAATGCAAAATTTCGGGCTGGGGAACCAGAGGTTGCTGCTTGAACTGACTTTCAGAATAGAGGCGAACGCAAATGCCCTCTTCTATTCGTCCCGCTCGTCCTGCACGCTGAATCGCTGAAGACTGTGCAATGCGTGTTTGCTCTAAGCGTGTTAAACCGTTTTTCAAATCAAACCGGGCAATACGCTCTAACCCAGAATCAACCACAAGGCGAATGCCTTCAATCGTCAGTGAAGTTTCTGCAATGTTGGTCGCGAGTACGACTTTACGCTTGCCGTGTTCTGCCGGCGTGATGGCTTTTTGTTGCTCAGTAAAGCTCTGTTGCCCATAAAGCGGACACACTTCAATATCATCCGCCAAATGAGATAAACGTTCTTCGACTTGTTTAATGGCCCCAACGCCCGGTAGGAAAGCCAACAAAGAGCCGGACTCTTTGTTCATAAGACTTTCTATTGTTTTTGCCATACTCCTAGGTAAATGATCATTCACACCTAACGGTTGGTAACGCATGTCTACGTCGAAACTGCGTCCTTCTGATTCAATGTAACTGGCTTCCGGCAACAACGACTGTAAGGCTTGTTGATCAAGCGTTGCCGACATTACCACCAGCTTGAGATCGTCTCGCAATGCCTCTTGAACTTCTAAACTGAATGCCAAAGCGGTATCGGCATGAATGCTGCGTTCATGAAACTCATCAAAGATCAGCAGTTCAACACCATCCAGTTCAGGGTCAGTTTGGATCATCCGAGTCATGATCCCTTCGGTTACGATCTCCAGCTGCGTTGCAGAACTTACCTTTGCCTCGCCACGAACTCGATAACCCACGCGTTGCCCTACTTGCTCTCCCAATTGCTCAGCAAGATAACGGGCAATGTTACGCGCCGCGAGTCGTCTTGGTTCGAGCATGATGATTTTTCCAACAACCGAATGGTTTAAGAGGAGCTGTAAAGGGAAGTAGGTCGACTTACCGGCACCAGGCGCCGCTTTTAAGATCACTTGATGTTGATTTTTGACCGCCGTCAGCAACTCAGGCATCACGGCTTCAATCGGCAATTGTGACAAAGGAAATACCTTATGGTGTAATGGTGGCAACATTGTACATAAAAAAATTTTTGTCTAAATAAGCAAATGCATTTCACACCCGCTTTAGAGTCCGCCACTCTACTCAAACGCTATAAACGCTTTCTTGCCGATATCGAACTCGATACCGGTGAAATTCGTACTATCCACTGCGCAAACACTGGCGCTATGACAGGTTGTGCGACACCCGGAAACAAAGTTTGGTTTTCCACTTCCGACAACCCGAAACGAAAATACCCCAATAGTTGGGAGTTGAGTGAAACCGAACAAGGCCACCGTATTTGTATCAATACCGCGCGCGCCAACCAATTAGCCGTTGAGGCTATTGAAAATAATGTCATTTCAGAGCTTTGTGGTTATGACACACTTCAAACTGAGGTGAAATACGGTAATGAAAATAGCCGAATTGATATCTTGCTCAGCGCAGACAACAAGCCAAAGTGCTATATAGAAGTGAAAAGCGTCACTCTTCTTGATGAGACCGACTCTATTGGACAAGGATACTTCCCAGATGCGGTCACGACTCGGGGACAAAAGCACCTGAGAGAGCTCACAGAAATGGCACAAAATGGAAGTAGAGCCATACTTTTATTCACTGTTTTACATTCAGGTATTGAAAAAGTATCCGCGGCGCACCATATAGACGCGAAATATTCACTATTACTCAAACAAGCACAAGACGCTGGAGTGGAAGTTCTCTGCTACAAAGCTGAACTGAGCGATACTGGAATGAATCTGATTTCCGCTATTGATTTTATCAATTAAGAGAAAAAATGATGTCGTCTTCACATTGACGATAACTTTGCGATTCAGTATTTGCTTGCACCGCCTCTTTTTGCTATAGATACCCGCCTTAAATTGACTGCGTAGCAGTTGACTAGGTGTAAGTAGGAGATGCTGTATGCCAGAATCAAAGAAGAAAACGATAGGCATCCTAGCCATTGCCGGCGTGGAGCCATATCAGGAAAAACCTGGTGAAGAGTACATGTCACCAGAGCAGGTTGAACACTTTACGAAAATCTTAACAGCTTGGCGCGACCAGCTGAGAGCTGAAGTGGATCGTACCGTTCACCACATGCAGGACGAAGCAGCAAACTTCCCAGATCCAGTTGACCGCGCCTCTCAAGAGGAAGAGTTCAGCCTAGAACTGCGTAACCGCGACCGCGAACGCCGTTTGATCAAGAAGATTGAAAAGACTTTGGATAAAATCAAAGAAGACGATTTTGGCTTCTGTGAGTCTTGTGGCGTAGAGATTGGCGTTCGCCGTCTTGAAGCACGTCCAACCGCTGACCTATGTATTGACTGTAAAACACTTGCAGAAATCAAAGAGAAGCAAATGCAAGGTTAATCAACCAAGCATTATGATTATTGAAGGGAGCTCAGGCTCCCTTTTTGTTTTGACTACCTTTTCATCCCATTTGTTTACTAAATTCGAGATACACGCATGACACGCTATGTAGGTCGATTCGCCCCATCTCCTTCTGGTCCTTTACATTTTGGTTCACTGATTGCCGCTCTTGGCAGCTATTTTCAAGCGAAAGCACACAACGGAACCTGGTTAGTACGTATTGAGGACTTGGACCCACCAAGAGAAATGCCAGGTGCGGCGCAACTTATCCTAGATGCGCTCAAAGCCTATCAGCTGCATTGGGATGGAGAGGTGGTATACCAGTGTGAACGTCATGACCTTTACCAAGCCCAAATAAACACATGGCTCGAAAATGGTGAGGCCTATTATTGCCAATGTACTCGAAAGCAAATTAAAGAGCATGGCGGGTTTTATCCTGGCACTTGCCGCGATAAAAACTTGAAAGACGGCGCGATTCGCCTAAAAATGACCAAGCCTGTCGCTCATTTCTTCGATCAGAAGCGTGGAACAATTAAAATTCCAGAGCAACTCGTTAATGAAGATTTCATTATTAAACGTCGAGATGGATTATTTGCTTATAATCTTGCGGTAGTATTGGACGACATCGACCAAGGCGTCACCGAAGTCGTGCGTGGTGCAGACTTAATCGAGCCAACAGGGCGTCAAATCAGTCTGTACCAGATACTTGGGCAGCCTGAAGTCAGCTACTTGCATTTACCATTGGCGATGGACAACAACGGCAATAAACTGTCGAAACAAAATCACGCGACGGCTATTGATATAGAGACACCAAAGCCTACTCTATTACGCGCCATGACATTTTTGGGCTTCGAGATACCGGAAGCCATAAAAGCGGCCAACATAGAAGAGATTCTTCGTTGGGGCTGCGAAAACTGGCGCTTGGAACAGCTTCCAACAGAGATCGAGATCACACCGTGATTCTCAAATGGCATTGTGTAGGCTATCATTAGCCGCAAATTAGGCCCTAGAGGCGCAAAAACTAACCAAAGCAAGATTGGACTAAACCCAGTTATTGCCAGATGCACATGAATACAAACGACTATACACCAAGCGAACCTGCCACTATTCCAGAGCTCGCTCTCAATGTAATAACTCGTGAAGAGCACAACATTTCGCGTAAGCAGATCAGTGATAATGCACTGAAGGTACTGTACCGCCTAAATGGTGCTGGTTTCGATGCTTTTCTTGTGGGTGGCGGGGTTCGAGACTTACTGCTTGGACAGAAACCAAAAGATTTTGACATTGCGACCAACGCAACGCCGGAACAGATCAAACAGCTATTTCGTAACTGCCGTTTGATTGGTCGCCGCTTCCGCTTGGCTCACATTATGTTTGGCCGAGACATCATTGAAGTAGCGACATTCCGCGGTCACCACCAAGAGCAAAAGAATAAGAGCATCTCTCAGCAATCGAAAGAAGGAATGCTGCTGCGGGACAATGTCTACGGCACCATCGATGAAGATGCTGAGCGCCGTGATTTCACGATTAACTCGATGTACTACAACATCGCGGATTACTCGATTCACGACTACGCACGTGGTATTGAGGATTTAGAAGATCGCCTCATTCGACTGATTGGCGATCCAGAAACACGCTACCGTGAAGATCCAGTACGTATGTTGCGTGCAGTTCGCTTCGCGGTAAAACTGGACTTTGATATTGAAGAAGACACCGCGGCGCCAATCGAACACATGGCACCGTTGCTCGGTGACATTCCGTCAGCGCGTCTTTTTGAAGAGTCACTCAAATTATTGCAATCCGGTCATGGCTTAGAAACCTACCACCTACTGCGTGAGTACAACCTATTCCAGCAACTATTCCCGACGATTGCAGCGCACTTTACAGAAGATTACTCCTCTCACACTGAGCAGATGTTGGATCTTGTCCTAGATTCTACCGACATGCGCATCGAAGATGGGAAACGCATCAATCCAGCATTTATGTTTGCTGCAATGCTGTGGTACCCACTGTGTGCGAAAGCCGATGAACTGATGGAAGAGCGCAACCTAGGCCATTACGACGCTATTATGGAAGCGAGTAACATCATTCTTGATGAACAAGTTCGTACAATTGCCATTCCAAGACGCCACACCGCAACCATTCGCGAGATTTGGCAGCTGCAGCTGCGCCTTCCTCGACGTAACGGTAAACGTGCATTCCGTCTTATGGAGCTCAATAAATTTAGAGCTGGCTTTGATTTTCTTGAAATGCGCGGTGAAATTGAAGGTGGTGACACTCAGAAGCTTGCCAAGTGGTGGGAAACTTTCCAAAATGCAGGCCGAGAAATGCGTCAAGCAATGGCTGCCGACCTAGACGGTCAATCACCGAAGAGTGGTCAGCGCCGCCGTAAAACCTATCGCAAGAAAAAGAGTAAGCCTAAGTCATGATCACAGCGTACATTGCGGTAGGCAGTAACTTGGCTGATCCTGTCAGCCAAGCGAAGCAAGCGATTGAAGCGTTAAAAACGCTGCCTAAATCAGAATTTGTTCAGGCTTCTTCGCTATACAGCAGCACGCCAATGGGACCACAAAACCAACCGGATTACATCAATGCGGTTGTGTCGATTAACACCAGTTTGACGCCTCTTGAGTTGCTCGATTGCACACAAGCCATTGAGCAAGAACAAGGGCGTGTCCGTAAAGACGAACGTTGGGGACCAAGAACCTTGGACCTCGACATTGTGCTTTATGGCAATGAGGTGATTAATTCCGAGAGGCTGATCGTTCCTCATTATGGAATGAAAGAGCGTGAATTCGTACTCTACCCTCTTGCGGAAATTGCACCAAGTTTACAACTCCCCGATGGGACCGAGGTCTCTAAACTACTGGAACAAGTAGATAGAAACGGCCTCAGTATCTGGCAGTCATAGCCAACTCCTAGTAAGGATAAAACCATGAAAAAAATGACCATCAACGACCTAATCAAGTGGAAGCAAGAAGGTCGTAAATTTGCTACTTCAACCGCTTATGATGCGAGCTTTGCCCAACTGTTTGAAAGCCAAGAAATGCCAGTACTTCTTGTTGGTGATTCTCTAGGTATGGTTTTGCAAGGTCACAACGATACTCTGCCAGTAACGGTCGATGATATCGCTTACCATACTCGTTGCGTACGCGCAGGTAGCCCAAATTGTTTGTTGATGGCTGACATGCCATTCATGAGCTACACCACGCCAGAGCAAGCTTGCGAAAATGCGGCTACACTGATGCGTGCGGGTGCCAATATGGTGAAAATTGAAGGTGGTGACTGGCTAGTCGACACTGTAAAAATGCTCACTGAACGCTCGGTTCCAGTTTGTGCTCACCTTGGTTTAACTCCTCAAGCCGTGAATATTTTTGGTGGTTACAAAGTTCAAGGTCGCGATCAAGAAAAAGCGGACCGCATGGTGAAAGATGCGTTAGCACTGCAAGAAGCAGGCGCTCAAATCGTCTTACTAGAGTGCGTGCCTGCTGAGCTTGCTGAGCGTATTACGCAAGTGCTCGACGTGCCTGTTATCGGTATTGGAGCTGGTAACGTGACAGATGGTCAAATTCTCGTGATGCATGATATGTTCGGTATCTCTGCCAACTACATGCCGAAATTCTCCAAAAACTTTCTTGCTGAAACAGGTGATATGCGCAAAGCCGTTGCTAAATACATTGAAGATGTAGCCAACGGTGTATTCCCAGACGACGCTCATACCATTGCCTAGAGGATAAATGCATGCAAACTTTTGCGGAAATCTCAGCAGTTCGTGAACACCTTAAAACCTTTAAACGTGAAGGTCGTAAAATTGCGTTTGTCCCAACCATGGGCAACCTTCACGAAGGTCACTTAACTTTAGTGCGTAAAGCACGCGAATACGCTGATATCGTTGTCGTAAGCATCTTTGTTAATCCGATGCAGTTTGATCGTGCAGACGATTTAAATAATTACCCGCGTACGCTAGAGGAAGACTTAAGCAAGTTAACCTCTGAAGGGGTCGATGTGGTATTTACGCCGACACCAGAAGTTATCTATCCTGAAGGGCTTGATAAACAAACGTTTGTTGATGTTCCGGGTCTATCGACTATTTTAGAAGGGGCTTCACGCCCTGGTCATTTCCGTGGCGTCACAACCATCGTAAACAAGCTATTTAACATCGTTCAGCCAGATGTGGCCTGTTTCGGTGAGAAAGATTTTCAACAACTTGCGGTTATCCGCAAGATGGTTGTCGATCTTGCGATGGACATTGAAATCATCGGTGTACCAACCGTACGTGAAATGGACGGTTTAGCAATGAGCTCACGTAATGGTCTGCTTACACTTGACGAACGTCAACGTGCGCCAGTACTTGCTCGTACAATGCGTTGGATCAGCAGTGCCATTCGTGGCGGCCGTGATGACTACGCATCGATCATCGAAGATGCGAGCGACCAACTGCGAGCTGCAGGTTTGCACCCTGATGAGATCTTCATTCGTGATGCTCGTACATTACAAGTGATCACACCAGAAACGACACAAGCCGTCATTCTGATGTCTGCGTTCTTAGGCAAAGCTCGTCTTATCGATAACCAAACGGTAGATATGGTCGTCGAAGCGAAGGAAGAAGCAGAGTCTAGTAATACAAACTCAGAGAGCGCAGAGTAAGCTCTGAGCCATCAAGACGTAAAAAGGTCGACTCTTAGTCGACCTTTTTTATTTTCTACGTATAGACGCAATCTAACCCTTCAGGGCGTGTTTTAAACCGCTTGTGCAGCCACATCCACGCTGGAATATCACGTTTTATCATTTTCTCAAGCTCTTGGTTCAAGATACTTGCCGCTTTAATCGCATTACGCCTCTCGAAACGCTCACTGATATCTTTTCCAATATATAACGTGTAATGGTGATTCTTGCTCACTGTGACGCCAGATATGACCGCACAATTTGTTGCGTCAATAAGCACACTAGATCCCACGGTACTCGCGGCTTGTTCAACAGCAAAGAATGGCGCAAAAACAGAATGGCTGACGCCATAATCATGGTCGGGCAAATACCAAAGTCGATGACCATTTTTCAGAACTTTGAGCATTGATTTAACGTCTTTTCGATCAATCATTTGATGCCCAAAACGAGTTCGACCTCGATGTTGAATAAACTCATAAGCAGGGTTCGAATTTGGGCGATAAACGCCATAACCTTTGGCAAACTGGCTAAAAATACGAGCGGTTATCTCCAAGTTTAAATGGTGACTGCACACCACCAACACACCACGGCCATTCTTTTCCTCAGCGAGTAAACGATCTTTTCCAACAATAGAGGTTATCCGACGTATCCGCCAATCTGGCCAAAACCAGGCGATCCCCGTTTCGATGATCGCCATTCCCGTATATTGAAAGTTTTTTCGTACTACGTCCTTACATTGCCAGTCCGTAAAATCAGGGAAACACAGCTGGAGATTACGCAGAGCGATCTTGTGTCGGCGCTTCATTACATGCATCGCAACACAACCGATGCTTCTACCTAAGATTCGCAATACTATGTATGGCAGTACATTAACAAGAATCGCTAAAGATCCAAATGCCAGCCATACAGACCAATATTTGGGCTTAAGTAACTGATAGGAGAAAGGCGGCGGCGGGACAATATTCATAGGATCACTCATTTATTACAAATGATTGAAACCTAACATGATAAAAACCGAAAGATTGTATGGGAGTGTATTGTTATGCATGCCAAAGAGCAGCATGATTCGCTGCTCTTTGTTGTGTGGGAGAGTCTTAGCTTCTTAGCCCAATACCTTTCGTTACTAAGTAATGAGCAACGGCATACAACGCTAACACAAACACCGCAAGCACACTGAATGAAGTGACAATACCCACATCCGATACGCCTAAAAAACCATAACGGAACGCATTCACCATGTAGACGATTGGGTTAATCTTAGAGACACCTTGCCAAAATTCAGGCAGTAAGCTGATGGAATAAAAAACACCCCCCAAGTAGGTTAACGGGGTCAACACAAATGTAGGAATGATCGAAATATCATCAAACGTTTTTGCATAGACCGCATTGATCAACCCGCCTAGAGCAAATACAACGGATGTCATGAAGACGGTTGCAACAATAATGCCCCAGTGTTCAACTTGCAGATCCACAAACAATAGAGACACACAGGTAACAATAGCGCCTACTAACAAACCTCGAGTCACACCGCCCATTACGTATCCAGCAATAATCACGTAATTTGGCACCGGTGCCACCAGCAGCTCTTCAATGTTCTTCTGTAGTTTTGCACTAAAGAACGAAGACGCCACATTCGAGTATGAATTGGTGATCACCGACATCATGATCAAACCTGGAACTATGTACTCCATGTAGCTAAAGCCGCTCATCTCACCGATTCGAGAGCCAATAAGATTACCGAAAATAATGAAGTACAGTGTCATTGTGATAGCTGGCGGTACTAAAGTTTGCACCCAAATACGCGTAAAACGGGTGATCTCTTTGCTCAGCAAGCTACGAAATGCCGTCCAATATAAACCGTACATTTACTTACTCCCTTCTCTTACAATGCTGACAAACAACTCTTCCAGTCGGTTGGCTTTGTTACGCATTGAAAGAACTTTAATACCATGCTCTGTTAACTGACTGAACACTGAATTCAATCCTTGGCTTTTATCTAGCTCTATCTCTAAAGAGCCATCAACAATACTTTGTCGATTGACGCCTTCAAGCTCAGGCACCTCGCCTTCAGATTCAATGTCTAGGATAAATGTCTCGACGCTTAACTTACCTAGCAACGCCTTCATGGTGGTGTTTTCAATCAACTCACCCCGGTTGATAATGCCGATATTTCGACACAGCATCTCCGCTTCTTCGAGGTAGTGCGTCGTCAAAATAATCGTAATCCCTTGCTCTTGGTTGATCTCTTTCAGAAATTCCCACATTGAGCGGCGTAGTTCAATGTCCACCCCAGCCGTTGGTTCATCCAAAATGAGCAACTGCGGTTCGTGCATCAAAGCTCGGGCGATCATCAAACGGCGCTTCATCCCGCCAGATAAATTACGGGCACGCTCTTTACGTTTTTCCCATAAATCGAGTTTTTTCAGGTACTTTTCAGCTCGTTCTTTGGCTAATACTTTAGACACACCGTAATAGCCCGCTTGCTGCATCACGATTTGTTCAACAGTTTCAAACTGATTGAAGTTGAACTCTTGTGGCACCAAGCCTAAATTCTGTTTGGCCAATTCAAGGTCGGTATCAATGTCATAACCGAAAACTTTCGTCGTCCCAGAAGTTTTGTTCACTAAGGAGGAGATGATGCCAATCGTGGTCGATTTTCCTGCACCATTGGGACCCAGAAGCGCGTAGAAGTCACCCTTTTTCACTTGGAGACTAATACCTTTTAACGCCTCAAAGCCACCTGCATACGTCTTGCGCAGCTGTTCAATTTCTAATGCGTACATAAGGTCGTGATTGCCGTTTGTTTGTGATTACTAATACCGACTCGATGTTTATCAGCGGTTTACTACGAAATCGCCTTGGGTATTGTACTGGAGGTCCATCAGTTTATCGTTGAATAACGATGATTACAATTAAACCTTTCGATAATATTGGAAATATAGTCCTTATCAACGTAAAGGTTATCTGCAAGTAAGGCAAAAGTTAGGGAACAAAAAACGCAACAAAGTGCTGTTGCGTTTTTAACGATCAGAGTGATTACGCCGTTATACGCTGATACTGGTCCGCCTCGACATGTGCTACCGCCGCATTTAATGCTTCATAACGGAATTGGTACATATTGTCATTCGGGACAAGATCAATGACGTGGAACTTTTCTAGCTGTTCTCGCGTGCGCTCATTTGGACACAACAAATACACGGCACAATTAGCATCGAGCGCATCTTTAATCGCGTTTTCTAACGCTAAACCGACAGTAACATCAATCATAGGTACATCGGTAAGATCGAGAATCATCACATCATAATCCGAAATACTGGAGTGCTGGCGTGAAATGGCTTTAGAAACACTGAAGATCATTGGACCCGAAAGATAAAAGAACAGTACTTTGCCATTGGCGCGATCCAGCAAGCCACGCTCGCTGTCAGTTAGCGGCACATCGTCTTCATCCGCGTCACTGATCGCTTTCACTTGCCTCGCCTGTTCTCGGCTCAGACGCTCAATGATAATAATGTTGGAAATAAAGACGCCCAAGCCCACGGCAACGATAAGATCAACAAACACTGTGAGCAACATAACGCCATACATTACCGCCATTCCGGAAAAGCTAACCTTGTGTGCTCGTTGAATAAAACTCCAATCCAAAATGTTAAAGCCGACATATACTGCAATGCCAGCCAACACAGCCATTGGGATCGGCTCCGTTAATCCACCAGCAACCAATACGACCAATGCAAGCATAAGTGCACGAATCACACCGGACAATGGCGAACGAGCCCCAACTTGAATGTTAGTCACCGTGCCCATCGTTGCGCCCGCGCCAGGTAGTGCACCGAACAAGCCTGAGATCATGTTGGCAAGACCTTGGCCTCGCAGTTCTTTGTCTGAGTCGTGCTCTTTACGAGTCAAGGAGTCACCGATAACCGCCGTCAACAAAGTATCGATACAACCTAAGGTGCCGAGCACCAACGCATCAATAACCATCTCAACAAACATATCTGGATCAATATGAGGCGCAACGAGAGAAGGCAATCCTGCCGGGATTTCACCGATACGACGAATATCTTCCGTATCGAAGAGCATCACAGACAACAAAGTCACCGCAACCAACGCCACGAGTTGCGCTGGTACATATTTTCGATACTGCTTAGGGAAGAAAAAGAGAATACCCAAAGTTAGTAGACCTAAAAACAGTTCACTGAACTTAAGGTTAGAAATGGTCTCCGGCAAAGCAGATAATGTTCCGAGCACTCCTCCAGAAGGAGCAGCATGCCCCATCAAAGGTGATAGCTGCAAAATGATAAGAATCACGCCAATCCCTGACATAAAGCCCGAAATCACGCTATAAGGCATCAAGGTAACGTATTTACCCAGTTTTAACGTCCCTAATAGGATTTGGAACGCGCCAGCCATCATAACAACCGTGAAGGTCATGGCCATGCCCGTTTCTGGATACTTCGCCATCATACTGGTTAACACAGCGGTCATGATTACCGTCATTGGCCCTGTTGGTTCTGATATTAACGTATTAGAACCACCAAACAACGAAGCAAACAAACCGACCATTATTGCGCCCCAGAGGCCTGCTTCTGCCCCTGCACCGGATGCAACACCGAACGCTAACGCCAAAGGAAGAGAGATAATCGCCGTGGTTACCCCGCCAAATACATCCCCTTTGAAATTAATATCTTCAAAACGACTACCGAACACTGCTGATTTCCCTGCATTCAATTTTAAAAAGTAAAATGTCATTACTTTAACGAGCCAGGCGAAAATTTAAACCATAAATAGATTAAGGCTAAATTCACACCACAAATAATTAGGCCTAATTTTACGTTTTTATTGATGAAAACTAGTCAGATGAGTCCTGTCTGACGAATATTTAACGGGATCGAAATTGTAACATTGTGTATAGTTACAACACTGATCGCTTGCATGTTCATATAAGCGGCAGCGCTTTTGTCTTTTAAGGGAAGTAGTTTGCAAGATGCCGGAAATTAAACAGTTATTTGAAAACAATTCAAAATGGTCTCAAGAGATCAAATCTGATCGACCTGAATACTTCGCAAAACTCGCAGAGGGTCAAAAGCCCGATTTTCTCTGGATTGGCTGTTCTGATAGCCGTGTCCCTGCCGAGCGACTAACCGGACTATACTCGGGTGAACTATTCGTTCATCGGAATGTTGCAAACCAAGTCATCCATACTGATCTCAACTGTCTGTCCGTCGTTCAATACGCCGTAGACGTTCTTAAGGTTAAGCACATCATTGTCTGTGGACACTATGGCTGTGGTGGCGTAAACGCTGCCATTGATAACCCTAAGCTAGGTCTTATTAATAATTGGCTGTTACATATCAGAGATATCTATTTCAAACACCGCACTTACCTAGATCAAATGCCGCAGCAAGATCGAGCGGATAAACTAGGCGAGCTTAATGTCGCAGAGCAAGTGTACAACTTGGGTAACTCAACCATCCTGCAAAACGCTTGGGAGCGTGGGCAAGATGTTGAAATTCATGGCGTGGTATACGGCATTGAAGATGGTCGTTTAGAGTACTTAGGCATTCGTTCTAACTCTAAGGAAACCGTAGAAGCGTCTTATCAGAAAGCCCTTTCGACGATTCTAAATACAGACAACAAGCTGCTTTGTCGCTAAGCTACATCTAAAAATTGAACAAAAAACGCCCATCTGAGATGGGCGTTTTTTTATATTTTTAATGCTGCTCTCAATGATTATTCTTGAGGTACAACTTTACCGATGTATGGTAAGTGGCGGTATTTCTGCGCGTAATCAATACCCACACCAACGACAAACTCATCTGGGATTTCAAAACCAATCCAATCCACAGGAACATTCACTTCACGACGAGATGGTTTATCTAGGAGCGTACAAATCGCGATAGACTTCGGCTCACGCAGTGATAAGATCTCACGGATTTTATTTAGTGTGTTACCTGTATCAATGATGTCTTCAACAAGCAAAATGTCTTTGCCCTTGATGTCATCATCCAAATCTTTCAAGATACGAACGTCACGTGAACTTTCCATTGTGTTGCCGTAGCTTGACGCTGTCATAAAATCAACTTGGTGAGTCAGTTCGATAGCACGTGCCAAGTCTGCCATAAATACAAATGAGCCACGCAATAAGCCTACCAACACAAGATCTTCACTACCTTGATAACGCTCTGTAATTTGTTTGCCTAATTCACGAACTCGTTCCTGAACTTCTTGCTCAGAAATCATGACTTCTATTGTATGTTTCATACTGTGCTCAATCTAATTTGTGGGTTGAGGTAAGTCGCACGCAAACGATCACCTAATCTTACGGCGTGTAGTGTATCACCACGTTCATTGGGTTGAAAGTCACATCCTGTTGCCAAAAAATCTTGGAAGAAGGTCTTAGTTTTATAAAGTTCATAGCTAATTTTATCAATAATAATGACATTACTGTATATAAATTGTTCTACAGATGTTGACCTTGTTGATATGCACCATTACACTCATCACTGCTTTAAGCAACTATTAAAATAATCAATTAGGGGGTTACCCCCAATATCAACTCAAATGGCAAGGAAAATGGATATGGACTCAATTGCAAAGAGACCTAGAACTAGGCTTTCCCCGATTAAGCGTAAGCAACAGTTAATGGAAATCGCATTGGAAGTGTTTGCGCGCCGCGGCATCGGTCGTGGTGGTCATGCAGATATCGCAGAAATTGCTCAAGTTTCTGTGGCGACCGTTTTTAACTACTTCCCGACTCGTGAAGACTTAGTGGATGAAGTACTCAATCACGTCGTACGTCAGTTCTCGAACTTCCTATCGGATAACATTGACTTAGACCTACACGCGCGTGAAAACATCGCCAATATTACTAATGCGATGATCGAGCTTGTCAGCCAAGATTGTCACTGGCTAAAAGTTTGGTTCGAGTGGAGTGCTTCAACACGTGACGAAGTATGGCCATTGTTTGTTTCAACTAACCGTACTAACCAGTTGCTGGTACAAAACATGTTCATTAAAGCGATTGAACGTGGCGAAGTGTGTGATCAGCACGATTCAGAACACTTGGCAAACTTGTTCCACGGTATTTGTTACTCACTGTTTGTCCAAGCGAACCGTGCAAAAAGTGAAGCGGAACTTAAGCACCTTGTTAGTTCATACTTAGACATGCTTTGCATTTACAACCGTGAACACTAAAGCTTAACTCGCAATATATGTCAGCCCACCGTTTGGTGGGCTTTTTATTGTCTGCTGTCAGCCGAGCACAAGTTTATATTCCTACCTAACAAACATAAAAAAACCGCTGCAATGCAGCGGTTTCTATCATTAAGTCAGAAAAAGCTTACTTCTTCTTAACTGCTTTTTTGTTTGGCAGGTCAGTGATTGAACCTTCAAATACTTCAGCAGCTAGACCTACAGACTCGTGTAGAGTTGGGTGAGCGTGGATAGTCAGAGCGATATCTTCTGCATCACAGCCCATCTCAATTGCAAGGCCGATTTCACCAAGTAGTTCACCACCGTTAGTACCAACGATAGCACCACCGATTACGCGGTGAGTTTCTTTGTCGAAGATTAGCTTAGTCATACCGTCTGCACAGTCAGATGCGATTGCACGACCTGATGCTGCCCATGGGAATGTCGCCACTTCGTACTTGATGCCTTCTTCTTTCGCTTCTTTTTCAGTCTTACCAACCCAAGCTACTTCTGGCTCAGTGTACGCAATTGAAGGGATAACTTTAGGGTCGAAGTAGTGCTTCTTACCAGAGATAACTTCAGCAGCTACGTGACCTTCATGCACACCTTTGTGAGCAAGCATTGGTTGACCAACGATATCACCGATCGCGAAGATGTGAGGAACGTTAGTACGCATTTGCTTATCAACGTTGATGAAGCCACGCTCGTCAATTTCTAGACCCGCTTTTTCACCGTCGATTAGCTTACCATTTGGTACACGACCGATAGCTACTAGAACCGCATCGTAACGCTCAGCTTCAGCTGGCGCTTTCTTGCCTTCCATTGAAACGTAGATACCGTCTTCTTTTGCTTCAACTGCTGTTACTTTCGTTTCTAGCATTAGCTTGAACTTGTCTTTGATACGCTTAGTAAATACTTTCACGATATCTTTGTCTGCTGCAGGAATTACCTGGTCAAACATTTCAACAACTTCAACTTTAGAACCTAGAGAGTGGTAAACCGTACCCATTTCTAGACCGATGATACCACCACCCATGATAAGCAGTTTTTCTGGCACTTCTTTTAGTTCAAGAGCGTCAGTAGAGTCCCAAATACGTGGGTCTTCATGCGGGATAAATGGCAGTTTGATTGGACGAGAACCAGCCGCAACGATTGCGTTGTCAAAGTTAACAACTGTTGGCTCACCTTCGCCTTCTACAAGGATAGAGTTAGGGCCAGTGAACTTACCGTAACCGTTAACTACTGTTACGTTACGCATCTTAGCCATGCCGCTTAGGCCGCCAGTTAGTTGGTTAACAACTTTTTCTTTCCAGATGCGGATTTTGCTGATGTCTGTTTGAGGCTCACCGAACACAACGCCGTGGTCAGCCATCGCTTTCGCTTCTTCAATTACTTTAGAAACGTGAAGCAGTGCTTTAGATGGGATACAACCCACGTTCAGACATACACCGCCAAGCGTGCTGTAACGTTCAACTAGTACAGTTTCAAGACCTAAATCCGCACAACGGAATGCAGCGGAGTAACCAGCAGGACCAGAACCAAGTACAACAACTTGGGCTTTAATTTCTTTGCTCATTTTGACCTCTTGTAGTCATTATCCCTAACAGGCTGAGTGGGTATCGATTTTTTATGTTTAAGAGAGATTTGTTTTAAACAGTTATTTTCAGACCGCTAACAGTTTACAGAGATGTTAATGGTGTGAAAAGTAAATCAATTTAGCCTGTGAGCTAGACAACAATTCGATTGTGAAAACCCTGAACGAAGCAAGGCTGATAACCAAATTGTCGGTAATTATGATTAGCAGAGGCGGCTAAGTTGCCGCCTCTCATTCATCTAATTTCTATTACAGAACTAGACGACGAATGTCAGATAGACATGAGTTTAGGTAAGTGATGAAGCGCGCACCTTCAGCACCATCGATCACACGGTGGTCGTATGATAGAGATAGTGGAAGTTGTAGACGCGGTTCAAACTCTTTACCGTTCCATACCGGTTTCATCTCTGACTTAGACACACCTAGGATACCAACTTCTGGCGCGTTTACGATTGGAGTAAACGCAGTACCGCCGATACCACCTAGGCTAGAGATAGTGAAACAGCCACCTTGCATGTCAGCCGCAGTTAGCTTACCAGCACGTGCTTTCTTAGAAACCGCCATTAGCTCTTCAGATAGCTCGTAGATGCCTTTCTTGTTCACGTCTTTAAATACAGGAACAACTAGACCATTTGGTGTATCTACCGCGATACCAACATTCACGTATTTCTTCAGAATTAGGCTCTCACCGTCTTCTGATAGAGAAGAGTTGAACGCTGGGAACGCTTCAAGCGCTTTAGCTACCGCTTTCATGATGAACACAAGTGGCGTGATCTTCATGCCAGTGTCTTTCTTCGCTTCAATCGCGTTTTGCTCTTTACGGAATGCTTCAAGAGCCGTGATGTCTGCGTTATCCCACTGTGTAACGTGCGGGATCATTACCCAGTTACGGTGTAGGTTTGCACCAGAGATCTTCTTAATGCGAGATAGCGGTTGAACTTCTGTCTCACCAAACTTGCTGAAGTCCACTTTTGGCCATGGTAGTAGACCAAGAGCCGCGCCGTCGCCTTTGCCAGATGCTGCTGCACCTGCACCAGACTCAAGACGCTTAAGTGCATCTTTCACGTAAGCTTGAACGTCTTCTTTTAGGATACGGCTCTTACGACCAGAACCCTTAACCTTAGATAGGTTAACGCCAAATTCACGCGCTAGACGACGAACAACTGGAGACGCGTGAGCGTACTCGTCGTTTTCTTTGAAATCGCCAGTCGCTGCTGGAGCTGCTGCCGCTGGAGCTTCTGCTTTAGGAGCCGGAGCGGCAGGTGCTGCTGCTTGAGCTGGAGCCGCTGCTGGAGCTGGAGCCGCTGCTGGAGCTGGAGCTGCGCCCGCCACTTCGAATACCATGATTAGTGAGCCAGTAGACACTTTGTCGCCAGCTGCAATCTTGATTTCTTTAACCGTACCAGCAAATGGTGCAGGAACTTCCATAGAAGCTTTGTCACCTTCAACAGTGATTAGAGATTGCTCTTCTTCCACTGTGTCGCCAACGGCAACCATGATCTCAGTAACTTCAACTTCGTCGCCGCCGATATCTGGAACGTTCACTTCTTTTGCCGCAGACGCTGCTGGAGCTGCTGCCGCAGGAGCTTCAGCTGCCGCTGGTGCTACTGGAGCGCCTGAACCTGCTGTTTCGAATACCATGATAAGTGAGCCAGTCGATACTTTATCGCCAGCTGCAACTTTGATCTCTTTTAGCGTACCTGCGAATGGCGCTGGAACTTCCATAGAAGCTTTGTCGCCTTCAACAGTTAGAAGAGATTGCTCTTCTTCGATGCTGTCACCAACGGCAACCATGATTTCAGTAACTTCTACTTCATCACCACCGATGTCTGGTACGTGAACTTCTTTTAGTTCTGCTGCCGCTGCTGCTGGAGCTGGAGCTGCTGCTGGAGCTGCTTCTGCCGCAGGAGCAGGTGCAGCTCCAGCTGCACCCTCGGCTTCGAAAATCATGATTAGAGAACCAGTAGAAACCTTGTCGCCTTCTGCAACTTTGATTTCTTTAACGATACCCGCTTGAGAAGCAGGAACTTCCATAGAAGCTTTATCGCCTTCAACTGTGATCAGAGACTGCTCTTCTTCAACCTTGTCGCCAACGCTTACAAGAATCTCAGTAACTTCAACCTCATCCGCACCGATGTCTGGTACATTAATTTCGATTGCCATTTCTTATCTACCTTCTTAATTAAGCGTATAGCGGGTTTGTTTTCTCTGTGTCGATGTCGAATTTCTTAATTGCTTCTGCAACTACAGATTTCTCAACTTCGCCACGTTTCGCTAGTTCAGTTAGCGCTGCTACTACTACGTAACCTGCGTTCACTTCGAAGTGACGACGTAGGTTTTCACGGCTGTCTGAACGACCGAAGCCATCAGTACCAAGAACTTTGAAAGACTCAGCAGGAATGTATGCACGAACCTGCTCTGCGTAGTTCTTCATGTAGTCAGTTGCTGCGATTGCAGGCTCAGTACCCATTACTGTTTGGATGTAAGGTACTTTCGCTTCCGCTTCTGGGTGAAGCATGTTGAAACGCTCTGCATCTTGACCATCGCGAGTTAGTTCGTTGAATGACGTTACAGAGTAAACATCAGAAGCAACACCGTAATCTTCGCTTAGGATTTGAGCTGCTTTACGTACTTCATTCATGATAGTACCAGAGCTCATTAGCTGAACTTTCGCTTTGTCGCCAGTGTAAGTTTCTAGCTTGTAGATACCTTTACGGATGCCTTCTTCAGCGCCTTCTGGCATTGCTGGCATTGCGTAGTTTTCGTTCATTAGCGTTAGGTAGTAGAACACGTTTTCTTGTTCTGGACCGTACATGCGACGGATACCGTCTTGCATGATTACTGCTACTTCGTACGCGAATGTTGGGTCGTAAGAAATACAGTTAGGAACCGTACCCGCCAAAATGTGCGAGTGACCGTCTTCGTGCTGTAGACCTTCACCGTTCAACGTTGTACGACCCGCAGTTGCACCTAGTAGGAAACCACGTGCTTGTTGGTCACCAGCCATCCACGCCATGTCGCCAACACGTTGGAAGCCGAACATTGAGTAGTAGATGTAGAACGGGATCATTGGTAGGTCGTTTGTCGAGTATGAAGTCGCAGCAGCAACCCATGAAGACATAGCACCTAGCTCGTTGATACCTTCTTGTAGAACCTGACCTGAAGTCGCTTCTTTGTAGTAAGAAACAACGCCACGGTCTTCCGGTGTGTAAGTTTGGCCGTGCGGGTTGTAGATACCGATTTGACGGAACAGACCTTCCATACCGAATGTACGCGCTTCGTCAGCAATGATAGGAACGATATTCTTACCAATGTTCTTGTTCTTAAGTAGAACGTTTAGCGCACGTACGAATGCCATAGTAGAAGAGATATCACGCTTCTGTTCTTCTAGTAGTGGCTTGAATTCTTCTAGCTCAGGAACGATGAATTCTTGAGTGAATTTTGGTAGACGCTGTGGTGTGTAGCCGTGTAGCGCTTTACGACGAGCGTGTAGGTATTCGTACTCTTTTGAACCTTCTTCAAGTTTCAGGTACGGAAGTTCTTTCACAGCTTCGTCAGTTAGGATGTCTTGTAGACCTAGACGATCACGTAGGTGTAGTACGTGAGTCATGTCCATCTTCTTAACTTGGTGCGCGATGTTCTTACCTTCAGCCGCTTCACCCATGCCGTAACCTTTAACAGTCTTAGCTAGGATTACTGTTGGACGACCTTTAGTTTCTGCCGCGTTTTTGTATGCCGCGTATAGCTTAGAAGACTCGTGACCACCACGCTTAAGTGCGAAGATTTCGTCATCAGTCATGTCAGCAACAAGTGCCGCTGTCTCTGGGTACTTACCAAAGAAGTGCTCACGTACGTACGCGCCATCTTTTGATTTGAATGTTTGGTAGTCGCCATCGATCGTTTCGTTCATAAGCTGTAGAAGCTTACCAGAAGTATCTTTAGCTAGTAGTGAATCCCAGTTGTTACCCCAGATTACCTTCACTACGTTCCAACCAGCACCTTTGAACAGACCTTCAAGTTCTTGAATGATCTTACCGTTACCCATTACAGGGCCATCTAGACGCTGTAGGTTACAGTTGATTAGGAAACATAGGTTGTCTAGTTTCTCACGCGCAGCGAAAGAGATAGCACCACGTGATTCTGGTTCATCCATCTCACCGTCACCTAGGAACGCGTAAACGCGCTGCTCTGAAGTATCTTTCAGACCACGGCCTTCTAGGTACTTAAGGAAACGAGCTTGGTAGATAGAAGCGATTGGACCTAGGCCCATCGATACTGTCGGGAACTGCCAGAATTCAGGCATCAGTTTAGGGTGCGGGTATGAAGGAATACCTTTGCCGTCTACTTCTTGACGGAAGTTGTCTAGCTGCTCTTCAGTTAGACGACCTTCAACGAATGCACGTGAGTAGATACCTGGTGAAATGTGACCTTGGTAGTAAACTAGGTCGCCACCGTCCTTCTCGTTCGGCGCACGGAAGAAGTGGTTGAAACATGTTTCGTAGAACGCAGCAGAAGACTGGAAAGACGCCATGTGGCCGCCTAGCTCTAGGTCTTTCTTAGATGCACGTAGAACGATCATGATAGCGTTCCAACGAATAATTGAGCGAATACGACGCTCAAGTGTTGTGTCACCTGGGTATGCTGGTTCTTGGTCTGCAGGAATCGTGTTGATGTAGTTAGTTGTGATACCTGTTGGCATATCAACACCGTCTAGACGTGCTTTGTCTAGAACTTGCTCTAATAGGAATTGAGCACGCTCTAGACCTTCTTCACGTACAACTGACTCAAGCGCTTGTAGCCATTCTTGAGTTTCCAGTGCATCTACGTCATGCTTCATATCAGACATGGCGATCTATCCTTCTGTTGGTTGGATCTACTTATTTAAGTAACGCTCTTACGAGTCGTTACCCTGCTGAATTCGACGCAGAGAACGCTCTCGTCGAGACTCTTCTCGAGTCAAATCCAACAATGTTTCTTCGATGTAAGCCAAGTGCGAGTGGGACATTTCTCGCGCCTTTTCAGGCTGACCAGAAACAATCGCATCCACGATATTGGCTCGGTGTTTACTGACTTTCTCGACCGCTTCTGGGCGGCGACGTAGTAATTTAAAATTTTGTAGAATATTTTGCTCAAGCAAAGGTGCTAAGCTTCGAACAATGTGCAACAAAACCACGTTGTGCGCGGCTTCGGTCAAAGCGATCAAAAATTGCATTACTTCCGCAGATTCAGCTTCGATATCGTTGTTTGCTTGCTCTTGGCTAATGCGTTCAAGGCAACCTTGAATACGCGCAAAATCTTCTTCGGTACCACGTAAAGCTGCAAAGTAAGCTGAAATTCCTTCCATTGCATGACGAGACTCAAGCACATCAAGCTG
This sequence comes from Vibrio sp. JCM 18905, assembly GCF_055393305.1. Classification (NCBI taxonomy): domain Bacteria; kingdom Pseudomonadati; phylum Pseudomonadota; class Gammaproteobacteria; order Vibrionales; family Vibrionaceae; genus Vibrio; species Vibrio sp. JCM 18905. The sequence continues at coordinate 732,419 of NZ_AP043880.1, read as the reverse complement.
GGTTTCAGAATGACTAGACAACAAATTCAACAAGGGATCTGAAAAGCTCTTCCAGATATTCTCACTTACGAATGTTCCGCCACCTTGGCGACGAGTTAACAAACGCTTCGCTTCTAAGCGTTGAATGGCTTCTCGGACTGAAGGACGAGACACATCGAACTGTCTTGCCAGTTCACGCTCTGGAGGCAGTTGTTGCCCCGGAGACAATGTTCCTTCCACTATCAACCTTTCTAACTCTTGTTCGATAACATCAGAGAGTTTTGGCTGACGAATCCTTTGATAAGCCATAATTTATTGTTCTTCTACTCTTGCAGGTAATTGGTAATACCAATTTTAAGTTGGTGCAGAAATTAACATAATTAAAACGCCACTGTCCAGCCGAAAATTGACCTAAATCATAGAACGAGCTTACTTCCAACACTCTGATAACAATCGACTGTTAAAACAGCAATAGAATTGGTATGACCAATTACATAAAGCATACAAATGGGAAGTCGACGTGCTAGCAATTTTGGAAAAGAAATACAGAAAATGACAAAATTATCAGTCTATTTCTTCACCAAAACGGCGTATACGAGCGTAAAAGTGTAGTTAACTTTTAACAATCATTAATATTTCTGGTATCAAAAAAAGGCATACCTGATCGTATGCCTTATTTATTTCGCTTTTTTGAATTTACACTTTCGCTACAAATCAACGCTGTATAAGCTGTCTATATTTCACCCAATCAAAGCTTAGACCAGGATCGCTTTTTCTCAAGGGCGCAATATATTGATGACCGGTAATTCGTGGCAGGGTGATGTGGGGATAAGACTGCATAATTACCTCAGTGATCTTTGCAAGTGATTGATATTGCGCTTCTGTGTAGGCAGTAAATTCTGTCCCTTCAAGCTCGATACCAATGGAATAGTCATTACAACGCTCCCTGCCCGCGAAACTGGATTGACCGGCATGCCATGCTCTATCGAGAAAAGAAACAAATTGAACAACCTCGCCGTTTCTCTTAATCAAGCAATGTGCAGAAACGCCCATTTTGTGAATAACTTCAAAAAATGGATGTGCGTTTGGGTCTAGCTTGCCAGTGAAGAAGTCTTCTATATATGGTCCACCAAACTGCCCAGGAGGCAAACTGATGTTGTGTACCACCAGCAGAGAGATGTCGTTTATATCAGAGCGGGCATCAAAAAATGGTGACGGAACATGCTTTGCCTGTGTCAGCCAGCCATTCTCGATAATTGGGCGCATATCAACCTCTCTTCTTTGCAAATTAACTGCTGAAATTATTGACACCGGAGAGTATCATCCGTTGCCATCTCCCTTTCAAGACAAGATTTGCGATGAAGAACACACACAACATTCAAGAACGCCTAGAATACCTTAAACAACAACTCCCTTTAGAGATCACTCGCTCTGTCGCTGATACCTTAAAAGAAGATCTAGGTGGCAGTGTCGACGCAGATAACGACATTACTGCATCTTTGATCCCTGCCGAGGCGGTTAATACCGCAACGATTATTACTCGTGAGCATGGTGTGTTCTGTGGTCAAGCATGGGCTGATGAAGTTTTTAAACAGCTCGGTGGTAAGGTCAGCATTGAATGGCACGTAAAGGACGGCGATAAAGTCGAACCTAACCAAACCCTTTGTACGCTGACAGGCCCTGCTCGTGACTTGTTAACTGGTGAGCGTAACGCAATGAACTTCATCCAAACGCTGTCTGGCTGCGCAACAGTTACCGCAGAGTACGCTGAAAAAATCGCGCATACTGAGTGTCGTCTACTAGACACACGCAAAACCATTCCTGGTCTGCGTAGCGCACTAAAATACGCCGTGACATGCGGTGGTGGCTTTAACCATCGCATCGGCGTGTTCGATGCTTACCTCATTAAAGAAAACCACATTATTGCTTGTGGTGGCATCACTCAAGCCATCCAAAAAGCGAAAGAGCTTAACCCGGGCAAGCCAGTAGAAGTAGAAACGGAAAGCTTAGAAGAGTTGAAACAAGCGATAGACGCCGGTGCCGACATCATCATGCTAGATAACTTCACGAAAGAAATGATGCGTGAAGCCGTAGCGATTAACGCAGGTCGTGCCGCTTTAGAGAACTCAGGGAACATTACGCTAGAGACCATCGCAGAATACGCAGAAACCGGTGTCGATTACATTTCGGTAGGCGCGTTGACTAAGCATTTAAAAGCGATGGATCTTTCGATGCGCTTCAAATAATAAAAGCAACAAATCTCAAATTACTTCAACTAACTCAGTGAGTTGTGAGTAACTCATCATTAAAAAGGGCCAATAGGCCCTTTCTTTTTATCCATTAAAAAATAGTACTACTCGCAAAACTCTGCATGCAATATGCAACTTTCTACCAAAGAGTTTTATCTCACTCGAGAGCCCATCTCTTCCCCATTTTCAACTCGCCTTAACTCTCCATAATCTTTCGCTAATGCAAGAGCATTATTAATTAAGGGTTAAAAATGAAAAACAGTAAACAAAAAAAACAACAGGGTTTCACCCTGATTGAATTAATGATTGTGGTTGGGATTATTGGAATTCTAAGCGCTTTGGCAGTACCTGCATATAAGAGCTATGTAATAAAAACAGAAGCTAACGCAGGGGTGAGTATTCCGAGAGCTCTTCTCACCAATATTGATATGTATATTCAAGAAGAAGGCTCATTTCCTGAGGACGGCCAAGCGGCTGATTTTGGTGCCGCTACAGATATGAGTGCGATGGGTACGCTGGCGTTTGTTAAGGATGGTGATGTACAAACTGAGGGCACAACGACGTTTACTTACGGTGCTGAAGCTACTTTGAACGGGCAAGTTGTTACGTATACAAGAACAGGTGCAGGGTGGAAGTGTGAGCATGATATACCGGTAACTATGCTAGCTGATGATTTAAAGGGCTGTGAACGAAATGTTGGAACACCTTAAGTCTAGGTATTATGTCTAGAAACCTCTCAACCGTTCTTCGCCAAGCAGGAATACTGACCTTTTCCCAAGAAGAATCGTTGCTTGAGCAAGTCAAAGCTTCTGGCATTTCAATGCCGGAAGCTTTACTCAGTTCTGGATTATTAACATCAAGCGAGCTAGCTGATCACTTAAGTTCTCTCTTTGGTTTGAGTCAGCCCGAGTTATCTCAGTATGAGTACGCTTCGCTTTGTCAACAACTCGGTCTACGTGAATTAATCACTCGACATAACGCACTCCCACTCCAGCGCACGCCTTCAACTTTGTTATTAGCCGTTGCCGACCCGACGAACCAACAAGCAGAAGATGACTTTCGTTTTGCGACAGGGTTGCAAGTAGAGCTTGTTCTCGCTGATTTTCGCGAGCTGACCGCTGCGATTCGGCGCTTATATGGCCGAGCACTTGGGCAAGAAAAGTCTGGATTAAAAGAGATCAACCAAGAAGAGTTAGCCAGTCTGGTTGACGTGGGCGCAGATGAAATCGACAACATTGAAGACTTGAGCCAAGATGAGTCTCCTGTTAGCCGTTACATAAACCAAATTCTGTTGGACGCTGTGCGCAAAGGCGCATCCGATATCCACTTTGAGCCTTATGAAAAGATGTACCGCGTTCGCCTACGCTGTGATGGCATCTTAATTGAAACACAGCAGCCACCAAGCCACTTAAGTCGCCGCTTATCCGCTCGTATCAAAATCCTCTCTAAACTTGATATTGCAGAGCGACGTTTACCACAAGATGGGCGTATTAAGCTCAAGTTGAATCAAGACACCGCAATTGATATGCGTGTATCCACGCTACCTACTCTATTTGGAGAGAAAATTGTACTACGACTGCTCGACAGCAGCTCTGCGTCATTGGATATCGACAAGCTTGGTTATAGCAAACAACAAAAACAATTGTACTTGGATGCGCTGCGTCGCCCACAAGGCATGATTCTGATGACAGGGCCAACCGGGAGCGGAAAAACCGTTTCTCTGTACACTGGATTGAGTATTCTCAATAAGCCAGAAATCAACATTTCCACAGCAGAAGACCCGGTAGAAATTAACTTATCGGGCATTAACCAAGTACAAGTACAACCCAAGATCGGCTTTGGCTTCGCAGAGGCGTTACGCTCTTTTCTTCGTCAAGACCCCGATGTGGTCATGGTCGGTGAGATTCGTGACTTAGACACTGCGGAAATCGCCATAAAAGCATCGCAAACCGGTCACTTAGTACTTTCAACCTTGCATACCAATTCTGCGGCTGAAACGGTTATTCGTTTATCAAACATGGGCGTAGAAAGCTTTAACTTGGCCTCATCTCTTAGTTTGATTATTGCCCAGCGCTTAGCCCGTAAACTGTGCTCGCACTGCAAACAATCACAAGAGCTTACCGTTCAGCTACAACATCTCGGAATTCAAGCAAGCGACAACATTTTTAAAGCCAATCCCGATGGATGCAATGAGTGTACCCATGGTTATTCCGGCCGAACGGGGATTTATGAAGTGATGCGCTTTGATGAATTTCTTTCCGAAGCGCTTATTAAAGGCGCGTCGGTACATGAACTAGAAAAACTCGCCATCGCAAATGGTATGAGCACGTTACAAATGTCGGGCATAGAAAAACTCAAACAAGGGATCACAAGTTTTAGTGAACTACAGCGCGTACTTTATTTTTAATCCTTTAATCAGCAGTCTCCTCTATGAAAACCACTACACCACAACTTAAAAACTTCCGCTGGAAAGGCATCAACAGTTCAGGCAAAAAGACGTCTGGACAAACTCTCGCGATGACAGAAATTGAAGTACGCGAGCGTCTAGACGCACAGCACATCAAGATCAAGAAGTTAAAGAAAAGCAGTATCTCGTTTCTCACTAAACTCAGCCATCGCGTGAAAGGCAGAGACATCACGGTGTTCACCCGTCAGATTTCGACGATGTTGATAACTGGTGTGCCCTTAGTTCAGGCTTTAAAATTGGTCTCAGAAAACCATAAAAAAGCAGAGATGAAATCCATTTTGATGAGCGTGACACGCGCCGTTGAAGCCGGTACGCCCATGTCAAAAGCCATGCGCACTGCAAGTGAACACTTTGACCCACTCTATACCGACCTTATCGCAACAGGTGAGCAATCCGGTAACTTAGCGGAAGTGTTCGAGCGCTTAGCCACCTACCGAGAAAAAAATGAGCAGCTTCGTGCGAAAGTGATCAAAGCACTGATTTACCCAGCCATGGTAGTGCTAGTAGCGTTAGGCGTGTCGTTTATCATGCTCACCAAAGTCATTCCCGAGTTCGAAAAAATGTTTGTTGGTTTTGGTGCTGACTTACCTTGGTTTACCAGGCAAGTGTTGGATCTTTCCGCCTGGACACAAAACTGGAGCCCCTTTATAGCACTAGGCTCTATCAGTCTATTCATCTCGGCGAGAATCCTCTCTAAGCGTTCAGATTCTTTTCGCTTAATGCTCAACCGCTCTGTGCTTAAATTTCCTGTTCTGGGCCCTGTATTATCAAAAGCCGCTATCGCCAAATTTAGTCGAACACTCGCCACAAGCTTTACAGCGGGTATTCCAATTCTAACCAGTTTAAAAACCACATCAAAAACCTCAGGAAACTTACACTATCAACTCGCCATAGAAGAAGTTTACCGTGATACCGCCGCAGGTATGCCAATGTATGTTGCCATGCGTAACTGTAATGTGTTCCCTGAATTAGTGTTACAAATGGTCATGATCGGTGAAGAGTCTGGTCGACTTGACGATATGCTCAATAAAGTTGCAACGATCTACGAGTTTGAAGTCGATAACACCGTCGACAACCTTAGTAAAATTCTAGAGCCGCTAATTATCGTTTTTTTAGGCATCGTTGTTGGCGGATTAGTGACAGCAATGTACTTGCCAATCTTTAACTTAATGAGTGTATTGGGCTAGAATGAGTTGTTAACTCCTTTAAAACAGCATCTTGCTGATTTCACTCATCGCTCAAGAGACAAATATGGAAGTATTCCAGTACTACCCTTGGCTATTCGTTGTGTTTGCCACCATCTTCGGTCTGATCGTGGGTAGCTTCCTCAATGTGGTTATTTATCGACTACCTAAAATCATGGAACTAGAATGGCGACACGAATGTGCCGAGTCATTTCCTGAATACAAAATAGAACCTCCTAAAGAAGTGCTGACCTTGAGCGTCCCACGCTCCTCCTGTCAGAAGTGCGCAACGCCGATACGTATTCGAGACAACGTCCCTGTGATTAGCTGGCTGCTTTTAAAAGGCAAATGCCACAACTGTCAGACAGCCATTAGCGCACGCTATCCACTGATTGAACTGCTCACTGCGTTCTGCTCAGGCTTTGTCGCTTACCACTTTGGTTTTAGTTACTTTACCGTTGCCCTACTCTTTTTCACTTTTATCTTAATCGCCGCAACATTTATCGATCTCGATACGATGTTGTTACCTGACCAATTAACATTACCATTAACTTGGGCTGGCATTGCCTTAGCATTAGTCGAAATAAGTCCTGTTACTCTACAAGATTCTGTCATTGGTGCTATTGCTGGTTACCTATGTCTCTGGTCCGTTTACTGGGGCTTTAAGCTACTTACTGGTAAAGAAGGAATGGGATATGGTGATTTTAAACTACTCGCAGCACTAGGGGCTTGGCTGGGCTGGCAGTCACTGCCGATGATCATTCTACTTTCTTCTGTGGTTGGCATCGTATTTGGCATCATTCAACTACGCTTGCAAAAACAGGGAATTGAAAAAGCTTTTCCTTTCGGTCCTTACTTAGCAATTGCTGGTTGGATAAGCTTAATTTGGGGCGAGCAGATTTTAAACTGGTACTTTACTTCAGTTCTAGGAGTGTAAATGGCTTTGGTTATTGGTTTAACAGGTGGTATCGCTAGTGGAAAAACAACCGTCGCGAATCTGTTCAAACAACAATTTAAAATCGATATCGTCGATGCCGACATTGTAGCAAGAGAAGTTGTCGAGCCAGGTACTCCCGGCCTAAACGCGATTATTGAACATTTTGGTCACGATATCGTTCGTGAAGACCAAACTTTAGATCGCGCAAAGCTGAGAGAGAAAATCTTTTCAAACTCAGATGAAAAAGCATGGCTCAACGCACTGTTGCACCCGATAATTCGTGAAAAGATGATCGAAGATTTGCAGCAAGTCACCTCAGAGTATGCGTTACTTGTGGTGCCGTTGCTCGTAGAAAACAAGCTAGACAGTTTGTGTGATCGAGTTCTTGTCGTCGATGTAGAACCGAATACACAGATATCTCGCACGATGAAACGAGACAATGTGAGTGAAGAACAAGCTCGCGCTATCCTTGCCTCTCAAGCATCAAGAGAGCAAAGACTCACGCTTGCAGACGATGTGGTTAAGAATAATCCAAGTGACCCAGATCTTTTGCTTCAAATCACAGATTTGCACGAAAAGTACCTAGCCATGTGTAAGAAAAATCTGCGAAAATAGGAACGAAACTCACAAAGGCTTATGTCGATGACCACGCACAAATTTGAACATCCGTTAAATGAGAAAACTCGTATTTATCTAAGAGTGGAGTCTCTGCTGCGTCAGGCTCACTTGGCCTCTGGGTTTAGCGAAAATCACCAGTACCAACTGTTTTTCCGTGCGTTATTCGATATGGTTGAAATCTTCGAACAGATCCAGTTGAAAAGTGAACTGGCCAAAGATCTAGAGAAACAACGGCTGTCGTACCGCCATTGGCTAAATGTTGATGGCGTCGATCAAGACGCATTAAATACCCTACTACAAGAGATAGATGTCGTTCATAGCCAACTGATGGGTGCAGAGCGTTTTGGTCAAGCACTAAAAGAAGATCGCTTCTTAAGCTCTATCCGCCAACGCTTTAATCTACCGGGTGGTTCATGCTGTTTTGATTTGCCAGCGTTACATTACTGGCTTCACCTACCTATTGAACGCAAAAAGCATGATGCGCAGCAGTGGCAAGCAAGCTTAAGGCCCTTGTCTGATGCGCTTTCATTGTGGTTAAAGCTCACTAGAGAGACCGGACATTTTAAAGCTCAAATCGGTCGTGCGGGTTTCTTCCAAAGTGACGCTGATGAAGCTAATATTCTAAGACTTCACATCCCAATGGAATATGGCGTTTATCCTATGATTTCTGGCCATAAAAACCGCTTTGCGATCAAGTTTATGTCGTTTGAAAACGGTCAAGCGTGCACACAAGATATTGAGTTTGAACTTGCTGTGTGCAGCTAAGGCGACACTAAGCCTCACCCCCCACAATCTAAAATTCAACGCTTTATTGCGCTTATATTGGATAAAATTTCGTAGCAGCAATAGCGCGTTGAATAAGCCATCTTGAATTCATTTAGGTATACTACCCTTTAACACCAATTAGTAATGGGACGCTCAACTATGTCTAAAATTACCATCGTTCAATGCCCACAATGTGGCGCCGACGTAGAATGGGGAGAACAAAGTCCTCATCGCCCTTTCTGCAGTAAACAATGCCAAATGATTGATTTTGGTGAATGGGCAGATGAAGAAAACACCATCCCAGGCGCCCCCGATATGTCCGACAGTGATGGCTGGTCTGAAGACCAGTATTAAATTGAGGCCTAGGGTAAGGGAATATCCTAGGCTCCTTCTTGGGGAATCTGAATCACGCTCCTTCGTCGCTGTCCAGAGTGACGAATTTTAACCGCAGAGCCCTGTAATCTTTGGTCATCATTTGCCATCATTCCGAGGAACCATAGCGACATCAGGAATCCACTCACAGTAAGGACACTTCTGAAGTTGACGACTTAAACACTAGTGCTTTCGGCTAGTAGATTCTGAATCCCGCTACTTCTTCGCTATCCAGAATGATGAATTTTAACCATTGCGGTCTGCAATCGGTATTCATTCACCCCTTTTCAACTCTGACTATTTTGATGACCTAGCAAAGCTATTTTTATTCGAGCAAGGCAGAGGCGCGGAGTATATGCCAGTGCATGAGCATCGGCAGTTCAGGTCGGATGAAAAGAAAACGAGCAAGCTAATTACACAAATAAAAAAACGGAGCCCTAAAAGGACTCCGTTTAAGATGAGAACGCTAGTTATAGCATTACTTCTTAGCAAGTTTCTCTTTGATACGAGCAGACTTACCAGAACGCTCACGTAGGTAGTACAACTTGGCACGACGTACTGCACCACGGCGTTTAACTTCGATGCTATCAACGATTGGAGAGTGTGTTTGGAACGTACGCTCAACACCTTCACCGTTAGAGATTTTACGTACAGTGAAAGCAGAGTGTAGACCACGGTTACGGATTGCGATTACAACGCCTTCGAAAGCCTGTAGACGCTCACGGTCACCTTCTTTTACCTTAACTTGAACTACAACAGTGTCACCTGGTGCAAATTTAGGTAGGTCTGATTTCATTTGCTCTTCTTCAAGAGCTTTGATGATGTTACTCATTTTTTAAATTCCTAGAATAAACTGATACTAAATAAATTAGGTTACTTTGCGTTATGTTCACTAATGAACTCAGCAAGTAATTGTTCCTGTTCGTCAGTCAGAGCTAGGTTTTCCAGGAGCTCTGGTCTTCTTAGCCAAGTTCGGCCCAGCGACTGTTTTAGTCGCCATTGACGAATGTCCTTGTGATTGCCTGACATCAGTACCGCTGGTACCTCTTTGTCATCCAATACTTCTGGACGCGTATAGTGAGGGCAATCTAACAAGCCATTTGCAAAAGAGTCTTCTTCTGCTGACGCGAAATCCCCTAGTACACCCGGAACAAACCGAGAGACAGAGTCGATTAACGTCATGGCTGGTATCTCACCACCCGTCATCACAAAATCACCAATCGACCATTCTTCGTCGACTTCAGATTGAATGATGCGCTCATCTACCCCTTCATAACGACCACAAATCAGAAGCAAGTTCTCATTCGTTGCCAGTTCTTCCACTCCTTTCTGGTCGAGCTTGCGACCTTGAGGAGAAAGGTAGATGACTTTCGTCTTGCCCGGTGAGGCTGCTTTCGCGGTATGAATGGCATCGCGCAAAGGCTGAACCATCATTAACATACCAGGGCCACCACCGTAAGGTCGGTCATCGACAGTGCGATGTTTGTCGTGAGTAAAATCTCTAGGATTCCAAGTCTCAATCGACAAAAGACCTTTTTTAACCGCTTGACCTGTTACTCCAAAATCAGTAACAGAACGGAACATTTCTGGAAAAAGGCTAATAACGCCAACCCACATGTTTATCTCGCTCTGTAATTTTGGAAATTAGAATCCAGGATCCCAGTCAACTTCGATCCGTTGAGCTTCGCGATCAACATTAATGATCACTTGCTCTTCAAGGAACGGGATTAATCGTTCCTTCTGCCCGAAAGCATCTTTAAGATTTGCTTTAACAACCAGAACATCGTTTGAGCCAGTTTCTAGCATGTCAGTAACGACACCTAGATCGTAACCTTTAGTGGTTACAACTTGCATCCCAAACAATTCGCGCCAGTAGAACTCATCTTCTGACAATTCAGGAAGTACCGCAGGGTCAATAGCAATTTCAAAGTTCGTCATTAGATGCGCGTCTTCACGAACATCCATGCCTTCCAGCTTAGCCACCATACCTTTGTTATGGCGCTTCCAGCTTTCTACTTTGTACTCAACCCACTTGCCCTTTTGGTTAATATACCAAGGGCTGTAATCGAAAATGCTTTCAGCATTGTCTGTGTAGGAAAAAACCTTAAGCCAACCTCGAATGCCGTAAGTAGCACCAAACTTGCCTACAACAATCTTTTCGTTGCTCATTGTTTCTTTACCTTTCATCGACATAAACTAGTTTCTACTTTTCAAGTAAAAAATTAAGCCGCTTTTTGAGCGTCTTTAACTAGCTTAGCAACGCGGTCAGATACAGAAGCGCCTTGACCAACCCAGTGGTTAACGCGGTCTAGGTCTAGACGTAGACCTTCTTCTTGACCTTTAGCAGTTGGGTTGAAGAAACCAACTTTCTCGATGAAACGGCCAGTTGCAGCGTTGCGGCTGTCCGCTACTACGATTTGATAAAATGGACGCTTTTTAGCGCCGTGACGTGCCAAACGAATGGTTACCATGTCGTCCTCTTTGCTTTCTCAAAAATAAAATTAACCCCAAAAACCATTCAAGAAATTAAATAGTTTGGGGTCTCGTGCCAAAATAAAGCTCCGGAATTTTACTCTTCTCCCGGAGCAATGCAAGGACTTTAGTTACTTTTTCACCAACATAAATTGAATTTAAAGTTTGTGACGTACCTAACACCCTGAATCTATGCGTGATCGATTAATTAACGACCAAATGGGTTGAAACCACCGCCTCCACCCATGCCGCCCATCATGCCTTGCATGTTGCGCATCATGCCTTTCATGCCACCTTTTTGCATCTTTTTCATCATCTTCTGCATTTGGGTGAACTGTTTTAGTAAGCGGTTTACGTCTTGAACCTGCACACCAGAACCAGCCGCAATACGCTTCTTGCGCGAGCCTTTGATAATCTCTGGGCGTTGACGTTCTTTCATTGTCATGGAGCTGATGATCGCTTCCATCTGTTTGAACATCTTGTCATCGACTTTGTCTTTCACATTGTCTGGTAGCTGAGACATGCCAGGAAGCTTATCCATCATGCCCATCATGCCGCCCATGTTTTGCATCTGGCCTAGCTGTTCACGGAAATCTTCAAGGTCGAAACCTTTCTTCTCTTTGAACTTCTTCGCCAGCTTTTCTGCTTTTTCTTGGTCAACGTTGCGTTGTAGGTCTTCAATTAAAGACAGAACGTCACCCATACCAAGAATACGTGAAGCAACACGATCTGGATGGAACGGTTCTAGCGCGTCAGTTTTTTCACCGACACCCAAGAATTTGATTGGTTTGCCCGTTACATGGCGTACTGACAGTGCCGCACCACCACGAGCATCACCATCAACTTTAGTTAGAACCACACCGGTAAGAGGTAGCGCATCGCCAAAGGCTTTTGCTGTATTTGCTGCGTCTTGACCCGTCATAGCGTCAACAACAAATAGCGTTTCTACTGGGTTGATAGCTGCGTGAAGATCTTTGATCTCCCCCATCATCTCTTCATCAATCGCCAAGCGACCTGCGGTATCGACAATCAATACGTCGTAGAATTTTTTCTTCGCATGGTCAATCGCTGCATTGGCGATATCAATAGGCTTCTGATCTGGTGATGATGGGAAGAAGTCAACACCGATGTCTGATGCCAGCGTTTCAAGCTGCTTGATTGCCGCAGGGCGGTAAACGTCGGCAGACACAACCAAGACTTTCTTCTTGTCACGTTCTTTTAAAAGCTTAGATAGCTTACCTACCGATGTGGTTTTACCCGCACCTTGTAGACCCGCCATAAGAAGCACAGCAGGTGGTTGAGCGGCAAGGTTTAGAGCCTCATTCGACTCACCCATTACGGCTTCAAGTTCTGTTTGAACGATCTTGATAAATTCCTGACCAGGAGTCAGAGATTTAGAAACTTCTACACCTACCGCTTTTTCTTTAACGCGGTTAACAAATTCACGAACAACCGGAAGCGCAACGTCAGCTTCAAGTAAGGCCATTCGTACTTCACGTAGGGTCTCTTTAATGTTGTCTTCGGTCAGACGACCTTTGCCACTGATATTTTTCAGCGTTTTGGATAATCGATCCGTTAAATTCTCAAACATCTTTGTCTCTTCGCTAAAATGGCGATTAATTAGTGTGAGTATACATTAGCCAAGGTCTGAGTCATACCCGTACCGCTGCTCTATTCTTGTCTCTATTTCTATATGGTGCGGTAACTTATTAATTTCAATATCTCATCTCTCACGATTGATGTCGGATATAACGTAGCCCCAAAGTGTAATGCAAGGTATAATTTCCTCATTGTGCACAATAATATTTAGGATTCATGGATAGCTTAATAGCCATCGCGGCCGCCATACTTTATGTTTTGGCGATTGCGACCATCATACCCGGACTCTCACAGCAGTCAGGAATCAAAGCAAAAACAGTGTTTGCTAGTGCTGCCTGTGCGCTTGTTTTTCATGCGTGGATTTTGAGTGATCTGATTTTTGATGGTGCAGGTCAAAACCTTAGTATTCTCAACGTAGCCTCTTTGATCAGTTTTATTATTTCTCTGGTCATGAGCCTTGCTATGTTGAAAAATCGGTTGTGGTTTTTATTGCCTGTCGTTTATAGCTTTGCTGCCATCAATTTATCTGCTGCCACATTTTTGCCAAGCACGTTTATCAAGCACCTAGAGAATGACCCTAAGCTACTCATTCACATTTCTTTTGCGCTGTTCTCATACGCAACTTTAACTATCGGTGCACTCTACGCACTTCAGCTGGCTTGGTTAGATCACAAACTGAAAACAAAAAAATCTTTGGCGATTAACCCAAACCTGCCGCCTTTATTAATGGTAGAGCGTCAGCTATTCAAAATTATTTTGATCGGTAATTTATTGTTAACTGGCACGCTCATTACTGGCTTTGTCTTTGTGCAGGATATGTTTGCTCAAGGTAAAGCGCATAAAGGCATTCTTTCTTTCATCGCTTGGGTTGTGTACTCAATACTGCTTTGGGGTCATTATCAAAAAGGTTGGCGTGGTAGAAAAGTTACTTGGTTCGCTGTCGCAGGGGCAACGCTGTTAACTCTGGCGTATTTTGGCAGTCGCTTTGTGAAAGAAATCATCTTGAATTAAGGAGCTCTAGGGCTCCTATCCTTTATATTTTAGGCTAGATAAAATACAGTACGCCTTAACCCTTTGACTTAACGGACTTACTCAACCGTTATATAACCCAATACTTACAAGGAACAGCAACGTTTTGGACGACATCTCTACGGGTATCTTGTTTGCGCTACTCGCGTGTCTTATCGTCATATCAGGTTACTTTTCCGGCTCAGAAACAGGGATGATGTCTCTGAACCGTTATCGCTTAAAGCACTTAGCCAAAAATGGGCATAAAGGCGCTAAGCGAGTCGAAAGGCTATTAGACCGTCCAGATCGTTTGATTGGTCTTATTCTTATCGGCAACAACCTCGTTAATATTCTCGCGTCCGCTATCGCGACCATTATTGGTATGCGTTTGTATGGTGATTTAGGTGTCGCCATCGCAACCGGTGCACTGACTATGGTTGTATTGGTTTTTGCTGAAGTTACCCCAAAAACAATTGCAGCGCTGTACCCTGAACGCGTGTCTTACGCGAGCAGTATACTACTGACCATATTGATGAAGTTACTATCGCCTTTGGTGATGCTCGTTAACTTTATTACGAATGGCTTTATTCGTTTACTTGGCGTAAAAGCCGATCACTCGGTAGAAGACCATCTTAGTTCCGATGAGCTGCGTACCGTAGTAAACGAAGCTGGCGGATTGATCCCTCGCCGACACCAAGACATGTTGGTGTCTATTTTGGATCTTGAACACGTCACTGTGAACGACATCATGGTGCCACGCAATGAGATTACCGGTATCGATATTAATGATGACTGGAAATCCATCGTTCGTCAGCTTACCCACTCACCACATGGACGCATTGTTTTTTATCGTGACCAAATTGATGAAGTGGTTGGCATGCTGCGCCTGCGTGAAGCTTACCGCCTGATGCTGGAAAAAAACGAGTTCAATAAAGAGACGCTATTACGTGCTGCGGATGAAGTCTATTACATCCCGGAAGGCACGCCACTGAACGTGCAAATGTTAAAGTTCCAACGCAACAAACAGCGTATTGGTCTGATTGTTGATGAGTATGGCGACATTATTGGCTTGGTGACATTGGAAGATATTCTGGAAGAGATCATTGGCGAATTCACGACCTCGATTTCTCCAAGCCTTTCTGATGAAATCAGTCCTCAAGGTGACGGAAGCTTCCTCATTGAAGGCAGCACCAATATCCGAGATATCAATAAAGGCCTGAAATGGGATTTACCAACGGATGGCCCAAGAACGTTAAACGGTCTTATTTTGGAGCACCTGGAAGATATTCCAGAGAGCCATTTAAGCGTGAGAGTGGCTGGTCATCCAATGGAGCTTGTTGAGATTGAAGAAAACCGCATCAAGCTCGTTCGTGTTTATCCTAAAAAGAAAAAATAGCCTCTATCTACAACTCACGATAAGAAATAAAAAGAAAAGAGCCTGATCATGTCAGGCTCTTTTTAGTTCTGGATAAATATGCTTCTTGATAAGTTTTTTAGCAACTAGTCGATGCGCAGCTCTTTTAGCATCGATTCAGGCAAAGCAAGTTCATCATTTTTGTTCACCGATACACCAGCATCCAAAATGCTCTTCGCGATCTGTTGTGCTTCTTCTAAAGAGTGCATCGCTGCCGTGCCACATTGGTATTCGTTGAGTTCAGGGATCTTGTTCTGGCTTTCTACCTTTAGTACGTCTTCCATGGCCGCAATCCAAGCATCCGCTACTTGCTGCTCTGATGGAGTGCCAATCAGGCTCATGTAAAAGCCCGTGCGGCAACCCATAGGCGAAATATCGATGATCTCAACAGAATCGCTGTTTAGGTGATTGCGCATAAAACCTGCATAAAGGTGCTCTAGTGTATGGATACCTTTTTCAGAAAGGATGTCTTTGTTTGGCGCGGTAAAGCGTAAATCGAAGACAGTAATCGTGTCCCCTTTTGGGGTCTGCATGGTCTTCGCCACTCGCACTGCCGGTGCATTCATGCGAGTGTGGTCCACGGTAAAACTATCGAGTAAAGGCATTACATCTCTCCTGATTGTAACTCCAATACCTCTCGGTACTGGATAAATGTCATTCATCCCTACAGCACATAAACAGGCTGTGGGTTAAAAGAACCAGCTGCTGTTGTCTTCCAATTCCTGACGACATTGCTTCAGCTGCCAGCCATAAGTTTTTGCAGTTTGTTCAACACGTCGAGCGACTTTGATCAAACTAGGCTTTCGCTTATAAGTACCTCGCTTGTACCCACCTCGACCTTCATGATAAGCCAGATATTGACTGTATGGGTCCCATAACGAAATCCCTAGTTGGCGCCTCGTTTCGTGAGTATACCAACCGACAAACATCATTGAATCATCAAAGTTGGTACGAGAACCGCCCTGCCCCGTCGCATCTTGGAAATCTTCCCAAGCAGGATCTTGAGCTTGAGCGTAACCATACGCACTGCTAACTCGTCCCCAAGGGATAAATCCCAATAAATAGTCTTTGGGTGGTTTCGCATCGTGCCGAAAGCTGCTTTCTTGTTTAATGATAGCCATAGCGACATGAATGGGGGTTCCCCACTTTTCTTCCATATCTTTGGCATCATCATACCAGCCGGATTTCTCTCGAAATATCTCACATAAATTATTCTGCTGCTTTGGCGGTGCCGTGGCACAACCTGCAAGTAACATGCTTCCGAGTACCGATACTACTAACGGTTTAATGTTCAATCCCACCCAACCTTTACCTATTCACTACTGCTTCAGATAAGCAAAGTAATCTTCCAAAAAATCATCAAAAGATAGCGTGTCACTTTGTTCCGCTCGCTTTTGCTTTTCTACTGACGACGCCACTTCCGTTTCCATCGTATCTTGCGAGTAGTACTGATAACCGTGAGCTAGATTTTCCTCGCGGTACTTCATGCCAAGCGCACAGCCGACTTTACCTAACCCACCAAGCTCTTTCGTCAGCTCTAATAGTTGACCTGAAATCGTTAGTTCTGGGTTATCAATCCATGTCTCGAGTTTATTACACACATCTTGGTATGCACTGCCACCAGCAGCCATATCCATTTGCTGTGCTATCTGACGCAGCTCGACAAACACTCGATGCGCCCAATCTTGCAGAGATAGACGTTCACCTTGGCAACCAATTTGAAGCATTAGCCCTTTTTCACGACCAGAAACAATGACTTTGTTCCAGTTGTCGCGCCAACACTCTAATTCACAGTTGTCCATTGGATCCGAGTCTGACAAGGCCGCCCAAGTCAGGAAGAGATCAAGGAATCGTACTTGCTCTTCATCCAACCCCACTGCGCTGAATGGGTTAACGTCTAGAGAGCGAACTTCAATGTACTCAACCCCACCGCGTCGTAACGCATCTGAAGGCTTCTCACCACTTTTCGACACGCGTTTCGGGCGAATTGGAGCGTATAGCTCGTTCTCAATTTGTAAAATATTGGAATTAAGCTGGCGGTATTCACCGTCCACTTTGACGCCTATTTTCGCAAACTCTTCTGATGGGTGACGAATCGCATCGCTCAAACCATCCAGATACTGATCAATGCTGTTAAAGCCAATTTTCAGTACACTTTGCGCACTATTGGTGTAGCCCAGATCGCTCAAACGCAAAGACGTCGATTTCGGCAAATACAAAGTGCCGCCAATTTTTTCGAATGGCAGATCGGTTTCACGACCTTGAATAAAAGAGCCGCATAACGCTGGCGATGCACCGAAGAAATACGGAATCATCCAACCAAAACGGTAATAGTTACGGATCAGCGCAAAGTAGGCATCAGACTTAGCATCTTGGCGGGCTTGTTCATCTTGCTCGCCGTATAGCGCATCCCAAAATGTCTCAGGGAACGAGAAGTTAAAATGCACACCTGAAATGATTTGCATCAGGCTGCCATAGCGGCGTTTTAGGCCTTCTCGGTACAGGGTTTTCATTTTTGCTGCATTCGAAGAGCCGTACTGAGCAAGCTGAATATCCTCTTCCGAGCCAACATAACATGGCATAGAAAGAGGCCACATCTTTTCTTCACCCATTTTTGTCTGCGTGAAGTGATGGATATCTTTCAGTTGTGCCATCAGTTCTGGAATTTCATGTGACACAGGAGTAATGAACTCTAACAATGATTCAGAAAAATCAGTCGTGATCCATTGGTTTGTGAACGCTGAGCCTAACCCCTCTGGATGAGGTGTTGTTGCTAGATGTCCATCCTGACGATAGCGCAAAGTTTCTCGCTCAACACCGCGTCCAAACTGCTTAAATACTTCGGGGTTTGATGCAACTTTTTTTAGTCGCGCAGCAAAATCAGTCAAAATGAGGTTCGCTTATATTGGGAGCAGGACACTTATCACAAAGGACAAGCGTAAGCTAAGTTATTGATATTTAATGCATCTAGATAAATAACCCACGAAAAGTCGCTTATCTAGATGAATAGCGGAGAAACGTTTCTCCGCTATTAAATGTGTACTCTATCGAATGATTTCAAGCTCTTCTACGTCTTTCCCCAACTTTTCTAATTGAGGACGCAGTGATTTAGCATCACCAACGACGATAATTTGATAGTCATTTGGATCAAACCACTTTTGAGCCAGTGCATTCAAAGTCTGCTTATCGACTTTTTCTACGATAGCGTTTCTTTGCTGCAAGTAATCTTGATCGAGGTTGTACTTAAGAATATCACTGATGAGTTCCGCTTTTTGTGTTGGCGTTTCATATTTCAGTGCATCTTTTTGACCGACCGCTTGACGCATAAATTTCATCTCTTCATCAGTAATTCCTGACTGCGAGTATTCATTTAGCTCATTTTCCATCTCAATGATAGAAGCAACCGTTGCATCCGCTCGTACTTGCGCGGTGAAAACAACCGAGCCAGTTTCTGGATTTCCAGAGAAGTAGCCGTAAGCGCCGTATGTGTAACCCTTGTCTTCACGTAGGTTTTGGTTAATGCGGCTATTGAAGTTTCCAGCTAAGTTGAAGTTTGCCAGTTGGCTTAGGTAAAAATCGCCCGTTGCATCGTAAGGCATACCCTGACGAACCATCATGACCACACTTTGTGGTGCACCTGGTTTATCAACAAGATGGATCTTTTGCTCACCTAATGCAGCGATGCTTTGCGGTGCATACAATGGCGCAGCTTCATCCTGCCAGTTTTTCCAGAACGTCAGTTGCTGTTCAATTTCCTGTTGTTCAATGTCACCAACAACGACGATTTGCGCACTTTGTGGCGTGTAATGCTTCGAGTAGAATTCACGGACATCATCCAACGTTAGTGCACTGACACCTGCTTGCGTGCCGTCTTTTGGTCGAGCAAAGACCGAATCCCCATAGAGCACTTGGCGAGTCGCTTGTGATGCCATCCAACTTGGGTTTTGATGCTCATACACAAGACCTTCTAGAGCTTGCATCTTCACACGCTCAAAGTCTGCTTGCTTAAATGCAGGAGACAACAACATCTCTTCGACAATTTTCAACGTCGGCTCTAAGTTCTTTTCTAAAGCAGAAACGCTGATGTTTGTTGTGTAACCCGTTGCATTCACGGAGATGACACTACCTAGTTTATCGAGCTCAGCTTGAATCTCTTCGACACTACGTTTCGTTGTGCCTTCTTGCAACATTGCGGCGGTCAATTGGGCAAGACCTTCTTTGCCCTTTTCAACAAAACGTGTTCCCGCAGGTAAACTAAACTGCATCATGACCGTTGGTGTTTCATCGCTAACCGCGCCAAGCAGCTCCGAGCCATTATTAAAATGAAGCTCGTACAACTCAGGCATCGTCGCTTTCACTGGCTCCCCTACAGGCGGTTGCACAGAGCGATCGAAGTTATCGGTCGCACGACGATACGCCAATTGATCATCAGTGATCTTCTCGTATTGTGGTAGCGTACGCTTTGGCGTCACAAAGGTCGCTGGTTTTACGACAAGGTCAGTTTTTCCTTTTGGTACCACGCTTAGGGTCACTTTGTTCTTACCTTGGATAAAATCCGTATACGCTTTTTCTACCGATGCAGGCGTCACTGCGCGGATCTGCTCAAGCTGTTGCTCAAGACGATCAGGATCGCCGAAGAATGTCTCGTTGGATGCCAACTGCGTTACTTTGCCTTTAACACTTTCTAATGCAAAGATAGCATCCGCTTCCGCCTTACCCTTCAATTGTTCAAGGCGATCTTCTGTCACGCCTTTTTCAGCAAACTGATTGAGTGACTGTAAAAGCTCGTCGTACAGTTTTGATAGATCGCCTTTGTCCCCTGAATCACCCATTGCATAAACGTAAAAGTTACACGCCAGTTCTGCACAGTCATGGAATGAGCCCGCATCGACGGCTTTTTGAGTCTTGACTAAGTCTTGGTAGAGCACGCTGTTTGTACCGCCACCTAGCACTTCAGATAGCGTATCGAGAGACGCTTGGCTTTCTTCGCCGTTGTAAGTTGTTGGCCACGCGATCATCACCATCGGTTGTTGAATGCGATCTTCTAGCGTGATGTATTTGTCTTCTTGCAGTTTTGCAGGTTGTTTCGGCGCATTTTCAACCTCTGGCCCACGAGGAATCGAACCGAAGTACTTATTTACCCACTCAAGAGTTTGTTCAACGTCTAAGTCCCCACCGATAGTGATAGTCGCATTGTTTGGGCCATACCAACGTAAGAAAAACGCTTTGAGATCGTTCACATCAACACGATCAAGATCTTCAACATAACCAATAGTTTGCCACGAATACGGATGACCTTCAGGATATAGCGCTTCAGACATACGCTCCCAAATTAAGCCATAAGGACGATTATCGTAACGCTGAGCTCGCTCATTTTTTACAGTTGAACGCTGAATTTCAAATTTGCGTTGAGAAACCGCATCCAGCAAAAAGCCCATACGGTCAGACTCTAACCACAGCATTTTCTCTAGCTGGTTAGCCGGGACAGTTTCAAAGTAGTTAGTACGATCGCGGTTTGTTGTACCATTTAACGTGCCGCCAGCCTCTGTGATGATTCTGAAGTGCTCTTGGTCACCAACGTTCTCTGAACCTTGGAACATCATGTGCTCAAAGAAATGCGCAAAACCAGACTTACCCACTTCTTCACGAGCCGAACCAACATGGTAAGTCACATCCACATGGACCAATGGGTCGGAATCTTCAGGAGCTAAGATCACCGTTAAGCCATTATCAAGTTTATACTTTTGGTATGGAATCTTAACTTTGCCTTCTTCCGCTTTCGATGACTCGACGAAAGTTACCCCTTCCGGCAGTGATGAAACTGGCGTATTTGATGCACAGCCCGTGATCACTAACAGTGAGCACGCGCCAACCCAAAACATCTTCATGTACTTTCCTTAAAATAATCCGAGATAGATAGCCGCAAGTAAGCTATACCTGGCAGCCTTTCCTAAAAATATTAAAATCACGCAAGGCAGAAACTTCATTCTCAGCCACCCTGCGGCTAAACACAGCGGGTCTCCAATTATGGGTAACCAGCTAAAAAACAATCCCCAATAGCCATACTTAGACAGCCAGTTTAATGCGGTATGACCGTGCTTTTCTTCTTGCGCTTTGTTAGGAATCCACAAGCCAAGCCAATAATTTGTTAAGCCACCAAGCGTATTGCCGATAGTGGCGACCATAATAATTGACGAAACGGAATATTGATTTAATGAGAGAGTGGCAACTAAGCCCGCCTCAGAACCACCAGGTAACAAAGTGGCACTGAGAAAACCGGTCATGAAAAGCACCCATAATGCTGAATCTGAAAACCAAAGCGCTAAACTTTCAAAGCTCGTATTAAATGCTTCTAGCATGTCATATCAAGCAACACCTTGCCTCTGGTTCTTCCTGATTCAACTTGCTGGTGAGCAGCAATCACATCGCTCATCGGATAAACCTGTTGAATTTCAGTCTTCAGTAAACCAACGCCAACCATGTACAACAAGGTATCTAATTGCGCTGGATCTGGCTCAACCAACATGCCGTTAGCTTCAAAGCCTAGGAGTTTGGCTTTTTCACAAATCAGCTCAGCCGTGATGGTTGGAACGGTGATGACTCTCGCACCGTCTTTCAGGCATTTAAGCGCATCTAACGCGGCATCTCCACCTACTAAATCAATCAAAACATCAACGTCTTCAACACGTTCTGACACTGGTGCAAATTGATAGTTCACTGCATGAGCGCCAAGGGTAGCCAGGTAGTCTAAATTTCGTTCACTGCAGGTTGTAAAGACTTCCGCTTTAGTCGCGATCGCGATTTGTACCGCTAGGTGTCCAACGCCACCGGCTCCAGCGAGGATAAGTACGCGATCGTTTTCTGTCACATTGGCTTTGCTGAGTGCTTGTGCCGCAGTTTGGCCAGCCAACGGTAATGCTGCTGCTGCCTCTAAAGTAACTGAACTGGGAACATGACTTAACTCAGCTTCTGGAACACATACGTACTGACTGTACCCACCGCCTCGGACTGGGAAACCGATAAATCCAGCCACCTCATCACCATCATTAAAACGCGACGCCCCCTCTCCACTGGACACGACTTTTCCTGAGATGTCGTAACCTGGTACCCAAGGTAAATTATCCTTGTTCTGCGCAGCTGCCCAACCGAGTCCGGCTCGAGTTTTAACATCAATAGGATTTACGCCTGAAAAAGCGACTTTTACTAAGACTTCACCAGGCTGTGGTGATGGTGTAGAAGCATGTTGAATCGCGAGTACGTTGGCATCACCAAATTCAGTGATAACGATCTGTTTGTGTTCCATAAACCATTCCCTGCAAGAAAACAAAAAGGGATGCGAAAGCATCCCTTTGACTATAAACCATTTTGTTAACCGAAGTTAATCGTGATTTTGTAAATTGGTTGATCATTCCATTTTCGGTAATGACTAGCCGACAAGTGCTAGCAAGATACCAGCTGCAACCGCTGATCCCAATACTCCTGCAACGTTTGGTCCCATCGCATGCATCAACAAGAAGTTTTGCGGGTTAGCTTGTAAGCCGACCTTGTTCACCACACGCGCGGCCATTGGTACCGCAGAAACGCCGGCCGCACCAATAAGTGGGTTGATGTCTTCTTTTGAGAACTTGTTCAGCAACTTAGCCATTAGCACACCAGCACCCGTGCCAATACTAAACGCAACCGCACCAAGCCCTAGAATGCCTAATGTTTCTAAGTTCAGGAATTGATCCGCTTGCAGCTTCGAGCCAACCCCTAAGCCCAAGAAGATCGTCACGATGTTGATCAGCTCATTTTGTGCGGTTTTCGATAGACGATCGACCACACCCGCTTCACGCATTAAGTTACCAAGACAGAACATACCGACAAGAGGCGTTGCTGAAGGTAGGAAAAGAATCGTCATGAGTAATACTGCCATCGGGAACAATACCTTTTCCCATTTACCCACGTGACGCAGTTGCGCCATTTGAATCTCACGTTCTTCCTTAGTGGTTAGCGCCTTCATGATTGGCGGCTGAATGATTGGCACTAAAGCCATGTAGCTATACGCGGCTACAGCAATCGCACCAAGCAAATCTGGTGATAACTTACTTGCTAAGAAAATCGCCGTTGGGCCATCCGCACCACCGATGATAGCGATAGACGATGCATCCGCCATGGAGAACTCCATGCCAGGTACATAGTTGAGCAAAATAGCGCCAAACAGCGTCGCAAAAATACCAAACTGAGCTGCCGCACCTAGCCACAACGTTTTTGGGTTTGCGATCAAAGCACCAAAGTCGGTCATCGCACCCACCCCCATGAAGATCAACAACGGGAACACACCCGATTCAATCCCAATGTAGTAAACGTAGTAGAGCAAGCCGCCAGGCTCAGTAAAGCCAGCATTTGGAATATTCGCCAAGATAGCACCAAAACCAATCGGCAATAACAGTAAAGGTTCAAAGCCTTTTTTGATTGCCAAAAACAGCAAGGTACAACCAACCAGCATCATACAGATTTGGCCGAACTCGAAGTTAGCGATCCCAGTTTCTGCCCAAAGGGTTAACAATCCGTCCATGATACTCCCTTACGCCAGGCTCAGCAGAGGCGCACCTACTGTGACAGCATCGCCTTCTTTAACGTTCAACTCTTGAACCACACCACCACGCGCCGCACGCACTTCTGTTTCCATCTTCATTGCTTCAAGAATCAGTAGTACATCGCCTTCAGCCACTTCAGCACCAGGCTGAACATTCACTTTAAAGATGTTACCGGCAAGAGGAGCAGGCACCGCTTCAGCAGAAGCGCTAGAAGGAGCGCTAGGTGCCGTCGATTTTGCAGGCGCCGCAGAAGGAGCGACAGAGGTTAGCTCGCCTTGAGGACCAACTTCCACCTCATACACCTGTCCGTCAACACGTACGCTATAAGTTTCTACGCCGCCAGTTGCTGGTTGCGCCGCAGGTACGGCAGGCTTCGCGGCTTCTAGCGTTGGTGCAGGTTCAAATGCTTCTGGGTTTTCACGATTCTTAAGGAACTTGAGACCAACTTGAGGGAAAAGCGCATAAGTAAGTACATCATCAACACGCTCACTTGCTAGCTTAATACCTTCTGATTTCGCTTTCTCCATCAGATCAACAGTAAGCGTCTCCATTTCAGGCTCAAGCAAATCGGCAGGACGACAAGTAATAGGCTCTTTGCCATCAAGTACTTGAGCTTGCAGCTCTGCATTTAACTCGGCTGGCGCTTGACCATATTCGCCTTTCAATAGACCAGCGGTTTCCTTAGTAATGCTCTTATAGCGCTCGCCAGTAAGCACGTTAATCACCGCTTGCGTTCCGACGATCTGCGAAGTTGGAGTCACCAATGGAATGAAACCAAGATCTTCGCGTACACGAGGAATCTCTTCTAAGACTTCATCAATGCGATCCGCCGCGCCCTGTTCTTTCAACTGGCCTTCCATGTTAGTCAGCATGCCGCCAGGCACTTGAGCAATCAGGATGCGAGAGTCTACACCTTTCAACTGACCTTCCCACTTCGCGTACTTCTTACGTACTTCACGGAAATACGCGGCGATAGGTTCTAGTTGCTCGAGCTTCAAATTCGTATCTCGCTCGGTTCCTTCTAGCATCGCGACTACCGTTTCAGTCGGTGTGTGACCATAGGTACAACTCATTGAAGAAATCGCTGTATCGAGAATATCAATACCAGCTTCAACTGCTTTTACCGCTGTCGCAGTAGACAAGCCTGTCGTCGCGTGACAATGAAGTGCTAATGGCACATCACAAGACGCTTTGATACGCGTGATAAGCTCTTCCGCTTCATAAGGCTTGAGTAAGCCAGACATATCTTTAATACACAGTGAATGACAACCTAAATCCTCTAGGCGTTTTGCCAAGTCAACCCAAGTGTCTGCGTTATGTACAGGGCTTGTTGTGTAAGACAGCGTACCTTGAGCATGTGCGCCAACATCGACCGTTGCTTTTACGGCCTTCTGGAAGTTTCGCACGTCATTCATTGCATCAAAGATACGGAACACGTCCATACCATTAGCATGCGCGCGTTCAACGAACTTCTCTACTACGTCATCGGCATAATGGCGGTATCCTAAAAGGTTTTGACCACGCAGTAGCATTTGCATTGGCGTATTGGGCATCGCTTTTTTCAGCTCACGCAAACGCTCCCAAGGGTCTTCCCCTAAGAATCGAATACAAGAATCAAACGTTGCGCCACCCCAAGTCTCTAGAGACCAGTAACCAACCTTATCCAACTCAGCTGCGATAGGCAGCATATCCTCAATACGCATACGCGTGGCAAATAGTGATTGATGGGCATCACGAAGGACCACATCTGTAATAGCTAGTGGTTTAGACATGCTCTTAAACTCCTTTTTAATCCTGGTTCGGCTACTTCGCGAATGAGGCGCGATGTTTATGAATCGCAGCCGAGATCGCCGCCACTACTTGTGGACTAACAGCTGAAGAGGTTGATTGAATATTAGTATTTGTTTTTGGTGCTGCGATCGGCTCTGGTACTTCTTCTGGTACCAATTTCGACATTAGCCGAACGAGATAAACAAGAGTAGTGAGGAAAATAAATACGACCGCCATCCCCGTTAGCATCAGGGTGGCCGCATCTACTAGCAGGCTTCCTATATTAGTCATGTTGCTTCCTTTCTTTGTCATCCTGACAACGTGCAGGACTTTAATAGCGTCAAATCCCGACCAATGGATTATCTCGATTGGTTAAATTTTGTCAATTTTGTTTAAGGAAGGTTTGTAATAATCCTGATAAATGATTATTTATTCACTACCCAGATCACAGTTCATGACAAAATAATTACTGCGAATCTGCTATCTCCTTACGAACAGAGTAAAGGAGGACATAAATAAAAACTGCGATTTGGATTTCAAAACCAAATCGAGATTTACACATAAAAGCTAATAGAAACAAAAGGATGTCATTAAACAACAATTAATAAACAAATAAAAAACAAAGAAGTTACATTTAAACAATTGAAGTGAAGGAAACGGAAATCAATATACAGGAGAGATAGTAAGGATAGATTCACAAACTACAGCAGAAACTTTATTCCAAATTGCTTAGATAAGCACATATTCGCTTTTGGAAAAGAAGGACCTCGCCTCTAACAACTCTAGGCTATAGTTCCTGATGTCCAGATACAAAAAAGCCTCGCAATTGCGAGGCTTTTTCAGTAAATGGCGCGTCCTGGAGGATTCGAACCTCCGACCGCCTGGTTCGTAGCCAGGTACTCTATCCAGCTGAGCTAAGGACGCGCAGTTTTCGATATCAACTTTCATCAATATCAGGGCAATACCCTTTAATAAGTGGCGCGTCCTGGAGGATTCGAACCTCCGACCGCCTGGTTCGTAGCCAGGTACTCTATCCAGCTGAGCTAAGGACGCGCAGTTTTCGATATCAACTTTCGTCAACATCAGGGCATTACCCTTTAATAAGTGGCGCGTCCTGGAGGATTCGAACCTCCGACCGCCTGGTTCGTAGCCAGGTACTCTATCCAGCTGAGCTAAGGACGCGCAGTTTTCGATATCAACTTTCATCAATATCAGGGCAATACCCTTTAATAAGTGGCGCGTCCTGGAGGATTCGAACCTCCGACCGCCTGGTTCGTAGCCAGGTACTCTATCCAGCTGAGCTAAGGACGCGCAGTTTTTGATATCAACTTTCGTCAACATCAGGGCATTACCCTTTAATAAGTGGCGCGTCCTGGAGGATTCGAACCTCCGACCGCCTGGTTCGTAGCCAGGTACTCTATCCAGCTGAGCTAAGGACGCGCAGTTTTTGATATCAACTTTCGTCAACATCAGGGCATTACCCTTTAATAAGTGGCGCGTCCTGGAGGATTCGAACCTCCGACCGCCTGGTTCGTAGCCAGGTACTCTATCCAGCTGAGCTAAGGACGCGCAGTTTTCGACATCAACTTTCGTCAATATCAGGGCAATACCCTTTAATAAGTGGCGCGTCCTGGAGGATTCGAACCTCCGACCGCCTGGTTCGTAGCCAGGTACTCTATCCAGCTGAGCTAAGGACGCGCAGATCTTCTTGCTAGGAAGTTGTGAAGCAAATCACATTCATTTCTTACGAAACAAAAAAAAGGCCATCGGGCCAGTCAATGAATGGCGGTGAAGGAGGGATTCGAACCCTCGATACGGGATAAACCGTATACTCCCTTAGCAGGGGAGCGCCTTCAGCCTCTCGGCCACCTCACCGTTTTCATTGTTATATCTCAAAAGAGATATGGCGCGTCCTGGAGGATTCGAACCTCCGACCGCCTGGTTCGTAGCCAGGTACTCTATCCAGCTGAGCTAAGGACGCACTTTTTTGTTGATTTTTCAACATTGCAAGAATGGCGGTGAGGGAGGGATTCGAACCCTCGATACGGGATAAACCGTATACTCCCTTAGCAGGGGAGCGCCTTCAGCCTCTCGGCCACCTCACCGTCTTGCGGAGGCACATATTACGTTTTACCGAAAATATGTCAAACACTTTCTTTGAAAAAATCCACGAAACTGACTTAACCGTTGCTGATTTAATCAAAGTGACTATTAAACGAACTTTACCACTCTATTATGATGAAAAAAAGAGAGTCTTCTCTGAAAAAAAGACATTTATTTTCAAACAACTTCCTGGTGTGCGATTCAACAATATTGACGGATTCACAGCCACACTCAACACAATGGTTTCCGCAAATCTTCAAAAACATTAAAGACTAAAAAGGCCAACCCTTCGGTTAGCCTTTTTCATTCAAACTAAGCTCTGTAAACAGGAGCGACTTAGTAGTTACCTGAAGCAACGTTGCCATTGCCTTTTTCAGCTTGAATGCGCATGTAGATTTCTTCACGGTGAACTGAAACCTCTTTCGGAGCGTTAACGCCGATACGTACTTGGTTACCTTTCACACCTAGTACAGTTACAGTCACTTCATCACCAATCATCAGTGTTTCGCCTACGCGGCGAGTCAAAATTAGCATTCTTTGCTCCTTGAGTAATCTCTAAATTTTCTTGCTACAAAGCTATTATCCAACAAAAGTTATATTTTCGTAAACTACCTTGTTAGCGAAAATCAGCCTAAAAAGGCATGTTTTTGTTGAATGTTTAATGCTTCACTAGACGTAATGTAAGCATCATGCAGAATGTTTGCTGCTGTATCCACACATTCGGGTGCTAAAACTAGCATCATAGTGAGTGCATTCGTTGCGCTGAAATTGATCTCAATATCTCGCTTTGCCAACAAATCGCATGCGTGCTCTACCATTCCATTGGCCTCAAGCCCCACTGCGGTCAACAGGCTTACCACTTCACTATTACGGATTTTGTCGCTGAACACCAGATCGAACTTGGCACATGCATCTTGTTTTATCATGATACCTGCCCGTTCTGCTTCCTCGATCACATTCCAAATGTCTATACCCAACATCTGACATTGTTTTGTAGCACTAGATAAATGTTCTTTATCGACTTCGATAATGGCAAGGTCACGTTGAATGGCTATACCAGAGACGGCTTGATTGCCTGACTCCCCCTTTACCAAACTGCCTTCATTAACATCAAATGTCGAAAGCACGCGTAGTGGCACATTATTCTTCCATGCAAATTGCACTGAAGGTAAATGTAATACTTTTGCGCCTCGGCTTGCCATCGCTTCCATTGAAGGAAAATCGATAACCGCCAATTTGCGCGCATTTTTCACTACACGTGGGTCACAAGTATAAATACCATCAACGTCGGTAAAGATTTGACACTCGTCAGCGCGCAATGCGCCCGCCAGTGCCACAGCGCTCGTATCTGAGCCACCTCGACCTAATGTGGTGATATCCCCGTTCTCATTCACACCTTGAAAGCCCGCAACAATCACGATTTGGTCTTGCTCAAGCAATCCCATAATTGTCGTGGTATCAATGTGTTTAATCGTTGCGTCATTGTGTTGATTATCCGTCACAATATTCGCCTGTGCTCCGGTAAGCGAGCGCGCAGCATGACCCATTTTATTCAAAGTCATGGCTAACAGTGCCATTGACACTTGCTCACCAGCAGAGAGCAAAACATCAAGTTCTCGAGCTGTAGGTACGCTATCTATCTGTTTAGCGAGATCCATCAGTCTGTTTGTTTCGCCTGACATTGCAGACACGACAACAACAACTTGATTGCCATCATTTTTCGCCTTAATGATGTGTTCAGCGACTTGGTGGATTCTTTCAATTGAACCCACAGAGGTTCCGCCAAACTTTTGCACGATAAGGGGCTTTTTCACCAGTCTTCACCTTCCCAAGACCGAAGTCTCTTTAGAACTGCTTACATCTTAAATATTTCCTTTGAGAAAAATTATATAAGCAGTAGTTACAACAAAAACCAAGCAGCTTAAATGACTCGGTTAACTTTTGGTCAATTAAACCACTTGGTTGCTAAAAAAAATTACGCTCAATCAAAGAAACTTGATTGAGCGTAATTTTATTAGTTAAGAGCTTATAAACGCTCTTCTAGCCAAGGCTGAACTGTTTTGATTGCCTCTGGTAGTGCTGAAACATCAGTACCACCGGCTTGAGCCATGTCTGGACGACCACCGCCCTTACCACCGACTTGCTCTGCAACCATTTTAACCAGATCACCTGCTTTTACTTTACCAGTGAGATCTTTAGTCACACCAGCAATCAAGCCAACCTTGTCACCCGTTACGTTTGCAAGCAGTACAACACCAGAACCCATTTGATTCTTGATGTCATCAACCATGGTACGCAGGTTCTTGCTATCAGCACCTTCAAGGGCCGCAACTAGAACTTTTGTGCCATTTACTTCAACCGCTTTGCCCATGATGTTAGCGCTTTCTGCGGCTGCCATCTTATCTTTTAGCTTCTGCACTTCTTTTTCTAGTGCTTTTGCTTTCTGTGCAGACTCTACCAGTTTCTCTTCGTACTTCGCGTTTTGAGCTTCAATAGCGTCTAATGCCGCCTCGCCTGTTACCGCTTCAATACGACGAATACCGGCTGCAATACCGCTTTCTGATGTGATTTTGAATAGACCAATATCACCCGTGCTTGATGCGTGAATACCACCACAAAGCTCAGTAGAGAAATCGCCCATAGATAGCACGCGAACTTCGTCATCGTACTTCTCACCAAACAATGCCATTGCGCCTTTCTTCTTAGCAGACTCAATATCCATCACGTTGGTTTCAATCGTGTGGTTACGACGGATTTGCGCGTTAACTAGGCGCTCAACTTCTTTCAACTCTGCTGCGGTTACGGCTTCTAGATGCGAGAAGTCGAAACGTAGGTTGTCTGCCTTCACCAATGAGCCTTTCTGCGTTACGTGCTCACCAAGAACTTGGCGTAGTGCTGCGTGTAGCAAGTGCGTCGCTGAGTGGTTAAGAGAGATAGCTGCGCGACGCTCTGCGTCAACGATAGTTGCTACTTCGTCGCCTTTCGCTAGAACGCCTTCTGCCATTACACCGTGGTGTGCAATTGCGTTACCG
Organism: Vibrio sp. JCM 18905; assembly: GCF_055393305.1. Classification (NCBI taxonomy): domain Bacteria; kingdom Pseudomonadati; phylum Pseudomonadota; class Gammaproteobacteria; order Vibrionales; family Vibrionaceae; genus Vibrio; species Vibrio sp. JCM 18905. Next base: position 701,871 of record NZ_AP043880.1, on the reverse strand, counting down.
AGTTTTTGAGTGTCCTCAACGCGGAATACACCAGACTCAGTACGGATTTCACCAGCGTCACCACACTGACCGCCTGACTCTGCGTAGAATGGCGTTTCACCAAGCACGATGATGGCTTTATCGCCTGCAGATAGTGAATCTACTTCGTTGCCTTCAACAAACATCGCAGCGACTGAACTAGAACCTTTAGTACCTGTGTAACCACAGAATTCTGTTTGCGTATCAACTTTGATTGCTGCGTTATAATCTGTACCGAATTGACCAGCTTCACGCGCACGTTGACGCTGCTCTTCCATCGCTTTTTCGAAACCCTCTTCGTCGATCGCGAACTCACGCTCACGTGCAACGTCGTTAGTGAGGTCTGCTGGGAAGCCGTAAGTATCGTAAAGCTTGAATACCGTTTCGCCGTCTAGCACTTTGCCATCTAGGTTATCTAATGCTTCGTTAAGAATTACCATACCGCGCTCAAGTGTACGACCGAAGTTTTCTTCTTCGATACGCAGCACTTTTTCAACCACTGCTTGTTGACGCTTCAGCTCTTCGCCTGCTGTACCCATTACTTCTGCTAATACGCCAACAAGCTTATAGAAGAATGCACCTTGTGCACCTAGCTTGTTACCATGACGTACGGCACGACGAATGATACGACGTAGTACGTAACCACGACCTTCGTTTGAAGGCATCACACCATCAACAATCAAGAATGAACATGAACGGATGTGGTCAGCAATAACGCGTAGCGATTGGTTCGATAGATCTTCATAACCAATGACTTCAGCCGCTGCTTTGATAAGAGTTTGGAATACATCGATTTCGTAGTTTGAGTGAACGCCTTGCATGATTGCAGAGATACGCTCGATACCCATACCAGTATCTACCGATGGTTTTGGTAGCGGTTCCATAGTGCCGTCTGCGTGACGGTTGAACTGCATGAATACGTTGTTCCAGATCTCGATGAAACGGTCACCATCTTCTTCAGGCGTGCCAGGACGACCACCCCAGATGTGTTCACCGTGATCGTAGAAGATTTCAGTACATGGACCACAAGGACCAGTGTCGCCCATTTGCCAGAAGTTATCAGACTCGTAAGGCTTGCCACCTTCTTTGTCACCAATGCGCACGATACGATCAGCAGGCACGCCAACTTTTTTGTTCCAGATGTCGAATGCTTCGTCATCGGTTTCGTAAACGGTTACCAATAGACGATCCGCAGGCAGTTTAAGAACTTCGGTTAGGAATTCCCAAGCAAATGAAATCGCATCTTCTTTGAAGTAGTCGCCAAAGCTGAAGTTGCCTAGCATTTCAAAGAATGTGTGGTGACGAGCGGTAAAGCCAACATTTTCCAGGTCGTTGTGTTTACCACCAGCACGTACACAACGCTGAGCCGTAGTCGCTCGAGTATAGGCTCGTTTTTCTAAGCCTAAGAAACAATCTTTAAATTGGTTCATACCTGCGTTTGTGAACAGCAGGGTTGGGTCGTTATGTGGAACTAACGATGAACTTTCTACGATTTGGTGTCCTTTGCTTTCAAAGAACTTGAGGAACGCGTTACGAACCTCGTCAGTGCTCATGTACATGCAGCTCTTCCTGAAAATAGTCGAGTTAGAATTTTGCCGTATTGTAGATCATGCAAACAGCTGAGACTAGTTTTCTTGAGGAAAAGAGGGAGCAGAAGAAAAAATTTGAAGCAAAACAAAAATCAGCGCAATTGGATCAACGCTAATCTTGGTCTTCAAAGGCAAGCGCATAGCTAATTTGGTCGAAACTGTAGCCTCGGTATTGTAGAAAACGGACTTGTTTTGCGTATTCTTTTTGGTCCTTGGCTTTGACGCCTTTGAATTTCTTTTCTGCCGCCTGCTTAGCAAGTTCAAACCAGTCTTGCGGTTCTTCAGCCATGGCTTGCTCAATCACCGATTCCGCAACACGTTTCTGGTTTAACTCTTGGCGAATTCGACGCTCTCCATGTCCTTTGTATACATGCTGCCGAATTTGGCTCTTCGCATAACGTAAATCATCTAAATAGTTATGGTCTAAGCAAAAATTAATCGCGATTTCGATGTCTGATGCTTCATAGCCTTTCATCGACAGTTTTTGGTACAGCTCATACTGACCATGATCGCGACGGCTAAGCAGTTGGATAGCCGCCTCTTTGCTCGATAATGTTGGTGTCTGGCGCTTTTGGTACATGGTGATCCTAAAGGTATTTTTGCTGTACAGACTCTCAATGGCCTTTGTGATGATTCGATTTTTGATGTCAATAGATACAACAAAGCCCCGCATTGCAGGGCTTTATCACTTTTTAATCTGTGAAGGGATTAAAACTCTCCAGCTTGCTCAGGCGCCTCGCCTGCTTCAGGAGCTTCCGCAAGGGCTGGCGCTAACAACATTTCACGCAATTTAGTATCGATAGTTTTAGCCACTTCAGGATGCTCACGTAGGTAGTTGCACGCGTTCGCTTTACCTTGACCAATCTTATCGCCTTGGTAGCTGTACCAAGCACCAGCCTTTTCAACCAGCTTGTGCTTCACACCTAGATCTACCAGCTCACCTTCGCGGTTAAAGCCTTGACCGTACATGATTTGCGTATTGGCTTCTTTAAACGGTGCAGCAATCTTGTTCTTAACCACTTTGATGCGAGTTTCGTTACCAACGACTTCGTCACCTTCTTTGATTGCGCCAGTACGACGAATATCAAGACGAACAGAAGCGTAGAATTTAAGTGCGTTACCACCCGTGGTCGTTTCTGGGTTACCGAACATCACACCAATCTTCATACGGATTTGGTTGATAAAGATACACATACAGTTAGACTGTTTTAGGTTACCTGTTAGCTTACGCATCGCTTGAGAAAGCATACGTGCTTGAAGACCCATGTGGCTGTCGCCCATTTCGCCTTCAATTTCTGCTTTTGGTGTTAGCGCCGCAACTGAGTCAACAACCATTACGTCGATAGCGCCAGAGCGAGCTAGTGCATCACAAATCTCTAGTGCTTGCTCACCAGTGTCTGGCTGAGAAACCAAGAGCGCATCGATATCAACACCAAGTTTCTTCGCGTAGACAGGATCCAGAGCGTGCTCTGCATCGATAAACGCACAAGTTTTACCTTCACGTTGCGCAGCAGCGATAAGCTCAAGCGTTAGTGTTGTTTTACCTGAAGATTCTGGACCGTAGACTTCTACGATACGACCCATTGGCAGACCACCTGCACCCAAAGCGATATCAAGAGAAAGAGAGCCTGTTGAGATGGTTTCTACGTCCATTGCTCGGTTATCACCAAGGCGCATGATAGAGCCTTTACCGAATTGCTTTTCAATTTGACCTAGCGCAGCGGCGAGCGCTTTCTGTTTGTTCTCGTCCATTACTTTCTCCGATTTATTCATCTTCTTTGGGCGACGAATAGTAATTCATTTTTCTTAAGCAGCTAACCTGCTCAGCAATGAAAGTTATTATACTGTTGATTCATACAGTGTCTATACCTGTATAGAAAAAATTTAGTTCACTGCTTCTAAGGATTGGCTCTAACCCTTATCAATTCTGGGCTAAGACAGTGTAAGAAATTCTAAATTAAATGTTGATGCAATCGAGTCAATGCATGCATCACCGCTTGTTGACGAACTTCCGCCCTGTAACCAGAAAAATGCATGGTCTCAACAAAGAGCCAGTCGTGCTTATCCGCAAAAGCAAAGCAGACGGTTCCAACCGGCTTTTCATCACTGCCTCCTCCCGGTCCAGCAACACCACTGATGGAAACCCCAATAGTGGCATTCGAGTGTTGAAGCGCACCTTGCACCATTTCAATCACAACGGGCTCACTCACGGCACCATGTTGCTCTAAGGTTTCCACTCTCACACCCAGCATTTCCATTTTGGCTTCGTTGCTGTAAGTGACAAAAGCTCTATCTAACCAACCTGAGCTACCTGCAATATCAGTAATGGCGGTTGCTACACCACCACCCGTGCATGATTCTGCCGTCGTTAAAACATGCCCTTGTTTAGCCAATAATGCGCCTAAATCTGCGCTCAATTTTGTTGTTTTTTCCATAGCCAAAATGCCCTTTGTCTCTTTTTACTTGATAGGGATTCACGTATCCTAAGCCGCTACGGAAATAAACAAAAGAACTTACCTGTGAAAGCTGAACAAAAACACACTCCGATGATGCAGCAATACCTCAAGCTAAAAGCTGAGAACCCTGAGATTTTGCTGTTCTACCGCATGGGCGATTTCTACGAACTCTTTTACGATGATGCAAAGCGAGCGTCCCAACTGCTTGATATTTCGCTAACTAAGCGCGGTTCGTCAGCTGGAGAGCCTATTCCTATGGCGGGAGTGCCATTTCACGCAGTAGAAGGCTATCTAGCAAAACTTGTTCAGCTTGGTGAATCAGTCGCAATCTGCGAACAAATTGGTGATCCAGCCACCAGCAAAGGTCCGGTAGAACGTAAAGTTGTGCGTATCGTGACACCAGGTACTGTGACGGATGAAGCACTGCTTTCTGAGCGTGTCGATAACTTAATCGCAGCCATTTACCATCACAACGGTAAGTTCGGTTATGCGACGCTGGATGTCACTTCTGGTCGCTTCCAACTGACAGAACCAGAAACCGAAGAAGCGATGACAGCCGAGCTTCAGCGTACCGCACCACGTGAGCTACTATTCCCAGAAGATTTTGAACCTGTACATTTAATGGCGAGCCGCAACGGTAACCGTCGTCGCCCAGTATGGGAATTTGAGCTTGATACGGCTAAGCAACAACTCAATCAACAGTTTGGCACTAAAGATCTGGTTGGTTTTGGCGTAGAACGTGCGTCCTTAGGGTTATGTGCTGCTGGTTGTTTGATCCAGTATGTGAAAGATACGCAACGCACTGCTTTGCCTCATATTCGCTCTTTAACGTTTGATCATCAGGACCAATCCGTCATCCTTGATGCCGCTACCCGACGCAACCTGGAAATTACTCAAAATCTAGCAGGTGGAACCGATAACACACTCGCTGCGGTACTCGACCATTGTGCGACGCCGATGGGCAGCCGAATGCTGAAGCGTTGGCTACATCAGCCTATGCGTTGCATTGAAACGTTAAACAATCGTCTTGATGCGATTGGTGAGATTAAAGAACAAGCGCTGTTTGCCGATCTTCAACCAACGTTAAAACAAATTGGTGATATTGAACGTATCTTAGCACGCCTTGCACTACGCTCTGCTCGCCCTCGCGATATGGCTAGACTTCGCAATGCCATGCAGCAGCTACCAGAGCTAGAATCTGTAACCGCTTCTTTGACCCATCCATATCTAGCAAAACTGGCGCAATACGCAGCTCCGATTGACGAAGTATGTGCTCTGTTAGAGCGTGCAATTAAAGAAAATCCGCCGGTTGTTATTCGTGATGGTGGTGTGATCGCTGAAGGCTATAATGCCGAGCTCGATGAATGGCGCAAATTAGCAGACGGTGCAACAGAATACCTTGAGCAGCTTGAGCGAGATGAGCGTGAACGACACGGCATCGATACGCTTAAAGTCGGCTACAACAACGTACATGGCTTCTTTATTCAAGTGAGCCGTGGCCAGAGCCATTTGGTTCCACCGCACTATGTGCGTCGCCAAACACTCAAAAATGCCGAACGCTATATCATCCCAGAGCTCAAAGAGCACGAAGACAAAGTACTTAATTCGAAATCTAAAGCGTTAGCACTTGAGAAACAGCTGTGGGAAGAACTGTTTGATCTATTGATGCCAAATCTGGAGAAGCTGCAGAATTTAGCTTCTGCTCTGTCTCAACTGGATGTACTACAAAACCTAGCAGAGCGTGCAGATTCGTTGGATTACTGCCGACCAACGCTTGTGAAAGACGCTGGCATTCACATTCAAGCGGGTCGTCACCCAGTCGTAGAGCAAGTAACAACAGAACCGTTCATTGCTAACCCAATAGAGCTTAACCCAGCTCGTAAGATGTTGATCATCACCGGTCCAAACATGGGTGGTAAATCCACCTACATGCGTCAAACTGCGCTGATTGCATTGATGGCACATATCGGCTCTTATGTACCTGCAGAATCTGCACAAATTGGTTCTTTAGATCGTATATTTACTCGTATTGGCGCGTCAGATGATCTTGCATCTGGTCGTTCAACCTTCATGGTAGAAATGACGGAAACCGCTAATATTCTGCATAATGCGACTAAAAACAGTTTAGTGCTAATGGATGAAATCGGTCGTGGTACCAGTACTTACGATGGCCTCTCTTTAGCTTGGGCAAGTGCGGAATGGCTCGCAACGCAAATTGGTGCGATGACACTATTTGCAACTCACTACTTCGAATTGACAGAGTTGCCAAACCAACTGCCAAACTTAGCGAACGTTCACTTGGATGCCGTAGAACATGGTGACAGCATTGCCTTTATGCACGCAGTTCAAGAAGGTGCGGCAAGTAAGTCTTACGGCCTAGCTGTTGCGGGCTTAGCCGGCGTACCAAAAACGGTCATCAAAAATGCGCGTAACAAACTATCTCAGCTAGAGCAACTAGGGCAAAACAGTGACGCACCACGTCCAAGTGCAGTAGATGTGGCTAACCAATTGAGTCTAATTCCAGAACCTAGCGAGATCGAACAAGCCTTATCTGGTATTGATCCTGATGATTTGACTCCACGCCAAGCACTTGAAGAGTTGTATCGTTTGAAGAAGATGCTTTAAATCGATTCACTTAAGCGAGCACAAAAGAAAAAAGGCTATGGATAACCATAGCCTTTTGCATATCTACTGAAGTACGGATTATTTAATCATCTTCGACGTTAAATAAGTTTTCCATATTCAAACCTTGCTTGATTAAAACCTCACGAAGACGACGTAAACCTTCTACTTGGATTTGACGTACACGCTCACGTGTCAAACCAATCTCTCGACCAACTTCTTCAAGCGTCGAAGGCTCATAGCCTAGAAGACCAAAACGTCGTGCAAGTACTTCTTTCTGTTTTGGATTCAACTCTTCTAACCAATGAATCAGCGATGATTTGATATCGTCATCTTGAGTCGAGACTTCTGGATCGGAGTTGTTTGCGTCGGGAATAATATCCAACAGCGCTTTTTCACCGCACCACCGATTGGCGTGTCGACAGAACTGATACGCTCATTGAGACGTAGCATTTTGCTTACATCTTCGACTGGAATATCTAACTGAGCAGCAATTTCTTCTGCGGTAGGTTCGTGATCGAGCTTCTGAGAAAGTTCACGCGCAGTACGCAGATAAATGTTCAGCTCTTTCACGACATGAATAGGTAGACGGATCGTACGAGTTTGGTTCATCAACGCACGTTCGATCGTTTGTCGGATCCACCAGGTCGCATAAGTAGAGAAGCGGAAACCACGCTCTGGATCGAACTTCTCGACCGCACGGATCAAACCAAGGTTACCTTCTTCAATCAGATCGAGTAGTGCTAGGCCGCGATTACTGTATCGACGAGAGATCTTGACCACCAAACGTAGGTTACTTTCGATCATACGTTTACGTGCCGCTTCGTCGCCACGCAGAGCTCGTCGAGCATAAAGCACTTCTTCTTCGGCAGTAAGTAGAGGTGAGAAGCCAATTTCACCTAGATACAACTGAGTTGCGTCTAAGCTTTTACTGCTCGCGTCAAATTCTTCACGCGCAGCCGTTTTGCTTTCTGTGGATGATGATTTTTCGAGTTCGTTATCAATGGTCTTCACTGACGCATTGTCAAATGCAAACTCTTCAACTTTGGTTACTGTGTTGCTGATACTCATAACGCCTCCCCCTGGCGAGTTAGCAAGACATGACAACTCAATATGTCGCTAAATGATGTCGCAAGTTGTTTTTCAAAGTTTTAAGGCAAATAGCGTTTTGGATTCACCGATTTACCTTGATAGCGAATTTCAAAGTGTAGCTTGACTGATTTAGCACCGGAACTACCCATGGTGGCGATTTTCTGTCCGCTTTTTACACTTTGTCCTTCTGATACCAGCAGTTTGTCATTATGTGCATAGGCGCTTAAATAATTGTCGTTATGCTTTACTATAATTAAGTTGCCATAACCTCGTAGCGCATTGCCTGAATAAACAACGGTGCCGGCTGCGGTTGAAACGATAGGTTGACCACGCTGTCCTGCGATGTCGATACCTTTATTTCCCTGTTCTCCCGCCGAAAAGTTCTTGATTACTCTCCCTTTTGTTGGCCACAACCACTTAGAAACTTTATCACTCTTCGCCGTGGTAACTGGCGATTTTTGCTTCACTTCTTGGTTATCTTTTGAACCAACATACTCCTTTGTTTTCGATTGTTCAACCTTCTTTGGAGGCTGTTTTTGTACGACTTTAGGCTTGGTCTCTGTAGGTTTTTGACTAGAGTTTTTACTTGAAGTTTTCGGTTTAGAGGCTGTTGATGTTTTCGTCACTGGGGCTGGTGGCGTCGTAACAACAGGAACCACAACGGGTTCAACTTTTTGGCCATATTTAGGGGCGACATATTTCGGAGCCCAAAGTTTTAGCCTCTGTCCAGGGTAGATGGTGTAAGGCTGAGTTAACTCATTGTAACGGACAAGATCATTTACATCTTTATCTGTGACATAAGCTATGAAGTAAAGTGTATCGCCTTTTTTTACCTCATAATAACTCCCTCTGTAACTTCCTCTTTCAAGGCTTGAATAGTCTTTCTTTAAGCTAGAGACAGGTGCAGGAGAATGCGCTGCACAACCAACTAGTCCTGCAGCAAACACAAAGCTAATACCAATATGACGTAATAACTTACTCACCTATCCCTAACCCTTAAGCTAAATCACCCGCAACCAGAGGTACAAATCGAACCATTTCCACAACAGTAGAGAGATATTCATCTCCCTTACGTTCAATTTTTAGTAACTGTTGCTCCGTATCTCCAACAGGAATCACCATCTTACCGCCATCTTTTAATTGTGCGAGAAGTGCTTGGGGGATCACTTCTGCGGCTGCGGTAACAATGATGGCATCGAAAGGACCACGAGCTTCCCAGCCTTGCCACCCATCAGCATGCTTGGTTGAAACATTGTAGATATCCAATTGTTTCAGACGGCGTTTTGCTTCCCATTGCAACGATTTAATTCGCTCAACGGAGTATACATGTTCAACAATTTGCGCCAGTACTGCGGTTTGATAACCGGAACCCGTTCCGATTTCCAGTACGTGACTCGTTGGCTCTAGTTCGAGTAACTCGGTCATACGAGCAACAATATAAGGTTGAGAAATAGTTTGTCCCTGACCAATCGGTAACGCATTGTTATCGTAGGCTTGGTGCATCATCGCTTGAGAGACAAAGCTTTCTCGTGGTAAGCGTTGGATAGCATCCAGAACTCTTTGGTCTTTGATGCCACTGGAGATAAGAAACGCTATCAACCTGTCAGCATGTGGGTTACTCATTACTTCTCTTCCTTTAACCAACTATCCATTGCACGCAGCGATTCATGAGCAGTGAGATCAACTTGCAGAGGCGTCATTGAAACTCGACCATGTTCAATCGCATAAAAGTCGGTGCCCTCACCCGCATCTTGCTCTTTTCCTGGAGGCCCTAACCAATAAATATCATGACCTCTCGGATCTTTCTGCTTAATCATATTCTCTGCGTGATGACGCGCACCTAAACGCGTGACTTCGATTTCGCCCAGGTTTTCTGCTGGTAAGTCAGGCACGTTTACGTTCAATAACCGATTCGTTGGAATCGGAGACGCTAAATGCTGTTGCACAATTTGACGTGCAATTTTTGCGGCAGATTCGAAATGACGCTTACCCACCAGCGAAAAAGCAACCGACTGAACACCAAGGAAATGCCCTTCCATTGCTGCAGCTACCGTTCCTGAGTAAAGAACATCATCACCCAAATTTGCACCGTGGTTGATGCCTGATAAAACAAGATCGGGCAAATCATCTTTCATCAGCTCATTCAGCGCAAAATGTACACAATCTGTAGGCGTTCCTTGCACTGAATAGATATTTGGGGCAATTTCAGTTACGCGTAATGGTTGCTCTAGTGTCAGTGAGTTCGAAGCACCTGAACGATTTCGGTCGGGTGCGACAATGGTCACTTCAGCGATATCTCGCAACTCATCAGCAAGTGCATGAATCCCTTGGGCATGTACGCCATCGTCGTTGCTGATTAAGACTCTTAGGGGCTTCGCGTTTAGTGAATCCTGTTCCATTAGTATTCTCTTTCTACTTCAACCTCATTAACTAACTCACGAACGATAGAGGTTGCAAAAGATCCCGCATCCAGTGAGAAAGTCAGCGTAATGTTGTTACCTTCAACCGTCCAAGCTAAATCTTGTGGCTTCAGCGCAATATCGCGACGGTCGTGGCGCATGCGATTACCACGAATCAGCGCCATGAGATCAGGCTCTTCGTCTAAAAACGGTTGCTCTAACGCCAAAGCCTCAGCTTGAGTAGGCAGTGCATTATCGCCAGCAAGCGCAGCGGTAATTGCCACTTCACCTGCAGCAAATTGTGCTTGTAGATCTGCGATATTGCTTGCATCAACCAACTGAGTGCCAGAACTTGTCTGTGCAATATCACCATCGATGAATTTATCAAACACACCACTTTCTAGACGAGCAGAAACGATACGGTTGAAGATCCACGAACGCGCCGCTGATAAATACATGCTGCGCTTATTTTGATTACGGGTACGAACGTTTTCGCGTCCCCATCGACGTGCTTCTTCAAGGTTGTTGCCATCATTGCCAAAACGCTGACTACCAAAGTAGTTTGGCACACCAACTTGTTTCACTTTTTCAAGGCGTTGCTCTACATCTTCAACGTCAGTCACTTCAGACAAAGTGACAACAAACTCGTTCCCTATTAAGTCTCCAGGACGCAGTTTTTTGTTGTGTCGATCAGTCGCTAAGATTTCAATACTCGGATATTGAGCTAGGAATGCCGAGAAGTCCGGAGTTTCCCCTTTCGGTAAATGGACACTCAGCCACTGTTCCGTCACAGCATGGCGGTCTTTAAGGCCTGCCCAGCTAACGTCTTTCGACTTTACGCCACAAGCTTTCGCCAACTCATTCGCAACAAAACTGGTATTTTCTCCAGTTTTTCGAATACGCACCATTAGGTGCTCGCCTTCGCCCGTAAAGGCAAAACCTAAATCCTCACGAACCTGAAAATGTTCTGGTTGCGCTTTGATTTTTGCCGATGCAACAGGCTTACCCGTTAGATAAGCCAATGAAGATAAAATATCTGACATGATGTTTTTCCGCTGTTTACACAGCATTAAGGAGCAAGTTGGTTAATTATTGCTTGAACAGAAGCACCACGGCTTCCGTTGCAATGCCTTCTTTGCGCCCAGTAAAACCGAGACGCTCTGTCGTCGTCGCTTTTACGTTAATGTTACTAATATCGGTTTCTAGGTCTTCCGCAATCGCCGCACACATCGCGTCAATATGAGGGGCCATCTTAGGTGCTTGTGCCATGATGGTGACATCGGCATTACCAAGGCGGTAGCCTTGCTCTTTGACACGACGATAAACGTCTTTCAACAATTCGCGGCTATTAGCCCCTTTCCATTTATCGTCGGTATCCGGGAAGTGACGACCAATATCACCCGCAGCAATCGCCCCGAGTAGCGCATCAGTCAAAGCATGAAGAGCAACATCACCATCTGAGTGGGCTACTAAGCCCTGCTCGTAAGGGATAACAACACCACCGATAATGACCGGGCCTTCACCACCAAATTTATGCACGTCAAAACCGTGACCAATTCGAATCATTTTTTATCCTTTCTTTTTTAGCCGCGCTCACGGCTCAGATAAAACTCGGCTAACGCGAGATCTTCTGGCTGAGTAATTTTTATGTTATTCGCATTACCCTGGACTAAAGCAGGCGTTTCGCCCAACCACTCTAAAGCCGATGCTTCATCCGTGATGGCTACGCCTTGTTCTAATGCGTCAGCCAGTGCTCGAGTCAGTTGTTGAGTTTTAAACATTTGTGGAGTTAATGCATGCCACAATGCTTCTCTCTCTACCGTATGACCGATATCTTGTGCTACGTTTGCTCGCTTCATTGTGTCTCTCACTGGAGATGCGAGGATGCCACCCGTTGGGTGAGCGCAGCAAACATCAATCAAACGGTCAATGTCGGATGTTAATACACATGGCCTTGCAGCGTCGTGGACCAATACCCACTCGCTTTCCAGATGTTCATTGACATAGTTTAGCCCTGAAAGTACGGAATCAGCGCGCTCTTTGCCACCCGCGACTTGAATTACATCAGGATGGTTCGCGATGGTTAACTCAGGAAAATAAGGGTCACCTTCGGTAATGGCGACAACCACTTTCGAAATTCGCGGGTGCGACAGCAACTTTTCTACAGTGTGTTCCAGCACCGCTTTTCCGTCGATCAATAAATATTGCTTAGGGCGGTCAGCCTTCATTCGACTACCGACACCGGCAGCAGGAACAATTGCGACATGCGATGAGTTCACATCCAACATTTTAATGGTTTTCCTCACCTATAATGCGGTAGAAAGTCTCGCCATCTTTAACTAAACCAAGCTCATGACGCGCACGTTCTTCAATCGCATCAAGACCTTGCCTTAAGTCATCAATCTCAGCAAACATTTCATTATTGCGAGCTTGTAGCTTGCTGTTCACTTGTTGCTGAACTTCAATTTCATCTTTTACTGTGTAGTAGTCAGACACTCCGTTTTTACCAAACCATAGAGTGTATTGAAGCAAGCCAAACAGTAGCGTAAGGGCTATAACAAAGATTCGCATATCGCTGCTAACATTCTGTACCGGAAGGAATTAGATAAGGTGACATATATAGCATAAATGCGAGGTCGCCTCTAGGGGAGAAAGGGAGACTCACACGCTCCTTACAAGAAATAAGCAGCAAAATGAAACAAAGACATATGAAGCTATTCTTAGCACTCACCAAAGTAAGACCAAGAAATACAAGCCTATAGATACAAAAACACCCCGCAAAATCAGGGTATTTTCAAAGCTTCAATCTAAGCGGTTAATCCAATGAAGAACTAAGCTTGAACTTCTTTAAGACCGCTTCTTTGAAACATGGAGGAGCGTGCTCATCTAGAGCTTCCTCGATGCAGATAAATGGGTTGCTTTCTTTAGGTATGGCAAGCAACACGGCCAGAACGGCTCATCGCTCTTAAATAAAAAACGCTCCACCGAAGTGGAGCGTTTCTAGAAAGCTATTTAGCTAAACTTATTCAATTAAGAATTAAGCTTGACCTTTAACTTCTTTAAGACCGTTGAAAGGAGCGCGCTCACCTAGAGCTTCCTCGATACGGATTAGTTGGTTGTACTTAGCAACACGGTCAGAACGGCTCATAGAACCAGTTTTGATTTGACCTGCAGCAGTACCTACCGCTAGGTCAGCGATAGTTGCATCTTCAGTTTCGCCAGAACGGTGAGAGATTACTGCTGTGTAACCTGCGTCTTTAGCCATCTTGATTGCAGCTAGAGTCTCAGTTAGAGAACCGATTTGGTTGAACTTGATAAGGATAGAGTTAGCTACGCCTTTCTCGATACCTTCAGCAAGGATCTTAGTGTTAGTAACGAATAGGTCGTCACCTACTAGTTGAAGTTTGTCACCTAGTAGTTCAGTTTGGTGCTTGAAGCCATCCCAGTCAGACTCGTCTAGACCGTCTTCGATAGAAACGATTGGGAATTGGTTAGCTAGCTCAGCTAGGTAGTGGTTGAACTCTTCAGAAGTGAAAGTTTTACCTTCGCCTTTCATGTTGTAGATGCCAGCTTCTTTGTCGAAGAACTCAGATGCTGCACAGTCCATAGCTAGAGTAACGTCTTTACCTAGTTCGTAACCAGCAGCTGCAACAGCTTCTGCGATAACTTCTAGAGCTTCAGCGTTAGATTTAAGGTTAGGAGCGAAACCACCTTCGTCACCAACTGCAGTGCTGTAGCCTTTAGACTTAAGAACTTTAGCTAGGTTGTGGAATACTTCTGCACCGATACGTAGACCTTCTTTAAGAGTCTTAGCACCAACTGGTTGGATCATGAACTCTTGGATGTCAACGTTGTTGTCTGCGTGCTCACCACCGTTGATGATGTTCATCATTGGTAGAGGCATAGAGAACTGACCAGCTGTACCGTTTAGTTCAGCGATGTGCTCGTATAGAGGCATGCCTTTCGCTGCAGCAGCAGCTTTAGCGTTTGCTAGAGAAACAGCTAGGATAGCGTTAGCACCGAATTTAGATTTGTTTTCAGTGCCGTCTAGTTCGATCATTACTGCGTCGATTGCAGCTTGGTCTTTAGCGTCTTTACCAACTAGAGCTTCAGCGATTGGGCCGTTTACAGCTTCAACTGCTTTAAGAACACCTTTACCTAGGAAACGTGCTTTGTCACCGTCACGTAGCTCAAGAGCTTCGCGAGAACCAGTAGATGCGCCAGATGGAGCTGCCGCCATACCTACGAAACCGCCTTCTAGGTGTACTTCAGCTTCTACAGTTGGGTTACCACGTGAGTCGATGATTTCACGACCTAGAACTTTAACGATCTTAGACATTAATGTTTCCTCTCGTTTCAAATATAAATGTCAATTTTAAAGGGCAGCAGCACAACCTTCGCCGCCGCCCGTATCCTTTTACTTCTCGAATTCGCCGCGTGCGTTTTGGCCCGCAGCCTTAACGAAACCTGCAAACAATGGGTGGCCATCGCGAGGAGTCGATGTGAATTCTGGGTGGAACTGAGCCGCTACAAACCATGGGTGAGCTGGGTTCTCAATCATTTCCACTAACTTCTTGTCCGCTGATAGGCCAGAAACTTTCAGACCTGCTTTTTCGATTTGCGGACGAAGCACATTATTCACTTCGTAACGGTGACGGTGACGTTCATGGATCGTCGCGCTACCGTAAAGTTCACGAGCTTTCGTACCTTTCTCTAGGTGACATAGCTGTGAACCAAGACGCATCGTACCACCTAGGTCAGACTTTTCAGTACGCTCTTCTACGTTACCTGACTCGTCTACCCACTCTGTGATCAAACCTACCACAGGGTACTTAGTCTCTTTGTTAAATTCTGTTGAATGTGCACCTTCCATACCCGCAACGTTACGCGCGTATTCAATTAGTGCAACTTGCATACCCAAACAAATACCTAGGTAAGGCACATTGTTTTCACGTGCATATTGAGCCGCACGGATCTTGCCTTCAATACCACGATCGCCGAAGCCACCTGGAACTAGGATCGCGTCTAAGCCTTCTAGCAGCTCAACGCCTTTTGTTTCGATATCTTGTGAGTCTACATACTTAATTGTGACACTTAGACGGTTTTTCAAGCCAGCGTGTTTAAGCGCTTCGTTCACAGACTTGTATGCATCTGGCAATTCAGTGTATTTACCAACCATACCGATGGTTACTTCACCAGTAGGATTTGCTTCTTCGTAAATAACCTGTTCCCACTCAGAAAGATCAGCTTCAGGAGCTGTGATGCCAAAGCGAGCACACACAAGATCATCTAGACCTTGAGACTTGATCAATTGAGGAATCTTGTAGATAGAATCTACGTCCTTCATTGAAATTACTGCTTTTTCTGGAACATTACAGAATAGTGCGATTTTCTTACGTTCATTCGCTGGAATAACGCGGTCGCTACGGCAAACTAGGATATCTGGCTGAATACCGATAGATAGAAGTTCTTTTACAGAGTGTTGAGTTGGCTTAGTTTTCACTTCGCCCGCTGCCGCTAGGTAAGGAACAAGTGTTAGGTGCATGAACATTGCGCGCTCACGGCCTAGTTCAACGGCTAGCTGACGAATCGCTTCCATAAATGGTAGTGATTCGATATCACCAACGGTACCGCCAACTTCAACGATAGCCACATCATGGCCTTCAGAGCCAGCAATTACACGGTCTTTGATCGCGTTAGTGATGTGAGGGATAACTTGAATAGTTGCGCCTAGGTAGTCACCACGACGTTCTTTACGAAGTACGTCGGCATAAACACGACCTGCAGTGAAGTTGTTACGCTTGGTCATCTTGGTACGGATGAAACGCTCGTAGTGACCAAGGTCAAGGTCAGTCTCTGCGCCATCTTCTGTAACGAACACTTCACCGTGCTGAGTAGGGCTCATTGTGCCCGGGTCAACGTTGATGTAAGGGTCAAGCTTCATCATAGTCACTTTAAGACCACGAGCTTCTAGAATAGCCGCAAGAGATGCTGCTGCAATACCTTTACCTAGAGAGGATACAACCCCGCCAGTAACAAAAATGTAATTTGTCGTCATGTTTAACCTGAAATTGGTTGAATGAGGGAAATGGAGTGCTTCTGGACGGGAGATAAATATACCAGAAGCTCCTTACCGCCACAACGTGAAATCTATCACACCGTAATTTTTTATTTTTTGCTTCAAATCAAAGTGAGCAAAGACAAACCAAAGTCCGTTTTCGTGTTAAGAGGCAAACTGGCCTCATATTGTATATTCCGCCTATTTCCCCTATCTAGACTCTTCTCGCTTTACTTCATCCCAGAAATCATCGAGCTCTGATAAAAAACAATCTGTAAGCGCTTTGCCTGACAGCTGGACCTTTCCTTCAACTTGCTTGAAACGTCTCGCAAACTTTAAGTTTGCTTTACCTAGTGCGACTTCTGGATTTTTATCAAGATGGCGTGCCAAATTGACGGTCGCAAATAGCAAATCGCCGAGCTCCAACTCCACTTTTTCTTCATCTGGCTGGACTTGTAGTGCTTCTTCCATGACTTCATCAATTTCTTCTCGCACCTTATCGACGACCGGGCCAAGAGAGTCCCAGTCAAATCCATATTTCGCACATTTTTTCTGTATCTTTGTAGCACGAGAAAGTGCTGGCAAAGAGTTTGGTATTGAGTCTAGGATACTTTCTTCCGCTTTGCCCACCTGCGCTTTTTCTTTTGCTTTTTCGGCTTCCCAGTTGGCGTTGATTTCCTCGTCCGATTCAAACTCAACATCTGAAAAAACATGAGGATGACGGCGAGTCAGTTTTTCATTCACGGTTTCGACGACATCCGAAAAGTCGAACAGCTCTTGCTCTTTCGCTAGCTGACTGTAAAAAATCACCTGAAACAACAAATCCCCTAGCTCTTCTTTTAGATTGGTCCAGTCTCGATTTTGAATCGCGTCCACCACTTCGTAAGTTTCTTCGATGGTGTGCGGAACGATGGTGTCAAAGGTTTGTTTTAAGTCCCAAGGGCAACCGTTTTCTGGGTCACGCAACTTCGCCATGATTTGTTCTAATTGTTCAATTGGATGACTCATTTTTTGTTCCTTTAAACCTTTCTACTAAAGAAAAAGGTGAGCAGCCAAAACCGCTCACCTTCTACATTATATTTTCTCAGCAGCTTTCACTAAGTAATTGTTACTTTGACAAGGCAACAAGTTTTCGCGACTCCTGAGCATAGCTCGCCTATGTGATGGAGCAAGAAAACGCAGTTAACGCAATAAAAGTGACAAGTACGACGTGAAAGTTAGCCGAGGCGTTTCACCGTCATCACATCCTTAATCTGCTCAACACGCTTCGAAACACGAGAAAGCACCTCAATATTGGTGACTTCTAGGTCAAAGTCCATGATGGCAAGTTGACGTCTGTAATCGACTCGGTTCTTCATACTGGTCACTTTGATCTTTTCGTTGGCGAACAGTGTCGTAATGTCTTTGAGTAGACCACCTCGCTCCATCGCTTCAACACGGACGGTGAGGATGTATGACCCGACGAAGCCGCTGCCCCAGACAGTATCAATGATACGCTCTGGCGCATGATGGCGCAGTTCTTCTAACTGCTCACAGTCACTGCGGTGTACTGAAATCCCGCGACCTTGCGTGATGTAACCACAGATATCATCACCTGGAATCGGCTGACAGCAACGCGCTAGGTGCGTCATTAGATTATCGACACCTTCTACAACGACGGCGTCTTTTTTCGGTCGGCTTTGCGCTGGTGATTTGTGCTCTGCTTCTTGCAGTTTTTCCAGTGCTTGCTGGTCTTCTTCTTCTGCCGTTGGCTTGTTAACGAGCGCATTAATATGGTTAATGATTTGGTTGATACGCAAATCACCGCTACCAACACCAACGTAAAGCTCATCTGGTGTTTTGACGTTAAACCGTTTCAGAGCGTAATGCTCAGCATCTTTTAACGTTGCGCCAATTTTTGCTAACTCATGTTCAAGAATTTCACGACCCGCTTCGAGGTTCTTCTCACGGCTTTGCTTTCGGAACCAGGCGTTAATTTTGGCACGCGCGCGGCCAGAATGAACGAAGCCTAATGATGGGTTTAACCAGTCTCGCGATGGGTTAGGCTCTTTCTGAGTGATAATCTCAACCTGATCACCCATATGTAGTTTATGAGTAAACGGTACTATGCGGCCTCCGACTTTGGCGCCAATACAACGGTGTCCCACTTCGGAGTGAATATGGTAGGCAAAATCTAGCGGCGTTGCCCCCATAGGTAAATCGACAACATCGCCACGAGGCGTAAACGCATAGACGCGGTCATCAAAGACTTGGCTACGTAGCTCATCAAGCATTTCGCCAGAATCTGACATTTCTTCTTGCCAATCCAGTAGCTTACGCAGCCACGTAATCTTCTCATCATAACCGCTTCGGCTGCTTGCCCCTTCTTTATATTTCCAGTGCGCTGCAACACCCAGCTCCGACTCTTCATGCATTTGCTTGGTACGAATCTGGATCTCGATGGTTTTGCCTTCTGGCCCTAGAATTACGGTGTGGATCGATTGATAACCGTTTGGTTTAGGGTTAGCAACGTAGTCATCAAACTCGCTCGGTAGGTGCTTGTATTTGGTGTGAACTACACCCAAAGCCGCGTAACAGTCTTGCAGTTTGTCTGCGATGATACGTACTGCTCGAACATCAAACAGCTCATCGAATGCCAAACTCTTCTTCTGCATTTTTCGCCAAATGCTGTAGATGTGCTTAGGTCGACCACTCACTTCGGCGTTAATACCTGACACTTCCATTTCGTGCGTGAGGTCTTCAACAAAGTCTTTGATGTACTGTTCACGAACGATGCGTCGCTCAGAAAGCTGCTTGGCAATTTGTTTGTAAGTTTCCGGCTGTTGGTAGCGGAAAGCGTAATCTTCAATTTCCCATTTCAGCTGACCGATGCCTAATCGGTTTGCTAGCGGCGCATAGATGTTGGCACACTCTTTTGCCGCCGCACGTCGAACTTCATCAGGCGCTTTTTTAACTTCAATAAGGTTACAAATTCGTTCCGCGAGCTTGATAACTACGCAGCGGAAGTCATCCACCATGGCAAGCAGCATGCGGCGTACGTTATCTACCTGAGATGACGCTGCACTGCCTTCCATGTTGACGTTGAGTTGGCCAATAGCCGCCATTTCTTCAACGCCGTCGATTAATTTTATGATTTCTTTGCTGTATTTCTCTTCCAGAATTTCTCTGTTAAAAGCACCACTTGAAACCAAAGGAAACAGTTGAGCAGCCACTAAGGTGGCCTGATCCATAGACAAGGTGATCAAAATTTCGATCATTTCTCGTCCACGCCACAACAACAGTTCCGCTTGCTCGTTATCGGCTAATACCGTCTGGCAATCTCGATATACTTCGATTAAGCGTGAGGCTGTGTTTTTCTCTTGTCCCAGGCTAGCCACCCAGTTTTCGAGTTCAAACTGTTCATCTTGGTTTAAATGCGCGCTTCTTACCGCAACCATCTCATCATCCTAATTATTATATTCGTGTGGTTTGACTAACACCGTCCAGGTTAGTTCTTTTACCTGCGCGTAAACGCTGGCTTTATGACCACCCACCACAAATAAGGGGCCAAAGTCCTAAAGTTAGGACTTTTCAAACAATGCCATCGATTCTAGATGACTGGTATGAGGGAACATGTCCAGCATACCTAATTTAGTTAATTTATAGCCTTGCTCCATCAAGCTTTGGCTGTCCCTAGCAAGGGTAGCAGGATTACAAGAAACATAAACTACACGCTGTGCGCCAAGCTCAGAAACTTGATCGATGATCCCACTTGCCCCCGCGCGTGCTGGGTCTAACAGCACTTTATCAAACTGTTCTGCCGCCCAGACCTGCCCTTCAAAATCTTGCTCAAGGTTAGCGTGATAAAATTGCGCATTATTGATTTGGTTCAAGGATGCATTATTTGTAGCTTTTTCGACCATCTCTGCAACACCCTCGACCCCAACTACGTGCTTAGCTAACTTCGCAATCGGTAAACTGAAGTTGCCTACGCCGCAGAACAAATCTAACACTCGGTCACTCTTTTGCGGGTCTAACCACTCAACCGCTTGCTTGACCATTTTTTTGTTTACGGCTTGGTTCACTTGAATGAAATTATTTGGCGCAAAAGGAATTTTCACGCCAACCTCTTGATAAAAAGGCATATCACCTTCAACAAGGTTTAGCTGATCTGTTGCTGGCATTAAGTACAGCGATGCATTACGACGTTTTGCCAGCTCCATTAGAGATTGAGTTTCACTCGCTGTCAGAGCACTCAAGTGACGCAACGTAATACACGGCCCATTATCACCAAGTACCAGCTCTACATGGCCCAATTGCTCCGGCTTTTTAAACGCTTTTAGTGCTGAATAAATCTCTGGAAGCAGAACGTTCAGTTCCGGCGCCAGCACTGGGCAGTCAGTCACTTGCGCGATTTGCTTACTCTGCTTTTTACGGAAACCAAAATGTAGCTGACGTGTTTTTTTATCGACAAATAAGCTCACTCGCGCACGACGACGATAGGCCAGTGAATCCCCTAATAATGGCGCATCAAGCTCGATATCATTGCCTGAAAATTTTCGCATCAGCTGACGCAGTGTTTGCTGTTTGTACGTCAATTGTTGGTCATAATCTAGATGTTGCAAATCACAGCCGCCACACTCGTGGTAATGCGGACAAAATGGCTCCACGCGAGTGTCACTCGGCTTGAGAATCTTAATCAGTTTACCGCGAGCAAATTTACTTTTTTCTTCCACTAATTGTGTGACGACTTCTTCTCCCGGCAATGCGCCATCAATAAACAGCGGTTTTTTCTTTAGGTAAGCAATACCTGCGCCGTGGTGATCTAAACGCTCCACTTGCACCGCTTGATGACGAGTATTGAGTTGGGTTTTCTTTTTCGGTTGAAAGATGCGTGCCATGCTCTATGCCTGATTTATGTCTAATTGCTCTTCGGCTTCACTATTCTTGATTGCAGCCGTTGTGTGATTCGAGTGACTTGATTATGCTTACCGTTTATTAGGTGACGTCACTTCTTTGCTCAACGCCTTATCGTGCGCTTGAGAAATAATGCGTTATTTTCCCATATCCAGACTCCGATGTAATTAGATAACATGACCAGATATGGCTTACGAGCACGTGTAATTACACTGACTCTCGCTCCCACTCTCATCATTGGTTTATTACTGAGCGGTTTTTTCTCATTTAATCGCTACCAAGACCTTGAGAAACAAGTTATCACCACTGGTAACAGCATCATTGAGCCGTTAGCAATTGCCAGTGAAACTCATCTACTATCAGAAAGCCGAGAGGCGGTACGTCGCTTGATAAGCTACGCCCATCGCAAAAACTCTAAACTGGTTCGTAGTATCGCGGTGTTTGATGAACATCATGAGCTCTTCGTGACATCTAACTTTCACCCTAATTTCGAAGCCTTGATGTTCCCCAAAAATAAACCGATCCCGCAACTGGGCAATTCGGAAATCTACGAAAACTCACTGATATTGCGCGTACCTATTTTGTCCGAGGGTCACTATTTAGCTGAGCTGTCGAACGAAAGCCAAGGAACCAAAGCAATTGGTTATATTGCCGTTGAGTTAGATCTCTCCTCTTTAAGGCTGCAACAGTATCAAGAAGTTTTCTCTGCTTTTTTAGTTCTTATACTCGGTCTTGGCTTGGCAAGTGTGTTTGCTTCACGTCTGATGCACGATGTTACCCAGCCTATCACCCACATGAAGAATGTCGTTGACCGCATTCGCCGTGGTCACTTAGACGTGCGTATCGAAGGTAAAATGCACGGTGAGTTAGACCAACTGAAAAACGGTATTAACGCCATGGCGGTATCGCTATCGGAATATCACGTGGAGATGCAGCACAGTATAGACCAAGCCACATCAGACTTGCGTGAAACGCTTGAGCAGCTAGAGATTCAGAACGTTGAGTTAGATATCGCGAAGAAACGCGCGCAAGAAGCGGCCAGGGTTAAATCTGAGTTCTTGGCGAACATGTCGCACGAACTGCGTACTCCGCTCAATGGGGTTATTGGCTTTACTCGTCAAATGCTTAAAACGCAGCTTTCTAACAGCCAAACTGATTACCTACAGACGATTGAGAAGTCGGCGAACAATCTACTGAACATCATCAATGACATTCTCGACTTCTCGAAACTTGAGGCGGGTAAGCTAGCGCTGGAAAACATTCCGTTTGATTTCCGAGAAAGTTTAGAAGAAGTTATTAACCTACAAGCCACGAGTGCACATGAGAAAGGGTTAGAAATCACCCTAAAAGTGGACCCTAAAATTCCACCGGGTTTAGTTGGGGACCCACTACGTATCCAGCAAATTTTGACGAACTTAGTCGGTAACTCAATCAAGTTTACCGAGCGAGGCAACATTGATGTTAGTGTTGAAATGCGCTCTCAATCTGGGGACTCCGTCGAGTTGCAGTTCATGGTGCGCGATACCGGCATTGGTATTTCTGAACGTCAGCAAGCGCAATTATTCCAAGCATTTAGCCAAGCGGATGCCAGCATTTCACGTCGCTACGGCGGCACTGGGTTAGGTTTGGTTATCACGCAGAAATTGGTAAGCCAGATGGGTGGCGAGATCAGCTTAACCAGTCGCTTACACCAAGGTTCGACGTTCTGGTTTACGGTGCGCTTGCACTCAACCGAAATGCCAATGAGCGAACTGATTGAAGTGGAGCTTCTAACGGGCAAACAGTTGCTGTTGATTGAACCAAACATGCAAGCCGCATCCGTAACCCAACAGATTCTAAGTCAAGAAGGTATCTTAGTAACCTACCGCTCTTCGCTACCGAAAAACGAAGAACAATATGACTATGTATTACTGAATTTAGCGGCGAATCAAACGCATGATGTAGACGTCATTACACCTTGGATAGAACAAGCGAAACGCATGGCTCCGAGTGTGATCCTAGGGACGCCGAGTACCGAACTGGCACTTGCCGACCAAATTATGACAGAGCATCACGTCCAATGCCTGACGAAGCCATTGTCTCGCCGTAAACTGCTACAAAGCCTGATTAGCGAACATGTCGAATCACCACCAACATTGAGTGCTCCAATTACGCCAAGCGAAGGGGAGCGTTTACCTCTGACGGTGTTAGCGGTGGATGATAACCCAGCGAACTTGAAGCTGATTTCCGCTCTGCTTCGCGAACGAGTAGAAACCGTCACCGCCTGTAGCAATGGCCAGCAAGCGGTGAACCTTGCGACGGAGAAAAAGTACGACTTAATCTTCATGGATATCCAAATGCCACAAATGGATGGTGTGACCGCTTGTCAGCACATTAAAGAGTTGGAGTTAAATAAAGACACGCCAGTGATTGCGGTAACTGCGCATGCCATGGCGGGTGAAAGAGATCGCTTGCTCTCGGCAGGAATGGATGACTACTTGACCAAACCTATTGAAGAGCATGTGCTACAACAGGTTTTGGTTCACTGGAACCCAAATGCTTGTACAGAGAGCATTGGCAAAGTCGCCCCTTCATACGTTGATGAGCCTGAAGGGAGCGCGCCACAATCCGTTTCTTCGCCTCAGCAGGATGTGATTATTGATTGGCAAGCTGCCTTAAAACAGAGCGCGAATAAAGAAGATCTAGCCAAAGACATGCTGCGCATGTTGGTTGAGTTTATCCCTGAAGTAGAAGCAGTCGTTGACCAAGCTCTGGAGCAAGAAGATATCTCCCGTGATGACCTAATTCATGTCATCCATAAGCTGCACGGCAGTAGCTCATATTGCGGAGTGCCTAGGCTGAAATCACTCTGTGCGACGCTTGAGCAAGCACTGCGCTCAGGGATCAGTCTTGAGGAGGTTGAGCCTGAAATGTTCGAGCTGCAAGATGAAATGATTAAAGTCACAACGACTGCAAAATTATACCTTGAACAGTAATCTGCTCGAGAGACAAGAAAGCCAGAGCATCTGCTCTGGCTTTTTAGTATTTTGTTTAAGACTTACAAGCTAGGATTCAAAAATGACCGTCGCCACAGCGTAATGACGCTCATCGGAAATGGACAGGTGAATGTGGTTAACGCCCATCGCATCCGCTATTTGCTTTGCTGTGCCCGTCAATGCGAGCACTGGTTTTCCAAGCGCATCGTTCGAGATGGAAAAATCGTGAAACGTGACCCCTTTCGCGATCCCTGTCCCCAATGCTTTTGAGGCCGCTTCTTTGACCGCAAAGCGCTTAGCAAGATAACGGCCTTGCAGCTTAAGCTGTGAAAATTTAGCCATTTCTTCTTCTGAAAGAATACGCTGAGCAAAAGACTCACCACTACGAGCTAACGCTTTTTCAATACGCTCAATTTCTGCAATGTCGGTCCCTAACCCTATAATCGCCATCTAGATAACCCTATGACTGGCGTGCCTCAATCATCAGTGCTTTCATGTCCGCAACCGCTTTATTCAAACCATCAAATACCGCGCGACCAATGATTGAGTGACCAATGTTGAGTTCGTAAATTTCTGGTAATGCAGCAATTGGCGCGACATTGTGATAAGTCAGGCCATGCCCGGCATTAACAATAATACCTAGGTCATGAGCATAACTCGCACCAGCGGCAATCTTCTTCAGTTCTGCTTGCTGTTCGTCTTCTGTCGTCGCATCAGCATAATGACCAGTGTGTAGCTCAATAAACGGAGCACCACACTTTTTCGCCGCTTCAATCTGTTGACGATCAGCATCAATAAAGAGTGAAACTTTAATGCCTGCATCTGTCAGCTTTTTCGTCGCAGCTTTAATTTTTTCAAGCTGCCCCACAACGTCCAAGCCACCTTCCGTCGTCAGTTCTTCACGTTTTTCAGGCACTAAGCACACAAACTCTGGTTTAGTTTGCAGCGCAATCTCAACCATTTCGTCCGTCACAGCCATCTCTAGATTCATACGCGTTTGAATGGTTTCACGCAGAATACGTACATCACGGTCCAAAATATGGCGACGGTCTTCACGTAAGTGAATTGTGATACCATCCGCGCCTGCACGCTCAGCAATTTCTGCAGCGTGAACAGGATCAGGGTATTTTGTACCACGTGCATTACGTAGAGTGGCAATATGGTCGATATTGACGCCTAAATAAATTGAGCTCATTTTCCGTTACTCCGTGCTCTGGGGGTCTGAATGAAAAATTCACGACTTTTTAAAGGTTTGCCGCCAAGATACGGCTTTAAGGCTATACGTGTAAAGCGTTTTGCCGCTTTTAGCTGCTCTTTAGTGACGAACCGCCGCTCACTGATAGCAATCAGTTCATTCCCTAAAAACGTGAGGTTATCGCGCCTAACCGAAGCTATGAAGCCTTTTTGTTCCCGGTAACGATACGTCATCTCTGGGTCGACGGGCTCGCCAGTACCTGCACAGTGCAAGAAATCCACGCCATACCCCATAGAAGAGAGCAATGCTAACTCAAAACGACGCAGTGCTGGCTCAGGGTTCTCGTTGTGTGCCAACTCTGTTAACGCATGCAAATAATCATGAAATAGCGCTGGCATTGGCACTTCAGCCATCAAGATACGGCCAATCAGTTCATTGACGTACATGGCTGAGTAGAGATTAATGCCCGTTAGCGGTAAGCCTAGGCTTATCGGCTCGGCTTGACGCAAAGTCTTCATCGAACCTTTCCCCGACCATTTAAGTAACAGCGGAGTAAAAGGTTGCAATGCGCCTTTTAAGTTCGAACGCTTACTGCGCGCGCCTTTGGCCATTAAAGTCATTCGACCATATTCCTCACTGAATACATCAAGGATTAAGCTCGATTCACTGTAAGGGCGGCGATGTAAAACAAAGCAGCGCTGTAAACCTTCGGAAGACAGATTACTCATCTAAGTCATTGTGCCTAAAAAGTGTGAAATAAAAAATAAGGAGCCGAGCGGCTCCTTATTTTAATCGATACTAATTTTTCATCGATGTTGGAGCGAAGCATCTTCGCAGCCAAGATTATAAATCGTCGATATAGCCCAACGAGCGCAGTGCTCGTTCATCGTCAGCCCAGCCAGATTTCACTTTTACCCATGTTTCTAGGTAAACCTTACGACCGAACAACTCTTCCATATCTAAACGCGCTTCACGACCAATGGTTTTGATCTTCTCGCCACCTTTACCAATCACCATTTTCTTCTGGCCATTACGCTCAACAAGAATCAAGGCATTGATGTGGAAACCGTCGGTTTCTGGGTTGTAATCAAAACGTTCAATCTCGACCGTTACCGAGTATGGCAATTCTTCACCCGTGAAACGCATTAACTTTTCACGCACAATTTCAGATGCCATAAAGCGCTGGGAGCGATCAGTCACGTATTCTTCTGGGAAGTGGTGCGTTGCTTTAGGTAAGTGATTACGCACGTGCTTACGCAGTACATCAATGTTCTTCCCTTGCTTCGCAGAGATAGGCACAACGTCCACGAAGTCCATCTTCTTAGACATCTCAGCCATGTGTAGCATCACTTCGTTACGATCTTGCACGTTGTCGACTTTATTGACACAAAGCACAACTGGGAAGTTCGATTTTTGAAGCTTAGTTAGCACCATCTCATCGTCTTTGGTCCAATGCGTACCATCGACTAAGAAGAACACTAGGTTTACATCACTTAGAGATGAGTTAGCCGCACGGTTCATCAGGCGGTTAATCGCACGCTTTTCTTCAATGTGAAGTCCTGGCGTGTCAACGTAAATCGCTTGGTAATCGCCGTCCGTGTCCACGCCCATAATGCGGTGGCGTGTTGTTTGTGGCTTACGTGAGGTGATCGAAATCTTCTGACCCAAGATTTTGTTCAGAAGTGTCGACTTACCTACGTTTGGGCGACCAACAATAGCAATAAAGCCACAGTGCTGGTTTTCTGGCGAGCTTGGCTCACCTTGTGATGCGAAAAACGCATCGATATCGAATTCGTTATCAGCCATTTGTTAATTGCTCAAGTGCTGTTTCAGCGGCCGCTTGTTCTGCCTTGCGGCGGCTGGTGCCTTTCCCGATTACAGGCTTGTCCACACCTGCTACTTCACACTCAACCGTAAACTCTTGGTTGTGCGCTTCACCTTTAATATTAGTCACTGTGTACACAGGCAGCGGTTTTCTTCTGCCTTGTAGGAACTCTTGTAGGCGAGTTTTCGGATCTTTTTGTGAGACGCCAGGTTTAATGGCTTCAAGGCGTGAGTTGTACCAACTCAGTACAATGCCTCGCACGACTTCAAGATCGCTGTCTAGGTAAATTGCGCCAATAATGGCTTCAACCGCATCGGCTAAAATAGAGTCTCGGCGGAAACCGCCACTCTTCAATTCACCTGGACCTAATTTTAAATAATCTCCTAGATCGAATTCACGACCCAGTTCCGCCAATGTATGTCCACGAACCAAAGTAGCACGCATACGGCTCATGTCACCCTCGTTCACTTTCGGGAAACGATGGTACAGATCATCAGCGATGACAAAACTTAAAATTGAATCGCCCAGAAACTCAAGACGTTCATTATGCTTACTGTTGGCGCTGCGGTGAGTCAGCGCCAAGTTGATAAGCCCGGCATCTTGAAACTGGTAGCCGAGCTTTCTCTCTAGTTTATCAATTGGAGAATTCATACTCTCTCGATATAAAATGGTTAGTGAATACCACCGATGCGGTTAAAACGCACACCAGTTGGAATCCATGAAGGTAGAACGCTATCTGCGCCACGATCAAACTCGAAGCTGATCCAAATGGCGACAGCTTTGCCGACTAAGTTTGCTTCAGGAACGAAGCCCCAGTAACGGCTGTCAGCACTGTTGTCACGGTTATCACCCATCACAAAGTACTGACCTTGTGGTACAACCCACTCTGTCGTGCCGCTACGTGGGAAGTATTGCTCCACACGGTTACGAACAAGAGGGTTAACCAAAACATTGTGCTCCACGTTACCCAATTTTTCATCCAGTTGGATCATTGGAATACCGTTCGAGCTAAACTGACTTTCTTCAACATTGCTCAGTTTAACTGGTTTACACGCCGATTCACCTTGGCTTTGCACGCAAAGCTGCTTATCACTTGAATAACGCACGATATCACCAGGCAAACCAACAACACGCTTAATGTAATCCACACTTGGTTGTGGCGGGTATTTGAATACCACGATATCACCACGCTCAGGTTTACCTGTTTCAACTAACTGCGTGCGCCATACCGGATCTTTCAAGCCATAGGCGTATTTTTCTACCAAGATAAAGTCACCCACCAACAAAGTCGGCATCATTGAGCCTGATGGGATTTGAAATGGTTCGTAGATAAAAGAACGTAATACTAAAACGAACGCAATCACAGGAAAAATTGAGACGCTATTTTCAACCCACCAAGGCTGACGCTCAACTTTTTGCAAGGTCACTGCATCCAAACCATTAGACGTCTGAGCTTGAATCTCCGCCAGTTTTTCCTGACGCTTTTTCGCGAAAACCAGCTTTTCCAATAGCCAAACCACGCCAGTTACCAAAGTCGCAATAACCAGCATCAGTGAGAATGTATTCGCCATTAAATTCCCTTATCTAAAAATACGAAAGTGAAAGAGCCGAAACCCTTTCACTTATTTTAATATCTAACGTCTTAAGACCGACAAGTGTGAGACAAAGTTCAACTTTAGTCTTTACCTACGTGAAGGATGGCTAGGAACGCTTCTTGAGGCAGCTCAACGTTACCGATCTGCTTCATGCGCTTCTTACCTTCTTTCTGTTTCTTCAGAAGTTTCTTCTTACGACTTACGTCACCGCCGTAACATTTCGCGATTACGTTCTTACGCAGCTGTTTTACAGTTGAACGTGCGATAATGTGGTTACCAATCGCTGCTTGGATTGCGATATCAAACATTTGGCGAGGGATAAATTCTTTCATCTTCTCTACCAGCTGACGACCGCGAGTCTGAGACTGGTCTTTGTGTGTGATCATCGCCAATGCATCAACGGTGTCACCGTTCAGAAGAACGTCTACACGTACCATATTCGAAGCTTCAAAACGCTGGAAGTTGTAATCCAAAGACGCATAACCACGAGATGTCGATTTCAGACGGTCGAAGAAATCCAGTACCACTTCTGCCATTGGAATATCGTAAGTCACGGCAACCTGGTTACCGTGGTAAACCATATCGACCTGAGTACCACGCTTTTCAACACACAGCGTGATCACGTTACCTAGGTACTCTGAAGGTACCAGGATATTACAACGAGCGATCGGTTCACGAATTTCTTCAATATCATTGATCGCTGGTAGTTTGGCAGGGCTATCAACGTACAGCAGTTCACCATCAGTCTTTTCAACTTCGTAAACTACCGTTGGTGCCGTGGTGATAAGATCTAAGTCGTATTCACGCTCTAGACGCTCTTGGATAATTTCCATGTGCAGCATGCCAAGGAAACCACAACGGAAACCAAAGCCAAGTGCCGCTGAGTTTTCTGGCTCGTAGAATAGCGATGCGTCGTTTAGGCTTAATTTGCCCAGCGCATCACGGAAGTTCTCGTAATCGTCAGAAGATACCGGGAACAGACCTGCGTAAACCTGAGGTTTTACTTTCTTAAAGCCTGGTAGCGGTTTTTCACAGCCATTCTTAGCCATAGTCAGCGTATCACCAACTGGTGCACCAAGGATGTCTTTAATACCACAAACCACCCAACCTACTTCACCAGTACGAAGGATATCGGTATCTACTTGTTTTGGCGTAAAAATACCAAGACGGTCTACACCCCAAACTTGACCCGTGCTCATCACTTTGATCTTGTCGTTCTTCTTCAGTTCGCCGTTTTTAATACGTACTAGAGAAACAACGCCAAGATAGTTATCAAACCATGAGTCAATGATCAGCGCTTGTAATGGCGCATCTGGGTCACCTTCCGGTGCTGGAATCGCTGATACGATGTTCTCTAGAACGTCATCAACACCGATGCCTGTCTTCGCAGAACAGCGGGTTGCTTCCATTGCATCGATACCAACGATTTCTTCAATTTCTTCTGCCACGCGCTCAGGATCGGCTGCTGGTAGGTCAATCTTGTTCAAGATTGGCACAACCTCTAGATCCATCTCAATCGCGGTGTAACAGTTAGCCAGTGTTTGAGCCTCAACACCTTGACCCGCATCTACAACCAATAACGCACCTTCACAAGCCGCTAGAGAACGTGATACTTCATATGCAAAGTCAACGTGCCCCGGAGTATCGATGAAGTTCAGCTGATACGTTTCACCGTCTTTAGCGGTGTAGTTTAGCGTCACACTCTGAGATTTAATGGTGATACCACGCTCACGTTCAAGATCCATAGAATCCAGAACCTGTGCGGCCATTTCACGATCGGTTAACCCGCCACAAACTTGGATTAGACGGTCTGATAGGGTCGACTTACCATGGTCGATGTGGGCGATAATCGAAAAGTTACGAATGTGCTTCATAGATTTAGGGTGACTAACTCTTTACAAATAGGGACAGTAAGAAACGCCATCTACTGACGGCATTTCAATCAAGTTGGCAGATTCTACCGAATTTCGTTAACGGGCGCACGTAATTTAAAGTACATACCCAAATAACCTTAAGTGGAGGGGGACAGCGCTTACTGGATTGGCTCCCCAAGTACCCTAACAAGGGTAACTTGGCGCTTGGATTCATCCTCTAACGGACGAGAAACACGTTTTGCGATCCACATTCCACCAGCTGCAAATAATACTGATGCCAATATGATGATACCTTCCCCGCCCGCGGTCAGCGGCGCTAATAGGAAGTGACCAAACATCGCACCGATAATCAAACCAAACAACGGCAGTAAATAAACCGCCATTGCTGATTTTATCAGGCTCGACTCAGGAAAGCCTATCTCAACGACTTGACCTATCTTCACTGATTTATCCGTGCGCAGGTGCCAAGATAAACTCTTGTTACCAATGGCTTTAGTCACAACGCCCGTTCCACAGCTTTTCTGTGAAGAGCAACTACTGCAACTGGTCTGCTGTTCGCAGCTTAAATCAATTTCGTATTGTTTACCGCGACGATGTACGTCTGTCACAGTAGCCAACGCGGTCATCATTGTTGTTTACTCTTTGTTACATTAAATGTGACAGATTGGGCGATACGTTGTGCTGTGGTCGGCGGAATGTCTCCAACTACGGAGATTTCATGTTGACCGCTCACAAAACTATGCAGCGTTCTTCGGCCTTGGCGAACCAACTGACCTTTTAACGAATGCTCATCTTTGTTTGCTACGTAAACAGAGAAGCTAAACAGACCATCAGAATACAGCTGACTCTCCACCATTTGATTGGTAACAGCCATGCGGTAGCGGTTCAGCTCGTTCGGTTCGAAACCTTCAGGGATCCAACCTACCTGCCAATTGCTGGTTCCAATATCGCCTTTTGGCATGGTGAGAACAGCTGGTAATTGAACATCTTGTAGGCCACTCATTAACTCTGCGATTTTTGGATTCACTGTGTAAGAAATAGTGCGATATTGTTCAAGCATCTCACCATCACGGTCCACAAGGTCGGCACGTAACGGCAATTTACTCTTTTCATCGATCCATAGTACGTATGAATAGCGCAGACCGTCTTTAGGGACGACACGCAGCACTTGTGTTGCTACACCTGCTTCACGAGCTCTACCCACTTTTACATAGTCGTAATACAAGTTTAGCTCATCGATATTGGTATTGAGCATAGGCATGGTCGGAGCGACCATTTTACCTGACTCGATGGTGAATGGTTCTAAACCCGTTTCGATATAGCTTACTTCTGTGCCGCGACGAATCACTTCGCGTACAGGGCCACTTAAATAGACAAGATGAGCATATTGATCGTCACCATGCGTCGCATGACGATACAGCAACGGCTCAATGCTGTTCTTTTTGATAAGGATATAAGAGAGTTCGTAACTTAAATTCTTACTCGCCTCGCTCATTTGATGCAATAAAGCCTCCGCTGGCTTATCACCAGCAAAGGCTTGAGAAGACATCATACTGAACAGAGCGCAAGCGCTGATCAGAAATTTTTTCATTCAATATCCGGATTCAGATTTGCATCTTGTTGAGATGCATCACTGTTAATTCGTAACTGCAATTCGTAGTCTCGCAGCATAGCATGAACACGCTTACGTTGCTCTTGCATATTTGCTTCACCTACAGAACGCTCAACAGACTCACGAGTTAAACTCACAGGCTCTGCGCTGCCAGCAAACGGAACTGTCTGCAACACAGGCAATTGGTCTGTTTGCGGCGACATTGAATCGCTACCACCGTACTGCTGTACACCTAAAATAACGACAAGCGATACACATGCAGCAACAGCAACTTGACCAAACTGTGTCAACCAACCTGGCAACTGACGTTTTGCTTTTTGCGGTTCTGGTTGCGACTCTTTTGGCGTATCAGCAATTGAGATAACATTTGCACCGTGCGAATCAAACGCACGATGTGCAGGTTCATCTTCTAACGCTAACGCCACGCTTTCAGCAATATTCCACTCAGGTTTTGCTGGCGCTTCGCCTCGCATCACATCACCAATCAGGTGATAGTTCTGCCAAGCATCACGGCTCTCTTGGTCTTGCTCTAACTCTTGAATTAAAGCCTTATCGACCAATTCTCCATCCATGAGAGCTGAAAGTTTTTCTTTGTCAGCCATTATTTTCACCATAGTTATTACTTGTACTAGCGTTGCAAAAGAGGTCTGATTTTCTTTTCCACCGCCTCACGAGCACGGAAGATACGCGATCGTACCGTTCCTACCGGGCAATCCATCACTTCTGCAATTTCTTCATAACTCAAGCCATCGAGCTCTCGTAATGTCATTGCGGTTTTTAAATCTTCAGGTAAAGCTTCGATTGCACTGAACACCACCCGTTGCAATTCTTTGGACAACGTTAAGTTCTCAGGGTTCGATATTTCTTTAAGTGCACTACCTGTTTCGTAAAATTCAGCATCTTCAGCATCGACATCTGTCGCTGGAGGTCTACGCCCTTGAGCAACAATGTGATTTTTCGCAGTATTCACTGCAATGCGATACAGCCACGTATAAAACGCACTCTCCCCACGAAAGCTGGGAATAGCTCGGTAAGCTTTAATAAACGCTTCTTGTGCTACATCTGGTACATCGCCAGGATTACTAACGTATCTGGAAATAAGATTACATACCTTATTCTGGTACTTTGTTACCAACAGGTTGAATGCTTGCTTATCGCCATTCTGAACTCGCTCAATCAATACTTGATCGGTCAGCTGCTCGTTCATTCGAGCGGATACTCCTATTTGTTATGCCCCTACTCTTCTCAGATATGGGTACTAATTATGCAAAACGTAGTATTGACACCACTGCTTACTTGAGCACTATTGTGACCCTAACGTGAATGAGAAAGTTCCATGGTTTCTCAAGTTTTTTGTCATTGTTTTTTCACAGTGTGATGTCTATACCCAAATGACCACCTTTGCCTGACTTTAGTCTAAGTTTGACAAGCGAGCATCTTGAGGGGAAATGGGTATAATGAATGATCTCTGTCCCAGATTGTGCTGGGTCGAGCATGGAAAAGCAATGGCATTGACAAACTATTACTTTTCATTTGCATGGCTAATGGCTATCTGAACACCGCGTTACAAATATAACTTAGGAAGCATGCTCATGCTCTGCATGAAAAAGAAGAGTGGCTCAGTCACCGCAGTAACACGGATGTCGATAGGTCTCCCAACTTAGCCCTTAGCGACAGGTGTCGCGATAATGGAATGCACATGGTGTGCAAATAATACACAAGGTGACTTTGTTACCTTAGCTTGGGATTATAAAAGTTATATGAACACAAATCGTGAACATGAGTGTGATGTGTTAGTGGTAGGGAGTGGCGCGGCTGGTTTGTCGTTGGCTTTGCGCGTTGCTAACCACTGTAAAGTGATGGTGCTGAGTAAAGGGCCACGCAGCGAAGGGGCGACCTATTATGCCCAGGGTGGTATTGCTGCTGTATTTGATGAGTCAGACACCATTGATTCACACGTTGAAGACACGCAAATCGCCGGCGATGGTATTTGTGACGAAGATACCGTGAGGTTCATTGCTGAACATTCAAAAGAGTGCGTACAGTGGTTGATCGACGGTGGTGTCCCATTTGATCGTGAAGAGGATGACTCTGACGATGAGCCTCGTTATCACTTAACTCGTGAGGGTGGCCATAGTCGTCGTCGTATTCTTCACGCGGCAGATGCAACAGGTATGGCGATGCAAACCTCTCTGCAAGATAACGCTCACAACCATCCAAATATTCATGTTCTCGAACGCCACAATGCGCTGGACTTAATCACCGAAGACAAAATTGGCGGTGATAAAAACAAAGTTATCGGTGCTTATATTTGGAACCGCAACGAAGAGCATGTCGAAACCGTGCGGGCCAAATTTGTGGTTCTCGCTACAGGTGGCGCTTCAAAAGTTTATCAATACACCTCTAACCCAGATGTGTCGTCTGGTGATGGTATTGCGATTGCTTGGCGTGCAGGGTGTCGTGTGGCAAATATGGAGTTTAACCAGTTCCACCCGACGTGTTTATACCACCCCGAGGCGCGTAACTTCTTGTTGACCGAAGCGTTACGTGGTGAAGGTGCTTACCTGCGTCGTCCAGATGGTTCTCGCTTTATGCCAGATTTCGATGAGCGTAAAGAGCTTGCTCCGCGTGACGTCGTGGCTCGTGCTATCGACTTCGAAATGAAGCGTTTGGGTGCCGACTGTATGTACCTCGACATCAGTCACAAACCTGCGGACTT
This sequence comes from Vibrio sp. JCM 18905, assembly GCF_055393305.1. Classification (NCBI taxonomy): domain Bacteria; kingdom Pseudomonadati; phylum Pseudomonadota; class Gammaproteobacteria; order Vibrionales; family Vibrionaceae; genus Vibrio; species Vibrio sp. JCM 18905. The sequence goes on along the minus strand of NZ_AP043880.1, from coordinate 666,946 downwards.
TATTACGAAACACTTCCCAACTATTTACTCACGCTTGATGGACTTGGGCATTGATATGACCAAAGAGCCAATCCCAATCGTACCTGCTGCGCACTACACTTGTGGCGGTGTCATGGTGGATAGAAATGGTTGCACTGATCTGAAAAATTTGTATGCGATTGGTGAAGTTAGCTACACCGGGCTGCATGGTGCTAACCGCATGGCATCAAACTCACTTCTCGAATGCGTGGTTTATGCTTGGTCTGCGGCAAAAGATATTCTAAAACATCACACTAACGTGGAGCTTCCTTCACAGGTGCCATGTTGGGATGAAAGTAAAGTGACCAACAGTGATGAAGAAGTGATCATTCAGCACAACTGGCACGAACTTCGACTGTTTATGTGGGACTACATGGGCATTGTACGAACTGACAAGCGTTTAGAACGCGCCTTGCGCCGTATCCAACTGTTGCAACAAGAAACGCATGAGTACTACAGCAACTTCCGTGTATCGAACAACTTATTAGAACTGCGTAACCTTTTACAAGTAGCAGAGCTGATGGTTCGTTGTGCGATGCAGCGTAAAGAGAGTCGAGGTTTGCACTACACGCTTGATTATCCGAACCAACTGGAAAACAGCGGACCAACGATTTTGGTTCCAGCTAAACAGCTTTAATTCGACAAAATAAACTATTACATCAACAGGGAGCATTGGCTCCCTGTTTCATTTCCCACTGGCGTAATACCAAAGATAATTGACGGTAATGCTGATCGTCACAGCTATCACGCCAAATCGTGACGCTACGGCCAGACTGCAATCGAAATGTTATCTTGAATGGCAATGTCGATGTATCGATTCGTTGTAACTGATCCTTTTCAGACTCAAGAGCCGCCGAGCATTCACTATACTCAAGGGCCTCAAACCTAACCGAGCCATCGCAATGCACATACCAATACCCCTGATTTGTCGGTTTAACAAAGCCTTGGCTCAATAGTGCCTTAACAATCATTAATAACAAATAAATCGATAATACGAGAGGGATGCTAGAGAGGATAACGGCCCAAGTCATCAGTAAGAAAAGTATTACATTGAGAACTCGGGCAGTCAGAGAGGGAGAAGCGGTAAAATTAACGAACTTTGCTGAGGTTATGGGCGACAATTTTATCAACCATTGCAGCATGACCTAAGTTTTCGCTGCGGCCATGCCCCATTATCCAAGTAAACAGATCAGGATCATCGCATTCAAGTAAAGAAACAAAGTCACGCTGCTCTTGTTCACTCAGAGTATCAAAGCACTCTTCAAAAAACGGCATAATTACTACGTCAAGCTCAAGCATGCCTCGACGACAAGCCCATTTAATACGCGCTTTTTCTTCCGGAGTGTACATTCACTATTCCTTCATAGATGTCTTGTTGTTAGTGCGGAGTGTAACAAGGGATGTGCTACGTCACTAGTGTGCGGGTCACAATACGATAGTGAAAGCAGACAAATGTTGATTCGTAAATCGCTCCCCTAGTATCTCAAGGTTATTTGGGTATAACATAGCGGAAAAATATCTTCAAAAGGCATTGTAATTATGGAATGGCAAACTCGTTTTTCAGCACTACCTCTCTCAACTCAAGACGCACTTCCAGAGTTATCTATCTCGCTGCTGGACAATTTCGGCATGATCACCATGGTCGGTGACGATAAAAAATCATACTTACAAGGTCAGGTTACCTGCGATGTCGTTTCTTTAGAACAAGACCAATCAACATTAGGCGCACATTGTGATGCGAAAGGTAAAGTGTGGAGTGTGTTCCGCCTTTTCCATCACCATGATGGCTACGGCATGATCCAACCAAAATCGGCGATTGACGTAGAACTTAGCGAAATAAAAAAATACGCCATTTTCTCTAAAGTAACGATTGAAGCTTCTGATGAAGTTATCTTAGGTGTTGCCGGCGTCAAAGCCGATGAGCTTATTTCTTCAATGAGCAAAACGACTGGCAGCGTTCGCCCTGTTGAAGGCGGCACCGCGGTACAAGTTTCACAAAACCGCTGGCTACTGATATTAAGTGCGCCAGCTGCGCAACAAGTCGTTGAAAATACAGATGCTGCCCTTACGACAAATGAGCTTTGGAATCGTTTCGACATTGAAGCTGGTTTACCATTTGTCTCTGCATCCGCGCAGAATGCTCACATTCCACAAGCACTCAACGTGCAAGCTTTAGGAGGCATTAGCTTCACAAAGGGCTGCTACACAGGACAAGAAACGGTAGCACGAGCTAAGTATCGCGGTACAAATAAACGTGCGATGTACATCGTAAAAGGGGCAACTTCAGCTCCATTCAGTGACGAGCCAATTGAGCTCGAACGCAGCGTGGGTGAAAACTGGCGTTCAGTGGGTGCTTTATTAAACCACTACCAGTTCAGCGACAATCAAGCGATTGGCCTGATCGTACTGCCTAATAATCTCGATGAAGACACTCGTCTTCGTTTGGTTGCTCAACCAGAATGTGAATGGACAATCGAATCACTGCCTTACAGCCTTGATGATGAGTAATACAATCAATACTCCTTTGATGCAATTTCTCACAGACCAACACATTCCGTTTCGTCTGTTACCGCATCAAAGACCAGCAACCACTATTGAGGATGCCGCGCAACAACGCGGCATTCGCCCCTCTCAAATGGTAAAAGCGATCTTGCTACGAGACATGGGTAATCAATATGCACTCGCCTGTGCACCTGGTGATCGTAGTGTCGATCCCAAAAAAGTGCGCTCGTTACTGCAATGCCGCCGGATGACTTGCGTTGATCAAGCCGACGTTGAGGCCATCACGGGTTACAAAATTGGTACTGTCACTCCACTATTACTCAAACGACACATGCCGATCGTGTTCGATCCTAGCTTACTAGAAGAACAGGAAGTCACGATCAGCAGTGGCGATCGCATGGCTGGACTGGCGCTTTCTATCCAAGATCTTATCCAATTGTGTCAGCCGACCGTAGCTGAGATCTGTCGTTAATCGTCTAAAAATAATGTAATAGCACGTAGTGTTTCTATCATCACGTGATCTCGCTCATATCTATAAAAATAGACGAGAGAATTTTTAATCACATATAAAACATAAATAGTCACAAAGATAAAACTCGTATATGCTGAATTTGTTGGTTAAGTTTCAAACAAGCACTTAACCAACATAAAGTGAATCAGCTGACTGAATGACAGTATTCATACCGTCAGCTGTCCACTTTTGTGTAATGCATCTGTGACTATTCGCCCGCTGAAGCGGGCTTTTTTTTGTACGGAACTTTTTTCTCTTCCTCTTTCTCTAACGGTTAGGACGTAAAGTTTGTTCTGTTGGATACCACCTTAATAGAAACAATTAGCAAACAATCATTTTCGTTCTATTCTTAATTCTGTAACAAAACTATTGCTTAATGCGTCACGTAAAAAGGAGTGTATTGTCGTAAGGGTTCCTTGAACGGTGATTTTTTGGGGTAATCCTCACGCTATTTAAGAGATGACACTGTCAAATTGTCTAAGACAACACAAATCTCTGACGCAACACCCTACATCTGTATTTAATACTATGGCTGTCACAATAATTTTCGCGTCCAAAACGTAGAATACCTAGGCTAGGTTAGATAAAAGGAAAGTAAATATGAGACTGTTTAAGCGCTATACACCAAGTATGATTGCTAAACATATAAGTCGTCTTTTTAAAGGAAGAATTTATATTTACGGGGTCGGTAGATTCGAGTTTGATAACGGCAAGTTAATACTGCCGGAGAAAGCAGAGCAACGCCATTTCCGAGCGGTCAAAGAGATCAACCAAGAAATAATGAAACTCCGATGCGCATATGCTTAGCAAAACGTTGATAAAACAAAGGCTGGATTAACCAGCCTTTTGTGTATTTGAAGTTCGCTTTACACCTACTGACGTGCCAGATCCGGCAGATGACCTTTTAGACCAAGCGCACGCTTCATGATCTCATCTTTCGCTCCCGGCAGTTGACCCGCTAAACTCAAACCAATGCCACGAACCAGCTTCTTAGCAGGATTCTCTCCAGAGAACAGGTCTCGGAATCCTTGCATTGCAGCGATCATCTTTGCTGCTTCCGCTTTGCGCCAACGCTCATAACCTCTTAGATTGCGTTTGCTGCCAATATCTTGGCCTTGCTTCCATAGCGCTAACACCTCTTGAGCAAGGCTTGCTGCATCTAATAAACCTAAATTTACCCCCTGGCCCGCTAGTGGGTGAATGGTATGGGCTGCATCGCCAACCAACGCGACTCGCTCCACAACAAAATCTCGCGCATAACGCATTTTCAGAGGAAACGCGGCACGCTCTCCCACGACTTCACATAGACCAAGTCGTGTATCAAATTCGCTCGTCAACGCTTTGTTGAAATCATGCTCACTCATTGCCAATAGCTGCTCTGCACGATTTGGCTCAGTGGACCAAACAATAGAGCACATATCTGGTTGCGACATTGGCAAAAACGCCAATGGACCTTGAGGAGTAAAAATCTGTCGTGCAATGCTATTGTGCGGAGCAGCGGTTTTAACATTCGCGACCAGAGCATGATGTCCATAATCCCAATGCGTTAACGGAATATCCATTTGATGACGAAGCCACGAGTTTGCCCCATCGGCTCCGACCACTAACTTAGCCGTCATGGCTTGACCATTGTCGAGCGTCAACCAACTTTCTTGTTCGCCCACCGCTAAGGTCGCGCAACGTGCAGGCATAAACATAGTGACGTTATCGAGCTTTTGGACTTGTTCGAGCAGTGCGAGTTGAATCACTCGATTCTCAACAATATGCCCTAAATCAGGTTGTGCCATGCTTTGTGCATTGAACTCAATACTAGCGAAGCTATCTTGCTCCCACACTTCCATACCGTAGTATGGTGAAGCTCGGCGTTGCTCTATCCCCTGCCAAGCGCCAAGATTACGCAAGATCGTCTCACTAGAACGGCTCAACGCAGACACACGCACATCAGGTAACTCTTTCAACGACTCATCTGGCACCTTGCCTTCTATTACGGCGACACGCAGATCGCTGTCCTTGAACGCGGCAGCAAGTGCCAACCCAACCATCCCTCCGCCGATGATGGCGATATCTACACTTTGCATCATTGCTTTTTATTACCTAATTCAGTGCGGCCGTTCATCGTTTTACCAAACCAAGCGTATGGCGCAGTAGCGGCTGCTTAAAAATAGAAAGGTTATCCATCGCTGCTAAGGCTGTATTTCGCCCAATTCGCATCGCGGGTAAATCATTTGAAAAAATATGCACTAAGGCACTGGTTAGCCAGATCGTTTCGCTTCGATCTGCCTCTCTACGCTGACTAAAGCGCATCAAGCCTTGATAAAGACCAACATCATCACTTTGCTGCACGATTTCTTCTGCTAGCGAGACAACGTCGCGAATACCAAGATTAAAACCTTGTCCAGCTATCGGATGCAGCGTTTGCGCCGCATTCCCAACAATCGCAAAACGATGAGAGATATTTTGCTTTCGATGGCGAAGAAGCAATGGGTAACTCGCACGTCGTCCCACTTTTTTCATCGCGCCCAAACGCCAGCCAAAATCTTGTTGTAAACGTTGGAGAAATGCTTGGTCAGATAACTCAAGAACTGCTTGGGCTTCCTCAGGGTGCAGACACCAAACTAAGGACATTCTATTGTCACTCATTGGCAATAAAGCAACAGGGCCATTTTCAGTAAAACGTTCAAAGGCTCGACCTTGATGAGGTTCTTGAGTCACAATATTGGCAATGACAGCCACTTGTTCAAAATCTTGCTCAGAAAGCTCTAAACCAATTTTCTGACAACAAGTCGAAACAGCACCATCGGCTGCCACCAGCAGTTTTGCTTCAAGCTTCCCACCGCTTTTCAACGTAATATGGGTACAGTCTTGCTCGCGCTCGATATCGGTAACAGAGTCAGGGCAAAACAGCGTAATGGATGCGCTGCTATCTAATAATTCTTGATATACGCGACCAACATCGGCTAATTCGACAACATACCCTAGTGCTTCAACGCCAATCTCTTGCTTGGTAATTTCCGTCATCCCAGCATGAGAGCGGTCAGAAACGTGGATATGTTCAATGGGTGTGACAAACGGCTCTATCGAGGTCCAGAGCTGTAGTTGACGCAACAGATTGACAGTACCGTAAGACAATGCGATTGAGCGAGAGTCAAAACCAGGGTGCATATCTGACTGCGCTTTAAAAGGCTCAACGACGGCAATGCGGAGCTTTCCCTGGGACAAATGGTCAATCGCCAATGCTAACGTTGCCCCTGCCATGGCACCACCAGCAATGACTACATCATATTGCTTCATGCTAACCTCTGGACCATCTACGATTAATGAATAGTAGGCTTTTTATCGCTACTTTCAGGGCGAACACCAAACTCAGCATGAATCGTTAGTACGCAAGCTTTGATGTGTTCAATCACTTGTTCTAGCAATTGCGCTTGTTCACCGAGGTCATCATCTTCATCAATGCCTAATTTGGCAATCTCTTCTAGGTCAGCCAATGCTTCTTTAACGTCATCTGACGCTTTATTTAGCGCAACACCTGCTAGACCTAAACCAGAAATAAAGTGGTTTACGAAATCGGACACGCTGTCAGCCAACGCGAATAAGCCTTCTTCTCCCGGCTCATCTGGCAATAATAAAGACAGCTCCATCGACGTGCCCGTTAGTTCATTGACAGTAACAGTGAATACGCTTTGAGCAAAAGCTAGCGCGGTAGAAGGCCAACCCATACCATCATTGGTGTAGTCAAACAGAATAGGCTGCCAAGTTTGATCATTAATCGCCAATCCACCACTTAACATGCCGACAAATAAGCCATGTAATTCCGCAGGTGTTACTGCTAGGCTTGCAGATTGCAGTTCAGCAGCAATAGATTGGTATTCAGGAAGGGTGATTTCACTCATAACTTGGCTCATTCTTGCATAATAATGTATTGGTATATCCTACCATCAAGGTTAGTGGTCTGAAACGGCTATCAAATTCAATTTTGAACAGCATTTGCTCAATTTGCCCAATTCCTGTGTGATCTCGTCATCATTTCTCTTTCTGTGATGGGAAATGCTTGAATCTTAATAGCGGTTTTCCTATAGTTTGCTCCTCGGTGGTTGTATGAAGCAACACCTTAGATAGCGCGAATATAGAGTTTATTCATCATGAGCAATCAAGCGATCGACGTTGAAATATTAGGCAAAGTTACACGAGTGAATTGTCCGACAGGACAAGAAGAGTCTCTTGTTGCAGCGGCAAAAGATCTGGATCGCCGATTGAAAGAAATGAGCGAACGTACTAAGGTAACCAATGAAATCCAACTGCTGACCTTCGCTGCATTGAATATTTGTTATGAGTTGCACACCAAGTCATACGAATCAAACGGTCAACAGCAAGAAATTACTGAGCGAATGGAAAAGCTCACTGCGTCTCTTGAGAACGCACTAAGCAAAGTTACGCAAGGACAGCAGTAAATACAAAATTTACCCTGGGGTGTGCGTCAGCAGGATTTAAGTCCCTGAGCCGATAAGCAATACCTAAGGGTTAGTATTTGGTAACTATTGAGCAAGCTCGGCATGCACCGAGAAGCCTACGGTTATCATTGCTGATCCGCCTTGAACCAGCTGGTTCAAGGGCCACAATCCTCAACGGCACCCTGGGGTATTCTCTCTATGTCAGACCTCTCTCGACAAGACTTCCGCAAACTGATTCGTGAAAAGCGCAACGCATTGTGTAGCGATACGCAATTCCAAGCGGGGATCGACCTTGTCACTCAGTTCTCTCAACTTCCTGAAATCCAGCAAGCACAGCATATTGCTATTTATCTTTCTGCTGACGGTGAACTTGATACCAAGCCGCTCATTGAGTGGTTGTGGCAACAGGGAAAATCGGTTTATCTACCTGTCATCCATCCGTTTTCCAAAGGTCAGTTACTGTTTCTTCTGTACGTAAGTGATGACCAATTGGTCTACAACAAATACGGCATCTTAGAGCCCAAACTGGACATCCGCCACCTCAAGCCCGTTCGTCAACTTGATATCATTTGTACGCCTTTGGTTGGATTCGACAGCATCGGCCACCGCTTAGGCATGGGCGGAGGGTATTATGACCGTACCCTGTCTCATTGGTTTACAACCGGAGAAGGTGCCAAGCCTGTTGGTATCGCTCACGACTGCCAACATGTAGAACGCTTACCAATTGAAAGCTGGGACATTCCATTACCTAAGATCGTGACCCCAAGCCGAATATGGCAATGGGAAAGTGGCAAGTAAGCCGCTATAATCACGCCCGCAAACGTTAACGAACATCTATTCAGGAGATTGGCATGACTCAAGATGAAATGAAAAAAGCGGCTGGTTGGGCAGCACTAAAATATGTTGAGAAAGGCAGCATTGTCGGTGTTGGTACTGGCTCTACCGTGAATCACTTCATCGATGCACTAGGCACTATCAAAGACGATATTAAAGGTGCAGTGTCTAGCTCTGTCGCTTCAACTGAGCGCCTTAAAGAGCTTGGTATTGAAGTATACGAGTGTAACGACGTAATGAAGCTGGATGTGTATGTTGATGGCGCAGACGAAATTAACCCAGCACGTGAAATGATCAAAGGCGGCGGCGCGGCTCTGACTCGTGAGAAAATTGTCGCAGCAATCTCTGATAAGTTTGTATGTATTGTTGACGGCACCAAAGCAGTTGACGTACTAGGTCAGTTCCCACTACCTGTAGAAGTGATCCCAATGGCACGCTCTTACGTTGCGCGCGAATTAGTAAAACTGGGTGGTGACCCGGCTTACCGTGAAGGCGTTGTGACTGACAACGGCAACGTAATTTTGGATGTACACAACATGCAGATTACTAACCCGAAAGAAATGGAAGACAAGATCAACGGTATCGCGGGTGTGGTGACTGTGGGTCTTTTTGCTCACCGTGGTGCTGACGTCGTAATCACAGGCACACCAGAAGGCGCAAAAATTGAAGAATAAATAACAGCTCAAATCGACCTATCTGGTTCACTTTTCTGTTATTTCATTACATACGGTGCTGCAAGGCACCGTTTTTTATTCCTTTCTCTAAGAAAATTATCTCTTATTCCGTAATTTTCTTACCCAAAGCAATTTTTTTTTGTTACTTTATTGAACAGAAGACGCACAAGGAAACGTTTGTCCTCCTACAAAACTATCAATTATCCCCTTTTTAATAGTTTTGCCCAATGTGCGCCACATTAGCCCACCTTTCCATTTTAAGGACGAGAAAAAATGGCCAAAGTTTCACTGGAAAAAGAAAAGATTAAGATCCTCTTGTTAGAGGGACTACACCCTTCTTCAGTTGAAGTTCTTCAAGCAGCTGGTTATACCAACATTGAGTACCATAAAGGTTCCCTTCCGGAAGAAGAATTGATTGAAGCGGTTAAAGACGTGCACTTCATCGGTATTCGCTCCCGTACGAACCTATCCGAAGAGGTAATCAATGCGGCGAATAAACTGGTTGCAATTGGCTGTTTTTGTATCGGTACTAACCAAGTAAACCTAGACGCAGCAGCAAAACGCGGCATTCCTGTGTTTAATGCACCGTTCTCTAACACACGCAGTGTGGCTGAGCTAGTGCTTGGTCAAATCCTACTACTTCTGCGTGGCATTCCTGAAAAGAATGCGCTTGCACATCGCGGTATTTGGAAGAAAAGTGCTGACAACTCTTACGAAGCACGTGGCAAACGTCTTGGCATTATCGGATACGGCCACATTGGTACGCAGCTAGGTATTATTGCCGAAAACTTAGGTATGCGCGTTTACTACTACGACATCGAGAACAAATTGTCCCTTGGTAATGCGACGCAAGTACATACCATGAGTGAACTACTAAACAAGTGTGACGTAATTTCTCTGCACGTTCCTGAAACGCCAGAAACAAAAAATATGATGGGTGAAGCTGAGTTTGCTCGCATGAAGCCAGGCTCAATCTTTATTAATGCAGCACGCGGCACTGTCGTGGATATTCCAGCGCTTTGCCATAGTTTAGAAGCAGGTCATATTGCGGGCGCTGCGATTGATGTATTCCCAACAGAACCGAAAACGAATGCCGACCCGTTCGAATCTCCTTTGCAGAAGTTCGATAATGTCATTCTCACTCCACACGTTGGTGGTTCAACGCAAGAAGCACAAGAGAACATCGGTGTTGAAGTCGCAGGAAAACTGGCGAAGTACTCTGACAACGGCTCTACGCTTTCAAGCGTAAACTTCCCAGAGGTGTCACTGCCAGAGCACGGTGGTGAATGCTCTCGCTTGCTTCACATCCATAAAAACCGTCCTGGTATTCTTACTCAGATCAACACCATCTTCGCGGAAGACGGTATTAACATTGCTGCACAGTACCTACAAACAGCCGCTGAAATCGGCTACGTAGTGATCGATGTTGAAACCGAGCGCTCAGAAGAAGCGCTAGCGAAACTGAAAAGTATTGAAGGCACTATCCGTGCTCGTATCCTTCACTAATTTGTGAAGCAGAAATAACAAAGGCAGGGAATACCCTGCCTTTTCTTTTTGCACCCAGTATTACTTCAGCTTGTAAATCACGTCAACTTGATCGCGAATAATCATGGTAGAATCCTGGTAGCTGTTTGCCCCTTCTTTACTGTCCATCGCCATCGAGCGCATTAGAACTGGCTGAACGTGCATCTGTCTGTAATTGATCTGCCAGACATCACCCAATTTTTTCTCAAAGCCAGTAGCCAGTGACGCTGCTTTTTCTCGCGCATCTTGGATAGCCGCCATGCGTGCCTTTTGCTGATACTCAGCCTGGTTGCTTACCTTAAGTTGAATATTATCAACCTGATTAATCCCTGCTTCTAACGCCATATCTAGGTACTGGTTTAGGTTTTTTAGATCCGTAACCGTCACATCAATGCTACGAGAAGCGCGATAACCAACGAGCTCTGCTTTACCAGATTTAGGGTAGTGGTATTGAGGCGCAAGGTATAAATTCGAGCTGGTAACATTGTCTTTTGATAAGCCAGCATCGGACAGATTTTTCAGAAATTGCTCAACGGTTTTGTCAACTGACTGCTTGGCCTGTTCAGCAGTCATTGTCGTATCTACCACTTTCACAGAAAACGTCGCCATATCTGGTGTAGCAATAACTTCACCATAACCCGTCGTCGTTACGTGAGCAAATTCAGGCGAGTTCGCCAACACTGAAGCACTAGTAAGGCTGAGTGCAGAAGCCAGCAAAAATGAATACAGTCTCATTCAATAAATCCATCCATACAAAAATAAAGTACTTACTCTCAGCAGAAAGGCTCAAGATTCAAACAAAACTATCACTACTGAGAAAGTGTATGGTTTCATAATAGAAACTTCTGTCGATTATCCAAGCACTCAGAATGACTTCTAACACAACTTTGACTATGTAACATTGGCGTAATTTTTCAACGAAACACTCTATCGGCAATGAACCCATCGCTGCGACAATGAACTTATTGAGGTAAGTGTCGCTGAGCATACCCGACTATCGCGTGTGAGATTTCTTGTAGAACCCCCGTTTCCAGTTGCCAATGATGCCAATAAATCCGATGGGACATTAAAAAACCGGGAGTAACATCAACTAACGCGCCACGCTCTAGCTCGTCGGTAATTTGCAAACGAGGGATTAAGCAATAGGCTACACCAGCTAACGCCACTTTTAGAAACGCTTCAGAGCTGCTGATGTTATGGTGAATGACGCTATCAGGGCTGACATTGAAATGCTCGGTAAGAAAGGTTTTATGTAGGTCATCATATTGATCATACGAAACGGCCGGCGCCTTGGCCAAAGTCTGGTTATTAACGCCTTGAGCAAAGTAACGCTGATAAAACTCCGGGCTCGCGACACAAACGTAATCAACACGTCCCAAGTAATCCGCTCTACAGCCAGGTATCGGCTGGGATTCTAAGCTGATCGCCCCCGTCACTTCGCCACTTTTTAGCTTTTCGATGGAACGAGATTCACCATAGATAGTGAGTTTGAGTTCAACCTGACGCTGCTTCATGACATCTTGCAGTGCAGGCAGTAGCCAAGTAGCAAGGCTATCAGCATTGGTCGCCAAAGAGAGTTGTACAGGCCGAGTACTGGTATCATTCTTGAGTTCGGGCAGAATTTCATGCTCGAGTAAGCGCACTCGACGATAAAGGCCTAATAACTTTTTACCAATCGGCGTTGGCTTGGGTGGTTGACTACGAACCAAAACGGGTTGTGCAAGAAACTTCTCTAATTGTTTAATACGTTGAGAAATCGCTGATTGCGAGACAAATAAATGCTCAGCTGCACGCTCAAAGCTCCCCTGATAAACCACGGCATCTAATGCCTCAATCCATTTATAGTCCAACCCTCTCATCCTGCTCTTCCTCTCCTGATAAAACATCAACCCTTAAATTAGCTTGACTAATATAATATTAAAATCATTAATTATACTTATTTAGATAAACTCTTTATCTTTCACTCTTCTGAGCATTTATTGGTTATTTTGAAGTGAGGTGAAGTGTGAGCTTGTGGGTTCTATTGCAAGGATTTGGTTTAGGGGCATCAATGATCATTCCGATCGGCGCACAAAATGCGTATGTCTTAAATCAAGGCATAAAGCGCAATCATCACCTGACGACTGCCACTATTTGTAGCATCCTAGATATGATCTTCATTTCTCTAGGTATCTTTGGTGGTGGTGCGATTTTGTCTCAAAATGAAATCTTACTAACATCGGTGACCCTTGGTGGTATTGCCTTCCTGAGCTTTTATGGATTACTGTCACTTAAGAGCGCGTTTAAGTCAGACAGTGACTCAGAATCAAAAGGTGAAGTCGTCGCTCGTGGTCGTCGAACGGTCATATTAGGCGCGTTAGCCGTCACTGTACTTAACCCACATTTGTACTTAGATACAGTCGTTATTCTGGGCTCTATTGGTGGGCAGTTTGAAGGCCATGACCGAATTGCTTTTGCACTAGGTACGATGATGGCTTCCTTTGTTTGGTTCTATACCTTGTCGATAGGAGCCGCAAAACTAGGCCCTACCCTATCAAAGCCAAGAGTGAAAAAAGGCATCGACATCGCGGTCGCAGTAATGATGTTCACGATAGCGTATATTTTAGCTAGCGAACTTATTGAAAAGTACTGGTAATCAACAGGACAACATAGACATTGAGTCACTAAAGCGTATCTATGATATCAATAGATAGCGACTCAACGCGCTCTCTATTCCTTTTCGGGAATGGCAGCATGAAGCCATCTTAGACTTTGACACGGATATAAGAATTGCGTCCGAGCTTGGATGGACAGGCACGCACACCAAAAGCCTCTTCTTAAAACTTAAAGGACAAGGCTACGCAATTTATCTAACAGAAAAAGACTCTCGCCTCGATGCCAAACAAATAAAAGCCGTCACAGGTAAACGCCCATCAATTTGTGACGACGGTGAAATGGTCGAAGTGTTAGGTTGTTTGCCTGGAGCGGTATGTCCGATTGGCTTACCTGAATATGTCACGCTCATTGTAGATACAACCCTGTATCTACACGAAGAGTTGCTCTATACGCCAGGGTTGCCTGAATTCACCTTTGGCTTTGCCGGTAAACATCTAAAACGTCTATTGCTTGCCGGTAATCACATTCTTTATGAGATATAAAAAAGCGAGGCCAATTGGCCTCGCTTTCGAATATCTACCGCTTGTATTAAGCGTCGATTTTGTTCAGATGAACATCCATTTGTGGGAATGGAATTTCGATACCATTTTCATCCAGTGCTTCTTTAATACCTTGCATTGCATCAAAGTATACGCCCCAGTAATCTGCAGTTTTCACCCATGGGCGAACCACAAAGTTTACTGAAGAGTCTGCCAGTGTAAGTACACCGATTGTGATATCAGGATCTTTCAAGATACGCGGATCTTTTTCTAGCGTCTCGCGAATTACTTTCTTCGTTAGTTTAAGATCCGCTTTGTATGACACACCAATCACTAAGTCGACACGTCGCGTTGCATGACGAGAGTAGTTAGTAATTGCACCACCGATTACTGACGAGTTAGGCACAACAACCATCTTGTTGTCTGGTGTTTTTAGAACAGTTTGGAAGATTTGAATTGCTTCAACACTACCCGCTACACCGCCAATTTCTACGTAGTCGCCAGATTTGAATGGACGGAACGCAACAATGAGTACACCAGCTGCAAAGTTTGATAGTGAACCTTGTAGCGCAAGACCAACAGCAAGACCTGCCGCACCGATTACAGCCACAACTGAAGCGGTTTGAACGCCTAATCGACCAAGAGCGGCGATAAGTACGATTACAAATAGCAAGTAACGAACAAGACCGTGAATAAATTCAACGACAGCCTTATCCATGTTTTTCTTTTCTAGTACTTTAGAAACACTACCAGCGACTGCTTTAACGATAATATTACCGATAAACAGAATAAGCAGCGCAGAGATAATGTTCACACCGTACTGAACCAGTAGATCTGAGTTGTTTGTCAGCCAAGTTTCAGCCTGAGTTAGACCATCCGTTAAAGTGGTATCGATACCCACCGATTCACCTGCCATAATTCTTATCCTCAAAAATAAAGATATATAAATCCAATTGCCGTTAATTTATGAACCTTGTTTTTTTAAAGGCTCTTTTCTAAAACAACATCCCTATTGCCCCACTGAGCAGTGTCAGATTTTTGGCACAATATCCCAACTTTGACTTTTTTCAAAGTCAGAGTTTCGCAAAGATATGCAAAACAAGACTTTATCAGAGTTTTCTGATATTGGCTTGTTACAGGTTACGCAATGCACTCTTATTTCGCCACTCCTATGACTGATATTCCTATGTTTTTATTTAAAAACGTTAAAGGGGGAACATCCCACCAGAAAATACAACCTGACGCATAAAGATATCAATAGGAAAACAGGGAAAGAAACATAGGGGCGAAATGATAGACATAAAAAAACCCGCTCAAAAAGCGGGTTTTTAAGTAACTTAATCAGTAACGATTATAGTACGTCAACTGCGTTTAGGTCAGCAAATGCTTGCTCTAGACGAGCTACCATTGAAGCTTGACCAGCACGTAGCCATACGCGTGGATCGTAGTACTTCTTGTTTGGTGCATCTTCACCAGTTGGGTTACCGATTTGACCTTGTAGGTAATCGTGGTTTTCAGCTTCGAACTTACGGATACCATCCCAAGTTGCCCACTGTGTATCAGTATCGATGTTCATTTTGATAACACCGTAACCGATAGACTCACGGATTTCTTCTAGAGAAGAACCTGAACCACCGTGGAATACGAAGTTTAGAGAGTTCGCTGGAAGACCGAATTTCTCAGAAACGTGCGCTTGAGAATCACGTAGGATAGTTGGAGTTAGAACAACGTTACCTGGCTTGTACACGCCGTGTACGTTACCGAAAGATGCTGCGATAGTGAAACGGTGGCTGATTGCGCTTAGTTTCTCGTATGCGTATGCAACGTCTTCTGGAGAAGTGTATAGCTCAGACGCATCCATATCAGAGTTGTCAACGCCGTCTTCTTCACCACCAGTACAACCTAGTTCGATTTCTAGAGTCATGTTCATTTTAGCCATGCGCTCTAGGTACTTAGCAGAAATTTCGATGTTCTCTTCTAGAGACTCTTCAGAAAGGTCGATCATGTGAGAAGAGAATAGTGGCTTACCAGTTTGCGCGAAGTACTCTTCACCAGCGTCTAGTAGACCGTCGATCCAAGGAAGTAGTTTCTTAGCTGCGTGGTCAGTGTGTAGGATTACTGGAACACCGTAAGCTTCAGCTACAGCGTGAACGTATTTCGCACCAGCAACAGCACCTAGGATTTGAGCTTCTTGACCTTCAAGTTTTAGACCTTTACCAGCAAAGAAAGCAGCGCCACCGTTAGAGAACTGAACGATAACTGGAGCTTTAACTTTTGCAGCTGCTTCAAGTACTGCGTTTACAGAGTCAGTACCCACACAGTTTACTGCTGGAAGTGCAAAGCTGTTTTCTTTTGCAACTTCAAATACTTTCTGAACGTCATCGCCAGAGATAACACCTGGTTTTACGAAGTCGAAGATCTTAGACATGGATGTAATCCTATTTATCTGTCGTTTTTAAACAAAACTTGTTAAGTTGAAAATCTTGCAAACGTTTGCTCACAACTGAGGCTATTCTAGCAGAGTTCCTCACACGTTGCAGCAAACAAGAAAGCGGGAGAATCACTCCCCCGCTTTGCTTTAATTACTTAGCGCGTGCTTCTAGCATTTCTACTGCTGGAAGAACTTTACCTTCTACGAACTCAAGGAAAGCGCCGCCACCTGTAGAGATGTAAGAAACGTCAGCTTTGATACCGAACTTGTCGATAGCTGCTAGCGTGTCACCACCACCTGCAACAGAGAAGCCTTCAGATGCTGCGATAGCTTCAGAGATACCTTTAGTACCTGCTTCGAAATTCTTGAATTCGAATACACCTACAGGACCATTCCATAGGATAGTTTTCGCGTTTTTAAGAATCTCAGCCAATGCTGCTGTTGAATCTGGACCAAGGTCGAAGATCATGTCGTCGTCTTGTACTTCAGAAACGTGCTTAATTTCTGCTTCTGCGTTTTCGTCGAATGCTTTCGCACATGCAACGTCAGTCGCGACTGGGATTGCACAATCAGTCATTAGCTTTTTAGCTGTATCTACTAGGTCTGCCTCGTATAGAGACTTACCAACGTTGTGGCCAGCAGCCGCGATGAATGTGTTTGCGATACCACCACCAACAACAAGTTGGTCAGCAATTTTAGACAGAGACTCAAGAACAGTCAGTTTTGTAGAAACTTTTGAACCACCTACGATAGCAACCATAGGGCGAGCTGGGTTGTCCATTGCTTTACCTAGCGCTTCAAGTTCGTTTGCTAGAAGAGGGCCAGCACAAGCGATAGGTGCGTGCATACCAACACCATGAGTTGACGCTTGAGCGCGGTGAGCCGTACCGAATGCATCCATTACGAATACGTCACATAGTGCTGCGTATTTCTTAGATAGCTCTTCGTCGTTTTTCTTTTCGCCTTTGTTAAAGCGAACGTTTTCTAGAACAACAAGTTCACCAGCGTTTAGCTCTAGGCCATCTAGGTAGTCTTTAGCTAGCTTAACTTCACAATCTAGTGCGTCGTTTAGGTAGTTAACAACTGGTTGTAGAGAGAACTCTTCAGCGTATTCACCTTCAGTTGGGCGACCTAGGTGAGACGTAACCATTACTTTAGCGCCTGCTTCTAGGCAGTGCTTAATAGTTGGAAGAGATGCGATGATACGTGCATCTGAAGTTACTTTACCGTCTTTTACTGGCACGTTTAGGTCAGCACGGATAAATACACGTTTACCTGCAAGATCCAGGTCAGTCATCTTGATTACAGACATGATGTGTCCTCTCAAATATTGATAATTAAAGTTTTTGAAAACTCGGCAACCCTGCCAAGCCTGTTAATTCTTCAAACTGGTTATAGATGATATGGAGATATCATGGATTTATTTCAAGTCTTGAAATAAAAATTCTCCATTACTTCTTCGTCATTACTGCTCCACTTGAGAAGAAGCTTGCATTGCTAAGGCAGTATCCAGCATCCGGTTAGCAAAGCCCCATTCGTTGTCGCACCAAACGAGCATTTTTACGAGTTGCCCGTTACTCACTCTAGTCTGGCTTCCATCAACAATCGCACTATGGGGGTCGTGGTTAAAGTCGATGGAAACGAGTGGCGATTCAGTATAGTCAACAATGTTACGTAATGTACACTGAGATGCGTTAACAATGGTTTGATTTACGTCATTAACTTTCACATTTGTATTAATTGTGACACTTAAATCCATTGCGGTGACGTTAACGGTTGGGACACGAACAGAAATTGCTTCGAATTTGTTGGAAAATTTCGGGAAGATTCTTTCAATCCCCTTATGCAACTTGGTGTCAACCGGAATAATAGATTGGCTCGCTGCGCGGGTACGGCGTAGATCGTTATGGTACGCATCGATTACTTGCTGATCGTTCATGGAAGAGTGAATCGTGGTTATGGTACCGGACTCAATACCGAAGGCTTCGTCTAACACTTTAATGATGGGAACGATACAGTTGGTAGTACAAGAGCCATTGGAGACAACACGGTGCTCGTCTTTCAGAGTTTCGTGGTTCACACCATAGATAATCGTATTATCTATGTCGTTTGCGCCCGGGTGTGAAAACAGCACTTTCTTCGCGCCAGCTTCTATATGCGCTTGCCCATCGGCTTGCGAACCAAACACGCCAGTGCAATCCAAGACAATATCGACTTCTAAATCGCGCCAAGGAAGTAGTTCGAGTTCAGAGAGGTGAAGAATGCGAATAGAGTCATATTCGCCGCTGTCATGATGAACATGTAAGTGTTCTTGGTCGTGGGAGATTTTTTTACCGAAGCGACCATGACTAGTGTCATATTGCAGTAGGTGCGCCATCGCTTCTGGCTGCGCTAATTCGTTAACCGCCACAACCTTGATCTGCTGATGTTTTCCGCTTTCATATACGGCTCGCAGAACATTACGACCTATACGTCCAAATCCATTGATCGCAACCTTTAGCATTTATCCTTCGCCCTACCAAAAATTTCGTGTCACAGATACTACCTGATCAGGCTGAAAAACGCACCTGTTGAATCATAGTAAAGCAGGATTAAAAAAGGCCGAGACAATGCTCGGCCTTATTACAACAATAATTAAAATGCGACGTCTAAACCTAACCAGTAGCGACGACCATCTTCGACATATCCGTATTCTTCGTAACTGATTTCCTCATCCAGCAAGTTATAGATCGCGCCTTTAATACGAGTATTGTCGGTTAACTGGTATGTCACACCAGCGTCCACAAAGGTATAAGCAGGCTCTACAATACTGTTTCTTGATGGGCCAGTAACCGGATCCATTTCTTTACCTCGGTAAGTGACTTTAGCCCAGCTTTCTAGATCTGTTGTTGTTTGCCAAGTTACATCCACATTGAACAGATGCTTTGGTAACTGCTGCAGCGGCATGCCTTTGTATTCACCTGTTTTTTGCTCTGAGTCGGTAAATGTGTAGCTCGAACTGAGGTAAATGGTTTCCGTTAATGGCGATGCTAAGGTCGCTTCAATACCTTGTGTGACCGCTTCGTCCACGTTAATGCGGTACGTTGGATCTGCACCCCATTGGTTTGGTCCATCTGTACAGATGGTATCTGGACAAACAACACGTGTGATCTTGTCTTTGAACTCATTATGGAACGCAGTCAAAGAGACATCTAAACCAGAGTCACCTTGATACAAGACACTGATTTCTTTGTTTAGCGACGTTTCAGGGTCAAGGTCTGGGTTACCGTAGATATTACCGCCGCCACTGACTTGCGCCCAACCAGGAGTAATTTCACGTAATTGCGGAGAACGGAAACCTGTTGCCACGCCACCTTTCACAGTCCAAGATGGGTCAACTCGCCATACACCATAGACACGCGGACTAAAGTGCGCACCATAGTTTTCGTCCTGATCTAGACGACCACCAAGCGTAACGCTAAACGGATCGGCGATTCTCCACTCATCTTCAATGAAAACAGCCCACTGCGTATTCGATGTTTCGGTCTTCGATGACGCTTTATTGGAAGTAAAATCTTCAAGCTCGGCGTGAGTAGCATCCACACCGGTTGTCAGCGTATGGTTTCCAATACCAGTCACTAAGCTCGATTTGAACGTGGTGTTGGTGATCGTCATCTCGCGAGATTTGTTCTCGCTCTCTTCACGTTGTAAGTAAGTATCTGAGATGCCAACCGAGTCCCAGTCGCCATTGTGACTTAGCGTTACATAATTACGACGATATTCGTTGAGTGAATCCTCACAACCTCTTCGGCACCCCGTCGTTGGTACGGAAAGGCCAACGTTACCGCGACGACTTTGTGCCGATGTGCCACCCTCTAGTTGCACAGAATGGCGGTCATTAATCTGGTAGGTCAGTTTTGAAGAGATACTTTGCATATCTTTATCTTCATAGCCGTATTCAATATCGTCTTCTTCTCTTGCGGTATACTGACCGTATACTTGGAGAGATAGATTTTCGGCTAGCGGCCCATTGACGAAGAAATTCGCGCTCTGCTCTCCGCCCGAGCGACTGTTTTCTTGCAGAACCGTGCCTAGCTGAACATTACCTGTCCACTCCATCGCGTCTTTTCGCGTGATCACGTTAATTACACCACCAATCGCATCAGAGCCATAAAGCGTCGACATTGGACCACGGATAACTTCAATTCGCTCAATCGCTTGAAGAGGGGGTAACCAGCCTTGTTCGATACCAGGGCCGTCACTATTTGGGCGAGTTTCACGTGTGCTTTGACGTTTACCATCGACCAGTATCAAAGTGTATTTAGAACCCATACCACGGATACTGATATCGATAGTGTCACCACCACCTGTTACGACGACACCAGGCACACTTTTTAGTGCATCAGTTACATCGCGGTAATAACGAGAGTCCAACTCCTCACGTGAAATCACACTAATACTTGCAGGCGCGTCCGCTTGAGATTGCTCATAACTTGATGCAGTTACAACCACTGTTTCCATTTTAGAAACCGCATCATTGGCAAACACATGAGGGACACTGACGAAGGCTAAAATACCAGTTGCAGTAATAACCGGCAGTCTAAGAGTAGACATCTACATCTCCATAATTGATAATGATTATTATTTTCGAAAGTGAATTATTCACAAATAGAATGAGATGCATAGTAAGAGTTATGGAACGGTTCTTCCCATTTATGGAACCCGTGCATAACGCAGTAAGGAGTTAATGAAATATGCACGACTTAGCATCAATTCGAGCCTTTGATGCGCTCAATCAGCATAAGAGTTTGACCGCCGCTGCCAAGGCCCTCAACCAGCCTAAATCAACGCTGAGTCGTCGCTTAGCACAATTAGAAGAAGATTTCGGTCAGGCTCTAACCGCAAGACAAGGTAACCGATTAGTTCTGACAAGAGCAGGAGAAATTTTTGCCCACTACAGTCGCCAGATTCTTGAGCTAAGTGAAGAGAGTTATGACGCGCTTCAAGGTTTAACAAACCAAGTTTCAGGGCCGCTACATATTGTTTGTCACACAGCATTAGTTAGAAGTTGGCTAGGTGGTGTGCTCAACGGTTTTCTTGCCGATAATCCTGACGTTAGGGTTCAACTTACCAGTGACTTTTCTGAAGCGCACCATGACCCAGATTTGTTCATCTGGCTCGGTGAGCGTAAAGATCTCGATTGGCGCAAAGAGGTATTAGGCTCATTTCGTTACACGCCCTTTGCCTCTCCAGCTTATCTTGAACAACACGGTTCGATCCTGCACCCCAAAGAGCTTGAAGCGCATCCGTGGATCGATTTTGGCTCGGTACAAGAAAATGGATTGATGCTCACACACCCTCAACACGGTGAGTTCTTTTTAGAGCCATTTGTGAGTCGCTTATACAGCGACAACATCGCAATGCAGATCGACAGCATCGCGAATGGTCATGGTATTGGACTGCTGCCAACTTGGACAGCAAGCGGCTACGAGAAACATCATCCGGGTCGAATCACACCTTGCTTAGAAGGTTGGCTTTCAGAGCCCATCTCCATTAACTGCTATACGCCTGCAGGAAGACCACCACTGCGCTTATCCGTACTTTTAGACTGTATTCACCAAAGCATTCCACAAGGTTGGAAAACCTGACAAAAAACAAAAAAGGCCATCGCAATGATGGCCTTTCCAACTTTAGTATCTAACAGTCGTCCTTTACGTTCGGACTATTGAGACAATCTAGCAGTTACGCTAGCAATTCTTTTGCTGTGTTCACTACGTTTTCAGTCGTGAAGCCAAACATCTCGAATAGCTGACCAGCAGGTGCAGATTCACCAAATGAAGTCATACCGATGATGCGACCGTCGAAACCAACGTACTTGTACCAGAAGTCTGCGATGCCCGCTTCGATAGCGATGCGTGCTGTTACGTCTGATGGCAATACTGCTTCACGGTAAGCAGCGTCTTGCTTGTCAAATGCATCCGTTGATGGCATTGAAACA
The DNA here is from genome assembly GCF_055393305.1 of Vibrio sp. JCM 18905. Classification (NCBI taxonomy): domain Bacteria; kingdom Pseudomonadati; phylum Pseudomonadota; class Gammaproteobacteria; order Vibrionales; family Vibrionaceae; genus Vibrio; species Vibrio sp. JCM 18905. Next base: position 644,890 of record NZ_AP043880.1, on the reverse strand, counting down.
ACGCGTACTTTCTTACCTTCTGCCGTTAGTTGAGTCGCAGCTTCTACTGCTAGCTCAACTTCAGAGCCTGTTGCGATAAGGATAAGCTCTGGCTTGCCTTCGCAATCTTTCAGGATGTAAGCACCTTTCGCGATGTCCGCTACTTGCTCAGCTGTACGATCTTGTTGCGCTAAGTTTTGACGAGAGAAGATAAGTGCTGTTGGTGCATCTTTACGTTCAATCGCTAGTTTCCATGCTACGGCAGACTCAACCTGGTCACACGGACGCCATGTGCTCATGTTTGGCGTTACGCGTAGAGATGCCATTTGCTCAACCGGTTGGTGAGTTGGGCCATCTTCGCCAAGACCAATCGAATCGTGCGTGTACACTTGGATGTTCTGAATTTTCATCAGCGCAGCCATACGCATTGCGTTACGAGCGTATTCCATGAACATTAGGAATGTTGCGCCGTAAGGAACGAAACCACCGTGCAATGCGATACCGTTGATGATAGCGGTCATACCGAATTCACGTACACCGTAGTGGATGTAGTTGCCAGAGAAGTCATCCGTTTCTAGAGACTTAGAACCAGACCACATGGTCAGGTTAGAAGGCGCTAGGTCAGCAGAACCACCCATAAACTCAGGAAGCATTTGACCAAACGCTTCTAGTGCATTTTGCGATGCTTTACGTGATGCAATGTTCGCTGGGTTTGCTTGAAGATCAGCAATGATTTGGTTCGCTTTTTCTTCCCATTCCGCTGGAAGTTCGCCGTTTAGACGACGTTTAAGCTCTGCTGCTTCTGCAGGGTAAGCTGCTGCGTATGCTTCGAACTTTTCATTCCAAGCCGCTTCTTTCGCTGCACCTGCTTCTTTTGCATCCCACTCAGCGTAAACATCTGCAGGGATTTCAAATGGACCGTACTCCCAACCTAGGTATTCGCGAGCCGCTTGAATCTCATCGTGACCTAATGGTGCACCGTGACAGTCATGTGAGCCAGACTTGTTAGGAGAACCGAAACCGATAATTGTTTTAGTACAGATTAGAGTCGGACGAGGATCCGCTTTAGCCGCTTCAATCGCTGCGTTGATTGCTTCAGGATCGTGACCGTCTACCGCTGGGATTACGTGCCAGCCGTAAGCTTCGAAACGCTTAGGTGTATCGTCAGAGAACCAACCTTCAACGTGACCGTCGATAGAGATACCGTTGTCATCCCAAAACGCGATCAGTTTGCCTAGACCTAATGTCCCAGCAAGAGAACATGCTTCATGCGAGATGCCTTCCATTAGACAGCCGTCACCCATGAACACATACGTAAAGTGGTCAACGATGTCGTGACCTTCTTTGTTGAACTGTGCCGCTAGTGCTTTCTCTGCGATAGCCATACCAACAGCATTAGTGATGCCTTGGCCAAGAGGACCCGTTGTTGTCTCGATACCAGGCGCGTAGCCGTACTCTGGGTGACCTGGGGTTTTTGAGTGCAATTGACGGAAGTTTTTCAGATCATCAATAGATAGCTCATAACCGCTTAAGTGCAGTAGAGAGTAAATAAGCATTGAGCCGTGACCGTTTGACAGCACGAAGCGGTCGCGGTCGGCCCACTCTGGGTTTGATGGGTTGTGGTTTAGGTGAGAGCGCCAAAGAACTTCAGCGATATCAGCCATACCCATTGGTGCGCCTGGGTGGCCTGAGTTAGCTTGTTGAACACCATCCATGCTTAGAGCACGAATTGCATTGGCAAGATGTTTACGAGACGACATGTCTGCTCCTGAGTACATTAAGCGAAACGAAAAGTAGGTCATAATTCTCTCAAAGCCCTGTTAGGTGTGCAAACGTTTTCCAGTCCAAAACCTCACAAATATTGCACCTTTCGCGCCAAATCGTTCGAAGTTCTTAAAATTATCAATAAATCAGGCAAACGTTTGGTTATAACAAAAACCAAAAAAGAGCTTGTAATTCGAGCAATCAAATTTAGAATAGACGTCTAGATGTAGATACACCTACAAAAATTAGTATTAATTTGCGCTGGAGAGTTTATCATTCCCCAGTTTTAAACCAGATATAGTGGAGCTAACATGGCTAAGCACCTGTTTACTTCTGAGTCAGTATCAGAAGGTCATCCAGATAAAATTGCAGACCAGATTTCTGATGCGGTTCTTGACGCGATTCTAGAGCAAGATCCAAAGGCTCGTGTTGCATGTGAGACTTACGTTAAAACCGGTATGGTAATGGTGGGTGGTGAAATCACGACTTCAGCATGGGTAGACATCGAAGAGTTAACTCGTGAAACCGTTCGTGAAATCGGCTACGTACATTCAGATATGGGCTTTGACGCAGATTCTTGTGCGGTACTAAACACAATCGGTAAACAGTCGCCAGATATCAACCAAGGTGTTGATAAAGCTGACCCTAAAGAACAAGGTGCAGGCGACCAAGGCATCATGTTTGGTTACGCTTGTAACGAAACTGAAGTACTAATGCCAGCGCCAATTACTTACTCTCACCGTCTTGTTCAAAAGCAAGCAGAAGTTCGTAAAAACGGCACACTACCTTGGTTGCGCCCTGATGCAAAATCTCAGGTAACATTCCAATACGATCAAGGTAACATCGTTGGTATCGACGCGGTTGTTCTTTCAACTCAACACTGTGATTCAATCTCAACTTCAGACCTGCGTGAAGCGGTAATGGAAGAGATCATTAAGCCAGTGCTACCTTCTGAGTGGATCAACAAAGAAACAAACTTCTTCATCAACCCAACTGGTCGCTTTGTAATCGGTGGTCCTATGGGTGACTGTGGTCTAACAGGTCGTAAGATCATCGTAGATACCTACGGCGGCGCAGCTCGTCACGGTGGCGGTGCGTTCTCTGGTAAAGATCCATCAAAAGTTGACCGTAGTGCAGCATACGCAGCACGTTACGTAGCGAAAAACATCGTAGCGGCTGGCATGGCTGACCGTTGTGAGATCCAACTTTCTTACGCAATCGGTGTTGCGGATCCAACGTCTATCATGGTGGAAACGTTCGGTACTGAGAAAGTATCTCACGACATCATCATTGAAGCGGTTCGTCAATTCTTCGACCTACGTCCATACGGTCTACAAGAAATGCTTAACCTTCTTCAACCTATCTACAAGAAGACAGCGGCTTACGGTCACTTCGGTCGTGAAGAATTCCCGTGGGAAGCGACAGACAAAGCTGCACTTCTACGCGATTTCGCTGGCATCAAATAATCAGGCCAAGCAAGAATCAATCAAGCCCTCGCCTCTGGCGGGGGCTTTTTATTTTCAGCAACTTTTATCTAGCCATTTCGGCTCATACCGCCCAGCCCCATGAAGCAGTCCTGTTTCTCCCTCATTTTTATACCGAATAAATTTTCAGCAATTATTTGTAAATTATCCCATCTCCGCCAATAGTTAAAATATTGTTAATTCCAATTTAAATAGAGACGTCGGATGCTGGCGACTGTGGCAGCAACACTTACGAAAGACACGAGTCAGGCATCTTTATGGCCGATACCAAACTAAGCCAATGCTCAGATGTAAACTTGAAAAAGTCGCTTCAAGTTTGACTGAACAAAAACCGCTGTCAGTTGGTATAAGCGGATAATGTGGGAATAAATCAAGGAGGAGTTATGCCTCGAACTGTTAATCCATCGGACTTCCACAACAAGCGAAAGGAAGTGCCAGATAACGAATACGCCAGAACCATACCGTGCAACACGGTTAATCTTTCTGCACCTTTTCATTGGCTCGCATTAGGTCTGCATGATTTCGTGCGAATGCCGCTTATTAGTGCTTTCTATGGCATCTGTTTTATGGCAGCTGCCATAGGCATTGTTTTGCTCGTACAGTGGCAAGGCACACACTTGGTCGTCATGCCCAGTTTGATTGTTTACATGTTAATCGGTCCATTTCTCGCGCTCGGCTTGTATGATGCCAGTTGGGAGAGAGAGCGCGGACACAAAGCTAGCTTGTTCCATTCCATGAAAGCGATCGGTCGTAACTCAACATCTCAATGGGCATTCGCCGTGTTACTCGCAGTGTGTATGATATTTTGGATGCGCATTGCCGCTCTACTTCATGCGCTTTACCCTTCTGTTCAAGGGGCATCTTTAAGTGAGTTCCTACCCTTCCTTGTGATAGGATCTTTAGTTGGATTTGTTTTGGCTTGTGTGGTGTTTAGCATTTCAGCCTTTTCTATTCCGCTTATGATGGAGCGTCGCGTAGACATGATGACCGCTGTATTTACCAGCTTTAATGCCGTGAAATCCAACATTCCAGCGATGATTGTTTGGGCAGCGATCATCTGCGGCGGTATTCTTATCGGCTTTGCGACCTACGGGATCGGAATGTTGTTTACCATGCCAATTCTAGGCTACGGTACATGGCATGCTTACCATGCCACCATCAAGAAAAAACACACTCCGTAATTAACTGATGCTATGATCTGGCCCTCGCAAATGCGGGGGTTTTTTTATTTGATTTATCGAGGTGAATTGTGGATATAGAACTAAGCTATAAAGCCAAGCAAGTGATGGCGGACTGCATCGCGATGGCAGAGCAAGCTTTCAAACGTTCTTTCCCGATTCCAACAATCACCTTCAACGTCCGCGGGAAAGCGGCAGGAAAAGCCTACCTTCAATTGAATCAAGTGCGCCTGAATCCCGTTTTATTTCGCGAAAACACCCAAGCATTCTTAGATGAAGTCATTCCTCACGAGGTGGCACACCTGATTACTTATCAGGTTTACGGACGAGTTAGGCCTCACGGCAAAGAATGGCAAGGTGTCATGGAAGCCGTATTTAAAGTGCCCGCCAAAACCACTCACAGCTTTGAAGTAAAATCCGTTCAAGGTAAAACCTTTGAGTATCGTTGTGGCTGTATGACCTACCCTCTATCGATTCGCCGTCATAATAAAGCGCTGCGCAAAGAGGCGACGTACTCTTGTCAAAAATGCCGCCAACCACTTAACTTCACGGGCGTTCAGTTATCGTAATCTATATCTCATAGTGTTACTTGCGTTCCCAAAATAAAGATCGAGTTTATCAAAACCTTCCCTTCGCCACTTATTGTTAACTTACTCATCACTAAAGACATTTTATGCGTGTTATCATGAATAAAGTCATACTTTATAAAGACTTTAATCATGAAATACCTATTCTCTCTGTTACTTATCGCGCTTTCTAGCACTGCGGTTGCCGCGCCACCAAGTTCATTCTCTGCCGCCAAACGTGAGGCGGTAAAAATTTATCAAGACCATCCAACGAGCTTTTACTGTGGCTGCAACATTCAATGGCAAGGCAAAAAAGGCTCCCCAGATTTAGCCTCTTGCGGTTACCAAGTCCGTAAACAGGAAAAGCGGGCCGCACGAATCGAATGGGAGCACGTTGTACCTGCGTGGCAATTTGGCCACCAGCGTCAATGCTGGCAAGATGGCGGACGTAAAAACTGCAAGAAAAAAGACAAAACCTTTCGCTTGATGGAAGCAGACCTGCACAACCTAACCCCTGCTATTGGTGAAGTAAACGGTGACCGTTCGAACTACAACTTTAGCCAATGGAACGGCGTCGATGGCGTGAGTTATGGTCGCTGTGAGATGCAAGTGAACTTTAAGCAGCGTAAAGTCATGCCACCAGACCGTGCTCGAGGTTCGATTGCTCGTACCTACCTATACATGAGCAAAGAGTACGGCTTTAAATTATCAAAACAGCAAACGCAGTTGATGAGTGCTTGGAACAAAACCTACCCAGTCGATAAATGGGAATGTGAGCGTGACGAGCGCATTGCCAAAGTACAAGGCAATCATAACCCATTTGTTCAAAAAGCCTGTCGCGCACTCTAGTGCTCCTCTACCTTGAAGCGTTTCAATAACTGATATTGAAACGCTTCTTGCCCCTTGTTTTTTCGGTTTAAAGCATCCATGTTAGGGTTTAAGTTTATTCTCTTGCTGGAAATCTCATGCGTATCCCTCGAATTTATCATCCAGAAACCATTCATCAACTTGGCTCACTTGCTTTAAGTGACGACGCAGCAGGCCATATCGGCCGTGTTCTGCGCATGAAAGAAGGCCAAGACGTTCTCCTATTTGACGGCAGCGGCGCAGAATTCCCAGCGGTTATCAGTGAAGTCAGCAAAAAGACGGTTTTGGTTAACATTACTGAGCGTGTAGAAAACAGTATTGAATCCCCTTTAGACCTGCACCTTGGTCAAGTTATTTCACGTGGCGATAAGATGGAGTTCACTATCCAAAAGTCAGTGGAACTTGGTGTCAATACCATCACACCTCTGATTTCCGAACGTTGTGGCGTCAAGCTTGACCAAAAGCGCTTTGAGAAAAAACTCGCGCAATGGCAAAAAATCGCCATCAGTGCCTGTGAGCAGTGTGGACGCAATGTCGTTCCAGAAATTCGTCCAACTATGAGCTTGGAAGAGTGGTGTAAAGAAGAGTACGATGGCTTAAAGCTCAATCTTCATCCTCGTGCTAACTACTCAATCAACACACTGCCAACACCGGTTGAAAAAGTGCGCCTACTGATCGGCCCTGAAGGCGGTTTATCGTCTGAAGAGATCGAGATGACTCGAGAATATCAATTTGAAGAAACGCTACTCGGCCCTCGCGTTCTGCGCACCGAAACAGCGGCTCTGACAGCAATTACAGCCTTACAAGTTCGTTTCGGCGATCTTGGTTAAACGGAGAAAAATAATGATCAAACTCGGCATTGTGATGGACCCAATTTCGTCCATTAACATCAAAAAAGACTCTAGCTTTGCCATGATGCTTGAAGCGCAACGACGCGGCTATGAAATCCACTACATGGAAATGAATGATCTGCATCTCGATCAAGGCGTTGCCATTGCAGATACTAAAGTGGTGGAGCTAAAAGAAGATCCAAACGGTTGGTACGAGTTCAAATCAGAGCAAACGATCGAACTGTCTGAGCTAGACGCTGTACTAATGCGTAAAGATCCTCCGTTTGACACAGAATACATCTACGCGACTTACATCCTTGAGCGTGCAGAAGAACAAGGTGCACTGATCGTTAACAAACCTCAAAGTCTACGTGATTGTAATGAAAAACTGTTTACAGCGTGGTTCCCTGAGCTGACACCAACGACAATCGTGACGCGAAAAGCAGAGAAAATTAAAGAGTTTCGTGAAAAACATGGTGATGTCATCCTAAAACCGCTTGATGGTATGGGCGGCGCATCTATCTTCCGCGTAAAAGAAAACGACCCTAATGTCTCTGTAATCATCGAGACACTGACCAACCACGGTCAAAACTACGCAATGGCGCAAACCTTCGTGCCAGATATCAGCAACGGTGACAAACGTATCTTAGTCGTAGATGGTGAACCAATGCCTTACTGTCTAGCTCGTATTCCTGCAAAAGGTGAAACGCGCGGCAACCTTGCGGCTGGTGGCACAGGTGAGGCTCGACCACTAAGCGAGACCGATATTAAGATTGCTCAAACTGTAGCTCCTACACTGAAAGAAAAAGGCCTTATCTTTGTTGGCCTTGACGTAATTGGCGACAAGCTAACAGAAATCAACGTCACCAGCCCAACCTGTATTCGCGAAATTGAAGCGGCTTTTGACATCTCAATCACTGGCAAACTGATGGATGCGATTGAGCGTCGAGTAAAAGGCGAATAACTCAAACTGTATTACAGTTAATAGAGAGCGTAGTACATTAACTTAAGCAAACTCATGCACATACCTAGATGGTAAACTGTATGATGTTTGCTTAGGGCATTTACGAGAGTTAAGGGTCAATATGAGTATGAATCTCACAAATCACTTTTTGGTTGCCATGCCTGGGATGAAAGATCCGTACTTTCAAAACAGCGTGATCTACGTTTGTGAGCACAACGAAGACGGCGCTATGGGGTTAATGATCAATGCTCCTGTTGATATCACCGTCGGCAACATGCTCAAGCAGGTGGAAGTTCAGCCAGTACACCCGTGCCTATTTGAAGCCAGCCTAGATAGACCAGTCTACAATGGCGGCCCAATCTCGGAAGATCGTGGTTTTATTCTGCATAAACCTAAAGATTACTACGAGTCCAGCGTCCAAATGACCGATGACCTCGCTGTAACCACTTCACGTGATATTCTTTCGGTGTTAGGAACAGAAGCAGAACCAAGTGATTACTTAGTGGCACTTGGCTACTCAGGTTGGAGTGCAGGCCAATTAGAAAATGAGCTGGTCGAAAACTCTTGGCTCACCATTGAAGCGACGCCTGAAATTATCTTTAATACACCAATCAACGAGCGTTGGAAGAAAGCGGTCGAAAAGCTGGGCATCGACCCCAGTCATCTTTCAGCAGACTCTGGACATGCTTAGTCCGAAATACAGTTACATTAGATAGAGACACCTTATGTCACGCACAATTATGGCTTTTGACTTTGGAACCAAAAGCATTGGTAGCGCTATTGGCCAAGAAATTACTGGTACGGCTTCCCCATTAAAAGCCTTTAAAGCCAATGACGGTATTCCAAATTGGGACGATATCGAAAAGCAAATCAAAGAGTGGCAGCCAGATTTGCTAGTGGTCGGTTTACCAACTGATCTTCATGGCAAAGACCTTGAGACCATAACCCCTCGTGCACGAAAATTTGCTAAGCGTCTGCAAGGCCGATACGGCTTACCTGTTGAACTGCATGATGAGCGATTATCTACAGCAGAAGCTCGTGCGGAGTTGTTCAGCATGGGCGGCTACAAAGCCCTATCGAAAGGGAATGTGGACTGCCAGTCAGCGGTGGTGATTCTAGAAAGCTGGTTTGAAGCCCTCTGGGGTGAATAAAACACAATACTCAAAACAAGAAAAGGTTGGCAAGTGCCAACCTTTTTTCGTCTAAACACGCTTAATCCATATCGATCTTAACGTTAGCAAGACTGCCCGTAGAGAATGCTTCGCCACGCTGTGTTTTCAACATCAAGCGCAAATCATTCGCCGAATCGGCACTGTGCAGCGCGTCCTCTTCGCTGATCTTACCTTGCATCACCAACTTATAAAGAGATTGATCGAACGTCAGCATACCAAACTCATTTGAGCGAGCCATAGTTGACTTCAACTCATGCAAATCTCCGCGACGGATCAAATCCGACACACGTGGGCTATTTAGCAAGATCTCAAATACACCATGGCGCCCCTGCCCATTCTTATCTCGGATCAGCTGCTGACCAACCACACCTTTTAAGTTCATCGACAAATCAAACAAGAATTGTTCTTTTTGATCTTTCGGTACCAAGTGAAGAATGCGCTCTAAGGCTTGGTTGGCATTGTTGGCGTGCAACGTTGCCATACACAAATGGCCCGTTTCGGCGAAGGTCATCGCGTATTCCATTGTTTCACGGCTACGGATCTCGCCAATCAAAATCATATCTGGCGCTTGACGCAGCGAGTTTTTAAGCGCAACTTCATAGCTTTCCGTATCTAACCCAACTTCGCGTTGAGTCACGATACAGCGCTTGTGCTCATGCACGAATTCGATCGGATCTTCGACCGTCAAAATGTGTCCCGTCTTGTTGCTGTTTCGATAGCCCGTCATTGCCGCCATTGTGGTGGATTTACCTGACCCAGTAGCACCAACCACCAGCACCAAACCACGCTTGGCTATCGCTAAATCTTGCAACACTAACGGTAACTTTAATTGCTCAAAGGTGGGAATATTGGTTTCAATACGACGAATCACCGCACCCGGTAATTCCCGTTGAAAAAAGGCACTAACACGGAAGCGGCCACAATCTCTCACAATGGCAAAATTCGACTCACGACTTTTACGAAATTCCTGACGCCGATCTGGCTCCATAGCGCTGTCGAGTAATGCCGCTACATCACTCTCGGTGAGTTTTTCACCTTGAGGTCGCAATTCGCCATCCACGCGAAACAAAATTGGCGCACCAACCGTGATGTAAAGATCCGACGCTTTCAGCGCCAGCATACCTTCGAGAAATTTATTTAGATCCATCTTCCGTGTTCACCTACGTATTACGAGAATTGCTGCAATTCTAACCCGATCTTACTATCGACCTCTTCACGAGCGACCATACCTTGTGCCATTAACTGACGAGCATTTTGCTCCATGGTTTGCATGCCGTGAGCCGCACCAGTTTGAATGATCGAATACATCTGCGCGACTTTGTCTTCGCGGATCAAGTTACGAATCGCAGGCGTTGCCATCATGATTTCATGGCATGCAATACGGCCACCACCATTACGTTTCAATAACTTTTGTGCGATAACCGAACGAAGGGATTCAGAAAGCATCGAGCGCACCATGTCTTTATCGCTGCCAGGGAACACATCGATAATACGGTCAATGGTTTTTGCCGCCGAGCTGGTGTGTAACGTGCCGAATACTAAGTGCCCCGTTTCCGCCGCCGTTAACGCAAGGCTGATGGTTTCTTTGTCACGCATCTCGCCAACCAGAATGACATCCGGGTCTTCACGTAATGCGCTGCGCAGTGCGTTTTGGAAACTATGCGTATCACGGTGTACTTCACGCTGGTTGATCAAACATTTATTGTTGTTGTGAACAAATTCAATCGGATCTTCAATTGTGAGTACGTGCTTGTTGTGATTACGGTTAATGTAGTCAACAATGGCTGCTAAGGTCGTCGATTTACCAGAACCTGTTGGGCCAGTAACCAGAACTAAGCCTTTTTCAGCGTTCGCAATTTTTTTGAAGATCTCGGGAGCTTCCAGCTCTTCCAAAGTTGGAATGCTACTTGGAATGGTACGGAATACTGCCGCACAGCCACGAGATTGGTTGAAAGCGTTGACACGGAAACGACCAACGTTATGCAACTCAAAAGAGAAGTCGACTTCGAGTTTTTCTTCGAACTCACTGCGTTGGGCATCGTTCATGATTTCGAAAACCAAACGATGCACTTCTTGGTGTGTAAACGCTGGAATGCCTAGTTTTCTCACATCCCCATCAATACGAACCATTGGTGGGACACCTGCAGAAAGATGTAGATCTGAGGCATTATGTTTTACACTAAAATCCAGTAACTCAGTGATATCCATTTAAAATCCTTAAGTCTAAAGTACAGCTATGAGTAGTATTCAACAAAATATTGAACATATCACCTCTCAAATTCGATATGACGAGCAAAAATGTGGTCGAACTCCAGAGTCAGTGCAACTTCTAGCGGTAAGCAAAACTAAACCTGTCGAGGCAATTCTCGAAGCCTACCAAGCGGGACAAACCGCCTTTGGTGAAAACTACGTCCAAGAGGGCGTCAGTAAAGTTCAGCACTTTGCCGAGCATTATCCAGATAATCGAATCGAATGGCACTTCATTGGCCCGATTCAGTCGAATAAATCGCGACTTGTTGCCGAACATTTCGATTGGGTTCACACCATCGATCGAACCAAGATTGCTCAACGCCTGAATGATCAGCGTCCAAGCGAACTTAAACCGCTACAAGTTCTGATTCAGGTTAACACCAGTGGTGAAGCATCTAAGTCTGGTGTCACCGAAGCGGAAGTATTCGAGCTGGCGGAGTTGATTTCTCGCCTACCCAACCTCACTTTAAGAGGGTTGATGTCGATTCCTGCCAACGTGTCTGATTACGAATCACAACTTCATGAATTTCAGAAGTTGGCTACATTGAAGCAAACACTCGAAGCTCAGTTCCCAGAAATCGATACATTATCAATGGGAATGAGTGGTGATATGACCGCTGCAATCGAAGCTGGTAGTACAATGGTTCGTATTGGAACCGCTATTTTCGGCGCGCGAGACTACAGCTAAATCAAAAAAAACGCTCACTAGCGACATAAATTCGTCGTTAAATTAAAGAGTAAATCGCGCAATCATCTTACTCGCCAATAGGAGCAGTAAGTAACAGCGGCGCCATTATACATCTGAGCGCACAATAAACTCTAAATATCATGATGGAAATCAGACAAATGGAACATAAAAAAATCGCCTTCATTGGTGCTGGCAACATGGTGAGAGCCATTGTTTCTGGCTTGGTTGCTAACGGATACCCAGCGCAAAACATTACCGCGACAGCGCCTTCAGAGGCTCGCCGTCTTCCGCTAGAACAAGATTTTGGCATCCGTACCACCAGCGATAACATCCAAGCGGCGACCGAGGCGGATGTGGTGGTATTGTCTGTGAAACCGCAAATGATGGCGGATGTTTGTAAACCACTGCAAGCGATCGATTTCACTAATAAACTGGTGATTTCTATTGCAGCAGGCATCAACTGTTCACGATTGGATGATATGCTAGCCACCAAATTGAACTTGGTTCGTGTTATGCCAAATACGCCATCACAACTTGGGTTGGGCATGAGTGGTTTATTCGCACCAGCCCATGTAACTGAGCAAGACAAAGCTTTTGCTGCAGAGTTAATGGAAGCGGTCGGTAAAGTATGTTGGGTTGAGCAAGAGTCTGGCATCAATAATGTGATTGCCGCTGCAGGCAGTGCTCCGGCATACTTCTTCCTGTTTATGGAGGCGATGCAAGCAGAAGCGATTGCTCAAGGCTTTGATAAAGACACCGCTCGACTATTGGTTCAGCAAGCTGCATTGGGCGCGGCCAGTATGGTGGTTAGCAACCCAGAAACTGAGCTATCGACCCTGCGTGAGAACGTGACATCGAAAGGTGGGACAACGGCAGAAGCACTGCGTACATTCAACGAACATCAACTTTCAGATATTGTTGCTAAAGCCATGCAAGCTGCTGTGGCTCGCGCGGAAGAAATGGAAAAACTGTTTTAATTATTTGGATGAACTCCGTTTAGTATCATCCATCACTTGTTAAGGGTACCTTATGAATTCAATGAGTTTTCTCATCTCAACCCTATTTGACCTGTACATCATGGTCGTAATTTTGCGAATTTGGTTGCAAGCTGCACGCGCAGACTTCTACAACCCATTCTCGCAATTCATAGTAAAAGCGACTCAGCCGGTCATTGGTCCACTGCGCCGCATTATCCCTTCCGTGGGGAATATTGACCTAGCAACAGTGTTGTTTGCCTACGTGTTGTGTGTGCTTAAATTTGTCGTTCTGATCCTGATAGCTTCGAACGGTTCCGTCTCTTTCAGCGCTGATTTCTTGTTCTTGGGCTTGTTATCATTAATCAAAGCCGCTGGAGGTCTGCTGTTCTGGGTACTATTGATCCGTGCAATTTTGAGCTGGGTAAGCCAAGGTCGCAGCCCTATCGAGTACGTATTCCATCAATTAACCGAGCCAATGTGCGCACCAATCCGTCGTATTATTCCGGCTATTGGTGGTCTTGATTTGAGCGTACTGGTGCTGTTTATCGGCTTGCAGTTCGCGAATTTCTTGATGGGCGATATCATTGGTCCAATTTGGTTCCAATTATAATGTCAGCCGCAGTTTGGCAAGATGGCGAGGACATCATCCTAAAGCTCTATATTCAACCTAAAGCAAGCCGCGATAAAATTGTTGGCTTGCATGGTGAAGAGCTCAAAATCGCCATTACTGCTCCACCTGTCGATGGCAAAGCTAATGCGCACCTAACTAAGTTCTTAGCCAAGCAGTTTAAAATCGCTAAGGGTTTGGTTCACATAGAAAAAGGTGAATTAGGACGGCACAAACAAATTCGGATAGAATCACCTACCCAGATACCGACAGAAATTAAAGCCATCTTATGATGGCTTTTTATTTACAATTTTGTACCACACTTACTAGTACCAATGACTGAGTTCGCATTTTTACCCCGTGACCAAGGTAAAATTGCGGCTATGGTTGTTTTATAACAAGTGCTTTGAGGAAGTAACAATGAGCAAATGGATTACCGCATTACTGATCAGCCTATTGTCGTTACCAAGCTTCGCCGATCAGTTTAAAAATATGAAAGATATCGAAGTACACTATGTCGCGTTTAACTCGACATTCTTAACACCGAAAGTCGCACGTAGCTACGATATCAAGCGCAATGGATACCTCGCTGTGGTTAATATTAGCGTGCTAGATAGAGCTTCATTGGGTAAACCTGCATTAGAAGCAAAAATTGCTGGACGCGCGAAAAACCTCATCGGCCAAACTCAGACCTTATCCTTTCGTGAAGTCAAAGAAGGCAATGCGATATACTATTTAGCCGAACTGCCAATTACCCACGAAGAAACTTTTACTTTCGATATTGACGTAAAAGCTGGAAACAAAGGCTCAGGTAAGCTTAAATTCACCCAGAAGTTTTATGTTGAAGAGTAATTGGGTTGTGATGATCCAAAAGCTTTTGGATCTAAGCAGGCTAAAAACTACTTATTAGTTAAAGAATATCTAGAGGAGAACGATTTGTTCTCCTCTATCACTATTAAAAGAGATTCCCATGAAAAAAATTGTGCTAGCAACTGGTAACCAAGGCAAAGTTCGTGAAATGGCAGATTTGTTGTCTGACTTCGGCTTTGAAGTATTAGCGCAAAGTGAATTCAATGTATCGGAAGTAGCTGAAACGGGCACAACGTTCATTGAAAACGCAATCATTAAAGCTCGCCATGCCGCACAAGAAACAGGGCTTCCTGCCATTGCAGACGACTCTGGATTAGAAGTCGATTTCTTAAAAGGCGCTCCGGGCATTTACTCTGCACGTTACGCAGGCGAGAGCGCATCTGATCAAGAGAATCTAGAAAAATTGCTAGCGGCAATGGAAGGCGTACCAGAAGCAGAGCGTACAGCACGTTTCCACTGTGTATTAGTCCTCATGCGTCACGAGAACGACCCAACGCCTATCGTCTGCCACGGAAAATGGGAAGGCCGCATTCTAACTGAAGCGCACGGTGAAAATGGTTTTGGCTACGACCCAATCTTCTTTGTTCCTGAAAACAACTGTGCGTCAGCCGAACTTGAACCTGCACGTAAAAAACAACTGTCTCACCGCGGTAAAGCGCTCAAGTCGTTGTTTGCTCAACTGTCTGAGCAAGTGTCTCAGTAATCACGAGCGAATTAGACCATGTTAACGCCCCCAGCACTCAGCTTGTATGTACACATCCCTTGGTGTGTACAAAAGTGCCCGTATTGCGACTTTAACTCTCACGCGCTCAAAACCGAGATTCCAGAAGAAGAGTACATCAGTGCTCTTCTAGAAGATTTAGATACTGACATTCAGAAATACCGCCTTAACGAAGTGCCACGTCCACTGCATTCAATCTTCATTGGTGGTGGTACGCCGAGTTTGATTTCGGCAGAAGGCATCGAGCGTCTACTTAAGGGCATTGAAGCGCGTATTCCGTTTAAGCCAGAAATTGAGATCACCATGGAAGCTAACCCAGGCACCATCGAAGCAGAGCGTTTTGTTGGCTACCGCAAAGCTGGTGTAACGCGTATCTCTATCGGCGTGCAAAGCTTTGAGCAACAGAAGCTTGAGCGTTTGGGGCGCATTCACGGCCAAGACGAAGCCGTCAATGCTGCTAAGCTGGCGCACCAAATCGGTTTGAACAGCTTTAACCTCGATCTCATGCACGGCTTACCTGATCAAAGCATCGAACAAGCCTTGGCAGATTTGGACAAAGCGATTGAGTTGGCACCGCCGCACTTGTCTTGGTATCAGCTGACCATCGAGCCAAACACCATGTTTTACTACAAGCCACCAACGCTACCTGATGATGATGATTTGTGGGATATTTTCGATCTCGGACACCAAAAACTTGCAGCCGCGGGTTATGTGCAATATGAAATCTCGGGTTACAGCAAGCCGGGCTATCAGTGTCAGCACAACCTCAACTACTGGCGCTTTGGTGATTACCTTGGTATCGGTTGTGGCTCTCATGGCAAACTCAGTTTTACCGACGGACGTATTATTCGAACGACAAAGGTAAAACACCCGCGTGGCTATTTAGCGGCTTATCAAAATATGGTCAAACCTTATCTGCATACGGAACATGTCGTCGCGGATGAAGATCGTCCATTCGAGTTCTTTATGAACCGATTCCGCTTAATGGAAGCATGCCCGAAGCAAGATTACGTGGACACCACAGGCTTGCCGCTCAGTACGATTCAAGAAACCATCGATTGGGCGTTAGAAATGGGCTACTTGAGTGAAACCGCCACTCATTGGCAAATTACTGAAAAAGGGAAGCTCTTCCTTAATGACTTGCTCGAAGCCTTTATGGCCGAAGAAAGCGAAGAGTAACGCAGCCCAAAAACAAAAAAGCCTCTCAATTGAGAGGCTTTTTATATAGAACATTCAACATTAGAAAATCGAACGGCCAATTCGCTCCGATAGCAATTCAAGCGCCTTAGTACCAGCAAGGGAGTTACCTGAAGGGTCAAGCTCTGGAGACCATACTGCAATGGTCATTTCACCAGGTACTACCGCGATAATGCCACCACCGACACCAGACTTACCAGGCATGCCAACACGATAAGCAAACTCGCCCGCGCCATCATACAGGCCACACGTTGCTAACAGTGCATTAAGTTGTTTGGTTTGCACGGGAGAAACAACGGGCTTACCCGTTTGTACCGATGTGCCCTTATTTGCCAAATAGCTAAACGTTTTAGCCAAGTCGACACAGCTCATCTTCAGTGCACAAGCGTGGAAGTAGTTTTGCAGCACTGGAATTACTTCATTTTCGAAGTTACCAAACGAGCGCATGAGATAAGCAATCGCCGCATTACGATCACCATGCATCATTTCAGATGCCGCGACGACTTTGTCATACACAATATGAGTATCACCAGAAAGCTGACGTACAAATTCCAATAGGCGCTGACGAGGTGCAGATAAGCGAGTTTGCAACAGATCCGCCACAACTATCGCTCCAGCATTAATAAAAGGATTGCGAGGAATACCTTGCTCCATTTCTAGCTGGATTAGCGAATTAAATGCCTGCCCCGAAGGCTCTTTTCCCACTCGAGACCAAATTTCTTCTTGCTTGTACAAGCACATCGCTAACGTCAAGCTCAATGCTTTTGAAATAGATTGGATAGAGAAAGGTTCATCGGCATCGCCCGCCTTAATAACCTCACCTTCGTTGGTGTATACCGCAATACCTAACTTGTTGCTGGGTACTTTTGCCAGAGCAGGAATGTAATCAGCCACTTTACCTTGGCCGATTAAAGGGCGTACTTCCGCCAAAATATCTGTCAAAATTTCCACTGTCGGTTTCATTCTCTACCTTCTATTTACAAGAGAACTCGTTGAGCTCAGAGGTAAAAAAAGCCAACGTGTCGTTGGCTTTTCCATAGGGTTCGTTCGACTCAAGTCGATTATGGTTTTACTGCCACAATAATATTGCGGTTGATAGATTGATCAACACGGTGAAGATAACCGATGTAAGGCTCTTCTGAAAGTACCTTCCAACCTTGTTCTTCAAATAATGCCGCGACATCTTTCCATTTCAATGTGAATTCATTGAAAGACAACACCACTGAACCTTGCTTTTTCAATACCACTTTCCATGCAGGCAGAGCCTCGTTTAAAAGCTCTAGTGGACTACGGTTCAGTTTGCTGTCCTTGGCATTTTTGCTGCCGTGCTGCACGCCGTAAGGCAAGTCAGACACCATCACATCAACTGAGTTCTTTTTCACGACTTGATCAGCGATACGAGTATCAGCCGAATACAGCTTCATAAACTGAAGATTGCCTTGGTTGTAATCTTCTTTATTTGCTGCAGCTTCAACCACGAAACCATCCGCCACTTTCTTGCCACCCGCAGTGCGCTTTTCTTTACTCACTTTGTGCTTAAAGCGGCCATTCTTCATGAACTTAACAATAAAGGTCTGGATCTCTTGCACCCACTTGGCGTTAATCTCAACCCCTACCACGTTCAAACCGTGGATCAAGCCTTCAAATAAGGTTGTACCTTTACCACACATTGGATCCATTAAGGTCAGTTGTTCACTTCCCGTATTGGACGCACTAATGCCGATATTCACCATCAAACGGGTAAACTGCTCGTTTGTTTTCCCGGTATAACGCAGAATCTGACTCATGCTTTCCGGGAAAGTATTGAACGCTGGCGCTTGAATTGGTCGAAGTAAACCATCTTCGCGCACTTCAAATAGTGCATAGTAAATCGAAGAGGCTGCGATTCTTCGCGTCTGCTCATCGCTTAGAGCTTCCTGACAAGAAAACACCAACGCTGCAGGTAAGCCAACCTCTTTACTACCAATTTCTGTCACATCCACGCCTTGTGAAGCTAAAATTGCTTTTAGCTCTGAACAGGCAATGGTCATTGCGCTATCAAAGTAAATTCGGTTATGACCCGGATTCGCTAATATCGCGTAATGGTACATCCCATGAACTCCTCTAGTTACGCGATACGCTTATATTTGATATCCCACACACCGTGACCAAGACGATGACCACGAGCTTCAAACTTCGTTAAAGGACGGTCGTCTGGACGAGGAACGAAATCACCATCTTTAGCAATGTTTTCGAAACCTGGCGCTTGGTTCATAACTTCAATCATGTGCTCTGCGTAGTTTTCCCAGTCTGTCGCCATGTGGAAAATACCTTCATTAGGGATCAGCTTCTCACGAACCATTTCAGCAAAACCTAATTGAACGATACGACGCTTGTGGTGACGTTTCTTGTGCCAAGGGTCTGGGAAGAACAACTGCAGTGTCGATAGGCTGCCGTTTGGAATCATATGCTCAAACACTTCCACTGCGTCATGGCACATCACACGCAGGTTAGTAACTCCCGCCTCACGCGCATCCGCAAGACAAGCACCAACACCCGGGCTGTGTACTTCGATACCAATGAAGTTCTTCTCTGGTGCATTCTTTGCCATTTCAACCAATGAAGCACCCATACCAAAACCGATCTCTAGTACAACGGGGTTGTCGTTACCAAACACTTCTTTCCAATCGAGAAGTTCAGCTTTGAAGTCAATACCCATCGTTGGCCAGCATTCATTCATCGCGCTCTCTTGACCTTTAGTCAAACGCCCTTCACGGCGCACAAAGCTGCGGATTTTGCGGATCAGCTTTCCGTCTTCGTTGTATTCGTTAGTGGTTACTTCACTCATTGATTTTGCCTGCACATTGATTAATCAAAGCGGGGATTATCCAAAGAATTTACTGAGGTGCAAGTATTTGTTGAGCTCTTGGCCTATGGCAGCCCAAAAGCAATAGCACACCTCTTTATATCCCTACTGTTTATCCGTTGTACTTCTTGCCCATTATGTGGTGCAATTTTGCACCTAACCAATAATAGAATACAGAGCAAGTCGTGACACCTTTCGCCAGTGCCATCCTAGAATGGTATGACGCATATGGAAGAAAAGATCTTCCGTGGCAACAAAATAAGACCGCATACAGTGTCTGGTTGTCTGAAATCATGCTTCAGCAAACTCAGGTCACTACGGTTATTCCGTATTACCAACGTTTCTTGGAGCGTTTTCCAACCGTTATCGATCTTGCCAATGCTGAGCAAGATGAAGTCCTGCACCTTTGGACTGGCTTAGGGTATTACGCCCGAGCCCGTAACCTTCACAAAGCAGCACAAGAGGTCGCCTCTACATACAATGGTGAGTTTCCTCTTGATATAGAGAAAATGAACGCCTTACCGGGGATTGGCCGCTCTACCGCAGCCGCCGTTTTATCGTCTGTGTATAAACAACCACATGCGATTCTTGATGGCAACGTGAAGCGCACCCTATCCCGCTGTTTCGCAGTCGAAGGATGGCCAGGACAAAAAAAGGTTGAAAACCAGCTGTGGGAAATTGCCGAAACGCATACCCCACAAACGGACGTAGATAAGTATAACCAGGCAATGATGGACATGGGCGCAATGGTCTGCACACGCAGCAAACCCAAATGTAGCCTCTGCCCTGTTGCGGATCTGTGTGTGGCAAAACAACAAGGCAATGTGCTCGACTACCCGAGTAAAAAACCGAAAAAAGACAAGCCAATCAAGCAAACTCGTTTTGTAATGCTTCACCACAACACCGAAAATGGTCATGAAGTGTGGTTAGAACAAAGACCACAAACAGGCATTTGGGGTGGCTTATTTTGCTTCCCACAAACCGAACATGTAGATGTAGAAAGCGACATTGAATTGCTACTGGATCAACGTGGCATTCAAGCCAGCAATATCAAGCAGCAGCAAACACTGATTACCTTTCGCCATACCTTTAGCCATTACCACCTCGATATCACGCCAATTTTGATTGATTTAGCAAAGCAACCGGACGTGATAATGGAAGGCAACAAAGGTCTTTGGTATAACTTATCTAAACCTGAAGAAGTCGGTTTAGCCGCGCCAGTAAAACTATTGCTGGAAGCGCTACCCCACGAACTTCGTTAATTGAATACAAGGAGTCATTATGAGCCGCACTGTATTTTGTGCTCGACTAAAAAAAGAAGGCGAAGGTCTAGACTTTCAACTTTACCCTGGTGAACTAGGTAAACGTATTTTCGACAACATCTCGAAAGAAGCGTGGGCTCAGTGGCAACACAAACAAACCATGTTGATCAACGAAAAGAAACTCAACATGATGGATCCAGAGCACCGAAAACTGATCGAAACAGAAATGGTAAACTTCCTCTTTGAAGGAAAAGACGTTCATATCGAAGGTTACACACCGCCGAGCGAATAAAGTCGCTTGAGTTAAAACAATGACATCACAACCACTTGTGGTGTCATTTTTCTATTACCTTCAATAGCCCTGATACTTATGAAAAAAATTGTCTTTATTGCTGCCGCACTTTTAATGGCTGGCTGTAGCCGTGAATTCGTCGAAAAGATTTATGACGTCAACTACGAGCCCACAAACCGTTTTGCCAATAACTTAGCTGAGCTACCTGGACAATTTGAAAAAGATACCGCCGCGTTAGATGCCCTGATCAATAGTTTCTCTGGTAATATTCAAAAGCGCTGGGGTAAAAAAGAAATTAAGTACGCAGGCAAAAGTAATTACGTCAAATATATCGATAACTACCTTAGCCGTGCCGAGGTCGACTTTCGCAAAGGCGTGATCACGATTGAAACCGTATCACCTACCGAGCCCCAAAAGCACCTCAAAGAGGCGATTGTCACTACCTTACTCACGCCAGACGATCCAGCTCACGTCGACTTGTTCTCCTCAAAAGGAATCACGTTAGAAGGGCAACCATTTCTGTATAAACAAGTTGTCGATCAAGACAATAAGCCAATTCAGTGGTCTTGGCGGGCAAACCGATTTGCGGAGTATCTCATCGCAAACAAGATCAAGACCAAAGACGTTGATTTCAAGAAAGCGTATTACGTCGAAATCCCCATGGTTGAAGACCATTTTTCAACACGCAGCTACCAATACGCCGATATCGTGCGCCGAGCTTCTAAGAAATACGATATTCCAGAAGATTTGATATACGCCATTATTAAAACCGAGAGCAGCTTCAACCCGTACGCAGTAAGTTGGGCAAATGCGTATGGCTTAATGCAAGTTGTACCTAAAACCGCCGGTCGAGACGTATTCAAGCTCGTGAAAAAGCGCTCAGGCCAACCAAGCCCTGAATATTTGTTTAATCCAGAAAACAACATCGATACCGGTACTGCGTATTTCTACATCTTAAAAAATCGTTATTTAAGAGAAGTCCATCACCCTACCTCTCTCGAGTACAGTATGATTTCCGCTTACAATGGCGGTACTGGAGGTGTTTTAAACACATTCCATCGCAGCGATCGCAAACGCGCAATGCAAGATCTTAATTCGTTGCAACCCAACCAAGTTTATTGGGCACTAACTAAGAAACATCCGAACGCAGAAGCACGTCGTTACCTAGAAAAAGTTACAAATTTCAAAAAGGAATTTAACTCAAAGCAAACTTTGTAGTGACAGTTGAATAAAAAGCGTTCGAACAAGCACTTTTTTGAAATTATTTAAAAAAAGTGGTTGACGCAAAGCGGGAAAATCCGTTTAATAGCGCTCCGTCGCCCGGATAGCTCAGTCGGTAGAGCAGAGGATTGAAAATCCTCGTGTCGGTGGTTCGATTCCGCCTCCGGGCACCACAATTTGATTTGTTGGTGTCTTAACGAAATGTTATAACACGGACAAAAGCACAAAGAATAAAGTGTGCCGACTTAGCTCAGTAGGTAGAGCAACTGACTTGTAATCAGTAGGTCACCAGTTCGATTCCGGTAGTCGGCACCATTCTTTTGCCTCGATAGCTCAGTCGGTAGAGCAGAGGATTGAAAATCCTCGTGTCGGTGGTTCGATTCCGCCTCGAGGCACCATATTTGGTGCGCTTGCTTAATTTAAATCATTGGCAAGACACAAAACAGAATAGTTCCTCCTTAGCTCAGTTGGTAGAGCGACGGACTGTTAATCCGCAGGTCACTGGTTCGAGTCCAGTAGGAGGAGCCACTTTTCAGAGTTTCACTTAAGTGAGATTCTAAAAGATGAAGAGTTGAACTCTTCTAAAAAGAATAAAGTGTGCCGACTTAGCTCAGTAGGTAGAGCAACTGACTTGTAATCAGTAGGTCACCAGTTCGATTCCGGTAGTCGGCACCATTCTTTTGCCTCGATAGCTCAGTCGGTAGAGCAGAGGATTGAAAATCCTCGTGTCGGTGGTTCGATTCCGCCTCGAGGCACCATTATTTGGTGTCATTGCTAAACACGATACACGAATAATTCCTCCTTAGCTCAGTTGGTAGAGCGACGGACTGTTAATCCGCAGGTCACTGGTTCGAGTCCAGTAGGAGGAGCCATTTTTAAAAAGCCGCATCTTTTGATGCGGCTTTTTGGCATCTGTCCTACGCTCATTTCATTTTCTTTGTTTCTCTGTTTCTCTGTTTCTCTGTTTCTCTGTTTCTCTGTTTCTAGCATCGCAAAATATTAAGCCCAATCTCTAAAAAACACTTATTTTACGCTAAAAATTTAATCCTCATCATAATTTCAATACGCACTAGTATGCGCTCATATTCATCTTCACTAAGATGCCCGAGTTATTACATTTCTTCTTTTAGCTATGCCTTGCATAGTGATGACACTTTATTTGTGAGCTAAATATGAAACTAAAAACTCAAGCCTATTTATTATCTGCGATCATATTACTAGCACTCCTAGCACTGACCGCAACGGGCTTATGGACACTTCGCGTCGCAAGTAACCTTGATAACAAAGCTCGGGTTACTGAGCTATTCAAAAGTGCGTACAGCATTCTTACCGAAGTAGAAAAAATGGCTATCGAAGGCAAAATGCCAGAGGACGAAGCGAAATCATTAGCCACTCGCCTACTTCGTAATAATATCTACAAAGACAACGAATACGTTTATGTAGCAGATGAGAACATGATTTTTGTTGCAGCTCCGCTTGACCCTCAATTACATGGCACAAGCTTTCACGACTTTCGTGATGGAGATGGCAACAGCGTCGGCCAACTTATCTTAGATGTTTTGGGGCGCAAAACAGGTCAAATCGTCGAATATACTTGGAGTCAAAAGCAGGCCAACGGAAGCATTGAAGAAAAACACTCAATTGCCGAGAAAACACCACATTGGGGCTGGGTTGTAGGTACAGGGATCGGCTTTAATGAGGTGAATGCTCGCTTCTGGGCTACCGCCCAATGGCAGCTTGTACTGTGTTTAGTTATCGCGGGGAGTATTCTCGGTGGTCTGATAATCTCGATTCGCAAGATGCTCAATCTACTTGGTGGAGAGCCAAACGATGTGCGCAAAGCCGTTCAAGCTGTTGCACAAGGCGACATTCAGACCAGTTTTGATGCAGTGGCGCCGAGAGGAAGTATCTATCGTGCGGTGCAAGATATGAGTCAATCACTAGCCACCATGGTGACAAACCTTGAGAAATCCATGCACGCACTGCGCGCTGAGTTATCTGCCGTAGAATCTCGCTCAAATACGATTGCCGATCTCACCGTATCCCAGCAGCA
Source organism: Vibrio sp. JCM 18905 (assembly GCF_055393305.1). Classification (NCBI taxonomy): domain Bacteria; kingdom Pseudomonadati; phylum Pseudomonadota; class Gammaproteobacteria; order Vibrionales; family Vibrionaceae; genus Vibrio; species Vibrio sp. JCM 18905. The sequence goes on along the minus strand of NZ_AP043880.1, from coordinate 621,103 downwards.
GTCAACAGCAATGATTGCCACAGCGATGACTGAAATGGCATCTTCAGCCAACCATGTTGCCAACTCGGCAAGTGATACAGCAAACAACACAGACGAAGCCGATAAACAAAGTCAGCATACTCAGAAGCTGATTCACAGTACTGTTGAAAACATTCAAGGTTTGGCTTCTCAATTAAATACTGCAAGTAAAGCGGTCGCCGATCTAGATCAGGATGTAAATAGTATAGTGAAAGTGCTCGATGTAATTGGCGATATTGCAGAGCAAACAAACTTACTCGCACTCAATGCTGCCATTGAAGCAGCACGTGCCGGAGAGCAAGGTCGAGGCTTTGCCGTTGTTGCCGACGAGGTGCGTAACCTGGCAGGCCGAACACAAGATAGCACTAAAGAGATTCAGCATATGATCTCCAACCTGCAAGAAGGTTCACGTAACGCTATTCACACAATGGAAGTGTGTGCAGAAACCAGTGAGGGCACAGTAACAGAGTCTAAGAATGCCTCTGAAGCTCTGCAGCAAATTGTAACGGCTTTAGAATCTATCACCGCAATGAGTCAACAGATCGCGACCGCAGCAGCCGAACAAACTCAGGTTAGCGATGATATTGCGCTGCGCGTAAATCTTATCGAGGAAAGCGGAAGCCAGCTCAACTCAGTGGTAACGGAGAGTCAATCAAGCACTCAAAGTTTAGCTTCGCTGGCGGATGAGCTAGAAGGTTGGGTAAACAAGTTCTCTGTAAAGCACTAGGTTAAAGTCAATTGTTTAGTATAAAGCACGTTTTCAAGCGTGCTTTTTTTGTTTTTATCCATTTACTCTACTTTCAAACTCCTATCTTTCCATTAAAGAAAGCTTAGTTGATGGTGGATTTGTATCAAAAATGCATAAAAACAGCCCACTCCGAGCACATTTTCATCAAACGATATTTTATTTTAATTTTATGGTTGACCTAAGAGCCGAAAAACCGTTTAATACACCTCGTCGCCCGGATAGCTCAGTCGGTAGAGCAGAGGATTGAAAATCCTCGTGTCGGTGGTTCGATTCCGCCTCCGGGCACCACAATTTATTAATTGTTGGTGCTTAGCACGAACAATAGTTAAAGAATATAGTGTGCCGACTTAGCTCAGTAGGTAGAGCAACTGACTTGTAATCAGTAGGTCACCAGTTCGATTCCGGTAGTCGGCACCATTTATTCTTTTAAAAAGACAATTCCTCCTTAGCTCAGTTGGTAGAGCGACGGACTGTTAATCCGCAGGTCACTGGTTCGAGTCCAGTAGGAGGAGCCATTTTTCAGTTAGTAAGTCGATTACTTATTAACGAAAATGTGCCGACTTAGCTCAGTAGGTAGAGCAACTGACTTGTAATCAGTAGGTCACCAGTTCGATTCCGGTAGTCGGCACCACTTATTAAAATTTGTTCCTCCTTAGCTCAGTTGGTAGAGCGACGGACTGTTAATCCGCAGGTCACTGGTTCGAGTCCAGTAGGAGGAGCCATATTAGAAAAAGCCGTATCTCTTGATACGGCTTTTTTGCATTGGTTTAAAGTCAAACTCTTTTCTACTCATGTCACTCAGGAAAGAAAATCAGAGTTTAGATCATTACCTTGAAGGCATCGCTTAACTTAGAGTGGAATATCTGCTCACCAACAACTCTGCTTTCTATCGATAGTCCCACCATAAGTAATGTTCACCAATAAATAATAATCATAGTGGGTGGCACACATCTCCCAGATCAAAAAAGCCAGGTAAAACCCAGCTTTTTGCTTAAATCAACCAACTCAGCTTAAACCACCGAGACAAATATACTTTGTCTCCAAATATTCATCGAGCCCTTGTTTCGCACCTTCTCGGCCAACTCCTGACTCTTTCACTCCACCAAACGGGGCCACCTCAGTAGAAATAATCCCCTCATTGACACCAACCATGCCGTATTCCAGACCTTCGCTGAAAGCAACAATACGCTTGAAGTTATTCGTGTAGAAGTAACAAGCCAAACCATACTCTGTGTCATTCGCCATTCCGAGAACTTGCTCATCATTCTCAAAGGTAATAATAGGTAATACAGGCCCGAATAGCTCTTGCTGAACAATCGACATATGCTGCTTGACGCTATCCAAAAGAACGGGCTCCATAAAGCGCCCAGGGCGTCTCTGCGGAGAGTTGGCAATAGAAGCTCCTTCTTGTACGGCTTGATCGATCACTGCCTCTAGGCGATGTTTAGAAGCCATCGTAATAACAGGACCTAATGTGACACCTTTCTCTAAACCATTACCAAGCTGTAATTTGTTTAACTCCGACAATACTTTTTCAATAAAAGCTTGTTTTACATCTTCATGGACATACAGCCGATTGGTACAAACACATGTTTGCCCTGCATTACGGAACTTCGAAGCGACAAGCCCTTCCGCCGCCGCATCTAAATCTGCATCGTCAAAAACAATAAAAGGTGCATTACCACCTAACTCCATCGAAACCGCTTTGACAGAGTCACTGGCTTGTTTCATCAAAATCTTCCCGACTCGCGTAGAGCCCGTAAAAGAAACTTTCTTAATCCTAGGATCAGTACTTAGTACTTGGCCAAACTCAGCTGCCTGCTCTGATACCACCACAGGAAGCAGTTCTTTTGGGATTCCTGCCTGATAAGCTAATTCAACAACAGCAATTGCAGTAAGAGGAGTAAGCTCAGAGGGCTTGATCAACATGCCACAGCCTGCCGCCAGGGCTGGTGCTGCTTTTCTTGTAATCATCGCAATAGGGAAGTTCCACGGCGTAATTGCAGCGCATACCCCTACAGGCTGGCGAATAGCAGACAGACGTCGATCTGTCGTGGGGGCAGGTATAACTTCGCCATAAGCACGTTTGGCTTCTTCTGAGAACCACTCGACAAAAGAGGCGCCATACATCACCTCTCCTTTACTCTCGGTTAATGGTTTTCCCTGCTCTAAGGTAATAATCGTGGCAATGTCTTCTGCATTATCAAGGAGTAATTGATACCACTTTTTCAAGCGACGAGAGCGCTCTTTGGCACTTAACTTTGCCCAGCGAATTTGCTCGGTTTTACACTTACCAATAATGTCATCTAATTCCTCAAGAGCACTGGGCTTTAATCGAACTAACTCTTGCTCAGTTGCAGGGTTGATGACCACAATTCCCTCTTCGGAAGACCATTGTTTAAATACGGATTTCAAGGTTTCATTTTTTATTTGTTGCATCATCAAACTTACTCCTACGAGAACTCCTCTTAGGTTAATCTTTACTAGCAAGATCAGCAAAGAAAACAAAGTTTTCTAAAAGACATGAATGTTCGAATGACTTTATTCTCTTAACAGTCTAGACGCTCATTCTCTTCCAATGACTAAATCAGACTAGCGGTAACAAACTCCAGCAATCCATTCTCCTAGGGACTATCCAGAACACTAGAACGATGAATATTTGCGAAGTAGCAGTAGAAAACTCTTATTAGAGAGGAGCGTTAACGAAATACGCAGTGACAAGAATGAGACTACGAGCTAGCTTATGCGGATTCATCGGTCTAATGACCGATATAACCCATCAATCTCCAGCATTTACTATAGGTTCGAATCTGTAGAGAAATGAGCAAGGTTACATTCAACTAGAATTGTGAAACTCGGTTGCGGATAAAGCTGGCACTACAGATACCAAAAGTCTTAGTCTTTCAAGTGAAGCTTAATATAGGTGGCAGCGGCTCTGGGCTACTAACAGGCCTTTTCCGCGGGACTCATTCGATTAAAGGAAAAAGTATACTCATATTAACGAAAAAGCCCCAGTCTTTCGACTGAGGCTTAATATAAGTGGCGGAGTGGACGGGACTCGAACCCGCGACCCCCGGCGTGACAGGCCGGTATTCTAACCAACTGAACTACCACTCCGCAGTGGTATCACTCGCTTTAATAAGCAAGTGTCCAAAATTTAAAGCCTGGCGATGTCCTACTCTCACATGGGGAAGCCCCACACTACCATCGGCGCTATTTCGTTTCACTTCTGAGTTCGGCATGGAAATCAGGTGGGTCCAAAACGCTATGGTCGCCAAGCAAATTCTTTACGTTTTGTTTTAGGCTTTAATTTAAAGTCCAAAACAAACAATAAATGGTGCTGATACCCAGAATCGAACTGGGGACCTCATCCTTACCAAGGATGCGCTCTACCGACTGAGCCATATCAGCACATTATTTGTGTCCCTAAGGACTAAAAAAGCCCGCTTTTACAAACGGGCTCTCTTAACTTTTGTCTTCAACTTTTTAAAAAGGAGAAAACTAAATTTAAAGCCTGGCGATGTCCTACTCTCACATGGGGAAGCCCCACACTACCATCGGCGCTATTTCGTTTCACTTCTGAGTTCGGCATGGAAGTCAGGTGGGTCCAAAACGCTATGGTCGCCAAGCAAATTCTTTATCAATTTGCTCGCAAATTCAAACGCACTTTAGTGCGGCCCTTTAGGGTGAGATTTGCTTGCAAATCGAATAATTCGGAAAGCTGTTTTTTTAATTCTCGTTCTTACACATTCAATGTTCTTTCATTGAATCCATCAAAACCCCTTGGGTGTTGTATGGTTAAGCCTCACGGGCAATTAGTACAAGTTAGCTCAACGCCTCACAACGCTTACACACCCTGCCTATCAACGTCGTAGTCTACGACAACCCTTTAGGATACTTAAAGTATCAGGGAGAACTCATCTCAAGGCTCGCTTCCCGCTTAGATGCTTTCAGCGGTTATCGATCCCGAACTTAGCTACCGGGCAATGCGTCTGGCGACACAACCCGAACACCAGAGGTTCGTCCACTCCGGTCCTCTCGTACTAGGAGCAGCCCCTTTCAATTCTCCAACGCCCACGGCAGATAGGGACCGAACTGTCTCACGACGTTCTAAACCCAGCTCGCGTACCACTTTAAATGGCGAACAGCCATACCCTTGGGACCGACTTCAGCCCCAGGATGTGATGAGCCGACATCGAGGTGCCAAACACCGCCGTCGATATGAACTCTTGGGCGGTATCAGCCTGTTATCCCCGGAGTACCTTTTATCCGTTGAGCGATGGCCCTTCCATTCAGAACCACCGGATCACTATGACCTGCTTTCGCACCTGCTCGAATTGTCATTCTCGCAGTCAAGCGGGCTTATGCCATTGCACTAACCTCACGATGTCCAACCGTGATTAGCCCACCTTCGTGCTCCTCCGTTACGCTTTGGGAGGAGACCGCCCCAGTCAAACTACCCACCAGGCACTGTCCGCAACCCCGATAAGGGGTCGACGTTAGAACATCAACACTACAAGGGTGGTATTTCAAGGACGGCTCCACGCAATCTAGCGACTGCGCTTCAAAGCCTCCCACCTATCCTACACATGTAGGGTCAATGTTCAGTGCCAAGCTGTAGTAAAGGTTCACGGGGTCTTTCCGTCTAGCCGCGGGTACACTGCATCTTCACAGCGATTTCAATTTCACTGAGTCTCGGGTGGAGACAGCGTGGCCATCATTACGCCATTCGTGCAGGTCGGAACTTACCCGACAAGGAATTTCGCTACCTTAGGACCGTTATAGTTACGGCCGCCGTTTACCGGGGCTTCGATCAAGAGCTTCGACCGAAGTCTAACCCCATCAATTAACCTTCCGGCACCGGGCAGGCGTCACACCGTATACGTCATCTTGCGATTTTGCACAGTGCTGTGTTTTTAATAAACAGTTGCAGCCACCTGGTATCTGCGACTCTCAATAGCTCCATCCGCGAGGGACTTCACCGTCGAGAGCGTACCTTCTCCCGAAGTTACGGTACCATTTTGCCTAGTTCCTTCACCCGAGTTCTCTCAAGCGCCTTGGTATTCTCTACCCGACCACCTGTGTCGGTTTGGGGTACGATTCCTTACAATCTGAAGCTTAGAGGCTTTTCCTGGAAGCATGGCATCAATGACTTCACATCCGTAGATGCTCGACGTCGTGTCTCAGCCTTAAGAAGAGCCGGATTTACCTAACTCTTCAGCCTACGCACTTGAACCTGGACAACCGTCGCCAGGCCCACCTAGCCTTCTCCGTCCCCCCATCGCAATTGTAAGAAGTACGGGAATATTAACCCGTTTCCCATCGACTACGCCTTTCGGCCTCGCCTTAGGGGTCGACTTACCCTGCCCCGATTAACGTTGGACAGGAACCCTTGGTCTTCCGGCGAGGAGGTTTTTCACCCCCTTTATCGTTACTCATGTCAGCATTCGCACTTCTGATACGTCCAGCATGCGTTACCACACACCTTCAACCGCTTACAGAACGCTCCCCTACCCAATGCACAAAGTGCATTGCCGCAGCTTCGGTTTACTACTTAGCCCCGTTACATCTTCCGCGCAGGCCGACTCGACCAGTGAGCTATTACGCTTTCTTTAAATGATGGCTGCTTCTAAGCCAACATCCTGGCTGTCTGAGCCTTCCCACATCGTTTCCCACTTAGTAGTAATTTGGGACCTTAGCTGGCGGTCTGGGTTGTTTCCCTCTCCACGACGGACGTTAGCACCCGCCGTGTGTCTCCCGGATAGTACTTACTGGTATTCGGAGTTTGCAAAGGGTTGGTAAGTCGGGATGACCCCCTAGCCTTAACAGTGCTCTACCCCCAGTAGTATTCGTCCGAGGCGCTACCTAAATAGCTTTCGGGGAGAACCAGCTATCTCCAGGTTTGATTGGCCTTTCACCCCTAGCCACAAGTCATCCGCTAATTTTTCAACATTAGTCGGTTCGGTCCTCCAGTTGATGTTACTCAACCTTCAACCTGCCCATGGCTAGATCACCTGGTTTCGGGTCTATATCCAGAGACTGAACGCCCAGTTAAGACTCGGTTTCCCTACGGCTCCCCTAGATGGTTAACCTTGCCACTGAATATAAGTCGCTGACCCATTATACAAAAGGTACGCAGTCACAGGACAAAGCCTGCTCCTACTGCTTGTACGTACACGGTTTCAGGTTCTATTTCACTCCCCTCACAGGGGTTCTTTTCGCCTTTCCCTCACGGTACTGGTTCACTATCGGTCAGTCAGTAGTATTTAGCCTTGGAGGATGGTCCCCCCATATTCAGACAGGATATCACGTGTCCCGCCCTACTCGATTTCACTGAATATGCGTCGTCAGTTACGGGGCTATCACCCTGTATCGCCAAGCTTTCCAGCTTGTTCACCTGACGCCTATAAAGCTTAAGGGCTAGTCCAATTTCGCTCGCCGCTACTTTCGGAATCTCGGTTGATTTCTTTTCCTCGGGGTACTTAGATGTTTCAGTTCCCCCGGTTCGCCTCGTTATGCTATGTATTCACATAACGATACTTACTTATGTAAGTGGGTTTCCCCATTCGGAAATCCCAGACTCAAGTGGTTTTTACTACCTAATCTGGGCTTATCGCAAGTTAATACGTCCTTCATCGCCTCTGACTGCCAAGGCATCCACCGTGTACGCTTAGTCACTTAACCATACAACCCCAAAGAGTTTCGCGAAGCGATTCTTGAGGATGTTGTTTAAACAACCAAAGTTGTCTGCAATTATTTAAACATGATGCAGACTCGATTTTGCCGGACTCAATTTTTCTTCTCCCTTACTTTGAAAAAGTAAGACAAAAGCCAAGAACACTTGAATGTGTTGTATTGGTGTTTGTCATAAAGACAAACATTGAGAACTTTACAAACAACAATAAATTGTTGTTTTGTCAGCTTTCCAAATTGTTAAAGAGCTAATCACTTCAAAGAAGTAACCATTTTTAAAAGCACTTAATCAAGTACACTTAAAGATGGTATCCCGTAGGGGAGTCGAACCCCTGTTACCGCCGTGAAAGGGCGGTGTCCTAGGCCTCTAGACGAACGGGACACAGAAGTATGTGGTGGAGCTAATCGGGTTCGAACCGATGACCTCTTCGCTGCCAGCGAAGCGCTCTCCCAGCTGAGCTATAGCCCCACATAAATTGCTTCAGCATTTTACGCAGAACCAATTTTGCTCTGAAATCTAAACCGTATCAATCTGTGTGAACACTCATCGCAATAATCATCGTTTAAGGAGGTGATCCAGCGCCAGGTTCCCCTAGCGCTACCTTGTTACGACTTCACCCCAGTCATGAACCACAAAGTGGTAAGCGTCCCCCCGAAGGTTAAACTACCTACTTCTTTTGCAGCCCACTCCCATGGTGTGACGGGCGGTGTGTACAAGGCCCGGGAACGTATTCACCGTGGCATTCTGATCCACGATTACTAGCGATTCCGACTTCATGGAGTCGAGTTGCAGACTCCAATCCGGACTACGACGCACTTTTTGGGATTCGCTCACTCTCGCAAGTTGGCCGCCCTTTGTATGCGCCATTGTAGCACGTGTGTAGCCCTACTCGTAAGGGCCATGATGACTTGACGTCGTCCCCACCTTCCTCCGGTTTATCACCGGCAGTCTCCCTGGAGTTCCCGACATTACTCGCTGGCAAACAAGGATAAGGGTTGCGCTCGTTGCGGGACTTAACCCAACATTTCACAACACGAGCTGACGACAGCCATGCAGCACCTGTCTCAGAGTTCCCGAAGGCACCAATCCATCTCTGGAAAGTTCTCTGGATGTCAAGAGTAGGTAAGGTTCTTCGCGTTGCATCGAATTAAACCACATGCTCCACCGCTTGTGCGGGCCCCCGTCAATTCATTTGAGTTTTAATCTTGCGACCGTACTCCCCAGGCGGTCTACTTAACGCGTTAGCTCCGAAAGCCACGGCTCAAGGCCACAACCTCCAAGTAGACATCGTTTACGGCGTGGACTACCAGGGTATCTAATCCTGTTTGCTCCCCACGCTTTCGCATCTGAGTGTCAGTATCTGTCCAGGGGGCCGCCTTCGCCACCGGTATTCCTTCAGATCTCTACGCATTTCACCGCTACACCTGAAATTCTACCCCCCTCTACAGTACTCTAGTCTGCCAGTTTCAAATGCTATTCCGAGGTTGAGCCCCGGGCTTTCACATCTGACTTAACAAACCACCTGCATGCGCTTTACGCCCAGTAATTCCGATTAACGCTCGCACCCTCCGTATTACCGCGGCTGCTGGCACGGAGTTAGCCGGTGCTTCTTCTGTCGCTAACGTCAAACAACGCCGCTATTAACGACGCCGCCTTCCTCACGACTGAAAGTGCTTTACAACCCGAAGGCCTTCTTCACACACGCGGCATGGCTGCATCAGGCTTGCGCCCATTGTGCAATATTCCCCACTGCTGCCTCCCGTAGGAGTCTGGACCGTGTCTCAGTTCCAGTGTGGCTGATCATCCTCTCAGACCAGCTAGGGATCGTTGCCTTGGTGAGCCCTTACCTCACCAACTAGCTAATCCCACCTAGGCATATCCTGACGCGAGAGGCCCGAAGGTCCCCCTCTTTGGCCCGTAGGCATCATGCGGTATTAGCCATCGTTTCCAATGGTTATCCCCCACATCAGGGCAATTTCCTAGGCATTACTCACCCGTCCGCCGCTCGACGCCGTTATCGTTCCCCGAAGGTTCAGATAACTCGTTTCCGCTCGACTTGCATGTGTTAGGCCTGCCGCCAGCGTTCAATCTGAGCCATGATCAAACTCTTCAATTTAAGATTTTGTTCGGCTCAATGAATACTGAACATTACATAAGTAATGTTTGAATTGACTGTGCTGAATCCGAAGATTCAATGGTCACTTCGTTTCATTGAAACCTAATTTGAAACCGAAGTTTCTAATTGGATTATCATCAACGAGTGCCCACACAGATTGATAGGTCTATATTGTTAAAGAGCTTGCTTTGCGAGAACTTTTTCTCTCAAAGCGGAGGTGCATTCTAGCGATTTGGTTGTTAGTGTCAAACACTTTTTTCAACTAATTTTTCTTAGAACCTTTTTACCTCTTCGACATTGCTGAAGCCTTGTGGCGTCTGCCGTGTCGATGGATGCGCATTATAGGGAGAAGATTTTCTTTGGCAATACTAAAAGTACATTTTTTTCTAAAAAACATGCCAAATGGATACTTTCCATCCAACCTAAAAATCACCCCAAAATAACACTCAAGATTTCTACAGCTTACCCACAAAAATCTGTGGATAACTACTCATCACTATCGAAGAAGTAAGAAATGCGTGAACGCGGATTAAGATACTCTTTGATTTTCTCCGGCAATTTAGACGGATGAATCGCGTTAACTATCTTTATATCCTTTGATGCAAGATCAATGATTGGCGCCTGCGTCCTTGGCACTGATGGGTCGTAAACCAATACATTTGGGAATAATAGATGCGATGCATTCACTGAGATAACCAAGCCCACCATATTATTGGAAAGCTGAACCACAGTGCCTGGAGGAAACACGCCCATAAACTTAATCAGGATATTCAGGTTTTCTTCTTTATATAGGTGTTTACAGTTCTTATATAAATGAGAGAGTGCGGTATAAGGAATTTTTTGATCTGAGACTATAGGTGTATGACACAAGTTATCAAATGCGTTAGCTACAGCAATAATTTGAGCAAACTCGTTGATCTCATCTCCTTTCAGACCTTTGGGATAGCCAGACCCATCTCTTAGTTCATGGTGCTGTGCAATCACAACTCTTGCAACTTCGGGAAAACCTTCTATTTGGCTCGCAAGGTCTACTCCATATTTGGTGTGCAACTTTAAGTAGTTAGTTTCTGGTTCCGTCAGCGGTGCTTGCTTTCTTAATATTGCGGTAGGAATTTTTATTTTCCCGATATCGTGGAATAGCGCTGAGAATGAAAGCTCTTTCAACTGCGCAGCTGAGTACCCCTTAGCACGGCCAATCATCATGGCGATAACAGCAACGTTCAACGAATGGAAATAAATATCTTCAAACTCATTTTTACCGTTCATCAGGTGTAGAGTGACATTATCATCACACATTAACTTCTCGACGATATCTTCAATAAGAAGCTTCGCTTCATCAACGGCAGCTGTTGGACGATTACGAATTTTCGTCATGACCGAGCGCATACGCGCAAGAGAGCGCTCAAACTCTTTTTCGCACTGGATAACGCGTCGACGATACGCACTTAACTTTTCTATGCGGTTTTGTTTTTCTTGCCAAAGTTTTTGAGTTTCATGATCTAGCGACGCTTCATTCGTTACTCTATCAGCTTGTATCTGGTCGACTGGAAGTGGTGCCGCATCACTTTGCTCTGGATTAAAGTAAACGAACTTTACACCGAGGTGACGGATCATCTCGACTTGTTCTTGATCTTTAATCTTAAAACTATTGAGTAGAAAAGGGTGATCGTTCCACTTTAGCGGAAGACGGATATGTAATCCGGGTTGAATACGATCGACCGTAAGTTTAATGGCTGCCACTTATTCACTACTGATTTACGTTGCCTAAGAGAGTTAGAATACTAGTAAATTTTGTGAATAAATTCATCAGTAAGTATCAAAACATCAGATGGTCATTTCTAATGACTCATTTAATGAGCAAAAGCAAGCTACTTTAAGGTGCGATCTGCTTTGCGTATTTTAAGCTGAGCCTCGAACGTTGGCTTATCTATTATTTCTTGACCTTTGACTAACCCCATTAATGTTTGTACCGCTACACGGGCCATATCACTGATAGGAAAGTGCACTGCCGACACTGTAGGATAAAGGCTTTCACAAAGGTCGACACTGTCAAAGCTAGTTAAAGAGATTTGCTCCGGTACTGAAATATTGTGCTCGTGTAAGTACTGCATTGCACCGACCGTCATTTCCTCACTGCAAGAAAAGACTGCAGTAACTTCAGGGTGTCGTTGTAAAATTGCAGCCATTGCATCATAACCACTTTGCCGACCATAATTCCCTTCTTCACACCAGCTTTCGTCAATATCGATACCTGCGTCCTTCATCGCATCAACGTACCCAAGCTTTCTTAATAAACTATTATGACGTTGGGATGGACCGGTAATACAGGCGATTTTTCTATGACCACCAGCTAAAAGATGCTCGACGGCAATACGGCTTGCATGATGATGATTAAAAGTAACGCAACGCTCTTCTATTCCTTCAACATAGCGATCCAGAAGAACGAAAGGCGTAGGCTGTTTTGCTAATTCACGTAAATCATCATCTGACAAATAACGACTATGGAGGACATAGCCATCACAACGCAGATCATTAAAACGCTGAATGGCTTCCTTTTCACCTTCTGCAGAATGATGTCCTTGAGCGGTAATCAGAAACTTTTTATGAATATCCAGCTCAGTCTGAACCTGCTCCATCATCTCGCCAAAGAAGCCCCCCGTATAGTAAGTCACCAATAAGCCAACCATATTACTGGATGAGGTTGCGAGTGAACGAGCAATCGCACTCGGGCGATAATTCAGTTGCGCCATAGCTTGCTCTACTTTTTTTCGAGTTTCTTCGCGAAACTTCCCCTCCCCATTAATGATTCGAGAAACGGTAGAGCGATTTACACCGGCGAGTTCGGCGACATCTTTAATCCTTGCCATAATGCTATTGGGTCCAACTGCAATTGTTATTAAATATCCGTTTGTGTAGAACGGCTGCCAGCAATTCGTAAGGTGCTTATAGGGGGCGAAGCTGGCAGCCTTTAATCATACACCGACCATTTGATTGGTAGAAACGAGCTCAGAGTAATCCGTGACAGCTATACCATGTTGAGCTAACTGTTCTTTTAAAATGGGAGAGGCTAGAACTTGTAACTCTAGCTCTCGCTGAAGCGCATAACCACTCTTTAAAATCAGCGCTTGATCGGCCTCTGCCGGGTGGCACATCACCTCAACCAAATCATAGTTTGTCTTTAGACTCAATAAATGCGCCATCAAACCATCTAAACTTACTTTTTGATCGTAAAACTCGTCAGTAAAGACATACCTTGTTGTCATCGATTCTTGACACAAGCCAGTGCCCCGCAGTGGCACTCGGTATTCACTCGCTACCTCTTTAATAACGGGCAAAATTTGAGGGTGAGTATGCGCGTGATGATGGCTATCTAAGTGGCTTAGCTCTAACCCAAGCGATAAAAAATGTTCCACCTGAGCTTTTGCTTCGTCATAAATGACCTGAGTTTCGAAGTCCTGCTTACCCCACAGTTCGTCGTATTTGATAAAATGCGCTCGACCGTTGGTCAAATTAGGGTGCCCAGTTAGAGGCACTCCCGCTGTAAACCTAAGATGAACGCCAATTCTCAAGTCTGGATTATGGCGAGCCAACTCTAAAGCATGTTTCTCAGCATCCATACCGACCATCATGGTGGTTGAATGAACAACACCTTGCTGATGAGCTTTTACGATGCCGTTATTTACACCTCTCGTTAAACCAAAATCATCAGCATTAAAAATGACTTTCATTGGCGCCCTTCCTTAGTACTACAACGTCGTTAGTTTAAATTGAGGTAAATACGGAGCGTTCACCGCTAGGATATCATCCAGAATTGACTTGGCACGACCAATGTCTGGCACCAATGGGTTGTTGGTTAATGCCATGAGCGCTTTGTCATAATTACCTTCAACAGCAGCGTCTATTGTCAACTGTTCATATGCTTTGACTTGATAGAGTAATCCTTTGATATTGTTTGACAGCTCACCAACCGCAAGAGGTTTCGCGCCCCAACTACCAATCACCGCGCTACACTCAATCACAGCATCGTCGGGGAGGCCGTTAATCGCTCCGTTATTTAAGACGTTAACAACATGAATACTATTACGATTGTTATAAATTGAATCAACCAAGTTTAGTGATGCATCTGAATAATAAGCCCCACCCCGCTCTTCTAACTCTTTCGGCTTATGATCGAGATTAGGATCTTGATAGAGCTTGAATAGCGCATTTTCTGTTTCCATTACCTGCTCAGCACGAGTGCCCTTTTCACCCGCGCTTTGTTTCTCTTCAGCGAGCATAGCATCGGTTTGATAGAAATAACGATGGTAAGGACATGGTATCGCCCCCAGCGCTTTTAAAAATGCTGGATCCCACGGTTCTTCCCAGATGTTCTTCATGCTGAAGTTAGCACCATCACCGACTTTCTCTAATACCGTTTGAGTAATATCTTCTCCATTGAGCCATGCTTTGTGCACCCAAACGAGATGGTTTAATCCGGCAAACTCCAGTTGTAGCTCTTTTGGCTCGCACTCCATCATTTCTGCGATCATCATTTCCATCGAAACCGGCACATTACATAAACCAATACTCTTTACTTTGGTGTACTTACTGACGGCTTCAGAGACCAAACCCGCAGGGTTGGTGAAATTGAGCATCCATGCATTGGGTGCCAACTCTTCAATATCTTTACATATATCAAGAATAACCGGGATGGTTCGCAGTGCTTTAGCAAACCCACCAGGGCCTGTTGTTTCTTGGCCGATGACGTCGTATTTAATTGGAATTCGCTCGTCATTAGCACGAGCAGCAAGGCCACCCACACGGAACTGCGTCATCACAAAGTCCGCATCTTTTATCGCAGCACGACGATCAAAGTCTGCTTTTATCTCAATCTTTGCACCTGCTTTATCAACCATTCGCTGCGCTAGACCTTTGATAATCTCAAGCTTCTCAGCCCCTGACTCAATGTCCACAAAATGAATCTTCTTAACGGGTAAATATTCTAAGCGCTTAATAACCCCTTCAACCAGTTCAGGGGTATAGCTACTACCACCGCCAATAATGGCAAGTTTGATCGCCTCTCTAGACATTTTTCTCCCCTTATTTGTTCGAGATTTTTTTGTTCAGTGCAACGATTTCTACAGCCATTTCTTGAGCCAAAATCGTGGTCATTAAGTGATCTTGAGCATGTACCATCACTAACGTCATCGGGACTTTCCCTTCCCCCTGATCTTCCTCAATCAACTGAGTCTGAATTAAGTGGGCTTTGTTAATGCACTCTCTTGCTTGAGAGAGCTTCTCCTCAGCCGCATCAAAATCTTGTTCTCTAGATAAACGCAACGCCTCGTAGCTCAAACTTCTGGCTTCGCCAGCATTGCAGATGATCTCCATTACAACCAATTCTTGTTCCATCATTTTCTCTCCGAAAATCGGGCCGCGGTAATTGCGGCCCATTAAGCACCGTTAAGCAGTAACACCTTCGCCTGAAGGTTGCGCCTCATCTTTAGTATCTTTCGTCGTCGGTAGTTCTTGCTCCAACATTTGCTTCTCAAACATTTTGAAGAATGGGAAGTAGATAATTAGATCAAGAATCAATAAACCAATGACGAGCAATACTGGAGCAAAGGTCCAACCGCTCCCCCACGAAGCACCTATCAGTGCTGGTGTTGTCCAAGGCGTTGTAGCGACCCCCATACCCACAAAGCCGACATGCACAGCAAAGTACGCTATCGTAGCGTTGATGACTGGAGCGAAGACGAACGGGATAAACAAGGTCGGGTTCATCACAACTGGGCTACCGAAGATCACAGGTTCATTGATTTGGAAGAAGCCAGGCACCGCACTCATTCGACCAATACTCTTAAGGTGAACAGAACGGCTAAATGACATCAGCATAACAAGAGCAAGTGTTGCACCAGAGCCACCGATAAATATGTAAAAATCCCAGAAAGGCTGAGTAAATACGTTTGGAATCGGTTCACCTGCAACAAAGGCTTCGATGTTGGCACCAATGTTGGTCAAGAAAATTGGAGAAAGCAGCCCCACAACAATTGCAGCACCATGGATACCCGCAAACCAAAGTAGTTGGCAAAGCAATAGAGCGCCAATAATGGCAGGCAATGAGTTAGACGCACTAATTAAAGGCTTAAAGACTGCCATGACCGCATCTGGAATCAGCATGTCGTACTGGGTTTGCACGAAAAGGCTAAGTGGGTATAAGGTAATGAATATCGCTAAGACTGGTAACAGCACTTCAAATGATCGTGCAATCGCCGGTGGAACTTGCTCTGGCATGCGAATCGTAATGTTGTGCTTTTTCATAAAACGGTAGAGCTCTACCGAGAAGAATGCACACATCACTGCGGTGAAGATCCCGGTTCCTCCCATGTGTGACATAGACAGCGCGCCATCTTTAGCTGGGGCCGCGATGAGTAAAAAAGACATCAGCGACAATACAGCACTAGTGATCCCATCCATCTTGTAAGCCTTAGCTAAGCTATAAGCAACGCCGAGCGAAACAAAAATGGTCATGATCCCCATCGACATGTTGTAGGGCATCATTATGGTATCAAAATGTGTGGTGGCGAAATCGAGCCAAATTCGACCAAAAGTAAAGGTCGTGTCTTCGGCAAATGGTGGGAATGCAAAAATCAAAATGAAACTACCGACAATAATAAACGGCATTGCAACTATAAAACCGTCTCTCATTGCTCGAACATGGGGCTGATTCCCCACTTTTGCTGCTATAGGGGCTATATGCTTTTCGACTGCGCCTATAATTGCGTCATAAAGCTTCATAGAATCCATCCTTATTTTAGGCAAAAGAATCCCGCATCAAATATTTATATTTGATGTACAGTTATCTTTTTTAATTTAAAACTATGGTTTAGTTAATTAATTCTAATGCTTGCTCTAGTACTTCCTCTCCCTTCATCATTCCATAATGCTGAGGAGAAATCGCATCAATGTTTTTACCATGCTCTTGCGCCGTTTTTCTTAGCTCTTCTAGCTGAAAACGTACTTGAGGCCCGAGAAGACAAACATCGTACTCTTTAATTGCATCTTCAAATGCATTCACTGACATCGCATCAATTTTGCACTCAATTCCTTTATTTTCAGCAGCTTGCTCCATTTTTTTAACAAGCATACTGGTTGACATCCCTGCGCTACAGCATAAAAGGATCTTTTTCATAGCCTTACTCCCGTTGTGTAAATTTCAACCTGCAAAAACTGTAGCAAAAATAACCAAGACAAAAAAGCGCAACCGGTTGCATTATTCGTGAACACAATCCCAATTTAGAAAATACGACCTGTTTTTTAGTAATTATTTAGGTCTAGGATAAAAGTCAGGAAATAAATTAAGACACCACATTAGGTTTCAAATTATCAATATATTACTACTGACAACGTCGTTATTAATTTCTAAAAAGGAATAGAGAATGAAATTTAATAAATTGGCTATTGCAATGCTTGTAAGTGCCGCACTATCACAATACTCATTTGCTCAAACCGACTCTAAAGGCACCATTTATCTAACGTTTGATGATGGACCAATCAATGCATCTATTGACGTTATTCAAGTACTTAACCAAGAAGATATCAAAGCGACGTTTTACTTTAATGCTTGGCACTTAGACGGAATTGGTGATGAGAATGAAGACCGTTCGCTAGAAGCCTTAAAGCTCGCATTAGACACTGGTCATATTGTCGCGAATCATAGTTACGATCATATGGTTCATAACTGCGTTGATGAGTTTGGACCTAATAGCGCAGCAGAATGTAATGCTACCGGCGACCACCAGCTTAACTCGTACCAAGATCCTGTTTACGATGCCTCAATGTTTACAGAAAACTTATCTGTTTTAGAAAAGTATCTGCCTAACATTACAAGCTACCCGAATTATAAGGCAACAGAGTTTGCTAGACTGCCCTACACCAACGGCTGGCGCGTGACTAAAGACTTCAAAGCAGATGGATTATGTGCAACGTCTGATGACTTTAAACCTTGGGAACCAGGCTACGTTTGTAATATCAACGACCCGTCAAACAGTGTGAAAGCCTCAATTGCGGTACAAAACATTCTGGCTAATAAAGGCTATCAAACACATGGTTGGGATGTGGATTGGGCACCTGAAAACTGGGGGATAGCAATGCCAGCCAACAGTCTAACAGAGGCAGAACCTTTCCTAGGTTACGTAGATGCAGCATTGAACAACTGTGCTCCTACCACCATCAACCCTATCAATTCAAAAGCACAAGAGTTTCCATGTGGTACACCACTCCACGCAGACAAGGTCATTATTCTAACGCATGAGTTTTTGTTTGAAGACGGTAAGCGTGGAATGGGCGCAACCAAGAATTTACCTAAATTAACGGAATTTATCCGACTAGCAAAACAAGCTGGCTATGTATTCGATACGATGGATAACTACACACCAAACTGGCAAGTTGGTCATAGCTACAACGCTGGCGACTACGTCCTACATTTAGGCACCGTTTACCAAGCAGTGACCAGCCATAACGCACAGCAGGACTGGGCACCTTCCCCAACCTCTAGCCTTTGGACCAATGCTGATCCGGCAACAAATTGGGAAGTGAATGTTTCATATAAAGAGGGAGATGTTGTGACGTACTCTGGCAAACGTTATCTCGTCAATGTGCCACACGTATCTCAAGCCGATTGGACACCTGACTCACAGAACACCTTGTTCACAGCTCTATAAGCTGTTCCCTACTATTATCATGTAGTAGCTTGCGCGAGGTAATCCCTCGCGCTTTTTTATTTTTAGAAAAGTAAAAATGGAAAGCAGTAAAGAGTGGAGTGACTGGGCCTGGCATTCCTGACGCCACGCTGGATTTGAATTCACAAACCCTAGATACAACAAAGCCCCGACTTTCGTTGAGGCTTTATCATATGAATTATGGTACCCGTGGGCAGAGTTGATTGGACAAGCACTCCTACCGCCACCGCAAAGGCAACGCTAACTTTCTTTTGATATTTACAAGCACCTAAAACGACGAAAGGCCGCTATAAGAGCGACCTTTCTATATATGGTACCGGTGGGCGGACTTGAACCGCCACGCCCGAAGGCAACGGATTTTGAATCCGTCGTGTATACCAATTTCACCACACCGGCATCTTTGGGCTATTGCCCTTTGATGGTTGGCATTATACGGAAGCTTTTGACCTGCGCAAGCAGAAATACCTTAAATAACTATCGTTTGCTGATAATTTCGCCACAAAGTGTGACAAAGCTGTACTCATAAGAAACGTACGCTCCATTTCCTACTACTGATCCAGGTGAAAATGTGTATACGTAACTCTTTTTAAATTCTATTCACTGTAATATCAGAAACATAACCATTCCCAATGCTCGACAAAGCTGTATGGAGCATCTCAGCAGCATCTTCCGCTTGCATGAAGTGACTCGTGTCCATCGTGTTGCCGCTTGTTTTCCAGAATTCCGTATCCATTCCACCAGGATAAACCGCGATAATTTTCATTGGCTTTCCTTTTAACTCCAAACGAACCGACTCGATTAATCCTTTGACAGCCCACTTCACAGCGCAATACGTAGACTCTTGCGCTTTAGGCTGTTGCGCAGCAGTAGACATAACCATGACCACTTTTATCGGTTGATCTTTGTAACGCTTTACTAACTCTCTTAATACATGAATGGCGGAATTCAGGTTATTATCAATCAGTTTTTGAATCTCTTCCGGCTCCTGCTCTTCCAGTTCGCCAAAATAACCACTTCCTGCACTATGAATGACCATTTCAAGCGGCTGTTTCATCCCATCAAATAGGTGTTTCACATCTTGATGTAATGAGAGGTTGCAAGCTTGATAGCCGACGTTATGAGAGAGTTGTTTTGCTAGTGCGGATAGTTTTTCTGTGTTTCTTCCTATGATATATGTCTCTTTGTCTTCCGCATCATAACGCTTTGCCAACTCTGCCCCTAAACCGCTACTTGCACCTGTAATTACAATCATGGCTACCTCTTATCAATCACATACTTTTAATGCATCTATCAATTAAGGTAACAGAATCTTGGTAATTCACACCTCAAGAACACCATTCTTTGAAGCAAGCGGCTTTCTTACTCTCATGATGCATGAAATTCCAAGTAGAACGAGGAAGATTTAACCTATGCTTAAGCAAGAATAACTTTCTGAATTTTCTATCGACTTTCGAGTAAGAACCTAATAGGAGCATGCGAATGACTGGGTCAAAATGGCAATGGTTACTGAAGCAAATGACGCGCAAATTGTGGGTTCGCACGTCACTTTATGCCTTACTTGCTGTCGCCACCGCCCTAATATCCATTGTTTTAAACCAGTTCATTACTCTGCCTCCTGCAATCAACGTCAGTAAGGATTTGCTTAACAACATATTAAATATCCTCGCGACTTCCATGCTTGCGGTGACCACATTCTCGCTCAATATAATGGTCTCAGCGTACAGTGCCGCTAGTGCAGGGGTAACGCCACGGGCCACCAAACTGTTGATGGAAGACAGCACAACACAAAATGCTTTGGCGACCTTTCTTGGCTCTTTTCTATTTAGTTTGGTAGGCATTATCGCGCTAGGCATTGGCGCCTATCATCAACAAGCACAAATTTACCTATTCATCGTTACCATCGCCGTGATCGTGATGATCATACTCACTCTGCTACGTTGGATTCAGCACCTTTCCGTACTAGGGAGGGTCAGTGAAACCACGTCATACGTGGAGCAAGCCTTGTTAGATGCGATAAGAAAACGGGGCAAAGAGCGTTGGCTAGGTGCT
Source organism: Vibrio sp. JCM 18905 (assembly GCF_055393305.1). NCBI lineage: Bacteria > Pseudomonadati > Pseudomonadota > Gammaproteobacteria > Vibrionales > Vibrionaceae > Vibrio > Vibrio sp. JCM 18905. The sequence goes on along the minus strand of NZ_AP043880.1, from coordinate 600,758 downwards.
CACCCGTGGAGCCACCCAGAACATAAACCCAGAGGAAGTACACCTATTTTCAGCCAAGAAATTGGCTACTTACAGCATGTTGATATGCATCATCTCGATAGTATTGCCGAAGCAAACCAATGCACTATCTATCTTGAACGACAACCAGGAAGCTTTGTGTATATGAGTCAACCATTGGCTTGGGTTTGTGGAGCGTTGCCAGACGAAAACGAAATAACTGCGGCCTTCACGATTCGAACGGAGCGTTCCTATGATCAAGATCCTCGTTTTGGATTAGTCGTCATAGCGGAGATTGCCTCACGAGCTCTCTCCCCCGCCGTGAATGATAACGGTACCGCGATTGATGTTCTTGGGCGTTCTGTACGAGCCCTTTCATTGTGGGGAGAGTTACTCAGCGAACCTCCCACCAAGACTCGATACCCTAGGCTATTTGTGCCCGCATTAAGCTGCCAAGATTTATTTGATGATGTCTTTTTGCCAATCGCGCACGATGGTGCAGCGCAACTCCAAATACAGATTCGCCTACAAAAAGCCTTGCTGGCTCTTTCTAGTATGCACCCCAAGTTGTTTTTATCACCTGCAACCAAGCTATCAGAAAAAGCTTTAGAGCTCTCCTTGAGCCAGCATTATACCGAAGATGAGAAACACCAACTCTCTCATCTGTCTAATCTAGTTACAGACCAAAAAGCTAATGGTTAGGCAAGTAAAATTCAGTTGAAATAGGTTACCGAAAGGCATTGTACATCATGGTATATATTCATAACACACAGCAGAAAAGTCACTTCGTTTATGCATAATTAAAGACTCTGTGCGTTAGGTCTCTTTTCTCTTGGTGAGGGAATCTATATTCTGACGCACAATTTTTAAGGTAAGTGATGGAATAATGACAACGTCTACAACTCTTCCACCTGCTGGTCTCTTTCGTCGACTTGCAGCGTTGATTTACGACACATTGATTATTATCGCAATTGAAATGATGGCCGCAGGTATTGTTATGGCCGTTGTATTTGCACTAAATGCAGCAGGGCTGTTGAGCTACGGCGAGTACGCAGATGCCGCTGATATGCTCGGAAAGCACCCTGTATTAAGCCCTCTATTTACACTGTATCTTGCGGTTGTATGGATTTACTTCTTTGTCTTCTTCTGGACGCGAGCAGGGCAAACACTTGGGATGCGCGCTTGGAAACTTCGAGTTCGCAATGCCAAAGACGGTGCGCCGATTACAGTCACTCAAGCCCTGATCCGCATTGCAACATCTGGCTTTGGTTTGGCAAACCTGACTGTGCCGATTGATCCCAAGAAACGTGGTTTCCACGACATTTGGGCAAAAACAGAGGTTGTTGTGTTGCCTAAGGCAAACTAACTTATCCGGGAATACAAAAAAGGAAGGCATAATGCCTTCCTTTTACACTTTATCCGATGAAGCATGGTTTATTCGGTGATACTTCAGCTACAGCTTTCTTCTCAGCAGCGCAATCGCAATGGCTAAGAACACCAGACTCGGAGCCAATGCACCAAACACTGGGGATATGCCATATACCAAGCTTAATGGGCCAAAGAACTCACTGGATATATAAAAAGTAAACCCGGCAACCACACCCGATAATACCCTTGCCCCCATGGTCACACTTCTGAGTGGACCGAAAACAAACGATAGCGCCATCAACATCATCACGGCAATTGAAAGCGGCTGTGTCAACTTACGCCAAAACGCCAATTCATAGCGAGATGCATCTTGCTCTGATGCTTTCAGATAGGTCACGTAATCATACAAACCGCTCAGTGATAACTCTTCAGGCTTTACCGTCACCACAGCTAGCTTATCTGGAGCCAATGACGTATGCCATTCCATCTGTTCGATGTCTTGCTTCGAAATCACGTTTTCATTTTTCATATCCGTGATTTGTACGTCTCGCATCAACCAATTGTTATCTTGTTGATAGTCGACCTCTTCAGCAAAGATAACCTTTTGTAGATTCTTATCATCATCAAAACGCCACATATTTAAAGCATAAAGCTTGTCGTCTTCGACTTTACCTATAAAGATAAAGTCGTTTGCGTCACGAGCCCAAACTCCAGAACGAACTGAGACAATACTACCTCCCGATATCGCAAACGCACGTAAGTCACGCGCCATTTTTTGTGCTTCTGGAGCGCCCCATTGCCCTAACGTCATAACGATAAGCATAAGTGGCACCGCCGTTTTGAGCACCGACAACCCGATATCCAACTTTGAGAAACCAGCAGCTTGCATCACCACCAGCTCAGAGCTTGACGCCAACATACCTAAGCCGATCAGGGCGCCGAGTAATGCCGCCATTGGGAAGAACATTTCGATATCACGCGGCACACTGAGCAACACAAAATACAATGCATGAGTGAGGTCATACACGCCTCGCCCTACTTTACGTAACTGTTCTACGTATTTGATGATGCCCGATAAGCCAACAAACGTCGCTAAAACCAAGGCAGTGGTAGAGATGATGGTTCTACCGATGTAAAGGTCTAAGATTTTGAACACAGCTTACGCGAGCCTCTTCTTACGGAATTTGTCTTTTATTCGTCGAGCAGCAACGCTGTCCATCATATTGGCCATGATTGCGACAATCAGTAACATCGCATTAATAGGCCACATGCCGATTGCCGCCGGAATGTCACCATCTTCTAATGCAGATTTTGTTGCACTGATCGCCAGGAAATACGCTAGATAAATAAGAATCGCGGGCCCCATTTTGGCAAATCGTCCCTGACGCGGATTCACCGCCGACAAAGGAATAACCAGCATCGTTAAGAGTGGAATACACACAAATAACGAAATTCGCCATTGCAGCTCTGCTTGCGCTTCTGGGTCTGGGTGTCCAATCAAATCAACCGTTGGGTACGCTTCCCAATCTCGCCCTTTCTTTTTGACCTCACGCTGGCCGATAACGCCTTCGTATTCATCGAATTTTGTGATCATATATTCAACGCGAGTAGGCACACCTTCATAACGCGTGCCTTCTTTCATGGTGATGACCTGACGGCCGTCCGACAGTTCTTTTACTTCACCAGAGGACGAGAACATCACACTCGGCAATACTGAATCTCTCGGGCGCATCTGCGCGACAAAAACGTTGCTCAATGTATTGTCTTTAATGTCATCGATGAAGACAACCGATGAACCATCTGGCGTGCCTTGGAATTGCCCTTTTTTTAGCAAGTCAACGCTGTTTTCTGCTGCCACTTGCTCATAAAGTTGCTCTACACGGTCTTGAGACCACGGCGATAACCACAATGCATTGAAAGCCGCCACAGCAGAAGTAATCAGCGCTAAGTACAAGGCCGCTTGTACCAAGAATTTGTTACCAATACCTGTCGCGTTCATCACGACAATTTCGCTCTCTGCATACAGGCGACCAAAGGTGATCAATATGCCGATATACAGACTCAAAGGCAGCATTAACAGACCCATTGCTGGCATGTTCAAACCAACAATCGAGAAAATCAATCCAGCAGGAATATCCCCATCAGAAGCATCAGCAAGAACACTTATGAATTTCTGGCTTACAAACACCAAAAAAAGTACGAAAAAAATCGCAAATTGGCTCTTGAGTGTTTCGCGGATCAAATATCTAACAATAATCACGCTGAAATTACCTATACAAAACTTGTTTTTTTGGTCGAATCACTATAGTTTCCCGTTGAACCATTTATTTTTTTAAAAATTATAAACTAGATGTTAGTCGCTTAATCAGCTCTGCATGTAAGCCTGGAGCTAAAATTCAACAAGTAAGCGATCATTATCTAACATTTAGAGCAATTTGTCTTCAGGATGTAGGAGTACGCATGGAGTTCAGTGTAAAAAGTGGCAGTCCAGAGAAACAACGTAGCGCATGTATCGTTGTTGGTGTGTTTGAACCACGTCGCCTTTCTCCAGTAGCCGAACAACTTGATAAAATCAGTGACGGTTACATCAGTTCACTACTTCGCCGTGGTGATCTAGAGGGTAAACCTGGTCAGATGCTGCTACTGCATCAAGTACCAGGTGTTTTGTCAGAGCGCGTTTTACTTGTCGGTTGCGGCAAAGAGCGCGAACTTGGCGAGCGCCAGTACAAGGAAATCATTCAAAAGACGATCAGCACACTTAACGAGACAGGCTCAATGGAAGCGGTATGTTTCCTAACTGAACTGCATGTTAAGGGTCGCGATACATACTGGAAAGTACGCCAAGCTGTAGAAGCGACTAAAGATGGTCTATACACATTTAATCAATTCAAGAGCGTTAAACCTGAGACTCGCCGCCCACTGCGCAAGCTTGTTTTCAACGTACCAACGCGTCGTGAATTGAACTTGGGTGAAAAAGCAATCACTCATGGTCTAGCTATCGCATCAGGTGTCAAAGCCTCAAAAGACCTTGGCAACATGCCGCCTAACGTAGCAAATCCAGCTTACCTTGCTTCTCAAGCTCGTCGTCTAGCGGACGATTACGAAACCGTAACCACCAAAATTATTGGTGAGCAAGAGATGGAAAAGCTGGGTATGACCTCTTACCTAGCAGTAGGTCGTGGTTCTAAAAACGAATCTATGATGTCTATCATCGAGTACAAAGGTAACCCTGACTCAGATGCAAAACCTATTGTGCTAGTAGGTAAAGGTCTAACCTTCGATTCAGGCGGTATCTCTCTAAAACCGGGCGAAGGTATGGATGAGATGAAGTACGACATGTGTGGTGCAGCATCTGTATTCGGTACAATGAAAGCGCTAGCGAAGCTAAACCTACCAATCAACGTTATTGGTGTTCTAGCAGGCTGTGAAAACATGCCTGGCAGCAACGCTTACCGTCCAGGTGACATCCTTACAACCATGTCTGGTCAAACTGTAGAAGTTCTGAACACGGATGCGGAAGGTCGTCTTGTTCTTTGTGACGCACTGACTTATGTAGAGCGTTTCGAACCAGACTGCGTGGTTGACGTTGCAACGCTAACCGGCGCTTGTGTTATCGCACTAGGTCACCACATCAGTGGCGTTATCTCTAACCACAACCCTCTTTCTCATGAGCTAGTTAACGCTTCAGAGCAAGCGAGTGACCGTGCATGGCGTCTACCAATGGCAGATGAGTACCACGAGCAGTTGAAGAGCCCGTTTGCGGATATGGCAAACATTGGTGGCCGCCCTGCTGGTACTATCACTGCGGGTTGCTTCTTATCTAAGTTCGCGAAGAAGTACAACTGGGCTCACGTCGATATCGCAGGTACTGCGTGGAAATCAGGCGCAGCGAAAGGCTCAACGGGCCGTCCTGTCTCAATGCTTGTCCAATTCCTTTTGAACCGCAGCGGCCAAGAGACAGAAGAGTAATTTCTGAACAACATCTAAAAGGGCCGCAAGGCCCTTTTTTATTATCCTAATTTTCTAAAATGAAAATGGGATTTAAGATGGTCTTAGGAAGAGACCCAAGGCAAGTGAGAGAATGATGCAAACTGCAACCTTCTACATCATTAACGAAGAGAGCCCGCAAGCAACGGTGGCTGGCTTTGAAGAGTACATTGTGTTTTTGGCGCAGCACTTTGCCCGCCAAGGCGCTAAAGTGTATTTAAACTGCCAAGACAAACCACACGCCGAGCAGCTCGCTGAAGCCTTTTGGCAAGTTGATGCAGACAAGTTCATGGCACATAACCTCGTAGGCGAAGGACCGAAATACGCCACCAATATTGAGATCGGCCATAACGGTGTAAAGCCGTCTTGGAATCGTCAATTGGTAATTAATTTGGCGGAAAATGAGACAACCTTTGCGAACAAGTTTGCTCAAGTGGTAGACTTCGTGCCCTGCGAAGAAAAAGCTAAACAACTCGCAAGAGAAAGATATAAAATTTACCGTCAAGCAGGTTACCAGCTGCAAACGATCGAAATTCAATATCCTTAACGGTCAATCCTTATAGTTAAGGCGATCTTGTTAAGATCCCTCACTTATAAAGATTGACTAAGATTCAACCATCAACGTATCCATTAAAAGAGCGCTATGGAAAAGACATACAACCCAACTTCAATCGAACAAGCTCTGTATCAGACTTGGGAAGAGAAAGGCTACTTTAAGCCACACGGTGACACTACTAAAGAATCATACAGCATCATGATCCCGCCACCGAACGTCACTGGTAGCCTACACATGGGCCACGCGTTCCAAGATACGATCATGGATACGCTTATCCGTTGTGAACGTATGAAGGGTAAAAACACCCTTTGGCAAGTAGGTACTGACCACGCTGGTATCGCAACTCAGATGGTTGTTGAGCGTAAGATCGCTGCAGAAGAAGGCAAAACAAAACACGATTACGGTCGTGAAGCTTTCATCGACAAAATCTGGGAATGGAAAGGCGAATCTGGTGGCACTATCACTAAACAGCTTCGTCGTCTTGGCGCATCAGTAGACTGGGACCGTGAGCGCTTTACGATGGACGATGGTCTATCTAACGCCGTTCAAGAAGTGTTCGTACGTCTATACGAAGACGATCTAATCTACCGCGGTAAGCGTCTAGTTAACTGGGATCCAAAGCTACACACAGCGATTTCAGATCTAGAAGTAGAGAACAAAGATACTAAAGGCAACATGTGGCACTTCCGCTACCCATTAGCAGATGGCGCTAAAACAGCGGATGGCAAAGACTACATCGTTGTTGCAACGACTCGTCCAGAGACCATGCTAGGCGATACGGGTGTTGCAGTTAACCCAGAAGATCCACGTTACAAAGATCTTATCGGTAAAGAAATCATCCTTCCTATCGTTGATCGTCGCATCCCAATCGTGGGCGATGAGCACGCAGATATGGAAAAAGGTACTGGCTGTGTGAAAATCACACCTGCGCACGACTTCAACGACTACGAAGTTGGTAAGCGCCACCAGCTACCAATGATCAACATTCTGACTTTCGACGCGAACATCCGCGACGCAGCAGAAGTATTCAACACTAACGGCGAAGCAAGCGACGCTTACAGCACTGAGCTACCAGCTAAATACCACGGTATGGAGCGTTTTGCCGCTCGTAAAGCTATCGTTGCTGAATTCGACGAGCTAGGTCTACTTGAAGAAGTGAAAGATCACGATCTACAAGTTCCTTACGGCGACCGTGGTGGCGTGGTTATCGAACCAATGCTAACTGACCAATGGTACGTACGTACTGCGCCTCTAGCGAAAACAGCAGTTGAAGCAGTAGAAAACGGCGACATCCAATTCGTTCCTAAGCAATACGAAAACATGTACTTCTCTTGGATGCGTGACGTTCAAGACTGGTGTATCTCTCGTCAGCTATGGTGGGGTCACCGCATCCCAGCGTGGTACGACAACCAAGGTAATGTTTACGTAGGTCGCACTGAAGAAGAAGTTCGCAAGAACAACAACCTAGAGTCAGTAATTGAGCTGCACCAAGACGAAGACGTACTGGATACATGGTTCTCTTCTGCGCTATGGACGTTCGGTACTCAAGGTTGGCCAGAGCAAACTGACGATCTGAAAGTATTCCACCCTTCAGACGTTCTAGTAACTGGTTTCGACATCATCTTCTTCTGGGTTGCGCGCATGATCATGATGACCATGCACTTCGTGAAAGACGAAAATGGCAAACCACAAGTACCATTTAAGACAGTTTACGTTACCGGCCTAATCCGTGACGAAAACGGCGACAAGATGTCGAAGTCGAAAGGTAACGTACTTGACCCAATCGACATGATCGATGGTATCGACCTAGAGTCTCTAGTAGAGAAGCGTTGTGGCAACATGATGCAGCCTCAGCTAGCGAAGAAGATCGAGAAGAACACGCGTAAGACGTTTGAAAACGGTATCGAAGCATACGGTACAGACGCACTGCGTTTCACCCTTGCAGCAATGGCATCAACAGGTCGCGATATCAACTGGGATATGAAGCGTCTTGAAGGTTACCGTAACTTCTGTAACAAACTATGGAACGCAAGCCGTTACGTAATGATGAACACAGAAGAGCAAGATTGTGGTTTTGGTGAAGGTGAGATCGAGTACTCACTAGCAGACAAGTGGATCGAGTCTCAGTTTGAACTCGCAGCGAAAGCGTTCAACAACCATATCGACAACTTCCGTCTAGATATGGCTGCAAACACACTTTACGAATTCATCTGGAACCAATTCTGTGACTGGTACCTAGAGCTAACTAAACCCGTTCTATGGAAAGGTACTGAAGCGCAACAGCGTGGTACTCGCCGTACACTAATCACGGTACTTGAGAAGACGCTACGTCTGGCTCACCCAGTGATTCCTTACATCACAGAAACTATCTGGCAAAGCATCAAGCCACTAGTTGACGGTGTTGAGGGCGAGACAATCATGCTACAAACGCTGCCTCAATTCGACGAAGCAAACTTCCACCAAGAAGCGCTAGACGATATCGAATGGGTGAAGGCGTTCATCACTAGCATCCGCAACCTACGTGCTGAGTACGACATCAACCCGGGCAAGCCTCTAGACGTTATGCTGAAAGCAGCGAATGAGAAAGACGCCTCTCGTCTAGAAGCAAGCAAACAAGTATTGATGTCTCTAGCGAAGCTAGAAGCAGTACGCGTGCTTGAAGCTGGCGAAGAGACCCCTGCGTGTGCAACGGCACTGGTTGGTAAGTCTGAGCTGATGATCCCAATGGCGGGTTTGATCGACAAAGATGCAGAGCTTGCTCGTCTAGATGGCGAAATCAAAAAGGCTCATGGCGAAATCAAGCGTATCGAAGGCAAACTAGGTAACGAAGGCTTCGTGGCGAAAGCACCGGAAGCGGTTGTTGCTAAAGAGCGTGAGAAGCTTGAAGGCTACAAAGAGACACTAGCTAAGCTAGAAGAGCAGAAGACAACGATCGCTGCACTTTAAGCCTCAGTGAAAGAGAAGAACTAACACTTCTCACTTTGAATCCAAAGGTTGGCCATCATGGTCAACCTTTTTTGTATATCTTTCACCAAAAACCATCATCAATAGCTTTCCCCTATCGCAACAATACTCATCATCCATTAGCATTAATGAGAATTATTATCGATAATGAACTCATCGAAACAAACACGATTGAGTAATTATCATGAAAAAGACACTAACTTTCGCAGCACTGCATTTTACTATCGCATTTAGTGTCGCTTACGTACTCACAGGCGACATTTTAATTGGTAGTTTAATTGCCATGATTGAGCCTTCAGTGAACACCGTAGCCTTCTACTTTCATGAAAAGGCATGGGCAAAAGTCCCAGCACTTAAAGCTCGTCAGTGGATGACCAAATTAAAAACCGCAAGCTTTGCGACCGTGCACTTCAGCGTCGCTTTTACCGTGGTTTACTTACTAACAGGTGATGCATTTGTCGGCGGCGTAATGGCGATGCTAGAGCCGAGTTTGAATACGGTGGCTTACTACTTCCACGAGAAAGTATGGATGCGTAAATCATCAGCAAAAACTCCAGCACCGCAGTTTTGTTTACATCGCCACGCTTAAACATGGAGGCTCACTACATCTCCTAACGAGCCAAATGACATTTATCATTGACAAAGTTGCGCACCGCAATTAATTTAATTGCGGTGCGCAACTTTATTTTTAGAGGTAAGTGATAATGAACGCTCGTCAACTCCGACACTACTCCCGTCAAGCCGTCCGATTGCTTGGTATGCTCGATAAACAATGCGGCGATGTCGCTCTTACCCCGGTACAAGCGCACGCATTAGGTGAAATCCAATTGCAGCCATTGACCATCAACCAACTGGCGCAGCAGCTTAGTGTCGACAAGTCCAATGCAAGCCGCACCATTACTGGTTTGATTAAATTAGGTTTGGTTGAGAGCATCGAAAACCCGAAAGATAAACGAAGCCAACTCGTAGTGCTCACAATTCAAGGACAGCAGGCGTTAGCGCAACTAGACCAACAGCAAAACAGCTTTTTTGAGCAGTTGCTTACACAACTTGATGACTGTGAGCAAGAACAACTCAAACTTGGTCTAGAGACTTACCTAAAAGGGCTAACAAAAGTGTGTCAGGCAGAGGAATACACCCTTCGACCTCTTACCAAAGCAGACAATCCGCAAGTGGCAGACGTAATTCGTAAAGTCTCCGCAGAACACGGCTTAACCGCAGACAAAGGTTATGGTGTGGCCGATCCAACGCTTGATGATATGTATTCGGTTTACAATCAATGCGGCGCCGCCTATTGGGTCATTGAACATCGCGGAGAGATCGTTGGTGGCGGTGGCTTTGCCCCTTTAGCTGGTGAGCCAAATGTGTGTGAGCTGCAAAAGATGTACTTCTTACCTCAAACACGAGGACACGGTTTAGCCAAACGCATCGTCGCATTGAGCTTACAACTGGCGAAACAGTTTGGGTATCAACAGTGCTATTTAGAAACGACCGAATGTCTAAGAGAGGCGGTAGGCTTGTATGAAAAGCTAGGCTTTGAGCATCTCGATGCCCCGCTTGGACAAACAGGGCATGATGCATGTGAAGTCGTAATGCTTAAGGTATTGTAATAAAAAATATTATCAGACGTTAAAGCACAACATGGGTAACGCAAAGCTCCTGGCTCAATGCAACAGTGAAGTTTTGGCGTTGCCCATCCAATTCAACAGACAACTGATAGAGATCATTTGGATCAGGGTCATTAAGATCAGCATACTTTGGCGCTTCAATCTGAAAGAGTGCACTGGCGTGATCTGCACGAACGTCAATTGGGATATGGTAAGTCATGCCATTAAACTTTACCGCTGCTGACACTAGTCCTGGCGCAAATGTCTGGTAATACAAATCGACCTTAAATTCACACCCGCCACCATGGTGCCAAATCTGCTCGGTTGCCACGCGATCTAAACGCACGTTGCGAATAAACTGCAAGTACGGTTCTTGCCACACGCCCAGTCGCTCATCACTTTTCTTATATTGATGTTCAGAAAGCGGGCACAGCTCTGGCTTATCCTCATCGAATAAAAGATCTTCTTCTTCCTCTAGGAACAATATCTCAAAGCGATTACGCCCCATTTGCATGTATGGGCGAATGTCTTTCTTATACACACTTTGCGAGCCATCACAATCAAACACAGCCACGCCGTTCAAACGTACCTCCGCATGGTAATCAACACCACCCATTACCATTTCCACTGCAGGAAATGCCATCATCGCCTCATCCACTTCAATGTCATGCATCAGGTGCCATTCTTGTTGACGGATCGCTTCCTCCGTCAATTCATCAGGCAGGACCAGACTTAAAGGGGCGGGAAAAGTGATGTCATCCTGTGGAGTCGAGAGGTCCGTCAGTGGAGAGACTTGCCATAAACCGGCGAGTGAGAGTTGCATATACACCTTGCGCTAGATCAATTTTCACGCATTATAGGGAGAAATCCCCTATAAACTCAATGTGAATTATTTATCACCTCCACATTCATCTGTTGTTGGATGCCATTTTCAAGGTATAAAAAAACCAGCGTTAAACGCTGGTTTTTCTAAAAGAGGTGAGCTTTGATTACTCGTCGTCTTCATCTTCTTCAGGGTAAAGCGCATCTTCGCCTTCGTAGTACGTACCCCAACCGTCATAGATGATGTCGTATTTTTCTGCCAAGTGAATCAGTTTTTCAACTTGCGCATCAATGGCTTCTGCGTCTAATGCTGATTCCATGGTTGCGTCACAGCAAAGCAACTTGTTGCCATCTTCATCTTCAGTTTCTTCCGCTTCAAGCACTTCAAAGCCCATCTTGAATGCTTCAACTACCGCTTTTTCTAGCGTGTCAAAATCTTCTGCAAACAGGTGGTGCTCGATTTCGTATAGCGAATCTGGATCGCTGCCATCTTCTAGCAATGCTGCAATGATATCGCGAGTCTCTTCCTTTTGAATCTCAATTAATTCTTCTACTGATAGATATTCATCTTCGTGAGACATGTTTTGGCTCCAGATTAGTTACTTGATAGAAACACTATACCCGATACTGAGTATGCTGATCCGGTGAAATATGGCATGGATTGCGATGAAAAGCCACAAACAAACATCATACCACCGCGATTCTTATCGGTTATTTGAATATAAATATTAAACCGACCACGCAAAGAAACAAAAAATTAACAAAAAATGGCATTTTTTAATATTCAGAACATCCTAACTGACACTTAATGCGGTTATTTTCTCTTTCTGTGCGTGTTTATGGCGCTTTCTTGAATACACTCACGTGTAAAACGAAGAAGCATAACGAATAAATTCACTTTAATAATGCATAATTGAGAATAAAAATGCACGTTTTATGCACTATGCATGTATTCTTTCTCAACGGGGAAATTAGAATAAAAACGCACGCTCTCCACATTTCACAAAATAGAATTTAAACCCAAACCAAGACTTAATAAGAAAAACAGACAAAACTAAAATCTAAAAAACAATAAAAACTCAGAATATAGACAAAGTGTAGTGATTTGCATCTTTCTAGGAAGCTTGTCATAACTAACGGCTGGAAAATTTGTAAGGATACAAAATGAGCAAGCTGTACGTTGGATCAGAAGTTGGTCAACTTCGACGAGTTCTATTAAATCGCCCAGAGCGCGCCCTAACCCACTTAACTCCATCAAACTGTCATGAATTACTGTTTGATGATGTTCTTGCTGTAGAAGCGGCAGGTGAAGAGCACGATGCGTTCGCACGCACGCTACGCGATCAAGATGTAGAAGTGCTTCTCCTCCACGATTTACTGGTCGAAACCCTCGCCGTTCCAGAAGCAAAACAGTGGCTGCTAGATACTCAGATTTCTGACTTTCGTTACGGGCCAACCTTTGCGCGAGACCTACGCCAATATTTTTCAGAAATGGATGATGAACACCTTGCCAGCATCTTTTTAGGTGGCTTAGCTTACTCAGAGCTGCCGATCACCTCATCTTCTATGCTGCCAAAAATGAAGCGTCCGCTGGATTTTGTTATTGAGCCACTACCTAACCACCTATTTACGCGTGATACCTCATGCTGGGTTTATGGTGGTGTATCGCTCAACCCAATGATGATGCCTGCACGCCAACGTGAAACAAACCACTTACGTGCGATTTATCGTTGGCACCCAATTTTTGCTGGCCAAGACTTTATCAAATACTTCGGTGATGATGATCTGCATTATGATAATGCGAATGTCGAAGGCGGTGATGTGTTGGTTATTGGTAAAGGTGCAGTTCTGATCGGTATGTCTGAGCGCACGACCGCGCAAGGTGTAGAAAACCTTGCAGCGAGCCTGTTTAAGGCAGGACAAGCAACCGAAGTGATTGCGATTGATCTGCCTAAACACCGTTCATGCATGCATTTAGACACCGTTATGACCCATATGGATGTGGACACGTTCTCTGTTTACCCAGAGATCATGCGCAAAGATCTCGACACATGGCGCTTAACACCAAAAGGCAATGGTGAAATGCATGTTGAAGCATCTCATAACTACCTACATGCGATTGAATCTGCTCTTGGCTTAGATCAGCTGAAAATCATCACCACGGGTGGTGACAGTTATGAAGCTGAGCGCGAACAATGGAATGACGCCAATAACGTTCTTACCGTAAAACCGGGCGTTGTGATTGGTTACGAACGCAATGTATACACCAACGAAAAATACGACAAAGCTGGTATCAAAGTACTGACAGTCCCAGGTAACGAGCTTGGCCGTGGCCGTGGTGGCGCCCGCTGCATGAGTTGTCCGATAGAACGAGACGATATATAACCAATTCGTCCTTTTACATTAAATGAATAAAAACTAAGGTTGATGTGAATGCATCAACCTTTTTTAGTTTTACATAAAAATAATTATTCACAAATAAAGCATTTATATGTTTTAATGCATTCTATTAATTCAATCACACGTACTAAGGGACGAGCTATGGCTTTCAATTTACGTAACCGCAACTTTTTGAAGCTATTGGATTTCTCAACCAAAGAAATCCAGTTCTTGCTCGAACTGTCTGCAGAGCTAAAAAAAGCAAAATATGCAGGAACAGAGCAGAAGACACTTCAAGGTAAAAACATTGCACTCATCTTTGAGAAATCTTCGACTCGTACCCGATGTGCGTTTGAAGTCGCAGCTTTTGATCAAGGCGCTCAAGTCTCTTACATCGGCCCTTCTGGTTCTCAGATTGGCCATAAAGAATCAATGAAAGACACCGCACGCGTCTTAGGTCGCATGTATGACGGCATCGAATATCGCGGCTTTGGCCAATCCATTGTTGAAGAACTTGGCACTTATGCTGGTGTTCCAGTGTGGAATGGTTTGACTGATGAGTTCCACCCAACCCAAATCCTTGCCGATTTCCTTACCATGCAAGAGCACGGACGCGGTAAGCAGCTGCATGAAATGACCTTCGCTTACCTAGGCGATGCACGCAACAATATGGGCAACTCGCTCATGGTGGGGGCCGCTAAAATGGGCATGGATATTCGCCTTGTCGCGCCAAAAGCGTTCTGGCCTGAAGAAGATCTCGTGGCGACTTGCCAAACTATCGCGCAGCAAACTGGTGCAAAAATCACATTAACTGAAAGCGTGGAGGAAGGCGTGAAGGGTTGTGACTTCCTTTACACCGATGTTTGGGTATCTATGGGTGAATCCGCTGAGGCATGGGATGAACGTGTGGCTTTAATGACACCATATCAAATCAATATGGACGTGATTAAACAAACGGGTAATCCACATGTGAAATTCATGCACTGTCTTCCGGCTTTCCACAATGATGAAACTACCGTCGGCAAAGAAGTCGCTGAAAAATACGGCATGAAAGGGCTTGAAGTAACAGAAGAGGTATTTGAGTCAGAATACTCCATCGTATTCGACGAAGCTGAAAACCGTATGCACACTATCAAAGCCGTGATGGTAGCAACATTAGGAAGCTAAACTAGCAAGCCAAAACAGCTGCCAAAAACCATGATGTAATCGCTTGCGCTCACGAAAGTTAAGCGTATAATGCTCGGCAATTTGTCTGAGGATTAAGAAATGACCAAGCTAATTGCCGACATGAAAACGCGATTTGCTCTAGCTAAGCGACTACGCTTACGTGGTGTTATTTTCGTTAATTCTATTGAATTTTAAAACCTCCCCATTTGGGGAGGTTTTTTTATGTCCAAAATTCCTTTCGGCAATTTGGATATAGTCATCAATGTTATAGGGAAGAAGATCATGGCGAACTCGCTTTACCAGAAGCACATCATCTCTATTCCAGAGCTTTCACGTGAAGAGCTGGAACTTATCGTAGAAACAGCAGGCAGCCTTAAAAAAGCACCTCGACCAGAACTGATTAAAAACAAAGTCGTTGCCAGTTGTTTCTTTGAACCATCAACACGTACACGTTTATCGTTTGAAACAGCGATTCAACGCATTGGTGGTGACGTGATTGGCTTTGATAATGATGGTAATACCTCTCTGGCGAAAAAAGGCGAAACACTCGCAGATTCAGTACAGGTCATCTCTTCTTACGTCGATGCCTTTGTGATGCGCCATCCACAAGAAGGCGCCGCTCGCTTGGCCTCTGAATTTTCAAATGGCGTGCCAGTGATCAACGCGGGTGACGGTGCAAACCAACACCCAACTCAAACGCTACTCGACCTATACACCATCGCGGAAACACAAGGTCGTCTAGACAACTTGAACGTCGCGTTCGTCGGTGACCTAAAATATGGCCGCACGGTGCACTCTCTGACTCAAGCCTTAGCAAAGTTTAACAACATCCGCTTCTTCTTTGTTGCACCAGAAGCATTGGCAATGCCAGATTACATCTGCGAAGAGCTAGACGAAGCTGGCATTCAATATAGCCTACACACAGACATGGAAAGTGTGATTCCTGAACTGGATATTCTGTACATGACGCGCGTACAGAAAGAACGTTTTGACGAATCGGAGTACGCGCACATTAAATCGGCGTATATTTTGACAGCTGCATTACTCGAAGGGGCGCGCGAGAATCTAAAAGTACTCCACCCACTACCACGTGTGGATGAAATCACAACCGATGTTGATAAAACGCCTCATGCTTACTTCTTCCAGCAAGCTCAAAATGGCGTATACGCTCGCCAAGCACTGTTGGCGCTTGTTCTAAACGAAACACTGTAATCGAGGAGAAAACCCATGGCTAAAGAAACTCAATTGCAGGTAGAAGCAATCAAAAATGGTACGGTCATCGACCACATCCCTGCGCAAATCGGCATCAAAGTACTAAGACTGTTCGATATGCACAATTCATCACAGCGCGTTACTATTGGTCTGAACTTGCCATCATCAGCACTCGGTCATAAAGATCTACTGAAAATAGAAAATGTGTTTATTAATGAAGAGCAAGCGAGCAAGTTGGCGCTGTATGCTCCGCACGCGACCGTGAACCAAATCGAGAATTATGAAGTGGTGAAAAAGCTCGCGTTAGAGCTTCCAGAGCGCATCAATGATGTCTTCGAATGCCCAAATTCAAACTGTATTTCTCACAATGAACCAGTAGAAAGCAGCTTTAGCGTGTTCGAGAAGAAACAAGAAATCCGCCTAAAGTGTAAGTACTGTGAGAAAGTGTTCTCACGCGAGATCGTAACCGAACGATAAACACACCGTACGACTGGGCGTGATACGTTTAAAATACCCCGCAATGTCGGGGTATTTTACTCTTTACCTACCACGGGTTTAGAGGCAAACTGAGAATCTTTATTCCCTACAACTGATGGAAAAAATCAAATGACGAAAGTACTTCACACTGAATCTGCACCAGCAGCAATCGGTCCTTACGTTCAAGGCGTAGATCTAGGTAACATGGTTCTTACTTCAGGCCAAATCCCAGTAAACCCAGCGACAGGTGAAGTGTCTGCTGATATCGCAGAGCAAGCTCGTCAGTCTCTAGAAAACGTAAAGGCTGTGGTTGAATCTTCAGGCCTTAAAGTGTCAGATATCGTGAAGCTAACGGTTTTTGTTAAAGACCTAAACGACTTTGGCACGGTGAACGAAGTTTACGGCAAGTTCTTTGATGAGCACGGCGTAGCAAACTACCCTGCACGTTCTTGTGTAGAAGTGGCTCGCCTACCAAAAGATGTTGGCATCGAGATTGAAGCAATCGCTGTTCGCAAATAATTGCACTTGCTGACAAACATAAAAAAACGGGTAGCTCAGGCTACCCGTTTTTTATTGTCTTTTCGTGATGATATCGCAGTAAAACTTAAGCAGCGTTGCGCTGTTTGACTTCTTCATCTAACGATTCAAGCTTCTCTTTCATCTGTTCACGACAGATATTCGCTAACTCGCGAATGCCCTCTTTACCATAGCCTTCAGTGCTGATTGGAGGTAGCATTTCAACAATCACATGACCATTGTTCCAACGGTTCAGCTTAATTTTATTCGTCGAGCTACATACGATAGGAATGATTGGCACACCTGCACCAATTGCCGCATGAAAAGCACCTGTTTTGAATGGCAGCAAACCACGCCCACGAGAACGCGTGCCTTCTGGGAACATCCACACCGAAACATCACTTTCTTTCATGCTGCTCACGACCTGATCGATAGTACCTTTTGCTTTAGAGCGATTCGCTCGGTCAATCAGGATGTTACCCGTAAGCCAGTAAAGCTGACCAAACAGTGGCATCCAAGCCAAGCTCTTTTTACCTACTGTCACAACTTTCGGGGTCACAGCAGCAGAAACAGTAAACATGTCCCAGTTGTTCTGGTGGTTAGCAATGTAAACATGTTGTCCGCGTGAATACGCATCTTCAGGGATACGCAGCTCTAACTTAATCCCAAATACACGAGACATCTTGGCAAACAAGCGGCCAAAAGTGAAAACGTGCTTAGGGTTTCGGGGGCTTAACAGGCAGTAACCACAACCACCAATAAACATAACAATCGCAAAGATAGCGACAGCAAATACACGTAACAGTGCAATCATTCTTGTTCTCCAGGAACCGGCTTTTGCCAGATACAGCTATTAATTTCTCTCTTTCCATAAAGGATAACTATGGTCATGAGAGTGATATAAAAAAGCCGAAACTCAGGTTTCGGCTCTCTTGATATCCAAGTTACCTGCGGTGCAGTTTAACTTGCCTCGCTCACTCGCTCAATATTTGCGCCAAGTGCAGCCAGTTTATTTTCGATTTTGTCGTAACCGCGGTCGATATGGTAAATACGGTCAACGATGGTTTCGCCTTTAGCAATACAGCCCGCAATTACCAAACTAGCCGAAGCTCGTAGGTCGGTTGCCATGACTTGCGCACCACTTAATGACTCAACATCACCACAGATAACGGTGTTGCCTTCAATCTCGGCTTTCGCGCCCATACGCATGAGTTCTGGTACGTGCATAAAGCGGTTTTCAAAGATAGTCTCAGTGATCACGCCGCCGCCTTTCGCCATCATGTTTAGTAGCGTAAATTGCGCTTGCATATCGGTCGGGAAGCCTGGATGCGGCGCTGTACGTACACTCACTGCTTTCAGCTCGCGATCAGTCATATCAACTGAAATCCAATCTTCACCCGTTTCGACAAGCGCGCCAGCTTCTTCTAGCTTGGCTAAAACCGCTTCAAGCAAATGAGCGTTAGTGTTACGACATACTACTTTACCACCAGATACCGCGGCAGCGACAAGGAATGTTCCTGTCTCAATACGGTCGGCAACTACGTTGTGTTTACAACCACCTAGGCGCTCAACACCTTCAATCGTGATCGTATCTGTACCTGCACCAGAAATTTTTGCACCAAGCTTATTTAGGAAATCCGCGGTGTCTACAATTTCAGGTTCACGCGCCGCGTTGTCTAGTGTTGTAATGCCTTCAGCAAGTGCTGCAGCACACATGATGGTGATCGTCGCGCCTACGCTGACTTTATCCATCACGATGTGCGCACCTTTTAGACGACCATCAACCTCAGCTTTAACGTAACCATCTTCAAGCGTAATCGTTGCGCCCAGCTGCTCTAGGCCAGAAATATGCAGATCAACAGGACGAGCACCGATAGCACAACCGCCAGGTAGAGAAACCTGACCTTGACCAAATCGCGCTACGAGCGGGCCCAAAGCCCAAATAGAAGCACGCATGGTTTTCACCAAATCATACGGTGCGCAGTATTCAGTAATGCTACTAGGATCGACGTGAACAGAACCATTACGGCTTACTTTCGCGCCTAAACGCTTAAGCAGTTCCATGGTTGTATCGATATCACGAAGGTGTGGCACGTTTGCCACTTCTACAGGCTCTTCCGCCAAGATAGACGCAAATAAAATCGGCAGTGCTGCGTTTTTTGCACCGGAAATGGTCACTTCACCAACGAGTGGTTTATCTGACCCAATAACTCGAAACTTTTCCATCAATAAACCTTAAAGCGACATCAGTTTCTTATCACGAGCCCACTCTTCTGGTGTGAACGCTTTAATTGATAATGCGTGAATGTCGTTACGCTGGATGTATTCCATCAGAGGACCATAAATTAACTGCTGCTTCTTAACGCGGCTCATTCCATCGAAACAAGCATCAACAGCAACCACCTCATAGTGGCTACCTTCACCTTTTACATGCACTTCTTGAAGGTTTAGTGCTTCTTCTAATAACTGTTGTACTTTTGCGCTATCCACAATTTACCCCTGATAATTCTGTATGTGTTTGGCCACTAAAGATTCAACATTGCTCAGTTGAAACAAAGTGCGCAGTTGCGCCGGCACGAAACTGAGCATTATATGACAGTTTTGCTTTTTTGCATGCTCTAATAAGTGGATTAACATCACCATTCCTGCAGAGTCGACGCGCTCTATCTCTTTTAACGAGCATTCCAGCTCAGCTTGAGCTGGTTGCCATTGCTGAGCATACGCCCACAATGAGGGCACCGTATCTCTATCAAGTGCCCCTGTTAGCTTAAGAATGTTTTGATCTAATTGCCACTGAGCGGGAGTCTGGGCCATTATTTCTTCGCCTCAAAGCGAACCGGTTCCGCAGCTAATTTTTCTAGATCTTTCGCGACAGATAGAATGCCTTCTTGACGAATTTTGCTATTCCATTCTGACTGTTTGCTAGAGAGTAAACTAATGCCTTCCGCAATCATATCGAACGCTTCCCACTCACCAGATTTGTTGTCTTTACGCAATTTGAACTCTAGCTTGATGTTTGGACGCGGCGTATCGATGATATCAACTTTAATACTGGTGATACGCTTAGAGTCATCAATGCTAGGCTCAGGACCAAATTCAATTTTCTGGTCACTGTATTGCGTTAGCACTTGGGCATAAGAAGCAATTAAGTACGCGCGAAATGCATCGATAAACTCAAGTACGTCTTCACGTTTCGCTCCTTTTAGGTTTGGACCTAGGAGCTTTAACCCAGCATAGCGGTAGTTGACGTAAGGCATTAGCTCTTCTTCAACAATCACCTTAAGTAAATCTGGGTCTTGTTTGATTTTCGGCTGCTCGGCTTTTAATCTTTCGAACGTGACTTCAGCCACTTGTTTCATCATCTTATAAGGTTCAGTTTTATCCACTTCTGCTGCACTTGTACCAAACGCGCTAAACACAGCACAAACTGAAAGTAATAATCTCGCTAACATAGTTATTCCTTACTTGAATCGTCTGAACCACCTACGCTGTAAAGCACTTGACCAATTAAGTCTTCAAGCACGAGCGCTGATTTGGTGTCTTCGATGGTATCGCCATCGACCAGCATGACTTCATCGTCAAAAACAAAGCCTGGTACTAAACCAATGTATTGCTCACCAATCAAGCCAGACGTCAAAATTTGTACGCTTGACGTTTCTGGGAATTGATTGTATTTGCTATTGATCGATAGAGTTACAACAGGTAATAAGTTATCTGGGTTAAGTGAAATATTGCTTACCCGGCCAATCACAACCCCACCCACTTTTACTGGCGAGCGAACTTTTAAACTACCAATATTATCGAACTCAGCTTTGAGGGTGTAAGTATCACCAGAGCCAATGCTTTTTACGTCAGCAACTTGAAAAATCATCACAAGAATCGCGCAAATTCCCGCTAATACAAAGCTGCCAACCCATAATTCAGTTTTACGTGTTTGTTGCATGATTAATTCCCAAACATCAATGCGGTCAGTACAAAGTCTAGTCCTAGTACTGCTAAAGAAGAATGCACAACAGTGCGCGTAGTTGCTCGGCTGATCCCTTCCGAAGTTGGAATAGCATCATAACCATTAAATAGAGCGACCCAAGTAACCGTAATTGCAAACGCAAAGCACTTGATCATACTGTTACCAATATCCTGTCCTAGTTCAACTGAGGACTGCATCGCTGACCAAAAACTGCCATGGTCAACACCTTTCCAGTCAACACCAACAAGCTGGGCGCCCCAAATACCCACCGCCATGAAAATCATAGCCAGTAATGGCATTGAAATAGCGCCAGCCCAAAAACGTGGCGCAATCACTCTTTTCAAAGGATCTACCGCCATCATTTCAAGGCTAGAAAGTTGCTCCGTCGCTTTCATCAAACCTATCTCTGCAGTTAACGCAGAGCCTGCGCGACCAGCAAACAGAAGTGCAGTGACAACGGGCCCTAATTCACGTAGCAATGAGAGCGCCACCATTTGCCCCAAACTGCCCTCTGCGCCGTAATCCACCAGCACAACATAGCCTTGTAGGCTCAAGACCATACCAATGAACAACCCAGATACGACGATAATCGCCAGAGACTGGACGCCTACGGAATAAAGTTGTTTAACGAGCAGAGGAAAGCTTTTGAGCGGTTGTGGCTTAGTAAACAGTGCCCCAATCAGCATGAAAGTCGCACGACCAAATGCTCCGCAGATGGAGAGCGTTCGTCTACCTAGTGAGGCGACAAAATGCATAAAGTTATCGACCATCAAATAAGTCCTTTTCGATACTTTGAGAAGGGAAGCGAAACGGTACAGGACCATCTGCATCACCTTGTAAGAACTGCTGAACGCGAGGGTCAGGATTCTGATTAAGCTCTTCTGGTGTGCCAAAAGCGATAATTTTGCCATCGGCCATCAGATAAACCCAATCGGCAATACTCATCACTTCAGGCACGTCGTGAGAAACGACTATAGAAGTTAAACCTAACGCTTGATTTAGATTACTAATGAGCTCAACCAAGACACCCATGGTGATTGGGTCTTGTCCGACAAATGGTTCATCGTACATGATTAAATCAGGATCCAGGGCGATCGCACGCGCCAACGCAGCGCGTCTAGCCATGCCACCCGATAGCTCGCTTGGCATCAATTGTGCCGCGCCGCGTAAACCGACGGCTTCAAGCTTAAGCAGCACCATGGTACGAATTAGCTCTTCAGATAAATTCGTATGCTCTCGCAATGGGAAGGCAACGTTATCAAAGACATTCAAATCAGTGAATAAAGCTCCTGATTGAAACAACATGCTCATTTTCTTTCGAGCATGGTAGAGTTTTTTACGCGAGAGAGAGGGAATATTGTCGCCATCAAACCAGATCTCTCCTTGCTCGGGATACAACTGACCACCAATTAAACGCAGCAGTGTTGTTTTACCAATTCCCGATGGTCCCATAATGGCCGTCACTTTGCCCTCAGGAACATGCAGATCAATACCATCAAAGATCTTGCGATCTCCCCGTGAAAAAGTGAGGTTGTTCACGGTGACTAAATCGTTGTTCGACATATCATCTCTTCTACTGTCGGAGCGTTGCAACTCACGGCATCATCAACCAGACACACAACGGAGTTGAATTTCACGTTTAATAAAGTAACGTCGGTACATTTATTAGGCTGCAATCATAAGCACATTGGCTTTGAATTTAAAGCACTGTTCAATTAAATAAAGTCGAGTATATACCTGCAATTTTTTGTGGATTACGATCAAATCAGCGCAAAGTGTTTAAATCCTAGACAAGAATTGCTGATTTAAATGAACGACATTTGCATACATTTTCGTTACTAACCTTTAATTTATTCGTCGTTTATCTTCCATTTTAGGCCGCAAAAGGTCAAAATTAGCGGTTATTCATTTTACTTATTTAATACTTAGGAATTCTCATGCTCGAAGCCGTAGCGTTGCTTATAGTCGGTCTTGTTTTGCTCGTATGGAGTGCAGATAAACTTGTTTTTGGTTCTGCAGCGATAGCCCGCAACGTCGGTATTTCACCTCTTGTCATCGGCATGACAATCCTTGCGATGGGCTCTTCTGCGCCAGAGATGATGGTTTCTGCAACCGCAGCCTGGGACGGAAAAACCGATACTGCCGTGGGTAACGTTTTAGGCTCAAACATCGCGAACATCGCGTTAATCCTAGGTATTACAGCACTCATCAAGCCTCTGTCGATTAGCTCCGCGGTCATCCGCCGGGAACTGCCATTAATGATTGCTGTAACAGTACTCGCCGGTATTCTGCTTTGGAATAGCCATCTCGGTTTTTATGAAGGTGTCTTATTGTTTGTACTCTTTGGGGCATTTTTATTTGCTATGTTGCAGATCAGCCGCAAAGAACAAAAATCAGGTGATGTTTTTCTTGATGACCAAGAGTCAGAGATCCCAGAAGGCGTCAGCAACCCTAAAGCGATCATGTGGGTGGTTATTGGCCTGATACTGCTTCCTTTGGCAGCAAGCATGCTAGTGGATAACGCGGTGATTATTGCAAAGTATTTTGGCATGAGCGATCTTGTCATCGGTCTGACTATCATTGCCATCGGCACTAGTCTACCTGAGCTCGCAGCATCGCTTGCTGGTGTTTTAAAAGGTGAAGACGACATGGCCGTCGGTAACATTATTGGCTCGAATGTGTTTAATATTCTGGCCGTAATGGGCATTCCTGGCATCATTAATCCATCGGTGCTGAGTGAGTACGCGATGGGACGTGACTTCTGGGTCATGTTAGGCGTTTCACTATTACTTGTCGCGATGTGTTTGGGTAAATCACGCAGTATTAACCGTATTGAAGGTGCAATCTTGTTTGCATGCTTCCTAGGTTATCAAGTGTACTTATTCGCAAACATGGCCGCTTAATTACCACGATAAATAAGTAGAGAACTGATATGTCCAATCAATTTGACTTTCGCGCTGCTGCTAAACAAGTTCTTGATATCGAAGTTGCTGCTCTGCAAGAGCTGGATACCTACTTTGATGATCAATTTGAGAAAGCGTGCGAACTGATCCTTTCCAACAGCGGCAAAGTAGTCGTTATGGGTATTGGCAAGTCAGGCCACATTGGTAACAAGATTGCTGCGACTCTGGCAAGCACGGGGACTTCTGCGTTTTTCGTTCACCCTGGCGAAGCAGCACATGGCGACTTGGGCATGATCAGCCCTGGAGATATTGTGCTCGCAATTTCTAACTCTGGTGAGTCAAACGAAATTCTGTCTCTATTTCCGGTATTAAAACGCCTGAACATCAAGATAATTAGCATGACAGGCAAGCCAGAATCCAATATGGCAAAACTGTCTGACTTGCACCTGCAAATCACGGTACCTCAAGAAGCTTGCCCACTAGGGTTGGCACCGACCAGCAGTACCACTGCCACATTAGTAATGGGAGACGCACTAGCCGTAGCCCTACTTCAAGCGCGTGGTTTTTCTGCCGAAGATTTTGCCCTGTCTCATCCAGGTGGCGCGTTAGGGAGAAAACTGCTGCTTAAGTTGTCTGATATTATGCACTTTGGAGAAGCGTTACCTAAAGTTTCTCCAAACGCATTGATTCGTGATGCCCTGCTTGAAATTTCAGAAAAAGGGCTAGGCATGACCGCTATCGTCGATGAACACGATGCTATGCTTGGTATATTCACCGATGGTGATTTACGTCGCACCTTAGACAAACGCATTGATATTCATACGACCGCGATTGGCGAAGTCATGACGACAAATCCAACCACAGCGCACCCTGATATGCTAGCGGTTGAAGGTTTGAACTTGATGCAGAATAAAAATATTAACGCTCTGATTTTATGTAAAGACGAAAAAATTGTGGGTGCACTGAACATGCACGATTTACTAAAAGCTGGCGTGATGTAATATCAGCACAAACATTTAAATCATTTATTACACAAATAAAGGCAATGGTCAGGGAAGTACTGAGCTAAACGATAGGCCTTCATTATATGAGTTTTACTCGCCTTATTTATTTGCTCTTGATCTTCGTTGTCGCATGGTGCGGTTATTACCTACTGACCCCAAAAGGCAACGACGCAATTCAAGTAGCACCAGATTCTGAACTGCCCATGTTCAGTGGTACTGGACTGGAAAACATCACCTATGGTGAAGATGGTGTCCGCAGTTACATCATCCGCTCCACGAACTTAGACCATTATGCTAAGAGTGGAGATACCATTTTTAATAACCCGACTTTGATGGTTTACCGTGAAGGTAGCGTCATTGAATGGAAGGTGACGGCCACAAGAGCCGTGTTAGATGAAGACCAAGTCTTAACGTTATATGACAAAGTCTTAATGCAAAATCTTCTGCCAGGTGCGAGTTTTGATACCATGGCAACAGACAAGTTAGTCATTAATCTAACCAATCGTGATTTTAAAGCTGATCAACAGGTCATGTTGGTTGGGCCACAATTTGAAACTACTGGAGGCGCAATGCAAGGCAACTTAAAGCAGCATACCGCAACTCTGACAGACGAAGTTCAAGGTCGATATGAAACCGTTACACCTTAGCCTACTGGCACTGGTATTGGCGGCGCCTCAAGCGCTGGCACTTAAGTCGGATACTCAACAACCGGTTTACATTAACTCTGACACCCAACAGGTGGATATGAAGAGTAACCAGGTTATCTTTAAAGGCGATGTATCTCTTAAGCAAGGTAGCATCAATATCGATGCTGATAGAATCGTGGTAACGCGCGATCCTAAAACCGAAGCCATCAAACAGATTCAAGCATTTGGTAAACCTGCGAAGTTTTCTCAGCTGATGGACGATGGTAAGACACTGAGTGGTCAAGCTGTGGAGCTGGATTACCGTATTTCTACAGACGAATTGACCATGAAAGGTCAAGCGCAACTGGCACAAGACAACAACACTATTAAAGGTTCTTCGATTCGTTACCAAATTGGTAAACAAAAGCTAGTCGCTGATAGCTCTAAGGAAGAGCGCGTTACGACCATTTTGCAACCCAATCAGATAGAGAACTAATATGGCAGTACTGAGTGCGAAAAACTTGGCGAAAAGCTACAAAAAGCGCAAAGTCGTAACCGATGTTAGCTTGGAAGTTGAATCTGGTCAGATTGTTGGGCTGCTAGGCCCAAACGGCGCAGGTAAAACCACCTCGTTTTATATGATTGTCGGCTTAGTGCCACGAGATGAAGGCACCATCACCATTGATGATAAAGACATCAGTATTCTGCCGATGCACAGTCGTTCGCGTCTCGGGATTGGCTACCTTCCGCAAGAAGCGTCGATTTTCCGTAAGCTGTCGGTAGAAGATAACATCATGGCTGTACTCGAAACTCGTCAAGAAATGACACGTGAAGAGCGCCAAGATAAGCTGGAAGATTTGTTGGAAGAATTCCACATTCAGCACATCAGAACCAGTGCAGGTATGGCACTATCAGGGGGTGAGCGACGCAGAGTGGAAATCGCTCGCGCTTTAGCAGCCAACCCTCAATTCATTTTGTTGGATGAACCTTTCGCAGGTGTTGACCCAATCTCGGTTAATGACATCAAGAAAATCATCGAGCATCTACGCGATCGCGGCCTCGGAGTGTTAATCACTGACCATAACGTGCGTGAAACACTGGACGTATGCGAAAAAGCCTATATCGTAAGCCAAGGGCACCTAATTGCATCGGGAACTCCGGCAGAAGTTCTCAATAATGAACAGGTGAAACAAGTTTATCTCGGCGAACAATTCCGTCTATGATTATATTAGGAACGGTAAGATTCTGAGCATTACAAGGTAAGTAACACTGAATGAAACCTTCATTACAACTCAAGCTAGGTCAACAGTTAGCCATGACGCCACAGTTGCAACAAGCGATTCGCTTACTGCAACTGTCGACACTCGATCTTCAACAGGAAATCCAAGAAGCATTGGATTCAAACCCATTATTGGAAGTTGAAGAAGGCCAAGATGAGCCTCTAGCAAACGGTGAAGATAAATCAGCGGTCGAGGCTGCTGATAGCAACAGTGCTAACGAACCAGCAGACATTGACGTTCCAGACAGTTCAGACGTAATTGAGAAGTCAGAGATCAGCTCTGAACTTGAAATCGATACCACTTGGGATGACGTCTACAGCGCGAATACCGGTAGCACTGGCTTAGCTCTTGACGATGATATGCCCGTCTACCAAGGCGAAACCACGGAATCATTGCATGACTACCTAATGTGGCAGCTTGACCTGACACCATTCAGTGAAACCGATCGTACGATTGCATTAGCGATTATTGACGCTGTTGATGACTACGGTTACCTAACCCTATCTCCTGAAGAAATTCATGAGAGCTTCGATAACGAAGAGATTGAGTTAGACGAAGTAGAAGCCGTTCGTAAACGTATTCAGCAGTTCGATCCGCTCGGTGTGGCATCACGCAACTTACAAGAGTGCCTACTGCTACAGCTAGCGACTTTCCCAGAAGACACACCGTGGCTTGCTGAAGCCAAAATGATTCTTGCGGATCATATTGATCACCTGGGGAACCGTGATTACAAGCTCGTCATCAAAGAGACTAAGCTGAAAGAAGCCGATCTCCGTGAAGTCCTCAAACTTATCCAGCAGTTAGATCCTCGTCCCGGTAGCCGTATCACACCGGATGATACCGAGTACGTAATTCCAGATGTGTCCGTTTTTAAAGACAACGGCAAATGGACCGTTTCTATCAACCCAGATAGCGTTCCAAAATTAAAAGTAAATCAACAATATGCTCAATTAGGCAAAGGCAATAGCGCGGATAGCCAGTACATCCGCAGCAATTTGCAAGAGGCAAAATGGTTAATTAAGAGCTTAGAGAGTAGAAACGAGACGCTACTCAAAGTTGCAAGATGTATTGTTGAACATCAACAAGATTTCTTCGAGTATGGTGAGGAAGCCATGAAGCCAATGGTACTAAATGATGTAGCCTTGGCAGTGGACATGCATGAATCCACGATTTCTCGTGTAACAACACAAAAATTTATGCATACACCACGTGGCATTTTTGAATTGAAGTACTTCTTCTCTAGCCATGTTAGTACTGACAACGGCGGAGAATGTTCGTCAACAGCAATTCGCGCACTCATTAAAAAACTGGTCGCAGCAGAGAATACTGCTAAGCCATTGAGTGATAGCAAGATTGCTGCTCTTCTGGCTGACCAAGGGATTCAGGTCGCGAGACGTACGATAGCCAAATATCGAGAATCCTTGGGAATTGCCCCTTCAAGTCAGCGTAAACGCCTATTATAAGGCACTAACTGAAAAGGAAAGTCTATGCAAATCAATATTCAAGGCCATCACGTTGATCTTACCGATTCAATGCAAGACTATGTAAATTCTAAGTTTCAGAAGCTCGAAAGGTTCTTCGACCATATCAATCAAGTACATGTTGTACTAAAAGTTGAAAAAATCACTCAAATCGCGGAAGCTACGCTTCATATAAATCAAGGCGAAATCCACGCATCAGCTGATGACGAAAATATGTATGCCGCGATCGATTCGCTGGTAGATAAATTGGTTCGCCAACTCAATAAGCACAAAGAAAAACTAAACAGTCATTAATCATGCAACTGAGCGAAATACTGTCATTGGACTGCACCAAGAGTGCGGTCCACTGCACGAGTAAAAAACGCGCCCTTGAAATGATCAGCCGCATCGTGGCTGATCAAACGGGCCAAGATTCTACCGAACTGTTCGAGTGCATGCTCAACAGAGAGAAAATGGGCAGTACTGGTATCGGAAACGGTATTGCGATCCCACACGCTAGAATGCAATCGAGCGACAAGGCTATTGCTGTCTTGCTGCAATGTGATGAAGCAATTGAATTCGATGCGATTGATAATCGACCTGTCGACCTTCTTTTTGCGCTCCTTGTACCAGAAGAACAGTGCAAAGAGCACCTCAAGACTCTATCCTCTATGGCAGAACGTCTGAGCGATAAGCAAGTATTGAAACTACTGCGCAATGCTCAGAGTGATGAAGAACTTTACGACATCATGATTCACCAATAAGCAGGACGGACATCATGCGACTAATCGTGGTTAGCGGGCACTCAGGTGCCGGTAAGAGTATTGCGCTGCGCGTACTGGAAGACTTAGGTTATTACTGTGTTGATAACCTCCCAGTGAATTTGCTGGACGCATTTGTTCACTCTGTTGCTGACAGCAAGCAGAATGTTGCGGTAAGCATTGATATTCGCAATATCCCTAAAAAGCTAAAAGAACTGACTGGTACACTGGAGCAGTTGAAAACAGAGCTTGATGTGACCGTGCTTTTCTTGGACGCCAATAAGGAAACGCTACTCAAACGCTACAGCGAAACACGCCGAATCCACCCTTTATCTTTAGGTGGCACCTCTCTCTCCCTTGACCAAGCCATCGAGCGTGAGAAAGAAATTTTAACACCACTTAAAGCGCATGCCGATCTTGTACTGAACAGCAGTGGACAATCTTTGCATGAGTTGAGTGAAACCGTGCGTATGCGTGTTGAAGGCAGAGATCGCAAAGGGCTTGTTATGGTATTTGAGTCTTTTGGCTTCAAATATGGCCTGCCTTCCGATGCCGATTACGTATTCGACGTTCGCTTCTTGCCCAACCCGCATTGGGAACCAGCGTTGCGCCCACTTACGGGTTTGGATGCCCCTATCGCCGCATTTTTGGAGCAGCACCAATCGGTGTTAAGTTTGAAATACCAAATTGAAAACTTTATAGAGAATTGGTTACCTCTGCTCGAGAAAAACAATCGCAGCTATTTGACCGTTGCAATAGGTTGTACCGGTGGTAAACACCGTTCGGTGTACTTAACTCAGCAAATCGGTGAGTACTTCGCCAATAAAGGACACCAAGTGCAAATTCGCCATACCTCACTAGAGAAAAACACTAAGGAGTAGCTGTGGAGTTAAGTCGTAAAGTATTGATTCAAAATCGCCTTGGCTTACATGCTCGCGCAGCCGTCAAACTGGTCGAACTGGCCCAGAGCTTTGAAGCGGTCATCACTATCGACAATGAAGAAGACAAAACCGCCACAGCAGACAGCGTAATGGGTTTATTAATGCTTGAGTCTGCTCAAGGACAGTACGTCACAATCCACGCTGCGGGTGAGCAAGCAGAAGAAGCACTGGATGCCGTTTGCCACTTAATCGAAGATAAATTTGATGAAGGCGAGTAATTTACTCGCTTTTTTATTACCTCTCACTCCCCTTCCCCTGACTGCGCCAATAAATAAATTTGCTTAGTATCATAAGTTGTTATTAAAAGGCGCCTAGAATTAAGTTATTATTCAACGCATTGTAAATATCAGGAATTGGGAGGAATGAATGGCAGAGCAAATTGAATTCGACCAAGCTCACCAAGCCCTCCAAGAAGTCACAGAAGCGCTAGAAAATGGCCGCTTCGTCCATGTTCGTCGTCAGTTACAGGACATGGAACCTGAGGATATAGCTCACCTTTTAGAAGCCTCTCCACGCAAAAGCCGTGAAGTTCTCTGGCAACTCACCGACCCTGAAGACTACGGTGAAATCCTCGACGAACTGAACGAAGACGTCAAAGATAGTCTCGTATCCAAAATGGCACCAGAAGCGCTTGCAGAAGCGACAGAAGGCATGGATACCGATGACGTGGCTTATGTACTGCGTAGCTTGCCAGACAACCTGTCACGCGAAGTCCTGTCGCAAATGGACTCCTCTGACCGTCTGCGTGTCGAAACCGCCCTGTCCTACCCAGAAGACACTGCAGGTGGGCTGATGAACACCGACGTTATCACGATTCGTGGTGACGTAGATGTGGACGTGGTTTTACGTTATCTGCGTATGAAAGGTGAACTACCCGAAGCAACGGATGCACTTTATGTCATTGATGAAGAAAGCAAACTGATTGGTGAACTACCCATTACTCTGCTGATCACGACCCAGCCTGATGTCAAAATTGTCGACATCATGGAAGATGCTGACGAAGCGATCACTGTCGATACCAGTGATTCAGATGTTGCTAGTCTGTTCGAACGTCGGAACTGGGTCTCTGCTCCTGTCGTAGACGAGAATCAGCATCTCGTTGGCCGTATCACTATCGATGACGTAGTTGACGTTATCCGTGAAGATGCCGAACACTCGATGATGAGTATGGCAGGTATGGACGATGACGAAGATACCTTCGCACCCGTTGTAAAATCAGCTCGCAAACGCAGTATCTGGCTTGGGGCTAATGTGTTGGCCGCACTCGCCGCCGCTTCTGTTTCTAACATGTTTGAAGCTACGCTAGACCAGATGGCTGCCATTGCCGTATTGATGACGATTGTTCCTTCCATGGGTGGTGTCGCTGGTAACCAAACCGTCGCACTAGTGATTCGTGGTCTTGCTCTTGGTCATATCGGTGACTCGAACAAACGAGAACTGTTGATGAAAGAAGCCTCGATCGGTTTACTCAACGGCATCATGTGGGCGCTGATTATTGGCGGCATTGTTGTCGCTTGGAAAGGTAACTGGATGCTAGGGGGAATCATTTCCGCCGCGATGCTGACTAACTTATTGGTCGCTGGGGTTGCCGGAGTAACGATTCCAATCCTCTTAAAGAAAATGAACATCGACCCAGCTTTAGCTGGTGGTATGGCGTTAACGACCGTAACGGATGTAATTGGTTTATCAGTATTCTTAGGGCTTGCCACAATACTGATTACCTAACTGCAAAAACTAAAAAGCCTGATGAACACATCAGGCTTTTTTAATTCTGAATTAGGAAATCTTACTCACCCGCAACTTTCATCGCATCCAGTAAGATTGAACCCGTTTGAATTTGCGAGCGCGTTTCAACGTCGCTACCTACGGCAACAATCTTATTGAACATGTCCTTCAGATTACCAGCGATGGTAATTTCCGATACTGGGTATTGGATTTCACCGTTCTCAACCCAGAAGCCTGCAGCACCGCGAGAGTAATCACCTGTTACCACGTTCACGCCTTGTCCCATCACTTCTGTCACTAGAAGACCAGTACCGAGCTCTTTGAGCATTTGTTCGAAGTTTTGGCCTGTCGACTTCACGTACCAGTTATGAATCCCACCAGCGTGACCTGTCGGCGCCATCTTCATTTTACGTGCGGCATAACTGGTTAACAGATAAGTTGCTAGCACACCGTCAGTAATGATCTCACGGTCTTGAGTATATACGCCTTCGCTATCGAATGGGCTTGACGCCAAACCACGTAATACATGTGGACGTTCCGAGATATTGAACCACTCAGGAAGCACTTGCTTACCAAGGTGATCAAGTAGAAAAGAAGATTTACGGTACAGGTTACCACCGCTGATCGCCATCACAAGGTGACCAATCAAGCCAGTTGCAACATCAGCGGCAAACATGATTGGGTATTTACCTGTCTTTAGGCGCTGCGCATCTAAGCGGTTAATCGTATTCTCTGCCGCCTTACGACCCACTGTTTCTGGTGTCCATAAGTCATCGCGATGACGTGCCACAGTGTAGCTGTAATCACGCTCCATTTCGCCATTTTGACCAACGCCAATCACACAACAGCTGGTACTGTGGCGGCTAGACGCATAGCTTGCTAATAAGCCATGGCTGTTACCATACACTTTTACACCGTAGTGGCTATCATAACTCGCGCCATCACTTTGCTTGATTGCACTGTCATAACTTAACGCTTCTTTTTCTGCGGCAATCGCCACATTGGCAGCATAGTCAGGATCTGGTGCGTCTGGGTGGAAAAGATCAAGCTCAGGGATCTCTTGCACCATGTATTCTTTGGCAGCGGGCCCTGCGAATGGATCTTCAGATGTGTAATGCGCAATATCCAGCGCCGCAATAACGGTTTGCTCGATAGCAGCTTCACTTAAATCAGACGTGGAAGCACTGCCTTTACGTTGACCTCGGTAAACGGTAATGCCCAGCGCACCATCGCTGTTGAACTCGACATTTTCTACCTCGCCCATGCGAGTAGATACACTTAAACCAGTGCTTTTGGTAATTGCGACTTCGGCGGCGTCAGATTTTGCCGATGCAAGCTTTAAGGCTCTTGCGACGGCTTGCTCTAGCTCGGTACGTTGCTCAGCAACCTGCTGTTTAATATCCATTGTCTTTCACATCTTGTCTTTGATGAACAATAGGATAACAAGAATTTCGCTTTCTCCCCACGATTCTTGTTAAAATAGTCATAATATTAATCAAAACACAGGCAACTGAAATGGCACGTAAGAATCAAAAAGCGCCATGGGAACCAGAAGAAGAGATCATCTGGGTAAGCAAATCCGAGATGAAGCGAGACATGGAAGAACTGCAAAAGCTAGGTGAGGAGCTTGTCGGCCTCAAACCTGCAGTTCTAGAAAAGTTTCCATTGAGCGAAGACCTGCGAGAAGCAATTGCAGACGCACAACGCTTTAAAAACGAAGCACGTCGTCGCCAATTACAACGTATTGGTAAGTTGATGCGTTATGAAGATCCAGAGCCAATCCAAGCGGCATTGGATAAGATTCGTAACAAGCACTCTCAATTAACGGCGGTATTCCACAAGCTTGAAGCTCTGCGTGATCGCGTGGTAGAAGAAGGCGACAAAGCCATTGATGACGTAATGGAAATGTACCCAGAGGCGGATCGTCAGCGTCTACGCCAATTGGCTCGCCAAGCAGCGAAAGAGAAAAAGGCTGGGAAACCAGCAAAAGCGTACCGCGAAATCTTCCAGATCCTAAAAGGTCTGAACGAAGAAGAGTTTTAATTAGACGGTTCGATTCCAACGAGCATTCAATTAACGAAAAAAGCAGACATGATGTCTGCTTTTTTATCTTTTACTTAAATGTCAGCGTTACACCAAGCGATTAATACGCTCTCCGCGCTCGAAAGCGTTAATGTTCTCAATCAAGATTTCCACTAAACGTTGAATCGATGAGTCGCTGCCCCATGCAACATGCGGTGTAAGTAACAAATTAGGTAAACCCATATTGGCAATCAGCGGATTGCTCTCATCAGCTGGTTCTTGTGTAAAAACATCAAAACCAGCCGCAGCGATTTCTCCCTGTTTTAGGGCATCCACCAGCGCGTCCTCATTCACCAAGCCTCCACGCCCCGTATTAATTAGAATGGCGTTGGGCTTCATTTGTTGCAACTCTGCTTGACCAATCAAATTCTGAGTATGATCGTTGAGCGGGCAATGCAAAGTCAACGCATCAGAACGTTTCAACACTTCCTCAAGCGGTACATAACCAGGTCGACATTCCGGTGCACCTTTACGCTCAGCAAAGATCACCTGCATGCCTAGCGCATTAGCTAACTGTGCTGTCGCTTGCCCTAAAGCGCCGCTGCCAATAACACCTAGTGTGCTACCACCTATATCCCCGATTGGGTGCGTAAAAAAGCAGAACTGCTTATTACGCTGCCATTCGCCAGCGGCAATATCTTGATGGTAACCAAATAAATTTCGGCGTAAAGCAAACAGCATCGCAATCACGTGCTCAGGCACCGAACGCGTCGCGTAACCACGTACATTGGCAACCGCAATATCATGCTTAGCACAGTAGTCCACATCGACGTTGTTAAAACCAGTCGCGGCAACCGCGATCATCCGCAATTGTGGTAGTTGCTCTAATACATTTTGGTCAAGCAGGACTTTATTGCTAATCACGATATCTGCATCTGCTAACCTTTCTATTACCTGCTCTGGCGCGGTTAAGTCGTACTCACGCCAGTGGTGCTGAAAGCTAGGTCGTGGGATCTCAATGTGTTCTGGGATGGTCGCTCGGTCCAAAAATACGATGGTCGGCAAAGACATAACAACTCCTTGTTCACGGCTGAAAGACAGGATACATCAACCACAGTAACGAAATAGCGAACTAGAAAGAACCGTTGTTGACTGCGGTTGGCATTAAGGGTGTGGCAACGTTTTATAATCAGGCAATGTACGTTCTGGCGAAAAATAGTTAAAGATCGCCGCCTCGGCTTCAGGATAAAAGTCACAAGGTACAAAAATACTACTCAGCTGATCCGTGGCTGGGTGATAAAAACTTAGCTCCGCAGCGTGCAGCTCTAAACGTTCTGAAAACTGATACGCCTCTTCAGTTGCATAAAACTCATCACCAATAATCGCATGACCAATCGCCATCAAATGCACGCGTAACTGATGCGATCGACCAGTAATGGGCAGTAGTCGCACAACGGTCGTATGGGTGCCATCAGGGTGCACTTCACGCTTCACCACTTGGAATAAAGTTTGAGATGGCTTGCCGTCGTCGAAGCATACTTTTTGTCGCGGACGGTTTGGCCAATCACAAATTAATGGAAGGTCAATATTCCCTTCTTGCGGCTCGACATGCCCCCAAACACGTGCGTAATACACCTTGTGGGTTAGACGATATTGGAACTGCTTTTTTAATGCTCGCTCCGAAGGTTTGTTTTTCGCCAGCAGCATCAACCCTGATGTCGACATATCCAAGCGATGCACTACTTGGATTTCTGGATGCACTTCCTTGAGGCGGCTCCACATGCTGTCGTAATGCTCTGCAAGTCGACCAGGAACAGACAGCAATCCTGATGGCTTATTCACTGCCAGAATGTCGTCATCCTCAAAAACGATATCGACCCAAGGATCGGTGGGAGGGGTATATTCAAGCATTGCCATGGGAGATCTCTACAAAATAAAAACGCCGCGATTATATACCCAAATAGCACCCAAATGCAGGGTGCTGAAGAAAAGTTCAAACCAATAAAACAAAGTCAATCCTTTAGCATAAAAACTAAAAATAGCACGTTGTAAATTTAGTTTGACAACAAGACGCATAACTGAATAGAGTGCTAGATGCACACAGCATGATATTCGCAAAGAATACTTAAAATAAATACATCAAAACACAGCATTTAAAAGATATTACCGTTGCGCAGTATAGGGCGAGCGCTCAGCTTGTCATGTACTGCGGTATGTATCTCTTTAGAAAGATACATAAGATAAAAAGGACAATAAGCAATGGACTCCGCCGTTATAGATAAACCCCAATCCAAACTTTCCTTATTTTTTCGTTCGCTAGGCCCCGGCATATTAATGGCATCTGCTGCGGTCGGTGGCTCTCACCTCGTCGCATCAACCAAAGCTGGTGCGATTTATGGCGGGCAATTGGCTGCACTGATTCTGCTCGTAAACCTGTTTAAATACCCTTTTTTCCGAGCGGGCGTACAGTACACCATGGGGACAGGGCTCACCTTGGTTGAGGGCTACGCGAAATTAGGTCGGCCTTATCTATGGCTATTTCTATTTCTGAGCGTGGTCTCAGCCGTAATCAATACCGCCGCTTTGTTGATGTTTAGTGCTAGCTTGCTGGGCTACTTCATTCCGTTTTCACTATCAATGGCATCACTCAGTATCATTGTGATTGTCACCTGCCTGATCATATTATTTGCTGGCCATTACAAAGCGCTCGATACGCTATCTAAGGTGATCATGTCGGTGTTAACCATCGCGACTTTACTTGCCGTTTCTATCGCCTTTGGTAACCCTGTTGAGCAAGTGGCCAACTTCGAGCCACCGTCACCTTGGTCGATTGCGGCAATTGGCTTTATCGTCGTAACAATGGGCTGGATGCCAGCACCGATAGAGATCTCCTGTTTAACCTCTGCATGGCTAAAACGCCAATCAAGCCAGCAAGAAGTAACATACCGCTCTGCTCTATTTGACTTTAATGTCGGTTATATTGGCACGGCTTTTCTTGCCATTATCTTTGTATCGTTAGGTTCTTTGATGCTCTATGGTTCTGGCGTTGCACTTGAAAACTCAGGCGTTGGCTTCTCCCACCAATTGGTTGGCTTATATGCGGCAACAATTGGCGAATGGTCTCGTTACTTAATCGCGGTAATTGCGTTTTTCTGTATCTTTGGCAGCACGATTACCGTTATTGATGGCTACTCGCGCGTTATTTCGGATTCTCAACGCCTACTGCGCTCGCAACCAGACACTAACCCTAAAACCACTTCAGCGATCATGCTGGTAGTCTCCTTACTTGCATTGGGTATTGTGGTTTTCTGGGCTTCTGCGTTATTGCCTATGCTGAACTTTGCGATGATCCTCGCCTTTATGACCACGCCATTCTTTGCTCTGCTAAATTACACATTAGTGAGCAAAACCGAGTTACCTGAACCTTTGGCTGTTGGACCTAAATTGAAGTGGTTGTCGATTGCAGGCCTGATTTACTTGTTTGGCTTCTTGGCTGTATTTATCTGGTGGAAATGGTTGATGTAAATGAGTTAGCGATGAGTGAGTAATGCATTCTGCATAAAGAAACTAAACCGCAAATAAAGAAAAAGGTCTTCAACTGAAGACCTTTTTTAATGAGCAATAAAAACTTACTTAGTTGTGGCTTACCACAATCAAACGTAGCGAGTCGAGCTGCACTTGAGCTTGGTTGATGTAACCAGTGAGTTCCTTAATTTGTGCATCAATGGCTTCAATTTCTTCGTCACGAATATTTGGGTTTACCGCTTTCAGTGCTTGCAAACGCTCAAGTTCTGCATTCAAGCTATGCTGCATATCTTGATGAGCTTGCTTGCGTACTTCCTCAACCTTCGCTTCGATAAGACTATCCCCCGCTTCAATTAAGCGGTGTACGTCTTTCTGTACCGACGTGACCAACTTGCTGCCTAAGTGACGGTTTACAGGGCTGAGCTGGCGGTTAAAGCTTTCAAATTCCACTTGAGCAGACAAGTCATTGCCACGCGAGTCCATCATCAAACGGATTGGCGTTTTCGGTAAGAAGCGCGCGATACCACTGCGTTTTGGCGCTTGCGCATCTACCGCGTAAATCAACTCAAGAAGAATGGTCCCGACTGGTAACGCTTTGTTTTTCAGTAGAGATACCGCAGACGTCCCCACCCCTTCACTCATCAGAAGATCGATACCACCCTGGATCATTGGGTGCTCCCAACTGATAAAGTGCATATCTTCACGAGATAAAGCCGTATCACGATCAAACGTGATCGTCGCTCCTTCGTATGGCAGACCTGGGTAGCTTGGTACCATCATGTGCTCAGATGGGGTCACAATCAGTGCGTTTTCACCTTTATCGTCTTGGTTCAA
Source organism: Vibrio sp. JCM 18905 (assembly GCF_055393305.1). Lineage (NCBI taxonomy): Bacteria > Pseudomonadati > Pseudomonadota > Gammaproteobacteria > Vibrionales > Vibrionaceae > Vibrio > Vibrio sp. JCM 18905. The sequence goes on along the minus strand of NZ_AP043880.1, from coordinate 562,658 downwards.
ACCAATCGTATCGAAAAGAGAAAGTGCGAAGGTGACCAAATTGGTATCACCGTCGGTTGATTCAATTTTCTCAACGATTTGTTGTGCTTTTTCCCCGCCATTTGAATGCATTTCTAACAGGCGATCACGGCCTTGCTCCAATTGGGATTTCAGCTCTTTATTCATTTTTGCTGACGCTTCAATGATCTCATCTAGCGTGCTGGTGTCACCAGAAGCAAGGATTTCAATCAGATCATCAGAGTACTTATCGTAAACGGCACGGCCTGTTGGGCAAGTTTCTGCAAAAGCGTTTAAACCTTCATCAAACCAGCGAGCAAGAATGGCTTGCGAGGTACCTTTCAGGTAAGGAACATGAATGTCGATGTCGCGGTTCTGGCCGATACGGTCCAAACGACCGATACGTTGCTCAAGCAAGTCAGGGTTGAACGGCAAGTCAAACATGACTAATTGGTTGGCAAACTGGAAGTTACGGCCTTCAGAGCCGATTTCACTACAGATAAGAACCTGTGCACCACCTTCTTCTTGCGCAAAGTAAGCGGCTGCTTTGTCACGCTCAAGGATCGACATACCTTCATGGAAGACGGTCGCACGAATGCCTTCACGCTCACGCAGCGCTTGCTCCAATTGCAGAGCCGTACTTGCACGAGAGGCAATCACCAGAATTTTCTCGCTGCGCTTCTCTTTTACCTTTTCAAGTAACCAATTCACGCGCGAGTCAAACTGCCACCAGCTTGCATCATCGCCTTCAAATTCTTGGAAGATCTCTTCTGGGTAAAGGTTCTTCATTGCACGTGCTTCCGAACTCATCTTACCGCCGATCATCCCAGCAACACGCATTGACGTGGTGTATTGCGGTGGAATATCCATTGGCATCAGGTGCACGTTACGTGCAGGGAACCCTTTGATAGCCGCACGTGTGTTACGGAACAGAACTCGTCCCGTACCGTGACGATCCATCAAGTTGTCGATCAACTCTCGGCGCGCTGACGCTTTCGCTTCTTCGTCCGCTTCACTTTCGATAATGCGGAAAAGTGGTTCTACGTCTTGTTCAGACAACAACTCAGTAATCTGGTTTTTCGCTTCATCAGGCAGTTTTTCACCAGAGAAAAGTGAAGTAATCGCATCCGCTACAGGTGCGTATTGCTCTTCTTCCTCGACAAACGCTTCATAATCGTAGAAACGGTCAGGATCCAGCAAACGCAGACGAGCAAAGTGGCTCTCACGACCAAGCTGTTCTGGCGTTGCCGTCAGTAGCAGTACGCCCGGAGTGCGTTCAGCCAAGCCTTCCACTACTTGGTATTCACGGCTCGGTTTATCTTGGCTCCACTCAAGGTGATGCGCTTCATCGACAACCAGTAGGTCCCATTCGCCTTCCAGTGCTTGTTCAAAACGCTTGCGGCTCTTGCGTAGGAAGTCTAAAGAACACAGCACGTATTGCTGGGTATCAAATGGGTTTTCTGCATCCGCGAATGCTTCGATACAGCGCTCTTCGTCAAAGATAGAGAAATGCAGGTTGAAACGACGCATCATCTCAACCAGCCATTGATGTTGCAGTGTTTCAGGTACCACAATCAAAATACGTTCTGCACGGCCAGACAGCACTTGCTGGTGGATGATCATGCCCGCTTCGATGGTTTTACCCAAACCCACTTCATCCGCCAGTAATACGCGTGGCGCGTGGCGACGGCCAACTTCGTGCGCGATGTAAAGCTGATGAGGGATCAAACCTGCACGCATACCACATAGGCCACGCATTGGGCTCTTATGCTGCTCAAACTGGTTGGTTAGCGCACGGTAACGCAGAACAAAGTTGTCCATGCGATCGATTTGACCGGCGTACAACTTATCTTGAGGTTTATTAAAACGAATTTGGTTACTAAGGAAAATCTCACGCAGAACAACGGCGGTTTCTTGCGTGTCTTCACGAGTACCGAAATAGGTGTATAGACCTTCATCTTCCAGTACTTCTTCAACTTTTAGAGACCAACCTTCTTGGCAGTCGATGACATCACCAACGTTAAAGGTGACTCGGGTAACAGGTGCATCGTTACGTGCGTAAACTCGGTTTTCCTCTGACGCTGCAAACATCAATGTCACAGTACGAGCATCCATTGCTACAACGGTACCTAAACCTAAATCGCTTTCCGTATCGCTAATCCAGCGCTGCCCCAAAGCAAATGTCATGAATTGACTACCTCGTTATTAGTTCTTGATTCGTGTTTCTTGTTGGTCTACTCATGCCCGTAGGCATGGATAATAGTTTAGATCTGATTCTGGCTTCTGCTATGCCGATAGCATTCGTCATTCCAGTATGAACTGAGTATTTTTAAGCCAGCTCAACATGATAAATCGGACGTAGCCTATACGCAGAAAAAGGTCGCTAATCTTACTTGAAGCTGTGATTTAGGTCACGCCGAAACCGCATCAAGCGGAAACTTTTTTTCCCAAACTATAAATGCAATCAAATTGTAAAATACTCATGCCAATTATTAAGTTGTAGAACGTAAATATTACGTATACTTCTAGTGAGGGGCGTTTAAAACCATTGCATATGATTTAAGCGCGTTAGTACACGATTAGGATCAACACGGGTTTGCAGTAAGTTGTCTTGCTACTCGGTTGCACACTAACCGACATCAGCCCGACAACCTCTATTGCAAGCAATCAGAGTTAGGCCGCTTCACACCTATTTGAGAACGACCTAACCACTCGCATGCAGAGCCGTATTACGGCAAGGAGACGCTATGGGCGATACCGATCGGAAACTGTTTGTACTTGATACCAACATTCTTCTTCATGAACCCTTTGCCATCTTCTCTTTCCAAGAACACGATGTCGTTATCCCCATGACCGTGTTGGAAGAACTCGACCGAATCAAAGACAGCAAACGCGATGTCGCAAGAGACGCTCGCGTGGCTATTCGCGCTTTGGAAGATTTGTTTAAAGAAGCAACGCCCGATGAAATTTCTGAAGGTATTCCTGTTTCTAAAGACAGCCCCGACCAAGGCACCATTTCCATTTTGGCGGATTTTGAACTGCAGGAAACCGTCAAAGCCTTCGCCGACAAAGCCGGTGACAACCGCATACTCAATGCGGTGCTTTATCTGCAAAACAAACGAGCACCACGTGAAGTGGTACTGATCACGAAAGACATTAACATGCGTCTGCGCGCCAAAGGCGCTGGCGTACGTTTTGTTGAAGACTACCGAACCGATCAACTGATTGACGACATTCAATACCTCACCAAAGGTTTTCAACTGCGTGAGGGGGACTTCTGGAGTGATATTGAGGAAGTAGAAAGTTATGCGCTGGGCGGAAAAACCTATCACAAGCTCAGTCGTGAACCTTTTGAACCAACCTTTATTAACCAATATGTGATTGATGAAGACAGCGACTTTGCTGGCCGCGTAGAAACCATCAATGAAGACAAATTAACGCTACTCGACCTGAGCCGCGAACGCATGATGCACCGTAAGGCTTGGGACATCACACCAAAAAATATCTACCAAGGAATGGCGTTGGATGCCTTACTTGACCCGGATATTGACCTGGTGATTTTAACCGGTGCCGCTGGTAGTGGTAAAACGCTATTAGCCATGGCAGCTGCGCTCGAGCAAACTATTGAAAAAGGCATGTTTGATAAAATTATCGTGACGCGTAACACGCCAGACATTGGTGAGTCGATTGGCTTCTTACCAGGCTCAGAAGAGGAAAAAATGATGCCTTGGTTGGCGGCGGTAACCGATACTTTGGAGGCGCTGCATAAGCACGATCACTGCACCGAAGGCTCGTTGAAATACATCTGCGATAAAGCCAATATTCAGTTTAAGTCGATCAACTTTATGCGTGGCCGTTCGATTCAAAATGCGTTTGTGTTGCTTGATGAGTGTCAAAACCTCACAGCATCACAAATCAAAACCATCATCACCCGCTGCGGTGAAGGAACTAAAATCGTCTGCTCCGGTAACTTGGCGCAGATTGACTCCCATTACCTCACCCCTGTGACCTCTGGTTTGACCTACATGGTTGAACGCTTCAAGAACTTTGAAGGCAGTGCGAACATTCACCTCAACGGCGTGGTTCGTAGCCGCTTGGCGGAATTTGCAGAAGAAAACCTCTAACCCACATCGATTCACGCACAAAGTAAAAGAGCGCTCCAATGAGCGCTCTTTTATCAAGGTTCGAGTGATTTACTCGGTGCCACCAACAGTCAGTGAATCAAGCTTCAACGTTGGCTGACCAACGCCTACTGGCACACTTTGACCTGCTTTACCACATACGCCAACGCCCTTGTCGATACTTAGGTCGTTGCCGACCATAGAGACTTGCTGCATGGCTTCGATACCTGAGCCAATCAACGTCGCACCTTTAACAGGGCGCGTAATTTTACCGTTTTCAATCAAGTACGCTTCCGATGCGGAGAATACAAACTTACCCGAAGTAATGTCCACCTGACCGCCACCAAAGTTTGGCGCATACAACCCTTTCTCTACCGTCGAGATGATTTCTTCTGGCGTATGTTCACCTGGAAGCATGTAGGTGTTGGTCATACGCGGCATCGGCAAATGTGCATACGACTCACGACGACCGTTACCTGTTGGGTTCACACCCATTAACCGCGCGTTTAGCTTGTCTTGCATGTAACCTTTCAGCACACCATTTTCGATAAGCGTGTTGTACTGGCCATTCACCCCTTCATCATCCACATTGAGTGAACCACGAAGGTCTTTTAACGTGCCGTCATCGACGATGGTACACAGTGAAGACGTCACTTGTTGACCCATTTTGCCAGAGAAAACCGAAGATTCCTTACGGTTAAAGTCACCTTCTAAGCCATGACCTACCGCCTCATGTAGCAATACGCCTGGCCAACCTGAGCCCAATACCACTGGCATCATGCCTGCTGGCGCGGCTTCTGCTTCAAGGTTAACCAACGCCATGCGAATCGCTTCGTCTGCATAATGGAAAGCTTGTTTCACACCATTGCTTTCCGTTAAAAAGAAATCGTAACCAAAACGGCCACCGCCACCAGCGCTACCTCGTTCACGTCGTTCACCTTTTTGAGCGAGCACGCTAATAGACAAACGTACCAAAGGACGAATATCGCCTGCATAAGTACCGTCTGTTGCCGCAACAAGCATCTGCTCATGCACACCGCTGATGCTGATCGAGACTTCTTTAATCAATGGTTCTTTAGTGCGGATGTAAGCATCTAGAGACTTAAGTAATTCTGTTTTTTGCTGCTTTTCCCATTCAGCTAGTGGATTCACAGCCGCGTAGTACGCTTGGTTCTCCGTACGTTTAAACGCATGAACTTTGCCATTTTGCCCTTGCTGAGCAATACCGCGCGCCGCCATTGCACTCTGCTTCAGGCCTTCAGGCTGGATTTGATCAGAGTAGGCAAAGCCTGTTTTTTCGCCAGTTACGGCGCGGACACCAACACCACAATCAATGTTAAAAGAGCCATCTTTGATGATGCTGTCTTCTAGAACCAGAGACTCATGCCAGCTGGACTGAAAGTAAATGTCCGCATAATCGATCTGGCGCGTCGCAATGCTGGCAAGCGTGTCAGCAATGTCTTGTTCTGTCAGACCATTTGGGGCAAGGAGTGCCTGTTCTATTTGGTTTGTGCTCATAGTTAGCTCTTTTATTTCCGTCTCAATTCATTTTGAAAGCGACTGTGTTGAGTCAGCGGCATATTCTGCCTTACTTGTTGGCTTTGTGACAAATCTATCTCTGTCACTAACAAGCCTACTTCATCCTGAAGCTGCTTATGGATACGTCCCCAAGGGTCAACGACCATCGAGTGTCCCCATGTTTTTCGTCCACATGGATGCGTTCCAGTTTGTCCGCTTGCCAAAATCCAACATTGTGTCTCAATCGCTCTAGCTCGCAATAATACTTCCCAGTGAGCTTGCCCCGTCACAGCAGTAAACGCAGCAGGCACCACAATGATATCCGCGCCTTCTTGGCGTAATACTTTATAAAGCTCAGGAAAACGAAGATCGTAACAGATGCTCAATCCAACGCTGCCGATATCGGTTTCCGCCACTACAATTTGATTACCCGCCATAAACGTATCCGACTCACGATAACTACCATAACCATCGGCTACGTCGACATCAAACATATGCAGTTTGTCATAGTGAGCAATGCATTTACCGTGCGGCGGCAATACAAGTGTTGTGGTCGTGACACCTTTTGCGGTTTGAATAGGCATGCTTCCGACAATCAGTGTTAACTGGTTCTTTCTTGCGATTTCAGAGAGCCGCTGTTGAATCACGCCACTCCCAAGTGGCTCTGCATGTTGATGGTACGCTTCGCGGTTGGCAAACAGCACCGTATTTTCAGGGGTAAGGACAAGCTTGGCACCTTGCTTACTCGCCAAAGCACACTGTTTTTCAATAAAGTCCAGATTCGCAGTGATATCAGGACCCGATGTCATTTGAATAATGCCAACACGTTCCATGTGTTTCCTCCCTATTCCATTTTAGTCGGTGAGTTATTTGGCCTGTTCACGCAGCTTTTCTGGCAGTTTGTATTCACCTTTACTTCGAGAAATTTCTTTTACCGTTGGTGAATCTAGTGGGCCTTTCACTTCATAATTGACTTGAGTGAAGACCTCAACCACCGGAGAAATCACTGTTGAGATGGCTAAAACATACAACGCGGTTTGTGGCGCTACTGCAAACGCGGTCAGCATTGGTAGGCCTGATGTGATGTCTGGGGTGAACTTCACTTCCGCATCGACCATTCTGCTGTTCATATTGGCGATGCCGCGGATCTGCATTTCCCCTGCTAACGCATCCATCACGATATCGTTGGTGATAAATACGCCATCTTGGATTTTGCCCGTGCCTGTGATCGAGTTAAACGCCATGCCTTTGTCGAATACGTCGGTAAAGTCGAGCTGCATCTTACGGATGATAGAATCCAAACTGAACAGGCCTAACAAACGTGCCGCACCACTGACTTCACTGATCACGCCTTTACCAAATTCCGTTGAGACATTCCCTTGCAAGGTTTGTGTCTTCATCGACCAAGGCGCGCCGTCCCATTCCATATTGGCGTTGATCTCAAATGGTGCCTGCTGAATACCTGATGTGATACCAAAGCGCTCCATAAGGTCAGTGTTGTTATCACCTTTCATTTTCATGGTTAAGTTGGAATGGCTGCTCTCTTTTGTCAGATCCCACCAACCGCTCATATCAATACGGTTTTTGCCGCTGCTAAAGGTGATATTTTTCCACTCCAAACGGTTCTCGCGACGCTGCAAATCAACATTCACCTTCCCCACTTTGTAACCTTGCAACCAAAAATCATCGATGTTCAAAGTTAAGTTTGGCATCTCAGCGTGAAACTGGCGGTCAAAATTGGTAATCAAAGGCGCGTTTTGATCCTCACTAGCAAAGAGCGAACTGCGCTCTTTGGTCATCTCTTCAAACCCTGGAATATACAGGTGTAAGTGTTCCAAAGAGACCGATAAGTCATAAGGTTTCAGATAGTTAGCCTTACCTTTAACCTCTTGACTGTCCACATCGAGTTGCCAGCTCAAATTCTTTTTGCTTGCGGAGAAGTCCACATCATGAAACTCAATCCCACCAAGCTGCAAGTTTGGCGTTTCAACATCAATCCGTGTCGGCAATGGAATACTCGGCGTCTTCATGCTTGCCAAAACAGATGAGGATTGCTTACCTTCCGAGCCCTGAACCAGCTCTGCCCATTGGTCTAAATTAAGCTCACCGACACGCACTGATGCATCGTGTCCGACAATAGGGCTGATCCTGAAACCACCTTTGCCGACCATTAAATGAGTCGCCGTCAGAACAGGTACGTCGCCAGTTATATCTATCTCGGTTTGATACTTAGCATTTGGGATCTGTAGTCTTGCTGAAATACTTTCTTGGTTGCCGGATGCCTGCAGTTTTGCTTGCCCGGACTCGCCAACTTGTTTCGCTAGCGGATAGGGATATTGACTCGCTAAACGATTTAGCTGCGCCAATACATCAAGTTGATAGGTGAAGCCTACATCATTAAGTTGTAAGTCAATGTCCATTTGCCACGGCGCATGCCCAGAAACAAGCTTTAGCCAACGCTCGCCAACATAAGGTTTGAGAGGCTCAACGTCCCAATCCCCTAATGTGTTAATCGTCACATTGTAGCCCTGTTCCGCACTCTCACCACGAAAATCGAGGGAGATAGGCTGGGTAAGCAACTCTGCAGACAAACCCGATGTGGTGACCACATCATTATCGAAGTGGATACGCCCTGTGGCTTTCTCCAGCGTCATTGGCGGCGCTTCAATATCGACACGGTTTTCTGTTAAATCGGCATAACCCCAAGCACGGGACTCTTTTTCAAAATCAAACGGAATGTTGAGCTGGAACTCAGAGTAAACCGGACCACTCACTTGCAGCGCCGTCAACGCTGCCCCGACCGAGTCCACCAATGGCGTCGCCATCATGTAGTCACGAACTTCATTGCCCGGCGCGCTCGCTTTGGCTTCAATCTCAATGTGTCCACCTTCCGCCAACTCAGGAATTCGCCCGGTAATACGCTTTGCATGGACACCATTTAACGTGGCGGACTTTGAATCCAAATACATGGCATCATTTTCAAACAGCAAGTCCAGCTGCAGATCCGTGATGGTTGGCCACGCCGTATCAAAGCTAAATTTCGCGTCTTTTAAACCGACCCATGCCTGAAACATGCCATTATGATCTTTGTAAGGAAAATCCCCTAACTCGCCATACCACAGCAGCTTAGCCGTATTAACTTTACCACCTTGAATCGCAGTCGATAGGTAATCCGTTAAGTCTTGTCCAAGTGCCAGAGTCGGCAGGTAACGCCATGTTTCACCTGCGTTATAAAGATCCGCCTCAGCATAAAACGATAAAAATGGGCTTTGTTCTTTTGGAAAATCAAGACGGAATGCTCCTAGTACTTGAAGATCCGGTGTCGCGGCCGTCACTTTATCAGACCACAAGCGCCAGCCACTCTCATCTTGTTGCCAGATAATATCGACTTCACCTTGTTTGATATTCAGCGGAGCTTGAAATACATCACCGTACGGAAATACATCATCAATGACGGTTACTTTCGCTTTTGCCTGATCTAAATCACCAGATACACTGCCCTGTACATGATGGAATCCTGGTAGCAGTTCCCATTGCGTCATTGCAAGTTCATCCAGTTCCGCGGAGTAGCGTAACGTGTCTAAACCACCGTTCATGGACAAGCGAACATCTTCAACTCGGCCTTTCGGTGCCAATTTGTTGATAAGATCACTGGTCGATTCCGACTCTGGAGCCAATTTGATGAGCGGAATAAGTGCTTCGATATCGAGTTGAGAAAGGTTGAGCGTCCAACCATTCGGTTGCCAATCAAACGCTGCGTCTAGCTCCGGCCAAGGAGTGTTGTCGGTTCGGATCCGAAGTGAGTGACCGTTTACTTTCCAACCTTGTTTATCTGGTCGAAGATTGAAAATACCTGACTCGATAAACAGCTCATGACGACCGTTTTCATTCCACACCAGCTCAGAAGGCAACAGTTCAACATACGCATCATTCGGTTGGCTGTGTTTCAGCGTCAGCCAAGTGTTTAAGCTGACCTTACCCGACTCAGCACCCGACTCTTCTTGCATGTAAGTGGTTAACCAAGGCGTCACCGAGACATCTTGGGCACTTACGTAAAACTCACCAGACACATCACGTAGCGAACCATGATCTTTAAAGTTAGCGCTCACTAACAATGAATTCAGACGAACATCGGCAATGTTCACGGTGCCTTCGGCTAAGTGGTGCTTGCCTTGGTTGCTCCAACGGAGCTGCTCGATATCTAAACGGCGAGTCTCACCAGATACCGATTTATACCAAATCCGTGAGTCGGTAATGGTGAAGTCTTCAAACTGACGTAAAAGAAGTGAGTCGAGTTGGTCGATGAGCTTCACTTCGCTCTTATCCACACTCGGCTCCTGCTCTTGACGACTAGAGGTCGGCAGAATGTCTACGGTGTGAATATCCAGAGCGAGGTTATGAATGGTGAGGTCAGCAACCACCGGTTTGAGTTGCAAAAGAGATTGAATGAGATCGAATTCAATTTGGATTTCTTCAACGGCAAAGCGTGCATCCTGAATATTCGGCAGATTCGCTTCTAAACCGAGTAGCGCGATCGAGGGGTGATTATTGCGCCACGTCCCTGCGACGTTGGCGATAGAAAAGTCAAAACCTGTGTCCTGCTTGACCCAGGTTTTGATCTCATCTTGGAAGTGGTTAAGTTGTGGCAATGTGACGCGCAGTGTGGTTACTAATATGGCCAATAACACCAGTACAGTAACTAAACTCCACGCACAAAAACGCCCAAAACGGTTAACACCAGAATTCACAAATGTTCCAAATTACATCATTACGACGTCAAACTGTTCCTGAATGTACAGGGGCTCAGCCTGAACTCGCACTTGCTTGCCAATAAATACTTCGAGCTCAGCCAATGCATGAGACTCATCACCCAACAGCGCTTCAGCGACAAACGGCGATGCGTACACAACAAAATTATCGGCGTCGTAAGCACGGTTTACACGAGTAATCTCGCGTAATATCTCAAAGCACACGGTTTCAACCGTTTTCACACTGCCACGGCCCTCACAAGTAGGACAGCCAGAACACAAGATATGTTCAATACTTTCTCGTGTGCGCTTACGCGTCATCTCGACTAAGCCGAGCTGAGTAAAGCCGTTGATGTTGGTTTTTACTCGATCTTTAGCCAGTGCGGTTTCCAATGAGGTGAGCACTCGCTGACGGTGCTCTTCAGACGCCATATCGATAAAGTCGATAATGATGATGCCGCCGAGATTGCGCAAACGCAGCTGACGAGCAATAGCTTGCGTTGCCTCAATGTTGGTATTAAAGATGGTCTCTTCAAGATTACGACGACCAACAAATGCACCAGTGTTGATGTCGATAGTTGTCATGGCTTCAGTTTGATCGATGATCAAGTAGCCACCCGACTTTAGCTCAACCTTGCGCTCTAAAGAACGCTGAATTTCATTCTCGGTGTCGTACATGTCAAAGATTGGCTTGTCACCTTCGTAAAGCTCAAGCTTGTCTGTTAACTCAGGTACATACTCAGAAGTGAATTCTTTCAGGTTTTCATATTCGAGGCGGGAGTCGACCATGATTTTATCGAGCTCTGTGCCGACAAAATCACGCAGAATGCGCTGGGCTAAACCAAGTTCACCGTAAAGCGTTGAACGCGTTTTGTATTTTGAACGACGCTCCATGACTTTTAGCCACAAACGCTTTAGAAATGCAGCGTCTTGAGAAAGCTCTTTTTCATCTGCGCCTTCCGCTGCGGTACGAATGATAAAACCACCGTGCTCATCACAGTAATGATTCACCACTTTTTTCAGACGCTCGCGCTCTTTCTCACTCTCAATACGCTGCGAAACACCGACATGACTGGCCCCCGGCATAAAAACAAGATAACGCGAAGGTAAGGTGATATCCGTCGTTAAACGCGCACCTTTCGTACCGAGCGGATCTTTGACCACTTGTACAACAATGTCTTGCCCCTGACGTACCAGCTCAGAGATATCACGGACTTGAAACTGCTGTTTTTCGTTCTCTGCCACACATTCGGTATGCGGGACAATATCTGACGCATGTAAAAACGCCGCTTTATCTAAACCGATATCGACGAAAGCCGCTTGCATACCTGGCAGTACTCGGCTGACTTTGCCTTTGTATATATTGCCCACAATGCCGCGACGCGATTCGCGCTCGATATGTATTTCTTGTAGTACTCCACCTTCAATCATGGCCACACGAGTTTCACTCGGGGTCACGTTAAGCAGCAATTCTGCACTCATGTGCACACCTCAAAACAATTATAAAAATTCTTGAATTAGCTGATCGGTTTCGAACAAAGGTAAGCCTACTACAGCGTGATAACTGCCTTCGATTCGGGTGACAAATCGCCCTCCGAGTCCCTGAATACCATAACTTCCAGCTTTATCGCATGGCTCTCCTGACTGCCAATATTGTTCGATTTCTTCGTGAGTCAGTGGTTTGAACCACACGTCAGTGGTAACGACCACTGAATGTTGTTGTTCCGATGATACAACGCTCACCGCAGTCATCACTTGATGACGACGACCCGATAAGTCAGTAAGCATACGCTTTGAATCTTCAAAACTTTTTGGTTTTTCTAACACACGGTCATCGCATACTACGACCGTATCAGAGCCCAATACAACGGAATCAGGCTTAGCCAACGCTAAGCCTGCCTGAGCTTTTTCCAAAGAAAGACGCAACACGTAATCTCGTGCTTGCTCATGAGCCTGTTTGGCTTCCTCAATATCAGGCAATACGATCTCAAAATCATAACCCAGTTGAGCAAGCAGCTCTTTTCTTCTCGGAGAACCCGATGCGAGAACGAGAGATAAGCTTTTCTTCACCGCTTTACCTTACGTGCCATGCACGACGAACTCGTCGCATTAATAAAAACATCCATGGCCAAAGTATACAGTTTATTGCCGCCGTCCACAGAGATAATGGATTAAATACTACGTCCTGGTTCAAATATTCCCCACAGAATATCAAAACTTCCAATAACGCAGTAAAAAAGGCAATTAAAATCGACTGTTGCCACAATGCCATGTTACGAATCAACAGGAAATTCAACGCCACCAGATAGATGACAATCGACATCATCATGCCGCGAATTCCAAGCGTTGAGCCGATCAAGATATCCCATAATAAGCCCAGCACTAGCGCGGTTCCAACGTTCACTCGGTGCGGCAGTGCCAACACCCAATAACAAGTGACAAGAAACAACCATGATGGACGTAAAACATCCAACACACCTGGCCACGGAATGGTTTGCAATACCAGCGCAACGAAGAAACTGACACCAATCACCATTCGGCTGCTCACTACATTATTGGCCATCAGTTACCTCTTGTTCTTCTTGCTCTAGCCCTTCATCCACATTGGATCGCAGCACTTTGTGTTGACGATCTTCATTCGGCCAAATCAGCAGTAGGTAACGTAAACGATCAAACTCTACAACTGGCTCAGCCTTGATTGACGCAAACTCTTGGCGCGTATCGTGATCCACATTGGTAACCGTCGCGACTGGGTACCCTTCTGGGTAAATCCCACCTAGGCCGGATGTCACCAATAGATCGCCAACCTGAATATCAGTACTGGTTGGAATGTGCTCCAGTTGGATTTCATCCATTTCACCATTGCCCGACGCGATAACTCGAATATCGTTACGGATCACCTGGACAGGAATCGCATTTTTCGCATCCGTTAGCAACAGAACACGTGCGTTGTGCGCTGCGACAAACGTGACCTGACCAACAATGCCTTTTTCGTTGATCACTGGCTGTCCGACGTATACACCGTCTATTTGTCCTTTATCAATCACCACTTGATGACGATAAGGTGAGGTATCAACCGCCATCACTTCAGTTACGACTTTCTTTTCATCCCGGACAAATGAAGAGCCTAACAATTTGCGTAGACGTTGGTTTTCTTCTTTATATTGATCGAGCAAGATCAGCTCGCTTTTCAGGCGTAGCACTTCTCGCTTTAAGTTGCGATTGCCTTCAACTAATGCCTGACGAGTATTAAAACGTTCAAATACGCCATCGAACATGCTGCGAGGCAAATTGGCTGCGTATTGAATGGGCGCAACCATACTGTTCAATAAGTATCGGACGTTGGAAAACGTATCTAGACGACTATCAGCCAGCATTAAGCTCGCCGACACGATGACAGCAAAAAACAGACGTAATTGCAGAGACGGACCTCTGCCAAAAATCGGTTTCATCTTGTTTTTGACCTGATTGCTTCCATGATTATTGAGCCTTACTTGGCAACCTAAAAATACTTAAATAAATACTTTTAGGTATGGAGCATGTTTGAATTACAGAGAGAGCAGAAATGAAGGTGAAGCCCGACATGAGCTTCACCTAAACCTTTATTCTTCAGAGAACAGATCGCCACCGTGCATGTCGATCATTTCTAGTGCTTTACCGCCACCACGCGCAACACACGTTAGTGGGTCTTCCGCGATAACCACAGGGATACCGGTTTCTTCCATTAATAGACGATCGAGATCTTTCAGTAGCGCGCCACCACCAGTCAGAACCATGCCGTTTTCAGAAATGTCTGAAGCAAGCTCTGGTGGACACTGCTCTAGTGCAACCATGACTGCCGAGACGATGCCAGATAGCGGCTCTTGAAGCGCTTCAAGGATCTCGTTTGAGTTCAGGCTAAAGCTGCGTGGCACACCCTCTGCAAGGTTGCGACCGCGAACTTCAATCTCTTGAACTTCATCGCCAGGGTAAGCAGAACCGATTTCGTGTTTGATCTTTTCAGCCGTGGCTTCACCAATCAAGCTGCCGTAGTTACGACGTACGTAGTTAATTACCGCTTCATCAAAGCGGTCACCACCGATACGTACAGACGATGAGTAAACCACACCGTTTAGAGAGATAACAGCAACTTCAGTTGTACCACCACCGATATCAACCACCATTGAACCTGTCGGCTCAGATACGCGCAGGCCAGCACCGATTGCTGCCGCCATTGGCTCGTCGATTAGGTAAACTTCACGCGCGCCAGCACCGAGAGCTGATTCACGAATTGCGCGACGCTCAACTTGGGTAGAACCACAAGGAACACAAACAAGAACACGTGGGCTTGGCTTTAGGATGCTGTTGTCATGCACTTGTTTGATAAAGTGCTGAAGCATTTTTTCGGTTACGTAGAAATCAGCGATTACGCCGTCTTTCATTGGGCGGATAGCGGAAATGTTGCCAGGTGTACGACCAAGCATCTGTTTTGCTGCGTGACCGACTGCAGCAACGCTTTTTGCAGAACCTACACGATCTTGACGAATAGCAACTACAGAAGGTTCATCAAGGACAATTCCTTGCCCTTTTACGTAAATTAGAGTGTTGGCTGTACCTAAATCGATAGATAGATCGTTAGAAAACATGCCACGAAGTTTCTTAAACATACTCTTCGCTCATCCTGCAAAAATATAGAAGACAAAAATTGCTCTAAATGTACCAATGCCTCGCTGTCACAGCAAGGTATTGGTACACAAACATGAGCAGAAAGCCTCAATTTCTTGCAGTTTCCTAACTTAAGGGCAAAAACCTAAGTTGTTACTGTCCGGTTAACCCAGGCTCACCACGGTAAATCACACGGTCATTACCACGGTGAATACCGAAGGTGACGACGGTGGATGGGTTTTCTTCTCCCGCTTTGTCATTATCCCAGTTGTACTTGAGCCAAGGTAAACCATTTTTTGAATCATCAAGGTCTAACCAAACGCGCGTTTGCTGACGGTATGGCTCAGCTTGAGTTGCAGTAACAGAGCGAGAAGTACCTGAGGAAACGGTCCCACCGTCTCCTAACGTGACTGCTTTTGGAGCAGCACTAGCACCTGTTGGCCAAATGTGCGTTTCAGCAGCTGTAACACCTTTAACCTCGGTTTGACTATCGTTCGGGTTAGCAATGAAACGGCTGCCATTCCAGTATTCAACTCGAAGTGGTACTCTCAACGTCGAACCCTGGTTGCCACCAACATCATCTAGGTCTATACGACCAAAGCGGATGTCAGGTTGAGTAGGCAATAACCCCTCACTACCATCGATAGATACTGGATCCTTATTATCATCCGCAGGTTTGATTGATATCGCCGTATCTTTCGCGTTCTCGTTAAAGTTGAGCGGACCATCTGGGTAACTTGAGCCAGAACCTTTTAATAGCTCTAACCCATCCGTCGTTGAACCAGTAAACTTACCTAGACTTCTTGAAGTGACATAAGCAGCACCATTATTCACCCAAGTTCCCGTATAGGTTTTGTTCAAAATAAAACGAGATTGATAAGAGCTAGTATCTTTCAAACCAAACTTTGCTTGTAAGCCACTAGAGAAGAAGGCGTAGTTTGTTAAAGCGCCTTTATCCGCATTTAATGCCTCAACATAAAACTCCTCGACGCCAAAGCCTTGTCCCATATAAGCAAAGTTTTCTTTATGTGGGTAAGCCCATTGATTTCCTTTCGCGTCATCAACTCGGAAATACTTAGGGTAGAAACGACCAATATTTTCTTCTGCTGGCGTAATGGTGAAAGCTTTACTGCCGAGATACGTTTCAGGTGGTGTAATCTTAAAATCAAAAGCACCAACTTCGGATACAGTTTGCGTCACTGACCCCGTACCATTAGTTAGATTGATATGATCGTATGTGGTCGTCCCTAAAGTGCCAGGAATCGCACTATCAAACTGCGGGTAAGATACTTTATGACTAATCGTTAAACCTGATTGCTGATAGTTTTGTGCTGGCTTCTTATTACCACCAAATTGGTAGGCAGTTACTTTCATCGTAAACGGCTCTCCAGCGGCAACAAAACTCTTATCACATGAATCGGATGCCCCACAAAGACCACCATCAACCGTCAACTGAAGATAAGCAGGAAAACTAACAAAGCTATTTTGACCTAATGAATCCTTCTCACCTTTGATTTTCGCCTTCAGCGCAACTTTACCTGCTTCGGGGTATCTCAAGTTAAAGTAAGCCTTGCCTTCGCTGTCAAAGTAAACATCGTCAATTTCCATACTCTCTGTGTTGTCGATAGCAACCTCTTCACTAAACTTGCCATCTTCCTTTAGAAAAGAAACGTATGTTTCAACTTGCACTGCATTTTTCTCAGGTTCAACACGTTCTACTGAAAGAATCACATTGCGATGTTGACCAACTCCATCTTGCTGACTAGGTGCACTACAAAACTCAAGGTAAGGTCTATTTTCAATTCCATATAAAGGGGTTCCATCAGTAAAAAATGGTTTGCCCGCTACCTTATCTGGAATATTTACGCCCAACGCGGCAGAGTTAAACAAGATATTACAGTTTTGCTCAGATAGCGGACCACCAGCGATACGACACTTAGCGCCTTCAAATCCGAACTGTGGAACTGAACTACTCGCAATGCCAAGTTTTGCAGAGCCAGATTGATAAGCCTGCAATTTTAACGAAATAGAGTCAGAGAATGTGGCACTATCTCCTTCCTCCCACTTAACCAAAGAGGAAGATTGAGGCAACAACGATACCGTGACGGGCTCAATACTCGCCCCAGGATTACTAGACAACACTGATGCTGGATATGTTTTCGAGCAAGAGTCATTCATACACGCTCGAAGCGTTACTTCCGATGCCTGACAAATACTGCCAGTTCCAGCATAGTCAAACTCGAAGTGGTGAATGCCTTCCGTTATTTTTTGATACTTATCAGCACAAACTTGGAAGTTATCCATTTCGTGTATATTGGTAATGTCACCGGTCGAGGCGGTAATTGACACACGGAAGTTTTCTGGAGGAGTGGTTTGCCCAAAACCTCTCATGACATCAAATTTCGAGATCAATGTTGTCCAAGAATTCGCGCTACCGATCTTACGCTGAATCGTAATGTAGACTTTACCTTGTTGTTTAGAATCAATGATAACTTTATATCTATGGTTTTGATTGCTACGTCCATCTAAGTCACCAACATTGTGATTACCTTTGATATAGCGATAGCCTCCCATCCAATGCCCTGAGTCATTCTTAATCCCAGAGCCACGAATCGCGACTGTATTTGGCTTAAACCCTGGTCGGTAATTACTATCCTCAAAACTACCTTCTCTTGAGTAGTTGCCGTATTCATCGATACCAAACCCAAGCCAACCACCAGCAAAGCCTTGTATGTTAGGTTTCACGCCATAGCCAAGTGGACCACCAAATGCCCCAGTTTGTGGCGGAACATTTGCGTCAGATAAAACCAATGCTACACCATCAGCCCCAGAGCCGGAGTGTGCATAATGGTCAAATTCCACTTCAAGGTAGTTATCTTTCGAAGGGAATAGATAGTTGTATGCCGATGCAGTTGCTTGATTTCTTTGAGACGAGTTTAAAACGAATCGACCACCAGACGGTTTAGGTTTGATGCTTTGCCCAAAGCCAATAACAGACCAGTTACTAATATCATTAGCGTTGAAGTCTTCCATTGGAAGTAAATTACATTGTGTTGGCTCTGGGGTCATATCGGGACAAACAGACTGAATAACATCGATAGGACAAGTGCCATCTGTATCGGATGGAGTACAGCTTGGATCATTCACGCCGCAGTAGATTTTTTCATTATCAAAGTCATATGAATGACCAACAACAGAACCACACACACTTGAGTTCTTTACTGTTGCCTTATGACTTGCTTGGATAGCGTTTTTGTAGGCGTAAATGCCCCTATTTTTATTTTCTTTGGAGTTCTCGAGTTTAACTTCTGAACCTATGGAGGTAACTTGACCACATACTAGGGATTTTTTAATTTCAACTTTGTGTAAAGCTGTCAAATTTCCGTAAACGGAGTTACCGTCCCCCGCCTCTTCAAGCTTTATTTCTTCACCGAGGCTTTGGATGTCTCCAACAACTGTCGTTCCTTTCAACACCACTTCGTGTGATGCTTCGATGTCACCGTAAATTTGATTATTCGAGTTTTCTGTTTTTACGGAACCACCTTTACTTTTTACATCCCCACGAACTACAGTCTGCTTCAATATAACATCGCCATGAGCTACCACATCACCGTCAATGGTGTTGTTATTCCTCTCCGTTTTTATTTGCCCTCCAGCACTGGTAACGTCACCTTTGACAGTAACTTTGGAGAGTACGATATCCCTCGCCCCCCAAATATCACTTTCAATAACATTCCCTGTACCTTTAATCTCTATGCCATCCGTAAGACTTGTAACATTTCCTGCCACTTCTGCACTTTCAAGATACACATTACCGTGAGACGAATAGATGAAACCATTTATGTCGATATTATTTTTTAGTTCAACACTTCCATGGGCTTCAATATTGCCGAAGAGTTGAACTTGATTTCGGCCTTTCACATTACTGGTTTTAGCAAGAATATTAATAGGGCGAATAGAGCTGCCAATTACATTTTTTCCTTTAAATTCAACATCACCATAAACTAGAATATTCATTGGCCGATCGGAAGAAATTGACTGCCATTTATGTAGGTATAACCCGTTCGGGCAAACATAATCATTGTAACTATGATAATAACCACCACACAGGTTCCCTCTCGATTTCATCGCTCCCTTACTAATTGACCAATATGGTGCCATATCAAAAGTTTCAGCAGAAAAGCTCTTGAGAGAAAACAAACAAAAAAATAAAGCAGCAATTATTTTTCTTTTCATTATTTTAATCCTTAATCCAAATCTCTTGTCTGCGTTCAACCAAGCTCAATCCAGAACCACACTGGACTGCAGCTTCGATACGATAAAATGTTTGGCTATCTAACTTTTTATCTCCCCCGTCACACACAAGCGAAACTAATCGGCAGCTTCCGTAATCAATGCTCTCTGAGCTTGGCGCTTTACCATTGACTTTATTACTGCAATTACTTCCCACATCTGGGTTTTCATTGTTAAGTGGGTATATTTCAGTGAGTGCCCACTCTGTTGAAGATTGAGCGTAAAACCATGCTTGTGTCCCTAAAAACTCACGAGTCATTGAGTTTTGATTAGACCAGTTAGTCTTTGTGAGCGTTGCACCTAGATATCCCATCATAATAATCACGAACAAGCATACAATGAGTACATTTCCACTGTTTTTCTGTTTATGGGACATTTAACACCTGCACATCTTGTTGGTAGGTACTCACTTCACCATTTTGTTCAAAAGCAAATTTGAGATAAACAATCCCACCAATCTGTAAACTCACATTCGTGTAGTTAAATTGACTTTCATCTGCCACGATATTTTCAACAACAGTGCCATTGCGAGTTAAGCGATTAGTATGAGCCCCGGCTTTGACAATGCAGTATTCAACTTTGGTTGCTAACTGATATAGATAAATACGATGAGCGATCGAGTCACTAGGTAAAGGCGTCGTTAAGCTATAACGATAAAAGTCGGCATTACCATTGCCATCATTACCATTTAAAGAAAGGTCACTATTAATTAAGTGATTACTCACAGCGCCTGATATCAAATCGTCATAGCGTGTAGGGTTAATGACAAAGCGTATCTCCTCGGAAGCTTTTAATGTATTTCCTGGAACATTTTCCCCAGTGATAAAAAGCAGATCGTTGCTGGTTGGTTCTTGAAAGTAATAACCGGAATTTAAAGTTGGAACAAACGACAGGCAGGATTCGTCAACCGTGTTTGTCATTGCAAAACTATTGGGAACGGCGTGTCTAATTTCACGCGCCATTTTTTCTAGCACAAATTGAGCTTGGGTCTGAATTCTTTGTCTTGAACTCGCATCAACATACCCTTTCATCCCAACTTGAACATAACCTGCAATCCCCAGCATGATGATGCTACCAATAACAATGGTCAGCACGAGCTCTATGAGAGTGAAGCCTCTTTGACTCATTAATAATTACCTCTGTAACCAACCAATGAAATCGCTAACGCGGAACCAGCAAATATATCTAGTTTCACTTGCTTCATTTTAGGAACACTTCCTTCGAGCTCTGTCGTTTCTACCGCAACCTCTACGCGAAAATTGATATAACTACTGTCTGCACTATTACCTACAACATCTGAGAGTTGGTATTTTTCGCCACCTGAGGGGCAACGGTTCTGAGTATTTTTGGTGTACCAACAACCAATATAATCATCAACATCATTAAAAGCAGAGGGCGAAGTCTCTCCATCCCTTCCAAGAGCAGAGCAAGCATCTGCACCGCTTTCACCACAGCGGAGCATGCCACCGTTATCATCATAATAATGGTCAAAATTACGGGCTAAAATTTGCGACATCATACTATGCCCTAAAGCGATGGCTCGACTTTGATAATGAGAGGTGGAAGCATCTTTAATTTGTGGTATCAAGGCTGTCGAAAACATCACCATTGCGACTCCCATCAAGACGATCGCGATTATCATCTCGATTAGCGTCATTCCTCTGAGCGTTTTTTTGCCTTTCATAGTCATGAACAGCCACCTTTACTCACGTAGCCTTGTTCATTGATTGTGACCGTACAAGTTTGAGAGCTATTGTTTTCACTAATAGAAATAGTGACCGAAGAAGGGGTCGGATTTCCTAGAAGATCAAATTGAACCTCTTGGACAGAAGAAAAAGTAACACTGCTGTCTTCGACCCAGTCACTGCGACCACTCGCCTTAGACAAACAAGAAGCTTTCGAGCCGATACAGTTGGAAGTGATGGATAAAATAAAATCGTTGTTTCCTACCGCACTACTGACGTTAGATTGCATTCGATTCACCTGAACTTGGCGAACAACTGAAATGACTTGATCTTGAATTGCGACGGCAGAAATACCAGCGCGTATAAATCGACTGGATGCATAAAGCGATAATATAGAGAGGATGACGATTACCATGATCAGCTCAATGAGAGTAAAACCTGATATCGTTGAGCGCGACTTCATACTGAGGAACCTTCGGCTTACAACAAGCGATTAAATTATAAGCAAAAAAGCATGGTGATTTTGGACTAAAATCACACTTCTTTTACGTAGCAAACAAGATTGCTCTAGGTTAGTTTTTCGATCTATCGATTTCTTCTTCAATTCGATCGTAGGTTTCTTTATTGCTCAGCGTTTCAGAAACGTGCTCAGCGGTTTGCTTGGTTTGCTCCCACTTCGCTTCGTAAGTTTCTGGTTCAAAACTGATAAATCTTGGTAATACCACATAACCGACTACACCTAAAATGACCAGCACAACCACAAACTCTATTGCACTAAGACCCGATGATTTACGCATATGAACTATTCCGAGATTCATCAAAATAAAGAGATAAAGGCCAGACTAGCTGGCCTTAAAAGACTGAGTCTTACTTACAAGCAGAACCTAAAGTTACTGTTGTCTTAGCTGCACTTGCAGCTGCAGTACCAGTAGCTTGAGAGTAAGTTACGATACACTCATTAGTAGTTTTTGCACCTTTAAAACCATAAGTAATGCTAGTGCCTGCAACACTTGCTACTACAGCCCAATCATCGTTTAAACCAGAAACAGCTTCACCAATACCACCTGCTGTAGCTGTTGGGTAACCATAAACTGTTTCAATGCCTTCAACATCTGTAGCCGTAGAATTTGCTTCTACACCATTAATCGCAGCTTTACCGTAAGTAATACCAGCACCACCTTCAATAGCACCTTTTAGACCTTGTAGAGATGAAGCTCGAGCATCATTTTGCAGGTTAAGGAAACGTGGGGCTGCAGTGACCGCTAGAATACCTAGGATTACAATTACCACTACTAGTTCGATAAGGGTGAAACCACCTTGTCTTTTCATTGTTTACTCTCTCTATGTAAGCATGCAGTACAACTGCAAAGTTTTGTTTAGGTCACGCGACCATTTTGGATATTGTCAAAACGGTTTGGGGCAGCAACGTTCACTAAAACTGACCGTGAAGTGGATACTGTATCTACCGCTTGAGCAGAATGACGATTCGCCATTATTCAGTTCATGCTGCAATGAGAAAAACACATTATTGTTTACCCTCTATTACAGCGTCTTACTTATGGTAATGATTGCATTATACCGACTTTCATTACCAATTATAGTGATTAGGTGTCAAAAAATTCACTCCGCCGACATTTCGACGTCTATTTTCAGTTGATTAGCTGTTGAAATAACTACAATCGACTGACCATTTTCATAAGTATAGTGACAGACATAACGATCAGTTTTGATGGCTCCACTGATATCTATTAACTTATTGGTCATTATTTTACGTTGTGGATAATGCACTGCTAGCCAATAACCACAATCTAAAACACCTTGTTGAGTAAAGGGAGACACTAGCCCGCCCTCAGTCATGGTGAGATTAAAACCATCCATCAGCATATGTTTTGGCTCGCCTTGTACTAACCAAGCTTGACGATAACGCTGAACACTATCTTGCATCCAAACTCTCGCCAACTTCGCTCCGGTCACTTGCGCCTGCTCGGTAACAGGACGTAATTTGACCGCCAAGCCAACAGCAATGATGGTAGCAATTACCCCAAAAACGATTAGCGTCGCTCGACTTTGATTTTCAACCACCAATTAGCCGCCTTTGATGATGTCTAGCATTCCCCACATTGGCAGGAAGATACCCAGTGCTAGCACCATGACCATGCCGGCGACAATCACCAAAAGTAGCGGTTCTATTCTTGCGGTTAGTGTTTTTAGATCGTAATCAACTTCTCTATCGTAAAAATCCGACACTTCTAGCAGCAGCTCATCAATACGACCGGTTTCTTCCCCTACTGCAATCATCTGAATCACCAAAGGGGTAAAGATTTTACTGTTGATGGCAGTCACTGAGATGGTGCTACCCGCTTCAATCGCGGATTTCATCTCAAGAATTCGATTTTCTAAAAAGCGGTTCCCCAGAGCTTCCCCGGCTAAAGCTAAAGACTGGTTAAGTGGAACGCCTGACTTCAGCATCAACGAGAAGGTTCTGGCAAAACGGGAAAGCTGCGCGCGATTAACAATATCGCCCACAATTGGAAGCCGAAGCCGAAACTTATCGAACTTTTCCCGACCATCAGCCGTCGCCACCCAAGCTCTGAAAACCGCAAACGCGCCAATCATTGCCACAATCAACAACACCCAATAATTAACAAAGAAATTAGAAGTAGCGATCAAAACACGCGTCGGCAGTGGTAACTCAACACCAAAGCGCGTAAACATCGATGCAAACTCAGGGATCACCAAGATATTCAATATAAACATGGCGATGGTAATAAAGATAACCACAAACGTCGGATAACGCATCGCCGCTTTGATGCGTTTACGAGTCTCGAGTTCCTGTTCGTAGTAATTTGCCAGTTGCAATAGCGCTTGATCGAGTCGACCCGTATTCTCACCTACATTGATCATAGAAACGAACAGTGGGCTGAATACTTTGCTGTGTTGCTGCATCGCAGAAGACAAACCTCGGCCATTACTCAGTTCAGAAACGACATCTTCCAGTGCCTCTTTGAGCTGTTTGTTTTCACAATTTTGCAGCAGGCCACGCATAGAACGCAGCAACGGTACGCCCGCTTTAGTTAAGCTAAACAACTGGCGAGAGAAAAGAATGATCACTTCCAATGGAATGGCTGGCACAAATAGCTTAGACAAGCTCACTTGGCTTTTTGCCGACTCTTTCTCTAACCGCACATTGAGCGGGATGATCCCTTTGTTCATCAATGCTTCCGCCGCAGCCTCTGAGTTCACTGCTTCGATTTTGCCGTTAGTGGATGAGCCGTCTAGCGTGCGGCCTTGATAACGAAAAGTTGGCATTCACTTACCTATATGAAAATGGGATCAGTCTTACCAGAAGCGTCACCCTCACCTAGGGTCATCACTTCATCCAAACTGACGGTGCCTTGTAGCGCCAGTTCCATTGCAGAAGCAAGCAGTGGCTTATAGTTTTCTGAGCGACGCGCGGCTTGGGCAAAGCCAACCGCATCATTGGCGCGCAATTTATCCATCATTTCTTGCTCAAGTTCGAGCATTTCAAACACACCAATTCGGCCTCGATAGCCAGTCAAGTTACAGTTTTGACAGCCTGCACCTTTATAAAAAGTGGTGCCCACTTGGTTTGGAAAACGCCCAGCTAACCACTGTTGGCGTGACTCGTCTAGATGGTCTTCTGTTTTGCAATCTGGACAAACACGGCGAACAAGACGCTGCGCCACCACGGCTCTGACCGCACTGGCAACCAAGTAACCCGGTGCGCCCATATCGATCATGCGTAACGCACTGTCGACAGCATCATTGGTGTGAAGAGTGCTCAATACTAAGTGACCCGTTAGTGCAGCTCGCAGACCAATTTCTACCGTCTCTTGGTCACGCATCTCACCAACAAGAATGATGTCTGGGTCTTGACGCAAGAAGGTTCGAAGCACACGCGAGAAAGTCAGATCGATCTTACTGTTTACCTGTACCTGAGTGATGCGAGGCAGACGGTATTCGACCGGATCCTCTGCTGTAATGATCTTTTTCCCTGGCTCGTTGAGCTCACTTAATGCGCCGTAAAGCGTGGTGGTTTTACCTGAACCTGTCGGCCCCGTCACCAAGATCATGCCGTGCGGACGAGCCAACTGTCGACGTAAACGAGCAAGCAAATCTGGCGGCAAACCTGACTCTTCTAATGGACGCAAACCAGCAGACTGGTTAAGCAGACGCATTACTACGGACTCCCCGTATTGCGTTGGTAGCGTCGACATACGAATATCGATTGATTGACCACGCACTTTGATATTGAATCGGCCATCTTGCGGCAAGCGCTTCTCAGAGATGTCTAGGTGCGCCATCAACTTCAATCGAAGAACCAAAGCCGATGCGATATTCACTTCATTCAGGATGGTTTCATGCAGTACACCATCAATACGCTGACGTAAGCGCAATATCTGATCGTCTGGCTCAATATGAATATCCGATGCCCCGACTTGTACCGCATCTTCAAACATGGAATTAACCAGCTTTACAACGGTAACTTCCTCACTGTCGGTTCCATCAATACCGTAATCGAAGCTTTGCTCGTCTTTATGCTCTTCATGCAACTGTTCCGCGAAAGAAGCGATCTCTTTAGTGCGGCGATAATAGCGGTCAAAGCTTGAAATGAGTTGGCGCTCTGAAGCCACAATGAACTCAAGGTTGTATTCACCTAGCAAATTCATCAGTGACTCTTGGATGAACAA
Source organism: Vibrio sp. JCM 18905 (assembly GCF_055393305.1). Classification (NCBI taxonomy): domain Bacteria; kingdom Pseudomonadati; phylum Pseudomonadota; class Gammaproteobacteria; order Vibrionales; family Vibrionaceae; genus Vibrio; species Vibrio sp. JCM 18905. Next base: position 536,940 of record NZ_AP043880.1, on the reverse strand, counting down.
ATCCGCAGGGTCACTCATAGCAACGCGCAACGTGTTCCCATTTCGAGCAACGACCATCGCACGTAAGCGACGTGCGTGTACCTCAGGTAGAATCTGTACCGCTTCCGCATCCACAGGTGCGCGACCAAGATCGATCAATGGCAAACCAAGTTGTTGGGACAAGAAGTCCAACATTTGCTTCTCAGTAATAAAGCCGAGATCAATTAACGCATCGCCTAGCTTCTGCCCGGTACTACGTTGTGCGTTTAGTGCTTGCTGGATTTGTTCTTCAGAGACGATGCCTTCTTCAACCAGAAGATCGCCTAAGCGTTTTCTCAACTGAATTTTCATTGTGCATTCTCCAGTTGTTTCAAGATGCTCAAACGGTCGCGGATAAACGCTTGCGATTGATTCGAAATGCCAACTTTACCCAGAGCTTGGTTGTAAGAGTTGATCGCGGCGGTAAACGTCAGCGCGCGCTCTTGTTGAATCGCTAAACCTAGCCACCAGCGCGCATTTTCCGGCTCACGCTGAGTGAGGAGTAGATAACTCTCAAGCGCAATATCATTCTGCTTGTGTTTTTGTGCCAATGCCGCACGCATCGCCAAGTAATCTCGACTTGGCATTGGAGGCAAATGCACAAGCGGACTCAGCGCCGCTTCAGGTTGATTGGCTTTCACTAGCAACTTAGACAGAGCCAAGCGAAGTACTTGGTTGTTCGTGTCAAGGTTGATGCCTTCTTGGATAATCTCATACGCTTTACGCGTGTCGCCTTTGCCAAAGTACAACGCCGATAATTTTTGACGAGTGTCTGCATTCATTGGCTCATAACGTAACGCCTCAGCATAAGCTGACAACGCCGTTTGCATATCGTTAGCATCCAGTGCTTTTTCCGCTCGGCTAACCGCTTTAAGAGATAACTGTCGGTGCGTCAGCTCAACCTGCTCAATACGCATTGAACTGTTTTCTGCTGTCGTGCGGATTACATGATTAGATTGCTCATCGCTTGGCATCGTTGCCACTTGCGCGAGTAGCACTGCATCTTCAGAGACCGTATTTACGTCCGCTCTTGGCGTAAACCTATCAGTCTCTGGCATATGAAGCTGTTGCGCAGCCGGTTGTGTCACTGGCTTCGTGTAAACCACATGGGCTGTCTCGGGCGTCATTTTACTCGTTGGCGAATGAGTACGCTCTGATGATGTGATTGACGAAGCATTCACTGACGACAATGGCATGGTTTCTGTTTGAGCAGGTGAAAGCTCGCCTGAAGGGATAGGACCGCGAGAGACCGCCCAGCCGCCCACCGCAAGGCTTAACGAGAAACCGGCAACGAGCCAAAGCCAAGGTTTACTGCGTGAAACGTTGGGAATGTCCGCACGAGTAAGCTCTGACGGTGATGTTTTTTCAGCGAGTTCTGATAATGCTTTATTGATGGCACTCAAGGTTGACTCCATCCCCAAAATACGGGTGTTTTAAACTTAGGTTTACGGGCATCAAACGTATCGTGCATAGCTGCGTAAACGTGATGATTTTTTAATAGTGTGCAACGATCATTAAATGCCGCAAGCAACGACTTGTGGCTAATTTGGTTGATCAAACGTGGAATCCCCATGGATGAACGCCAAATCGCTTTTTTCTGCTCAATAGAAAAAATGTGCGCTCCATTGCCTGCCTTGTCTAAACGATTATTGATGTAAGCCACGCCTTCATCGATAGAAAGAGGACGCAGCTGACAACTAAACGTAATACGTTGACGAAACTGCCTTAGCTCGTGGCTGGCTAACCGCTCATCCAACTCAGGTTGTCCGAATAACACCAGTTGAATGAGTTTATCTTGTTCCGTTTCTAGGTTACCGAACAGACGCAATGTTTCTAAAGCTTGTGGAGAAAGAGCTTGCGCTTCATCGACGATCAAGACGGTTTTCTTTCCCGCAGAATGCACTTGAATCAGGTGTTCTTGAATGAGAGAAACAATACGTAGCGGGTCATCGTTCTCGATGCCTAACTCTCTGGCGACAGCAAACTGCAACTGCTCTCCATTCAAAACTGGATTGGGTAAGTAAATCAGCTCGACTTCAGATTCAATCTGCTCAATTAACTTACGACACACCATGGTTTTTCCGGTGCCGACTTCTCCCGTAACCTTAATCACCCCTTCTCCCATTTGCACAGCGGCTAAAATGGTTTGGATCGCCTCATAGTGAGGGACTAACCCCAAGAACATTTCTGTGTTTGGGGTTAACGAAAAAGGCTGAACTCGAAATCCAAAATGTGACAAGTACATACTCGAATCACAAACTCATTGAAAAACGGAACCTTTCCCCGCGCTTATTGCGCATCTGGGAACCACTCTTGCAGCAGATCACGAGAGCGCTCTAGCTCTTTCTGCCAAGAGTTCACACCAACTACGGTCGGTTTTAGCAAGATGACCAATTCTGTTTTCTCAGTCACGTTATTTACGTTGCGGAACAAATGCCCCAATGCGGGCACATCGCCCAAGAATGGGACTTTAGAAACAAGCTCACGATTTTGCTGTTTCATCAAACCGCCGATAACCACAACATCGCCATCTTTAGCACGAATAACCGAGTCTGATTCACGAATAGAGCTTTTTGCCAGTGGCAATTGGATGTTTTGGAACTCACCGCCCAAGTTCAATTTCTTCACTTCTTCCGAGACTTCAATAACCGCAGGGTGAACATGCAGGAACACATTGCCTTTGTTATCAATTTGCGGAGTCACATCGAGAGAGATACCTGAGAAGAATGGTGTTAATTCCACTTCTGGAACGGCATTTGAGTTTTCACCGTTGCCTGCATTGCTCGATAGCTCGGTAACAAAGTACTCATCGGTACCCACTTTGATGACCGACTTTTGGTTGTTGGCAGCGGTAATACGAGGGCTCGAAAGAACGTTCAAGTCACCTTGTGTAGACATAAAACTCAACACAGCATTGAAGTTGCCATCAGAGATAGTCACGTTGGTTTGGCCGCCCAATAGCGTGCCAATCGCATCCAACGGTGGTAATGCCGACGCAGGGCGGTTCACTACGACACTACCCGAGTTACCAATTGACGCCGATAAGTTCGACCAGTTGATGCCTTGTTGGTAGCCATCATTCAACGTCACTTCTAGAATTTTAGCTTCAAGAATGACCTGACGCTGCATGCGCTCCTGCGATACACCTAAGAACTCACGGACTTCTCGAATATCATCTGGAAACGCTCGAACCGTAATCACTCCTGCTTGAGGTGTTACGACAACGCTTTGTCCTTTGCCTGAACCAATTAGATTCGCAACGGCTTGCTGCAGCATCGGCCAGAAGTCACTTTCAGTGATGGTTTCGATGCGCGTACCGCCCGTAGAAGTCGTCGAGCTATCGCCGCTGTTACTTCCATTGTCAGAGTCTGATGAGTCAGAACTGTCTGAGCTACCGCCAGAATTAGACGTACCAGCCGAGGTCACTGAGCCCGTGACAATGCTCGTCAATGATCGACCAGAGCGTTTGAACTGGAGGTAATCAACAGGAATGGTTACCGTACGCATACCAGCAGGGTAGATTTGAATAACTTTGCCAGACTTCACCACATCATAGCCATACATGTTCTGTACAACGCTCAGGACTTCATCCAACGTAACATCTGACAAGTTGACGGTGATATTACCTTGTACCGCTGGATGAATCGCCACGCTGTACTCAGTGCCTTTGACTAGAGAGGCAAAAAAGCTTCGTGCATCGACCGCATTCGCTTGAATACGGAAACGCTTCGAGGTGCCTTGCTCTGAAGCAACATTCGAGTCTAAGTTAGGCATCAGGTCCGCTTCGACAGAAGAAGGAATTTCTTCTAACGTGCGGCTGTTCGCTTGATTGATAGATTCATTGAGCGCTTCTTTGACTTCCACTGGGTCACGATGACCCATTGAACATCCCATTAAAGAAGCAATCGTTATTCCTACAACTAATTTGCGCATATCTGATCAGGCTCTGGTTATTATTTTTTTACGTTTAAACCAAAAAGCTCTAGGTCCCACTGACGGTTACCACGCTTTAAAGTTACAAATTCACTATTAATGCTCGCGACGCGATAACCCTTAAATAGCTCGCCTTTTTCAACAAGCTTGTTATCCATAATCGCGACACAAGCAGTACTTGGCTTACACACAATACTGTTGAGCGTAGGCAGTCGGTACTGTTTTGCTTTTGGTTTCGCTGACGTTTCAACCGCAGGCTTTTCCCAGCCAAGTGGTGCCGTTGGATCTTGGTTCGCCCAAGCGGTTCCTGCCGCAGCCATGACAAGCAATGAGATGATGAGTTTTTTAACCACCAATAAACTCCTCTCGAGATCCTAGTGTGTAGACTTCCAACACAAGCTTCGCTTTCGGGTACTCTTCGACTTTGTAACTAAAGCTGCGCCAATAATAACTGGCAGGAAGGCTCTCCAACTTATTTAGATAATTGGCAATAGAAAAGTAGTCGCCAGTCAGCTCCATGCGTACAGGGTGCACGTAGTAACCAGAGTATTGCGATGCTTCTTTATCTTCCGTAATTGGCTCAGATGGCAAAGTTTGCAAAGACAAAAGGTGAATGCCACTTTGCTGCTCTAATACATTTTCCAGTAGCTCAGCCATTTGCGAAGGTGTAATAAGGTGTTCGATGATCTCCGCTAGCTGCATCGAAAGGTGCTGACTTTCTGTTAGCAGGTTAGATATCGCGCGATCAATCTCAGCGTTTGGATCTTTCTTCAGCTGCGCTTGAATACGTAGCGTGTCGATTTCAATCTTTTGATTGGCTTGCTTTAAATTGCTTAGTTGCCTCTCATTACTGATGATCTCGTTAAGCTTTGGTTCCAGTACCAGCGTAAAAAGCAACATGATCACGACAACTAAACCACACAGCGCGATAAGCACTTTTTCACGCGCGCTCATTTCGCCAAAGCGCTCTTCTAATGAGATCCAGAATTCGTTCATTTCTCTTTATCCTCGCGCGTTTTTAGTTCAAACGTCACAATATCCTTATCATTTCGGCCAATTTTGACGTCGTCAAATGTCCGGCCAACCAAGCTAATTTCATTTTTAAATTGGTTAACCCAACTTGGTACTGAGCTCGGCTTTTTCGCCAGTCCCTTCAGATCTAAGGTATGGTTATTGATTCGAATTTCGGACAAAGAAATTTCTTGGTTTCCTAGCTTAGCTAATGATTGCATCACGCCAGAGTAACCCGTGCGCTGCGAGTCATCGTATTTCCCGACGGCTTTAAGTGAGTCTCGCTTCGCCTTGACTTCACGCTCTAAGCGGGCTTTAGCTGCCAGCTTATTATTGTCGGGTTGATGCTTACGTAGCTTGACTTGATAGCGTTCAAGCTCTGACTTCATGATATCGCCTTTGCTTTTTACAATAGCAATTTCATCTTCTAAACCACTGCTCTGCCAAGTCACATAGCCGTAAGAGAGTAGAATGGCCGCAGCCGCGACACCCCAAGATAACGCGATATTTCTTAGTGTCAGGAGCTCTTTTTTCGGCTTTAAGTAATCAGGGTATAAGTTAACGCGTCGAGTATTAGAAGCCGCAGCAGCATCTGCTAAAACGTGTCCTGATAACTCATGTTCTGGTGGTAATAACGGAGAAACTTTAGTGCTTAAACGGTAGTTCAGAGACTGAACAAGCTCACTCTCATCCTCCTCATCACAACACACTTTCAATTGATGCAGCTGCACATGGCGCAACTGAGAAGAAAGATAATCAATCGAACGTTGCAGTTCTAACGAGAGGCTATCCATCTGTAACTCGCTAGACGGAACACCCGTTAACGGTGGCGTCACACTGCGAATCGAACGATGGAACGCGATAGTATTTTCGACAAAAGCGCTAATACGGAAGTGACCACGCACACTGCGTTGTAATAATAGGAAGTTACCTAGTTCACCTGCGGTCTCTCCCCAAATGTCGTCTTCAGGAAGAATAGCTTCTAATGGCAACTGGGCGCGACTGGCCAGTAACACGATCTTATCCAACATTTTTCGTGATAAGACGTAAGCTTGCACTTTGGTTGAATTGGGTAACTCTACCGCATCTGCAATGATGTCAACGGCACGCTCAGAGATCAGTTCTTTCAACAAAAACGGTAATGCTGCAGGCCATTCTTGGCGCGGCATGACAGGTTTGTCAATTTGATACATCTGATAATAGTTATGAGAAAGGACAACCGTCAGAGAATCATACGCACTCGCAGCAACGCTCAATGCTTGCTCTACGGCTTTCTCCCAATTGGATTCAGAAATATCAAATTGGTATGGGCGGCCACTTTTTATTGAAGATGATAAATAAACGGCGTCTGGCTGAATAACCAAAAAGCAGGAACGACCACCACCTGATGATCGTTTGAGCTTGTCGAGTAGTGCTTTGAAATCCATGATTATTATCTTTATTTTTTACGCCAGCGATTTCGTCTTCCCAATTTCACTTGGGATTCTGATTGAGAACTTGGCAATGCTTGTGGACGAGGAAGAAACTGCTGCTCTGCAGAAAAGTAGCGCCCTTGCCCACCATAAACCCCGAGCTCAATTAACGTGTTGAGCTCGTTTTGATTCTCAATTCCCACTGCTATGATTTTAGTTTTACTGTTTGCCGCGGCACCTAGCATGCTGCGGACAAATAGCTGGTTCTCATGTCGCTGGTCGATTTTTGCTACTAAACTGCGATGAAGTTTAAGGTAACGAATATCCACTTCTTTTAAATAGTGAGTGCTGACGATGGTTCGTCCAGCCTGCCCAACCATTAAGTGGCACCCTAAACCGGCCAGCATTTTAGCGACTGGTCGCATAAAGTCTAAGTGTCTTACAAATTGTGCTTCAACAAACTCAAAACTGAGACACTTTCTCTGTTCACGTGACAACTGTAAGAGTTCATCACGAAACCATTTAAAGTACTCTCGGTTAGAAAAAGGCGTTACATTCAAATTGAGCGCATACTCTCTCGAGTTATCAAAATTATCCTTAAATTCTCTTAAGAATTTATTAATAACTGACTTATCCATTTGCGCTTCATAACCAACCTGTCTGATCGCAGAAATAAACCGAGACGCTTTAACAATGCCATTCTCAGGATCGCGAATCCGACATGTTAACTCTTCATATAATGATTTTTTATGCGTCGCATCACTTATTGGGTGCACAGATTGTGCGTAGAGTATCACATTTTCTGGTGTAAGTGCTGTGTCAAATAACGTTCTCCACCTCACACTTCCGCGAGCTTCTTCATCGTGGTTCCATTTTTTGAAGCGACTCCAATTATTGTTATTTTGTAGTTGCGCACTACGCAAAGCTGTCTCTGCCTCATCGATGATTTGGCTGTGTCGCTCACCCTCTTTATAAGTAGTGATGCCTATATGGCACCAGTTGTCTGGGTCGAGTGGCTCTGGCGGAATTAATTTTTCTAACTGGCGAATGCATTGTGATGCCAAATTAGCCACATCTTTAGCACTTTGATGCGGCAGAAATAACGCAAAATCAGCATCGTAATAACGAGAAAATACAACATCAGGGTATCGCTGAACTAAGTTGGATAATAAACTCCCAACTTCAACAATAAACTCATCCGTAATTTGCTTATCTTGCTCTTCTTCAACCAGTTTCCAGTCTTGAATACGTACTAGCAAAACGGCGCCGCGAGCCCCACTTTCTAGTAACGCCGATTCCAGTTTGCTATCAAACAGCACTCGATTGGCGGTACCTGTTAACTTATCAAGGAAGGTTTGAGTTCGAATAAAGGTATCAAATCGGCTTCGCTCTTGACGCGCATCTTGTAACTCTTCAATTAATACATCGAGCGCTTCACTGGCAGTATAAGGCCATTCTTTTTTGTCACCTTTTGCATACTGCTCTACCCGACCAGCAAGGATCATCCTGCCTCGCTCTTCGAGCATTTCAGAGCCTTCTAATTGCTCCTTAAGCCACGCAACGCCGCGCATTAAACAGAAGATGATCAGGATAACGGCAAGCGTGATCGACCAAAGCGCCTGCATTGAGTAGCTGTAACCTAAGTAAGGCGGGATCGCTTTAAAATGAATCGTGTAATCTTGATTGTGAGTCAGTTGGTATTCTGTCTCAAACAAGACTGACGCTTCCATTTGATGAGAAGTATCTTTGAAGCGATAAACAACCGCATTGTTGGTCGACAATGTCATTTCGACAATATTGGAAGCCTGCAGCATTTTCGGTATCCAGCGCTGCATAGAATAAGCAGCGTCAGGATCTTCCATCTCCTTGTCGACCACCTCTACGATCCCTTCTAAATAATGGGTGAGATATTCCTGCCCAAGACGTTTAAAAGAGAGGGTGCCACCGACAAACAAGATAAACATGGCGCAGATGACGATCATGGTGACAAAAGCCACCAGCCGTGTGCTTAACTTAAGAGTTGGGGTATACCTCATGAATACCAAATTCCTTTTTTATTCATCATATACCTTATTGAAATATTTATACTTGATAAGAGTTCATCAAACAATCGGATTCGTCTGATAGTGAGAGGCTGGAGCATAAAGAACATCACACTCATTGATAAGTTTTATTGTTACGCCTAACCTTGCTGAGATAAGCCTTTGAGATCATTAGATAGTGACAATAAAAAAGACCGCGATATTCGCGGCCTTTTCGATTCAAGCATAAGCAGAATTTAGAACGGGATATCGTCGTCAAAATCCATTGGTGGCTCATTGTACTGCTGCTGTGGTTGCTGCGGAGCCTGCTGTTGTTGCTGTTGCTGAGGCGCATTGTACTGCTGCTGAGCTGGTTGTTGAGGCTGACCCCATCCACCTTGCTGCTGCTGTTGACCGCCCATTGGTGCGCCGCCACCTTGACCACGACCGCCAAGCATTTGCATCACGCCGTTGAAGCCTTGAACAACGACTTCAGTTGAGTAGCGATCTTGACCGCTTTGGTCTTGCCATTTACGAGTTTGCAGTTGGCCTTCAATGTATACTTGAGAACCTTTACGCAAGTACTCACCTGCTACTTCCGCAAGTTTGCCGAACAACACAACACGGTGCCATTCCGTTTTTTCGCGCTGTTCGCCAGTCGCTTTATCACGCCATGAATCAGAAGTCGCAATAGTAATGTTTGCTACTGCACCGCCGTTCGGCATGTAACGAATTTCAGGGTCGTTACCTAGATTCCCCACCAAAATAACTTTGTTAATTCCACGGCTGGCCATGATGTGCTCCGTTTCACTCTGGATATATAAAATTTTAGCGCATTAGAATAGCACGCTTTAATGTTTTGATTAAAGCCTAATACCATTGTGATCTAATGAGTCACCTACTAGAACCCAAATCGCATTTCAACTTACGCATGTAGCATTTTTGATTCGCTTTGCAGACATCGTTTCGTGAAGCTTTGAATTCGAACGCATTTATTCAGAAAAGCTATGGTTATAACCTCTCTTTAATGCCAACTTATGGCCTTTATTGAACGCTGGGAGATGTGAACACGTGAGAAAGTCGGCTTACGCAAGAAAGCTATTTCTGATCAGTATGGAAGATAATGCGGAAAAAAAGGTGGCGGCACTCGAAAAGTACATTGATATGAGTATCCCGGTGATTTCGACCGAAGCACTCATGGAAGCTAAGCCACAGCATCGTAATAAAATCCTACTGATCGACTTCAGTGAACATAAATCACTCGTTCAATCGATCAAAAACTTACCGCTGGTATGGAAGAACTTTGAAACCGTTGTGTTCAATGTCCCTAAAAGGCTGACCACGGATGAGCTTCTTTCATTTGGTCAATTAAAGGGGCTGTTCTATTCCGAAGATACGCTAGAGCAAATTGGAGAAGGGTTAAAGGGCATTGTTAACGGTCAAAACTGGCTGCCGCGTAATGTAACCAGTCAACTTTTACACTATTACCGTAACGTCATTAACACTCATACTGCCCCAGCCACGGTAGACCTAACCATTCGCGAGCTGCAAGTACTGCGTTGCTTGCAAGCTGGCGCATCGAACAGCCAAATGGCCGAGGAATTATTTGTCAGTGAATTCACCATCAAATCGCACTTGTATCAGATATTCAAAAAGCTATCAGTGAAGAATCGCGTTCAGGCTATCGCGTGGGCAGATCAAAACTTAATGTCATGATGCGATGCCGCGACTCTAATGACTGAAATGACGAGTCGCTCATCTTTTTTCCGCACTGAGTCTCACACTTTTTCCTACTTTATTCATGATTCATTGACGACTCTCGTGTTAAAGTTATGCGCAGATTCTTGATAATAACGAGATAGGATATTCCCCCAATGATTAAAAAATGTCTGTTCCCTGCTGCAGGCTATGGCACTCGCTTCTTACCGGCAACGAAATCTATGCCAAAAGAGATGATGCCAGTCGTGAATAAACCGCTTATTGAATACGGCGTTGAAGAAGCAATTCAAGCTGGTATGAACGGCATGTGTATTGTGACGGGTCGTGGCAAACACTCTATCATGGACCACTTTGATAAGAACTACGAACTGGAACACCAGATTAGCGGTACCAATAAAGAAGAGCTATTGGTAGATATCCGTGAAATCATTGAATCTGCAAACTTCACTTACATCCGTCAACGCGAGATGAAAGGCTTAGGCCACGCGATTCTGACCGGGCGTGAACTGGTGGGTGACGAACCATTTGCCGTCGTTCTTGCTGATGACCTTTGTGTCAACGAAGAAGAAGGCGTGCTAGCTCAAATGGTGGCGCTATTTAAACAGTTCCGTTGTTCTATCGTTGCCGTACAAGAAGTCCCAGAAGATGAGACTCACAAATACGGCGTTATCTCTGGTGAAATGATCAAAGATGACATCTACCGCGTAGACGACATGGTAGAAAAACCTGAGAAAGGCACGGCACCAAGCAACCTTGCGATCATTGGTCGCTACATTCTGACCCCTGATATTTTCGAACTGATTGAAAACACAGAGCCAGGTAAAGGTGGTGAAATTCAAATCACTGACGCGCTACTTAAACAAGCAAAAGCGGGCTGTGTCTTGGCTTACAAATTCAAAGGCAAACGCTTTGACTGTGGTAGTGTTGAAGGTTACATCGAAGCAACCAACTACTGTTTTGAAAACCTGTATCTAAAAGATGAAAAAGCCTCAGAGTTAGGTAAACACGCAACACAAAAAGCGGTATAAAGCATCGTCGTAGTACGAAATTATTGTTTCTAAAGCCCAGCATTATGTTGGGCTTTTATTTTTACTGTTTTTTTATCCAGTAATTTTCTTTGCACATTTCTCACACTATGTAATACTTGCCCCACTTGGTTATACATAGAGCAAAAACGATGGATAAAATAGAAGTTCGCGGTGCCCGAACCCATAACCTCAAAGACATTAATCTTACAATCCCTCGCGATAAACTGATTGTCATTACTGGACTAAGTGGCTCCGGTAAATCCTCTCTCGCTTTCGATACATTGTATGCAGAAGGCCAACGACGCTACGTAGAGTCTCTCTCTGCCTACGCTCGTCAGTTTTTGTCTCTGATGGAAAAACCCGATGTAGACCATATTGAAGGATTATCACCCGCGATTTCTATTGAACAGAAGTCTACTTCTCATAACCCGCGTTCAACCGTCGGTACAATTACCGAAGTCTACGATTACTTACGTCTGTTGTATGCTCGTGTGGGTGAACCCCGCTGTCCAACGCACCATGCCCCTCTTGCCGCACAAACCATCAGTCAAATGGTGGACAAAGTTCTAGAGATGCCAGAAGGCAGCAAAATGATGCTGTTGGCCCCTATTGTCAAAGAGCGTAAAGGTGAGCATGTTAAAACGCTTGAGAACCTGGCAGCTCAGGGCTTTATTCGTGCGCGTATTGATGGAGAAACTTGCGATCTTTCAGATCCTCCAACGCTAGAGCTACATAAAAAGCACACCATTGAAGTCGTGGTAGACCGCTTTAAAGTTCGTCCAGACCTGCAACAGCGCTTAGCCGAATCTTTCGAGACAACGCTCGAATTATCAGGCGGAATTGCGGTTGTCGCGCCAATGGATGGAGACGGTGAAGAGATTATTTTCTCCGCCAACTTCGCTTGTCCACAATGTGGTTACAGCATGCAAGAGTTAGAGCCGCGACTTTTCTCATTCAACAACCCTGCTGGTGCATGTGGCACTTGTGATGGTTTGGGTGTGCAGCAATACTTCGATCCAAGCCGAGTAATTCAAGATGATTCATTAAGCTTGGCACAAGGTGCGATTCGCGGTTGGGATCAAAAGAACTACTACTACTTCCAAATGCTCACCTCATTGGCCGATCATTATGGTTTCGATCTCCATGCCCCTTTTAATTCTCTGCCAAAGAAAACGCAAGATGTCATTCTAAAGGGCTCTGGCCGCACTGAGATTGAGTTTAAATACATCAACGATCGTGGCGATATTCGTGTTAAACGCCATCCATTCGAAGGTATTCTGAATACCCTCGAACGTCGTTATCGTGATACAGAATCCAACTCTGTCCGTGAAGAGCTTGCGAAATACATCTCCACTAAATCTTGTTCAAGCTGTGGTGGTACTCGTCTGCGCCTTGAAGCACGTAACGTGTTTATTGCTGATACGACACTGCCTGAGATTGTTGAACTCAGCATTGCTGATGCATTGGAATTCTTCCATTCCTTGAAACTGGAGGGTCAACGCGCCCAAATCGCTGAAAAAGTGATGAAGGAAATCAACGATCGCCTGCAGTTCTTGGTTAACGTTGGTTTGAACTATCTGAACCTGTCTCGCAGCGCCGAAACGCTCTCTGGTGGTGAAGCTCAACGTATTCGCTTAGCCAGCCAAATTGGTGCGGGTCTTGTTGGTGTGATGTATGTTCTGGACGAACCATCGATTGGTCTCCACCAGCGAGATAATGAACGCTTATTAAAAACGCTTACTCATTTGCGCGATTTGGGGAATACCGTACTCGTGGTAGAACACGATGAAGATGCTATTCGCTGTGCGGATCATGTCATAGATATCGGTCCTGGCGCTGGCGTACACGGTGGTAATGTTGTCGCGGAAGGCACCATGGAAGAGATAATCGCAAATCCGAATTCTCTGACAGGTCAGTACTTAAGTGGCGTTAAAGAAATCGCAGTACCGAAAGATCGCACGCCGCGTGATCCGAAAAAAACGGTTGAGCTCTTAGGCGCAACAGGTAATAACCTTAAGAACGTTAACCTCTCTATTCCTGTTGGGTTATTCAGCTGTATTACAGGGGTATCTGGCTCAGGTAAATCAACGCTGATTAATGATACTTTCTTTAAAATTGCTCACACCCAACTCAACGGAGCAACAACGGCTCAACCTTCACCTTATAAATCGATTAAAGGCCTAGAGCACTTCGACAAGGTTATCGATATCGATCAAAGCCCAATTGGTCGTACACCTCGCTCTAACCCTGCAACCTATACGGGGATCTTTACCCCAATCCGTGAACTGTTTGCAGGCACACAAGAGTCGCGTTCTCGCGGTTACAAGCCTGGACGTTTTAGCTTTAACGTACGCGGTGGTCGTTGTGAGGCCTGTCAGGGTGATGGTGTCATTAAAGTTGAAATGCATTTCCTACCAGATGTTTATGTGCCATGTGATGTATGTAAAGGTAAGCGCTACAACCGTGAAACACTTGAAGTACGTTACAAAGGCAAAACCATTGATGAAGTGCTAGAAATGACGGTCGAAGACGCCCGAACGTTCTTTGAACCCGTACCTGCTATAGCACGTAAGCTACAGACTCTAATGGATGTGGGCTTGTCTTACATTCGCCTAGGTCAAGCGGCAACGACACTCTCCGGTGGTGAAGCTCAGCGTGTGAAACTAGCGAGAGAGCTATCCAAGCGTGATACAGGAAAAACCTTGTACATTTTGGATGAACCAACAACCGGCCTGCACTTCCATGATATCCAGCAGTTGCTCACTGTATTGCACAGACTTCGCGACCACGGAAATACTGTCGTGGTGATCGAGCATAACCTAGATGTCATTAAGACTGCGGACTGGATTATCGATCTAGGACCTGAAGGGGGACAGGGTGGAGGCGAGATAATCGCTCAAGGCACACCGGAAGATGTGTCGCAAATCGAGGGCTCGCACACAGCTCACTTCCTTAAGCCTATGTTGAAGTAGAAAAAACAGGTAAAGTACCGAGACCAGCAAGTGCTGGTCTTTTTTCATTCAAAACAACGCAATAACTATGGCTACTATACATGTAAGTGGAACAAAGCTTTCTCCCGAAAAAGTACAGGTTCCCCTCAATCGCAAGTTTCTCATTGCCTTGGCAACACTATTTGTGTTGGCAATGCACTTTTTCATGCCCAACCCCGGCGGTTCAGGGCTTTCACTTTCCTTCAATGCGACAACTTGGATTGCTTTTAGCTTTGCATTAGGCATTGGGTGCTACCAACTCGCGAATAATCGAGCGCTACGTTACTCAAAATTAACCATCGGCTTGTTCATTAGTGCTCTTATCATGACAGTGCCCATTCTGTACCCAAATGCGAATAGCAGTTTGGCAGCCAATAAGCTCATTGGCCTGTGGTGTGGTGTCCTGTTCTTTATTGTCTTACAACAATTTCATTTCAGTAATAAACATCGCCAACGCCTATTATGGTTCATTGTCCTTGCGGTTGTTATCGAAGCCATTTTTGGTCTGACACAATATCTGTATCTCAAACCAGGCAATCCGTTTGGTTACGACACGGTGGCCAATCGTCCTTATGGTATTTTCCAACAGCCCAATGTAATGGCCAGCTTTCTTGCGACAGGGTTGGTGATTGCTAGCTATTTACTTGCACGTCAGCCCTACAAATACGACCGTAAGTTAAGCGATGTTTACCTTCTCTATGCCGTGCCAGTTTTAACCTTACCACTAATTGTGGCGTTGGCTTCACGCACTGGTTGGTTAGCCTCGGTCATCGCCGTGTTGTTGGTCATTCCATACATGTACCGCTTTGCAACCAAAGGGCGCTTTATCCGCTGGGTTGTGTCACTTGTAAGTGGGCTCTTACTCTCAGTGGTTGTCATGCATCTTGCCTTTCCTGATGGAGGTGGGTTAGCCGCAGAAAAAGTAAACATGGAGTCTGCTCGAGCGTATACTTTTCCGCAAACATTAGACATGGTGATTGAAAAGCCTTTTACTGGCTATGGATATGGCAAGTTTGAATCTGAGTACATGCTGTATACGGCTCGTCAACATGCACTAAATGAGAATTACCCAGCTGGTTTGCCAGCCATGGATCATCCGCATAACGAGCTGCTTTACTGGGGAGCCGAAGGTGGTTTGCTGCCAATACTCGGCATCTTCTTAGCGATGGCACTGGTACTGTATCGAATCTATCAAGCCAAACGCGGAACTCGTCTTGCGTTGCTGGCCTTGTTTATACCTATCGTATTGCACTCACAACTGGAATACCCTTTCTACCACTCTCTCGTGCATTGGTTGATCTTCGTTATCCTGCTGTACTGGGTAGATCAGCGCGTCTCTCGTTATCGACAAGTCGGCTTTAGTAATGTGACCAAAAGCTTGCTGCGAGTCTTTAGTTTGGTACTTCCCGTTGCGTTTACGTTTTACATGGTAAGCGCATTACATACGAACTATGTATTGACGAAGTTTGAGACCACTAGACCAACTAACCCTGATATTCTGAATCAAGTCAGTAACCCTGTGGTTTGGAAAGACAGGTTTGATTGGGATGTCTATAGCACGTTTTTAAATATTGGGCTGTACCAACAAGACGCAACCTTGATTCAGCCTTATATCGATTGGTCGCTAAAAATCATCAAAGATAAGCCTCGCCCTGCATTTTATAATAATTTGATTTTGGCCTACCAAGGCTTAGATGACTCAAGTAAAGCGGAGCAAATCAGAGCTGAAGCGCAGTTTTTGTTCCCGAAGATTGATTTCAGTGACGTCAATTACCGACCACCTTCTCAAGCAATCTCTGCCTCACCAGCACCCACTTCAGGTGCAGAGTAATAATTACAAAAAAGCGAAGGGATGACCTTCGCTTTTCTTTATCTCATTGCGGTATAGCTTTATTCAGTGAGTGACTCTTCTAACGCTTTTAAGCACAGTGCAACGTTTTCAGGTCGAGCGCCGTAACCCATTAAGCCAATACGCCACGCTTTACCAGCTAATGCCCCGAGGCCTGCACCAATTTCTAGGTTATAGGTTTCTAGCAAGTGAGCACGAACTTTTGCTTCATCAATTCCTTCAGGCACGTAAATCGCATTTAATTGCGGCAAACGATGGGCTTCGTCCACAACAAATTCAAAACCTAGCTTTTGTAGGCCATTTTTGAGTTTTTCATGCATCAGTTGATGACGAGCCCAAGCGTTTTCTAATCCTTCATTTTTCAGTATCAATAAAGCTTCATGAAGCGCATACAAGCTATTAACTGGCGCCGTATGATGGTAACTACGCTTACCTTCTCCACTCCAATACCCCAACACTAAACTCTGATCGAGGAACCAACTCTTTACTGGTGTTGTTCTTGCTTGAATCTTTTCAATCGCGGCAGGAGAAAACGTCACTGGTGAGAGCCCTGGTACACATGACAAACATTTTTGACTGCCAGAGTAAACCGCATCCAGTTGCCATTCATCCACTTTTAACGGCACACCACCAAGTGACGTCACCGCATCAACAATAGATAATGCATTATGCTGTTTCGCCAGCTTACCCAATGCTTGAGCATCACTGACTGCACCAGTTGAGGTTTCCGCATGCACAAAAGCAAGAATTTTTGTATCTGGGTGCTGTTCGAGTGCTTGCTCGACTTTATCAATGGAAACAGGCGTCCCCCATTCATCATCGACGATAACAACTTCACCACCAGCACGGACGACATTTTCGCGCATGCGTTCACCAAAAACACCGTTACGGCAGACGATCACTTTGTCGCCTTTCTCGATCAAGTTTACAAAGCAGGTTTCCATCCCTGCACTACCTGGCGCTGAAACCGCAATAGTGAACTCATTGTCAGTTTGAAAGGCATACTTCAATAGCTGCTTGAGCTCATCCATCATACCGATAAACAGAGGATCAAGGTGACCTACGGTAGGACGGCTTAGCGCTTGTAACACTTGAGGATAAATATCAGAAGGACCAGGTCCCATTAAAATACGGTGAGGTGGAATAAAGCTTTGGATCGACATGTCAGCTCCTTGATTATCTTTTATCCTGAGCATTCTAAAAGTTCTATTCAATAACATGGCTCAGGTGTAGGGTTCTTCACCCTAATAGATTTTTCCTCTATCAGCAATTAGCCGTAAGTATGGAGGTCAAACCAGTGTCACAAAATCGTTAATAAAAAACACCATAAAGGTTGAAATATTGATTGACATTAAGGCCTCAAAACCGTTCAATGTTTGAGCTTTATGTAGAAGAGGAGCGCTACCCAGGTAGATGATTTGTGGAACCGCAATTCCAACACCAATCATTGAGGGGGAGTAGTGCCGAGGTAAGTCAAAGTTGCAGGGTTTGACTTGTCGGTTGAATTGGGCTGAATCCCATCAACTGTCATCAGCGCAGTCTGATGAAGGGCTTCTGAGGGTAAATTTTTCAAATAGCATTCTAAATACCTCTCTTTTTGCTCTGTTCCTTTTCTCACTAAACATTGGATGTACAATTTTTTAGGAAGTCGTGGGAGAACGCAGTGAGCGCATTTAACGTAGCTAAATTCGGTGGAACCAGTGTTGCCAACTTTGAGGCAATGAGTCGTTGTGCCACCATTATCGAAAACAATCCAAATACTCGCTTGGTCGTGAGCAGCGCTTGCTCTGGCGTCACCAACCTATTGGTAGAACTCGCCAACGGTGTTCAGGATCAAACGCACCGTACTGAGCTGCTGCAAAATCTGGCCAACATTCATGACGCCATTTTAACTCAGCTCGAAGACAGCACGAAAACTGCTGCCGAGGTGTATGGCATATTAGATACCGTAACCAGCCTGGCCGAGGCTGCATCTATCCAAGCTAGTGCGAAGTTAACCGATCATTTGGTCGCATGTGGCGAACTCATGTCGACGCATATTCTAACTCAGTTAATGTGTGAGCGAGGCATTCAAGCTGTGCGCTTTGATATCCGCGATGTGCTGCGTACTGATGACAACTTTGGTCGCGCGGAGCCAAACATTGAAGCAATTTCGACGCTTGCGCAAGATAAACTCATACCACTTTGCCAACAATCCGTTGTTGTTACTCAAGGCTTCATAGGATCTGACGAAGCCGGTAATACAACAACACTAGGTCGAGGAGGCAGCGATTATAGCGCCGCCTTAATTGCTGAGAGCGTCAAAGCGGCAGGGTTAGAAATCTGGACTGATGTTCCGGGCATCTACACAACAGACCCGCGAATTGCGCCAAAAGCCTCACCAATTCCCGAGATCAGCTTTAGTGAAGCTTCAGAAATGGCTAACTTTGGCGCTAAAATCCTTCACCCTTCTACGCTAGTACCCGCATTACGCCACGACATTCCGGTATTTGTAGGGTCATCGAAAGAGCCTGAAAAAGGGGGAACTTGGATTCGCCACCAAGTCGAAAGCTCACCGTTATTCCGTGCGCTAGCTTTGCGTTGTAACCAAACCATGGTAACGCTACGCAGCGCCAACATGTTCCACGCATACGGCTTCTTAGCAAAGGTTTTTGAGATCCTTGCAAAGCATAAGATCTCTGTCGATTTGATCACGACATCTGAAATCAGTGTATCGTTAACACTTGATCAAACTGATACCTCTGGCGGAGCACCACAGCTGCCGCAAGCTGTACGAGAAGAGTTAGAAGAGTTATGTAAGGTAGAAGTTGAACATGACCTATGCCTCGTTGCTCTCATTGGTAACAACATGAGTGAGAGTAAAGGCTACGCGAAACAGGTTTTTGGCACGCTAGAAGACTTTAACCTACGCATGATTTGTTATGGCGCTAGCCCTCACAACTTATGCTTCTTGCTCCATGAATCGGTATCGAAACAAGCCATACAAAAACTCCACACCGAGTTGTTTGAGAAGTAAGTTCAACTCAATAAAACAAAGGGCTGCGTATCTGCAGCCCTTTGTTGTTTCAATAGTTGTTACGTTTGGACGAGGTAAACATCAATTTAACCGTTAATGTTTGGCCCTAACCATTTTTCAGCCTCGATCCTATCCCACCCCTTACGATCGGCGTAACTCTCTAGCTGATCTTCTTGGATCTGTGCGATCGCAAAGTAACGTGAGTCAGGATGAGAGAAATACCAACCAGAGACTGACGCGCCCGGATACATTGCATAGCTGGAGGTTAGAGTCATGCCAATGTTCTCTTCCACATTAAGTAACTCCCAAAGCGGTCCTTTTTCAGTATGTTCAGGACACGCTGGATAACCCGGCGCAGGACGAATACCTTGGTATTTTTCACGAATGAGATCATCGTTAGATAAATCTTCATCCGCAGCATACCCCCAAATTTCTTTACGGACACGCTCATGCAAATACTCAGCAAACGCTTCGGCTAGGCGATCCGCCACCGCTTGAATCATAATTGCGTTGTAATCATCTCCCTGTGCTTTGTATTCATCCGCAAGCTCTCGTTCACCAATACCACCAGTGACAGCAAATGCCCCTATCCAATCATGTTTACCCGACTCTTTAGGTGCGATGTAGTCAGATAAACAATAGTTGAATCCTTTTGGTTTCTCGGTCTGTTGACGCAAGTTACGCAATACTTTCACAACGGCGGTACGAGTTTCATCAGAATAAACTTCAATGTCGTCCCCCACGCTTGCTGCAGGGAATAAGCCACATATTCCACGCGCTTTTAACAGGCCTTCTCGCTCAACTCGGTCAAGCAACTCGTTGGCATCTTCGAATAAACGTTTTGCTTCTTCACCGACTTCTTCATGTTGGAAAATTGTTGGATACTTGCCCACAAGTGACCAAGTCATAAAGAATGGTGTCCAATCGATGTATTGACGTAATGTGGCCACATCAAAATCATCGAAGATATGAATACCAGGCTCAACAGGCACTGGAGGAGTGTAAGCTTCCCAATCGATCGCAACTTTATTCGCTCGAGCCGCTTCTAATGTCACTGGTTTGGTTCTCGGTTTCTTTCGATTATGTTGATCACGTACTCGTTCGTAATCAGCTTCAAGTTTTTCAACAAATTCAGGGCGACGTTCATCTGACAATAGAGAAGTACATACGCCCACCGCACGTGAGGCGTTATTCACGTAAACAACTGGATGCTTGTAATTTTGCTCAATCTTTACTGCTGTATGGGCTTTTGACGTTGTTGCGCCACCGATGAGAAGAGGTAAGTTAAAGTCGAGACGCTCCATTTCTTTTGCAACATGCACCATTTCGTCTAATGAAGGCGTGATCAACCCTGACAAACCAATAATATCGACGTTCTCTTCTTGCGCTACTTTTAAGATCTTTTCGCAAGGAACCATGACACCAAGATCGATAATTTCGTAGTTATTGCACTGCAATACAACGCCAACGATATTTTTCCCGATATCATGTACATCACCTTTGACCGTCGCTAGCAAAATCTTACCGTTTGTTTGTCCCACCTGCTTTTCTGCATTGATGTAGGGCTCCAGATGCGCGACTGCTTGCTTCATCACTCGTGCAGATTTTACGACTTGAGGAAGGAACATTTTACCTTCACCAAACAGGTCTCCGACGACGTTCATCCCATCCATTAGTGGACCTTCAATCACCTCTAATGGCTTTGAAGCGTTGACACGAGCCTCTTCGGTATCATCAACGATGAACTCAGTTATTCCTTTCACTAACGCGTGCTCTAAACGCTTTTCAACAGGCCAAGTTCTCCACTCAAGTGCAGAGGCATCCTCCTCTTTACCTACCCCTTTGCCTGCGTATTCCGCTGCGATATCTAACAATCTCTCAGTGGCGTCATCACGACGGTTAAGAACGACATCTTCCACAGCCTCACGCAATTTTTCAGGCACGTTATCGTAGATTTCTAACTGACCCGCATTCACAATCCCCATATCCATACCATTTTTAAAACAGTGGTAGAGGAACACCGCGTGAATCGCTTCACGCACATAGTTATTACCGCGGAATGAGAAGGAAACGTTAGAAACACCACCCGAGATCATCGCGTGTGGTAAATCACGTTTGATATCGCCAACGGCTTCAATGAAATCCACCGCGTAGTTATTATGCTCATCGATACCCGTAGCAATGGCAAAAATGTTGGGGTCAAAGATGATGTCTTCTGGTGGAAAGCCCACTTCATCAACGAGAATTCGGTAAGCGTTGGTACAAATTTCTACTTTGCGCTCACGTGTATCTGCTTGTCCAATCTCATCAAACGCCATCACAATCACAGCCGCACCGTAACGGCGGATCAACTTAGCTTGTTCAACGAACTTCTCTTTACCTTCCTTGAGTGAGATCGAATTAACAATACCTTTGCCTTGGATACACTTAAGACCGGCTTCAATAACTTCCCATTTGGAAGAGTCGACCATGATTGGTACTTTTGAGATTTCAGGTTCTGACGCACAAAGGTTTAAAAAGCGAACCATACAAGCTTGTGCATCCAACATGCCTTCATCCATGTTGATATCGATAATTTGAGCGCCATTTTCAACTTGTTGACGAGCCACATCGAGCGCTTCATCGTACAGCTCTTCTTTAATCAAGCGTTTAAAACGCGCAGAACCGGTTACATTAGTACGCTCACCGACATTGATAAATAAAGAGTCTTTATCAATCGCGAGCGGCTCTAAGCCAGACAAGCGACAAGCAACGGGAAGATCAGGTAATTTACGAGGGGCGATATTTTCAACCGCGAGTGCCATTTGGCGAATGTGCTCAGGAGTTGTACCACAACACCCACCAATTAAGTTTAAAAAGCCACTTTGAGCCCACTCTTTAACATGCTTAGCCATATCTTCTGGCGACAAATCGTATTCGCCGAATGCATTCGGAAGCCCAGCATTTGGGTGAGCGGAAACAAAAGATTCTGATATACACGAGAGCTCTTCAACATAAGGACGAAGCTCATCTGGGCCCAGCGCACAGTTCAAACCAAACGAAATCGGTTTAACATGACGTAATGAGTTGTAAAACGCTTCTGTGGTTTGACCGGATAATGTCCGACCGGAAGCATCGGTAATAGTCCCCGAGATCATCACAGGTAACTCAATACCCATCTCTTCAAACACACTTTCAACAGCAAATGAACAAGCCTTAGCGTTAAGAGTATCGAAGATGGTCTCGATAAGAATAAGGTCAGAACCACCTTTAATCAGCGCTCGAGTCGATTCAGAGTAAGCCTCAACTAACTCGTCGAAAGAAACATTTCGATATCCGGGGTCATTTACATCAGGAGAAATAGAACAAGTGCGGTTCGTCGGCCCTAAAACCCCTGCGACATAACGCGGTTTATCGGGTGTTTTTGCGGTCCATTCGTCTGCAACTTCACGTGCAAGCTTGGCAGCAGCAAAGTTAATTTCTTCACTTAGGCTTTCCATCTCGTAGTCAGCCATCGCAATGGTTGTTGCGTTAAACGTGTTGGTTTCGAGAATATCTGCACCCGCTTCTAAATATGCAGCGTGAATTTCCTTGATAAGTTGAGGCTGACTTAGAACCAACAGGTCGTTGTTACCTTTTAGATCACAATGCCAATCCGCAAAGCGCGTTCCTCGATAGTCTTGCTCTTCAAGTTTGTATCCCTGAATCATGGTTCCCATACCACCATCAATCAAAAGAATACGTTGCTTCAATTGAGCTTCAATCTGTTGTCTTACGTTACTTCCCACAGTACAGCCTCATTCCTTTAGTTATCTTTCCATCCTATCACACAAACTTCAGGAGTCTAGACGTCTAAACGTGGAATTAATGATTATTTTATCTCCTTCTTAACTTACAAAATAATCGCGAAAAAATGTTTGCTATTTAAGCAGCATCAGTCGAGAATCCCATTCATAAAATGTTACAAATAGAGAGCTCTATGTCGGTCTATCATACTTTATGTTTTCTATCCGCAGCTGCGATGCTAATTGCTTTTGTAAACAGCAAGATAGGAAAGATGCAAACCACCATTGCGATTACCGCTGGTTCAATGGTGCTTTCACTTCTAATCTTAATTGCGGGCCAAAACAACTGGTTCCATCTCACCGAAATTGCGACGGAGACGGTCACAAGGATCAACTTCGAAGATTTCTTGCTCAAAGGCATTCTTGGCTTCTTACTATTTGCGGGTGGATTAGGCATCAAACTCCCGAACCTTAAAGATCAAAAGTGGGAGATCACTGTTTTAGCCCTTGGAGCCACCCTGTTTTCCACTTTCTTTATCGGGTTTGCGCTCTACGGATTCTGTCAGTTAATTGGCATCCAATTTGATTTAGTCTACTGCTTACTTTTCGGTGCACTTATATCGCCAACTGACCCAATCGCTGTACTGGCTATAGTTAAAAAGCTCGATGCTCCCAAACGTATCTCCACCCAGATTGAAGGAGAGTCGCTCTTCAATGACGGCTTCGGTTTGGTTATCTTTGTCACTCTATTTACGATTGCATTTGGTACTGAGGCACCAACTGTAGGTAGTGTCACCTTACTCTTCATCCAAGAAGCTATCGGTGGTATCACTTATGGTTTCGTACTCGGTTTGCTATTCCACTACTTAATCAGTGCCACCGACGATCACTCAATGGAATTGTTACTTACCATTGGTGTCCCAACGGCAGGTTACGCATTTGCTGAATACATCCATGTATCAGGCCCACTCGCGATGGTTGTATCCGGTATTATGATTGGCAACTGGACACGCTTTATTGGCTTTTCAAAAGAGAGTGAAGATCACCTTGACCATTTTTGGGAGCTTGTTGATGAGTTTTTGAATGGCGTGTTATTCCTACTGATCGGTATGTCAATGCTGCTATTTGAATTCCACAAAGAAGACTGGATCATGATGGCTATATCAGTCCCTCTTGTACTAGCAGCTCGCTATCTAAGCGTATTTCTCTCGTACATTGGCTTTAAACGTTACAGAAAATATAATCCATGGTCAGTGCGTATTTTGACGTGGGGCGGTTTACGCGGAGGCCTGGCACTAGCGATGGCACTTTCTATTCCATCAGGTATTTGGGTGATTCAAGATAAGTTAATCGATGTAAAAGAGATTATTCTTGTAATGACCTACTCCGTCGTTGTTTTCTCTATCCTCATTCAAGGCTCAACAATCACCCCAATGATTGAAAAAGCAAAAGATGAAGAGAAGAAAATGGAAGAGAACAACCAAGCAATAACCACTCCGGAGCATACGGAGCCAGTGGACTCTTAAAGACACGTAACTTAATAGATGAAAAAGCAGCTATCTAGCTGCTTTTTTCATATCTAATCTTCGGACTCCCCTTCAAGAACAAAACGCTTGTTACTCTTTGATATACAGTTAAATATCCGAATAATCGTCACACTACGGTTTCATACATACTAACTATTGCCGATAGATAGTATCCATAGAGGGAGTCTTTTAGTTTAAGCATTTTCATCATCACTTCTCTTCCTTTGGCAATACAGGCTCCCTGTAAACACCACAGCTAAACTTCCACAACACTTAACAATGAGCGACTTTGTATTTGTATAGAGAAAGAAGCATTGAGGATGATTGCGAGATCACTCCCCCAAACGGGCTTGAAATCCCACCAAACTAAAGTCTGAGCTAGCACTCAGGTTGTTCAAGCCCTTAGCAGAAGTTTAGAGTCCTCATACTTGATCTCAGCGACACTGAACTTATATTCAAAGTTGTTCTGTTTTCGAGATAGAAACAAAGCGACACCTCGAATAACTAGGTTCATAGCTAGATATTTCTAATATGTTATAGAGGAATCTTTGGTAAGCATGTGCTGGTACTCAAAGCTAGAGCTCGAGACTGGCATCAACTAGTTCATGACAGGGCTTAGAAAGCATAGCGAAGAGGGAAGCCTGCCTCTCAATGCAAGGTTTCAATATGGAAATGAGGTTAAGGTAAGTCGGGTAACCAAAACGGAAAAAGCCCCAGTCTTTCGACTGAGGCTTAATATAAATGGCGGAGTGGACGGGACTCGAACCCGCGACCCCCGGCGTGACAGGCCGGTATTCTAACCAACTGAACTACCACTCCGCAGTGGTATCACCCGCTTGTAATCAGCAAGTGTCCATAATTTAAAGCCTGGCGATGTCCTACTCTCACATGGGGAAGCCCCACACTACCATCGGCGCTAATTCGTTTCACTTCTGAGTTCGGCATGGAAATCAGGTGGGTCCAAATCGCTATGGTCGCCAAGCAAATTCTTTAATTCGGAAAGCTGTTTTTTTTAATTCTCGTTCTTACACATTCAATGTTCTTAGTTGAGTCCATCAAAACCCCTTGGGTGTTGTATGGTTAAGCCTCACGGGCAATTAGTACAGGTTAGCTCAACGCCTCACAACGCTTACACACCCTGCCTATCAACGTCGTAGTCTACGACAACCCTTTAGGATACTTAAAGTATCAGGGAGAACTCATCTCAAGGCTCGCTTCCCGCTTAGATGCTTTCAGCGGTTATCGATCCCGAACTTAGCTACCGGGCAATGCGTCTGGCGACACAACCCGAACACCAGAGGTTCGTCCACTCCGGTCCTCTCGTACTAGGAGCAGCCCCTTTCAATTCTCCAACGCCCACGGCAGATAGGGACCGAACTGTCTCACGACGTTCTAAACCCAGCTCGCGTACCACTTTAAATGGCGAACAGCCATACCCTTGGGACCGACTTCAGCCCCAGGATGTGATGAGCCGACATCGAGGTGCCAAACACCGCCGTCGATATGAACTCTTGGGCGGTATCAGCCTGTTATCCCCGGAGTACCTTTTATCCGTTGAGCGATGGCCCTTCCATTCAGAACCACCGGATCACTATGACCTGCTTTCGCACCTGCTCGAATTGTCATTCTCGCAGTCAAGCGGGCTTATGCCATTGCACTAACCTCACGATGTCCAACCGTGATTAGCCCACCTTCGTGCTCCTCCGTTACGCTTTGGGAGGAGACCGCCCCAGTCAAACTACCCACCAGGCACTGTCCGCAACCCCGATAAGGGGTCGACGTTAGAACATCAACACTACAAGGGTGGTATTTCAAGGACGGCTCCACGCAATCTAGCGACTGCGCTTCAAAGCCTCCCACCTATCCTACACATGTAGGGTCAATGTTCAGTGCCAAGCTGTAGTAAAGGTTCACGGGGTCTTTCCGTCTAGCCGCGGGTACACTGCATCTTCACAGCGATTTCAATTTCACTGAGTCTCGGGTGGAGACAGCGTGGCCATCATTACGCCATTCGTGCAGGTCGGAACTTACCCGACAAGGAATTTCGCTACCTTAGGACCGTTATAGTTACGGCCGCCGTTTACCGGGGCTTCGATCAAGAGCTTCGACCGAAGTCTAACCCCATCAATTAACCTTCCGGCACCGGGCAGGCGTCACACCGTATACGTCATCTTGCGATTTTGCACAGTGCTGTGTTTTTAATAAACAGTTGCAGCCACCTGGTATCTGCGACTCTCAATAGCTCCATCCGCGAGGGACTTCACCGTCGAGAGCGTACCTTCTCCCGAAGTTACGGTACCATTTTGCCTAGTTCCTTCACCCGAGTTCTCTCAAGCGCCTTGGTATTCTCTACCCGACCACCTGTGTCGGTTTGGGGTACGATTCCTTACAATCTGAAGCTTAGAGGCTTTTCCTGGAAGCATGGCATCAATGACTTCACTACCGTAGTAGCTCGACGTCGTGTCTCAGCCTTAAGAGAAACCGGATTTACCTAATTTCTCAGCCTACGCACTTGAACCTGGACAACCGTCGCCAGGCCCACCTAGCCTTCTCCGTCCCCCCATCGCAATTGTAAGAAGTACGGGAATATTAACCCGTTTCCCATCGACTACGCCTTTCGGCCTCGCCTTAGGGGTCGACTTACCCTGCCCCGATTAACGTTGGACAGGAACCCTTGGTCTTCCGGCGAGGAGGTTTTTCACCCCCTTTATCGTTACTCATGTCAGCATTCGCACTTCTGATACGTCCAGCATGCGTTACCACACACCTTCAACCGCTTACAGAACGCTCCCCTACCCAATGTGCAAAAGCACATTGCCGCAGCTTCGGTTTACTACTTAGCCCCGTTACATCTTCCGCGCAGGCCGACTCGACCAGTGAGCTATTACGCTTTCTTTAAATGATGGCTGCTTCTAAGCCAACATCCTGGCTGTCTGAGCCTTCCCACATCGTTTCCCACTTAGTAGTAATTTGGGACCTTAGCTGGCGGTCTGGGTTGTTTCCCTCTCCACGACGGACGTTAGCACCCGCCGTGTGTCTCCCGGATAGTACTTACTGGTATTCGGAGTTTGCAAAGGGTTGGTAAGTCGGGATGACCCCCTAGCCTTAACAGTGCTCTACCCCCAGTAGTATTCGTCCGAGGCGCTACCTAAATAGCTTTCGGGGAGAACCAGCTATCTCCAGGTTTGATTGGCCTTTCACCCCTAGCCACAAGTCATCCGCTAATTTTTCAACATTAGTCGGTTCGGTCCTCCAGTTGATGTTACTCAACCTTCAACCTGCCCATGGCTAGATCACCTGGTTTCGGGTCTATATCCAGAGACTGAACGCCCAGTTAAGACTCGGTTTCCCTACGGCTCCCCTAGATGGTTAACCTTGCCACTGAATATAAGTCGCTGACCCATTATACAAAAGGTACGCAGTCACAGGACAAAGCCTGCTCCTACTGCTTGTACGTACACGGTTTCAGGTTCTATTTCACTCCCCTCACAGGGGTTCTTTTCGCCTTTCCCTCACGGTACTGGTTCACTATCGGTCAGTCAGTAGTATTTAGCCTTGGAGGATGGTCCCCCCATATTCAGACAGGATATCACGTGTCCCGCCCTACTCGATTTCACTGAATATGCGTCGTCAGTTACGGGGCTATCACCCTGTATCGCCAAGCTTTCCAGCTTGTTCACCTAACGCCTATAAAGCTTAAGGGCTAGTCCAATTTCGCTCGCCGCTACTTTCGGAATCTCGGTTGATTTCTTTTCCTCGGGGTACTTAGATGTTTCAGTTCCCCCGGTTCGCCTCGTTATGCTATGTATTCACATAACGATACTTACTTATGTAAGTGGGTTTCCCCATTCGGAAATCCCAGACTCAAGTGGTTTTTACTACCTAATCTGGGCTTATCGCAAGTTAATACGTCCTTCATCGCCTCTGACTGCCAAGGCATCCACCGTGTACGCTTAGTCACTTAACCATACAACCCGAAGGAGTTTCGAATTGATGTTAAACAACCAAAGTTGTCTCTCATTATTTGAATGAGCGAGAGACATATCGATTTTGCCGGACTCAAATTCCAAGAACACTTGAATGTGTTTTTAGTTGTATTCATAAATGAATACTTTGAGAACTTTACAAACAACAATAAATTGTTGTTTTGTCAGCTTTCCAAATTGTTAAAGAGCTAATCACTTCTAATGAAGTAACCATTTTTAAAAGCACTCATTGAATGCGCTTAAAGATGGTGGAGCTATGCGGGATCGAACCGCAGACCTCCTGCGTGCAAGGCAGGCGCTCTCCCAGCTGAGCTATAGCCCCATCAAGGTGTCGATACTGTCGCCAATTCCTTGGGAAGGAAATTGGTGGGTCTGAGTGGACTCGAACCACCGACCTCTCGCTTATCAGGCGAACGCTCTAACCACCTGAGCTACAGACCCAGTATCGTCTCTTAAACTTCATAAACCGTATCAATCTGTGTGAACACTCATCGCAATAATCATCGTATAAGGAGGTGATCCAGCGCCAGGTTCCCCTAGCGCTACCTTGTTACGACTTCACCCCAGTCATGAACCACAAAGTGGTAAGCGTCCCCCCGAAGGTTAAACTACCTACTTCTTTTGCAGCCCACTCCCATGGTGTGACGGGCGGTGTGTACAAGGCCCGGGAACGTATTCACCGTGGCATTCTGATCCACGATTACTAGCGATTCCGACTTCATGGAGTCGAGTTGCAGACTCCAATCCGGACTACGACGCACTTTTTGGGATTCGCTCACTTTCGCAAGTTGGCCGCCCTCTGTATGCGCCATTGTAGCACGTGTGTAGCCCTACTCGTAAGGGCCATGATGACTTGACGTCGTCCCCACCTTCCTCCGGTTTATCACCGGCAGTCTCCCTGGAGTTCCCGACATTACTCGCTGGCAAACAAGGATAAGGGTTGCGCTCGTTGCGGGACTTAACCCAACATTTCACAACACGAGCTGACGACAGCCATGCAGCACCTGTCTCAGAGTTCCCGAAGGCACCAATCCATCTCTGGAAAGTTCTCTGGATGTCAAGAGTAGGTAAGGTTCTTCGCGTTGCATCGAATTAAACCACATGCTCCACCGCTTGTGCGGGCCCCCGTCAATTCATTTGAGTTTTAATCTTGCGACCGTACTCCCCAGGCGGTCTACTTAACGCGTTAGCTCCGAAAGCCACGGCTCAAGGCCACAACCTCCAAGTAGACATCGTTTACGGCGTGGACTACCAGGGTATCTAATCCTGTTTGCTCCCCACGCTTTCGCATCTGAGTGTCAGTATCTGTCCAGGGGGCCGCCTTCGCCACCGGTATTCCTTCAGATCTCTACGCATTTCACCGCTACACCTGAAATTCTACCCCCCTCTACAGTACTCTAGTCTGCCAGTTTCAAATGCTATTCCGAGGTTGAGCCCCGGGCTTTCACATCTGACTTAACAAACCACCTGCATGCGCTTTACGCCCAGTAATTCCGATTAACGCTCGCACCCTCCGTATTACCGCGGCTGCTGGCACGGAGTTAGCCGGTGCTTCTTCTGTCGCTAACGTCAAACGATGCCGCTATTAACGACAACGCCTTCCTCACGACTGAAAGTGCTTTACAACCCGAAGGCCTTCTTCACACACGCGGCATGGCTGCATCAGGCTTGCGCCCATTGTGCAATATTCCCCACTGCTGCCTCCCGTAGGAGTCTGGACCGTGTCTCAGTTCCAGTGTGGCTGATCATCCTCTCAGACCAGCTAGGGATCGTCGCCTTGGTGAGCCCTTACCTCACCAACTAGCTAATCCCACCTAGGCATATCCTGACGCGAGAGGCCCGAAGGTCCCCCTCTTTGGCCCGTAGGCATCATGCGGTATTAGCCATCGTTTCCAATGGTTATCCCCCACATCAGGGCAATTTCCTAGGCATTACTCACCCGTCCGCCGCTCGACGCCGTTATCGTCCCCCGAAGGTTCAGATAACTCGTTTCCGCTCGACTTGCATGTGTTAGGCCTGCCGCCAGCGTTCAATCTGAGCCATGATCAAACTCTTCAATTTAAGATTTTGTTCGGCTCAATGAATACTGAACATTACATAAGTAATGTTTGAATTGACTGTGCTGAATCCTAAGATTCAATGGTCACTTCGTTTCATTGAAACCTAATTTGAAACCCCTCTTTATATAAGAGAAATTTCTAATTGGATTATCATCAACGAGTGCCCACACAGATTGATAGGTCTATATTGTTAAAGAGCTTGGCTTTCAGTGCCTTAGCACGTAAGCGAGGTGCATATAATACGCTTTCCACTTTGAAAGTCAACATAAAACTCTAAAAAGATTAGAACTTTATGGTGACCTGCTTAAATCTTAAGCAAGTGCAAAATAAAGCCTGGCGATGTCCTACTCTCACATGGGGAAGCCCCACACTACCATCGGCGCTATTTCGTTTCACTTCTGAGTTCGGCATGGAAGTCAGGTGGGTCCAAAACGCTATGGTCGCCAAGCAAATTCTTTATCAATTTGCTCGCAAATTCAAACGCACTTTAGTGCGACCCTTTAGGGTGAGATTTGCTTGCAAATCGAATAATTCGGAAAGCTGTGTTTAATTCTCGTTCTTACACATTCAATGTTCTTTC
This sequence comes from Vibrio sp. JCM 18905, assembly GCF_055393305.1. NCBI lineage: Bacteria > Pseudomonadati > Pseudomonadota > Gammaproteobacteria > Vibrionales > Vibrionaceae > Vibrio > Vibrio sp. JCM 18905. The sequence goes on along the minus strand of NZ_AP043880.1, from coordinate 506,027 downwards.
ATTGAGTCCATCAAAACCCCTTGGGTGTTGTATGGTTAAGCCTCACGGGCAATTAGTACAGGTTAGCTCAACGCCTCACAACGCTTACACACCCTGCCTATCAACGTCGTAGTCTACGACAACCCTTTAGGATACTTAAAGTATCAGGGAGAACTCATCTCAAGGCTCGCTTCCCGCTTAGATGCTTTCAGCGGTTATCGATCCCGAACTTAGCTACCGGGCAATGCGTCTGGCGACACAACCCGAACACCAGAGGTTCGTCCACTCCGGTCCTCTCGTACTAGGAGCAGCCCCTTTCAATTCTCCAACGCCCACGGCAGATAGGGACCGAACTGTCTCACGACGTTCTAAACCCAGCTCGCGTACCACTTTAAATGGCGAACAGCCATACCCTTGGGACCGACTTCAGCCCCAGGATGTGATGAGCCGACATCGAGGTGCCAAACACCGCCGTCGATATGAACTCTTGGGCGGTATCAGCCTGTTATCCCCGGAGTACCTTTTATCCGTTGAGCGATGGCCCTTCCATTCAGAACCACCGGATCACTATGACCTGCTTTCGCACCTGCTCGAATTGTCATTCTCGCAGTCAAGCGGGCTTATGCCATTGCACTAACCTCACGATGTCCAACCGTGATTAGCCCACCTTCGTGCTCCTCCGTTACGCTTTGGGAGGAGACCGCCCCAGTCAAACTACCCACCAGGCACTGTCCGCAACCCCGATAAGGGGTCGACGTTAGAACATCAACACTACAAGGGTGGTATTTCAAGGACGGCTCCACGCAATCTAGCGACTGCGCTTCAAAGCCTCCCACCTATCCTACACATGTAGGGTCAATGTTCAGTGCCAAGCTGTAGTAAAGGTTCACGGGGTCTTTCCGTCTAGCCGCGGGTACACTGCATCTTCACAGCGATTTCAATTTCACTGAGTCTCGGGTGGAGACAGCGTGGCCATCATTACGCCATTCGTGCAGGTCGGAACTTACCCGACAAGGAATTTCGCTACCTTAGGACCGTTATAGTTACGGCCGCCGTTTACCGGGGCTTCGATCAAGAGCTTCGACCGAAGTCTAACCCCATCAATTAACCTTCCGGCACCGGGCAGGCGTCACACCGTATACGTCATCTTGCGATTTTGCACAGTGCTGTGTTTTTAATAAACAGTTGCAGCCACCTGGTATCTGCGACTCTCAATAGCTCCATCCGCGAGGGACTTCACCGTCGAGAGCGTACCTTCTCCCGAAGTTACGGTACCATTTTGCCTAGTTCCTTCACCCGAGTTCTCTCAAGCGCCTTGGTATTCTCTACCCGACCACCTGTGTCGGTTTGGGGTACGATTCCTTACAATCTGAAGCTTAGAGGCTTTTCCTGGAAGCATGGCATCAATGACTTCACTACCGTAGTAGCTCGACGTCGTGTCTCAGCCTTAAAGAGAGCCGGATTTACCTAACTCTCAAGCCTACGCACTTGAACCTGGACAACCGTCGCCAGGCCCACCTAGCCTTCTCCGTCCCCCCATCGCAATTGTAAGAAGTACGGGAATATTAACCCGTTTCCCATCGACTACGCCTTTCGGCCTCGCCTTAGGGGTCGACTTACCCTGCCCCGATTAACGTTGGACAGGAACCCTTGGTCTTCCGGCGAGGAGGTTTTTCACCCCCTTTATCGTTACTCATGTCAGCATTCGCACTTCTGATACGTCCAGCATGCGTTACCACACACCTTCAACCGCTTACAGAACGCTCCCCTACCCAATGTGCAAAAGCACATTGCCGCAGCTTCGGTTTACTACTTAGCCCCGTTACATCTTCCGCGCAGGCCGACTCGACCAGTGAGCTATTACGCTTTCTTTAAATGATGGCTGCTTCTAAGCCAACATCCTGGCTGTCTGAGCCTTCCCACATCGTTTCCCACTTAGTAGTAATTTGGGACCTTAGCTGGCGGTCTGGGTTGTTTCCCTCTCCACGACGGACGTTAGCACCCGCCGTGTGTCTCCCGGATAGTACTTACTGGTATTCGGAGTTTGCAAAGGGTTGGTAAGTCGGGATGACCCCCTAGCCTTAACAGTGCTCTACCCCCAGTAGTATTCGTCCGAGGCGCTACCTAAATAGCTTTCGGGGAGAACCAGCTATCTCCAGGTTTGATTGGCCTTTCACCCCTAGCCACAAGTCATCCGCTAATTTTTCAACATTAGTCGGTTCGGTCCTCCAGTTGATGTTACTCAACCTTCAACCTGCCCATGGCTAGATCACCTGGTTTCGGGTCTATATCCAGAGACTGAACGCCCAGTTAAGACTCGGTTTCCCTACGGCTCCCCTAGATGGTTAACCTTGCCACTGAATATAAGTCGCTGACCCATTATACAAAAGGTACGCAGTCACAGGACAAAGCCTGCTCCTACTGCTTGTACGTACACGGTTTCAGGTTCTATTTCACTCCCCTCACAGGGGTTCTTTTCGCCTTTCCCTCACGGTACTGGTTCACTATCGGTCAGTCAGTAGTATTTAGCCTTGGAGGATGGTCCCCCCATATTCAGACAGGATATCACGTGTCCCGCCCTACTCGATTTCACTGAATATGCGTCGTCAGTTACGGGGCTATCACCCTGTATCGCCAAGCTTTCCAGCTTGTTCACCTGACGCCTATAAAGCTTAAGGGCTAGTCCAATTTCGCTCGCCGCTACTTTCGGAATCTCGGTTGATTTCTTTTCCTCGGGGTACTTAGATGTTTCAGTTCCCCCGGTTCGCCTCGTTATGCTATGTATTCACATAACGATACTTACTTATGTAAGTGGGTTTCCCCATTCGGAAATCCCAGACTCAAGTGGCTTTTACTACCTAATCTGGGCTTATCGCAAGTTAATACGTCCTTCATCGCCTCTGACTGCCAAGGCATCCACCGTGTACGCTTAGTCACTTAACCATACAACCCGAAGGAGTTTCGAGTTGATAATCAAATCACCAAAGTTGTCTCTCATTATTTGAATGAGCGAGAGACATATCGATTTTGCCGGACTCATCTCTTTACCTTCATTTTTAGAAAAAATGAAAACAAAAAGCCAAGAACACTTGAATGTGTTTTTTGGTGTTTATCTTTCGATAAACATTGAGAACTTTACAAACAACAATAAATTGTTGTTTTGTCAGCTTTCCAAATTGTTAAAGAGCTAATCACTTCTAATGAAGTAACCATTTTTAAAAGCACTCATTGAATGCGCTTAAAGATGGTATCCCGTAGGGGAGTCGAACCCCTGTTACCGCCGTGAAAGGGCGGTGTCCTAGGCCTCTAGACGAACGGGACACTAAGTGAACATCTTGGGGGATGTTCTATCTCTTAAACTTCATAAACCGTATCAATCTGTGTGAACACTCATCGCAATAATCATCGTTTAAGGAGGTGATCCAGCGCCAGGTTCCCCTAGCGCTACCTTGTTACGACTTCACCCCAGTCATGAACCACAAAGTGGTAAGCGTCCCCCCGAAGGTTAAACTACCTACTTCTTTTGCAGCCCACTCCCATGGTGTGACGGGCGGTGTGTACAAGGCCCGGGAACGTATTCACCGTGGCATTCTGATCCACGATTACTAGCGATTCCGACTTCATGGAGTCGAGTTGCAGACTCCAATCCGGACTACGACGCACTTTTTGGGATTCGCTCACTCTCGCAAGTTGGCCGCCCTCTGTATGCGCCATTGTAGCACGTGTGTAGCCCTACTCGTAAGGGCCATGATGACTTGACGTCGTCCCCACCTTCCTCCGGTTTATCACCGGCAGTCTCCCTGGAGTTCCCGACATTACTCGCTGGCAAACAAGGATAAGGGTTGCGCTCGTTGCGGGACTTAACCCAACATTTCACAACACGAGCTGACGACAGCCATGCAGCACCTGTCTCAGAGTTCCCGAAGGCACCAATCCATCTCTGGAAAGTTCTCTGGATGTCAAGAGTAGGTAAGGTTCTTCGCGTTGCATCGAATTAAACCACATGCTCCACCGCTTGTGCGGGCCCCCGTCAATTCATTTGAGTTTTAATCTTGCGACCGTACTCCCCAGGCGGTCTACTTAACGCGTTAGCTCCGAAAGCCACGGCTCAAGGCCACAACCTCCAAGTAGACATCGTTTACGGCGTGGACTACCAGGGTATCTAATCCTGTTTGCTCCCCACGCTTTCGCATCTGAGTGTCAGTATCTGTCCAGGGGGCCGCCTTCGCCACCGGTATTCCTTCAGATCTCTACGCATTTCACCGCTACACCTGAAATTCTACCCCCCTCTACAGTACTCTAGTCTGCCAGTTTCAAATGCTATTCCGAGGTTGAGCCCCGGGCTTTCACATCTGACTTAACAAACCACCTGCATGCGCTTTACGCCCAGTAATTCCGATTAACGCTCGCACCCTCCGTATTACCGCGGCTGCTGGCACGGAGTTAGCCGGTGCTTCTTCTGTCGCTAACGTCAAACGATGCCGCTATTAACGACAACGCCTTCCTCACGACTGAAAGTACTTTACAACCCGAAGGCCTTCTTCATACACGCGGCATGGCTGCATCAGGCTTGCGCCCATTGTGCAATATTCCCCACTGCTGCCTCCCGTAGGAGTCTGGACCGTGTCTCAGTTCCAGTGTGGCTGATCATCCTCTCAGACCAGCTAGGGATCGTCGCCTTGGTGAGCCCTTACCTCACCAACTAGCTAATCCCACCTAGGCATATCCTGACGCGAGAGGCCCGAAGGTCCCCCTCTTTGGCCCGTAGGCATCATGCGGTATTAGCCATCGTTTCCAATGGTTATCCCCCACATCAGGGCAATTTCCTAGGCATTACTCACCCGTCCGCCGCTCGACGCCGTTATCGTCCCCCGAAGGTTCAGATAACTCGTTTCCGCTCGACTTGCATGTGTTAGGCCTGCCGCCAGCGTTCAATCTGAGCCATGATCAAACTCTTCAATTTAAGATTTTGTTCGGCTCAATGAATACTGAACATTACATAAGTAATGCTTGAATTGACTGTGCTGAATCCTAAGATTCAATGGTCACTTCGTTTCATTGAAACCTAATTTGAAACCCCTCTTTATATAAGAGAAATTTCTAATTGGATTATCATCAACGAGTGCCCACACAGATTGATAGGTCTATATTGTTAAAGAGCAACTCTTCTTTGTGATTAACATCACTTCGTAAGAGGCGGCCATTCTAGCGAGATAATTTATTGTGTCAAACACTTTTTTTAAATTATTTCGTTTTTCTTTTTAAGCCTTGCCGACTTTGCTTAAACCCTTGTGAGCCCTTGCCCTGTCGACGAGGAGGCATTATAGAGATCGCGCTCACATTGGCAAGCGTTATTTTTCAAAAATTGCAAAAACAATGGTTAAGCGATGAGTTTTCGATCAAAGCTTCATTTATTCAACTTTACCCCAAGAAATCGCACAACTTATCCACAGAGTTATTCTATAAAGCGTGTTTTTCAGGTGCTATAAATAAAGAAAGCTGCTTTATTGCAGCTTTCTTTATTTACTCTAAACTCGATTTAAAGGTCATTATGGTTATATGCCGGACCCATCTTGTTCTGAACCATCATCTTCATGTAGACCACACTCTCGTTTTAAACCAAAAAATCGAGTTTCTTCCTCTGACATTCCCGGCTCCCATTTACGAGTGGTATGAGTATCACCAACTGAAAGGTAACCTTCATCCCACAATGGATGGTATTTAAGGCCGTGTTGTTCTAAGTAGTAATGGACGTCTTTATTAGTCCAGTCAATTACTGGCAAAAACTTAAACACACCGTTCTGAATTGATAGTATCGGTAAACCTGCTCGTGATTTACTTTGCTCTCGACGTAGTCCAGAGAACCACGTTCCAACATTAAGCTCTTTTAGCGCTCGACGCATTGGCTCCACTTTATTGAGCTTGTTGTATTTTTCAATTCCCTCTACACCCTGCTCCCATAACTTTCCATATCGAGCCTCTTGCCAATTCGCACTTTCTTTCGCTCGATAAACTTTTAAGTTTAGGTTGAGAGCATCTGTCAGCTCATCAATGAATTGATAGGTTTCAGCAAACAGGTATCCTGTATCGGTTAGAATGACGGGGATATCCGCTTTGACTTGAGTCACTAAATGAAGCATAACCGCGGCTTGAATACCAAAACTAGAAGAAACCGCAAACTCGCCCTCTAGATTTTCTAAAGCCCACTTTACTCTATCTTGTGCCGAAAGCTTTTCGAGCTCGACATTAATTTGAGCAAGACGGAGGATTTGCTCCGTCTTTGTTAATGTCAATAACTCTGTAAGCTCAAGCCTGGATGCTACAGAATCAAGCATGAAAGTCCCTCTTTGATACGAGCACTTCTTGGATAATACCAGCACGAATTGTGAAATCGCCGAAGGCTTCGCCTTCTTCACGCTCTTTCGACCATCGAGCCACCAGCAGATCAATCTCTTCTAAGATTTGCTTATCCGTGATGTTCTCTTTGTACATTTTTGGTACTCGAGTACCAGCACGGTTACCACCTAAATGTAGGTTGTAACGACCTGGCGCTTTACCAACTAAACCAATTTCAGCCAACATGGCGCGACCACAACCGTTTGGACATCCAGTTACACGCAAAATGATGTTGTCATTTTCTGGTAGGTTGTGCTTTTCCAAAATCCCCTCCACATCAGTAACAAACTGAGGAAGAAAACGCTCTGCCTCTGCCATTGCTAACGGACACGTTGGAAAGGCAACACACGCCATTGAATTTTTGCGCTGCTCACTGATATTGTCATCCATCAAGCCATGTTCACGAGCGATCTTTTCGATCTTCGCTTTTTCGCTTTTAGGTACCCCCGCAACAATTAAGTTCTGGTTGGCAGTCATACGGAAATCGCCTTTATGGATTTTGGCAATTTCAGCAACACCCGTCTTAAGTGGTTTACCTGGAAAGTCTAATAAGCGACCGTTTTCGATGAAAAGCGCTAAATGATATTTACCATCAATTCCTTCTACCCAACCAATACGGTCACCACGCTCAGTAAACTCGTACGGGCGGCTTGCTTCAAACTGAATGCCTGCTCGCTTTTCGACTTCGGCTTTAAAGACATCAGTACCTACACGGTCAAGTGTGTATTTGGTTTTGGCATTCTTACGGTTTGAGCGATTACCCCAATCACGCTGAGTGGTAACCACCGCCGCTGCAACATCAAGCGTTTTCTCTAATGGGATGAAACCTAAGTCGTCAGCGCGGCGCGGATAAGTTGACGTATCACCATGTGTCATCGCTAGGCCGCCGCCAACTAAAACGTTAAAGCCTACCAACTTGCCGTTATCCGCAATTGCTACGAAGTTAAGATCATTGGCATGAACGTCTACGTCATTTTGCGGTGGGATCACCACCGTCGTTTTAAACTTACGCGGTAAATAGTTTTTACCCAGAATAGGCTCATCTTCTTCAGTGCTTTCTACTTTCTCACCGTCCAGCCAAATCTCAGCGTAAGCACGTGTTTTTGGAAGCAGGTGTTCACTGATCTTCTTCGCCCATTCATAAGCTTCTTGATGAAGTTCTGATTCGACCGGGTTAGTGGTACACAACACGTTACGGTTTACATCACCCGCGGTTGCAATCGAATCAATGCCAATACTGTTGAGCGTTTGATGCATCAACTTAATATTCGGTTTTAATACCCCATGAAACTGGAACGTTTGGCGAGTCGTCAGACGAATACTTCCATATAAAGAGTGCTCCGTTGCGAACTTGTCGATCGCTAACCATTGCGTTGGCGTGATGATGCCTCCAGGCATACGAGCACGAAGCATCACATTATGTAATGGTTCCAGTTTTTGCTTTGTGCGTTCATTACGGATATCACGATCGTCTTGTTGATACATACCGTGGAAACGAATTAACTGGAAGTTGTCGGCAGTAAAGCCACCAGTAATACGGTCCTGTAAATCTTGCTCAATGGTGCCACGTAATAAGTTACTTTCTCGCTTCAGGCGCTCGTTATCAGATAGCGGCCCTAACTCTTCACCTAATACAACCTGCTTATTATTGTCCGTAGAAAAAGTCATTAGTACACATCCCTCTGATAACGTTTCGCTTTACGTAGGTCATTAATAAATTGTTCCGCATCGTCACGCGGCATCTTGCCTTCTTGTTCAGCAACGATAACCAGTGCGTCGTGCACATCTTTTGCCATACGAGTGGCATCACCGCAGACATAGATATAAGCGCCTTCTTGGATCCACTGCCACACTTGAGCTGCGTTTTCTAAGATGCGATGTTGTACGTAAACTTTTTCTACTTGGTCACGACTAAAAGCAACATCCAATCGGCTTAGTACTCCTGACTTGAGGTACTTTTGCCATTCAACTTGGTATAAGAAGTCTTGAGTGAAAGTACGATCACCAAAGAACAACCAGTTTTTGCCTTCAGCATCGCGGTTTTCACGTTCCTGAATAAAGCTACGGAATGGTGCGATCCCAGTGCCCGGACCAACCATGATAATTGGAGTGCTATCATCTTCCGGCAGTTTAAAGTTGTTGTTATGCTCAACAAATACTTTAACTTCATCTCCCTCTTCGAGACGCTGTGCTAAGAAGCTCGACGCACCACCATATCGTTTTTCGTCGTTTTGTTCGTACTCAACCAAAGCAACCGTTAGGTGTACTTCTTCATCGACCTCTTCTTGGCTTGATGCAATAGAGTAAAGGCGAGGAGTAAGACGACGAAGCAAACTAATCAACTCATCTGCGGTTAACTTGGTTTTCTTCTCTGCCAATACATCAACAATTTGAGTATTTGCAGAGTACTCGCGAAGTTTATCTTTATCGTCAACCAGCTTTTGTAGCTTCTTGCTACCGGATAACTCGGCAAACTTTGTAATGAGCTGAGGGTTAGATGTTGTGATTTCATATTTACTCACGAGAGCACTATGGATTGACAAGCTTTCGCCATCAACATCAACGGTTTCAACCCCAGACAAACCGACCTTACCAAGAATGGCATTAGCAAGTTCTGAACTATTTTCAAACCACACACCTAGCGCATCACCAGGCTGATACGTTAACCCCGAACCTTCCAAGTCAATTTCTATATGACGAACATCCTTTCCAGAATCACGACCCGTGATTTTTTGACTGGTCAGTAACGTCGCTGTGTATGGGTTTTGTTTATTGTAAGGAGAGTGCGCAGTCGCCGCCTGACCCACAGGAAGTTGAACCACATCCGCTTCAGTGCCAGAAGAAAGCGTATCTTTTACCTTACCTAACGCATTCTTACGCCATTCAGCTGCTGGTGCTTCATAATCCACATCGCAATCAAGACGATCGATAAATGGGGTCGCACCTAACTTTGATAGGTAAGCGTCGAAGTCTTTACCGGTTTGGCAGAAGAATTCGTAGCTCGAGTCACCCAGAGCAATAACGCCATATTGAAGGTTTGACAGCTTAGGAGCTTTCTTAGATTGCAAAAACTCGTGTAGCTCTATAGCGTTATCTGGTGCTTCGCCTTCGCCGTTCGTCGATGCCACAATAATGACATGTGTTTCTTTGGCTAAGTTTTTACCTTTGTAATCACTTGCATCAAAAAGTTCGACAGCAATTCCTTCTGCTTTTGCTTCCTGTTCTAGAGCTTCAGCAACGCCTTTAGCGTTGCCAGTTTGGGAAGCAAAAATAATACTCAACTTACCTGCTGGCTTCGCTGATACGGCTGCCGTCGCTTGTGCAATTGGCGTTACCGCTGTATTTGGTTGATTTTGAGCTAATCCCCAAAAATACCCACTGACCCAAGCAAGTTGCTGTGAAGACAACTCAGAGACAGTTTGTTGGAGTGAGCTAATTTGTTGGTCATTCAGAGGGCTTGCGATTGGAGGAGTTCCTCCTTGCCCATTATTATCTTCAGACACATTCTTGTGAGAATACTCATTCTTTTGAAAAGACATTATCACGACATCCCTATTCATTGCGTGACGATAGAGTACCCACTCTCCTTAATAACAAGAAAGAATAGAAGTGAATGTTTTATAACTTTTTGGAAGTAAGAACGGCTTACTTTTTGCTCATCGATCTTCAATGCGGACTTGTTGAAAGCCTACTGCCATTGCCGATTTTGACGCTGCATCCAAATCTTCATAAAGACATTCTTCACCATGACTGTCCGTCAGAAAAACAAAACCACCGCGCGCATGTCTGAACTCCACAACCCAGCCACCCTCTTGGATTGCAGGTTCAATAATCGCTTCGACAAGCTGGTTTTCACGGAATAGATGTCTTAGTTCGTTTATTGTCATCGCTATCCCTGCTTTAACTTTCACATTGCTCCTAGGTAAGCATGGTCTAAGTCAGCAAAATAGGCAGAAAATTCGATTGGATATAATGAAGTGATATAAAAAAACGCCGCTTATAAAGCGACGTTTTAAAAAAATCGAGTATCTAATCTGGCTGCATTTAGAATGCGTATTCTGCACTCACAAAAAAGCCGTTAGCAAAAATAAACTCTTTCCCTAGATCCGACATGAATTTCTCGGACTCCAAATCAATCACGCGGTAACCACCACGAAAAGCCAGTTGAGCTTTTTCGAGCGGTACATGGTATTGAACACCGGCCATGAAATCGGTACTTTTGATACCTTTGTTGTCACCAAAGTTTATCTCACCAATCACATCAAAATTTGTGTCCGGAACTTGAATCTCTGCGTAACCGTACCAAGCCCAAATCAGCTCATCAAACTCTTCTATACGCTTGTTTGAGCCAGCATCAATGTATTTAGTGTCACTTAAATTACTGAATGTAACACCCGCATCAAAATGCAATAAATCATGCTCCAGAATTTGGTAGTACATGGTGAAATCAAGCTTATTGAACCCCATATAATCAGCATCAATGCTCGAGTAACGAAGACGCGCATTAGGAACGTATTTCACATCATGCTCAATCGCCGCGTAAAATGCGCCTGTTGTGCTGCTATCTCGTCTTACTTCATTTACTTTAGTGTCAGCAGCCCAGATCTCTGCGCCGACTTTTGTCGATACAGAATATTCTGCAAAAACAGGAAAAGAGACTGCCAACGATAATGCTGTTAAAGCGATGGTCGCTTTATTTGTCATGTAGTGTGTACTCCGAGATAGCTGATGTTCACGTTGAAGACGTGAGAGGAAATATACCATACTCTCACGTCTCTCTATCAACTAAATCATGTCACTCATTATTTATAGCGGGGCTGGGCAACGTAATTCTTGAAGAACCAAACACCCAATGCAATCACGATTAACCATGGCAATAGTTTGAGTACCGCTCCGACCATTCCCAGTAAAAACATCACAACTAACGCGATACCGGTTGCTGCGAATACGGTCATCATTGTGATACCGGTAACCAATAGGGTCGCCGCAAAGACTAAAATAAAGATTAGCTCCAACATAATCACTTCTCCATTTGTTTTTAATAAACAGAGCAGTTTCCATACCAACTTACCAAGATGACGATAACACAATGATTTTTATTCAAAAATAAAGCCAGAGGCATTTCTGCACTCTGGCTTTATCATTCTTTAGTTGGCAATTTTAGCCAACCACTGGTGAATTTTACACATTCAATTCTTTTGGAATCTTCGCTAACGCGTCTTGCAGCACTTCTAAACCAGAACCCGGCTTGTGCGCATTTTCACTGATATGACGACGCCATTGACGAGCACCGGGCATGCTTTGGAACAAACCTAACATGTGGCGGGTAATATGACCAAGGTACGCACCTTTCGCTAATTGCGCTTCAATGTATGGATACATCTCTTCAACAATTTCGCTGCGTTTCTTCACTGGAGCATTAGAGCCAAACAACTCTTGGTCTACCGATGCCAGTAAATATGGGCTTTGGTATGCTTCACGACCAATCATCACACCGTCAAGATGCTGAAGATGTGCTTTTGCTTCTTCTAATGATTTCACGCCACCGTTAATCGCAATCGTTAGGTGTGAGAAGTCTTGCTTCAATTGGTAAGCTCGTGGGTAATCCAATGGTGGGATCTCACGGTTTTCTTTCGGACTAAGACCACTTAACCAAGCTTTACGCGCGTGGATAGTGAACTGCTCACAGCCCCCCTTTTCTGAGACAATAGAAACAAAATCCGTTAGGAACTCGTAAGAATCATGATCATCAATACCAATACGAGTCTTGACTGTCACAGGAATATCAACCACGTCCTTCATTGCAGCGACACAATCCGAAACCAACTGTGGTTCCGCCATTAGGCAAGCACCAAAGCGACCGTTTTGTACACGGTCAGACGGGCAACCCACATTGAGGTTAACCTCATCGTAGCCACGCTCTTGAGCCAGTTTGGCACACTTTGCCAAGTCTTCTGGGTTTGAACCACCCAACTGAAGGGCCAACGGATGCTCTTCTTCGTTGTAAGCCAGGAAATCTCCTTTTCCATGAATGATCGCACCTGTCGTCACCATTTCAGTGTACAGCAGGGTTTCTTTGGTCATTAAGCGATGGAAGTAGCGACAATGACGATCGGTCCAGTCGAGCATTGGTGCTACGGAGAGCCTGCAAGAATGAGTCATGATATAAACACCCGTTTTTATGTTGCCAAGGTCGAGCGCAGCAGTACGCTCAAAAAATAAGTCGGGTATTGTATACCCAAGCACCTCTAGGTGCTAGTTTCAGCGAGAATGATTTGGTTGGCTGGCTAGCCAAATGCTTAGGAGTATGCAGCAGTAATACGAATTCGTCACTCGTTGATTCATTCTGTGATGACTATTCCGACTTCACACCACCACCGACTTGCTTTAATTCATGATTTTCGTTCTGATAGTGGGTAAAATGAAGCATTTCTAAACGAACTTCGTATAGAAATGATTTATCATAGAGCACGTCCGATAGTTATGGTGAAAGGTTTGAACCCAACAATCATTGAACAAATTGAAAGTATCTGCGCAGAGCGTGGAGTACGATTGACTCCGCAACGCCGACGCGTATTTGAACTCATTTGTTCTAATCGCCGCGCCTCAAGTGCGTATGAGCTATTGGAGCAACTAAAAGAGAGTGAGCCTCAGGCTAAGCCTCCCACTGTTTATCGAGCATTAGATTTTCTCCTAGAGCAAGGCTTCATCCACCGAGTGGAATCGACAAATAGCTTTATTACTTGTTGTTCTTTCAATACTCAGCAGCACTTTTTCCAATTACTAATTTGCGATAAATGTGGTGATGTCGTTGAACTCGAAGATGAGACGCTGATATCCTTGTTAGCCGAAAACGCCGAGAAGCATGGATTCAAACTGACCAACCAAGTTATTGAAACTCATGGTGAATGCCAGGCCTGTTCCTCCGAGACGAAAGAAAAAGTATAGAAGAACGTTATGCGCGCTGAATTTGTAAACCCGTTTTTAGCTTCTTTAATGAACGTGCTAAAAACCATGGCTTCTCTTGAGCTGAAGCCACAAAAACCGCGAATCAAAAAAGATGAGATCGCACGAGGTGACGTTTCTGGTCTGATTGGCATGGTAGGTCCACAAACTCGTGGTTCAATGTCGATTACCTTTGATGAAGCGCTAGCTCTAGAAATCATGCAGAACATGCTTGGTGAGCGTCCAAATGGACTCAATGAAGAGGTCACCGATATGGTGGGTGAGATCACCAACATGGTTACTGGTGGTGCGAAACGCATTCTGGCGGAAAGTGGTTTTGATTTTGATATGGCAACACCGGTAGTGGTTTCTGGCCGAGGCCATACGATTCGCCACAAGTGTGAGGGCTCAATCATCATCATGCCTTTCTCTTCCCAATGGGGAAATGCCTTTATCGAAATTTGCTTCGAATAAAAGAGAAAAAATAGGTTGGCACTGGCCAACCTATTTTGTTTTTGCCTCAGGCAATAAAAAAGGTCAGCATTTGCTGACCTTTTTTATCTATTCAAACCAAACATTAAGCTTTGAACGCTTTAAATGCGTTGATTAGGCCGTTTGTTGAGCTGTCATGCGAGCTGATTTGAGACTCGTCTGCAAGCTCAGGTAGAATTTGGTTAGCCAGTTGTTTACCTAGCTCCACGCCCCATTGGTCAAAGCTGAAGATATTCCAGATAACACCTTGTACGAAAATTTTGTGTTCGTACATTGCGATCAAGTTACCTAGCGTACGAGGCGTGATTTGCTTCACTAGGATAGAGTTTGTTGGACGGTTACCTTCAAACACTTTGAATGGCGCAATCGCTGCCACTTCTTCAACGTTCTTACCTGCTTTCACCAACTCTTCTTTCACTGTTTCTTCACTCTTACCAAACGCTAGTGCTTCAGTTTGCGCAAAGAAGTTGGACATCAGTTTTTGGTGATGATCGCTAGCTGGGTTGTGGCTGATTGCAGGTGCAATGAAGTCACATGGGATCAGCTTAGTGCCTTGGTGAATCAGTTGGTAGAACGCGTGCTGACCGTTGGTACCTGGTTCACCCCAAATAATAGGGCCCGTTTGGTAAGTCACAGCATTGCCTTCACGGTCAACGTATTTACCGTTTGATTCCATGTTACCTTGCTGGAAGTATGCCGCGAAACGGTGCATGTACTGATCGTAAGGTAAGATAGCTTCTGATTCCGCACCGTGGAAGTTGTTGTACCAAATACCGATAAGCGCAAGGATCACAGGGATGTTGCTTTCTAGGTCTGTTGATACGAAGTGCTTGTCCATCTCGTGAGCACCTTCAAGCAGCTCAACGAAGTTGTCGTAACCTACCGCTAATGCGATTGATAAACCGATTGCAGACCATAGTGAGTAACGGCCACCAACCCAGTCCCAGAATTCGAACATGTTCGCGGTATCGATACCGAATTCAGACACGGCTGTCGCGTTCGTTGAAAGCGCAGCAAAGTGCTTAGCCACGTGCGCTTGATCGCCAGCTGACTCTAGGAACCAATCACGAGCAGTGTGCGCGTTAGTCATGGTTTCTTGCGTTGTGAACGTCTTAGACGCGATCAAGAATAGCGTCGTTTCTGGGTTAACTTTCTTCAACGTTTCAACGATGTGAGTACCATCAACGTTAGATACGAAGTGAAGGTTTAGATGATTTTTGTATGGTGCTAGAGCTTCCGTCACCATGTAAGGGCCAAGGTCAGAACCCCCGATACCGATGTTCACGATATCTGTAATTGCTTTACCTGTGTAACCTTTCCACTCACCGCCGATAACGCGTTCAGTGAATGATTTCATTTTTTCTAGAACCGCGTTCACTGCTGGCATTACGTCTTCGCCGTCTACCATTACTGGTGTATTCGCGCGGTTACGTAGTGCAGTGTGAAGAACAGCGCGACCTTCTGTTTGGTTGATCGCTTCGCCACTGAACATCGCTTCAATTGCAGATTTCAGCTCAGTCTCGTTCGCAAGAGCGAAGAGGTGCTTCAGAGTTTCCTCATTGATGAGGTTCTTTGAGTAATCGACTAGGATGTCTGAGCCGAAACGTGCAGAGTATTTGTCGAAACGCGCTGCGTCTTGAGCAAATAACTCTTTAAGATCCATATCTTGTGCAGATTCGAAATGCGCAGTTAGCGCTTTCCAAGCTTGTGTTTGCGTTGGATTGATATTTTTCAACATGGTCTTTATCCCGATGTTACAGTAGGTTCCATTCCTTACAGTCTAGCGAAAACTGTGGAATCCCCGATTTAGCAAATAGAATATTAATTAGATGTTTGGGCGAATTGCCACAAAACAAGTCTTTGTAATTTTTTTTCAGGTGCCAATTATGACTGAGAGTATTTACACTCACATTGAGTTAGGTCACGTTCCCTGCCCTGAAAATGAACAATTCATTTACGATGACAAGAATCATATCACTTACTAATGACAGGCTCTAATTGGAATAGGATAGACGCCAATTTATAAATTTCCAAAGGAACACGTATGTGGGCACAAAAAACACTGCAATTAAAAGCGAGAAGCCGCGGTTTTCACCTAATAACTGATGAAATTGAACAACAATTACCACAAATAAACGAGCTTTCGGTAGGTTTATTACACCTATTTATTCAACATACCTCCGCCAGTTTGACCTTAAATGAGAATGCTGATCCAACCGTGCGTATGGATATGGAAGCGCACTTCAATAAGTTTGTGCCAGAGCGTGCTCCTTATTATCAGCACACCTATGAGGGGGATGACGACATGCCAGCACACATTAAAGCATCCCTACTTGGCAGTAGTGTGACGATACCAATCCAAAATGGTCGATTAGCTTTAGGAACATGGCAGGGCATTTACTTAGGTGAGCACCGAGACTATGGCGGCGGCCGCCGCGTTATTGCTACGATTAACGGTGAGTAGATAAAACAAAGGCTAACCTTAGGTTAGCCTTTCGCTGTTTATTTTGAGTACTCCATCTCGACGCGAGGCGTTAGCTTAGTCACGAGTTCATACGCAATGGTACCAATGTGACCCGCCACTTCTTCTACTGGGAGCTCTTTCCCCCAAAGAATCGCTTCGTCGCTGACTTTATCCGTTGCATCTGGTCCCAAATCGACCGTCAGCATATCCATGGAAACTCGACCTGCGATAGGTACTTTACGACCATTTACCCAAACCGGAGTGCCATTCGGGGCACTTCTTGGGTAACCGTCGCCATACCCTACTGCGATGACACCGACTTTTGTATCTCGCTGACTGGTCCACATACCGCCGTAGCCAACACTTTCGCCCTTCTTAACTTCACGTACCGCAATAAGATGGGATTTAAGTGTCATCACGGGTTGATACCCCAGATCTTGTGCGGTCTTGTCATCAAATGGCGATACACCATACATGATGATGCCCGGACGAACCCAATCCAAATGGCTTTGAGGCCATGCCAACAACCCCGCAGAGGCCGCAAGTGAACGCTCCCCCTGACAACCAGAGGTCAACGACTTAAACAGCTCAATCTGTTGGGGAGTGATATGGCTATCCAGCTCATCTGCACAGCCAAAGTGACTCATGTAACGTAACGGCTTGGCTACGTTTGGACACTCTTTCAACCGCGTGACAAACTCATCATATTGCTCAGGGCGAACGCCAAGACGGTGCATCCCACTGTCAATCTTAAGCCACACGACAACCGGAGTTTCAAGGTCGGCTTGCTCCAAGGCGATAAGCTGCTCTTCACAATGAACCACCGTTTGGATGTTGTTCGTCACAAGAACAGGTAAGTCACCTGGAGAGTAAAAACCTTCTAGCAATAGAATCGGCTTTACCACGCCACAAGCGCGCAGTTGCAACGCTTCTTCAATGCGCGCAACACCAAAGGCATCCGCATGGTTGGCATGTTTTGCAACGTGACGTAATCCGTGACCATAGCCATTGGCCTTCACTACAGCCATCACTTTACTTTGGGGCGCTTGCGCTTTCACGCGCTGTAAGTTGTGCTGCAACGCAGACAAATCAATGCACGCCTTGGCCGCTTTCATATAGCTCATGGGGTTACTCATCATCAATATCGAATGCAGGACCCGCGTAGTTGTCAAAGCGCGAGTGTTGACCTTGGAAGGTGAGACGTACAGAGCCGATAGGGCCGTTACGTTGCTTACCAATGATGATTTCTGCCGTACCTTTGTATGGGCTATCTGGGTGATATACCTCGTCACGGTAGATGAACATGATCAAGTCGGCATCCTGCTCGATAGAGCCCGACTCACGCAAGTCCGAGTTTACTGGGCGTTTATCTGAACGTTGCTCTAGGGAACGGTTAAGCTGAGACAGCGCCACGACGGGCACATTCAGCTCTTTTGCCAGCGCTTTCAGAGAGCGCGAAATCTCCGCGATTTCCAGCGTACGGTTATCAGAGAGTGCAGGCACGCGCATAAGCTGAAGGTAGTCGACCATGATCATCGACAGACCGCCATGTTCACGTGCGATACGGCGAGCGCGTGAACGCACTTCGGTCGGAGTTAGACCGGAGCTGTCATCAATGTACATGTTTTTCTTCTGCATCAAGATACCCATAGTAGAAGAAATACGCGCCCAGTCTTCGTCATCCAGCTGACCCGTACGGATCTTGGTTTGGTCAACGCGAGACAAAGAGGCCAACATACGCATCATCAACTGCTCGGCTGGCATCTCTAGCGAGAAAATAAGCACAGGCTTCTCTTGTTGCATGGCCGCATTTTCACACAAGTTCATCGCAAAGGTCGTTTTACCCATCGATGGACGCGCCGCGACAATCACCAAATCAGAACCTTGCAAACCTGCGGTTTTCTTATTGAGATCTGTGAAACCGGTATCGACTCCGGTAACACCATCTTGTGGCGTTTTATACAACAACTCGATACGTTCTAACGTCTTTTCGAGGATGTTGTCGACGTTTTGTGGTCCTTCGTTTTCACTAGTTCGAGACTCGGCGATAGCAAAAACTTTACTCTCCGCCATGTCTATTAAATCTTCAGAACTGCGACCTTGAGGGTCATAGCCCGCGTCAGCAATTTCATTCGCGACACCGATCAAACCACGGACGATCGCACGTTCGGCAACAATATCAGCGTATGCGTTAATGTTAGCGGCACTTGGCGTATTTTTCGCCAAATCTGCAAGGTAAGCAAAACCGCCCACATCTTCTAATTGCTCGTGACGTTCCAGGTATTCCGATAAAGTAATAAGATCGAGAGGCTTGCCCGCTTCAAGAATTGTTTTTACACCTTCAAAAATTAGGCGATGCGGACGACTATAGAAATCACTGCTTACAACACGTTCGGCAACGGTGTCCCAACGTTCATTGTCCAGTAAAAGACCACCAATTACTGATTGCTCGGCTTCTAGTGAGTGAGGTGGCACTTTGATTGCGTCGACCTGACTGTCTGAAGGTTTGCGATTTCTGTTTTCCGCCATGACTTTGCTCGATAACTACTATTGACCCACGATTATAACCTTAACCTAACTGAGATGCTTCCCCGAAGCGACAATTACTTGTTAAGAAATCAACATGCGAACCGCACAAGTAATAGCCTGGTTCTTCCGCCCAGCTCTAATAAAAATTAACCTACCATTGACCCAACAAAATATCTGTATCAGTATCATGCCCCTCCTTTTTAATTACGTTCGAGGTTGATGTGTCCCGATACTGGTTACTTAGCTTTAGCCTACTATGCGCTAGTGCATCGTATGCTGACGAATCAGTACAGCCAGAGCAAAATATTGATGTGCCCGACCCATTAAAAACCGAGGTGGAGTTCGGCTATCAAGCTCACACAGGTAACACGGACTCTCGTTCCCTGAATGCTCGTTTGAGTGCTGAATATACGTCAGGTCGACACCGTTCTAATGGTGAATGGAAGTACTACAACTTGTACAAAGACGGTGAAGAAGACAAACGCTCATCCACCTACGCCCTACAGAGTGACTACAAGTTAGGTCCTAAAACGTATTTGTATGGCAGCTTTAAAGGGGTGGATTCTCGTTACAGTGCCTATTTTAAAGACTACACATTATCAGGCGGTTTGGGTTACCAGTTCTCCTACACTGAAAACTTCATTTTAGAGGTAGAAGTCGGTCCTGGTTTTCGTTATCAAGAACCAAATTTAGATGAGATAGATGATGACGACATTGTCTTTCCCGATATCGTTCGAGAAGGCATTTTTCGAGGGAATATCAATACGACTTGGCACGCACTAGATAATTTGAGTTTCGCGGCTGATATTACGTTGGTAACAGGTAAAAGTAACACTCGGGCCGATAGTGAACTCAGCGTGACCAATGATATTACTGAAGATATTGCACTGAAACTGGCACACTCTCGTCAGTATCACGATAAAGTGCCTGAAGGCTTAAGCAAAGCGGATAGCGTATTTTCCGTTAATTTACTCTTCGCTTTTTAACCCGTTTTTTCTCCCAGTTTTAGAAATAAAAAAAGCACCTCCGAAGAGGTGCTTTTTAGTATTTCGTCTTGATACTGAATTACTCAGCAGCAACAACTTGTAGGTTCACAGTTGCGAAAACCTCAGAGTGAAGTTGAACGCTGATCTCGAACTCACCAGTTGTACGTAGAGCACCTTCAGGAAGGCGAACTTCGCTCTTAGCAACTTCAACGCCTGCAGCTGTGATAGCGTCAGCGATGTCACGAGTACCGATAGAACCGAATAGTTTGCCTTCGTCACCAGCTTTAGAAGCGATAACTACAGCTTCTAGAGCGTTAACTTTCTCTGCGCGAGCTTCTGCAGCAGCTAGTTGCTCAGCAACTTTAGCTTCTAGTTCAGCACGACGAGCTTCAAACATTTCAACGTTAGCTTTAGTTGCCATAACTGCTTTACCTTGTGGGATAAGGAAGTTACGAGCGTAGCCAGATTTAACGTTTGCAGTATCGCCAAGACCACCTAGGTTACCAATTTTATCAAGTAGAATAACTTGCATTGCTTAATCCTCTTTCTTAATAAAATGAACCGATTACTGATGCTTGTCAGTGTACGGTAGTAGAGCTAGGTAGCGTGAACGCTTGATAGCACGTGCTAGTTGACGCTGGTACTTAGCGCTTGTACCAGTGATACGGCTAGGTACGATTTTACCAGCTTCAGTGATGTAGTTTTTAAGAGTTGCTACGTCTTTGTAATCAATCTCTTGTACGCCTTCTGCAGTGAAACGGCAGAATTTACGACGACGGAAGAAACGAGCCATGGGCTATCTCCTGATCTTAAATTTGAGTAATGTTGTCGGCGTGTAACACTAATTTTCCCACGCCATTTCGGCCGGTTTGATAAGTGACAAAACCACTTACCTTAATGTTACTGCCTTGAACTAAATTCTGAGTTAGTGCTTGTGACCCAAGCCCGCTGACGACTACCGGCATACGACAATAAACTTGTCGAGGTAAGTCAGCTTCGATAATAGTAGAGCGATGCTCCAGCCAAAACCGACAGTGTTCAATGCCACCAGGGCTTTTACTACGAATGGGCGGTTTGGCAATGGTGCCGCTCAGCTCCATTCGATTGGCCATAAGAAAACTTACTCAGCAGCTTCTGACTTAGCTTCAGGCTTAGCTTCAGAACGCTCTTCACGACGTGGAGCACGCTCTTCTTTTTGCTTAAGCATGATAGATTGCTCAGTGATCGCTGCTTTAGTACGCATGATCATGTTACGTAGAACTGCATCGTTGAAACGGAAAGCAGTTTCTAGCTCATCAATTACAGCTTGGTCAGCTTCAACGTTCATAAGAACGTAGTGAGCTTTGTGAAGCTTGTTGATTGGGTAAGCCAGTTGACGACGGCCCCAGTCTTCTAGACGGTGGATTTTACCGCCAGCTTCAGTGATTGAACCAGTGTAACGCTCGATCATGCCAGCAACTTGCTCGCTTTGATCTGGGTGCACCATGAATACGATTTCGTAATGACGCATTGGTTGCTCCTTACGGATTATTCAGCTTCCACAAATGGCTCAGTCGTCCAGAGGAAGCAAGGAACTAAAGATAATTGACTGAGTTTAAGGAGCACGAATAGTACAGAAAGGGCGCAAAATAGGCAAGTGATTATTTGCTCAACGCAGGGGATATTTTATTTCATCCAACGCTAGAAATAACAAAGGCTGCCAATAAAGTGACAGCCTGTAAAATCAGGGCATTATCGCGCGTATATCAGGACTTATTTCACTTCAGCCAGTTCCGTGCGCATTTGGTCGATCACTTGTTTGTAATCTGGCTGACCGAAAATCGCCGAGCCTGCAACAAACATGTCTGCGCCCGCTTCTGCAATTTCACGAATGTTGTCAACCTTCACACCGCCATCGATTTCTAAGCGGATATCACGGCCAGACTCGTCAATCATCTTACGAACGGCACGCAGTTTATCTAGTGTATGAGGAATGAATGATTGACCACCAAAACCAGGGTTTACCGACATCAGTAGAATCATGTCGACTTTATCCATAATAAACTCAAGACTTGCAAGTGGCGTTGCTGGGTTTAGTACCACACCAGCCTGACAGCCGTGCTCTTTAATTAACTGCAGTGTACGGTCTACATGATCAGAAGCTTCTACATGGAACGTAATCATCGACGCACCCGCTTTTGCGAAATCAGGAATAATACGGTCAACGGGTTTCACCATTAGGTGAACATCGATTGGCGCTGTGATGCCATAATCGCGTAGTGCTTTACACACAGGCGCACCAAAAGTCAGGTTTGGTACATAGTGGTTATCCATAACGTCGAAATGCACCACATCCGCACCCGCTGCGAGTACTTTCTCGACATCTTCACCGAGACGAGCAAAATCTGCCGATAAAATGGATGGAGCAATAAGAAAATCTTTCATACCTGACCTCAGTAGTAATGAGCAAACAATCTGCGCGCAATTCTACCGAAGCCAGTGGGGAGATCCACTATTTAGATTTAATAGTGTGAGAACTAAGAGCTTGGTTGATCCATCTCAGGGGCATGAAAAAGCGCAAGAAGCTCATCGACTTTATTACGACCACTGCCATTGCGGCTAATGGTGCGCTTTACTTTTACTACATTGAGATCTGCACCGTGATACAACCGACGCGTCAACGTAGTGTCGTGGTTAGAAATCAGAACCGGAATACCACGCTCAGTCGCCGTTCTTTCAGCAATGTCGGCTAATGCAGCCTGATCATCCAACGTGAAACCATTACCTGCGTATGAGGTGAAATTTGCCGTGTTTGAAAGCGGTGCATAAGGGGGATCGCAATACACCACACTCCCCTTACGTGCTCGGCGAAAAGTTTCTGGATAACCTTCACAAACGAACGTGGCTTTCTTGGCTTTTTCGGCAAAAAACTCCAATTCCGCCTCTGGGAAGTAAGGTTTTTTATATGAACCAAACGGAACGTTAAAGCCGCCTTTTTTGTTGTAACGGCATAGGCCATTAAAACCAAAGCGGTTCATGTACAAAAACGCCAAAGAGCGGTACATCACGTCATCTGTTTTATTAAACTCAGCGCGAATGTGTAAGTAGGCTTCTTTACGGTTATTCTCGGCAACAAACCAACGCTTCGCTTCAGAGATATACTCTTCAGGGCGTTCTTTCAGTAGGTTGTACAGATTGATCAGATCTGGGTTGATATCTGCCAGTAGGTAATGGTCATAGTCGGTATTCAGAAACACTGAGCCCGCGCCAACAAAAGGTTCAACTAGCTTTCGAGCCGGCGGTAAATGACGTTGGATGTCTTCAACCAGTCCGTATTTTCCTCCTGCCCATTTAAGAAAGGCTCGTTGCTTTTTCATCTACTGCTCTATCTATCGACCAAAAATTAAGGCTGCGGAATGTAACATATTTTTCAGCGAAGCTCAGGTTTATTTCACGCGATCAATTTCGCGATGAACCTGACGGAGTGATTTTGCCCAAGGACTCACCGACTTAACCGAATCAGGCAAGCTTGCAACGGCATCGCGAGCCATTTGAATTGTCGGATAATCTTGGTATGTGATGATATACCACTCGGTGTCATTGCGAACGGTAGGATAAATTCGTACTTGATTATTCAGCTGATGCTCATCGAGGAAGGCTTGTACATCCTCCATTGACGTCATAGCAGCAAGCTGCAGTGTATAGGCTCTTGGTGATAGTGCTTTTAATTCTTCGCGAGCAAATGAAAACTTAACCACAGGCTGCTTCGTACCGTCTTCTCCTGACTGAGCAGAAGTTTGCGTCATACCTTGATTTGGTTTTACGACTTTAATCAAAGGAGAGTCAGTTTCATCAGCAGTTTCTGCTTTATCAGTACCTACGATATCATCAATCGCTTTTGTGTCTGCTGAATCAGCTTTACCTTCAAGCAATGCATCGACCACATTCGACTCAATCACCACTCTCTGTTGATTGTCATCACTGCCAACGCTCGCCACTTCTTCCGTTACTGCTGGCGGTAATGAATCAGAATCATCAATCGCGCCAGAGCCATCAAGGCCACTGCTAGTGTCATCAGTCACAGATTGTAGTGAAGACTGCGCAGCACTGATTCCTGACTCTTCAAAAGTTGGGATAGCCGTTTGCTCTAAACTACCAGCAATTTGCTGCGCTTTATCATCAGGGCTTGGTTGATTATACATCCACCAATAGCCACCAGCAGCAAGCAACAGTAATGCTAATACCACTAACGCAATATTCAGCGGTGAACCGACAATCGAGCGGATAATGATCCTTTTTTCCACTTTCATCTCTCCTAACGCCATGATGTCACCCGGTACTGGGTCAACTTTTTTAAATGCATCTCGAACCCGCTTCTCCGCCTCATCATCAACATAGCGCGCAACAAGTGATTCAAAGAAACGACGGGCTTCCACTTCGGACAACATATCAATATCAAGCTCAACAGGCTTTATCTCTTGTCCGTAACTGAGACGTGACAGCAATCCTTCTAAGCGCCCAGACTGCGTAAATAATAAGACATTGATGGTCCAATTCGGCTTATGATGCGCCTCTAAAACCAGCATCCAAAGCTCAGAAACGAGCGTCTCACTTAATAAATGCGCATCATCAACCACAATCGCGATATCACAAGGCTCATCACCCAATAGTCTTTCGAGGCTATCAAGTAAAGGTTCTTGCTGATTAAACAATGCGTCCGAAACCAGTTGACTCAAAATAAGGATGCGGCGCTGCACATCATCTTGATTAGAATGACAAAGTAACAAACATTGATTCTTGTTACTGGCACCCACTTCAAGGTATCGCTGCGCTAACCAAGATTTTCCATAACCATCATGACCATTAATCGCAATGAAGTTGGAACCAAAATTAGTCAGCAATCCTAACCTATCAAGCAACTCGATTTGAGAATCTAATTCCAGAACGTGAGCAACACTCATCTAATAACCTTAATACACTACAAGAATGACGCCCAAAGGCGCCATTACAAGGTTAAATATCGCGACCGAAGTCTATCGCCTGTTTGAGTACGTCTTGTGTCGTATCAGCAATGACCTCGGCACTACCAATGCCTGTAGGTAGAACTAATCTTAATTGACCAGAGAGGACTTTTTTATCTCGCATCATATGTTTGAGGAAGTCATCGAAGCTCATACTTTCTGGAGTATGAACAGGCAGTTTGGCACGACGTAAAATCGCAACAATACGCTCAAATTGCTCTGCTGAGATAAGACCGCGCAGATGCGAAGTTTTGGCCGCCATAACCGTGCCAGCAGAAACCGCTTCACCATGCAGCCAATTGCCGTAGCCAAGCTCAGCTTCAATCGCATGACCAAAGGTGTGACCTAAGTTGAGCAGAGCGCGGATGCCCGATTCTTTCTCATCCTGAGCTACCACTTCCGCTTTTATTTCACAGCAACGTGCAATGGCATAAGTTAGCGCTTCTTCATCCAACGCGTACAAGCGTTCAAGGTTTTCTTCCAACCATACAAAAAAGTCTGCATCGTAAATGATGCCGTACTTAATGACTTCTGCGATACCTGCTGCGAATTCACGCTCAGGCAACGTCGATAAACAGTTGGTATCGATGATCACGGCTTTAGGTTGGTAAAACGCACCTATCATGTTCTTACCCAACGGATGGTTAACCGCGGTTTTTCCACCCACCGAAGAATCCACTTGAGATAGTAATGTCGTTGGTATTTGAATAAAGTCGACCCCACGCTGGTAACAGGCAGAAGCAAAACCCACAAGGTCGCCAATAACGCCACCACCTAACGCGATGATCACAACATCACGAGCGTAATTCCCCTCGAGGAGGAAGTCCATCACTTGGTTAAACACATCCAAGTTTTTGTACTGTTCGCCGTCAGGCAATTCTAACAAGGATGCACTACAACCGAGCTGCTCGAGCTGCTTTAAAATTTTGTCAGCATACAAAGGCGCCACTGTGACATTACTGATCACAACAACTTTTTGTTTTGCATTTTTGTTTGAGAGAACTTGAGAGAGGTACGCCGGGTCCTCAAATAACCCGGCGCCAATAG
The DNA here is from genome assembly GCF_055393305.1 of Vibrio sp. JCM 18905. NCBI lineage: Bacteria > Pseudomonadati > Pseudomonadota > Gammaproteobacteria > Vibrionales > Vibrionaceae > Vibrio > Vibrio sp. JCM 18905. Next base: position 480,189 of record NZ_AP043880.1, on the reverse strand, counting down.
AGATTGGGTAGCTACGCTCAGCTAGGTTGACCGTAATCCGTTCCATCGGTTTGCTCCAATTAAAAAAAGATAAAAACTTATCTCTCTTCTAGCATTTTTACGATCTGGTTGGCTACCACTTTTGCACTCTGATCGTCAGTGCGAACAGTGTAATCCGCTACTTCTTCATACAGAGGATTACGTTCTTCAGCTAATTGCTCCAATACTTCGCGAGGGTTGTCCGTTTGAAGTAGAGGACGCTTCTTGTCACGGTTTGTGCGCGCAAGTTGCTTTTCAATCGTCGTTTCTAAGTAAACAACAACACCACGTGCCGAAAGACGATTACGGTTTTCTTTGCTCTTAACAGAGCCACCGCCAGTCGCAAGCACGATGCCTTGCTCTTGTGTTAGGTCTTCAAGTACCGCTTCTTCACGCTTGCGGAAGCCTTCTTCACCTTCTACATCAAAAACCCAAGAGATGTCTGCACCAGTGCGTTCTTCGATCACTGTATCGGAGTCAACAAACTCCATATGCAGTTGCTGTGCTAGATGTCTACCAATTGTACTTTTGCCGGCGCCCATTGGGCCAACAAGGAAAATATTACGTTTCTCAGCCATGTTTAGCAGTAATTTACAACATTGATTCAATAAGATCGCCACAAGAAAACACAGCTAAATCGCTGTTCTACAAGGCTTGTGGCACCAGTTCCTCACAGATAATTCGTGATAAGACCCGAAATTATCCAAGCATGGTGCCACTATTGCAACTTTATTTTTGATTTAATCAGTTTTTCACGAGGTAGAACTACTGAATCACCACCTTAGGGGTGACGAAAATTAACAGCTCACTTTTGCCAACATTTTCATAACTTCGACGGAAAAGCGCACCTAATAGTGGCAGATCGCCTAACAAAGGCACTTTGTCCACCGAGTTAGTAATGCTGTGCTGGAAAATACCACCAAGAACGACGGTTTCACCGTTATTTACTAACACTTGCGTCCCGATACGCTGAGTATCAATCGCAACGGCTTCACCAGTGCCTGTTTTCACGACTTGTCCAGGTCTATCTTGCGTAACGCTTAAGTCCAACACAAGACGGTTATCCGGTGTAATTTGTGGCGTCACCTTCAAACTCAATACTGCTTTTTTGAACGTTACCGTCGTAGCACCACTTGATGAGGACTCTAGATAAGGTATCTCGGTACCTTGCTCAATATAGGCAGGCTTCTTATTGGTAGTGATCAAACGTGGACTTGAGATAATCTCAGCTTTGGACTCTTGTTGCAGCGCAGAAAGCTCGAGGTCTAACAAGGTGTCTGAGCCTAATTTTGCAACCTGAAAAGCAATGCTGGTCGCGTTTGGACTGGTTGCAGCTAAGTTTACGTTTAGAAAGTCATCGATACCTACTCCATCACCGTCACCACCGTCTTCTCCTTCACCACCACCGTTATATAAACCGATCGTGGCAAGGTTGTTTTCGATAGAACCACCAACCGTGTTATTGCCATTAATAGAGGTAAAGCCCCAGCGAATTCCCAACTCGTCCATGTTGCCTTCATTGATGGTCACAATACGCGCTTCAATTTGAACCTGCTTCACCGGGATATCCAAAGATTCAATAATTTCTCGAATCACTTCAATGTTTTCAGGTAGCTCACGAATCAATAACGAGTTAGTCCGCTCATCAATGGTCATACTGCCTCGCTCAGACAACATACTGATGTTCCCTTCTCCGTTGATCATCTCTGCAATATCTGATGCTTTAGCGAAGTTTACCTTGATGATTTCAGACGAAAGCTCTCCCATCGTTTGTTCTAGCTGCTGCTTTTCGAGTTGCTGTTTTTCGCGCAGATCAAGCTCATCTGTTGGAGCAACCAGAATCACGTTGCCATCAACACGCTTATCTAACCCCTTAACTTGCAAAATAATATCCAACACTTGCTGCCACGGAACACCATCAAGACGAAGTGTGAGGTTACCTTCTACGGAGTCTGAGACAACCAAGTTGAACTGGTTGTAGTCAGCAATCAGCTGTAACACGTTACGTACAGGAATATCTTGGAAGTTAATTGAAATGAGCTTGCCTTCTTTTTCTAGAATGCTTTTATCCGGGGCTTTCTCATTGGGTTTGATCTTAGCCACTTTGATTTCCAAGAATCGCCCCGTTAAACGGTAATCATGCGTATATTCTTCATTAATGTGCGCAACCAAGCGCGTAGTTGAGGTATCGCGAAACACCTCTACACTTTCAACCACAGTCGAGAAATCTTTTACGTCTAGGAGATACAGTTGCTCGTCTTTTACCGAAGTATTAAGCAAATCGATACTTAACCCTTCCTGTACGCGTTTGACATCAACAATCGCGGCAGGTGACGCCAGTTCAACGACAATAACGGCGTCTTTATCTTTATTAGTGCGAAAATCGATACTCTTTAAGGCATTAGACGATACTTCTTCTGCTGCCACTAAAGGGGCTAAAAATACAAACAACCATAAGGAGAAGAGCCCAGTTAGTATCCTTGGTGTACGTGTTAATCCTTGTCTCATTTTCATTACTCAATATCAAAAATAAATGGGGCTATCTCAAAGCCAACTTAACTTTACGCTTCTGCCAACACCCTAAGCCGTCGGGCAACGTTTCATTAATTAACAAATAGGAATGGCTGACATGGGTCACTTTGCCATTGTTGCGTCCGAGGTATTGCCCCGGCTTCACTTTATAAACGGTGCCGTTGGGTGCTTGAACGAGACCAGAAACCGTATTACCCATGCCCATAACTCCTTTCAAACGTAATTGGCTTAATGGGAATTTTTCTAATTTGCCAGTGCGCCTTCTTGAAGGCGGTTGCCAGCAATCTTTTCTTGCAACGGGCTGAGTGGCGATCGTGGCTTCTTTTGGTAACTCAAAGGGCGCACGCTGTACTTCAGGTGCGTACGTGACGGCAACATACTTATCTGCAGGCTTAAGTTTCTCGACATCTCGACGCGCCTGACTCTCCACCCCTCGAATAAAATCCGTTAATGACTCATCATTCGCCTGACATCCAAGTAGCAGAGACCCCATCAGTACCAGTAACAAATGCTTACTTGTCATTGTTCGTCTCCTCTGGCTTAAACTGATAGGTATTGGCTCGTACCCTAAAGTGCAGAGTTTCACTTTCTTGGCTGACACGCTGCCAAGTCACATCTTTAAACGTGATGATTCGAGGTAGCGTTGCTATCGCCTGAGAAAAATGTCCGATGTCATGAAAATCTCCCGTTAACTCAATGTTTAAAGGAAGACGATAGAGGAAATGCTCTGATTGCTTTTCACCCCAGTCGATACGAGTAAAGGTCAACTTATTGTCGATACCGAGTTCATTCACCGAAGCGAGCATCGTAGCCAACTCTTTTTGCGCGGGCAGTTGTTGTAGCAATAACTCGTAACGCGTGGTGAGTTCATCCAATTGAGATTGAAGCTGAGGCAATGCAGCTACTTTGTTCGCTTTGATCTTCAGTGCTACCTTGAGCGTCTGCTCCTGCTGGACCAAGTTATTCAATTGCTCTTCTTTTGGCTTAAGGTAAAACCAATAGCCAAAACCTTGAATGAGGAAAATCAGCAGCGCGATAACCACAAGCTGAGGCAACAATGGCCACTCTGCCATTTCATCTATTTCGAGATCCTGCCAATCAACCATGCTGGGCCTCCACTTTCTTCTCCGGCACTTTGAACATGAAAGACACTTTGAACGTTTGGAACTCTTTTCCAAAACGCGCTTTTCCGTGAACGATGGAGTGCATTTCTACATCATTCAACTTGGCCGAACGCTCCATGTTGTCCAGCATCGTGGCAAGTTTTGGAGTGCTATCAGAGATCCCCGAGATCTCAATTTCCAGATCATTCATTTTGATCTTGTCGACATATACACCTTCAGGAATGACGGCTGGCATCAAGTTCATAAACTCGGTCGTTTTGTTTCTACCGTTTTGTAACCCTTCAACCACTTTTAAACGTTCGAGGATTTTGCTGTGCTCTTGCTCGGCGATTTTCATTGCTTCAATACGCTGGTCGAGCTCAGCAATGTAGTGAGTGAGGTAATCAAGCCGCTCCTGCTGCTGATCTTGTTGGTACTCAAAAAACTTTCCAATACCCCATTGAATACCAATGGCGACCAACACGCCTAACGCGACCAAGCTAATGAAACGACGTCGGTGCTCTTCTCTTTGGTTCTCTCGCCAAGGAAGTAAATTAATGCGATAAAGCACGCGCACCTCCTAGCCAATGAATGCCTCGAATCGCGAGTCCTGCTGCTGTAGAGAAATGCTGCCAATCCGCGGCACGACGCTTACGTTTGGACACCTTCATCTCAAATAGCCCTAGCGGGTTTAGCAATTCACACTCTAGTGACAGTTGCTGAGATAACTCTTCCGCGAGCATTGGTGTCGAAGCTCCTTCCCCTGATAACCAGATACCTTTGATATTTTGCGAGCCATTAATTGAAGTGTAGAGCTGCATCTGACGTTTCACCCGTTCCACGATTTGGCGATTAAACAGCTCTGTTTTCTCCTGAGCATCATCGGACATCAAATCATCTTGAACAGGGCTGTTTGCTCCGCGTGTGCCGCAAGCAAACTCTTTGTGAAACAGCTCACCTTGTTCGGTAAACATGGTAAAGGAGCTCGATGAGGTGCCAATATCGAGTAAGCAGTACTTATTTTTGTCAGGAAAGCGATCGGCGGTGAGCTTCCAGATATGACCAAGACTTTGTGAATGCACGTCCACTAAAACGGGTTTTAGTCCGGATTTTTGTAATGCATCCACGCGACTATCGACCACATCTTTTCTTGTCGCAAACACTTGATAGTTATCAGTCCCACGCAACCCATCTTCGGCACGAAGACGGACGAAGTCTAAACTCAGCTCTTCGACAGGGAATGGCGATTGATGAGAAAATGCCTGAATCACAGCAAACTCAACTTCGCTATCTTCAAGGTTTTGTTCTATTTGCAGTTTTTTACTGATCACCGAATTATCAGGCACTGAAATTGCGACCTTTTTAGCACCAAAAGGCAGTTCTTTTTTAATCAGCTTTAGGGTCTTTACAATTTCTTGATGATTTATAGTGTTATTTTCAGCGACAATACCTTCCTTTAGTAATATTTCTTTGTAACCCAACAGAGCGTAATTGTTGCCTGTGGGTTTAAGTACTACGGCTTTGAGGCTGTTATGGCCTATATCGATGCCGGTAACGATTAGCTTATCCATCTCTTACTCTCGCTCCGAAATTTCTTCGTGCAAAGGTTGTTATTAGCACCCAAATAAGAGTTAATATCTCTATGTGCTAAATTTTTGACCTAAGAGTACAAGGGTTTGCCGTTACACAGCCTCAACCAATCAGGGATTCTCCGGTGAAGTTCATAAAGCGTTTATTATTTTTAACATTGATTTGCATAATTCTTGGAGTCACCACAATATTTGGCTTCTATCAGTACGTGAAGCCTGAATTGCCAGATGTTGCAACTCTAAAAGACGTTGAATTACAAACACCTATGCAGGTGTTTAGTCAAGACGGGAAGCTGATCGCACAGTTCGGTGAAAAGCGTCGTATTCCTGTTACTTATGATGAAATTCCTCAAGACTTAATTCATGCGCTAATCGCAACCGAAGATAGCCGTTTTTACGAACACCCAGGTATCGATCCTATCGGCATCACTCGTGCAGCCGTTGTAGTTGCGATCTCAGGTTCCGCTAAGCAGGGCGCAAGTACCATTACGCAACAGCTAGCGCGTAACTTCTTCTTATCTAATGAGAAGAAGATCATGCGTAAGATTAAAGAGATTTTCATTGCTATCCACATTGAGCAGCTTCTGAGTAAGCAAGAAATCATGGAACTTTATGTCAATAAAATCTTCCTTGGTTACCGCTCATATGGTTTTGGTGCGGCCGCTCAAGTTTACTTTGGTAAGAGCCTTGATGAATTGACGTTAAGCGAACTTGCGACACTCGCAGGGATGCCAAAAGCGCCATCAACGATGAACCCAATTTACTCTCTTGAGCGTGCGACAAAACGCCGTAACGTCGTGTTAATGCGAATGCTTGATGAAAAATACATCACGCAAGAACAGTATGACGAAGCACGCAACGAACCTATCGTGGCGCGTTACCACAGTGCTGAAATTGAACTTTCAGCTCCTTATGTGGCAGAACTAGCTCGTGCATGGGCCGTGAAAGAGTATGGTGAAGAAGAAGCCTATACCTCTGGCTTGAATATCTACATGACGGTGGACTCTAAACTGCAAGATGCCGCGAATACATCCGTGGTAAATAATCTGCTGTCATACGATGAACGTCACGGCTACCGCGGTGCGGAGAAAGTGCTTTGGAAAGAAGGTGAAACCGCTTGGAACAGCGAGCAAATAGAAAAGCACCTTAAGAAGCAACCAACTTATGGTGACCTTTACCCTGCCGTCGTGACAAAAGTCGATGATAAAACTGCGCAAGTTTGGGTTAAAAACCATGAAGAGCAGACCATTCCTTGGACTGGAATGCATTGGGCACGTAAATACATCACCGAAAACCGCCAAGGTTCAACACCAAAATCAGCGCATGATGTGCTAGCGACGGGTCAACAAGTTTGGGTTCGCGAAGTGAGCGAAACCAATGAAGATGACAACACGACACAAAGCTGGAAACTGAGCCAAGTGCCAACAGCGAACACCGCGTTTGTCGCGATGAACCCGGAAAATGGTGCGATATTATCGTTAGTGGGTGGTTTTAACTTTGTTCATAGTAAGTTTAACCGTGCCACTATGTCAGTGCGTCAGGTTGGCTCAAGTATCAAACCATTTATCTACTCAGCTGCAATTGACAAGGGACTTACCTTAGCCACTCTGATCAACGATGCGCCAATTAACAAATGGGACGCAGGTTCTGGTTCGGCTTGGCGACCTAAAAACTCACCACCAACCTATGGCGGTCCAACTCGCCTTCGCCTCGGCTTAGCTCAGTCAAAGAACGTGATGGCAGTGCGTACGCTGCGTGAAGTAGGCCTTGATGAAACTCGTCAGTACCTTACTCGTTTTGGTTTTGATATTAACCAAGTACCACGTTCAGAGACCATCGCGCTCGGTGCTGGTAGCTTAACACCAATGAAAGTGGCACAAGGCTACTCTGTATTTGCGAACGGAGGTTATTACGTCGAACCGTTCTACGTAGAACGCGTGGAAGATGCATTCGGTGAAGTGCTGTTTAAAGCGAATCCAAAGAGCGTTTGTCATAAGGATTGCCCACAAATGAGCGCTCAGCCAGACAATCGCTATGCCGATGAGTTTGGCGAACAAGACGTCGCGATTGATGGTTTGGCAACAGACAACGCACTGGAAAATGATGAACCTCAATATGCTCCACAAGTTATCTCTGAGCAAAACGCATTCTTGATGCGTGAGATGATGTACAGCAACATTTGGGGTGGTGGTAACTGGCGTGAAGGTACGGGGTGGAACGGTACTGGCTGGCGTGCACAAAAACTGGGGCGTCGTGATATCGGTGGTAAAACGGGTACAACGAATGACTCCAAAGATGCTTGGTACAACGGCTATGGCCCTGGTGTTGTTGCCATTGCTTGGGTTGGTTTTGATGATCACTCACGCGCCCTTGGTCGCACAACAGTTAATAGCAACCTAGGCAAAGGCCAAATTTCTGGTGCTGAATCGGGTGCGAAAACCGCAGAACCCGCTTGGATTGACTTTATGCGCGTTGCACTAGAAGAAACACCTGAGCAAGGTAAAAATATTCCAGATAACATCATTCGTGTTCGTATTGATCGCAACACTGGCATGCTAACGCACAAAGTAGACAGCACATCGATGTTCGAATACTTTGAAAAAGGCACTGAGCCTACCGAATACGCTGGAGACCGTTTGGAAGACAGTATTTATTCTTCCGGCTCTGGCGCAGAAGAGCTGTTCTAAATCACTAAAGCAAAAGGGAGAGCATTCGCTCTCCCTTTTTTATGTCGGCTTTTACGCCGCGGCGTTCAATGAAGGATAAGAAGCCAATACTTCTTTAATCTTCGCCGCCAAAGCTTCAAACCTTGCACGCAGTGGTGAACCCGGGCGATATACAAGGACTATATTGCGCGAAGGCGTAGGGTTAACGGCTGGTACATAGCACACGCCATCTTTTTGCTTCTCATTGGGGATAGAAAGCTGAGGCAATAACGTAATCCCAGCACCAGCAGCGACCATATTGCGCAGTGTCTCCAAACTGGTGGCCTTAAAGCGTTCATCGTCTTTCGCTCCGGCAGCAAAACAGAAACCTAACGCTTGATCACGCAGACAGTGACCGTCTCCTAGCGCTAAAACGGTTTTACCATTCAGCTCCAACATATCAACATGGTCGAGAGAGGCCCACTCATGATCACATGGCACCGCAACACTTAACGGCTCGTTATACACTTCGATTTCTTTAAAAGGTGCCGTTTCATCAACCGAAGCCAAGACTAAGCAGTCCAATTTACCTTCTTCTAATTGACGCACCAACTGATGTGTTTGAGCTTCGTGCAGGAACAGCTCCAGTTCAGGAAATGCTTCTTTTATCTGCGGCAGAATTTTGGGTAGTAGATACGGACCTACCGTCGGGATGAAACCGATATGCATAGGCCCAGTCATTGCTCCGCTCTGACCACTCGCCATATCTTTAAAAGTTTTCACTTCACTTAAGATACGCTTAGCTTGCTCCACCAACTGCAACCCTGAATCGGTAAACAAAACGCGACGGCTGCTTCGCTCTAAAAGCGTGGTACCGAGTTCATCCTCTAGCTTACGAATTTGTCCACTCAATGTTGGTTGGCTAACAAAACATGCTTCTGCCGCTTTGCGAAAGTGCTTATGTTCCGCAAGTGCAACTAAGTACTCAAAATCTCGAATATTCATAACTCACAATTCGCTTCTTTTAACAATAGCTAATACCTATCAAAACCATAACACCAAACGATTAGAGCTATCAAAGAATTTTTACAATAATGGGCTCAACAGAACGAAACAGAGCAAAGAAAAACGCTAAGCTCTATACGCATAATTTAAAATAGTTAAAGGAAATCATTATGTTTGTATCTAAAGAAGGTCAACAAGTCCCTCAAGTTACTTTTCCAGTTCGTCAAGGTGACTCTTGGATGAATGTAACGACTGATGAGCTATTTAAAGGTAAGACCGTTATCGTATTTAGCTTACCAGGAGCATTTACTCCAACCTGTTCATCAAGCCATCTACCTCGTTACAACGAGTTGTTCCCTGTATTTAAAGAGCACGGAGTGGATGAGATTATTTGTGTCTCGGTCAATGATACGTTCGTGATGAATGCATGGAAACAAGACCAAGAAGCAGAAAACATTACCTTCATCCCGGATGGTAATGGTGAATTCACCGATGGCATGGGTATGTTAGTGGATAAAAACGACATCGGCTTTGGCAAACGTTCATGGCGTTACAGCATGCTAGTAAAAGATGGCGTAGTGGAAAAAATGTTCATTGAGCCAAACGAACCAGGCGACCCATTCAAGGTGTCAGACGCAGATACGATGCTGAATTACATAGCGCCTGACTACAAAACGCAAGAATCCATCACGGTGTTCACTAAACCAGGCTGCCCTTTCTGTATGAAAGCGAAACAAAACCTGATTGACCACGGTCTTCAATATGAAGAAGTGATTCTGGGTAAAGACGCAACGACAGTTAGTCTACGAGCTATATCTGGTCGCACGACTGTTCCACAAGTCTTTATCGGTGGCAAGCACATCGGCGGTAGCGAAGAGCTAGAAGCGTATCTAGGCTAAGCTGTCCATAGCCTACACCCTCGGTCTCCGGTGCCTTTGGCTCGGAGGCCAACCCTAACTCACTTCTTCTACTAGTCTAGATAAGTAGTCGTCTACCGATAAGGTGACTCCTTATACAGATTCAACGACCCAATTCACTCTCCAAGCTCAATGTAGCTAGCTTGGCTTAAAAACAAAAAGCGAGAGTTCACGATGAAACAAGTTAATGTCGACGTAGCGATTATTGGTGGTGGTACTGCTGGTCTTGGCGCTTATCGAGCAGCAAAAGCTCATACTAATAGCGTAGTAATGATTGAAGGCGGCCCTTACGGAACAACCTGTGCTCGCGTCGGTTGCATGCCCTCTAAGCTGTTGATTGCGGCCGCAGAAAGTGCCCACCAAATCGAAAAAGCGCCTGGATTTGGGATCCATCCGCAAGGTGAAATACGCATTAACGGACAAGAAGTCATGGATCGTGTAAAACGCGAACGTGATCGTTTTGTTGGCTTTGTACTTGAGAGCGTCGATGATATTCCCGCAGACGACAAGTTGTCAGGTTACGCGAAGTTTGCCGATGATCATACACTTATCATAGATGACCATACTCAGGTCACCGCAAAACGGATTGTGATCGCGACGGGCTCTCGTCCTGCCTATCCAGCAGCTTGGAATGAGTTGGGTGACCGTCTTGTAATTAATGATGATGTCTTTGATTGGGATGATTTGCCTGAGTCCGTTGCGGTATTTGGCCCCGGAGTGATCGGACTTGAACTCGGTCAAGCATTGCACCGCCTAGGGGTGAAAGTGAAGCTCTTTGGTCTTGGTGGTCAAGTTGGTCCACTGACAGATCCAGAGGTGATGGCTTATGCCGATAAAACTTTTAAAGAAGAGTTCTATCTTGATGCCGATGTAAAAGTAGAAAGCATGAAGCGCATTGCTTCATCAGACAATGACAGCGAAGACAAGGTCGAAATCCAATTCATCAACCACGATGGCGAATTAGAAACCTTTATTGTTGATTACGTTTTAGCAGCCACTGGACGACGTCCTAACGTAGATAAGCTAGCGATCGAGAACACCAATATTACCCTCGATGAACGCGGCGTACCAACCGCAGATCACTATACATTGCAAACTTCGGTAGAGAGCATCTTCATCGCAGGTGATGCAAGTAACCAAATTCCACTGCTGCACGAAGCCGCTGACCAAGGTCGCATTGCTGGTGATAATGCTGGTCGCTTTCCGGATATTCGTGCAGGTCTGCGTCGTTCGCCAATTTCAGCTGTATTCTCCGATCCGCAAATAGCTATGGTCGGTGAAACTTTCAAACAACTGGAAACTCGCTTAGGAAGCTGTGGTTGTTTTGTTACTGGCGAAGTCTCGTTTGAGAATCAAGGACGTTCGCGTGTCATGCTACGAAACAAAGGGATGTTACATGTCTATGGCGAGCAAGGTACTGGACGCTTTTTAGGTGCAGAGATGATGGGGCCGAACGCAGAACACCTCGCGCATCTTTTGGCTTGGGCACACCAAAATAGAATGACGATTTCTGAGATGCTAGATATGCCCTTCTATCATCCAGTGACCGAAGAGGGTGTCCGCACCGCTCTACGTGATTTGAATGCAAAACTACACTTAGGGCCAGAAATGGTGAAACATTGCCTTGACTGTGGGCCTGGTTGCTAACGCTTTCATGCTCAATCGAGCCAGTCTTTACATACCAAACAAAACAGAAAGCCTCGTGATTAACGAGGCTTTCTGTTGACTACTTTGAGGCGATTACATAAGTACTACACTGCCATCATTGCGTAACGACTTACCATGATGATCGCGACTACACCGATCGTAAAAAAGCCACCAGCGATACTCAGTGCAAATTTCAATTCTGTCGACATGATTATTTTTCCTATTAAAGACTGACAGCGCACCATACATCAATCACGTGCCACATAAGCTCTACAAAGCTAACTTTCCATTTTTGGTTGTGTTCCTGCGCTCTAAGCTGCGACAAAAAACGCTTTCTCTCTTTGTGTTGGGTATATAATCTGAAGCAACACTGATGCCTTGGAAAACACTATGACTTGTCGCCGTTGCGAGGAACATTGGTTTTGGAAAAAGCTTGGGCGTTGCCAACGATGCTTGGATCAGTTAACGGTGCTTTCGGTACTGTGCTGGATTGTGTGGTGGTTTGCGTTCAAAGATGATCCACAAAGCATCGAGTCGATCGCTTTGATCTTTGCTGGTTTCGCTTTCAATATTTTATTATTTTTGCACTTATGGATGCGTTTTGTCATCTTGCCGTGGCAACGTCGGCGAGGACGAAAAGAGACGGATAAAAAAGAGTAAAGTGGCAGATAGAAAAAAGCCCCAAAACCAATATCAGTTCTGGGGCTCTCTTAGATTCTTCTAAGAAAAAGCAGTGGTACTTTAATAGACCGAGCTTCCTCTCAAAGGTTCCAAATTTTTTCGATTTTTTTAGCAAATACTGATGTAAGTGAATCAGAAAATAACTATGTCATTGAATGCTAATAAAATCACTCCGAAATTTCAGCTCATGCCACATGCGATTTTTGGATCACTTGCTCCATTAAATTGATCTCTAGCGCCACTTCATCACACGCGTGCTGACGTGGACACTGATCGCAATCTTTCAAGACTTTTTCTGGCAACAGCGACTTCGATGTTGGTAAGAAGCTCTGCTTCATAAAGAACTCTGGCGTTCGAGTGAGGACAAAGACCTTCTTTATCGCCATTTGACGTGCTTTCTCAACCAAGTGATTTACGATTGCACTGCCCTGCCCTTGGCCTTGCCAGCCCGCTTCGATACCAAGAGAGCGTATTTCAGCCAACCCTGAGTCATACACATATAGAGAAGCGCAACCTGTCACTTCACCATGATGCTCAGCCACCGCGAAGGAGCCTATATCTCTCACGAGCTCATTACGAGAGCGGGGTAGATTCTCACCGAGGTTCGCCCAATAAGCCACCATGCCCTCTAGTGTTTCAATGTCCGTCAAACGTGCAGGACGCACTTTCACTGCCGAGCTGTCACGCTGGCTCAGACGTTTATCCGCTTGCTCTACCGCATAAGCGACTTGGTGAGGCGAAACGCCACCCAGCGCACAACGTTTTTCCAAACAAGACTCTATTGTCAGAATGTCATACACATCATCTTCAATCACCTCAGAGAAGGCTTTTAGCTCTTGCAGAGACAATTCTTCCAGCGCGCAGCCTTTGTCAATTGCCCCTACCACCGCTACGCCCACAATATGGTGCGCCTCACGGAACGGGATGCCTTTCGCCACTAAGTAATCAGCTAACTCCGTCGCGTTCGCATACCCTTGCTTCGCAGCTTCAAGCGTACGCTCACCATTCACTTTAATGCCATCAAAACACAGCGCTGCCATTTCCATGCAATCATTCCATGTGTCTAACGCATCAAACAACCCTTCTTTATCTTCTTGCATGTCTTTGTTGTACGCCAATGGTAGGGCTTTCACTGTCATCATCATGCTCGATAATGCGCCATAGACACGCCCTGTCTTACCACGGATCAACTCAAGTGCATCCGGATTTTTCTTCTGTGGCATTAATGACGAACCAGACGTCACCGTATCCGCTAACTCAATAAAGTTAGACTCCCCTGAGTTGTAGAAGATCATATCTTCTGCAAGACGAGAAAGGTGCAACATAGAAATCGAGGCCACCGACATCAGTTCCATCACATGATCACGATCCGAAACCGAATCGAGTGAATTACGCGTAGCGCGGTGGAAACCAAGGTTATGAGCTAATTGTTCACGATCAATCGGATAAGCCGTGCCAGCTAAAGCACCCGAGCCAAGTGGACAAGTGTCGAGACGCTGTAAGGCATCATTCAGACGAGAGTAGTCACGCTCGAACATTTCAACATAAGCCAAACACCAGTGAGCAAAGGTGACAGGTTGAGCGCGCTGAAGATGAGTATAGCCAGGCAATACAGTGCCTTGGTGCTGCTTAGCAACATGAACCATTTGTGCTTGCAGACGATCTAAAGCAATCAACAGTTGCTGGCCTTGCTGACGACACCAAAGTTTTAGGTCTGTCGCTACTTGGTCATTACGAGAACGCCCAGTGTGGAGCTTTTTACCTAAATCTCCCACTTTACTAATCAGCTGCTGTTCAACCCAAGAGTGGATATCTTCTGCATCTGAACGAAGAATTTGATGAGGATCTTCCATCACTTCTAACTTCAGCTCGTTTAAAGCAAGTTCCAGCTTTTGCTGTTCTTCTGCCGATAGAACATCTACAGAAAGCAGAGCTTTAGACCATGCGATTGAACCTACGATGTCTTGCTCAGCCAATCGGTAGTCAAAACGCAACGAATCGTTAAACTCTTTAAATCTAGTGTCTGCCGCTTGGGTAAATCTTCCGCCCCATAATGCCATTGCGTTTCTCCTGATGACTATTGCTTACTCTAACGTTCTCGAATGAGTAGTAACCAATTTGATGGTCATTTGCTCACTTTTTCTTATGGGTCAACGTTACGGCAATTTCGACAAAAAATAAAGTATAAATTCAATATTTTTACATATATATTCAAACGAAATGTATTTGCATCTTTGTGCTCATAGACGTAAGCCAACAAAAAAGACCTGCTATCCAATAGCAGGTCTTTACTCAATCCAAGATGTGGAGAGATTATTTCTTCTGGCTGCTCAACGCACGGATACGGCTTGATAGCGAGTAAAGACGGATGAAACCACCCGCATGGCTTTGGTCGTAAACCTCATCTTCACCAAAAGTCGCGAACTCTTCTGAGTACAAGCTGTTGTCAGAACGTTTTTGCGTTACCGTGGCTTGGCCTTTGTAGAGCTTAACAACCACTTCGCCATTCACGTCTTGCGCTAGCTCTTCTGAAGCGGCAAGGATCGACTTACATAGTGGCGTAAACCAACGGCCATCGTACACAAGGTGAGACGCTTTTAGACCCAGCTCTTCACGGAATTCGAATGATGATTTGTCTAGCACGAGCTGTTCAACGGCACGTAGCGCTTCCATCATGATGGTGCCTCCCGGTGTTTCGTAGCAGCCACGAGATTTCATTCCTACAAGACGGTTTTCAACGATATCGATACGACCAACACCGTGCTTCGCACCTTTTTCGTTTAGATACACCAACGCGTTGTATGGTGTCATCGCTTCGCCATCAACTTCGACCACTTCACCTTTTTCTACTTTCAGCGTGACGTATTCCGCTTCGTTTGGTGCTTGCTCTGGGTCTACAGTCCATACCCAGCAATCTTCGTTTGGTGCGTTCCACGTATCTTCTAGGACGCCACCTTCAGTGGAAATATGCCATGCATTTGCATCACGTGAGTAGATCTTAGTAAGAGACGCTGAACAAGGAATGTTACGCTCAGCTAGGTAATCTAAACATTCTTCACGGCTCACTAGGTCCCATTCACGCCAAGGGGCAATCACTTGTAGATCTGGTGCTAGTGCTGCGAATGCGCCTTCGAAACGAACTTGGTCATTACCTTTACCTGTACAGCCGTGACACAATGCGTCCGCGCCCACTTTACGTGCGACTTCAACCTGTGCTTTAGCAATAATTGGACGCGCCATTGATGTTCCCAGCAGGTACTTACCTTCGTAGTACGCGCCGGTTTTTAGCGTTGGGTAAATGTAATCCGCCACCATCTCTTCTTTCAGATCAGCGATGTAACACTCAGAAGCACCTGAGGCTTTTGCTTTCTCTTCAATACCTTCTAGCTCTTCTGCGCCTTGACCAACATCGGCAACGAAAGCAACGACTTCACAATCGTAGTTCTCTTTTAGCCACGGGATAATTACTGAGGTATCTAGACCGCCTGAGTATGCGACTACCACTTTATTTACGTTCACTTTGCTCATCTTTATTCTCCAAACTTAACTGGCGCTGCGCTCGGCGGTCAGTGCCAACTACTACTTCCTAATATTGAATTCTTTTGCTGATGCTTATTGAGGCAAAAATTGCGTTCCAATACTTTCACCAGCGAATAGCTGTACTAATTTTTCTGGGTAACGCCAGGTCGCGACTTCGATAGGGCGACCAAGATCATTGGCCGCCTCCAAAGCAGCTTTAACTTTGACGATCATGCCGTCTGTGATCACTTGCCCTTTGATCAATGCATCGGCTTCTTGCTCAGATAGCGTTTTGATCAAATGCCCTTTGCCATCGAGTACGCCACTCACATCTGACAACAGGACTAATTCAGCATCGAGAGCACCTGCCACCGCGACTGCGGCTTGGTCAGCATTCACATTCATCATCTGGCCATCTGTGGTTAAGCCAATTGAACTGATGATCGGCAGTGCGCCTGTGTTTAGTACCGCTTGTAATAGCGTTGAATCACCCGGTGATGCTTTACCTACCGCGCCGAGTTCTGGGTCAAGTTCTTCAACAAGACACAAACCACCATCCGCAAGGCTAAGACCCACAGCGTTAAGACCGTCCGCAATCGCTTGACCTTGAAGCAGCTTGTTTGCGGTACCTGCAAGCGCGCCTGCAATCACCGGAATTTGATCGTAAGGCGTTACGCGTAAACCGTTTTTCTTTACGGTTTCAAGCTGAAGCTTTGCCATCAACTCATCAACTAGGTAGCCACCGCCATGAACGATGGCGATTTGTCGCTGTGCCGATTTTTGGTAAGCCGCAATGGCACCAAACAGTTGGCTTAAGGTTTGAGTGCAAGATAGAGCTGCACCGCCTAGCTTAATGACTAAAGGAGCTTGATTGGTTTGCGTCATCGCATTTCCCTCTTTCAACGACTACAGCAACGCTGTCAGTTCTGGGTAACCATAATGAATATTGAGACATTGCATCGCTTGACTTGATGCACCTTTGAGTAGGTTGTCGATGGCTGAAATCACAATGATGTGTTCGCCTTGTACCTTCCAGCCGATATCGCAGAAAGGGGTATTTTCGACATCCTGAATACGTGGAATGCCATCGCCTTTTAAACGCACGGCAGGCTTTCCTAGATAAGCTTGTTCAAATGCTTGAGCGACTTGTTGCTCTGTAACGCCTGATGCTAGCTTCATGGTGATCGTGGCAAGAATGCCGCGTTTAAAGTTGCCTAGGTGCGGAGTAAAAATCACATCGCAACCTAAGTGCTGAGCAATTTCTGGTTGGTGACGATGAGTAAATACACCATAAGGTTGCAAGCTCACTTCACAGAAACTGTTCACCATAGAAGCTTTACGCCCAGCTCCGGACACACCGCTGGTCGCGTTAATGACAGGCCATTGATTGGTATCCACTAATGCATTTTCGAGTAGAGGTTTGATGGCTAACTGCGAAGCAGTCGGGTAGCAACCTGCTACAGCAACTAAGGGAGCAGTTTTAATTGATTCCTGGTTCCACTCTGCTAAGCCGTATGCAGCTTTATCTAGCCAGTTATTATGTTGATGCTCGAAGCCATAAAAGGTGTTGTAAAAACCTTCACTTTGGACGCGGAATGCCCCCGATAAATCGAATACCTGACAGCCGGCCTCCAAGAAAGTTGGGGCTAGATCGTGGCTCACCTCATGAGCCGTTGCTAAAAACACCACATCCGATTCTTGAGCAATTTGCAGTGGATCCGTTAGTGGCGAGACCGGCATATCAATGATGCCTGCTAACTTACCGTGCAGCTGCGCAATATTCTTTCCTGCATCAACACTGTTGGCGGAAACGTATAAACCTGATAGCGTGAGTTGTGGGTGTTTATTAACCATTAACGCTAACTCTGCGCCGGTGTAACCGCTGGCTCCAATAATCGTGGTTTTTAGCATTGTGTGACATCCATATACTTAAAGGCTCAAATGACTATTCATATTTAATTTTTGCTTTATTTTGATTTTTTATTCATTAAATATGATTTAATATGTGTTTTACATTTTTGTGGTCTGTCTGTCAACAGGAGATTTGAAGAATCCATGCAATTACCAACTTTTCTAGAGGTCTATGAAGGACTCATCAGCACCTCTTCTATCAGCTCCACGGATCCGAGCTGGGATCAGGGCAATGCAAAAGTCATCGAAAAACTCGCATCTTGGTTTAAAGATCTGGGTTTTAGCGTTGAAGTGATCGAGGTCGAGCCAGGCAAGCACAATATGATTGCACGTATGGGTGAGGGTGAAGGCGGCCTTTTACTTGCGGGCCATAGTGATACCGTGCCATTCGATCAAGGGCGATGGAGTTTTGATCCACATAAACTGACTGAAAAAGACAACCGCTTTTACGGTTTAGGCACGGCAGACATGAAAGGCTTTTTTGCCTTTATTTACGAAGCCGTCAAAAAAGTCGACTGGAGCAAGCAAGCCAAGCCGCTATACGTATTAGCCACTTGTGACGAAGAAACCACCATGTTGGGTGCGCGACATTTCACCGTAAACGCCCCTTTTAAGCCGGATTACTGCATTATTGGTGAGCCTACCAGCCTCGTTCCTATTCGCGGCCACAAAGGTCATGTGGCTAATGCAATTCGGGTCACGGGTAAGTCAGGCCATTCATCCGATCCTGCCTTAGGCGTTAACGCGATTGAGATCATGCATGAAGTGATGTTTGCCATGATGCAACTGCGCGATAAATTGGTGAAAGAATACCACCATCCGGGTTTTGCCATTCCAAGCCCTACCCTAAACCTTGGACACATTCACGGCGGTGACAGCGCTAACCGTATTTGTGGTTGTTGTGAGCTGCACTATGATGTTCGCCCACTACCAGGGATCAGCCTGGATGGCCTAGAAAATATGCTGCGCGGAGCATTAAAAGAAGTCGAAGCAAAGTGGCCTGGACGCTTGGAGATAATTCCGTTACATGAACCAATTCCGGGTTACGAATGCCAACATGACCACCCATTTATCGGTGGTGTTGAAGAGATCTGCCAAACCAGTTCAGAAACCGTGAACTACTGTACTGAGGCGCCCTTCTTACAACAGCTCTGTCCAACCTTAGTTCTCGGCCCGGGTTCAATTGACCAAGCGCACCAACCGGATGAGTTTCTCTCATTTGATTTTATCGATCCCACAATTGATGTGCTTTCAAAGGCAATGGTCAAGTATTGCTGTTAATACACGAATAAACTCAAAAGTCAGTGCAGCTCGATTGAGCTGCATCTTTTTATCTTCACAATTTAGCGCTAGCCTTAACACTTCTTTAACTTGTTATTTTGTAATTAATTTTCACTTCTTATTCTACAGCTGCCGTAAATTTGCTCTAAATCAGGAGACAGCGGAATAATTGCAAACTTAGTCTGCTTTATTTGACTATAACTGGTGCTTTTCGCTAGATTGGAGTCTTAACAAGGACAATGGATGTAGTTTTTTTACGAGGCAGGACGACAATGAACGAGAAATACGCCGCACTCAAAAGTAATGTGCGCATGTTAGGCCACTTATTGGGTAACACCATTCGCGATGCCCATGGCGAAGAAATCTTCGAGAAAGTGGAAACCATTCGTAAATTATCCAAATCGGCTCAAGCAGGTAATCAAGCAGACAGGGAAAGCTTGATAGAAGAAATCAAACACCTACCCGATGAGCAACTAACGCCCGTTACCCGTGCGTTTAACCAATTTCTAAATCTCACCAATATTGCTGAGCAATACCACACGATTTCACGCCACTGTGAAGAACACATCTGTGAACCAGACGCGATTAACTCGCTGTTTTCTAAACTGGTACAAAACGATGTGAGCAAACTGGACACTGCGCAAGCGGTTCGTGATCTGAATATTGAATTGGTATTGACGGCTCACCCAACGGAAATCACGCGTCGCACGATGATCAACAAATTGGTCAAGATCAACGAGTGCTTATCAAAGTTGGAACTGAGTGATCTTTCTTCTAAAGAGCGCAAGAAAACCGAGCGTCGCTTAGAGCAACTTATCGCACAAAGCTGGCATTCTGACGTAATTCGTCAACAACGCCCTACTCCATTGGATGAAGCGAAATGGGGTTTTGCCGTAGTAGAAAACTCACTGTGGGAAGCAGTGCCAGACTTCTTACGTGAAATGCACGATCGCTTGAAATCTTACTTGGGTGAAGGTTTACCAATTGATGCTCGCCCTGTGCACTTCTCTTCTTGGATGGGGGGTGACCGCGACGGTAACCCGTTTGTCACTCATAGCGTGACACGTGAAGTATTGCTTCTGTCTCGTTGGAAAGCCGCAGATCTTTATCTCAATGACATCAACGAGTTGATCAGTGAACTGTCTATGACGGTTTCAAACGATCAAGTTCGTGAACTTGCTGGCGAAGATCAGCACGAACCATATCGTGCGATCCTGAAACAACTTCGCTCACTATTGAACGAAACCAAAGATATTCTCGATGCTAAAATCCATGGTCAAAAACTGGCCGTTAAAGCTCCGTTGCAAAAAGTCGAGCAACTTTGGGAACCTCTGTATGCCTGTTACCAGTCGCTAAATGAATGTGGCATGGGTGTGATCGCAAATGGCTCTCTACTAGATACATTGCGCCGCGTAAAAGCATTTGGTATTCATCTTGTTCGCCTTGATATCCGCCAAGAGAGCACGCGTCATTCAGACGTATTGTCTGAATTAACCCGCTACTTAGGCATTGGTGATTACGAACAATGGAGCGAGCAAGATAAGATTGCTTTCCTAACCAACGAACTCGCATCTAAGCGTCCTCTTCTGCCTCGTGATTGGGAACCATCAGAACCTGTCAAAGAGGTTTTGGACACCTGTAAGATTATTGCAGCACAACCGCGTGAAGCATTCGGTGCCTACGTTATTTCTATGGCACGCACTGCATCGGATGTGTTAGCAGTCCACCTACTTCTGCAAGAAGCTGGCTGCCCATATCGTATGGATGTTTGCCCATTATTCGAGACGCTAGACGACTTGAACAATGCAGAATCGGTCATCAAACAGCTGATGGGTATCGACCTATACCGTGGCTTTATCCAAAACCACCAAATGGTCATGATTGGTTACTCTGACTCAGCGAAAGATGCGGGTGTCATGTCTGCAGGCTGGGCTCAGTACCATGCGATGGAATCGTTAGTAAAAGTGGCGGAAGAAGAAGGTGTTGAACTGACTCTATTCCACGGTCGTGGCGGTACAGTAGGCCGCGGTGGCGCGCCAGCACACGCTGCACTTCTGTCTCAACCACCAAAAAGCTTGAAAGGTGGTTTGCGCGTAACAGAACAGGGCGAGATGATCCGCTTTAAACTCGGTCTCCCAGACGTCGCCGTAAACAGTTTTAACCTTTACGCGAGCGCGATTCTAGAAGCCAACCTATTGCCACCACCAGAGCCAAAACAAGAATGGCGCGACTTAATGGAAGTGCTATCAGAAGTTAGCTGCGAGTCTTATCGCAACGTAGTTCGCGGCGAGCCTGATTTTGTGCCTTACTTCCGTCAAGCGACACCAGAGCTCGAGCTCGGTAAGTTGCCACTTGGCTCTCGTCCTGCAAAACGTAATCCGAAGGGCGGAGTGGAAAGCTTACGTGCAATCCCGTGGATCTTCTCGTGGAGCCAAAATCGTTTGGTACTTCCAGCATGGTTAGGTGCGGGTGAAGCGATTCAATACTCGATCGATAAAGGCCACCAAGCGTTGCTCGAAGAGATGTGTCGTGAATGGCCGTTCTTCTCGACTCGCCTTGGCATGTTAGAAATGGTGTACTCGAAGTGTAATATCGATATTTCTCGCTATTATGATGAGCGATTGGTGGATGAATCACTCCGTCCACTCGGTGAAAAGCTGCGCGCTCAGCTTCAAGAAGATATCAAAGCAGTACTGAATGTAGAGAACAACGAAAACTTGATGCAGCATGACCCTTGGGGACTCGAATCGATTCGCTTGCGCAACATCTACGTTGAGCCATTGAACATGCTACAAGCCGAGTTGCTATACCGTACACGCCAAACCGAAGAAGCATCTGCAAACCTAGAAGAAGCGCTAATGGTGACAATTGCTGGTATTGCAGCTGGCATGCGCAACACAGGCTAATCACTTCATTTGTAATAAAAAAGCTGAGCAAGTGCTCAGCTTTTTTTTGGCGCTGGATAATTGCGCAACCAAAAGGCAGTTTAATAAACTATAAAAAACCCAAAAATTACCACATAAAAAGAATAAAAAACCACAAGTTAACGCTATTGATTATTATGTTAGTTTTTTAGGGTAATTTTGTCCTACTATTCCACTTCATGCTTATTATTTATATACTACTTGCCTGCTGAGAGCTCATAAATCCAATCATACCTGCTCCAGCCATGATGGGACTCCCCATCTCTCTAGGTGATAAACGGCTTTAAGGTGACAGGACCAACATTGTTGGTGCTACTTATACATTAAAAAACTCAAGTGCCAGAAAGAGCACAGCTGAAAGTATAAGTAGCTTGTTTACAAGTTTATTGACCATTTGGATTGAAGACATGTCATTACCACACGTAATCTTAACTGTTCTTAGCACTCGCGACGCAACCGGTTACGATATCACTAAAGAATTCTCTGCTAGCATCGGTTACTTCTGGAAAGCAAGCCACCAACAAGTGTACCGTGAACTCAATAAAATGGCCGAGAAAGAGCTGGTTACTTGCGTATTAGAACCCCAAGAAGGCAAACCAGACCGTAAGGTTTACTCCATCACAGATGCTGGTCGCAGCGCTTTAGGAGAATGGTTTGATCAACCAACTGCACACCCGACTGTTCGTGATGAATTTTCAGCGAAATTGATGGCATGTGCCGTTCAACCATCAACACCTTTCCGTGATCAACTCGCCGAACTAGTTGAAGAGTCTCGCAAACTGGTTTCTCACTACAAAGAAATTGAAGCGGCTTACTACGCAACACCGTCAACTTTAGACAAACAAGCTCGCCTAGAACGTCTAACGCTTCGTCGTAACCTACTGTTACGTGAAACGTGGATCACGTGGGCTGAAGAAGTTCTAACAGAACTTGAAGTGATTGGTTAATTTCCTTTTACTTTGATACAACGAAAAAGGCTTGCCGCTCGGCAAGCCTTTTGTCTTTTTGAAACCCGGTCGATTTATGCACCTACTGCAGCGCGAGGACGAACGCCTAGCGTATGACATAAAGCGTAAGTCATCTCTGCACGGTTTAGGGTGTAGAAGTGGAAATCCTTAACGCCTTCACGACTCAGTACACGCACCATATCAATAGCTTGGCTAGCTCCTACAAGCTGACGAGTCACCGGATCATCATCCAAGCCTTCGAACTGTTTACTCATCCAGCCTGGTACTTTCACATTGTTCTGCGCAGCAAAGCGAGAGGCTTGCTTAAAATTCGACACTGGCAAAATACCAGGAACAATTTCCACATCAATTCCTGCCGCCACACAGCGATCGCGGAAACGAAGGTAAGACTCAACATCAAAAAAGAACTGAGTAATTGCACGGTTTGCGCCTGCATCAACCTTACGTTTTAGGTTCAATAAGTCAGACTGCGCACTTTTAGCTTCAGGGTGAACCTCAGGAAATGCGGCAACTGAGATATCAAAATCGTGACGTGATTTCAGCAACTCAACCAGATCCGAGGCATACATGTCAGGCGCACCGCCACCAGGAG
This sequence comes from Vibrio sp. JCM 18905, assembly GCF_055393305.1. Classification (NCBI taxonomy): domain Bacteria; kingdom Pseudomonadati; phylum Pseudomonadota; class Gammaproteobacteria; order Vibrionales; family Vibrionaceae; genus Vibrio; species Vibrio sp. JCM 18905. The sequence goes on along the minus strand of NZ_AP043880.1, from coordinate 456,857 downwards.
GAATATCACCACGCAGAGCAACGATATTTTCAATACCATTATTCCAGTAATCATCGGCAATATTAATTAACTCTTCGCGAGTCGCATCAATACAAGTGAGGTGAGGAGCAGCAACCAATCCGGTTGTTGCCTTGATTTCTTTAATGATGGAGTGCGTTCTGTCACGCTCGCCAGAGTTAGCGCCGTAAGTCACAGAAACAAATTTAGGTTGGAGCGTTTTAAGACGGTGCACTGAATTCCAGAGTGTCTCTTCCATCTTAGCGCTGCTTGGTGGAAAAAACTCAAATGATACATTGATGTTGTCTGACAACTCAGCAATATTCTGGTTCAAGGCGTCAATATGGCCTGCGTGTGTGTATCCCATCTTACTCTCCCTGTGGCACTCCGCCACGAAAACAAATTCCTTAAATCGACGTTTAGACGTCTATATGTCTACAGAATGTATTGAATACGATTTAATGTCAACCTTGTAATTATGAATTTTTCTCAAGTTAATAATGAGGATAGTTCAAGTTATTACTTGAACGTTATTTCACCACTTATCACAAGCCGATACTTCAGTATGGCACTGAAGGAAGAATAAAAAACCCTGGTCGGGTTCCAGGGTTTTAGGTATCTCGCAACTTTAGAATAAACCAGCTAATCGGTTGAGATCGGATTGAATCGCGCCGGCTGTCACTTCTCTTCCTGCGCCAGGCCCTCGAATAACAAGTGGGTTATCTTTATACCACTTACTTTCAATGGCAAAAATGTTGTCACACGGCAGTAGGTTGGCGAGCGCATGTTCACGAGATAACGCTTCTACTCCCACCGTCGCTTTACCATTTTTTTCTAAACGAGCAACGTAGCGAAGCACTTGATCGTTTCTCTGTGCTTTTGTCAGACGCTCTTGAAGTATTTCACTCAACAGTCCTCCGTTATCGAAGAAGTCATCGATGCTAAGTTCTGTTAATTCTTCTGGTACCAGAGATTCAACCTTAACGCTGCCCGGCTCAATATCGAGACCAGACTCTCGAGCTAAGATAACCAGCTTACGCATCACATCTGAACCATCTAAATCAGAACGAGGATCAGGCTCTGTTAAACCTTGCTGCCAAGCGAGGTCGACTAAATCATTAAATGGTACTGAGCCGTCAAATTGTTGGAATAACCATGATAACGTCCCTGAGAAAATACCCGATAGAGCAACGATCTCATCCCCACTTTCACGTAGATCTCGCACGGTATGGTTTATTGGTAACCCTGCACCAACCGTCGCATTGTACAGCCAATAACGACCAATTTTAGCGAATGCATCTTGAACCTGATGGTAATATTGGCTATCTGCCGAACCTGCCACTTTGTTAGCGGAAATCAAATGAATGCCCTGCTGCGCAATTTCTACATAGCGCTGAGCTAAGTCTTTGCTCGCTGTCACATCAAACACTACGGCTTCATCGTAATTTTTTAGCGCTCCTAAGTGAGTCAACCAAGACCCATCGTTTGCTAGGCTTTCATCATCAAATCGTTCAGCAACACTTGCTGCATCAATACCTTGCTCATCGAACCAGTAGGTTTGACTATCCACGACCGCTACAAGGTCAAAGCTCATTCCATGACGTTTTTCGAGTTCACCTTTTTGAGTTGCAAATAAATTTAACCAGCTAGAACCAATGTTGCCCTTGCCACATAAAGCCACCGCCACGCGCTTTTGCGCTTGGAACAACTGGCTATGAATCGTTTGAACCAACACTTCGGTATCAGTACGACGCAAAACGGCGACTAAACTCAGCCCCGACTCAGTTTCAGAAATAAATTCAACCGGAGAGTGTTTTAACTTCTGATAAAAACCAAAACAATGGTTGGCGTTTTTCGTAACGCCAGCGCCTACCGCCGCCAAGAGAGAGTAGCCTTCTTTGAGCTTAATCTCCGCTTCAACCGCAAGCTCTTGTAAGTGTTTCAGTGCGCCACCGGCAATTTCTGCGGTATACGCCAAGCGCAACGTGTGTTGATCGGGCTGTGCCTCAAATGCCAATGGCTCCAATTGCGCTCGCTGCAACGCTTGTAATACATCATTCTGTGTTTTTTCGAAGTCGTGCCCATGCATGAAAGACATCTGCACCAATAAAACATCATCCAGCGAGGTAATAATTTTAGCGCCACGGCCAGACGCTAAGACACGCTCAATACGAGTAGAGCCCGATTCCGGCAGATAGCTACACTTGAGGTTGAGATCCATAGTACTTTGCGCCACAGGCTGAAGTGTACGACTGTGTAGGACTGGGGCGGCTAAACGGGCGAGTTCGCTGGCTTCATCCAATCGAAGTAACGGTAACAGACATGCGTCTGCCACCAAACGCGGATCGGCACTATAGACACCGGCAACGTCACTCCAAATGGTGACCGTGCTCACTTCAGCCAGAGCACCAATGACAGTTGCAGAATAGTCAGAGCCATTACGACCAAGTAAAATGGTTTCGCCCGTCTCGTTCTGAGCCATAAAGCCAGTAATTACCACACGTTTATGATTGTGTTGCGCGAGAACTTCTTTTATCAAAGGATATGAACGAGCGCGATCAACTTCAGGTTGAGTCCCGGCTTCCGCACGTAAAAACGCTCGTGCATCTTGTGCAACAGCGGGGATAGAACGTTGAGATAATAACGCGGCCAATAGGCGAGCAGACCAAACTTCTCCATGTCCTAGTACCGCGGCTTTTTGCGCGCCAGTGAGTGGTGCTGTCAGCTCAGATAAGGTACTGAACTCATCATGCAGTAACGCTAATAGCTCTTCTTGTACTTCATTTTCCAACAAATTTTCTATTAGCTCCGTTTGGAACTGCCTTAGGCTTTGAAGTGCTTCATGTGCGATTCGGCCATCTTTCTCTAACCCTTCCAGGAACTCAATCAAGCGGTTAGTAGTTTTTCCTGCCGCCGAAACGACCACGAGATCATTTTCCGTCGAATACTCCTTAAGAATATCCACAACGCGTAAATAGCATTCTGGGTTTGCTAAGCTACTGCCACCAAACTTATGCAGCTGACGTTGTACAGTCATTATTCTCGTCTCCTATTGTTGGGCAGCTTTAGCGAATGCTTGCTCTAAATCCGTGATGAGATCTTGTGCATCTTCCAAGCCGACAGACAAACGCAATAGTTGATGTGACACCCCCGCTTCTGCCAGTGCTTCCTCTCCCATAGCGCGATGCGTCATGGATGCCGGATGACAAATCAAGCTTTCTACTCCACCTAATGACTCAGCCAATGAAAACAGTTGGAGCTCTTTAACGAACACTTTTAACTGCTCAAACGAACCGGCAAACTCAAAGCTCAGCATAGAGCCAAAACCAGTTTGCTGCTTTTTAGCGATGTCATGACCTGGGTGCTCCGGCAGGCTTGGATGATAAATGGTTTTAACTAACGCTTGCTTCTGGAGATAAGCCAGTACCTGCTGTGAACTCTCTTCATGCACTCGCATGCGAGCACCAAGTGTACGAATGCCTCGCAACGTCATATAACTATCGAAAGGTGTGCCAGTCGCACCAATGCAATTGCCCCACCATGCAAGCTCTTCTGCATGCGCTTCTGTTTTGGTGATGATCACGCCACCAATCACGTCTGAATGACCGTTGATATACTTCGTTGTGGAGTGAATGACGAAATCTGCGCCCAAGTCCAAGGGCTTTTGGTACACGGGTGTCAAAAAGGTATTGTCCACCGCAACTAACGCGCCGACTTGTTTCGCTTTTTCACAGGTAGCTGCAATATCCACTACGCGAACCAGAGGGTTTGACGGAGTTTCTAGCAAAATGAGTTTTGGTTTTTGTGCTAATGCTGCATCCAAAGCTTGCTCGTCTGATTGATCGACAAACTGAACCTTAAAATCGCCTTTGTTGGCTCGGGTATTAAAAAGACGATAGGTGCCGCCATAACAATCGTGAGGAGCAATAATGAGATCATCAGGGCCAAGAAAAGCGGACACCCATAAATTTAATGCAGACGTACCGCAGTTCGTGACAACCGCTCCTTTTCCAGACTCGAGTTCAGATAACGCACTTTCCAACAGTCCGCGGTTTGGATTTCCAGATCGCGTGTAATCATACTTAGGTACTTCACCAAAAGCAGGAAAACCATAGTTAGTGGAAAGATAAATAGGTGGAACGACAGCGTGATATTGGCTGTCTGATTCAATACCAGTGCGTACTGCAATGGTCGCAGGTTTGCGAGAGCTCATGGGTGTATCCTTTCACGGGTAATGACTTCTAAATAGGAATGCGCTATATCTAATGAGTAAAATAAAGTGATCAACACGCTTCCTTTGCTGTTCTGTTCACTTTACTCGTCAAAAAATGAGACGTCAACACTTCTAGACGTCTATATGTCTTTGCTTATGGCGGTAAATGCAGCTAAAATCAGCACCTAAATTATTTTTAACCGATTACATAAATGAAGGTGTGCAATGGCTGACTGGAATGGCGAATACATTAGCCCATATGCAGAGCACGGCAAAAAAAGCGAACAAGTAAAAAAAATTACCGTCTCTATCCCGCTAAAAGTTTTAAAAGTGCTAACTGATGAGCGTACTCGCCGTCAGATCAATAACTTACGCCATGCAACCAATAGTGAATTACTATGCGAAGCATTTTTGCACGCGTACACAGGTCAGCCACTTCCAACAGATGAAGACCTTCGTAAAGACCGTCCAGATGATATTCCAACAGAAGTAAAAGCACTGATGACGGAAATGGGCATCGAATTTGAGTCGTTTGACGAAGAGTAAAAAAGCGAGGCTGGAGGCTTCAGATAGCAATTCTTATCTCAAGCCAACAGAATGACATAAAAAATGGGACGCGATTGCGTCCCATTTTTTGTACATCACATCTAATAGATATATTACTCTGCCATGTAGTTTTCAGGCATCTCGATACGAGCAACACCTGAATCAACCGCCGCCTGAGCCACTGCTTTTGCAACACGTGGTAGTAAACGTGAGTCCATTGGTTTTGGAATGATGTAGTCTGCACCAAACTCAAGCTTATCGACGCCTGCGGCCTTCAATACAGTTTCAGGTACAGGCTCTTTTGCTAGCTCACGAATCGCCTCAACGGCTGCAAGTTTCATTTCATCATTGATTTCACTTGCGCGCACATCAAGAGCACCACGGAAGATGAATGGGAAACACAATACGTTGTTTACTTGGTTCGGGTAATCACTACGGCCAGTCCCCATGATCAAATCATCACGAACAGCGTGGGCAAGTTCCGGCTTAATTTCAGGATCTGGATTCGAACATGCAAATACGATTGGCTTATCTGCCATCAGCTTCAACGCTTCCGCTGGCAATAGGTTTGGACCAGATACACCTAGGAACAGATCCGCGCCTTCAATCACATCTTCTAATGTGCGTTTGTCCGTGTTGTTTGCGAATAGCTGCTTGTATTCATTAAGATCATCACGACGAGTGTGGATCACACCTTTACGATCCAGCATGTAAATTTTTTCGCGCATTGCACCACATTTAATCAGCAGCTCCATACACGCAACAGCTGCAGCGCCAGCGCCAAGACAAACGATCGTTGAGTCTTCAAGCTTCTTACCTTGAAGTTCGATCGCGTTCAGCATGCCTGCCGCCGTTACAATCGCAGTACCGTGCTGATCATCGTGGAATACTGGTACATCACAACGCTCAATTAAACGCTTTTCAATCTCAAAGCAATCTGGTGCTTTAATATCTTCAAGGTTGATACCACCAAAGGTGTCTGCAATGCTTGCGACAGTATCAACAAATTCATCGATCGTGCGGTGCTTAACTTCAATATCAATCGAATCAAGACCTGCAAAACGCTTAAACAGTAACGCTTTACCTTCCATTACTGGCTTAGATGCAAGTGGACCTAGGTTACCTAGACCTAAAATAGCGGTACCGTTAGAAATAACAGCAACCATGTTGCCTTTCGCTGTGTACTTGTACACGTTATCAGGGTTTTGTGCGATCTCACGCACTGGTTCTGCAACACCAGGGCTGTAAGCAAGGGCAAGATCACCCGCCGTTTCCGCAGGCTTTGTCAACTCGACAGCAATCTTCCCTGGGGTTGGATAAGCATGGTAATCCAATGCTTTTTGGCGATGTTCTTCTTCTGGAGTGGCTGCTTGGCGATTGTCTTCAGACATGGACGTTTCTCTTTTTTATTTTTAGGTAAGGGGGGATAAATTCTATCGGATAGAAATCAAACTTCATAGGCAAGATTGCGAGCAATATCCTTAAAAAGCCGATAATAAAAGAGATTAGACCAGATAGCGGGGATAAGCACCTGATTTTCGAGTCAGGTGCTCTTTTCTTCTTACAATTGAAGTGCGCAAAATCCTGGACGTTATTACTCTTCGTCTACGTATTGCGCTTGGAGGTAGTTCTCAATGCCAGACATTTCAATCAAGCCAAGTTGCGTCTCTAGCCAATCAACATGCTCTTCTTCATCTTCAAGAATATCTTGAAATAGATCGCGAGACACATAGTCTCGAATGTCTTCAGCATAAGCAATCGCATCTTTTAAATCTGGAATGGCGGCCATTTCAAGCTTTAAGTCACACTCGAGCATTTCTTTAGTGTCTTCACCTATCATCAACTTGCCTAAATCTTGTAGATTCGGTAAGCCCTCAAGAAACAAAATACGCTCAATCAGATGATCGGCATGTTTCATCTCATCGATAGATTCGTGATATTCCTTATCTGCTAGGTGCTTTAACCCCCAGTCCTTATACATTCGAGCATGAAGAAAATACTGATTAATAGCGATGAGCTCATTTCCGAGCACTTTATTGAGATGTTGGATGATGATTGGATCGCCTTTCATGACAAAAACCTCCTCTTTAGCTTCATTTAAATGTAGAAGCAAATGAGAAGGTGTCAAAACGCTAGGCAAATAATTACTTAATTACCGCATGCTCACAGTAATTAGCTAGCTTGTTTGAATACCGTGTAACTGGTTTCCGCTAAAATATCCTTGGCCTGTCTGATGCACTTACCACATTGGCTACCCAATGCTGTGCATTTTTTGATTCCTTTAATATCCGTTACGCCTTCATCTATCGCCAACTTCCTAATTTTCTTGTCGGAGACCCCATGGCAAAGACAAACGTACATACTCAAAAACCTATTAAATTAACCTGTGGCAACCAATATAAACAAGAATAGTTCTTGTTACCAGTCGCATTGATGGGTCTGTTCAGAATATTTTGTTATATAGATTTGGTGACAGTAGGCCAAGATCAGAGAGTTAGGTGTTACGACCAAAGGTGTTGAAAAATAGAGCCGGTAATATTCTGTTTTTAAATTAAAAAATTAACGTATTTCCTACGAACACTTATAACCAAATATAATTTAGATATAAAAAAGGGAAGCCTAAGCTTCCCTTTCTCGATGCGCTTTCTTCATAAAGAAGAAGAGTGCAAGATTTCGTTTAATTCGTTATGAATTAGTCGAAGATCTTAGCAACAACACCAGCACCTACTGTACGGCCACCTTCACGGATCGCGAAACGTAGACCTTCGTCCATTGCGATTGGTGCGATTAGCTCAACAGTCATCTGTACGTTGTCACCTGGCATTACCATTTCTACGCCTTCTGGTAGCTGGATGTCACCAGTTACGTCAGTTGTACGGAAGTAGAACTGTGGACGGTAGCCTTTGAAGAATGGAGTGTGACGACCACCTTCATCTTTAGACAGTACGTATACTTCTGATTCGAACTTAGTGTGTGGAGTGATTGAACCAGGCTTCGCTAGTACTTGACCACGTTCAACTTCGTCACGCTTAGTACCACGTAGAAGTGCACCAACGTTCTCACCTGCACGGCCTTCGTCTAGAAGCTTACGGAACATCTCAACACCAGTACATGTAGTAGTAGTAGTGTCTTTGATACCTACGATAGCAACTTCGTCACCTACAGTTAGGATACCACGCTCGATACGGCCAGTTACTACTGTACCACGACCTTGGATTGAGAATACGTCTTCGATAGGCATTAGGAATGGCTGATCTACCGCACGCTCTGGCTCAGGGATGTAAGTATCTAGAGCTTCAGCTAGTTCAACGATTTTCGCTTCCCACTGCTCTTCGCCGTTTAGTGCGCCTAGTGCAGAACCTTGGATAACTGGTAGGTCATCACCTGGGAAATCATATTCAGATAGAAGTTCACGAACTTCCATTTCTACTAGTTCTAGTAGCTCTTCATCGTCAACCATGTCACATTTGTTCATGAATACGATGATGTATGGGATACCAACCTGACGGCCTAGTAGGATGTGCTCACGAGTTTGTGGCATTGGGCCATCTGTCGCAGCAACAACTAGGATACCACCGTCCATCTGTGCAGCACCAGTGATCATGTTTTTAACGTAGTCCGCGTGTCCTGGACAGTCAACGTGTGCGTAGTGACGAGTTGGAGTGTCGTACTCAACGTGAGAAGTTGCGATTGTGATACCGCGCTCACGCTCTTCTGGAGCGTTATCGATAGATGCGAAGTCTTTAGCTACACCGCCGTAAACTTTAGCAAGAGTAGTACAGATAGCTGCAGTTAGAGTTGTTTTACCGTGGTCAACGTGGCCGATAGTACCAACGTTAACGTGCGGTTTCGTACGTTCAAATTTTTCTTTAGACACGATCGTGTTCCTTCCTAGTTATGATTCGTCGTGATCATTATTGATCGACGACGCGCCAGAAATTGTTATTTTATGCGCCAACGCCCGTTAGCGCAATATTTGGACGCCCTGATCTCGCAAAAAGTCGTAAACTTTTTGTAGTTCAATCGTCAATTAGTAACCACGCTCTGCAATAATTTTATCTGCGAAGTTTTTCGGCACTTCAGCGTACTCGTGAAACTCCATAGAGTAAGACGCACGGCCTTGAGTTGCAGAACGTAGATCAGTTGCGTAACCGAACATTTCAGATAGTGGTACTTGAGCACGGATGATCTTAAGACCAGCCACACCTTCGTCCATGCCTTCAATGATACCGCGACGACGGTTTAGGTCACCAACAACGTCACCCATCCAGTCTTCCGGAGTGGTTACTTCGACATTCATCATTGGTTCTAGAATCACAGGTTGTGCTTCTAGTGCACCTTTCTTGAATGCCATCGAGCCAGCGATCTTAAACGCCATCTCGCTTGAGTCTACATCGTGGTAAGAACCATCAAATAGTGTAGCTTTAATATCTAGTACAGGGTAACCCGCTAGAACACCACTATTCATTTGTTCCTCGATACCTTTCGATACCGAACTGATGTATTCCTTAGGAATCACACCACCCACGATTTCGTCTACGAATACGAAACCTTCGCCAGGTTCAGAAGGCTCAAGTTTGACCCACACATGACCGTATTGACCACGACCACCTGATTGACGAACAAACTTACCTTCAACTTCCGCTTTACCACGAATGGTTTCACGGTAAGCAACCTGAGGTTTACCAACGTTACAATCAACGCTGAATTCACGCTTCATACGATCAACGATAATGTCTAGGTGAAGTTCACCCATACCTGAGATCAGAGTCTGACCTGATTCGTCGTCCGTTTCCACGCGGAATGATGGATCTTCCGCAGCCAGTTTACCTAGCGCGATAGCCATTTTCTCTTGGTCTGCCTTAGAACGAGGTTCTACAGCAATCTGAATAACTGGTTCAGGGAACTCCATGCGCTCTAGAATCACTTTGTGGTTCTGATCACACAATGTGTCACCTGTTGTTACGTCTTTCAGACCGATAGCAGCAGCGATATCACCAGCGCGAACTTCTTTCACTTCTTCACGCTTATTCGCATGCATCTGAACGATACGACCGAAACGCTCTTTCTTCTCTTTTACAGAGTTGTAAACAGCGTCGCCGGAGTTTACTACACCAGAGTAAACACGCATGAACGTTAGCGTACCCACGAATGGGTCAGTCGCGATCTTAAATGCTAGCGCAGAGAATGGTTCGTTGTCGTCAGCGTGACGCTCAACTTCATTTTCTCTTTCGTCAACACCTTTAATTGCAGGTACGTCAACTGGCGATGGCAAGAACTCGATCACAGCATCTAGTACCGCTTGAACACCTTTGTTCTTAAACGCACTACCACAAGTGGCCAGTACGATTTCGTTGTTTAGTGTACGAGTACGTAGAGCTTGTTTGAGCTCAGCTTCAGTCAATTCACCTTCTTCAAGGTACTTGTCCATCAGCTCTTCGCTAGCTTCAGCAGCGGATTCAACCATGTGGTTGCGCCACTCTTCAGCAAGTTCGATCATGTCAGCTGGGATGTCTTCGTAAGTAAACGAAGTGCCTTGATCGGCTTCATTCCAGTTGATCATCTTCATCTTGATAAGGTCGATGACACCTCTGAACTCATCTTCTGCACCAACGTTCAGTTGGATTGGAACAGGGTTCGCACCAAGACGATTTTTAATTTGGTCCACAACGCGTAGGAAGTCTGCTCCCGCACGGTCCATCTTGTTTACAAATACCAAACGTGGAACGTGGTATTTGTCTGCTTGACGCCATACAGTTTCAGACTGAGGTTCAACACCAGATGAGCCACAGAACACAACCACAGCACCATCAAGTACACGAAGAGAACGCTCTACTTCGATAGTAAAGTCAACGTGTCCAGGGGTATCAATGATGTTTACGCGATGCTCAGGGAACTGTGCTTCCATACCACGCCAGAATGTAGTAGTCGCAGCGGATGTGATAGTGATACCACGTTCCTGCTCCTGCTCCATCCAGTCCATGGTTGCAGCACCATCGTGAACTTCGCCGATTTTGTGAGAAAGGCCAGTGTAGAACAGAATACGCTCAGTTGTGGTTGTTTTTCCTGCATCTACGTGAGCACAGATACCGATATTACGGTAGCGCTCAATAGGAGTTTTACGAGCCACGATTGTATCCTCTTACTAAGGTGTACCTTAGAGTATAGAAAAGTGCTGCGAGAGAACCTCGCAGCACAGAAGGTATTACCAGCGGTAATGAGCGAACGCTTTGTTTGCGTCAGCCATGCGGTGAACGTCTTCACGTTTCTTAACCGCAGTACCTTTGTTCTCAGACGCGTCTAGCATTTCAGCTGCTAGGCGTTGAGCCATAGATTTTTCACCACGCTTGCGCGCAGCTTCAACCAACCAACGCATAGCAAGTGCGTTACGGCGAACCGGACGTACTTCTACAGGTACTTGGTAAGTTGAACCACCAACACGGCGAGATTTAACCTCTACCGCAGGGCGTACGTTTTCAAGAGCTTCTTCAAAAATAGCTAAGTGGTCTTTACCAGACTTTTCAGCCATAGCATCTAGTGCAGTGTAAACGATTTTCTCTGCAGTAGATTTTTTACCGTCAACCATTAGGATGTTAACGAATTTTGCCAGCAATTCAGATTTGAATTTTGGATCTGGAAGGATCTTACGCTGACCAATGACGCGACGACGTGGCATGGATTTATCTCCGTTGTCTTCTTCAGGTTTTATCCAAAACTTTTCAGTTTTTTCAAAAAATTAAAAATAATTTAGTGTTTGGCCTTACTTAACGGAATCCATTAAGACTTAGGACGCTTCACACCGTACTTAGAACGACCTTGTTTACGGTCGTTAACGCCAGCACAGTCAAGTGCACCGCGAACAGTGTGGTAACGTACACCCGGAAGGTCTTTTACACGACCGCCACGGATTAGTACAACACTGTGCTCTTGAAGGTTGTGACCTTCACCGCCGATGTACGATGTAACTTCGAAGCCGTTTGTCAGACGTACACGACAAACTTTACGAAGTGCTGAGTTAGGTTTTTTAGGTGTAGTAGTGTAAACACGAGTACATACACCACGTTTTTGTGGGCACGCTTCTAGTGCAGGCACGTTGCTTTTAACAACTTGCTTTGCACGAGGCTTACGTACCAACTGGTTAATAGTTGCCATTAACTAGCTCCTGATTTACTTGAAAGTAAGCTTTGTGAAAAATCTATCCCCAACTACCATTGCAGTTAGGGACGCAAAATTCTATGCAGCAGTGAGAGGTGTGTCAAGAAATATACGGATCTTTTTTGTTCAATTAGGACAATTCATCCGTAAAGCTTTAGCGACAGTAAATCACGTTCAATCCCAAGTAAGCGATTTATCCTGTTTAACTGTGAGCTCAACGAAGCCTGAGTAATTCACGATCGTCAGTGATGGACTGATACGATTCGCAATACCGCGAGCGTGAATATCGCTCTCTAGCACAAATACACTGCGGTTTTTTAGGTGGGAAAACGCTTTATGCTGCGAGTTAGCAGCGTACACGGCATCTTCTATAAGTAAGATGTCATCCTGTACATTACATAAGGGCATGGCGTCTTCTAGAGCGGAGACCGTTTTTATAATATGTAGCATAACTTCCTCAGAACGACAGTAGCTTGCCAGCGTGTTGCAACTTATCTTTGAGCTGCTCTGAGCTTAACGCTTGAGCTTCAATGACTAAATCCGCTTGAGCCAAACCTCGCTGAGCTAATGACTCTGAGCACACAAAGACTTGTTCGATATCGTATAAATCGAAAAGCTTCAGCATCGGCGCATAATCTTTGCTCAAGATCTTACTCGGTTCTTGTCCTAGTAGAAGCTGGTAAACCCCATCTCCCATGAAAATGACGCTGATATCTTCACAGTAAGCCGATGCAGCTAACAGTGCATCCACACCTTCACGACCAGCCGCACTGCCATGCGGTGCGCTACGAAATAGATAAGTTAGCTGACTCAAAACTGTACCACTCTGTCTTGGGTTAACATCGCTTCGGCTAAGCTACCTAAGCCGGCTTGCTCAAAACCTTCCGCTAGATTGCTCTGGACCAAACCATGTTGATTCGCTTCTTCTTCACTTACGATACCGCGACGCAAAGCTGCAGCAACACAAGTTTCTAGACGAACACCATGCTCTTTTGCCAAAGATTGCCATGCCTTATTGAGATCAAATTCGTCGTTGGCAGGCACACTCAAAGCAGTACCATTGGTCACGCCCTCTTGATAAAAGAAAACGCTCACTAACTGATGGCCTTGCTCAATCACCGCCTTGGCGAACTGATAAGCACTGCGCGCTGACTGGCTACCGTAAACAGGACCGTTCACCACCAACGTGTAAGTCAGTTTACTCACTTTTCATCGTCCTCGGTTTTACGTTGACGAATGTATAAGTAGACGGTGTGTTTTGAAATGTTAAGACGATCTGCAACGCGGTTGATGGCATCTTTAATATCGAAAATGCCTTTGTCGTACAACTCCATCACGATTTGGCGGTTCTTGGTGTTGTTCGATACGGATTTATCCGCATTGATCTCTTCGATGGTGCGTTCAACAGTTTGGTCCACCAGCTCTTCTACGTCACTAGCAAAGTTAACCGAGGAAGCCGCTTCTTTTGCTTCTTGCGTTGGCATGAAAGATTGAAGGACTTGCGAGAAAGGCGCATCCAAGTTGACGTTGATACACAACAAACCAATCACGCGGTTTTCACCATTACGAATGGCAACAGTGATCGACTTCATCAACACGCCACCTTTTGCACGGGTAAAATACGAACGTGAGAAGTTGCGCTCCGAGCCTTCGATGTCTTTTAGCATTTTAAGCGCTAAATCAGTGATCGGTGAGCCGACTTGGCGACCCGTGTTTTCACCGTTAGCGATTTTAATTGCAGAGGTATTTAAGTCTTCTAGCGAGTGAAGAACGATTTCACAAAAGGGACCTATCAGGCTGGCGATACCATCAACGACCGCCTCATAAGATCTTAAAATGATTTTGTCGTGCTCGGTAAACGGCATCACGTTAACGGATTCCATTTCGAGCAACATCTCCGCGTTTATTGTTTCTGTAGTTGTCATAAGCCTTCGAGCGAAAAATCAACAAATTGGTGTAAGTTTATCAGAAAATTTGAAAATCAACCTAGCAAACTCACCAACTAGTGACCTAGAACAAAAAAGGCCCGTTAAACGGACCTTTTTCAATAACTTATCGCGGCTTATTGTTATTGCTCTGCGTTGTCGTTCTCGACTTTTAGCAGCTCAACTTCAAATACTAGCGTTGAGTTAGCAGGAATGCTTGGTGTGTCTTGATCACCGTATGCTAGCTCTGGCGGGATAACGAATTTGAATTTAGAACCCACAGGCATTAGCTGAACACCTTCTGTCCAACCTGGGATTACACGGTTAAGTGGGAATGTTGCAGGTTCACCACGATCGTAAGAGCTATCAAATTGCGTACCATCGATTAGCGTACCTTTGTAGTGTACTTGAACCGTATCAGTGTCTTTTGGCTTCTCACCTTCAGCAGGAGTAATAACTTGGTATAGAAGACCTGTATCTGTCTTCACTACGCCTTCTTGCTTCTCGAACTCAGCACGGAAATCATCGCCAGCTTTTTTTGCTTCAGCTGCTTTCTCAGCCGCTTGTGCTTGCATCTTTTCAGCAACACGCTTATCTAGAGATTCTAGTGCTGCACGTGTTTCTTCTTCATTCAATTCAGCATTGCCTCTGAAGACGTCTTCGATACCTTTTAGTACCAAGTCTTTGTTAAGATTAATGCCGATTTCGCTTGGCTTGTCGATGCTTGTGCTTAGGTAGTTAGCAAATGAAACACCGATTGCGTATGCCGCTTTATCGTCGTCGGTTTTAAAGTGAACCGCTTTACCGGTTTCTGCTTGAACTTGTTCTGCTTGAGGTGCGGCTTCTGTTTTAGTTTCTTCTTTCTGACAACCTACCGCTAGCATAACTGTTGCAGCAAGTAGCGACACTTTTAAAACTGATTTCATTAAATTCTCCCAATAATGGCTTTGCCATTGGTTGTTGTGCACAAATCTTCTATGAGACTAGTGAAGACAATCGTTATACCAATATACTAGCTATATGTCTTAAGACACAAACCGGATTATTAGATGTGATGCAAAGAATTTCTCATTTATTCCTATATTTAATTGTCATCACCACGTTAAATGGTTGCTTTTTCGCCGAGCGTGAAGTGCACCGTTGGCCGATAGAGCCTCAGGGTGCGACGAGCTTCGCACTTAGCAGAGATGGACGATTTGCTCTGCTCTATTCTCAGCAACACCATTTGATGTTGTGGGACCTAGAGCAAAATGAACAACTAGCCAACCTGGGTGAGCTCGATGCCGATGCCAACGTGGTATCCCATATTCGTATCTCAGACAATGGTCGCTATGCAGTCACAGCAAGCCAAATGAACTTCGCAGTTTGGGACTTAGGTTGGACGCAATCCGAAGGCCTTTGGTCTATTTCTGATGCGCTCATTCGCGACGTTGATATCACCAGTAACGGTGAGCAAGTTCTGCTCGGGTTATCCAACGGTAAAGCAATTTACGTCAACTTAGTCACCGGACGTCGCTTGGAGTTCCTTGCGCATCGTGAAAAAGTCAATTCCGTCGCCATTTCTCCTAATGGCCGCTTCGCACTGACTGGTGGTAATGACTACAAAGCGTATTTGTGGGACACCGAAACCGGACAAGTGCTGCGGACCTTCGAACATGAACAACGGGTTGTTCGTGTTGCCCTGCAACGAGATGGCAAGTTAGCAATGACATCCGATGGCGGAAACCAAGCGGTAATTTGGGATTTAAAAACTGGACAAGAAGTCACACAGTTGAGCAGTTGGTCGCGCCAATTGATCTTTTCTACTGCGCGATTTTCTGACGACGGAACTCAGTTAGTGACAGGAACGCCTTCTGGCCGCGTTTCAATATGGGATACTCAAACCGGAAAACGGATTGGCGGATTTGAAGTTGAGCCAAAAAAAGACACTCGCCCTCCCCGTGCGGTCGTGTATGATGCAGCCTTTGATTCAAAACAACGCGTAATTACTGCTACTTCAGCAGGTATTGCCCAAGCTTGGCAGTTAGAGAACGGATCATGACAGAAAAAATCATTCAGCAATTGGAAGCACGCATTAATGACTTAGAATGTCAGCTTGCGTTCCAAGAACAGACTATTGAAGATCTGAACGGCGCCTTATCGCAGCAGCAACTGCAAATTACCAAGATGCTCGATCAGATGAAATATGTGGTAGGTAAAGTAAAAAATATGGACTCGTCGAATTTAGCCGATCCGTCAGAAGAAACCCCACCACCGCATTATTAAAATGCAGGCTCAAATAGCACAAAGCCCAGAACATATTCTGGGCTTTGTTGTATTGATTACTTAAGAGGAAGCTATTCGTCGGCGTAAATTTTAACGCTCAGCTCGCCTTGCGTATTAATGCCAGCTCGGTACATGCCAGAGCTGTTCATCGCAAAGTGCAGCTCACCTTGCGCGTCAATTGCGATTAAACCGCCTTCGCCGCCCATCTCTTTCAGTTCCCCCTGAATAATATGCTCACAAGCAGTATGAATATCTTCTTGTAAGTAACGCATCCGCGCGGCGACGTCTTCTGCGACACGTTTACGGATAAAAAACTCACCGACACCCGTACTTGAAACTGCGACAACGCCATTTTCGGCCACCGTGCCACAGCCTATCAAAGCCGAATCCCCAACTCGATTGTATTGCTTATTCGTTACGCCACCCGTACTGGTGGCAGCGGCTAAGTTACCTTGTTGGTCCAACGCTACGGCTCCGACGGTGCCATGTTTACGATCATCTGGGTAGCGAGATTCCGACAAAGCAAACAGCCCTTTCTCACGCATAGACAGCAACTGCTCATAACGGCGATCAGTAAAGAAGTAATCCTGTTCGGTATACTCATGGCCTTGTTCAAAAGCAAACTGCTCTGCGCCCTCACCCACCAACAACACGTGATTGCTGTTTCGCATTACGTCACGAGCGAGCTCAATTGGATTCTTGATATGACGAACACCAGCGACCGCGCCTGCGGCTTGGTTTCGACCATCCATGACAGAGGCATCCATTTCTACCATTTCGTTGTTGGTCAGCACCGAGCCTTTACCCGCATTAAAGTTAGGCGAGTCTTCCAATACTTTTACTGCAGCAACAACCGCATCCAAAGCGTCGCCGCCTTTCTCTAGAATTTGATAGCCAGCTTTTACCGACGCTTCCAAATCAGCCAAGATCGATTGCTGAAGTTCATTGCTCATCTGTTCACGTAAAATGGTGCCTGCGCCACCATGAATCGCAATCGAGAAAGGTTTTGTCATCGCTTTTTCCATGAGTTGTTCTTTTCTTCTATGCACTACACCTTAGATAAACAAAAAGCGCAAGTTGAAACCTCAACTTGCGCTTTTCAAAGCTTTACTAGATAAGATTATCTAGTGAAGGAGCTTGTGATTAGTGAGAACCACAGCTGCCGCCGCCACAGCAGCCTTCATCATCGTGATCATGGTCATGACCACAACCACCAGCTTGATGGATATGACCGTGTTCGATCTCTTCTGCTGTTGCTTCACGTGTAGACATAACTTCTACTTCGAAAGTTAGTGTTTGACCAGCTAGCATATGGTTACCGTCAACAACCACTTCGTTGCCGTCAACTTCTGTTACTTCTACAGGGATTGGACCTTGGTCAGTGTCAGCTAGGAAGCGCATGCCCACTTCGATTTGGTCAACGCCTTGGAATACGTCCGCAGGAACGCGTTGTACTAGCGCATCGTTGTGCTCGCCGTAAGCTTCTTCAGGAGCTACCGTTACTGAGAACTTGTCGCCAGCCACTTTACCTTCAAGCTCTTTTTCAAGACCAGTGATTAGGTTGTTGTGACCGTGAAGGTAATCTAGAGGCGCTTCTGCTGTTGATTGATCAACAACCACACCGTCTTCCAACATTACTTTGTATGCAAGGCTTGCAACAACGTTCTTTTCAATTTTCATACTAACTCCAGGGAGATTAATTGACTTAACCTGAATGGGGTTAAGTACTGAGATATCTGGGTGTATTATGGGGATCAATTATCGAAGTTCAATTATTCCGGCTTAAAAATTCCGATCATTTCCTGATCTGAGTGTTT
Source organism: Vibrio sp. JCM 18905 (assembly GCF_055393305.1). NCBI lineage: Bacteria > Pseudomonadati > Pseudomonadota > Gammaproteobacteria > Vibrionales > Vibrionaceae > Vibrio > Vibrio sp. JCM 18905. The sequence goes on along the minus strand of NZ_AP043880.1, from coordinate 438,939 downwards.
ATTTTTCTCTACAGATTGCGGTTTACGCTGCTCAGTAAACTCACACTCGACACACTCAACTAACTCGATATTATTTTCAATCCACCAGCGCAGGGTATCTTGCTGGCTGCAATTTGGGCAGCTAGCGCCGGCAATAAAACGTTTCTTGATTTTCACGCTATTTCCTTAGCTTGAGTCTTGGCTCAAGTACTACTTCCAATGATTAGGTGACTGATGGTCGCTCTCCATCTCACGACCAAATATTTCTTCTAGCTCTTTGCGTGCCTCTTTCGCTCTCTGAGCCAATTTCTTATCTTCATTGTGCTGAGGCAATAAGTCCTTAAGCATAGCATTATCTAACTTACGAAAATGTGCTTCTGCCCGCTTTGCTTGATAAGGGTGCATACCAAGTTCTACGAGCGCTTGGCGACCGAGATCTAATGCCCCTAAAAATGTTTCACGAGAGTAATTCTCGACACCGTGGCTCATTAACTGATACGCCTCGACACGGCTTCTTGCTCGGGCTAGCAACTTAAGTTTCGGGAAGTGCACGCGGCAGATATCAACGATGGCCATCACCTCATCAGGTGAATCGGTACAAATGACCAATGCTTCTGCTTTATCTGCGCCAGCAGCCCGCAAAAGATCAATTTGGGTAGCATCGCCATAAAACACTTTGTAACCATACTTGCGCAGTAGGTGGATTTGGCTGGCATCACTTTCTAATACCGTCACTTTGATTTTATTGGCATACATTAAACGTCCGACGATCTGACCGAAACGTCCAAAGCCTGCAATGATCACACGTGGCCGACGATCCACTACTTTCGTGGTCATGCCCTCTTCTTCTTGATTCAGGGTATGAGCAAACCATTTTTTTTGTCCCATCAGCAAAAGTGGTGTCGTCACCATGGATAAACTGACCACCACCAACAAAAACGCTACTTGCTCTTTGGATAAAATGCCCTCTTGGCTCGCTGCGGTAAATATGACAAAGGCAAACTCACCACCTTGGCTTAAAATCGCGGCCATACGGCTTCTCGCTTTAGCTCCGACACGGGCAGCTCTCGCCAATGCATACAAAACCAAGCCCTTAACCACGACCAAAGCCACCACCGCGCCCAGAATCTCTAAAGGGTGTAATGCCAATAATCCCAAATTTACCGCCATGCCAACCGCGATGAAGAACAACCCCAACAACAAACCTTTAAACGGCTCGATAGCGATTTCCAATTCATGTCGATACTCACTCTCAGCCAGCAGAACGCCGGCTAAGAAAGTCCCTAGAGCCATAGAAAGCCCGAGCTTTTGCATCACGACAGAAATCCCAAGCACAACCAACAATGCGGCGACGGTAAAGAGCTCACGAACGCCGCTCATCACAACAAAACGAAATAGTGGACGCAATAAGAAATGACCACCAATCAGCAGTGCCACCACACTGCCTAATACCGTGAAGACATCCACCCAACTACCGCCACTCTGCCCGCCAGCAAGCAAGGGCAACATTGCCAACATTGGGATCACGGCAATATCTTGAAAGAGCAATACCGCAAAACCAGACTGACCCGTTTCGGTGCCATTGAGCCCTTGCTCTTCAATCACTTTAAGAGCAATTGCCGTCGAGGACAGCGCCAACCCCATCCCAATCACCAAACTCACTTGCATGCTTACGCCGAACATACTGACGATACTGCCGAGCACGGCGGTCGTAACCACCACCTGCGCGCCGCCTAAACCTAGAATCGGTCCTCGCATTTGCCACAGTTTTTTAGGATTTAGTTCAAGGCCGATCAAGAACAGTAACAACACGACCCCAAGTTCAGCAAAGTGCAAAATAGCATCAACATCACTGATTAAGCCAAGACCCCAAGGGCCAATCAACACACCGGCAAGTAAATAACCTAAAACCGAGCCAAGTCCGAGACGCTGAGCAATCGGCACCGCGATAACCGCAGCCGAGAGAAAGACCACGCTACTTTGAAGAAACTCACTGGTTATCGCCATACTGACCTCCTTGGTCTGTTGCTTCCCAGTTTTCAAGTGGGTTGTTCAACCACCGACGATACAATTCGGCGTGCTCATACCGCTCAATATCCGAGACATTACGCGACCAATACAACACCAAAGGTTCAATCCAGTGCATTTGACACAAGGCGGCCGTCAGTTCAAACGGTTGTAGGATTTGCTCTAATGGATATTTGTTGTACCCCTTCGCGCTAAAGGCCTCTTCTTTCCCCCCCGTTGTAATCACACTGCGCCAGTATTTTCCCTCTAGTGCCGAACCTCCGCCAAAAGCAAAACCTTTGCCCAGCACTCGGTCCAACCACTCTTTTAACAGGGCTGGGCATGAATACATATAAAGCGGGTGATGAAACACGATCACATCATGCGTAAGCAACAACTCATGTTCGTAATTCACATCAATAAAGAAGTCAGGGTAAACACCGTAAAGATCGTGCACAGTGACGTGATCAAGCGACTGAGCTTTTTTAATCATCACTTGATTAGCAATCGAGTTATGTGGCTCTGGATGAGCATAAATGACCAGAACTTTTGGGAGAATAGACGGTGCAACAGCCAAATGGTCGTCCTTGTGGTTATTTTTATCCGTTATCAAATTGTTATACTTTTTTGTACAGCATAATGCAATTAAAGCGAATCAATCGACTTTTCCGGCCAATACCCCTACTATTCACCGCTAGATATATACCCAAGTGGCTTTAAAAACGATTGAAACCACTTCGCTATGTAACCAAGCAACGCGCACTGCGCAAAGTGAATGAAAACTTTATGATTACCTTCTCTGATATTCAGTTACTGCGTGGCGGTAAACCTCTTTTAGATCAAGCTTCAGCGACTATCCATCCTGGCGATAAAGTCGGCCTTGTGGGCAAAAATGGCTGTGGTAAATCAACGCTATTTGCATTGCTGAAAGATGAACTGTCGATTGATGCAGGCTCATTTAGCCAACCTCAACATTGGGAGTTGGCCTGGGTCGCACAGGAAACGCCTGCGCTAGAGCGCACTGCACTGGAATACGTCATTGATGGTGATCGCGAGTACCGAGCGCTCGAAAAGCAGTTGGCTGAAGCGGAAGCACAAGACAACGGCACCTTGGTTGCCGAGATCCACGGTAAAATTGAAACCATCGGCGGTTATAGCATTCGCGCTCGCGCGGCAGAATTGCTCGACGGTTTAGGTTTCAGCCAAGAGCAAATGAGTTGGAGTTTGACTCAATTCTCAGGTGGTTGGCGTATGCGCCTTAACTTAGCCCAGGCGCTATTGTGCCGTTCTGACTTATTGCTACTCGATGAGCCAACCAACCACTTGGACTTAGACGCAGTGATGTGGCTTGAACGTTGGCTACAAAACTACCCAGGTACACTGATCCTGATCTCGCACGACCGTGATTTCCTTGACCCAATTGTTGGCCGTATTATCCACATCGAAAACCAACAATTGAACGAATACACGGGTAACTATTCGTCGTTCGAAAACCAACGAGCGCAAAAAATGGTGCTGCAGCAAGCGATGTTCGAGAAGCAACAGAAACAGATGTCGCACATGCAAAGCTACATCGACCGCTTCCGTTATAAAGCCTCTAAAGCACGCCAGGCTCAAAGCCGTATTAAAGCTTTGGAGCGTATGGAAAAAGTGTTACCCGCTCAATTCGATAACCCATTTAGCTTCCAATTCCGTGAGCCCGCGGCGCTGCCAAACCCAATCATGATGATGGATGAAGTATCGGCAGGCTACGGTGACAACCTGATCTTAGAGAAGATCCGCTTGAACTTGGTTCCTGGCAGTCGCATTGGTCTGCTCGGCCGTAATGGCGCGGGTAAATCGACCTTAATCAAATTACTCTCTGGTGAGCTTAACGCGCAAGGTGGCGATCTGACTTACTCACAAGGCGTAAAAATAGGTTACTTTGCTCAGCATCAATTAGAAACGCTGCACCCAGAGGAAACGCCGCTGCAACACATGATGCAGATCGCGCCGGATCAAACCGAACAACAGCTACGTGATTACCTAGGCAGCTTTGGCTTCCAAGGCGACAAAGCACTGGAGAGCGTCGCGCCGTTTTCGGGTGGTGAAAAAGCCCGTTTAGTGCTGGCCTTAATTGTGTGGCAAAAGCCAAACCTGTTGCTACTTGATGAACCAACCAACCACTTGGATTTGGACATGCGTCAGGCATTGACGATGGCACTGCAAACGTTCGAAGGTGCAATGGTGATTGTTTCGCACGACCGTTACCTATTGCGTGCTACAACCGATGACTTGTACTTGGTGCACGATCGTCAAGTTGCGCCGTTCGATGGTGACTTAAACGACTACTACAAGTGGTTAACCGAGCAACAAAGAGCGGAACGCAAAGAGGCACAAGCCACACAGCCAGCCAAAGATAGCGCCAACAGCGCCGCAGCGAAAAAAGAGCAGAAACGTCGCGATGCAGAATTTCGTAAGCAGACGGCGCCAATTCGCAAAACGCTGACACAATTAGAAAATAAAATGGATAAGTTAGGTGCTGCACTGGCCGAAGCTGAAGAACAATTGGCAGATAACTCACTGTATGAAGCCGAAAATAAAGCTAAACTTAACCAAGTGCTGGCTCTTCAAGCTTCTAGTAAGGCAGAGCTCGAAGAAATTGAAATGGAATGGATGTCTGCTCAGGAAGAACTGGAGCAGATGGAGCTAGAGTTTAATCAATGAGTAATCAACACGCTGAATACACACTCACCCTAGAACACCTTTGGCAGTTCAGTCTGCAGTTTTATGGTGTGCGAGAAGTGAAAGAAGCGTGTTTATCATTGCAGAACAATTATCACGGCAACGTGAACCTACTCCTGCTGCTCAGATGGCTCGATGAGCAGCAACTCATTTTCCAAGAAAAAGACTGGCCTCTGGTGCAAAGCTGTCTGGGCCGAAGCGAAACCTTACTGCACTCTTTTCGCGACTTACGTCGCCATCTTAAGTCTCAAGTCAATGACGCTTTATATCGTGAAACCTTGCAGTTTGAGCTGCAACTAGAAAAGCAGCAACAAGCGGATTTGGTGAACTGCATTAACTCGCTCACGCTGGTCAAAAATGATGGCGTCCCACTCACGCTGAGATACTGTCGTCAACTTGGTGGTGAGCATTTGCAACAGGCCTTTGCTATTCCGGTGCCAAACATTCAACCACCAAAACGCCCATAAATCTGTAGAATACCTATAATCTTTATAAAGGATTATATTAATAAGTTCTTCAACTGACACCGAAGAACCGCATAAGAGCAGTTAGGTATGACACAATTTTTCGCAGCCGCCGGGATCAAAAACCCGCATCTTCAAACGCTTTTACCGCGTTTTATTCGCAAAAAAGCGTTGTTTACGCCGATTTGGCAAACCCTCGATACATCCGATGGAGACTTTCTCGATCTCGCATGGAGCGAGGACCCAACCCAAGAACCTGCGCAAAAAAAGCCGATTTTTGTTTTATTTCATGGACTAGAAGGCTGCTTCTATAGCCCTTACGCCAATGGCCTAATGAATGCATTTGCTCAATCCGGATGGCTGTCGGTGATGATGCATTTCCGCGGTTGTAGCGGTAAGCCAAACAAGAAAGCTCGCGCCTATCATTCTGGTGAAGTGACTGACGCCCGCCACTTCTTAGAGCACCTTGAGCAACGCTTTCCTGATAACCCCAAAGTTGCGGTCGGTATTTCTCTTGGCGGTAACATGTTGGCGAATTATTTAGCCCAATACAAAGACCACCCCATTTTGAATGCGGCGACCATTATCTCAGCGCCTTTAGACCTAGCAGCGTGTGCGAACCGTATTGAACAAGGCTTTTCGAAAGTGTATCGCCGTTACCTGCTCTCTTCGCTCAAACGCAACGCGTTGCAAAAACATCACTTGTTGCATGGCGAGCTCGCTTTGTCCTACAACTCAATAAAACGTGTCACACGATTGTATGAATTCGATGATTTGATCACGGCACCACTGCACGGTTTTAAAGACGCACAAGATTATTACGATCAATGTTCTGGCTTAAGTAAATTACAACAGATCACGCTACCGACACTGATCATTCACGCCAAAGACGATCCATTCATGACCGACGATGTGATCCCGAAATTTGTTCTGCCAGATAATATTGATTACCGTCTCTTTGAGCACGGTGGGCATGTTGGTTTCCTTACAGGTTCAGCGCTCAAGCCGAAATTTTGGTTGGAAGAAGCGCTGCCAGCGTATTACGAAAGTATTGCCGCAGATTACCTTTCTGCTGTATCCAAGCAGCGAAAGCAGTAAACTAGCCGCTCATCATAAAAGTTCGAGGTATTTATGATCATTCCATGGCAAGACATTGCGCCAGAAACATTGGAAAACTTAATTCGTGAATTCGTCTTACGTGAAGGCACGGATTACGGAACCGTCGAGATTTCTTTGCAAGACAAAGTGGATCAAGTAAAAACTCAATTAGAAAAAGGCGAAGCGGTTATCGTATTCTCTGAACTGCACGAAACCGTCGATATTCAGGTAAAAACAAAATTTTAGACCCTTCACATTTTACCGTACCCCACTCAATGACAAGGCATTGTTACGTGCTATAGTGGGTTATCGACCGTGCAGTAGCAGCCTACTGCACATTACAGGTAAGTAATTTTCGACAAGGTTTGTCATGTCAGCTAAACACCCAATTATTGCGGTTACTGGTTCATCCGGTGCCGGCACGACCACTACATCTGAAGCCTTCCGTAAGATGTTCAATATGATGAACGTTAAACCCGCATGGGTTGAAGGCGACAGCTTCCATCGCTTTACTCGCCCTGAAATGGATATAGAAATCCGTAAAGCGCGCGAGCAAGGTCGACACATTAGCTACTTTGGCCCTCAAGCTAATGACTTTCCAGGATTGGAAGAGTTTTTCCGTAAATATGGTCACGATGGCGCAGGCAGCGTACGTCGCTACCTACACACCTTTGACGAGGCCGTACCTTATAATCAAATGCCTGGTACCTTCACACCATGGCAGGACTTACCGGAGAACAGTGACGTTCTCTTCTATGAAGGCTTGCACGGCGGTGTTGTGGATGGCGATGTTAATGTTGCGCAGCATGTGGATTTCTTGATTGGTATGGTACCAATCGTAAACTTAGAGTGGATCCAAAAGTTTGTGCGTGATACTCGTGACCGCGGTCATTCACGAGAAGCAGTAATGGATTCTATCGTGCGCTCGATGGACGATTATCTTAACTACATCACTCCGCAATTTTCTCGCACTCATATTAACTTTCAGCGCGTCCCAACGGTCGATACCTCTAACCCACTTAACGCGAAAGGTATCCCAAGTCTAGATGAGAGCTTTGTCGTGATTCGCTTGCGTGGGATAAAGAAAGTCGACTTCCCATATCTCCTGGCTATGATTGATGGCTCATTCATGTCACGCCACAACACGATTGTCGTGCCAGGCGGTAAGATGAGCTTTGCAATGGAGCTCATAGTTCGGCCTATCCTACAACAGCTCATCGAAACAGGGAAAATTGGCTAAAAACCTGCCTGCGAAGATGTTTACTTTTCATACCGTGATCATGTGCACAGTTTTGCTTACAAAATCTCAATCATGGCACGATTAAAATCAAGAAATCGTTTTCGAAAAAGGATACTATTTCTTACCGAAACACAAGAGAGCTTGCAGCATATAAAAAGTGCTCTTATTCTAGTATGCCTAATTCAGGCTTAGCTAAAATATGGATAGCGCAAGCGTACCCTGCAGAGGAAGTGAGATATTATGGTTCTAGGTAAACCTCAAACCGACCCAACATTAGAGTGGTTTCTTTCACATTGTCATATTCATAAGTACCCTTCAAAGAGCACGCTAATTCACGCGGGCGAAAAGGCAGAAACTTTGTACTACATCGTTAAAGGTTCTGTTGCGGTTCTTATCAAAGACGAAGAAGGTAAGGAGATGATCCTTTCTTACCTAAACCAAGGAGACTTTATTGGTGAACTTGGTCTATTCGAGGAAGACCAAGAGCGCACAGCTTGGGTTCGTGCTAAATCTCCTTGTGAAGTTGCTGAAATTTCTTTCAAGAAATTCCGTCAGCTTATCCAAGTAAACCCAGACATCCTAATGCGCCTTTCTGCGCAGATGGCTCGTCGTCTTCAAGTAACTAGCCAAAAAGTGGGTGACCTGGCGTTCCTAGACGTAACTGGTCGTATCGCTCAGACGCTTCTGAACCTTGCAAAACAACCAGACGCAATGACTCACCCAGACGGCATGCAAATCAAGATCACTCGTCAAGAAATCGGTCAAATCGTTGGCTGTTCTCGTGAGACAGTAGGTCGTATCTTGAAAATGTTAGAAGAGCAGAACTTAATCTCTGCGCACGGTAAAACTATCGTGGTTTACGGTACTCGTTAATCTCAAACCAGAGTGACGCGAACAAAATTATAAAAGCCACCAATGGCGACATTGGTGGCTTTTTATTTGTCTTGTAACCACATTAAGCTCAGAGCAACAAAAGACTAATGAGCAAGTTGGTTAGCCGAAAGGTTCACCCTAAAAGTTAGCCATTCGTACTTTCAAAGATTTTGTCCGCTGAAGCCGCCACAAAACCTGGGTACAGCTCACCATTTTCCATCGGGTAGCGCTTAGCAAACTCGTAAAAGCCACCAGGGATAATTTCAGTGCCTTCGCTAAAGCGAACCGCCACTTTATCCGCCATGGTCGATGATTGTTCTAGTAGCACCTCAGGAGTGCCCTTCACTTCCCCGCCGTTTTCATTGATGGTAAATCCGGCCGTACGTAAGTGATCGTTTACTTGCTTCACTTCTTCGTATTCATTGAGCTGGTTAACGCTCACCGTGAAGTGGTTTGCGCCGTAACCATGCGCAGCCAACCAAGATGCATATTCACTTTCTTTAGCCAACGTTTGGTAGTCAGCAAAGCTTAAATCCCACAAGCGTCCACCATGTAAGAATGCGCTATCGTTCAGCTTGCCTGCATCGACTTGTGCCACCAGCTTTTTCACAATCTCTTGCAGCTCAGGTGAACACTCCTCAACTTTTAGCTCACTAATAAAGACTTTAGGTTGCTTCGGATCAGGGTGCTCATAGTGTTTAGCAACCAGCTTTTTACTTTCGAAAACGTAGTCACCACATGCCTGGTAGCCAATGGCTACAAATGGTTTAGCTAAGGTTTCGATACCAAGAGGCGCAATATTGAAGGTACGTAAAGCTATATGATCATTAATCAGAGGCTCATCTTCTTGAAGCAGCTGATGTACTTTCGCAGCAGAAGGGCAAAGACGTTGAATGTAATCTTGCCATAGCGATTCAAATAACACATCGGGCGTCATAACGACTCCTTGTTACGAGATGTAGAGTTAAAAGGTAAGCGGAAGTTGACTGCTCGCTCACAACGAAAAGTTGTCCAGAATAATGAACGAGCAGCCATCAACCTGTGACGGTAAATGCCAGTCAGTCAACACGCTTTTCCGAGTCTTTGCTCACTTTCCGTGTTCTGCCAACGATCACTACAACCCATACCTAAATGATTCGCCGGCAAGGTGAGCCGCAATACATGGTTGCGACTCTGTTATTAAAACTTATAGCGCCACACCTGGGCTTAATGTTGCAGGCAAGATAGTCTCTTGACCTTCCATTGATGCCATCGGGTACGCACAGTAGTCTGCTGCGTAATAAGCGCTTGGACGTAGGTTACCTGACGCACCAGGACCACCAAATGGCGCATCACCACTTGCACCAGTGAGCTGGCGGTTACGGTTCACGATCCCTGCACGAATATGGTCAACGAAGTATTCCCATTCTTGGTCGTCAGTTGAAACTAAACCAGCAGAGAGACCAAAGCGCGTGTCGTTCGCCAGTTCTACGGCTTTTTCTAGCCCTTCGTAACGCACCACTTGCAGAAGTGGACCGAAGTACTCTTCATCTGGTAGCTCAGCAATGTTCGTTACATCAATAATGCCCGGAGAAACAAACGCCGCCTCTCCTGCTTTAGCTTCAATCAAGCTTTCACCACCAAGTGATTGAAGGTTCGCTTGTGCATCGAGAATGAACTTGGCTGCGGCAACGGAGATTTGCGGCCCCATAAATGGCGCAGGCTCTGCAAATGGTTGGTCTACGCGAATATTCTTCGTCGCTTCGACGAGCTTGGTGATAAGCGCATCGCCTTTCTCACCCAATGGCACATACAAACGACGAGCACACGTACAACGCTGCCCGGCACTGATAAACGCTGACTGGATGATGGTGTACACCGTGGCATCCAAATCACCGTATTTATCAGAGATCACCATCGGGTTATTACCACCCATTTCTAGTGCTAACATTTTGCCTGGTTGACCCGCAAATTGACGGTGCAATACATGCCCCGTGTTCGCGCTGCCCGTGAACAGTACGCCATCAATGCCTTTCGCATCAGCAAGCGCAATACCGGTTTCTTTCGCACCTTGGACAAGGTTGATCACGCCTTTCGGCAGACCTACTTCTTCCCAAAGTTTCATAGCTAGCTCGCCAGTCCAAGGCGTTTGCTCGGATGGCTTGAACACAACGGTGTTACCCGCTAGTAACGCAGGCACAATGTGACCATTTGGTAGGTGACCAGGGAAGTTATATGGGCCAAATACCGCCATCACGCCCAGTGGGCGATGACGTAACACAATTTGGTTGCCCGCCGCTTCACGGCTCGCTTCACCAGTGCGGTCATGGTAAGCACGAATAGAGATGGCAATTTTACCTGCCATTGCCGCTGCTTCAGTGCGCGTTTCCCAAATTGGCTTACCAGTTTCTTTGGCAATGACTTCAGCGATTTTCTCGCTGTTCTCTTTTACTTTCTCAGCAAAAGCCAACACGATCGCTTCACGCTCTGCAAATGGGCGTTTTTTCCAGTCAATAAACGCTTCACGCGCTGCAGATACCGCTTGATTCACCTGCTCTGCCGTTGCACCGTTGCCTTGCCAGATCACTTCTTGGTTGTAAGGTGACAGAGACGTAAATGCTTCACCCTGACCTTGTACCCATTCACCTGCAATCCAATGTGTCATTGTTTCTATCCTTAAATTCTGTCGTCTGTTACTGCGGAAGAAGGCGAACAAAATCCCCTTCCTCAACCAAAAGTGCATCCGCAACGTCTGGTGCGATCATGACGCTTTGTGTTTCAGGGTCATACGCCGCTTTGGTGACTGCTGCGCGGAAGTTTTCGAACGATGAGTTGCACATCAAGAAGTCTTGCGTACTGCTATGTTGTGCAATTTTCACTTGCGCACGGAACGAGTGACGTACCGATTCAATATTGCGTAAGTCACATTCAACGGTTGGACCCGCATCGAAAATATCCACGTAGCCACGGTTAGTGAAGCCTTCACGCTCAAGCAGCTTTAATGCTGGGCGAGTATTGTCATGCACTTGACCAATCACGGCTTGCGCTTCTGGACTCAACAGGTTGATGTAAATAGGCAGCTTCGGCATTAAGTCAGCAATAAAGCCTTTCTTGCCGATACCTGTGAGGTAATCCGCAAGCGTGAAATCGATGGAGAAGAAATGCTCTTGTAACCATTGCCAGAACGGCGAGTTGCCTTCGTCGTCTGAAACACCACGCATCTCCGCAAAGATCGTTTCAGAGAAACGCTCTGGGTGCTCAGCCATCATGAGGAAACGACACTTCGACATTAGACGACCATTCAGACCTTGGCGGAATTTCTCACGCAAGAACAAGGTACAAATTTCGCTGTTACCCGTGTAGTTATTACCAAAAGTAAGCAGTTTGACGACATTATTGACGCCAAGCTTTGGTGACGAGTGCACCACTTTACTAATGTGATACGAGTAAAATGGGACATCCCAGCCGATAGATGCTTCGATTCCGGTGGTACCCGCAACCTCACCCGTTTCAGAGTCAAAGCCGACCATCAGGTAGCCTTCATCACCTGGTTCTGCCACATCTGGCTTACCAAAGCTGTACTCTGAGTGTTTGATTCGATTGGTTAACAGTTCTTCGTTAACCGGTAGAGATGTAAATCCGTGACCAGACTCCACCGCACAAGTGTGCAGCGCGTCATAATCCGACATCGCGATAGGGCGAACTACTAGCATCAATACTCCCTCCAGATGCAAGAAGATCCTAACTATATTGTAGGAACAATTCCCCCATCAGAGATCCTTGACGGGGGTGTCTGCGTTGACGTTGAAACTGATATCGCGCTTAAACTAAAGTCGCGATCGCTTTATCCAGTTTCGCCAAGCCTTCTTCAATTTCTTGTTGTGTGATAACGAGTGATGGTGTGAAACGTACGACATTGGCACCCGCAACCAATACCATTAGACCTTGTCTGCCTGCAGCGACGAGAACATCACGTGCGCGGCCTTGCCATTCTTCATTCAGTGCAGCGCCAAGCAATAGGCCTTGACCACGAACTTCTGAGAAGATGTTGTACTTCGCGTTGATCTTCTCTAGACCTTCTCGGAACATCGCTTCGCGTTCTAGCACACCAGCCAACACTTCAGGCTTAGTAACTTCGTTCACAACTGCTTCTGCTACAGCACACGCGAGTGGGTTACCGCCGTATGTTGAACCGTGCGTACCGACTTTCATGTGCTCTGCTAATTTTGCAGTAGTAAGCATTGCACCGATTGGGAAACCGCCACCAAGTGATTTCGCGGTGCTTAGAATATCAGGTGTAATACCTAAACCTTGGTAAGCGTAGAAGTTACCTGTACGACCATTACCGGTTTGCACTTCATCGAAGATCAGTAGCGCGTTGTGTTTGTCACACAGCTCACGTACTGCTTGAGCAAACTCAGGCGTTGGTGGCACGATACCGCCTTCACCTTGTAGCGGCTCCATCATCACCGCACATGTGCGATCAGACATGTGTGCCTGTAGTGCTTCGATATCATTGTAAGGTAAGTGGGTAACGTCACCAGGCTTAGGACCAAAACCGTCAGAGTAAGCCGCTTGACCACCAACCGTTACGGTAAAGAACGTACGACCGTGGAAACCTTGTTTGAATGCGATGATTTCTGATTTCTCAGCACCATGTACGTCAGCAGCGTAACGACGTGCCAGCTTAAGTGCCGCTTCGTTCGCTTCTGCGCCAGAGTTAGCAAAGAATACGCGCTCAGCAAAGCTCACTTCTGTTAGCTTTTTCGCCAGACGAAGTGCTGGTTCGTTCGTCATCACGTTACTTAAGTGCCAAAGCTTGTTAGCTTGCTCTGTTAATGCGTTTACCATTACTGGATGACAATGGCCAAGACAGCTCACTGCAATACCACCAGCAAAGTCGATATATTCATTACCTTCCTGATCCCAAACACGTGAACCTTCACCTTTAACAGGGATCATTTCCATCGGGTTATAGCAAGGTACCATTACCTCATCGAATAAACCGCGCTCTACTTTAATTTCCGTTGTCATTGCACATTCCTTCTTGATACCGCATGCGTAGCAGATAAGCGAATTTAACCGGCGCTCTTTGCCAGCAAATAATGTTTTGCATTTAAGCTATTGCGGCATTGTATTTACATTTAATTAACCATTTCAATAGTGATTTATTCTTTTCGTTCTCGAAAGCAACTTCCATTAATCACTGCTTATGACTATTTATGCATCAAGAAAGTAAAATAGAGAAGCGATTTTTTATAAATGTTATGTAATACAGGGGATAGAAGGTTTAAAAAGACATGAATAGACAAAGAGGCCAGAATGAACCGCATAGTTTTGCAATCCACTCACCTCGGCAAAAAGATGAATGATTTGTTAAGAAAAGTGATCGCGATCAGATCGCTTTACGTGCTAGAAAGTTCGCGAGCAACTCGTGACCTTGCTCTGTTTTGATCGATTCTGGGTGAAACTGCACTGCATCAATTGGCAGGGTTTTATGTTGGTAACCCATGATTTCGTCCATACTTCCATCCGGCAGCTCAGTCCATGCGGTCAGTTCAAACACATCGGGTAACGTACCGTTTTTCACCACGAGAGAGTGATAACGGGTTACCGTGAGTGGGTTATTCAGGTTTTTAAACACACTGCGACCATTGTGACGAATAGGTGACGTTTTCCCATGCATCACTTGTCGAGCGCGCACGACTTCCCCACCAAACGCTTGCGCTATCGCTTGATGACCAAGGCAAACACCCAATATTGGAAGCTTACCAGCGAAGTATTCGATAGCTTGTAGAGAGATACCTGCCTCGTTTGGCGTACACGGTCCAGGTGAGATCACTAAGTGAGTTGGGTTCAACGCTTCAATCCCTTGAATGTCGATTTCATCGTTACGCACGACTTTTACACTAGCGCCAAGCTCGCAAAAGTATTGGTAGAGGTTGTAAGTGAAAGAATCGTAGTTATCGATGATCAACAACATAGAGTGTCAGCTGCTCCAATCCGTTTAGGCAAGACTTAAGAGATGATTGTCTGGTTTGCGACAATTAAGGGCGGTATTTTGCAACACCAAACTAGAAAGGCAAGTCTTTGTGCAATAAAAAGGCCAGCATCGGCTGGCCTTTGGTCTTTACAGCTGTATTTTAGGAGATAAAGGCTTAGTTGCGGCGACGTACTAAGCCAAGTCCAAGCATCGCGAGTAGCGCGCCAAAACCAAACGAACCACCATCTGAGTCCTTCGAACCTTCTGCACCCGTTTCAGTTTGCGTCATTGAGACATCACGAACAGAGCTAAACTTAACGACGTTGCCTGTCGAGTCTGTCACTTTCTCTTCTAACTGGTAATTACCTTGTTCTGGCGCTTGTTCAAACTCAATATTCACGCTGCGTGCGTCAATGTCAGTTTGAGTCAAGGTTTGGCTAGCCGAGTAAACTTTTGCATCACTGCTTGTCGCGGCCGCTTGTGTGGATGCTGTTAAGTTCACTGTCACAATATCGCCCGCAACCGCAGTTGGTGGTAGACGTACATCAATAGCTAAGTTTTCACCCGCTTTCGGTAAATCGATATCATCATCTGGCAAATCAATAGCAATAATCACTGGATCATGATCAGAGGCTGAGAACGCATCTTTATACTTCGGCATGTCACCCGTGTATTTGCTGCTGTATTCAAACAAGTTACTTTCTAGGGAGTTGATGTGCCAATCTTCAATCGCCACCACCTTTTGCGCTAAACTGCTGCTTGCCAATGCATGGTCCAAGTTCCCCAACTCACCTGAATAGGTGTACGAGAACGTATCAGCGCCATGCAGCAAGGTGTTTAAATTGTGTAGGCCGTAGCCTTTTTCAATCTTGGTTTTCTCTACTTGAAGCTCACCGCCACCAATGGTTGTGTAAGCGGCAGTGTAGATATCACGGCCGTATTTCTCTTTTGAGTAATCAGTGAGGGTAAGTAACGGATCTTCTTTGCCGTAAGCGTTCAAATCGCCCATGACGAGCACATCGCCATCAATATCTTTCAGCGCTTCACCAACGACTTTCGCAGCAGAAACACGGAAGTTGTTGCAGTTACCTTGCAGATCCGCGGGTTCTGAGTCTTCTACACCAGCAATCCACTCTTCAATACATTCAGAACCTTTCGATTTAAAGTGGTTCACGACCACTGAAAAATCTTCGCCAGTCTCTTTAACTGTAAAGGTCTGTAATAAGCTATGGCGTTGATATTTGTCGTATGCAGGGTTACTTTCAGTGCCCTCTTTACGAGTAATGGTGTTCTCTGCAATGTGTTGCTCTGGCGTCACAATGACTTTTGCTGCTTCTTTTGGTGTTACTGCGTTAGCACGATATAAGATCGCAACCATGATCGCATCACTGCCAAAGTATTCCTCTTGGTATTTGTCTTGCTCTTCGATTTCGACATACGTGTAATGATCTTCCACGTCATCAATCTCAGCGTTTAAAGCATCAACCAAGTTTTGGATAGCACTACCATCACCAAAGCCGTTGTTTTCCACTTCCATCAGGCCAATGATGTCCGCGTCCATCTTATTCATCGCTGAAACGATTTTCGCTTGCTGGATCAAGAACTCATCAAGGTTTGTCGCGCCACGATTTTGCCCGGTTGGGTTGTCGTGCCCGCTGTCAGCAACCGAAGTGAAGTAGTTAAGAACGTTAAAGCTCGCCACTCGTAAATCAGAATCGGCTATGGCTGGCGCCGCTTTACGCGCAACGTCAAAGTCATCACCTGACGTGACAAAGTTGCTGCTATCAACTTCATTGGTCGCAATTAGGCGGTACTCGTTGTAGCTGTAAGCCACGACACCTTGCAGGCCTTCGACACGAGAGCCTAGGCGAATGTGCTGCTCTGAAGAGCCATTTTGGTCAAGATCTTGTGCAAACGTTGGGAAATATGGGATTTGACCATTTGGCGCTTTGCTATCCGATTCCAAGTAAATACGGTTGGCCGCATTCTCTTTGGCAAGGGCAACCGCAGCGTCACTCTCTGCTGCATGCAATTGAGTCGGCTTAAACAACGGTGCTTCATGAGACAACATCATGTTGTTGCGTCGAGAGTCATAATCGTAAGAAAAGTTACGAGTAACGAAAAGTTCGCTAGCCGAGCTCAGCTCAACTTGCATACCTTCATGACGCTCTAGTGCATCACGTAGTGTTTCCCCTTCCTTAATCGTTAACGGAGTAACCAAAGAGGCGTTTGATGTGCCTGTTTTTACATAACTGTTTGCATCAGAAGAAAGCTGAGTGTTGCTGTAGTACTCTTGTACTTTCCCTTTCACACAAACAACATCACCAGCTTTCAGCTCTGTATCGGCAACATCGGTGTGAATAAACAAACCTTCAGATGTCTTGTCGTTGCCATCATTCTCAAGTGCTTGCAGGTAGAAGCCTTTAGTTAAGCCTGTTGTTACAGCACTGACCACACCAGTTACGAAGTGATCTTCGGTCGTGATGTAAGGGTAGCCATCAATAAATGGAGAAGAAGCACCTTCACCTTGAATCTCTTGGATGGTGGTAAAGGCTGGTTCTTGTCCATCTACTTCACAAGCAAATGGCGCAGGTGGCTCAGTTGTATTTAATTCTCCTAAACCATCAATATTATCTTTAGGTAAGGCTGTCCACTGAGTGGATTGGTAGGTAGTTGAAGGTGTAAGCGCATCACTGTTACGAACTAACGTGGTGTCTTTAGCGAAATCCACGTCCCCCATCACACCTAATATATCGTGCACTTCCCCATCTTTAAGAAGTGCCAACGGATCGTCGCCATTAAAGTTCGCTACATTTTTATCAGTGTAATCCGCAACCGCCTTTATTGCTTCGCTCGCATCGCCATGAGCAAGCACATACACTTGCTTCGCTTGTAACGTTACGTCACTAAGATCAAGAGTGCTGCCCCACGAGCCGCCACCATTCGAAGATTTTGCTAATTCATAGCCTGTGAGTGTCACCGCAGTATCACCTGTATTGGCGATCTCGACCGCTTTATTATAAGCGCCGCCTTCCACATACTGGGAAATAATAATCTCTGCGTTCGCGTTTGCGCTAAGTGCACTGGCGATGGTTAGTGCGAGTATTGAGGGTTTGATTAACGTGTCCATTGTCATACCTGATATTTATGTAAATGCAAACTTAGCTCTGATCAGAGCCTACCATTTGCGTCTACTATCAGGTTTATTTATGAAATAAATAAGAATGAGCAATTAAAGCCGTGAAATGAATCACATGTGAATGTAAGAAAATATGCCAGAACATCCCATTCAAACATTTTTTGTAATAAATACAGAACGCTATTGATAAACAAATCAAAATTTAGATTAATTACTCAGTTTATTTTTTCACTTCATGTTAAGGAGTAGAAAATACATCGCTCGTGAAGTGGCTTATTAACCAAGCTCACTTTGTTATAAATGAAAATATAATTAATCACTAATTTAGAAAGCTTTGATTTTCATTTTTATAGCCATGTCTAAACTTAAGTCACCTATTATTCGCTCGGCTTTTTCTTACGCATGACCCTCATACTTCAAAATTTTCATCATTTGCTCAATAACTTCTCCTTATTCACTAGCCAAATTCATACACAAAAGATATAACACCTGCGCGAGACATTAAGATCTCATTAGCTGTAAACCCAGGAACGATAAATGAAAAAAATTCAACGTAGTGCGCTAGCTCTCTTCTTACTTGGCTTGATAACGGGATGTCAATTGACCGCCAGTGAGCCACTTCAACCTACCGCGAATCAAAACATCATCGAATCAGCCAAAAATGAGCTGGATGGAATTGAAGAGTTAGAGGTCAGTGACGAGGGGGTTATTACTTTTACCCAGCGTCTAAGAACACCAGGAACCTACTGGATCCCAGCGAGAATTAAAGAACTTAGCTACGATATATCATGCGTGCAGCTCAGTTACTTCATTGATAGAGGCATGGTGGTGAAGTCCGCCTTTTTAGGTGCTCGAGGACGTGTTGAATATTACGATATGGAACGTTGCATGAAAGACACGCCATTCCAGTAAAAAGCATAAAAAAAGCTCCACCAACGTGGAGCTTTTTGTAATCTATTCTTAGCAACTATGGGCGAGCGACAAAGCCTACCGCTTTGTATGCTTTCTTCAGCGTTTCAGCGGCGCGAGCCGATGCTTTTTCTGCACCTTGCTGCATTACCTCATCCATGTAAGCACGATCAGCGCGAATACGATGGTATTCTGCTTGAATTGGCTCCAGCATTGCTACAACCGCCTCGCCAACATCTTTCTTAAATGGACCATACATTTCTACGCCTTTGTACTTGGCTTCGATATCTTCAAAGCTCATTCCTGTCGCCGCAGAGTAAAGTCCCATTAGGTTCGCGATACCCGCTTTGTTCTCGATATCATGGCGAATGCTTGGTGGGGTTTCGGTGTCTGTTTGCGCCTTGTTGATCTTCTTGATGATCGACTTTGGCTCTTCAAGCAGAGTAATCACGTTCTTACGGTTGTCATCTGACTTCGACATTTTCTTCGTCGCGTCTTGAAGACTCATCACACGTGCATTGACTGTTGGAATGTACGGCTCAGGAACGGTAAAAATCGGACTCTCTGGTGAGTAGATGTTGTTAAAACGCGTTGCGATATCACGCGCTAACTCAAGGTGCTGTTTCTGGTCGCTACCAACTGGCACTTGGTGTGCGCCGTAAAGCAAAATATCTGCTGCCATCAACACAGGGTAATCAAACAGACCCACGTTTACGTCATTCGCGTAACGTGCCGATTTGTCTTTAAACTGAGTCATACGGCTCAGCTCACCCATTTGCGTGTAACAGTTAAGAAGCCAACCAAGTTGAGCATGCTCTGGTACGTGTGACTGAACAAATAGCGTGCTCTTCTTCGGATCAACACCAACTGCCAGACAAATTGCCAGTGCGTCTAATGTCGCTTCATGCAGTGCTTTAGGATCCTGACGAACCGTAATCGCATGAAGGTCTACTACACAGTATTGGCAATCATAATCGTCTTGCATCTGCTGCCATTGACGTAGAGCACCCAAGTAGTTACCGATACTTAGTTCACCTGACGGTTGAACACCACTCAATACAATGGGTTTGCTCATTAGAATGATTCCTTTGACTTCTTAATCTAATTAAAATGAAAAACCGTGCGGCTTTTAGCGCACGGTTTACTCAGTGTACTCATTAACAAGTATTTTGGAAGATCTTTTGTTGCCGTTATGCAGAAACAGCGACGACTTCCAGTAATTCCGCGAGGCGGTTCGCCACTACGTCAGGGTTCGAAGCTGAAATGGGCTCGCCGTGGTTATAACCGTAAGTTAAACCAAATGAAGCACAACCCGCATTTTTCGCCGCCAAGATATCGTTTTTCGAATCCCCAACCATCAACATCTCTGCTGGTTTTACCTGGTGCTTTTCCATTAGCCAGTTCAGCGCCACCGGGTTTGGTTTTTTCTCTGGAAACGCGTCACCACCTAATACGTCTACGAAGTACTTGGCGATGTCATGCTGCTCTAGAATTTCTGGTACGAATTTCGAGGGCTTGTTCGTCACAATCGCCATCGTAAAACCAGCTTGGTGTAGCTCTTCAAGCGTCTCTTTTACTGTTGGGTAAAGGTGACTTAGCTTATGGCCGCTTTGCTTGTAGTATTCATCAAACAGCTCACGCGCTTTTGCACGCAGCTCATCACTCAAATCACTGCTGATGGTCATGCTTTGGCTTAATGCACGTCCAATCAATATATCTGCACCATTACCAACGTAATCACGCACCTGCTCTTCTGATACAGAAGGATAGCCTAACGCCTGAACTGCTTGATCGGCCGCTACGGCAAGATCTGGCACGCTATCAAGCAGTGTTCCATCCAGATCAAAAGCAATCAATTTAATATCTTGTTGGGTCATAAATTCCCTAGCTAAAATAACACAGGATGGTTCCCCATCCTGTGTGCTTAATCTTGATGTCACTCAGTGTCACACTCAGCGACGCTTAGTGTGCTCGCCTTATTTTTGGACAGCCAAACGCTGACGAACCGCTTCAAACAAACAGATACCAGAAGCCACTGATACGTTCAAGCTTGATACACTGCCCGCCATAGGGATCTTAATTAAATCATCGCAGGTTTCGCGAGTAAGACGACGCATACCATCACCTTCAGCACCCATCACGATAGCAAGAGGACCAGTAAGCTTAGCTTGATAAATGTCGTGCGTAGCTTCACCAGCCGTACCCACAAACCAAATACCTTTTTCCTGTAGCGTACGCATTGTACGTGCAAGGTTGGTTACACGAATCAAAGGCACAACCTCTGCAGCGCCACATGCTACTTTACTTACCGAGGCATTCATTGGTGCAGAACGATCTTTCGGTACGATGATCGCCGCAGCGCCTGCCGCATCTGCGTTACGCAAACACGCACCAAGGTTGTGCGGGTCCGTCACACCATCTAACACTAACAGTAGCGGTGATTCATGCTGCGCTAAGATGTCATCAATGTCGTTCTCGTTCAGTTGTTTTGCTGGTTTTACGCGTGCAATGATGCCTTGGTGATTTGCACCACGCGCTTTATCATCCAGAGTTTTACGCGTCATTTGTTGAATAGAGACACCACAAACCTGAAGATCATTTAGGATTGGCATCAGGCGATCATCTTGACGACCTTTTAAAACGTATGCCTCGATAAAACGCTCTGGTTCGCGCTCCAATACCGCTTTCACTGCGTGAATGCCGTAGATAAATTCGTTACTCATTGTTTAACCTGTTGTTCGGGTCGTATTGCCTGCGCCAGCCGAGTTTGAACTGAGCTGGCGCTTCAGCCTACTACGCTTCTTTTTTAGTGCGCTTGGTTTTCTTCGGCTTACTGTGTGGCTTTTTTTTACGTGCTTTTTTCACTTTAGGCTTCTTTTTGCCTTCGGCGTCATCACGTTTGGGGCCATTGCGCTTACTCACTGCGCCCGTTTCTTCTGGACGCTTAGTTGGCTCTATCGCAGGAACTGCGCGAGGCGCGCCACCTTCTTTCGATGAAGAGCGAGTCGCAGCGCGTTTTTTATCTTTCGCTTTGCGTTTTGCTTCCGCTGCGCGTTTCTTCGCAGTCTTACCTTCACCGCGTAGCTTACGACTTGTTTCGACCAATTCAAAGTCAATTTGCTTATCATCGAGGTTAACAGCCAGTACTTTTACTTTTACTGCATCACCTAAGCGATAGATGTTACCGAAACTTTCACCAATAAGTCGTTGACCAATCGGGTCAAATTGATAGTAGTCGTTCGCAAGGGTAGAAATATGCACCAAACCATCGATGTGCAAATCCGTTAAACGCACAAAGAAGCCAAAGCTAGTGACATTAGCAATAACACCGTCTAGTTCGTCACCGACGTGGTCTTGCATATATTCACACTTCAGCCAATCCGCAACATCACGTGTTGCATCATCAGCACGGCGCTCTGTCATCGAACATTGTTCGCCGTAAAAATCCATGTCGTCAAACGAGTAATGATAGCCACCTGTTGGTGTCCAGCGATCTTGATTACGACCTTCTTCTTTCGCAATCAGATACTTGATTGCACGGTGAAGTAACAAGTCAGGGTAACGACGAATTGGCGACGTAAAGTGCGCATAGCGTTTCAATGCCAACCCAAAGTGCCCCGCGTTATCTGCGTTGTATACCGCTTGCTTCATTGAGCGTAGCAGCATAGTCTGAATCAACTCTTGATCTTGACGCCCGGAGATTTGACGTGCGAGATCGGCATAGTCCGTTGGTGAAGGCTCTAAACCACCTTTTAGCTCAAGACCAAGTTCACTTAAGAAGTCACGGAAACCTTGCAGGCGTAATTCACCTGGAGATTCGTGGATACGATAGAGCGCGGGCTCTTTCGCTTTTTCTACCAGCGATGCCGAAGCAATGTTGGCTAAAATCATACATTCTTCGATGATCTTATGCGCGTCATTACGAATTACTGGCTCAATGCTTTCGATTTTACGTTCCGCATTGAAAATAAATTTGGTTTCAACGGTTTCAAATTCGATTGCACCGCGTTGATCTCGTGCTTCTTTCAGCACTTTGTACATCTTGTGCAGCTCTTCTAGATGAGAAACAAGCGGCTGGTAGCGCTCACGTAGTTCTTCATCCCCTTCTAGAATCGCGCTCACTTTGCTATATGTGAGACGAGCGTGCGAGTTCATCACGGCTTCGTAGTGCTTGTAGCCCGATAGTTTACCCGTCTCTGAGATGGTCATTTCGCACACCATACACAAGCGATCAACTTGTGGGTTAAGTGAACACAAACCATTTGATAGCACTTCCGGTAGCATTGGCACTACTTGCGATGGGAAGTACACCGAGTTACCACGGTTGATGGCTTCTTTATCCAGCGCAGAGTCAGGGCGAACGTAGTAACTGACGTCAGCAATCGCTACCCATAAACGCCAACCACCTTCTTTGTTCTTCTCACAGTAAACAGCATCATCAAAGTCTCGTGCGTCTTCGCCGTCAATGGTCACAAGTGGTAACTCACGTAGATCCACACGACCAACTTTGGCTTCTTCTGGTACTTCTTCGCCTAAGTTTTCGATTTGTTTATCGACGGCCTCTGGCCACTCGTGAGGGATTTGGTGTGTACGAATCGCAATTTGCGTTTCCATACCTGGTGCCATATTTTCACCAAGTACTTCAACCACTTTACCCATCATGCCACGTGAGCGTGAGCCACGATCAGTAATTTCAATCACGACCACGTTACCCATGCGTGCACCCGCTTTGTGCTCATTTGGGATCAAAATATCTTGGCTGATACGCGAGTCATCAGGGACAACATAGGAATAACCATATTCGAGGAAGAAACGACCGACGATTTGATCATTACGCTCCTCTAACACTCGAACCAAGCGCCCTTCACGACGACCGCGCTTGCTGTTGTCTGTAGGTTGCACTAAAACAAAGTCACCGTGGATGATGTTCTTCATTTGATGGTGCGGTAACAGAATATCATCATCCTTGCCGACGCTGCCTTCTGGACGCACCCAACCGTGGCCATCACGATGACCAATCACGTAACCTTTCACCATTTCAAGTTTTTCAGGCAATGCGTAGCACTGACGGCGGGTAAACACCAGTTGACCATCTCGCTCCATCGCACGTAGCCGACGACGCAACCCTTCGTATTGCTCTTCGCCCTCAAGCTTTAGTGCCTCAAACAAGTCATTGCGATTCATTGGAACGCCCGCTTGCTCTAGAAACTCGATGATAAACTCTCGGCTTGGAATTGGATTTTCGTAATTTTTGGATTCACGATCTGCAAAAGGATCGTTTGGAATATTGTCTGACATAGGCACGCCTATCTAGCAAGGAAGGTATATGGCTAGTATATCTGAGTCTCTCGATAAGCTACAGAATTGCTTTGAAAAAAGAATGATCGAGATCGACTCTAGACGTGCAAATGAGTTAAGGACGAGCCAGTAAGATCAACAACTCCGAATTGTCGCTAAGCAAGGATTCGATCGTGCAATCATCCAGCTCCGCCAAGAAGGCACTTTTTGCTTTTGCCAATTTATCTTTGAGGCGACAGGCAGGGGTAATATGGCAAAAATCTACGCCGCAATTGACCAAATCTAACGGCTCTAAATCTCGCACGACACCACCTACTGTGATTTCAGAAGCAGGTTTCATCAGCCGAATACCACCGTTTTTTCCACGCACGGTGTGGACATAACCTAGTTGCCCTAAACGGTTGATAACTTTGACCATATGGTTACGTGACACACCAAATAAATCCGTCACTTCAGTGATATTAGTTAACTCATCTTCCGGCAACGAAGCCAAGAAAATTAAGGTTCTCAACGCATAATCAGTAAAGCTCGTTAACTGCATATTCTCTCCCAAAGTGCGACTCAATAACTCGCTGGTGACACTAAAACGCCAAACTTGAGCTATCGATAAAAGTGTAAATCTTTTCTTGATCGAAAGATACATTTGAGATACAACTTTAAACATGCATTATAAATACAACTTAAAGTAGGAAGCCCATATGCTCAGCAATCAAACCATCGAGATCGTCAAAGCGACCGCACCACTTATCGCCGAAACGGGACCAAAACTGACCGCACACTTTTATGAACGTATGTTTACTCATAACCCTGAGTTGAAAGATATTTTTAACATGAGTAACCAGCGTAACGGCGATCAGCGTGAAGCGCTATTCAACGCCATCTGCGCCTATGCTGCCAATATTGAAAATTTGCCAGCCCTACTTGGCGCAGTAGAAAAAATTGCGCATAAACACACGAGCTTTTTGATCACAGAAGATCAGTACCAAATCGTTGGTAAACACTTACTTGCGACGATTGATGAGTTGTTTAATCCAGGTCAGGAAGTGTTGGATGCTTGGGCTGAGGCTTACGGCGTACTTGCGAATGTATTTATTCAGCGCGAAGAACAAATTTACCAACAAAATGAAGCTTTGGAAGGCGGTTGGCGCGGTCTACGCGAATTTGAGTTAGTCGATAAACAAATAGAGAGCGAACACATTTGCAGCTTTGTGTTTAAGCCAACCGATGGCCAAAAAGTAGCACCGTATAAACCGGGACAATATCTTGGCATCTATATCAACAGTGACCAGTTAGAAAACCAAGAAATTCGCCAATATAGCCTATCTTCTGCGGTCCAAGAGAACACCTACCGTATCTCAGTAAAACGTGAAGAAGGCGGAAAAGTATCGAACTTCCTGCACGATAGCCTGAACATTGGCGAAAAAGTGCAGCTTGCCGCCCCTGCCGGTGATTTCTTTATGGATGCCGAACCACAAACACCCGTTGTTCTAATTTCTGCAGGTGTAGGACTGACGCCAACGCTGTCCATGCTAGAAAGTCTCTCAGCACATCAAGCACCTGTAACTTGGGTTCATGCAACAGAAAATGGTCAACAGCATGCTTTCAAGCAACACGTGAACCAGCTCGTTGCAGAAAAAGAAAACATGAACGCGCTCGTTTGGTATAACCACCCAACGGCAGAAGACAAACTAGGTGAAGACTTCCACTTCACGGGTTTTGTCAATCTGTATGAAATTGAAGCCGCATTAAAGCAAGATAACGTGCAGGTGTACTTCTGTGGCCCTGTCGGGTTCATGCAGCACGTAGCGAAACAACTATTAGAACTTGGCGTACCACAAGAGCAATTCCATTACGAATGCTTCGGTCCACACAAAGTCGTTTAATCGCTCAAGATTACTCTTCGGGAAAACAACAAAGCCCACATTATGTGGGCTTTGTTGTATGAAGTTGTTTGCCTTGATAGGAGGTTACCAAAAGGTGTCTCGCCGTTTGGCTCGAGCAATAACGTTTTGTGGCATGCGCTGCTCAAGGCCATTTCTCAATACAGTGATACGCTTATGCTGCCGCTTATCTGCTGTGACAGAGTTATATAACCAACGATACGCATCTTCGTAATCAAGTGGGCTGCCGTAATCACGCAGGAGCAATTCGGCTAAATGAATACGCGCATTTAGGTTTCCCATTGAGGCGGCTTCTCGCAAGTAAGGAATTGCTCGTTCTTTATCTTGCTGCACTAAAGTGCCACGCGAATAGTATCGGCCGATCTGCTCTAGCGCGGCAGGTAATCCCTGATGTGCTGCATTTTCGATGTAGTAAAGGCCCAGTTCGACATCTTGCTCGACACACACACCCCACGCCAACATGTCGCCGTACAGAAATTCATAAGCGGGCAAGTTAATTCGAGTCGCACGAGCAACGATATCCTCCACCAGCTGGCAGTTATCAGCGCGCACACGTTGTAAGTGCTTATTTTGCTCAATAAGCTTTATCAGCTCTGCTTCGGTGTAGATAGGAACTGGCGCCCCCACATCAGCAACATTGGCTTTCGCTGTGGTAGCTACCAAGGTCAATAACAGTGAAGCAGCCACTGTTCGTAACTTCATAAACGTACTCTTTAAGGTATCTAAGAAACCAAAGATCGATGAAGGATCTCCTCTGCTTGATAACCTTATCGGCAAAAGCCAGTTAAGCTTTAGACAATTTTTGCCTCTGACTTAGACTCAGCGGCAAAAATTTGCCATATGAGAATCACTGCCGTTTTTTGTTCAGATACAAAAAAGCCGACCAGAAGGTCGGCTTTTGCAATCTTTAACGACTATCAATTAAGCTTCGAATGGATGAACCTTAATGATAGTTTCGTTACGGTCAGGACCTGTTGAAATGATATCTACAGGCACACCGGTTAGCTCTTCAATACGTTTGATGTAGTTAAGAGCCGCTTGTGGTAGATCTTCTAGCGCTTTAGCACCGAATGTGTTCTCAGACCAACCTGGCATTGTTTCGTAGATTGGCGTTGCTTTTTCGAATGCTTCAGCAGCCATCGGAGAAACTTCTAGCACAGAGCCATCTTCCATCTTGTAACCAGTACAGATTTTTAGCTCTTCTAGACCATCTAGTACGTCTAATTTAGTTAGACAGAAACCAGATACAGAGTTGATTTGGATTGCACGACGCATTGCAACAGCATCGAACCAACCTGTACGGCGTAGACGACCAGTTGTCGCACCGAACTCGTGGCCAACTTCACCTAAGTGCTTACCAATTGGATCTTGCTTATCTAGACCATCGTATAGCTCAGTTGGGAATGGACCAGCACCAACGCGAGTGCAGTACGCTTTCGCGATACCCAAGATGTAACCGATGTGACGAGGACCAAAACCTGAACCTGCAGCAACACCACCAGCAGTCGTGTTAGAAGACGTTACGTATGGGTAAGTACCGTGGTCGATATCAAGTAGCGTACCTTGTGCACCTTCGAACATGATCTTATCGCCGCGCTTACGTGCTGCGTCTAGTTCGTCAGTTACGTCGATAACCATTGAAGTAAGTAGCTCTGCGTAGCCTTTTGCTTCTTCAAGCACAGCTTCGTAGCTTACTGGTTCAGCTTTGTAGAAGTTAACTAGTTGGAAGTTATGGAACTCCATGACTTCTTTTAGCTTCTCAGCGAACGATTCCATATCGAATAGGTCGCCAACGCGTAGACCGCGACGAGCAACTTTATCTTCGTATGCTGGACCGATACCACGACCTGTTGTACCGATAGCTTTTTTACCGCGAGCGATTTCGCGAGCTTGGTCCATTGCAACGTGGTAAGGAAGAATTAGCGGACATGCTTCAGAAATGAAAAGACGCTCGCATACTGGAATACCGCGCTCTTCAAGAGGTTTCATTTCTTTAAGTAGAGCTTCAGGTGATAGTACAACACCGTTACCGATAACACATTTTACGTTATCGCGAAGGATACCTGATGGAATTAAGTGAAGAACGGTTTTTTCACCGTCAATTACGAGAGTATGACCTGCGTTGTGACCGCCTTGGTAGCGTACCACGTATTTTGCATCTTCAGTTAAAAGGTCTACGATTTTACCTTTACCTTCGTCACCCCATTGGGTGCCTAGAACGACTACGTTATTTCCCATCTTTCCAAGTCTGATTGCTAGTTAAAAATGGATTCTAGCACCGAATCACGCTTCTTGCAGTCATTTTTTGTTCACAGAGTTGCTACCAGAATGTCATCTTGCTGCTTTGCTCATTTTGAAATCAGCATATCACTGATAGTATTTAGTTTTCTTTATTCGACTGGAAAGCGGTATGTCTGAATCCATATGGTTGGCGATTGGGCTCGTCTTGATCGTGGAAGGCATTGGACCACTCATTGCTCCAAACGGTTGGCGGAATATGGTGGCTCAATTAAGTGAACAGCCCAACAATCAGCTACGACGCATCGGTGGCTGCCTAGTAGTTGCTGGAGCCGTAATCGCCATAATGATGAGCTAGCACTTAGCATCAGATACAAAAAAGGCTCCCTAAGGAGCCTTTTGTTTCATTTGACGCTGAGATTATTTCTCCATGCCGCCCTTCGACTGGTTCATGTATTGGAAGAACTCACTCTTCGGATCAAGTACCAGGATATCGCTCTTAGAGCTGAAGGACTTCTCATACGCACGTAGCGAACGTAGGAAGCTAAAGAATTCAGGGTCTTTGTTGTATGCTTCAGCATAAATCTTCGCTGCTTCTGCATCCGCTTCACCTCGTGTTACACGAGCAGTCTTATCAGCTTCAGCTAGAATGGTTGCCACTTCTAGCTCAGCTTGAGCACGAATAACTTCCGCTTTCTCACGACCTTGAGAACGGTGCTTACGAGCTACAGACTCACGCTCTGCACGCATACGACGGTAGATAGACTCACTGATTTCATCAGGCAGGTTGATTTTCTTCATGCGGAAATCAACAACACGAACACCTAAGTCTTTCATCGCGCTTTCACGCGTGTCTTTCAACACTTCAGACATAATTAGGTCACGTTCACCATCAATCTCAAGCGCTTCACGTGCCGCTTCAGTTGCGACAACATCTGCACTTGCATCTTCTGGTAGTACATCATCGTTACGTGGACCAGATACAATCTGTTTGATTTCACGAGCACCGATTTCAGAACGAAGCACATCTGTTACTTTACGCTCAAGTAGTGCCTCCGCCGTTAGCGAATTACCACCGCCTGTTGCTAGGTAGTAACGACCAAAGTCTTCAATACGCCACTTCACGTAGGTATCAATAATAACGTCTTTTTTCTCAGACGTTACGAAACGGTCTGCACGGCCATCCATCGTTTGGATACGTGCATCAAGTTGTTTCACACGGTCAAACAGAGGCATCTTGAAATGCAAACCAGGCTCGTAAATTCGAGTGATGTCGTTGTTGTCTTTAAGAACACGACCAAATCGAACCACGATACCGCGCTCACCTTCAGGAATCACAAACAGAGACATCAACATTAATGCCAGTGCGATTACCAATACAGGGATCATTAACTTACGCATTCTTAGTATCTCCCTTGACGTGAACCTGTTGAACGAGACTGCGTGTTCGAAGTGTCTTCTTGTGTACGCTCAGACTCCAGTTGAATTTGATCGTAGGTTGAAGATGACTTCGATTTACGTTTTGTGTCTGCCTGACCTTCTTGGCCCGCCAACTTATCGATTGGAAGGTACAGAAGATTGCCGCTTGATTCAGAGTCAATCAACACTTTCGAAGTGCTTGAGTACACTTCTTCCATTGCGTCAATGTACAGACGGTCACGCGTTACACCTGGTGCCGCTTGGTATTCTGGTAGTAGTTTTTCGAACTGTGCTACCTGACCAAGAGCCTCGTTAGTGACACGCTCATTGTAACCTTGTGCTTCTTTCTTCAAACGTTCAGCACGACCCGTTGCCTTCGGCAAAATTTCGTTCTTGTATGCTTCAGCTTCACGGATGAAACGCTCTTCATCCTCACGAGCTGCGATTGCATCATCAAACGCATCTTTCACTTGCTCTGGTGGACGCGCAGACTGGAAGTTTACGTCAACAAGTACCAGACCCATATCATAGCTATCAATGATTTGGTTCAGTGTTTCTTGCGTAGTTTGACGAATTTGCTGACGACCACTGGTTAGAATGCTATCCATCAATGAGTCACCAATTACTGCACGTAGTGCAGAATCCGTTGCTTGACGCAAGCTATCGTCTGCATTGGTTACACGGTACAAGTATTTGTACGGGTCAGTCACTCGGTACTGAACATCCATCGCGACTGTTACGACGTTTTCATCTTTAGTCAGCATTAGACCAGATGCACGTAGTGAACGAATCGCTTGTACGTTTACCGCTTCGTATTCATCAATAAAACGAGGGCGCCAGTTAAGGCCTGGGTCTACGATACGATCGTATTTACCTAAACGCAGCACAACACCACGCTCTGCTTCACCGATGGTGTAAAAACCAGCGAAGAACCAAACTGCAACAGCAATAAGAGCAATCACGCCAAAGCCAATTGCACTACCACCACCGCCGCCGATTGGAGAACCACCGCCGCCTTTTTTACCAAACTTGCCACCCAGTTTTTGACTCAGTTTATTGAACACTTCATCTAAATCTGGCGGACCTTGATCTCGGCCACCAGGACGCTGGCCACCACGATTATTATTACCCCAAGGGTCATTATCGCGGCCATTGTTGCCGTTGTTATTTCCAGGCTCATTCCACGCCATTAGAAAGCTCCATCATTTGATATGACGTTATACTGTAGCAGTCCTTTAAGTGACTATAAAGCCAGTCAAAACTGCCCCTTCTCTTTTTTCAAGTCTAGACCAATCTACTTGCTGCATTCGAATATCGATCAACAAGTTACCATCCTGGTCATATTCCTCACGTTGAATACACTTCATTTGGAAGAAGGTACTACGGAATCGTCCTTGATACTGTGGAGGAATTCGCAACTGATGCTCGACCATTTGTGACGCCAGACGTTCCGTCAGTGCCTCAAACAGGACATCAATGCCCAACCCATCCATTGCTGAAACCCAAACTGCGCGAGGTACGCCTTCCTCGTCTCGTTCTATACGTGGTTTCTGCGAATCTAGATTGTCGATTTTGTTCATGACAACCAGAGTCGGCACTTCATGCGCATCGATCTCTTCTAGAACTTCATGAACAGCTTGAATATTCTCACGAAAACGCTCATCACTGGCATCAACAACATGTAACAAAATGTCAGCTTCTTGCGTTTCCTGCAAGGTTGCCTTGAAGGCCGCAACCAAGTCGTGTGGCAAATGTCGAATAAAACCAACCGTGTCAGCCAATATGGCAGGCCCAACATCTGCTAACTCTATCTTACGTAAAGTCGGGTCCAAAGTAGCAAATAGTTGATCAGCGGCATACACGCCAGCTTCTGTAATACGGTTGAAGAGTGTCGACTTACCCGCGTTGGTGTAACCCACGAGTGAAACCGTTGGGATTTCAGCTCGATTTCGGGCGCGGCGCCCTTGTTCACGCTGCTTCGCTACTTTGTCTAAGCGTCGCAGGATGGCTTTGATTCTGTCACGCAATAAGCGACGGTCGGTTTCCAGCTGGGTTTCACCCGGGCCACGTAAACCGATACCCCCTTTCTGCCTTTCAAGGTGCGTCCAACCACGAATCAAACGAGTAGAGATATGACGAAGTTGAGCCAGCTCTACCTGTAGCTTACCTTCGTGTGTTCGAGCTCGTTGAGCAAAGATATCGAGAATAAGACCAGTGCGGTCGAGAACTCGACATTGGCACAGTGCTTCGAGGTTACGTTCTTGGGCAGGAGAGAGGGCGTGATTAAAAATCACAATTTCGGCACCTGTCGACTGTACCGCAGTAGCAATCTCTTGGGCCTTACCCTCTCCGACATAGTATTTCGGGTGTGGGGATTGACGACTACCAGTTACCACTTGTAGCGCCTCTACCCCAGCAGAAGAAACCAGCATTTCGAACTCAGCCAGATCTTCCCATTCACCTTCTTGCGTGAAGTTGATATGAACAAGTACGGCTCGCTCACCGGATTCATAACGGTCAAACAAGCAATCAACTCCTTATTTTAAAAATACTCGATGAAGAATTAATCTTCTGATTTCTCTTGTGGACGCTCACCTTGTGGACGTTCACCGCTGTGATGGCTCACTGGACGAGCCGGCACAACTGTTGAGATCGCGTGCTTGTACACCATTTGGTTTACAGTATTCTTCAGCAGGATCACAAATTGATCGAACGATTCGATCTGACCTTGTAATTTAATACCATTCACAAGGTAGATAGATACCGGGATACGCTCACGACGTAGCGCGTTTAGAAATGGGTCTTGTAGAGATTGCCCCTTAGCCATTTTATTTTCCTTATTTAATTTGTAGTTGTAATTATTTAGCTAGTGGTGCAATGCAAAAGATACTGCTTTTGCATCTGAGCTAAACGAATCAAAAATGCACTCTAAGTAATTAGCAGCATAGTATAAAAACCGCCAACAACAGATCCTTTGAGAGTGCGTTCACGCAAAAACGATCACATTATACACAGCTATGTCAATCAGATGCTATTGCTTCCGACATCGTTTCTAATGCCTGTTCAATGTTCTCGCTATCCAACCAAGTTAAGTCATCCCAGCTGCGTAACCAGGTGATTTGACGCTTGGCCAATTGACGAGTCGCGCATACGCCACGAAATACTGCTTCGTCACGTGTACACTCCCCATCTAAATACTCCCACATCTGTCGGTAACCGACGCATCGTATGGAAGGAAGATCGGGGTGAAGATCTTTTCGCGAATGTAGCGCTTTCATTTCTTCTTCAAAGCCCGCTTCCATCATCTTTTCGAAACGAAGTTCAATTCGACGGTGAAGTTCTGCCCTATCCTTGGGAGCTATTGCAAACTGCTTGACTCGGTATGGCAGGCTTTCACCTTTCGTTTGAGTCAATTCAGTCAAAGTTTTACCTGAAATACGAAAAACTTCCAATGCCCGAGATAAACGTTGGGGATCATTGGGATGGATTCTCGCTGCTGACACAGGATCAACCTCTTTGAGTTCATCGTGCAACACTGACCAACCTTTAGTCAATGCTTCTTGTTCAATTTGCTGACGAATTTCAGGATTTGCAGCAGGAAGTGGGGATAAACCTTCAAGTAGCGCCTTATAATACAGCATTGTTCCACCCACTAAGAGTGGAATTTTTCCTTCTGCAACAATATCATCCATCGCTTTCAATGCATCACGACGAAAGTCGGCTACAGAGTAAGACTCGCTCGGATCCAAAATATCAATCAAGCGATGAGGCGCTAAACTTAACTCTTTTTCATCCGGTTTCGCCGTACCGATATCCATCCCTTTATAGATCAAAGCAGAATCAACACTGATGATCTCAACCGGGAACTTTTGACGAAGACGAATCGCCAACTCAGTTTTTCCTGATGCAGTTGGCCCCATTAAAAATAGCGCCAAAGGTAGTTTATCTGTCATGGTTTTAATTTGGCTATCGTGGCAGAGAAATCAACAGCGGATACAAATTTTGTATCTTCTAATGGCAATTGACCATCTCTTAGCTGTTCAAGTTCCGCAATAATTTGAATTGCTTCAGAAAAAGTATAATGACTCTTCACTGTCGTGACCTGCAATGCGAGCCAATCTATCAACTCAGACAGCATCTGAGCCGTTGCTATACCTTCCTTCACACAAGATTGCGCGTAAGATAACAGATCTGGTACTAGATTTTGTAAGTTTTGTTGACGTAGCGGCGCGGGAACGCCCATCACCATTAAGGCTTGCTCATTTCTCGCTTTCAATTGAATGCCAAGTAACGCCAAATCTTGTTGATAATCTTGAGCCAGCTTCACTAACTCGGCCTCTAACTTAATAGATAGAGGAACGAGTAGAGGCTGTGCTTTAAGCGCGCCATCGCTTGGAGTGAGCTGCCCTTTTACACGATAAAATTCCGCTCTAGGTAACGAGACTAACGCCGCCCCACTGTCACTGCTCATCAAAACAAATTGCTCATCGACCATCACTAGCGCTTTGCCTAGTGCATTAATCGATGGAAGTGATGCATGCGCAGTTGCCTTTTGGGGCTCTATCGGCGTTACGGGTTGAGACTCAAACTCTGGCGTTTTCAACAACTCGTGATAAGCGCGCACTTCTTGCTTGCTTGGTGCTGGCTCAACATGGCGCTCTTTATTGTGATTCGGCTTTGGTGCTGGTTTGGATTCCACCCAATCAGTACGCTTGAACGAGTCCGCAACGCGAGCTTCTCGCACGGATGTATCCCTAGGACTGCGATCGCGAGGTTTGACTTCATAATCACTGCGTCCAGGATAAGCCGGTGCACTTTCTATCGCTTGATAAACACGCTCTGGAACTGGTGAAGATGCTGGCCTTTGCACTTTTTCAGGCTCAGGCGAATGCTCAACCTCTTCGGACTCAGTCGGTTCCACACGATGAAATGCGGATTCATTAACCTGTGGTTTATCAATCACGGCGCTTTGCGCAAGTGCATCCGCCAAAGCTTGATAGATGAAATCATGCACTAAGCGAGCTTGGTGAAAGCGCACTTCATGCTTAGCGGGGTGAACATTCACATCTACCTGGTGCGGGTCTAACTCAATAAAGAGCACATAGGCAGCGAACTGATCTGGCTTTAAGCTCATTTCATAGCTTTGACGAATCGCATGATTGATTAATTTGTCACGCATCATTCGGCCATTCACATAGCAATACTGTAAATCGCTTTGCTGCCTTGCTCCCTCTGGAGTGGTAATCCAACCATGTAGCTTTAACCCTTGATGCTCAAGCTCGATTCTGAGCATATGCCGCACAAACGCATTACCGCAGACAGCTGCAATACGTTTTTCAGTTTGAAGCTGATTTTTCGCCGCGCGATATTGACGGATGATCTTGCCGTTATGACGCACACTGATGGTGACATCAAAGCGACTTAACGCAATACGTTTCAATAACTCATCAATATGAGCAAATTCGGTTTTCTCCGTACGAAGAAATTTGCGACGCGCTGGAGTATTAAAAAATAAATCCAACACCTCAACAGTCGTACCAATCGGGTGCGCTGCAGGCTTAAGCTTCACCTGCATATCACGCCCTTCGGAGTAGGCACTCCAGGCTTCTTCTTGTGCCGCAGGACGCGATGTGAGCGTCAAACGCGAGACTGAGCTAATACTGGCTAACGCTTCACCGCGAAAACCTAGACTCATGATGGCTTCAAGATCATCCAAGGTATGTATCTTAGATGTAGCATGACGACTGAGCGCCAAGCCGAGTTCATCTTTCGCGATACCTTTGCCGTTATCACGAACACGAATCAGCTTTGCGCCTCCTTTCTCGATATCAATATCGATTCGAGTTGCGCCAGAATCAAGACTATTTTCAACCAGTTCTTTAATCACAGAGGCGGGTCTTTCGACCACTTCCCCAGCTGCGATTTGGTTTGCAAGTCTAGCTGGCAAAATTTTAATCGTCATAATGAGTTAAAAGCTCACCTACTTGTTTGGAATGATAAGAACTTGCCCAACCGCCAGCTGATCAGAGCGTAAGTTGTTCGCTTTACGAATGCTCGAAACGCTGACTCCGTATTTGGACGCTATTTTACCAAGGTATTCACCTCGAGAAACTTTGTGCTTACGGATCGGCTTATCTTTGACAGCGACGGTTATCTTCAACTTTTGTCCTACCCACAAGGTATCTGACTTCAAGTTGTTCTCACGGCGGATATCTGAAACCTTCACTTTATAGTGACTCGCGATCTTACCTAAGAACTCACCTGACTTAACCTTGTGAATAATGGTTTCTGTCTCAACAGTAATCGGTTTACTTGGCACTTTAATCGTGCCAGCAGAAGGGATTTTGAGCTTCTGACCAATTGCCAACCCAGTCGACTTCAAGTTGTTTGCCGACATCAGCGCTTTAGAGCTAAGCCCATATTTATTCGCAATCACCGATAACGACTCGCCACGTTTTACGGTATGCACCATTGGCTTCGCTGAAGGCGAGAATACCGTACCCTCTGGTGGATTATCTTTTAAGTACTTAACGACCGCCTTGGTGATCGCCTGAGCTAACTTATCTTGGTGCGCTCGTTGAAACAGCAACCGCTCTTCTGTTGGGTTAGAAATAAAGCCCGTTTCCACTAATACAGACGGAATCTGCGGAGAGCGTAAAACAGCAAGGCTAGTATTAATCGGCTTGGTGTTATGCAGGTGCGCAACACGCCCCATCTCACCAAGGATTTCTGTTGCCAGCTTATACCCTTCTTTTTGTGAATGACTAAACTGCAAGTCCAACAAAGTTTGGTTCACGTTACGATCTTTGGTTTTAGTGAAGAACGCATTACCCGAACCACCTAATATTTCAGATTGTTTCTCATGGTTCTCAACCCAGCGAGCAATTTCAGTATTTGCACGACGGGTATTCAGCACGAAAACCGAACCTCCGCGAGGCTTCGGTGATGTAAACGCATCAGCGTGAATGGAAATCAGTAAGTGCGCATCATTTTCACGGGCAATGGCTACACGACGGTTTAGATTCACAAAGTAATCTCCGGTACGTGTCATACGCGTTTTAATCCCAGGCGTAGCATCGAGCTGAGCAGCAATTTTTCGTGAAATACTTAATACTGCATCTTTTTCATACTTACGGCGTGAAGGGCCAATAGAGCCAGGATCTTCACCACCGTGACCAGGGTCGATAACGATCAAGACTTCTTGAGCTCGTTGTACTGAACTCATGTCTTTACTGGTCGCCGCTGGCTTGCTCGGTTTAGAGGCTGAAGTCGATGCTTTCTTACCGTGCGGCAGGTCAATCACCAAACGGTGACCATATTGCCCGCCAGGTGTTGGGCTTAATTTAAACAATTCCGCTTGAACGCTCTTTTTCAGTTCAAACACCAAACGATAGGTGCCCTTCTCTGGCGGAGAGCTTTTTCGAACTAGCTTTAAAACCGGGCTGTCCGTAACAGTAACAGGCAGTTTGGCCTGCATGGTCGTGCTTTTTAAATCCACGACAAGACGATCCGGTCCGGATAAAGAGAAATAGGAATAGTCAGCTTCCGAGCCTAAATCGATGACAACACGCGTTTCATCAGGAGAAGGCCAAACTCGAAAACTCTTAACGACGTTAGCAAATGCTAAATTGGGGATGAGAAGGAGAAAAGTGGCGACAAACGTCGCCACTACTCTAAAATTTGAAAAACTCAACATAGCTCCAATCGACTGAGTAACTGCACACCATAATCATTATTAGCTGTTAGTTCGGCTACACGCTGCTCACCTTGGTAGCGAATGTTCACATCAAGATCCGGTTGTGGCAACAAACCATGCCCTTTTTCAGGCCATTCAACCAAGCAAATTGCATCATCTGTGAAGTAATCTCGAATCCCCATGAACTCAAGCTCTTCAGGATCCGCAAGACGATAAAGATCGAAATGGTACACTTGCCACTGATCCAACTGATACGGTTCGACTAGAGTATAAGTTGGGCTTTTCACGTTACCTTGATGGCCAAGAGCACGGACAAAACCACGACTAAAGGTTGTTTTACCTGCACCCAAATCACCATGCAGATAAATTGTGGTTTGTTGCGAACAAAGGTGAGCCAGAGCGGTACCTAGTGCAACCGTTTCGTGCTCATCTTTTAAATTGAATTGTTTCGTGCTCATTGATGCTTCTCTAACTAATGATCGTTGACTATATAAAAATCAAAAGAACAGGAATAGTAAACCGTGTTGGTTTTGAGAGACAAGCTTTCAAATGTCATATGTGCGAAAAAAGTATCCAAGGAACGGTATCTTAATCACCTTAGTATCGACCTAGATTTAGAATATATGCAAATGACTTCAATAAGCAGTATTCACAGCATCAAAAACGTCTCTAACTGGGTAGCACCAAAGCCAGAGATCCGTTAAGATCCGCCCCCCTTTTATTCCGGTGGTTAGCATGAACTACGAACAACTCGCACAACAAATCAAAATTTGGGGAAAAGAGCTCGGCTTCCAAAAAGTTGGGATCTGCGACGTTGATCTGAGTGAGCATGAAGCCGCACTGCAAAAATGGCTCGATGCAGGCTATCACGGCTCAATGGACTGGATGGCTCGTCACGGTATGATGCGAGCTAGACCCAATGAGCTACTCCCGGGAACCGTTCGTGTGATCAGCGTTCGGATGGACTACCTACCACCAGAAGCACAATTCGCTTCGAACCTAGCGAATAAAAATCATGCCTATATTAGTCGCTATGCATTAGGGCGTGATTATCACAAGCTCGTCAGAAAACAACTGAATAAACTTGGCAAACTTATTGAACAAGAAGTTGGTCAGTATGGTTACCGACCTTTCGTCGACTCCGCACCAATATTGGAGCGACCACTCGCCCAAAAAGCAGGCTTAGGCTGGACAGGGAAACATTCCCTGATTTTAGATCAAGACTGTGGCTCGTGGTTCTTTTTAGGCGAGTTACTTATCGACTTGCCACTTCCCGTTGACGAGCCAAGCGTTGATCAGTGCGGTAAATGTAAAGCATGCATTACCTCATGCCCAACACAAGCCATCGTTGAAGACAAAGTTGTTGATGCTAGACGCTGCATCTCTTACCTCACCATCGAGTTCGATGGCGTGATCCCTGAAGAGTTTCGCAAGCCAATGGGTAACCGCATTTATGGCTGTGATGACTGCCAATTGGTTTGCCCATGGAATCGCTACGCCGACATAACGGAGCAGAGTGATTTCCATCGTCGCGATAGTTTCAAAAACCCGGATCTCGTAGACATGTTTAACTGGGATGAAGCGACTTTTCTAAAAAATATGGAAGGCTCCGCTATTCGTCGCATTGGTCATATACAGTGGCTGCGTAATATTGCTGTCGCACTTGGTAATGCAGAATACAGTCAACGAGTCATTGATGCGTTAGAAAGTCGACAAGGTGAAAATAAATTACTTGATGAACACATCAAATGGGCTTTGGCCGAGCAACTGAATCAACTCCCCATTGAGAATAAAGCATCTACAGAGACGAAAAAGCAGCGCTTAATAAGAATCGTCGAGAAGGGGCTACCAAGAGACGCATAGTGCGTAGTCTATATGCAAGAGATTGAAAGCACTTTTACATGTTCAATTCATGACCTTGTTCTCAATTTTGTAATGTGGAAAAAAATTTGAGATTCAAGAAAAACAAGCTAGCAGAAAAAAGTTAAACACAGCTTGGAGAAATGACTAGGATCAAAAAAATACCAGTTAATGATCGTATTTTAACGTATCCGATCCGACAAAAAACTTATTTTTCTCTTATTTAACAAAGACTTAATCAATATTTCGTTATTATTTCGACTTTCCTTCAGCGAAAAGATCTTTCTTCTCCATCGCAAAAAGTCAAGCTAAAAACACTTTATCAACTAACTTATCCACAGAACGACGTATGTGGATAACTCTGTTAATTAAAGTAGATAAAACATGCAGAACCTCATCATGCTTGTACGCCAGCCGATTCATATCGTGTTTTAAACACAAACGAAATCGTCCGACATCATATGATGCGGATAAAATTTAGTTTTTGGGGATTCATGCTTCGCAGCATTATGAAAAGAGCGATGTGATTGGTTGCGAGAAGCAGGAATTGAATCAAGCGGCGCATCCGTCGACGACTTAGGATTGTGCTAATAAATAAGCATTCAATCTATCGTCTTGTATTTGGTTGCGGGGGCCGGATTTGAACCGACGACCTTCGGGTTATGAGCCCGACGAGCTACCAAGCTGCTCCACCCCGCGTCCGAGTGCTTCATCTTTGTTGATGATGAAGGCTTTGCTTTCATTTATAAAAAAGAAACTGGAGCGACACACGAGGTTCGAACTCGTGACCTCAACCTTGGCAAGGTTGCGCTCTACCAACTGAGCTAGTGTCGCTTTTGTCACCGTTAAGCACGATGAAGGCTATATATTGGAGCGACACACGAGGTTCGAACTCGTGACCTCAACCTTGGCAAGGTTGCGCTCTACCAACTGAGCTAGTGTCGCATTTCGTCACCGTTAAGCACGATGAGGGCTATATATTGGAGCGACACACGAGGTTCGAACTCGTGACCTCAACCTTGGCAAGGTTGCGCTCTACCAACTGAGCTAGTGTCGCATATTAACAGCAGTCGCTATTAATGGAATTTGGTTGCGGGGGCCGGATTTGAACCGACGACCTTCGGGTTATGAGCCCGACGAGCTACCAAGCTGCTCCACCCCGCGTCCGAATTGTGTCACCGTTAAGTACGGTGAGAACTATGAAACTGGAGCGACACACGAGGTTCGAACTCGTGACCTCAACCTTGGCAAGGTTGCGCTCTACCAACTGAGCTAGTGTCGCATATCAACAGCAGTCGCTATTGATAGAATTTGGTTGCGGGGGCCGGATTTGAACCGACGACCTTCGGGTTATGAGCCCGACGAGCTACCAAGCTGCTCCACCCCGCGTCCGTATTGTGTCACCGTTAAGTACCGTGAGAACTATAAAACTGGAGCGACACACGAGGTTCGAACTCGTGACCTCAACCTTGGCAAGGTTGCGCTCTACCAACTGAGCTAGTGTCGCATATCAACAGCAGTCGCTATTGATAGAATTTGGTTGCGGGGGCCGGATTTGAACCGACGACCTTCGGGTTATGAGCCCGACGAGCTACCAAGCTGCTCCACCCCGCGTCCGTATTATGTCACCGTTAAGTACCGTGAGAACTATAAAACTGGAGCGACACACGAGGTTCGAACTCGTGACCTCAACCTTGGCAAGGTTGCGCTCTACCAACTGAGCTAGTGTCGCATATCAACAGCAGTCGCTATTAATAGAATTTGGTTGCGGGGGCCGGATTTGAACCGACGACCTTCGGGTTATGAGCCCGACGAGCTACCAAGCTGCTCCACCCCGCGTCCGTATTGTGTCACCGTTAAGTACCGTGAGAACTATGAAACTGGAGCGACACACGAGGTTCGAACTCGTGACCTCAACCTTGGCAAGGTTGCGCTCTACCAACTGAGCTAGTGTCGCATCAACAACGTTTCCGCTGTTTAGGGCTGCGAATTATAAGAGCATTTTTTTGTGATGCAAGTCCTTCCTTCAAAAAAACTTTATTTTTTTACTGAACGATGAAAAAGCAATCAAAAGCGATATAAATTACAACAATTTGGATCGCAACCTTAACAGTTAAATCTTGAAAATAGTACCACGATAGTACTTAAGTTCTGCAATCGACTCGCGAATGTCGTCCAAGGCCAAATGTGTTCCCTGTTTTGTGAACCCATTTAATACTTCAGGTTGCCAACGACGCGCCAATTCTTTAAGAGTGCTAACGTCAACATATCGGTAATGAAAGAACTCTTCTAATTCCGGCATGTGTTTGTACAAGAAGCGACGATCCTGCCCAATGCTGTTACCACATATTGGCGACGCCCCTTTCGGCACCCATTTTTCTAAGAATTCAATGGTTTGTGCGACCGCATCTTGTTCTGAGATTTTACTGTTGCGAACGCGTTCCACCAAGCCGCTTGCCGTATGCGTATTGGTGCACCAATCGTCCATTTTCGCTAGCTCTTCTTCCGGCTGATGAATCGCTAATACTGGACCTTCAGCTAAAATATTTAGTTCGCTATCCGTGACAATAGAAGCAATTTCAATGATTTTGTGCGTTTCAGGATCAAGCCCTGTCATCTCTAAATCAACCCAAATTAGGTTTTGATCGCTAAAGGACATGGTTACGCCGCCTATTTGTTTATCGATAAAAGAGGTACTATACCTCAAAATACGGGAAACACGATACTCACTCAGAGCCAAGATCACGGCTCAACCATTTGAGTAAATTCACATAAAGTACAGAATTGTGGCAAAGAAGAAAAAGTTAACCAAAGGTCAAGTGCGACGCGTACGCAGCAACCAACAAAAGCGTTTAAAAAAGCAAGAAGAGTCCATCCAGTGGGATGAAAACATGCTAGGCGCAAGCAAACAAGGTCTAGTGATCACTCGTTTTGGCCAGCATGCGGATATTGAAGACCTTGAAACAGGCGAGATTCAACGCTGTAACCTTCGCCGTGGTATCGAATCTTTAGTATCTGGCGATCGAGTTTTATGGCGCGAAGGCTTGGAGTCTATGGCTGGCATTTCTGGCGTTGTTGAAGCGGTAGAACCTCGTTCTTCAGTGCTCACTCGTCCAGATTACTACGATGGCCTAAAGCCCGTAGCTGCCAATATTGATCAAATGGTCATTGTCTCCTCGGTACTGCCCGAGCTATCACTGAATATTATTGACCGTTACCTCGTAGCATCAGAAACACTGAATATCGCACCATTGCTGGTCTTAAACAAAGTCGATCTTCTAGAAGCCGATGATCGTGCAATGTATGAAGAATGGCTCAAAGAATATGAACGCATTGGCTATAAAGTGCTTCTGGTCAGCAAGAAGTCTGGAGAAGGCATTGCTGAACTAGAAACCCTGCTGCGTGACCGAATTAATATCTTTGTTGGTCAATCAGGCGTAGGGAAATCTAGCTTAGTCAACGCGTTAATGCCGGAACTAGAGAGCGAAGTGGAAGAAGGCGAAGTTTCCGAGAACTCAGGTTTAGGCCAACACACCACGACAGCAGCGCGCTTGTATCATATTCCGACGGGTGGCGACTTGATCGACTCGCCTGGAGTGCGTGAATTTGGGCTTTGGCATTTGGAAGCAGAAGAAGTAACGAAAGCATTCGTTGAATTCCGACCATACTTAGGCGGTTGTAAGTTCAGAGATTGTAAGCACAATGACGACCCTGGCTGCCTTCTACGTGAAGCTGTTGAGAAAGGGGAAATCAACGAAACTCGCTTTGAAAACTACCATCGCATTTTGGAAAGCATGGTTGAAAACAAAGCAAACCGTCAGTATTCACGCAATAAGAAAGCCGATCTGTAATTAAGTTAAGACTGTAACTGTGTAAAAAGTCTTCACCTAATACTGACAAGCAAATTAAATTTCAGTAACATCACGCGCCCTAAAGCGCGAATCTAACAGAAGTATCGGAATTAAAGATGGACAAGTTTAAAGTTGGACTGCAGTACTGGATCCCACAACACGGCCTCACTCGCCTAATGGGTAAACTGGCTTCAGCAAAAGCTAGCGGTCTAACAACAGCAGTTATTCGTTGGTTTATCAAACAATACAATGTGAACATGGATGAGGCGAAGCACTCAGATCCTAAGCATTTTAAAACGTTCAACGAGTTTTTCGTTCGTGAGCTAAAAGAGGGCGCACGCCCAATTTCTGAAGGCGAAAACGTCATCACTCACCCAGCCGACGCTTGTGTTAGCCAATTTGGCCCTATTGAAGATGGTCAACTTATCCAAGCAAAAGGTCATCACTTCTCAGCGCAAGAACTGCTGGGCGGTGACGCGAATTTAGCAAACGAATTTAAAGATGGATCTTTTGCCACGCTGTACCTGTCTCCGCGCGATTACCATCGTGTACACATGCCGTGTGACGGCACACTGCGCCGAATGATTTACGTGCCTGGTGACCTGTTCTCGGTAAACCCACTTACGGCAGAAAACGTTCCAAATCTATTCGCACGTAACGAGCGTGTGGTGTGTATCTTTGACACTGAGTTTGGTCCAATGGCACAAGTACTTGTTGGTGCGACAATTGTTGGCAGCATTGAGCAAGTGTGGGCTGGCACGATCACTCCGCCTCGTGGCAATACTGTCTACAAATGGGATTACCCAGCTGAGGGTGACAAGGCCGTGATCTTGAAAAAAGGCGAAGAGATGGGCCGCTTCAAACTGGGTTCTACTGTTATTAACCTGTTTGCCAAAGACGCGATTGAGTTTGACGCAAGTATGGAAAACGGTAAGCCAACCGTAATGGGCACACCTTACGCCTTGAAAAAATAAGCAAAACCCCGTTAAAAGAGCCCTTTCTCAAGGGCTCTTTTTATTGATAAAAAGCAAAATTCCGTTCAAAATTTAGCCTCTATTTCTCAAACTCATACCTGCCTCTAAGACCTTCATTCCACAATCAATTATCCTGCGCTTAGGATGAATATTTAGAGGGGCAGCCAATGCCAAAGATGAGTGTAAACACGCTGGCGAAATTGCTGGTATGCTTTTTAATTCCGCTCGGTGTTTTGATGATGCCGATTGATGCTATTCCTATTGATGATCTCACTTTAATTCAGCATCGCCTGTTGGCTATTTTTCTTCTTGCTGCCCTACTTTGGGTTCTTGAGCCGGTCCCCGTTTTT
The DNA here is from genome assembly GCF_055393305.1 of Vibrio sp. JCM 18905. NCBI lineage: Bacteria > Pseudomonadati > Pseudomonadota > Gammaproteobacteria > Vibrionales > Vibrionaceae > Vibrio > Vibrio sp. JCM 18905. The sequence continues at coordinate 394,957 of NZ_AP043880.1, read as the reverse complement.
GCTACGTCCATTCTTATTATCGCTCTTGAACTGATCATGATATCGGATAAAGGTTTGCATCTATTTCGCAATCCACCAGCGGGGCATGATTTGGGAGAGTTAATTGCTTACACAGATATTTTCTCGGCCTTCTCTTCACCGATCATTATTCTTTTTATGGGTGGGTTTGCCCTCGCCATCGCAGCTTCCAAATACGAACTCGACAACAATCTCGCCCGAGTACTACTAAAACCATTCGGCACACAACCTAAGTTCATCATGCTGGGTTTGATGCTCATTACCGCCGTTTTTTCAATGTTCATGTCCAACACTGCCACGACGGTCATGATGTTGGCGCTGCTCGGTCCAATCGTCGCTTCTGCACCTAAAGGGGATCTAGGGATTAAAGCGCTGGTGCTGTGCATTCCAATTGCCGCGAATACTGGCGGCATTGCAACTCCGATAGGCACGCCACCTAACGCAATAGCGCTCCAATACCTCACCGGAGAAAACGCCATAGACTTCTTATCCTGGATGACAATGGGCCTACCATTTGTGCTGATACAACTCACTGTTGCTTGGTTTTTGTTGCAGAAGCTGTTTCCGTCCAGCGAACCAGAAATGAAACTAAAGCTGGATGGTACGTTCAAAAAGAGCTGGCGCGCGATCGTCGTCTACATCACTTTTGCACTAACCATTGTGCTTTGGATGACGACAAAAGTGCACGGCATGAACACGTATGTTGTTGCGATTATCCCGCTGGCGGTGTTCACGTTAACGGGCATTATGGGAAAAGAAGAACTCAAGCTGATTAACTGGGACGTGCTATGGCTGGTTGCTGGTGGTATCGCAATTGGTATTGCCTTAGACAAAACGGGTTTAGCCGAAGCATTGGCACACGCCATTGATTACAGCTTACTATCACCATTTGCCGTTGTCTTTGCCCTATCGGTAGTATGTTGGTTAATGGCGAACTTTATGTCTAATACCGCAACGGCAAACTTATTAATGCCTATTGCTGCCGCTATTGGTACATCCATGCCAAGCCTTATTGCGGTTGGTGGCCTACAAGGTTTACTGGTTGTCGTCGCATTCTCCGCATCACTTGGCATGATCTTACCGGTTTCCACGCCACCAAACTCTTTGGCTTATTCAACAGGCCTAATCGAGAGCAAAGACATGGCGAAAGTGGGGCTGATTCTTGGTTTGATTGGTCTATTTATCGTGTATGGCGCAGTTCTGGTGCTGTTTTAATCGATAAGCTCCGTGACAGAGCTTGTTGTCATGGAGCTGTTCGCCAGCTATTGCCCTCACAGAGCAACTTTTACATCCATTAAATTTCGTGCATATTAAGACTCCTCTACTCTACAAGGACGTCGACACATCATGGGTTACGAATGGCTTGCTTTATGTGCCGCTTTTCTGTGGGCAGTTTCTAGCCTTATTTCTGTCATTCCTGCACAACACCTAGGCGCTTTTTCTTACAGCCGCTGGCGCATGGGCTGTACGGCCGTGATCTTATCAACAATGGCCTGGATAACTGGCGGCTGGTTAACGGTTTCTTGGGAACATGTAACGCCAATGATGGCGTCGGGTCTGATTGGAATTTTCATCGGTGATACCGCTCTGTTTGCGTGCTTGAATCGTATGGGACCAAGACAAGCCGGACTACTGTTTTCCTGCCATGCGGTATTCTCGGCCATTTTGGGCTACTTCTTATTTAGTGAAGTCATGACCACAATAGAACTACTGGGCGCATCATTGGTATTTAGCGGCGTGGTGATGGCGATATTCTTTGGTCGAAGAGGCCAAGTGAATAACGTCTTGGAAGAAATTAAAGGTAACATCTGGGTGGGCATTGGACTTGGCTTAACCGCAGCAATGTGCCAAGCATTGGGCGGCATCATCGCCAAGCCAGTAATGCAAACCAGCATTGACCCCGTTGCGGCTTCTGCTATTCGAATGATCAGTGCATTTTTCGCCCACAGCATGTTGTTAGTTCTGGGGGTCAAAATCGCTCGCTCGACACAACACATTACTTGGCGAATATTTGGTATTACTGCGCTTAACGGTTTCTTGGCGATGGCCGTCGGCATGACGCTGATCTTATACGCACTGCAAGAAGGAAATGTAGGTATGGTTGCACTGCTATCTTCAACCACGCCAATTATGTTGCTACCGCTACTCTGGATTTACACTAAACGCCGACCAAACCGATTTGCATGGTTGGGCGCAGCCCTAGCTGTGATTGGTGCTGGCATTTTGGTTCAATAACCTTACAGACCAGCCCTTGTTGCCAGATACAAAAAAGCCCGAGTTTAAACTCGGGCTTTTGTCATTCTGAGCAGTTAGTTAATTATTTAACTAGCACTTCACCCGTCATTTCTGCTGGGATTTCTAGACCTGCTAGAGAAAGCATGGTTGGTGCAAGGTCAGACAGTTTGCCGCCTTCTTTGAACTCAACCGCTTTATCACCTACGTAAATAAGAGGAACCGGTAGGTTAGTGTGCGCTGTGTGAGTACCACCCGTTTCTGGGTCAACCATCATTTCTGCGTTACCGTGGTCCGCAGTGATCAGTAGCTGACCGCCAACTTCTTTGATTGCTTCAACTACTTTGCCAACACTTTCATCTAGCGCTTCGATTGCTTTCTCAGCTGCTTCGTAAACGCCAGTGTGACCAACCATATCTGCGTTCGGGTAGTTACAGATGATAGTGTCGAACTTACCAGACTTGATCGCCGCAACCAGTTTCTCTGTAAGCTCAGGGGAGCTCATTTCTGGCTGAAGGTCGTAAGTGGCTACTTTTGGAGAAGCAACAAGCTGGCGCTCTTCGCCTTCAAATTCGTTTTCAACACCGCCGTTGAAGAAGAAAGTCACGTGTGCGTATTTCTCTGTTTCAGAGATACGTAGCTGAGTTTGACCTTGCTTAGACAGCCACTCACCGTACGTGTTTTCTAGAGACGCTGGTGGGAATGCGATTGCTAGAGGGATATCTGCCGCGTATTGAGTCAACATAACGAAGTTAACTGCCGGGAATACCGCACGCTCAAAACCATCAAAGTCAGGCACGAATGCGCGAGTGATTTGACGAGCACGGTCAGCACGGTAGTTCATGAAGATAACCGCATCACCGTCTTGCATGATTGCGTCTTCTTCGCCTTCCGCTTTAATTGCAGTCGCTTTCACGAACTCATCGTTCTCTTCACGAGCGTAAGCGGCTTCTAGACCAGCAACGGCGGTTTCTGCTGTAAACTCAGCTTTCGCTTGAGTCAGAAGATCGTAAGCCACTTGAACGCGATCCCAGTTGTTGTCACGGTCCATAGCGTAGTAGCGACCTACTAGAGAAGCAACACGACCTTTACCTAGTTTCGCGAATAGATCTTGGAAACGTTGTAGCGAGTTTTCAGCACTACGTGGTGGCGTGTCACGACCGTCTAGGAAACAGTGTAGGTAGATTTTCTCAGCGCCACGAGCCGCTGCCATTTCAACCGCTGCGTAGATATGGTCTTCATGAGAGTGTACGCCACCTGGAGACATCAGACCCATGATGTGTACCGCTTTCTCTGCTTTAACAGCAGCATCAACTGCTTCAACAAGCGCTGGTGTTTCAGCAAACTCACCGTCAGCGATCGATTTAGTGATACGAGTTAGATCTTGGTATACAACGCGACCTGCGCCAATGTTAGTGTGACCAACTTCTGAGTTACCCATTTGACCATCAGGAAGGCCAACATCCATGCCTGAAGCAGAGATTAGAGTGTGTGGGTTATTCGCAATCAGAGCATCCATTACTGGTGTTTTCGCATTCGCAATTGCGTTACTTGCTGTGTCTTCACGGTAACCGTAACCGTCAAGGATAACTAGAGCCAGTGGCTTCTTAGCTGACATAGTGATGACCTCATCAAATTTAAGTAACTTTTGGCGTAGGGCCTCGCTGCCCTATCTAACCTTGAAACAAAACTAGCGTAATTTTACTACACTTTTTAACCAAAACTGTAGGTTAAGATCAAATAATGTTTGCGATTTATTGTTGCTATCTTACAAGTTAAGCGAACAACGAGTCAGTGCCGACAAACGTGTTCCACAAGCATAGTCATTCCTAATACGCTTTGTACACCCCAGTCTAGGTTCGGTTTTCTTACGCTTCTGATTCTTGTTTTTGCACCTGAAACAGCGCTTATTTAAAGCATTATCGAACAAGATTGGTTAGTACCTATTGTTCGCTTTTTTCGGTAAAACAAAAGTCACTTAAGTCGATAAATCCAATAGGCAAAAACAATCAAGCCACCATAGTCCAAGGCACGGATGGCAATAACATAAAGGGTTTATAGAGATCTCAATTATTCGTTAGAAAATTTTAACCCTCTCGCCTAAGAGGCTTAACCCCGCTATACTCCTGCTTTATTTTTCCGCCAACAGCGTAAGAGCTCAAGACATGCAAGAGTACATTGAATTTTTCCAACAGAACATGATTCTATCTTTGGTTTGGGTAGGTCTTCTTGTCGCCTTTATCATGAACATCGTGAAGTCAGCGACGGCCGCATACAAAGAAATCAACGTAAACCAACTGACTCATCTTATGAACCGTGAAAACGGCGTTGTAGTGGATATCCGCACAAAGGACGAGTTCAAAAAAGGTCATATCACCGACTCACTTCACATTTTACCGTCAGATATCAAAGCGGGTAACTTTGGTAGCCTTGAAAACCACAAATCAGACCCAATCATTGTGGTATGCAAGACAGGGCAAAACGCTCAAGAAAGCGCGAACCTATTAGTAAAAGCAGGCTTTGAAAAAGTAAGCCTACTGAAGAACGGCTTGATTGCATGGAACGAAGCGAACCTGCCTTTAGTACGTGGTAAAAAGTAATACCCGGCAGCTTCGATAACGTGGCAGAGGCAAAATACAAGGTACGCACCAAGCGTGTTTTTGCCAAGCTTCGTGGATAATAAACTGAGCAAATTGAAAGCAGTTGAAGCATTAAGTTGTGACGCTTTGCACGTAATACACGCTTCATCTAGTCAAGGTAGATTGGCTCAGTTAGTCTCGGGACATACCAGTTTTCTGAGTTTAGACGTTTCTAGGCTCTACAAATATTTATTTAAGGATTAAAAAATGGCTGAAGCAGCACCTCAAGAAGCACAACAAAACTTCGCAATTCAACGCATCTTCCTAAAAGACGTTTCTTTCGAAGCGCCAAACTCTCCAGTAATCTTCCAAAAAGAATGGAACCCAGACGTTAAACTAGACCTAGACACTCAAAGCCGTGAGCTTGGTGAAGGCGTTTACGAAGTGGTTCTACGTCTAACTGTAACTGTGAAGAACGAAGAAGAAACAGCGTTCCTATGTGAAGTTCAACAAGGTGGTATCTTCACTGCTGAGCAAATGGAAGCAGGCCAACTAGCACATTGCCTAGGCGCATTCTGCCCGAACATCCTATTCCCATATGCTCGTGAAACTATCTCAAGCCTAGTAGTTAAAGGTACGTTCCCTCAACTGAACCTAGCGCCAGTTAACTTCGACGCGCTATTCATGAACTACCTACAACAGCAAGCTCAACAAGGCGAAGCTGAAGCGTAATTCACGTTTTGTAAGTGACGAATAGCCTGAGTGCTGACGTCACCGACTCTAATAAAATGCACAGAGCGTCTACCATCCGATGCAATGTGCATTTTTTATTTCTGACAAAAGTTCCTAGTTCCTAATCGCCAGAAGGCGTAAAATTTGACGATTAGGAACTAGATTCTACTAGTAGAAAGACAATTAGGCGGTAGCATGACACAAGCAAATACAAACAATGCTTACGGTAAAGACATCGCAATGACGGTGATTGGCGCAGGTTCATACGGTACCTCTCTGGCGATCTCACTCGCTCGTAACGGCGCGAACGTAGTCCTTTGGGGACACGAGCCTGAGCACATGGCACGTTTAGAAGCGGATCGCGCGAACCACGCTTTCTTACCTGGTGTTGATTTCCCTGAAAGCTTGATCATTGAATCGGATTTAGAAAAAGCCGTACAAGCAAGCCGAGATTTATTGGTTGTGGTTCCAAGCCATGTTTTTGGCATCGTGCTGAACAGCTGTAAGCCTTTCTTACGTGAAGACTCTCGTATCTGCTGGGCAACCAAAGGTCTTGAGCCAGAAACGGGTCGTCTGCTGAAAGACGTCGCTTATGACATTATCGGTGAAAACTACTCACTGGCTGTATTGTCTGGCCCAACGTTCGCCAAAGAGCTCGCGATGGGCATGCCTACTGCAATTTCAGTTGCTTCTCCAGATGCTGAATTTGTCGCTGACCTACAAGAAAAAATCCACTGCAGCAAAACCTTCCGCGTGTACGCCAATAGTGACTTTATCGGCATGCAATTGGGCGGCGCGGTGAAAAACGTTATCGCAATTGGTGCAGGTATGTCTGACGGCATCGGTTTTGGAGCCAACGCGCGTACTGCATTGATTACTCGTGGTTTGGCCGAAATGAGTCGTCTTGGTGCTGCGCTTGGTGCAAAACCAGAAACCTTCATGGGTATGGCTGGTTTAGGCGACCTTGTCCTAACGTGTACCGACAACCAATCACGTAACCGCCGCTTTGGTTTAGCGCTAGGTCAAGGTAAAGACGTCGACACGGCACAAGAAGAAATTGGCCAAGTCGTAGAAGGCTACCGCAACACGAAAGAAGTATGGATGCTCTCTCAACGCATGGGTGTTGAGATGCCAATTGTTGATCAAATTTATCAAGTATTGTATCAAGGGAAGGATGCACGCCTGGCAGCGCAAGATTTACTTGCTCGTGACAAAAAAGCCGAAGGAAAGTAGCACTCTACGCCCCTTCGCACCTCATCTGAGAAGAATAGAAGTTGTCGGGTCACGGAAGAACCACTCAGGATATTGAGAATGAAACACTGCGAAAAACAAAAAGTCTGGAACAGAATTGTCTCAGAAGCCCGCGAAATGTCAGAGCAAGAGCCAATGCTGGCCAGCTTTTACCATGCCACCATCATCAAGCATGAAAGTTTCTGTGCCGCGCTCAGCTACATTTTGGCAAACAAGTTAAACACGGCATCGATGCCAGCAATGGCAGTACGTGAAGTGGTAGAAGAAGCGTTCTCTGCCGACCCAACCATTACCGATTGTGCCGCTTGTGACATTTGTGCCACGGTTAATCGCGACCCTGCAGTTTCGATGTACTCTATGCCGCTGCTGTACTTAAAGGGCTACCACGCTCTGCAAGGCTACCGCGTGGCAAACTGGCTATGGAAACAAGGGCGCCATGCACTGGCCACCTACCTGCAAAACCAAATTTCGGTTGCGTGTCAGGTAGACATTCACCCGGCAGCACGCATTGGTAGCGGCATAATGCTCGACCACGCAACGGGTATTGTCATCGGTGAAACTGCAGTTATCGATAATGACGTCTCAATTCTACAAGACGTTACCTTAGGCGGTACGGGTAAAGAGTGCGGCGATCGTCACCCGAAAATCCGTGAAGGTGTGATGATTGGTGCAGGTGCAAAAATTCTTGGCAATATCGAAGTGGGCGAAGGCGCGAAAATCGGCTCTTGCTCTGTGGTATTGCAAGCAGTACCACCACACACAACCGTGGCGGGGGTTCCTGCGAAAATCGTCGGTCGTCCAAAAACGGACAAACCTTCTCTCGATATGGATCAAGGCTTTAATGGTAAATCACAAAGCTTTATCCATGGAGATGGTATTTAATCGTCAACAAACCTTTGACAACAACGTGGTAGGTAAATCTCAAGTGCGAAAACAAAATCACCCTGTTCTACGCTCGGCTATTTTATTAACTTGTGCTTTATCTGCCACATATCCCCTCACCTCTTCTGCCGCTAGTCAACAAGAGCTCAAAGGCGTATCAAGTGAGATAAGCCGTCAACGCAAATCTCTCTCTTCCCAAGAAAAGCAACTCAATGAGCTACAAAAATCGCTCAAGGAGCAAGAACTTGGCATTTCTAAACTTGAACGCGAAATAAGACAAACCAAATCTGAGCTGGCACAAGCAGACAAAAACATAGACAAGCTAGAAGAGAAAATTGCCTTGCAAGAAGCGCAGCGCCAAGAGCAAGAGGAAGAGCTCAAACAGTTGCTGCAAACGTATTACGTGACCGAACGAGCGAAAGCCAATGGTCACTTGTTGAATCAAGGTGTGGAAGAAGACCGCATGAGTCAATACTTCCAGCACTTAGCCAAAGCGCGTGCGGAAGTGATTGATGCAATCACCAAAACCACTCAAGAATTGGCACACAACAAAAACCAGCTTGAGCTAGAAAAAGAGCAAATCGAGACGTTACTCAAACAGCAATCTGAGAAACGTACGGCGCTGGCAAGTACACAATCCAAACGTAAGCAAACCCTGAATAAAATTCAGAGCAGTATCAAGAACGATAAACGCTACCTTGCTGAACTGCAGCGCAACGAAACACGCCTAAAAGCCGAGATCGCCAAAGCGGCTAAGCGTAATGCCGTGCCAATGGACGGACTGGGCAAACAGCGCGGTAAACTGCCATGGCCACTCAAAGGTCGTGTATTACACAACTTCGGTACTCGCCAAACCGGGCAAGTAAACTGGAAGGGAATGGTGCTTGCGGCCAATTACGGTCAACAAGTGAAAGCCGTTTATCCGGGGACTGTCGTATTTGCTGAGTATTTACGCGGGTATGGCTTAGTGGTATTGCTTGACCACGGCAAAGGCGACATGACGCTCTACGGCTACAACCAAGCGTTGACGAAAAAAGAAGGCGATCGCGTGACCGCTGGCGAAGTGATCGCTCTTGCGGGTGATACTGGCGGGCAAGATCGCGCATCACTCTACTTCGAAATTCGCCGCAACAGTGAAGCGCAAAACCCGAAATCTTGGTTGAAGCGCTGATTATCTGACTCATCGACTTATAATAAAAAAGGAGCCACTCGGCTCCTTTTTTGTATTCATATTTTGGCAAATGCTATGCGTAGTACGTTTCTACCGCATCAATAAAAGCACTTACATCATCTTTGCTTAATGTGTTGATGCCTGCCGCCGCTTCTCGGCCGCCACCAGTTGGAAACTGTCCACACACGGCAACGGCGCCTTGTTTGTTGTTCAACGGGGCACGTAGAGAGACCGTGTAAGTGCCATCTGCATTTTCGGTGAGTACTGCATGAGCAGAATCTGGGTTTTGATTTGCCAGCCAGTTGCCATACACACCGCTGATTCGACGTGATGCGGCCGTGTTTGGTAGCTCGAACAGCTTTAGCTTACCGCTCTCATGCGTGGCAGGCACTGCCAGAGCGGCATCCATATCTTGTTGGTAAGCAGACTGCAGTTGGTAGTAAGGCGAAGTTTTATCTTCAATTACATCAAATGGCGACGTGTACTTCAGCAAGGCTTGGTACAAATCCGCAGGATGGAAATGTAAGTCATCCACTTTCGAACCGTAACCGTTGTAATTAATCAAAGTGCCAAGCTCTTTAAGCTGCGCTTTCTGATCGTGTGACAATCCGACCTTGTCAGCCAATTCATCTGCTTTCGCGATCATGTTATCGCCATAAGCCGCCGTAATCGCCCATGTGTGAAAACGTCCATTTAGCAATTGATCGACAATTAAAGCCGTACACATGTTGGCATCGAGATCGATGTGCGCATCCAAGTTGCCATGCTGAGGAATATCACCCGCCTTATGGTGATCGGCGTAAAACACGTGCGCGCCTTGAGCCAATGCTTGCTCTAGGCCTACCATGTTCTTTTCCATCGAAATGTCTAACACCGTTAGCTCATCACCCGCTTGCACGTCTACTTTTTCCACCAGCTTGATGTCGCGCTTTACACCAGTAATTAACTGAGCCTCGATAGGATCAGCCAAGCGTAATTGTAGAAGCGCAATGATGCCATCAGCATCGCCATTAAAAATGTCGTAATTCATGGAGCGATAGTTCCTTTATCGAGAGTCATATCCCAGAGAGGGCTGAACGGTATGAGGACTATTGTGCGTGGCATATTTGACAAGTCAACTCGAGCCACGACTCGAAAATGAGAGTGACTCTCGAAATATTAAGCAGTTTGGCGTTTAACTGTGTAGATTGCTGACCGCATCTTCCAATAACAGTAGCTGCTCTAAGCCCTGCTCAGTTGCTAATGGCTTAACGACATTAAGCATCTGCAACATCCCTTGCTTCACCATTTGCTCAGTGATGCTGGTTTTCGAAGCCATTGCAGATTGATACGCCAACCAGCTACACGCAATCAAATGCAACGTACACACCAGTGACTTCAACTGCTGTTGATCAACATTAAGCAGCTTTAGCGATACAAACTCTTGCATGATCGCAATGAGGTTCGCTTGCAGCTTCTCTTGCACATCGATGTACTGCTCGTGTAGCTGTTCATCTCGTGACAAGATTTCTGGTAGGTTTGCGTAGAAAAAGCGGTATTTCCACATCAAGGTAAAAATAGAGTCTAGGTAGCTCTTCAGCATAGTCAGGCTCTCTTGCGAACCTTGAATAGGGGTAAATCTTTCTAAAAGTTCTGCTGAATAAAGCGCAAAGATCTCACGAACGATTTCTTGCTTATTGCGGAAGTGGTAATACAGATTACCAGGGCTAATTTCGATGTAATCGGCAATGTGATTGGTGGTGATGTTGCGCTCACCATGTTGGTTGAACAACTCCAGTGCCGCGTAGACGATTTTGTCGCGCGTTTTCATTGTTATCGTGTTCCCTCTTCATTAACGAATCGAGTATAGCGACTTCACCAACCTAGGTCGATAGAGGCTCCAAATACGGTAACATAACAGACCAGTTAGAATACCCGTTGAGTTGGCGACAAGGTCTAACCAAGAGGTTTGTCTGCCGACATACCCTTGTAGCCATTCGATGGCAGCACTAAATAATAAGATACCAATCGCCACCGCCCAACGTTGACGCCAACGCCACACGCAAAAGCAACCTAAAAACGCAAATCCGCTGTACGCCATGGCGTGCTGCATTTTATCAAGATACGCAATGTTGCCCCAATCTTGCAACTCGCCCGAGCTCAACGATAAGTAAGCGATCAGTATTGCGTAGCTGAGAATGACCAAACGTGCAGCAGCCAAGTTCATTGAATATCCTTATGCGATTGGGAATGGAAAAGCCGTCACTTGATCAATGTGGTCACAGCCGAGCGCTAGCATGATCAAACGATCGATGCCTAACGCAACACCCGCACAATCTGGCAACCCTGCCTCCAATGCGGAGATCAAATGATAGTCGATTGGCTGCGGTTTTAAACCCATGTCGAGACGCTTCGCGTTATCTTGCTCAAAACGCGCCAGTTGCTCTTTCGGGTTATCGAGCTCATGGAACCCATTTGCCAGCTCAATTCCCTTAAAATACACCTCAAAGCGATCCGCAACACGATGGTCTTGAGGATTGATTTTCGCAAGCGCCGCCTGTGATGCCGGGAAGTCGTACACAAAAGCAGGCACATCCTGACCAATTTTGTGTTCGACTCCCACGCTAAATAGCAATTGCAGTAACGTATCGCGATCTTCTTCAGGCTCTGCAATGTCACTCAAACCCAGCTTGCTTGCCGCCGTTTTCAGCTCCGTCATCGAGCCTTCTAGTGGGCACACACCCAACACATCAATGAAGGCTTGTTGATACGTCATGCGCTGCGCTGCGCCACACTTCAATACCAGTTGCAACAGATCATCCATTTCATCCATCAATTTATGATGGTCAAAGCCAACGCGATACCACTCCAACATCGTGAATTCTGGATTGTGGTAACGACCATTTTCTTCGTTACGAAATGCTTTGTTGATTTGATAAATACAACCGCTGCCAGCCGCCAGCAGACGCTTCATGTGGAATTCAGGGCTGGTCATAAAGAACAGCTTGCTACCATCGGCATAACCCGGGCCAACAAACTCGGTTTGGAAAGTATGCAAATGAATGTCGGTCACGGTTGCGTGACTCATGGCTGGCGTGTCGACTTCCATCACCTGTCGATCAGCGAAGAATTGGCGAATCGACGCGATTAACGTCGCACGTTGACGAAGTTGGTCAATGGAAGCAGTAGGTTGCCAGTTGGTTTGCATAACAAGTCTCTCAAACTTTAATTCAGCGAGGAAAGTCTCATTCTACATGCTTTTTACTCTTCAAGAAGAGAGGAATATCCCTTCTTCTTTTTACTAACGTGCTCGCCTATTTGAGGCAAGTATTACTCGTGCCGCAGCACAAAAAACACTCAGTTAAAATCCTATTATCCATGCGGTTAATGTCACGCAACACAGGTTTAACATCCCTAATGTTAATGCTTGAGGGCCAAAACCTCGATGCCGTGATAGCAGTCACATAACCTATAAATTCTATGCCCTTAAGTGCATTACCGAAGCAAAAACCCAATTACATCAATTTTTCTGCCATGTGGCTCATCTACACTAACCCTACTACTTTTGGGGAGTTCTTTTTAAAGAGCACCTCGTAATGACAATAACAAGCGGATTTCCGCAATCACACACTGGAGGATAACTGTGCAAATTATCACCACAGATATCGCAGTCATCGGCGCAGGCGGCGCTGGTCTTCGTACTGCTATTGCAGCGGCTGAAGCAAACCCAGACTTAGAAGTCGCTCTGATTTCTAAAGTTTATCCAATGCGCTCCCACACGGTCGCTGCAGAGGGTGGCTCAGCAGCAGTTATCAAGGATGAAGATAGCTTAGACAACCACTTCAACGACACTGTTGGCGGTGGTGACTGGCTATGTGAACAGGACGTTGTTGAATACTTTGTAGAGAACGCGACTCGCGAAATGATCCAAATGGAGCAATGGGGTTGCCCATGGAGTCGTAAAGAGAACGGTGAAGTCAACGTACGCCGCTTTGGTGGTATGAAGGTTGAACGTACTTGGTTCGCTGCAGATAAAACTGGCTTCCACATGCTTCATACGCTATTCCAGACATCCATGAAGTACAGCAACATCAAACGCTTTGATGAGTACTTTGTGGTGGATCTGCTTGTTGATGAAGGCGAAGTTCAAGGTCTGATTGCTATTCACATGTCTGAAGGCGAGCTTGTTACTATCAAAGCAAAATCTGTTGTTCTAGCAACAGGTGGCGCGGGCCGTGTTTACCACTGTAACACCAACGGCGGTATCGTAACGGGCGATGGCATGGCAATGGCTTACCGTCACGGCGTTCCTCTACGTGATATGGAATTCGTTCAATACCACCCAACCGGTCTTCCTGGCACAGGTATCCTGATGACGGAAGGTTGTCGTGGTGAAGGCGGTATCATCGTTAACAAGAACGGCTACCGTTACTTACAAGATTACGGCATGGGCCCTGAAACTCCAGTTGGCCAACCGAAGAACAAATACATGGAACTGGGTCCTCGTGACAAAGTTTCTCAAGCTTTCTGGCACGAACAACAGAAAGGCAACACCATCAAACACCCACTGGGTGACGTGGTGCACCTAGACCTTCGCCACCTTGGTGAGGAGTACCTACAAGAGCGTCTACCATTCATCTGTGAGCTAGCAAAAGCTTACGTGAACGTAGACCCTGCAAAAGAGCCAATTCCAATTCGTCCAACGGTTCACTACACCATGGGTGGTATCGAGACAAACGGCGGCTGTGAAACTCGCATTAAAGGTCTATTCGCGGTTGGTGAATGTGCGTCTGTTGGTCTTCACGGTGCAAACCGTCTAGGTTCTAACTCATTGGCTGAGTTTGTGGTATTTGGTCGCGTAGCGGGTGAAAACGCAGTGAAACGCGCTGAAGAATTCAAAGGTTGGAACGAGTCTGCAATCGATGCTCAAGTGAAAGCAGTTGAAGAGCGCATCGCCAAACTGATGAACCAAGAAGGTGATGAGAACTGGGCAAACATCCGTACTGAAATGGGTCATACCATGGAAGCGGGTTGTGGTATCTACCGTCAAGAAGATTTGATGCAAGAAACCATTAACAAGATCACCGAACTAAAAGAACGCTACAAACGCATCAGCATTAAAGACAAAGGCAAAGTGTTTAACACTGATCTTCTGTACGCAATTGAAGTGGGTTACGGCCTAGAAGTCGCAGAAGCGATGGTTCACTCTGCGATTCTACGTAAAGAGTCTCGCGGCGCGCACCAACGTCTGGACGACGGTTGTACAAAACGTGATGACGTGAACTTCCTAAAACACTCACTTGCTTTCTACAAACCAGATTCAGCGCCAAGTATCGATTACAGCAATGTGACTATCACTAAGTCACAACCAAAAGCTCGTCTATACGGTGAAGCAGCAGAAAAAGCAGCGGCTGAAGAGAAGAACGCAGAGGAGCAAGCATAATGTCAGCAAATCGCATTCAAAAAGTAGACATTCTGCGTTATGACCCAGAAAAAGATGCAGAACCATACAAGCAAACATTCGAAGTGCCATTCGATGAAACCATGTCTGTGCTTGACGCACTGGGCTACATTAAAGATCACCTAGACAAAGATCTATCTTACCGTTGGTCTTGCCGTATGGCGATCTGTGGTTCTTGCGGCATCATGGTGAACAACGTACCGAAGCTTGCTTGTAAGAGCTTCCTACGTGATTACCCAGACGGTGTGACTATCGAGCCTCTAGCGAACTTCCCAATCGAGAAAGACTTGATTGTTGATATGACACCGTTCATCGAACGTCTTGAAGCAATCAAACCGTACATCATTGGTAACGACCGCAAACCAGAAGACGGTACGAACTTGCAAACGCCAGAGCAAATGGCGAAATACAAGCAGTTCGCTGGTTGTATCAACTGCGGTCTATGCTACGCGGCGTGCCCTCAGTTTGGTCTAAACCCTGAGTTCATCGGTCCTGCGGCACTAACGCTAGCGCACCGCTACAACCTAGACAGCCGTGACAACGGTAAAGATGAGCGCATGAAGCTTATCAACGGTGAAAACGGTGCTTGGGGTTGTACGTTTGTTGGTTACTGTTCTGAAGTTTGTCCGAAGAACGTTGACCCAGCAGCGGCAGTAAACCAAGGCAAAGTGGAGTCTTCTATGGACTTCGTGATTGCTATGTTGAAACCTGATGGTTCACCAAAGAAAGTGGAGGCATAAGGATGAGCAATCGTAAACCTTACGTTCGTGAAGTAAAACGCACTTGGTGGAAGAACCATCCTTTCTACCGCTTCTACATGCTACGTGAAGCGACTGTGCTGCCTTTGATCCTATTCACTCTGTTCCTAACTTTCGGTTTAGGTTGCTTGGTGAAAGGCCCTGAAGCATGGCAAGGTTGGTTGGATTTTATGGCAAACCCAATCGTAGTCGCAATCAACATCGTTGCACTACTAGGTAGCCTATTCCACGCTCAAACTTTCTTCAGCATGATGCCGCAAGTAATGCCAATTCGTTTGAAAGGCAAACTGGTGGACAAGAAAATCATCGTATTGACTCAGTGGGCCGCGGTTGCGTTCATCTCACTGATCGTTCTCATCGTGGTGTAAGGAGCTGAGCAATGAAACCGAATTATAGTGTAAACACATCACCAAAACGTTCTGATGAGCCAATCTGGTGGGGTCTGTTTGGCGCAGGTGGTACTTGGTTCGCGATGATCACGCCAATCACCGTTCTTGTGCTAGGTATCTTGGTACCACTAGGCGTGATTGACGCGGAAGCGATGAGCTACGAGCGTGTCTCTGCATTCGCAACCAGTATCATCGGTGCGCTATTCATCATTGGCACCCTAGCTCTACCAATGTGGCATGCGATGCACCGTGTACACCACGGCATGCACGACCTTAAATTCCACACTGGTGTGATAGGTAAAATTGCATGCTATGCATTTGCAGGCCTCATTACTGCACTAGCCGTTATCTTTATCTTCATGATTTAAGATACTGACCAAAAAGAAAAAGCTGGCTCTATGCCAGCTTTTTTATTGCTTTTGGTTACCTATGATCTTTTTGCTTGTTAAGCTTTTGACCACCCATGATCTTATTGCTGTATGACCTTCTTCGTTTGGTCCATAAGACCCAGGGCGCCAAAGCCAGTAATCACATCTAGGTTTGTTTTCAAGCCCGTTTCTTCGCTACCACCAATGTAGTTTTGTGGCATCTGAACTTGGAAGTTTTGCAAGTTGTTGTACAACGAGTTCGCTACGTCTCGATTCAACTCTGCCAAGTAAACTTCACGGTTTGCCCCTAACGCCGAGTACTTCGCTTTTAGGACTTCAGATTCTGCACGACCTTTCGCCAATATCGCTTTAGCTTCAAACTCAGCAGAAAGTGCGTTCGCCTTTTGAATGGCTAAGTTAGCCTCTGCGATAGCTAGCTCTTTCTCCTTCTCGACTTCAGCAAGTCGTTTGGTTTTTTCCACTTCAACGATTTCACGCTCTGCAATCTGACGTGCAACTTCCACTTCTTTTTGCTGAGCAATAATAGCGAGTTCTTTACCACGCTGAGCGTCTTGCACTTCACGTGTTCGCTGAATCTCTTTGCGTAACTGCTCGGTCTCTGCTTGTGCTTTTGACGTTTCTTGCTCCTGAATCGCGCGAATACGATCCGCCACTAAACGCTTTTTATCCGCCAATAGCTGATCCAATTGCTTTTCTGGCTGTGGATCACCAATGGTCACCTGCGTCACTTGAATGCCGTATTGTTGTAACGGGTTGTCTTGACGAATTGGTTGCCCGGTTTTATCTACAACTGGCACCGTTTTCCAAACCAGTTGATTGGTGCGCTGTAGTTGGTTCGCATTGGCCTGATTCGCCCCAACAGGCGCAAGATCCAACTCTTCCACTTCAACCTGACGTCGCTCTGTTAGATAAATCCCCTCTCGCAACTGATCGCCAAGTTTCGATTTGAACTGGTTCAAACCACCTTGGAAAAACTCTTCACCCGTGTATTGGGTAGCAGTAATCACCGTCACGTTACGTGCGTTCTTTACAAGCAGCGCATCAATCAAGTTACTGTTGTTACGGAACTCTTTGTGCATCTTCTTAACCGCTTCAGGGTCATTACTGAGCTTAAAGCGGAATGTTACGGGGATCTGTCCAATGTAGGTGTCGGCAAACCGAACCTGAATCGCATCAAGACGTTGATAAAAATCTTCGCCCTTGCTGTTACCGAATGACACAGTGATCACTTGGTCATACTTGGTGATTTTGGACAGAAATGGCATGCGAAAATGAATGCCAGGTTCAGTAAACACATCCAACTCACCAGTGATATTGTTCTGATGCACGTAGCTGTAACCTTCATCGGTCATCAGCACAGAGCTATTAATCGTTAAGCCTATTGCCAACAGCGGTACGCCAAACACCGCAGCTTTCAATCCTTTGTGTAGTAACTGACGTCTTTCTTCCACCTTTAAACCCCTTCCTAAGCCTCTGCTTTCCATTTTGTTCTCCTTTTTGGATTGTTACTGAGTTAAATCGATAAAAATCAGATTGCTATGCAACTCAACAACAAGAACTAATGTATCAAAATGTTACATTAAGGAATAATCGACAGATTCATGAAATAAATAAGATTTTTACGAATAATACAAAATCATCGAAAATTTGCGGAGGATATCGATTTTCTATGCAGGGACATTCAAGAGAGAATTACAGGCAATAAAAAAGGCCGCCGAAGCGACCTTTCAAACAATCAATCTAAAGTGCTTACTTGACACGGCCTACGTATTCAGCCGTACGAGTATCAACGCGAATCACTTCACCAATTGAGATGAACAGAGGAACACGAACAACAGCGCCAGTTGATAGCGTAGCTGGTTTACCGCCAGTACCTTGAGTATCACCTTTCAGGCCTGGATCTGTGTCTACCACTTCTAGCTCAACGAAGTTTGGTGGAGTAACAGTAATTGGGTTACCGTTCCAAAGTGTGATCATACAAGTGTTGTTTTCTACCAACCACTTAGCGTTGTCACCTACCGCTTTTGCGTCTGCTGCGATCTGTTCAAACGTTTCACTGTTCATAAAGTGGTAGAATTCGCCGTCTGAATATAGATAATCTAGGTCGATATCCATTACGTCTGCCACTTCACAAGTGTCACCAGACTTGAATGTTTTCTCTAGCACTTTACCAGAAAGAAGTTTACGAATTTTAACGCGGTTGAACGCTTGGCCTTTACCTGGTTTAACGTATTCGTTTTCCAGAATTACACAAGGCTCGTTATCAAGCATTAACTTAAGACCGCCTTTAAATTCATTGGTGCTAACTGTAGCCATTTTTTCCTCTTACATTCTTAGAGCTAAATTCAATGCCGCACATAATAACCCGAAAAGTCGAATCTGTTGAGCAAAACTGGCTCAAACAGTTGGCGAATGGGATCTCTGATCCTGCAAAATTGCTCGAAATACTGGAAATAGATCCTTCACCGTGGCAAGACGGGTTTGCCGCGCGCAAGCTGTTTGCACAGCGTGTACCGCAAAGTTTTGTCGATAGGATGGAGAAAGGCAACCCTAAAGACCCTCTTTTACGTCAGGTTTTACCATTAAGTGACGAATTTGAAGTACATCCGGGCTATTCCAACGATCCGTTAGAAGAGCAGGATAATGAAATCCCTGGTCTGCTACACAAGTATCGCAACCGCGCCCTAATGATTGTCAAAGGTGGCTGCGCGGTAAATTGCCGTTACTGTTTTCGTCGTCATTTCCCATATCAAGAAAATAAAAGCGGCAAGCAGGCATGGACAAAGTGCTTAGAGTACATGGCGCAGCAACCAGAGTTGAACGAAGTCATCTTCTCAGGTGGTGATCCATTAATGGCAAAAGACGATGAAATTCATTGGCTTTTAGAGCATATTGCTCAAATACCTCACATCAAACGTCTGCGTATTCATAGCCGTTTACCTGTGGTGATTCCAGCTCGCGTCACTGATGAACTATGCCAACTGCTGCAAGCATCAAGGTTACAAATCATCCTCGTGACTCACATCAACCATGCCAACGAAATCAATGACGAATTTGCTGAACAGATGTTCAAGCTCAAAAGAGCAGGCGTTACGCTTCTAAACCAAGGCGTTCTGCTGAAAGGCGTGAATGATTCGGTAGAAGCTCAAGTGGCGTTAAGTGAAGCCTTATTTGACGCGGGTATCTTGCCTTATTACCTCCACGTTCTTGATAAGGTGCAAGGCGCGGCGCACTACTTTATTTCGGACGAAGAAGCAAAAGCCATTATGCGCGGACTCATCACACGTGTATCGGGTTATCTGGTACCAAAACTGACACGAGAAATTGGTGGCAGGCCAAGTAAAACGCCATTAGATTTGCATTTAGAATAGGTCCTGACGCTCAATTAAATTTGTCGTCACGACCGTTCCTTTTTGTTCGCTTTGCACGGTAAGTCTATGCATACTCCGCTCTTTTGGAGGTCAAGATGCATACAGCACTCGAACAAATTTTCGATCTTGGCCCATTCAGCTGGCCTGCCCTACTATGCTGTGCCATTAATGGGCTAATGATCGGTATCGAACGCCAAACTCGTGGTAAACCTGTTGGCATTCGCACGGCAATTCTTATTATTTCAGGCACTTACCTGTTTATGTCGATGGCAGTATCGTTATCGCCAAATACGCTCGATCAAGCACGCGTACTTGGTCAGATTATTACTGGCGTCGGCTTCTTGGGCGCAGGCGTGATGATGACACTCGATGGAAAAATCCACGGCGTTACATCCGCAGCGGTTATTTGGGTACTGGCAGGATTAGGGTTGATGATCGGCTTGGGTTATTTAACGCAGTCGGTGGTCATTACCCTACTGGCTTTAACGGTGTTACTGGGCGTGGATAAAGCAGAAAACCACATCAAAGCATTGCGCCGAGGGGTTCACCAAAGAATTCAACAACGCAAAACCTCATCCCGCTTAATTAAATAGTTAACGCGCCGATAAACTCGCTTCACCCCATCAGTAATTAAAAAGCCCTCGACGAATATCGAGGGCTTTCGGTATCTAAAGATTCTGACTTGCTCAGGGATTATTTAGCGAAGTTGATGAGTGGGAAACACTTGAAGAAACCGTTATCCGCACAGTTCAAAAGACCAATTTGTACGCCATCAATTTGATCGGTCATGTTGAAGAAGCCAAACTGGAAGTTAGACTTTTTAGAGATACTCGCTAAGCCCACATCCGCCATGGTGTAGCCTTCAGAATAGTTCACCGCGCTCCAGTTCAAGCCTTTTACATTGTTCGTAATGTTGACAGCACCCAAGTTAACACCCGTCGTCTGACCTTGGTTCCAGTTAACTAAGCCTAAAGACGCACCTTTCATTTCTTGGTTTACCTTTGCTGCACCAAAAAACAAACCGAAGTTCACACCTGTCGTACGATCCGTTTCTGACATACCAAGCAGTGAAAAGTCGACACCTTTAACCTCATTCACCTGTCCATGCAACACAGCTAAACGAACACCACCAACTGACGAGTTAGAAGGTGCGTTTGTGTTGTCGATAGTAGAGAACATCACAGGTGTACTGTCAGCAAGAGCAACTGGTGATGCGATAGCGGCTGCAACCGCCAATGACGTCATAAGCTTTTTCATTTTCATCTCCATGATGGGAAGCAACAATTTACAACATAGTGTAATGTTCAGATTTTGCGCTATCCACGTTCAAAAAGTGTTAGCGGTAGGTCAGATTTAACCATCTGACTCAAAAGAAAAAATTTTATCGCTTCTATTTTCATGTTTTTCCACTGACATTTCTTGAACTCGCCTCTCACAATCGAAGCCACATCAGAATGTTATATTTCTCGGATAACGCGCATAAAAAAGTCGAGGCAAATGCCTCGACTTTTAAAAGTTTGGTCGGTTATCTTTCCGCTATAAGGATTCCCTTAGAGCAAAGAGATAAGCTGGCTTACATCATGCCGCCCATACCGCCCATGCCACCCATGCCGCCCATGTCAGGCATCGCTGGTGCGTCTTTTTGCGGTAGGTCAGTAACCATTGCTTCAGTCGTGATCATCAGACCCGCAACCGATGCTGCGAACTGTAGCGCAGAACGAGTTACTTTCGTTGGGTCTAGAATCCCCATCTCTAGCATGTCGCCGTATTCGCCTGTTGCCGCGTTGTAACCGTAAGAGCCTTCACCCGCTTTCACATTGTTCGCAACCACTGAGTCTTCCTCACCTGCGTTCTTCGTGATTTGACGGATTGGCGCTTCCATTGCACGTAGTGCAACGCGGATACCAACGTTTTGCTCTTCGTTGTCACCCGTTAGGTGAGCAATCTTAGATGCCGCGCGGATAAGTGCAACACCACCACCAGCAACAACACCTTCTTCAACCGCTGCACGAGTTGCGGCTAGCGCATCTTCTACACGGTCTTTCTTCTCTTTCATTTCAACTTCAGTTGCTGCACCAACTTTGATTACTGCAACACCGCCAGCCAGTTTCGCTACGCGCTCTTGTAGTTTCTCTTTGTCGTAGTCTGAAGTTGCGTCTTCGATTTGTTGACGAATTTGAGCTACGCGGCCAGAGATCATCTCTTCTTCACCGATACCATCGATGATAGTCGTGTTTTCTTTCGTGATAGAAACACGCTTCGCTTGACCTAGATCTTCTAGTGCTACTTTTTCAAGCTCTAGACCGATTTCTTCAGAAATCACAGTACCGCCAGTTAGGATCGCGATGTCTTGTAGCATTGCTTTACGACGGTCACCGAAGCCAGGTGCTTTCACTGCTGCAACTTTCACGATGCCACGCATGTTGTTGACAACCAATGTTGCTAGCGCTTCGCCTTCTACATCTTCTGCGATGATAAGCAGTGGACGAGACGCTTTCGCTACAGCTTCTAGCGTTGGAAGAAGTTCACGAATGTTTGAGATCTTCTTATCAACTAGCAAGATGAATGGGTTTTCTAGATCAACACTACCTGACTCTTGGTTGTTGATGAAGTAAGGAGATAGGTAACCGCGGTCGAACTGCATACCTTCAACTACGTCTAGCTCATCTTGTAGCGCCTGACCTTCTTCAACAGTGATAACGCCATCACGGCCCACACGCTCCATTGCTTCAGCAATGATGTTACCTACGCTTGCGTCTGAGTTTGCAGAGATAGTACCAACCTGTGCGATCGCTTTCGTGTCGTTACATTCAACAGAAAGCTCTTTTAGTTGCTCTACTGCTGCTGCTACTGCTTTGTCGATACCGCGCTTAAGGTCCATTGGGTTCATACCCGCTGCGACTGCTTTTAGACCTTCGTTTACGATAGATTGTGCTAGTACTGTTGCTGTTGTTGTACCGTCACCTGCCGCGTCGTTTGCTTTAGACGCAACTTCTTTAACCATTTGTGCGCCCATGTTCTGGAATTTATCTTCCAGTTCAATTTCACGCGCTACTGATACACCATCTTTCGTGATAGTCGGTGCACCAAAAGATTTGTCTAGAACGACATTACGTCCTTTAGGACCCAGTGTTACTTTTACTGCGTCAGCCAGAACGTTTACACCTTCTAGCATTTTAACTCGTGCGTCATTACCAAATTTAACGTCTTTAGCAGCCATCTTTGATTTCCTTTCTAAAATTCTTTGTGTGTAATTTCGTAATTGAATCTGAGCAAAAAATTACTCAATGATTGCTATTATTCAACGATCGCCATGATGTCGTTTTCAGACATGACAAGCACTTCTTTACCGTCGATTTTTTCAGTTTTTGTACCGTAACCTTCAGCGAAGATAACAGTATCACCAACTTTAACGTCCAGCGGCAGTACTGTGCCGTTTTCTAGGATGCGGCCTTTACCCACAGCTAGAACAACACCGCGAGTTGATTTTTCTGCAGCAGAACCAGTCAGAACGATGCCACCAGCAGACTTAGATTCAACTTCTTTACGTTCAACGATAACTCGGTCATGTAATGGACGAATGTTCATCGGTCGTCTCTCCTGAAAATTTCCATGTTTATTTGATAATTGTCCTTAGGGACTGTAGCCCCAGACACGTGATCCCTATATAAGGGGTCGAAGCAGCGATCCCAAGGGGGTGGCACAAAATTTTTGTGACTTAGTTAAAATAACGAACAACTAAGCAACGGTTTGCGTTCGAAATGCTCACTCGCCCAGCATCTCGCTTTCTTGTATCCTTGCAGTTTGCTCACCACATAGTTGTCATACATGCAGGAAAATAACAAGCTGGAACCCCAAGCGACCGATAAGCATGGTTTGTTGACCGCACCCATTCCTGAAACGCTGCGGAAAATGACCGTCCCCATGACCATGGGCATGATCGCGATTTTGATGTTTAACTTGGTGGACACGTTTTTTATATCGTTGCTTGGTACTCAAGCGCTAGCGGCGATCAGCTATACCTTCCCTGTAACCTTTGCGGTTAACTGCATCACGATGGGGATAGGGATGGGTCTTTCGACCAATATTGGTCGCTTACTTGGACAAGGTCACGCCCCACAAGCCGCTCGGTTTACCACTCACGGTTTGTTGTTAGCGGTGTTACTCGTGGCTATCGCCTCTTCGATTGGCTTTGCCACCATTGCACCATTGTTCCGCTTTCTTGGCGCAGCCGACGACCTAATTCCACTCATCGAAGAGTACATGCAGGTGTGGTATCTCACCATTCCATTGTTGGTGATCCCAATGGCGGGCAATAGCGCGATACGAGCATCTGGGGATACAAAAACACCCGCCAAAATCATGATGTTGGCGGGCTTGATTAACGGCATGCTCGATCCACTACTGATCTTCGGACTTGGCCCATTCCCCGAGCTTGGCATCCAAGGTGCGGCAATAGCCAGTGCTTTTAGCTGGTTAGGTGCACTATGTGGCTCACTCTATGTGCTAGTTAAACGCGAAAAGTTGCTCGCTCAACCCCAATGGTCCTTGCTGAAACAAGATTGGCAGCAAACGTTAAAAATCGGCACTCCTGCCGCACTGTCGAACGCGATGAATCCATTGTCGGGCGCAATTTTGATGATGCTTTTATCCAGCCACGGTACGGCAGCAGTTGCGGCTTACGGTGCGGCGCAGCGTATTGAGTCTATTTTGATCCTAGTCTTGATGTCTCTGACCTCAGCACTCACGCCATTCATGGCACAAAACTTAGGGGCGAAAAACCCTCAACGCGCCTTTTCCGGCTTATTTATCAGCATGCGTTTTGCGGTGGTGTTCCAAGGGTTTATCTTCTTGATGATGGTGCCATTGAGTATTCCTCTAGCGGCATTGTTCTCGCAGGAAGAAGCAGTTAAAAATCTGCTGTGGCATTACCTGCTTGTGGTGCCGTTCAGTTATGGTTTTCAAGGCATTGTGATGATGTTAATCAGTGGGTTGAATGCGATGCACAAACCATTACGAGCATTCCAATGGAGCTTTATGCGTTTGTTTGTGTTTACCCTGCCATCGGCATGGATCGGAAGCCAAATTTACAGTATTGAAGGCTTGTTTATAGGTATCGCAGTGGGGAATACGTTAGGTGGCCTACTTGGCTATATGTTTGCACTGCGCGAACGTAAATTGACGCTCATTGAACAGAGCAGCGCTTCGTAAGATTTTGTCCGATGCGTCAGCTTCCTTTTGCTGATACTCAAATACAAAAAAACCGCGAAAGCCGCGGTTTTTCTTTATCTATTTCAAACTTGCTTAGAACAGTTCTTCAGCAACTTTGTATAGATCGTTGCGTACTGGACGCTTCATGTTTTCGATCGCGTCGATGATGTCGTGGTGAACAAGTTGCTCTTTCACGATACCTACACAGCGACCGCCATGACCTTCAAGCAGTAGGTGAACAGCGTAGTTACCCATGCGAGATGCTAGAACGCGGTCAAATGCCGTTGGACGACCACCACGTTGGATGTGACCAAGTACTGTTGCACGAGTTTCACGACCTGTCGCCGCTTCGATGTCACGAGCCAGTTCATTGGCATCCATCATTAGCTCAGTCAACGCGATGATTGCGTGTTTCTTACCTTTTGCGATGCCGTCTTGGATGTTGCTGATCAGCTTGTCTTTGTCTAGGCCAGTTTCTGGAGTGATGATGTACTCACAACCACCCGCGATTGCAGACATCAGAGTTAGGTCACCACAGTGACGACCCATGATTTCTACAATTGAAATACGTTGGTGAGATGAAGAAGTATCACGTAGACGGTCGATCGCATCGATAACTGTGTTTAGTGCACTTAGGTAGCCCACTGTGTAGTCAGTACCAGCGATATCGTTGTCGATTGTGCCTGGCAGACCGATACATGGGTAACCCATTTCAGTCAGTTTCTTCGCACCCATGTACGAACCGTCACCACCGATCACGACTAGCGCATCAATACCATGTTTTTTCAGGTTCTCAATCGCTTTTTCACGCACTTCCACTTCTTTGAATTCAGGGAAACGTGCAGAACCTAGGAACGTACCACCTTTGTTGATCACATCTGAAACGCTAGAACGATCTAGCTTCTCGATGCGGCCTTCGTATAGGCCTAGGTAGCCGTCGTACACACCGAATACTTCCAATCCCTCGGATAGTGCTGTACGTACTACGCCGCGTATCGCCGCGTTCATACCAGGTGCGTCACCGCCACTTGTTAAAACACCGATCTTCTTAATCATGCTCACCCTCGATCTTTGGCAATCAATTATTTAATTTTCTTTTAGGCCCCTTGTTACCAAGCAACCTGCATAATCCAGAACTGTGCGTTATGTTACATTTCCTCTACAGGATTACCAATGAAAACGCACTTTTTTATGTAACTTTTCTACTTATGTAAGAGTATTACAGTTTCTCTATGAAACTTTGTTGATTCACATCAGGATCACGAATCTTAATAAGTATTGATGGAAAGATAGTCAATAAGTGCCTGTTTGTCGTCAGGCACTTATGGATTTTTCGAGCCCTACCAATCTTGCGCTTTTTGCTCTTTCTCTGGCCCAAAAACGACAGACAATGGATCTTGATGGATCAAAACATCCGCATCAGGAAACAAAGCTAAAAGGTTTTCCTCAACTTTATCGGCAATATAGTGCGCTTCGATTAAACGTAAGTTATCGTCTAACTCCAAGTGCAACTGAATAAAGCGTGTCGGCCCTGACATACGGGTACGCAGTTGATGAACCCCAAGAACCCCTTTCACATTCAAACATTCATTGCGGATTTGCTCCAATTCGGAATCCGGCAGCTTTCGGTCTAATAACGTCTGAATCGCTTCGCTGACCATTTTGAAGGCGCTGTAAAGAATGAAGACACCAATGCCAATCGCAAACACCGCATCCGCTTGCGTCACGCCAAAGTAGCTGAGTCCCAGAGCCACCATGATCGCAGCGTTCATATACAAATCAGTCTGATAATGCAGAGAATCCGCCGCGATTGCTTGGCTCCCTGTCACGCGTACCACATGTTTTTGGAACATCACCAAGCCAAGTGTGACCACTATCGCAAACAGCGATACATAAACACCGAGCTCCGGCGCATGCAGTGCGTGTGGGCGGAAAAATCGGTCAATCCCGTTCAGGATCAAAAACACCGCCGACCCCGAAATAAACATAGCCTGAGCTAAGGCCGCTAAAGACTCAGCTTTACCATGCCCAAACGTATGTTCGCGGTCTGCTGGTTGTAAGGCATAACGGACAACAACGAGATTTACCACCGACGCGGCGATATCCAACATTGAGTCGATAAGTGATGCCAATAGGCTAACTGAGCCGGTTACCCACCACGTGATGACTTTTACAATCAAGAGAAGAGTCGCCACAATAGTTGCAGTCCAAGCTGCGGTCGTCACTAAACGTGCATATTGCTGTTTCATAATCAAAGAGTTAACTCAAACCATACGTTGAGTATATTGAATGCCCATGAAATAACCAGATCAAAAAGAGGCAACCAATGGCTGCCTCTTTGTATAACATCAATTCATGACTTAATTATTGCGGTATTTTTCCATGCGCTTATGCATTCTGTCGCCACACTCTTGCATGCGTTCATTTTGCAACTTCACAAACTCTGCTTTTTGTTCTGGCGTTAATACGCTCAGCATTTGGTGCTTTCTTTCTAGCATTTGCACACGGTGCTCAGTTTGGCGCTCAACCATTTCTTTTGCTAATGCGGTCGCTTGCGCTTCATCAAAACTATCCGCTAGTAAGAGTGACTGCACTTTTGCGTGGTGTGCTTGTCGCTCAGCCATACGGGCTTCGCGATTTTCAGAATATTTGCCGTTCATCTGTGCGCGGTTTGCTTCACGGAAAGACTTAAGCTGATCTTTTTGAGCATCCGTCAAATTCAAATCACGCATAATGCCGCGGTCCATTCCCATGCCACATTCATCACGCGGGCCTTGATGATGGTTTTTACCACCGTAAGCGAGCGCGCTTGCTGCGCCAAGAGTAAGAGGTAGAACAACAGCAGCTAACACAAGTTTTTTTGCAGATTTCATAATTTGATTCCTTACACAGGTGAGTGATTCTTCTGAGCTGTTCTCACAGCGCTTGAGTATAGAATACGACCCACTAGGTAAAGCGACGTATAGGGAGCGTAAAGAATCGTAAAGAGTGATTTTTACCCTCTTCGCAGCACATCATTCCAATGTAATATTAAGCTATCGGTAACTTACTATAGGTGCCCCCATGGCAAACATTCTTTTAATTGATGACGATATCGAGCTAACCAGCTTATTAAAAGAAGTACTCAGTTTCGAAGGATTTGACGTCAGCGAAGCAAATGATGGCGAAGCAGGCTTAGCTGCGGTAAATGATAAGATTGATTTGATTTTGTTGGATGTCATGATGCCGAAGCTAAATGGCATGGAAACCCTTAAACGCTTGCGTGAAAACTGGGAAACCCCTGTCTTGATGCTGACCGCTAAAGGGGAAGAAATTGACCGCGTGATCGGTTTAGAGCTAGGCGCGGATGATTATTTACCGAAACCTTTTAGTGACCGTGAACTGTTAGCTCGTATCCGTGCGATCTTACGCCGTACCAGCAGCACACAGAAAAACACCAAAAACAGCGATTGCATTGAGTATCAAGAGCTCCGTCTTTACCCAGGTAAACAAGAAGCATACTGCGATCAACAGTTGCTCGATCTCACAGCAACCGAGTTTGCTCTGTTGACCCACTTTGTGCAAAACCCAGGACAAGTGCTAACTAAAGAAACATTGAGCTTAGATGTGCTTGGTAAACGACTCGCCGCTTTTGATCGCGCGATCGATATGCATGTTTCGAACTTACGTAAAAAATTACCAGATCAGAGCAATGGCAAGCCGCGAATCAAAACCCTGCGTGGTCGTGGCTATATGCTGCTTGAGGAGGATTAATGCGCCTATCACGCATCAAACTGCCAAACATCAATAGCTTGTATGGGCGCATCTTTGCCATTTTTTGGTTCACTATGTTATTGGTGTTGATAGCTGTGCTATCACTGCCACATTTGGACCCTCGCAAAGCTCGCGACATTCCAGAAGAGCACTATAAACGTATGGTAGAAACGCGTGACGCAATCCAACAAAAATACAGTCAGCAAACTGATTTAGGTCGAATACTATTTCGTATCGAGGGTAACCGTCACGGTAAGCATGACCCTCGTCCGCGCGTATTTTTTTCTGACTACAGCGGTAATGTTCTTACGACAGAAAAACGCAGTAACTTCCAATTGCGTGCCATGCAAAACTTTGTCACCAGTATCGAAGATTACAACCAGCCAAAGCAGAAACTGTATGGTCGATACATGATTGCAGGTCCAATCCCAATAACTTTGGCTGGCTCCGATATTTTGATGTATGTGGGCTTCAAGTGGAATGAGCCACCACCACTACTCTTGCGTCTGTTTGATCACCCATTCCAGCTATTGCTCGCGGTCATGCTGGTTAGTACACCCTTGCTGTTATGGCTTGCTTGGGCATTGAGTCAGCCAGCGCGTCGTCTTGAAGCCGCCGCTCAACGTGTCGCGAAAGGCGAATTTGTCACAGACCCAAATTTAGAAAAAGGCACGGCAGAGTTTCGTCAGGCTGGCAGCAGCTTCAACCAGATGGTCGAGGCGGTCAATCAGATGATTTCAGGACAACAACGCCTGCTATCCGACATCTCTCACGAGTTGCGCTCACCTTTAACTCGCCTACGCATGGCGAGCGCATTAGCGACGCGTAAGCAGGGTGAAAGCCCAGAACTGACTCGTATCGATACCGAAGCGCAACGCTTGGAACAGATGATCAGCGAATTGCTTGAACTGTCTCGCATGCAGGCGAACAGCCATATGACTCGCGAAACGCAGCCACTGGAAAGTTTGTGGGAAGAGATCATTAAAGATGCGCAGTTTGAAGCTGAGCAAATGGGCAAGCACCTACACTATTCTGAACTGCCAAAACGAAGTATCTCCGGCAATCCTAAACTGCTGATGAGTGCGGTGGAAAACATCGTTCGTAACGCCATTTATTACGGGAAAGATGAGGTAAAAATCGACATCAAGGCCGATGATGATACGCTGCATATCACGGTTGATGACAATGGCGAGGGCGTTCCAGAAGAAGAATTAGCTGCGATTTTTCGCCCGTTTTATCGCGTTTCGACTGCCCGCGATCGCCACTCCGGCGGCACGGGTCTCGGCCTAACCATTACCGAAAGTGCCATCCGCCAGCACAGTGGAACGATCGTCGCCAGTCGAAGTCCGTTAGGCGGATTGCGCATGAGTATCACCTTACCTATCAATCGTTAACTTCAAGCCGATGAGCTAACAGTAAGCCACACCCTATTTCTAGAGTGAGAGATTCACGGCTTCATCTTCACTTTAGAAATTGGGTGGGAACGCCTTCGAATACCCTTACAAAGATCAAAGTTGATAATAATTATCGTTAGCATTAAAGTGAATTTTCCAATTAAGGAGGATTTACTATGTCACATACATTTCCCGCTCTGCCTTACCCGTACGATTCACTAGAGCCTTACATCGACGCGAAAACGATGGAAGTGCATTACAGCAAACATCACAAGACTTATTTCGATAAGTTCGTAAGTGCCGTTGAAGGGAGCGAGCTCGAAACTCAGTCATTAGACGAGATCTTTGACAATATCTCTAAGCTCAGCCCTGCAGTGCGTAATAATGGCGGCGGCTACTACAACCACATCATTTATTGGAATTGCATGTCACCAAACGGTGGCGGTGAGCCTCAAGGCGCACTTGCTCAGGCAATTAACGATAAATTTGGTAGCTTTGCGCAATTTAAAGAAGCGTTTGCCCAAGCCGCGATTAATACTTTTGGTTCTGGCTTTGCATGGTTGATCGTAAAAGATGGTGAGATTCACATTACGTCCACCAGCAATCAAGACAACCCTCTGATGGACGTAGTGGATGTACGCGGCGAGCCAATTCTCGCTCTTGACGTGTGGGAGCACGCGTATTACATCAGCTACCAAAACCGTCGCCCAGAATACATTGATGCATGGTGGAACGTCGTTAATTGGCGAGCGGTTGAAGAAAATTACGCTCACGCTCTATTATAAAGAGCATCGATACTTACGGTATTAGCGGCCGCGCTAATGACTGCTTTCATACCCAGGTCAATCTTGCTGAATCTCGCATATCTTGCTGACTTGGGTATATACTGCCCCTCTATTTGACCAACTCTATTTCAATACCATGTTTGATATCGCTTTATACGAACCAGAAATCGCGCCGAACACCGGCAACATCATTCGACTTTGTGCCAACTGCGGTGCAAACCTTCACTTAATTGAACCTCTGGGTTTCGATCTTGAAGAGAAGAAAGTCCGCCGCGCTGGTTTGGATTACCATGATTTAGCTCGCGTAACGCGTCATAAGAACTATCAAGCATTCTTAGAATATTTAGAGAAAGAGAAACAAGGTAACTACCGATTGTTTGCCTGCACCACCAAAACCACAGGTCACCACGTTGATGCACAATACCAAGCAGGTGACGTATTGATGTTTGGTCCAGAAACTCGTGGCTTGCCTGCTGAAATCATCGATAGCTTGCCAATGGAGCAGCGTATCCGCATTCCAATGATGCCAGATGCGCGCAGCCTAAACCTTTCGAACGCCGTTGCGATCATTGCTTTTGAAGCATGGCGTCAAATGGGGTTTGAAGGCGCGTTGTAAGCACCACGATTTTCAGACACAAAAAAGGGCGCTCGTGCGCCCTTTTGTTTTCTTTACTCTCTGACTCAATCAGTTGAGCTTGTTGCGATCATCATCGTCTTTACGCTCGTATTCCCCTTCAAAGGTATTGCCATCGTCTGACTGGGAATCAAATGGGTCACGGCGGAACGGGTCTTGCTCAAATGGCCCTTGGTTAGAGAAACCACCTTGGAAGCCACCACCATGCATGGTTTTCACCACCATTTTACTCATCAAGTATTTGGCAATCGCGGCGCGTGGCGCAGGAAGCAACACCAGCATACCAAGAGCATCGGTCATAAAGCCCGGTGTTAACAGCAGCACGCCAGCCACCGCTAGCATTACGCCTTCAAAAATTTGCTGGGCTGGAATTTCACCTTGTTCCAGACGCCCCTGCACAGACATCAGAGTTTGGATGCCTTGGCTGCGCACCAACGATGCACCGACAAATGCCGTGATTAATACTAATGCGATAGTCGGCCACAAACCTAAAAAGCCGCCCACCTGAATAAATAAGCCGATTTCAATGATCGGGACAAAAATAAACGCCAATAATAAGATAGGAAACACACGCCCTCCTTTGTTTAATTCAGTGTAATGGTAAAAGCAGACTAAGCTCAAACGAATCGTTGTAAAAAAGCGTGTTCATACTGGTCTCTTCCTACGCAGAAAAAGTGGTAGTGGAGTGTTTCATTCAATTGCATACCGATTTTTTCGTGCTTTTAAAGTGCTAATTTCGAACTCTAAAAACCCATGTTTGTCGAGGAAAATCGAGTACCCATAAAGGGTTATTAATAACCCGTTCATACTTTGCAAATTATTGACTCATGAAAAACGAAAAAGGTGATCTAGTTACTATTTTTATGCGCTAGGTGCAGTATCATGTGCCACATAAGTCAGGACGGATTTTCCAGCCAAAAATTCTGATGAATGGATTCTAGATTGCAGAAATGGCTAATAAATAACTTTATTATCAGAATTATCATCTAAGGATCCTGCTATGGCTACCCTATCTGATGCTCCAAAAACAGCAAACCCAGCCACTCGTATTGAAGAAGATCTATTAGGTCAACGTCATGTCCCTGCAGATGCGTACTACGGTATTCATACGCTACGTGCGATCGAGAACTTCAACATCTCTAATATGACCATCTCTGACGTACCAGAATTTGTACGCGGTATGGTAATGACCAAAAAAGCAGCGGCGTTGGCAAACAAAGAACTTGGTGCGATTCCAAAAGACGTTGCAAACTACATCATCGAAGCGTGTGATTTGATCCTAGAAACTGGCAAGTGCATGGATCAGTTCCCATCAGACGTATTCCAAGGTGGTGCGGGCACTTCCGTGAACATGAACACAAACGAAGTGATCGCAAACGTTGCGCTTGAGCTAATGGGTAAAGAGAAAGGTCAATACGAATTTGTTAACCCAAATGACCACGTAAACAAGAGCCAATCAACCAACTGTGCGTACCCAACAGGTTTCCGTATCGCGGTTTACAACAGCGTACACAAACTAATGGAAGCAATTGAGTACCTAAAAGGCGCATTCGAACTTAAAGCAATTGAGTTTAAAGATGTACTGAAAATGGGTCGTACTCAGCTACAAGACGCGGTACCGATGACTGTAGGTCAAGAGTTCCACGCTTGGGCAGTAACACTAAACGAAGAGATTCGTGCTCTAGATTACACCTCTAAACTACTCCTAGAAATCAACCTAGGCGCAACCGCAATCGGTACAGGTCTAAATACACCGACTGGCTACCAAGCTCTTGCAGTAAAACACCTAGCGGAAGTAACAGGTCTTGACGTTGTTGCGGCAGAAGACCTTATCGAAGCGACTTCTGACTGTGGCGCATACGTAATGACGCACAGTGCACTAAAACGTCTAGCGGTGAAACTATCGAAGATCTGTAACGACCTTCGTCTACTTTCTTCTGGCCCACGCGCTGGTCTAAATGAATTGAACCTACCTGAAATGCAAGCAGGTTCTTCAATCATGCCAGCAAAAGTAAACCCAGTTATCCCAGAAGTAGTAAACCAAGTTTGCTTTAAAGTTCTAGGTAACGACAACACGGTTTCTTTCGCAGCAGAAGGCGGTCAGCTACAGCTAAACGTAATGGAACCAGTTATCGCACAAAGCATGTTTGAGTCTATCTCTCTACTACACAATGCGTGTGTGAACCTACGTGATAAATGTATCGACGGCATCACGGTCAACAAAGAGACTTGTGAAAACTACGTTTACAACTCTATCGGTATCGTCACTTATCTAAACCCATACATCGGCCACCACGAAGGTGACATCGTAGGTAAGATTTGTGCGGAAACCGGTAAGAGTGTTCGCGAAGTTGTGCTAGAGCGCGGCCTGCTAACCGCAGAAGAGCTTGATGAAATCTTGTCAGTCGAAAACTTCATGCATCCAACTTACAAAGCGAAACGCTACGAGTAATAACTAATTAGAAGGGGGCCACTCAGGCCCCTTTTTTAGGCTCTCATACGGTTAACCACATTTTTTATATGCTTTTATTGCCATTAGGCCACTGGGTTCTAATTCTCTGAGCATTTACTCCTGTTCCTGAGTGTTCAAAAAATCAGAATCAAATAAAAACTAAAGAGGTATCAATATGGTCATGGTCGAACTCTTCGTGGTTCTGCTCTTCATCTATTTGGGGGCAAGAATCGGTGGTATCGGCATTGGTTTTGCCGGTGGTGCTGGGGTCATTGCGTTGTCTTTGATCTTAGGCGTGCCAACAAGCCAAGCTTACATTCCCGTTGACGTAATTTTGATCATCATGTCGGTCATCACGGCTATCGCAGCAATGCAAGTGGCAGGTGGTTTAGACTGGATGGTGCAAGTTGCTGAAAACTTTTTGCGCAAGCATCCTGAGCGCATCACCTTTTATGCGCCTATCGTAACTTACCTAATGACATTAATGGCGGGTACTGGCCACACGGCATTCTCTACTTTGCCAGTAATTGCAGAAGTCGCGAAAGGTCAAGGTGTGCGCCCTTCTCGTCCTCTGTCTATTGCGGTTGTCGCATCGCAAATCGCGATCACTGCCTCGCCAATCTCAGCGGCTGTTGTAGCGTTTGCGGCAATGCTGCACCCATTTGGCGTTGACTACCTAACACTACTAGCAATCTGTATCCCAACCACGTTCATCGCGTGCATGATCGGTGCGTTCGTGGCGAACTTCATGGGCTGTGAGCTAAAAGACGATGCTGAATACCAAGAGCGTCTAGAAAAAGGCTTAATCAAGCTAAATACAGAAGCAAAACGCGAAATCCTACCAACAGCGAAGAAAGCGACGTTCATCTTCCTAGGCGCAATCGCATTCGTAGTGTGTTACGCAGCAGCAATTTCTGGCTCTGTTGGCCTTATCGAGAACCCTGCTCTAGGTCGTAACGAAGCTATCATGACGGTAATGCTAGCAGCCGCGGCAGCTATCGTAATGAGCTGTAAAATCGACGCTGGCAAAATTCCAGCCGCAGCAACATTCCGCTCTGGTATGACAGCGTGTGTGTGTGTTCTTGGTGTGGCATGGTTAGGTTCTACGTTCGTTAACGCGCACGTTGACGGCATCAAAGAAGTCGCTGGAGCACTACTAGCAGACTACCCATGGATGCTAGCGCTTGTTCTATTCTTCGCGTCTATGCTGCTTTACTCGCAAGGTGCAACCACGGTTGCGCTGATGCCAGCAGCACTTGCTATCGGTGTGGCACCACTAACCGCCGTTGCATCTTTCGCAGCAGTAAGTGCGCTATTCGTACTGCCAACTTACCCAACGCTTCTAGCAGCGGTTGAGATGGACGACACGGGTTCAACTCGTATCGGTAAGTACGTATTCAACCACCCATTCTTTGTACCTGGTGTGGTAACCATTGCTTCTGCGGTAGCACTTGGCTTCGCATTCGGTGGTCTACTGATCTAGTAGAAACAGAGTCTTACTCGGGGAGCTTCGGCTCCCTTTTTTATTGCCTGTTGTCTTGATTTATGCTCAATAAATCTTCATTTTCATGAAACTTATTGACTCGCCTCCGGGTCTGATTGAGTTACACTAACGGCAATTATCTAAGATGAATTGACTCTTTTATGCGCGCATTACTTTCCGTTTTACTCTTAGGGCTCATTACCTTTTCCACTCCGTCTTTAGCTTTATTTGGCAAAGACCAGTTTACCAATAGCCAGAACAACAGTTTTGGTAGCAGCAGCGACAGCTTTGTTCCGGTCGATCAGGCATTTCCGTTTAATTTCTACCAGCAAGACGACAAATTGATGCTCGATTGGCAGGTACGCGATGGTTATTACCTGTATCAAGAGCGTTTATCTGTGTCTGGTGAGAACATCTCACTGGGCGAACTGCAAATGGAAAACGGCACGCCACATAAAGATGAATTCTTTGGTGATGTGCATATCTATACCACACCACTATTTGTCAATATCCCACTGAGTAATTGGCAAGAGGGCGCGCGCGTCCTTGTGCAATATCAAGGCTGTGCGAAAGCGGGCTTCTGTTACCCACCAGAAACACGTGAGATTCCAATCAGCGCGTTTTCTTCATCCAGTTCCGACACCGTAGCACCGACTGCCAAGGCACCAGCGACAGAACAAGCACAGCCAACAACAAAATCAACCACCACTTCAGTACCAGTCAGTGAGCAAGATAGCTTAGCCGCGAATCTAGCCGACAAGTGGTGGACGCCGTTGTTGTTTTTGGCACTTGGTGTGGGTCTAGCATTTACCCCTTGTGTACTGCCGATGTATCCCATTCTCACCAGCATCGTGCTTGGTAGCGGCAAACTGAGCCAACGTCGTGCGCTTGGTTTGTCATTTGTTTACGTACAAGGCATGGCGCTGACTTACACGCTGCTCGGCCTTGTAGTGGCGTCTGCGGGCATGCAGTTCCAAGCGGCGATGCAACACCCTTATGTGCTGATTGGTTTGAGTGTACTGTTCATCGCATTAGCTATGTCGATGTTTGGTCTGTACTCATTGCAGTTACCAAGCAGCGTGCAAACGTGGCTGAATAACTTAAGTAACAAGCAGCAAGGTGGTAGCAGTGCTGGCGTGTTTGCAATGGGGGCAATATCTGGCTTGGTTTGTTCTCCGTGTACTACCGCCCCACTCTCTGGTGCGCTGCTTTACGTCGCACAAAGTGGCGACTTACTCACTGGTGGGGTCGCCCTTTACGCGCTGGCGATGGGCATGGGTATTCCGTTGATCCTTGTAGCGGTATTTGGCAACAAGTTGCTACCAAAAGCCGGCGGTTGGATGGACCGCGTGAAAACGCTGTTCGGCTTTATTCTGCTTGCTGCGCCTATCTTCTTGTTGGAACGCATCATGCCAGAAATGTGGTCAACAATTCTGTGGTCAACACTGGGCATCGCTGCCTTTGGTTGGCTGTATCATGTGAAAAACAGCTTGGAGTTTGGTGGCTGGAAACAAAGCGCCGTTGGCATCATCGCCGTATTGGGTTTGCTCGCGTCAGCACAGCCAGTATTAAATTACTGGTTTGGTAATAACGCAACGCAAGCTCAACAAACTTCCGTAAGCTTTACACGCATTGCCAATGTTGCAGAGTTGGAAGAACAACTAGCGCTAGCCAAAGCAGCTGGCAAACCTGTGATGCTCGACTTCTACGCCGATTGGTGTGTGGCGTGTAAAGAGTTTGAGAAGTACACCTTCCATGATCCAAGCGTCGAAGCCAAGCTAAAAGACTTTGTTCTTCTGCAAGCTGATGTAACCAAGAACCAAGTGCAAGATATTGAGTTACTCAAACACATGAACGTGCTTGGCTTGCCAACCATCGAGTTCTGGGATGCGAATGGCGAACACATTTCAAACGCGCGTTTAACCGGCTTTATGCAAGCCGAGCCTTTCTTAGAGCACATCCAACAATTCTGATCATCAGATATTCAAACGCCAGTGATGACCACTGGCGTTTTTTATTACCCAGATTTGAATGAGAAAATTGCGCTTATATGCAATTTTCCTAATAAAAGTCGATTTGGTTCAGACTTTTAGCGAATAAATATTGTCCACTATCTCAAAGCTGGACAATAATAAATTTAACGAAATAGTCAAAAGTGTTTAACGTCATGGATTCGACCTACACCATCATCATTGCAGATGATCACCCACTCTTCCGTAATGCCTTGTTTCAATCTATCCACATGGCAATCAGTGGGGCAAATTTGCTTGAAGCGGACTCACTCGACGCACTACTGGCTTTGTTAGAGCGAGAAGAAGAGCCAGATTTGGTGCTATTGGATCTCAAAATGCCAGGAGCAAATGGTATGTCTGGCTTGATTCACTTGCGAGCAGAGCACCCAGACTTACCAATCGTCGTCGTCTCGGCTAGTGAAGAGCCAGCTATCGTGACACAAGTGAAAAGCCATGGTGCGTTTGGTTTTATTCCTAAATCGAGCGACATGCGCGAATTGGTGAATGCTCTCAATCAAGTGCTCAATGGCGACCCGTATTTTCCTGAAGGGCTGATCACCAATAACGCGGCATGTAATGACTTAGCGGAGAAGATTGCCGCGCTAACGCCACAGCAATATAAGGTGTTGGGGATGTTGTCAGATGGCTTACTGAACAAACAAATCGCCTACGAATTGAATGTTTCAGAAGCCACCATCAAAGCACACATGACGGCGATTTTCCGCAAGCTCGGCGTAAAAAACCGCACACAAGCCGTCATCATGCTAACGGAGATGAACGACTAGGCTCACTCCTCGTCAGCGAGCAGGCTTTGCTCGCTTGGCAAACGGATACCTACTTTGGTGACTTGTTGGTCAACGACATCGGCAATGATCCATTGCAAGCCTTGCCACTCGAATTGGTCCCCTAACACTGGTGTACTCCCCAATTGTTCTTCTACAAGGTTTCTTAAGCTTTTATCGAGTGACTCATCGCCCAAGTTCAAGCCATACATCATCGCAATATCGGCAAGGTTCACTTCAATATCTAGGAAGAAATCACCAAAGAATCGTGCCAATGACGCTTTCTCAGGCGCTTCACTGAATAGCAAGCTCAGAGCATCCAAATCCTTTTCTTGCGCCAACACACACAAGGTATCGTCTTCTTCGAGGCGCGTGCTGCCTGACGGATGCAATAACGCCTTATTGCGAAATACTGCGGCGATGCGCGTTCCATCCGGCATCGAAAGACTACGCAATGGTTCACCAATACACCATTTATCCGCTTTAAGCTTATAGATAAACAGTTCCCACTCACTAGTTGGGTAAATCTCCACACCTGTGCGTGAAATTGGCTCAGGTTTAGAAGGTAGCTCTACCTTCGCCAGAGACATCGCTTTAGTCAATGTGCCACCTTGTACAATCAAAGAGACCATTACCACGAAAAACGCCAAATTGAAGTACAACTGCGCATCTGGCAATCCTGCCATCATTGGAAATACCGCCAGAATAATTGGGACAGCACCGCGCAAGCCCACCCAAGAAACAAACCACTTTTCACGTGGTGTGAAACTCTTGAATGGCAGTAAACCGATCCAAACCGAGATTGGACGGGCAAATAAAATCATCCCAAAGGCCAGCGCCAAACCAGGCAACGCAATAGAGAGCAAGTTGGAAGGCGTAACCAATAAACCAAGCACGAGGAACATACCGATTTGAGCTAGCCACGTCATGCCATCTAGCACATGAAGAATGGAATGGCGGCTGCGTGTTGGACGATTACCTAGCAGTAAACCAACCAGATAAATTGACAGAATACCGCTGCCACCTAATGCATTAGATAAAGCGAAAATCAGCAAGCCACCACTGACGGTTAAAATCGAATATAAGCCATCCGGCAGTTGATTACGATTGATGACCTTCCACAAAATCCAGCCACCAGCAAAACCGAGTAAAGCGCCAATACCAAACTGCTTAAGAAAACTGAGCGCCAAAAAGCCCACACTCAAATCTGCATCTGGGTTCGCTAAAATAGCAATCAGAGTAACAGTCAGAAACACCGCCATAGGATCATTGGTGCCGGATTCAATTTCCAGCGTTGAGCCAACACGTTCGTTAAGACTACGACCTTTGAGTAGAGAAAAAACCGCGGCAGCATCTGTGGAGCCGACAATCGCGCCAACTAATATACCTTGCAGCAAGTCTAAGTCGAATAACCACGTTGCCATCAGTCCGGTCAAAATAGTGGTGATCGCAACCCCAAACGTTGCCAAGGACACCGAAGGCCATAACGCCACCCTAAAGCTGGCAACCCGTGTTCTCATACCACCATCGAGCAAAATGATGGCTAATGCGAGGTTACTGACCAAGTAAGCGATCGAAAAATTATCAAATAAAATACCGCCTAAACCGTCTTCCCCCGCCAGCATTCCAACGGCTAAAAATACCAAAAGAATTGGGATTCCCAACTTAGAGGAAACTGGGCTTAAAAGAACGCTAAGTGCGATTAACAACGCACCTATAAGAAAAAAACTGTTAATGGTGTCTGCGTCCATTCTCACCCTCCCTTAATGAAAAACGATATGCTTGTGATGAGCTAAGGCGACTTCGTTAATAAGTTAATGCCTTAATCTGCCTCCTCCTTAAACCGTCCCAAAGCGCGAGGTTGTACGAGAATGACTCAGTTATATTACTTTATTGTGCGCTAAAACGGTGATTTGGTACGAAAACTTTATGTAAATAAATTACTTGTGAATTTTTCACGCCAATTTTTTCGCTGATTGATAAAAAGAAGAACGCAGAATGTTTCTGTTAAGGATCGCTAAAATCAATGAAGAAAAAATTAATCACGTCTCTTATTCGTGCTTTTTATCATTTCTCTCCTTAGACCTTTGGCTAATTTAACAGCTTTTTAACATTAATAAATAACCCTAACTTCTCTCTAAGCGACCATATCACGGGAGTTTTTTATTTTTCATACCCCGACTAAAGTTGAAAAGAGTTCTTGGCAACACCTTGCTAATGTACATGTTGAAACATTTTTTTAACAACAATACCAATCGTAAGGAGACGGCAATGGCATTTGAAAGCGAAGAAAGAGCCAAAGCCTATTGGGACAAAAACGTGAAGCTCATGATTGGCCTTATGGTCATCTGGTTCGTAGTGTCTTTCGGCTGCGGCATTTTATTTGTCGACGTACTTAATCAATTTCAATTAGGTGGATACAAACTTGGTTTCTGGTTTGCTCAGCAAGGCTCCATCTACACCTTCCTAGGTATTATTTTCTATTACGCATGGAAGATGCGCCAAATCGACCGTGAATTCGGCGTAGATGAGTAAGGAGTAACTCAGATGGATTTGAAAACTATTACCTACCTGGTTGTTGGTGCAACCTTCGTCCTCTACATCGGTATTGCGATCTGGGCGCGTGCGGGGTCAACCAAAGAGTTCTATGTCGCAGGTGGCGGGGTCAACCCAATCGCTAACGGTATGGCAACCGCTGCTGACTGGATGTCGGCGGCATCGTTCATCTCAATGGCGGGCCTAATTGCCTTTATGGGTTACGGCGGCTCCGTATTCCTAATGGGTTGGACGGGTGGTTACGTACTGCTTGCACTGTTACTCGCCCCTTATCTACGTAAGTTTGGTAAGTTTACGGTGCCAGAGTTTGTTGGTGAACGCTTCTACTCGAACACGGCACGTATCGTGGCGGTTATCTGTCTTATCATCGCATCGGTCACTTATGTTATCGGCCAGATGAAAGGCGTTGGCGTTGCCTTCGGTCGCTTCCTAGAAGTTGATTACTCAACAGGCCTACTGATTGGTATGTGTATCGTATTCATGTACGCCGTACTTGGCGGTATGAAAGGCATCACTTACACGCAGATTGCTCAATATTGCGTACTCATTCTTGCTTACACTATCCCTGCAATCTTTATCTCTCTGCAACTTACAGGTAACCCGCTACCTCAGATTGGCCTCGGGAGTACCATTCAAGGCACCGATGTTTATCTTCTCGATAGGCTCGACCAAGTGGTGACCGAACTCGGCTTTAGTGAATACACTACGCAGGTTCGCGGTAGCACACTAAACATGTTCGTTTACACCATGTCATTGATGATCGGTACTGCGGGTCTACCACACGTTATCATCCGTTTCTTTACGGTACCTAAGGTACGTGATGCGCGTACTTCTGCAGGCTGGGCACTTGTGTTCATCGCTATTCTATACACAACAGCGCCAGCAGTTTCAGCAATGGCTCGTCTAAACCTAATGGATACCGTTAACCCAGCTCCGGGCCAACACCTTGCGTATGATGAGCGCCCTGATTGGTTCAAAAACTGGGAAACAACAGGTCTATTAGGCTTTGATGATAAGAATGGCGATGGCCTGATCGAGTACACCTCAAACCCTGACACCAATGAATTGCGAGTTGACCGTGACATCATGGTACTAGCAAACCCAGAAATCGCTAAGCTACCAAACTGGGTCATTGCACTCGTAGCCGCTGGTGGCCTCGCTGCAGCGCTATCCACAGCAGCGGGTCTGTTGCTTGCTATTTCGTCGGCGATTTCCCATGACTTAATTAAAGGGGTTATAAATCCGAACATATCCGAGAAGAAGGAGCTTCTTGCCAGCCGAATCTCGATGGCGGTGGCAATCGCAGCCGCAGGCTATCTCGGATTGAATCCTCCAGGCTTTGCAGCTGGTACGGTGGCGCTCGCCTTTGGTCTTGCCGCCTCATCCATCTTCCCTGCGTTGATGATGGGTATCTTCAGCAAAGGCATCAATAAAGAAGGTGCAATCGCCGGTATGATTGCCGGTATCAGTATCACACTGTTCTACGTATTCCAGCACAAAGGCATCCTATTCGTTGCTGACTGGAAATATCTAGAAAGCTGGGGAACCAACTGGTTCCTAGGTATTGAGCCAAACGCGTTTGGTGCTATCGGCGCCCTATTTAACTTCATCGTGGCATTCGCGGTATCGAAAGTTACAGCGGAAACACCTCAAGAAGTTAAAGATCTTGTTGAACACGTTCGTGTCCCTGTTGGTGCAGGCGATGCCGTGGATCACTAAAATATAACGCAAGCCACAAAAGCCCCACTT
The DNA here is from genome assembly GCF_055393305.1 of Vibrio sp. JCM 18905. Lineage (NCBI taxonomy): Bacteria > Pseudomonadati > Pseudomonadota > Gammaproteobacteria > Vibrionales > Vibrionaceae > Vibrio > Vibrio sp. JCM 18905. The sequence continues at coordinate 352,934 of NZ_AP043880.1, read as the reverse complement.
GGGGCTTTTTTATTCACCTAACTTATTCTAATAATTAGATTCCCTGAGCCGTAGCAAGGAAGCACAGGAATGGCATTGGTTATATGTTCGGGGAACGCAGAAACAATCGTTTAGAACAAGGCAAAGATTGCAGCAAGCTAGTTGCTCTACCTTCAAAATCATTAACGAAGTTATTAATGATTTTAGCCAGTTAAAATGAACAGATAATTGATGGAATTAGTATTTTATGTTCAAAAACAAGCACTTTATTCTCGCTCTGCTGATTGCGCCGATTCTTTCTTTGATCGCCTACTTCGGCACCGATATGGCACTCAGCGAGAAACCCCACGCGGCACAAGAAGGGGAAACTTACAAACTCGCGAGTAAGTCTAACTGTCGTTACACCAGTGGACTGTGTGACATGGAAAATGGCGACTTTAAAGTGAAGTTTCGCTCAGAACAGCTCACGAAAAATGGCTTAGAATTGTCACTCAATGCCGCCTATCCACTCGAAGGGGTCAAAGTTTCCATCGTTAATGACGAAGAGAAAAATGCTCAGCCGATTGATATGAAGCCCGCCGATCAGGCTGGAAAAAGTTGGTACATTACCTTACCAAGACCAGCATCCGCAAAAAGTTGGTTAAGAGTCGTCATTCAATCTGGAGGCACACTTTATTACGGCGAAACACAAACCGCGTTTGTGAAGTACGAAACCTTATTTACAGAGTAATGGCCACAGATAAAGACACCGATATCCAAAACGTCGATACCTCATTGTCACCTCAGGACTAAATAATTCCCTCTCTGCCGACGCTTTTACGTCGGCTTTTGTTTCCGTAAGTCTTTCTTCAACAACCTCTTACTCTAAAAAGGGTTGCCAACCCACCACTTAATTGATAATAATTATCATTACATTAAACGGGAGGTGGTTATGGACAACAAACGGGACATCTTCAACGCATTTTTTAAAGCACAAGATAGATTCCTTCTCGCCGCACCACACGGCTTTGAGCCAGACGTAATTCATGACTATATTCATTGGGGAATGGTGTTGTCTTCCTGCTATGAACACGATGCCGATGAAGAAAATCTATTGTTGTGTGAGCTGTTTTTGCGTCAGGTTTATTTCCATCTACTAGACGCAATTCAAGACTCCACTCGCAGTCGTATCTTCCGTCGTGTCTGTCTCGATTCTATCCATACGCCATTATTCTGTCTCAAACGCTATTACTATCAGTTTGAACAAGGCGACGTGAAATTTCTCGCATTACAACAACAATTACGCCTGATTCAAATCTCACTCGATTAACCAAAAGGATCCCTACCATGAGCACCGAATTCCGCATAGAAACTGACAGTATGGGCGAAGTGAAAGTCCCAGCAGATGCACTCTACCAAGCCCAAACTCAGCGCGCCGTCGATAACTTCTCATTCAGTCAACATAAGATGCCATCTGGCTTCATCCAAGCGTTGGCACACATCAAGCAGACTGCGGCACTCACCAACGCACAATTGGGGCTGCTTGAAGGTGATATCGCTAATGCGATTGCTGACGCAGCTCAGGCGATTATCGAGGGCAATCATATTGAGCAGTTCCCAATTGACGTATTTCAAACCGGATCAGGCACCAGCTCAAATATGAATGCGAATGAAGTGATTGCAACACTGGCCTCCCAGCATCTAGGCGGTACCGTCAGTCCTAATGATCACGTCAACATGGGACAAAGCAGTAACGATGTGGTGCCAACCGCAATTCAAGTTAGCGCAGCATTAGCCATTGAAAAACAGCTCTTTCCGGCCTTGTCACACCTCAGCCAAGCACTACATTCTAAGCAGCAAGCACTGAAAGATGTTGTAAAAACCGGGCGCACTCACTTAATGGACGCGATGCCTATAACCTTTGCTCAAGAGCTTGGCGGTTGGCAGTTCCAAATCGACCATGCTAAGCAAGCGATTGAGCAAGCACTGCCAGCGGTAAAAGCCTTAGCCCAAGGTGGTACGGCAGTTGGAACGGGGATCAATGCCGATCCACGCTTTGCAAACTTATTCGCTAGCAACCTAACCCAGTCAACTCGTATTCAGTTCACGGCCAGTGATAACTTCTTTTTCAATTTAAGCAGTCAAGATGCGATCGTCGCTCTGTCGGGACAGCTCAAAACAGCAGCAGTTGCGATCATGAAGATCGCAAACGATCTTCGTTGGATGAATTCAGGCCCATTGGCTGGTTTAGGTGAGATTGAATTACAAGGCTTGCAACCGGGTTCTTCCATCATGCCTGGCAAAGTAAATCCTGTGATCCCAGAAGCCGCAGCTATGGCCTCAGCGCAAGTCATTGGTAATGACACCACGATTACCGTCGCGGGCCAAGCTGGTAACTTCCAACTAAACGTCATGCTACCTGTCATTGCTCATAACGTATTGGAGAGCATCGAGTTGCTCGCTAACAGCGCAACGGCTTTAGCTGATAAAGCCATTGCAACATTCGAAGTTCGTCAAGATAACTTGGATGTAGCGCTCGCCAAAAACCCAATTTTGGTCACGGCCCTCAACCCGGTCATTGGTTACCTAAAAGCGGCAGAAGTCGCGAAAAAAGCCTATAAGCAGGGGCGTGCGATTATTGATGTCGCAGAAGAAGAAACCGATTTAGATAGAGCCACACTAGAGCGATTGCTTAATCCAGCCAAACTGACCCAAGGCGGCGTCGCAGAATAAACGGCAAACTCAGCCTATCAACGAAGATTACAAACATCGAGACCTCCATTCGGAGGTCTCTTTTTATAGCTATTTTTCAAACACTCCAATCCTAAGCGACTCGATTGAGCACCGAACGCAGCTTAAGCGGCTTAACTGGCTTAGCAATAAAGCTGAACCCATTTGCTTTGATGCCATCAAGCATATCATCGGTGCGATCCGCGCTGATGATGACGCCTTCAAAGCTGTGGCCTAATCTCAGGCGGCATTGCTGTAGCACTTCTAAACCAGTACGACCATCATCAAGTCGGTAATCGGAGAAAATTACATCCGGAATCCAACCATCCTCAAGCGCTTGTAGACTTTCAACTAAATCAATCGCAACTCGTGTATCGCAACCCCATCGGGAAAGTAAGTTTTCCATGCCGACTAGAATGTCAGGCTCATTATCGACACAAAGGATTCTCAGATGACCAAGTTCAGATTGCTTATTCATCGCCACGTGAACTGGATGAGGCTGAACATGATCAGCTTTATCTAGGGTGATGGAAAAAACACTGCCTTTTCCAACCCAAGAGCGCATCGAAATTTCATGCCCAAGTACCTGAGCAATTCCTTTCGAAATCGCCAAACCAAGTCCGAGACCTTGGTCGGAACGAACTTGAGTTCCGCGATTAAACTCTTCAAAAATCTCTTGCTGCTTCTCTTCTTCAATCCCCACTCCATTATCCCATACATCAATACGCACTCGCCCTTTCACGCGGCGAACACCGAGTGCGACTTTGCCATTCGGGTTGTAACGAAACGCATTGGTCAGGAAGTTTTGCACCACACGGCGCAGCAGTTTGGGATCCGATTTCACCATGAGTGAGGATGGAATCATGGTGAACTCTATACCTTGCTGTTTGGCTAACGCACTAAACTCAGCATTCAAATTCGACAACACATCATTTAACGCAAAGCCGTGCACGTTGACTTCCAGCTTGCCCGACTCCAAACGCGAAATATCCAGCAAGTCTCCAATTAAGTCTTCGGCCGCCTCTAAAGCACTCTCAATGTGAGCCGACAGCTTTTTGGCTTCGCTGTCTTTGGCTACTTCCGACAATGAAGAAGCGAACAGGCGCGCAGCGTTGAGTGGCTGCATCAAGTCATGGCTTACTGCCGCCAAGAACCGTGATTTGGACTTCGATTCCAAATCGGAGCGTTGCGTCGCTGCCACCAGCTGCTTGTTAAGTTGTTCTAATTCCCGAGTCCGCAGACGTACCCTTTCTTCCAATGTCTCGTTGGCGTCTTTCAGCGCTTGCTCTGCATCTCGGAATACGGTGATGTCGGTAAAGCTCATCACAAAGCCACCACCTGGCATTGGGTTACCTTGTACCTCAATCACGCGACCATCGGGGCGGACCCGAGAAGAGGTGTGCCGAGTCCCTTGCTCAAGGTGATACACACGGCGACGGACGTGGTCATCAGGATCGCCTGGGCCACATAAACCTTGCTCTGCATTGTGCCGAATCACATCCGCAATCGGTCGCCCAACTTGGATCAAGCCTGGCGGAAATTCAAAGAGTTCTAAGTAGCGTTGGTTCCAAGCCACCAAGCGTAATTGCTTATCGACCACCGCAATACCTTGGCCGATATGTTCAATCGCCCCTTGAAGTAGGCCTCGGCTAAAATCGTACAGTTCAGAGGCTTCATCGACGATAGTCGCCACCTCTTCAAGCTGCATGTTTCTTCCCTGCAACGCAGAAGTGAGTACTAACTTAGCAGAAGAAGCGCCGAATACCCCGGCTAATACACGTTCGGTATGTCGAATCAGAGAAGATGGCGCCTGCTGATTCGGCATTAGCTCTTCTCGTTGCTGGCTCCAATACGCTTGAAAAGCCGCTTTTACTCGCGTTCGCCCAACAAACCTAGACGCTAGCATTTCTAGTTCCGCAACCGTAACACGACTCTGGTATAGGCTCATGTTTTCGCTTTCAGGCAATGGCGTACCAACGAATGATGCCGATTGTAAGCGCTCACTTAGGCTTGGTCGTGTAGTCATAGAAACCACGACAAAACACACTGCATTGGCGACCACGCTGAGGATCATCCCCCAATCTGAAATCGCAATGTCAAAGCCAGCCAATACCTCTGGTGGGGTGATCAACCAAATCAAAAAGTTGTTACTGGCATTCCCGGCAAGCATGTCCGTTTGGCTCATTAACGTAATCAGCCAAATGGTAAAGCCTACCGCCAAGCCAACATACACACCTTTCTTATTCCCTTGACGCCAGTACATACCGCCCACCAGCGCAGGCGCGAATTGCGTGATCGCCGCAAATGAGAGAAAGCCGATCGCTGAAAGTGAGTGAATGGTATCTAACGCTTGATAAAAACCCCAGGCGCCAATTAGTAGGACTAAAATCAGACCACGGCGGATCCGCAGTAATAATTCAGAGAAGTGATGATGGTTACGCTGCGTCAATCGCATGCGACGCAATAGTAGTGGCATAACCAAGTCGTTCGATACCATGATCGCTAAGGCAATCGTCGACACGATAACCATGCCACTGGCCGCCGAAGTGCCGCCTAAAAATGCAAGCAAAGCGATTTCACTCGCCCCTACCGACATTGGCACACTGATCACATAAGTATCAGGCGAAGCACCACTCAACAAACCTTGCCCTACCCACGCAATAGGTAAAACAAAAATCCCCATCAAGATCAGATAAATGGGAAACAACCAACGAGCAACATGCAAATCTTGCGCGCGTTCGTTTTCCACCACCATCGTATGGAATTGTCGTGGAAGACAAACAATCGCCAGCATCGTGAGTACGGTATGAATCAATATCGTCGGAATATTCGGTGACTGATACGTCTGTGCGGCAACATCAACTAAGCTCAAATTCTCGGTGTTCATCGCCAACCAAACAATGAATACACCGACCACTAAAAACGCCAACAGTTTGATAATCGATTCGAAGGCAATCGCCATCATCATCCCACGATGGTGTTCCGTGTTATCAATGTGCCGGGTACCAAATAGCATCGTAAAAATTGCCAGTGCGACCACGACAAACCACGACACGCTATCGTTTTGATAACCAAAATCGGTAGCCAGTTCTGGGGCAATGATTTCTAGCCCCATGGTGATACCACGCAACTGCAAAGCGATGTACGGCAAAATTCCCGCAACCGCAATGAGTGTAACGACTACGGCCAAACCTTGAGATTTGCCGTAACGAGCTCCTATAAAATCAGCAATCGACGTGATGTGTTCCCGTTTAGCAATCAAAATAAGCCGAGCTAAAACGCGCCATCCGATGGTAAACACTAAAATGGGGGCAATATAGATGGGCAAGAAAGACCAAGGGTTAGTGCTGGCCTGCCCGACCGTGCCGTAGAAGGTCCACGATGTACAGTACACCGCAATGGAAAGGCTATAAATCCACGGCCGCCAGCGTGCTAACCACCTTTTCTGAATGTCGCCGTACCACGCGATGATAAATAAGGCTCCCAAGTACGCCAAAGAAACGGGAACCACCAGCCATCCTTGCATCCGATATCCTTTCTTGCCTTTCTTGCCGTTTTAAAGCAAGAGAATAAAAAAACCTCTCCATTAGGGAGAGGTTTCATTTAACACTGCTTTCACAACGGAGACAAAGCTTAGTTTTTAACCTTTGTCACAGAAGTCTAATTCTGTGTTTCCAGTGACTTGTCTGATACATCGACCACATGATGTGGCTCTTGTGGTTCTAGCTTGATGAACAATGCCAATAACCCCATCGCGGCCATGCCCCAGAACACAAGTGGTCCCCAGTGCTCATAACCCCAACCACTCAACACGGTCATCAGTGCGATGAATGCGCCTAGCGGAATCGCGTTATACAATGCTTGCAGCGCCACTATCTTATTCTCTTCCGAGTTTTGGATATATTGAATCGCAGCAATGTGTGCCGTTGCGAAGGTCACGCCATGCAATAATTGAACAATCACCAAAGCAACAATCGACGTTGTCGATGCCGTAATGCCCCAACGCAACATCACACCAACGGCAGCAACAACAAATAACGCACGCATTGACCAACCGACAAATAAACGCTTGCTCAGCGCAAACACTGCCACTTCGGCTGCAACACCCAAGCTCCACAGATAGCCAATCACATCTTCCGAATGACCTGCGGCTTTCCAGTGAATAGCGCTAAAACCGTAGTAAGCCGCATGACTGCCCTGAATTAATGACACCAACACTAAGAATTTAAGTATCGGCTTGTCTGTCAAAAGAGCACTCAGTTTTGGACGCTCCGCGCTTTGCCCATCAAGCGTAACGGGCATCGGGTTAGTCATACGCATTGAAAATAGCAACGAAACTAATATCCCGGCCATCGCCGTGTACAAGATCATATCAGAGCCAAATTCAGCCACCAGATAACCCACGGCCGTCGAACCCGCGATAAAGGCGATCGAGCCCCATAAGCGCGTACGGCCGTAGTCGAGCATTTTCAGACGTGCGTAGTAGTTTGCCATCGCGTCCGATAATGGAACAATCGGTCCACAACAGAGGTTAAATAGCACCGTCGCTAACGCCATTAACCAAAAACTGCCACCTGTAAAAAAGTGAAATCCAACAAAAAGGAGGGCAGCGAAACTCAACCAACGTAAAGCAGGCATAAGGTGTTCAACTTTGTGCACTCGTGGGGTGATCACGATATTGGCGACACAACGTGTCGCAAGACCTAACCCAACTAGCAAACCGATGTCGGTCGAAGAGACACCTTGCTCCTTAAACCAAAGTGACCAAAATGGCAGATATACGCCATACGCAAAGAAGAATCCGAGAAAGTACTGGGAAATCCAGCCATACGGAGAAGGTTTCAACATTACTAATATCCTAAAACGGGAACATCAACGTTCGAACCGGGAATTATGGATCGCTATGCGTATTATAAAAAGGGAAGAATAGGCAACTTATCGTTTCCTCGATGGAATACTAACTTTGCGACATTGGCCATCTTAAAGCGAAATCATCGTGATTTAGACCAAAGTCGTCTGGCTTCCAGTAGGAAATTTGTCAGACTTAGAGAGTGTTCCTTCCATCATTGGGTGTTCTCATGCCTGACAAATTTAACATGCAATCTCCACCGTTCGACCGCTTAACCGAAGCACAACAGACACGACTGCGCTCGTCTCTGGACGTTGCCTACTATCGAGCTCGAGATGTTATTTTATCTTGCGGACAGAAAAACCCTCACTTACATATTCTGATCAAAGGCGCGGTAGAAGAACGCTCCCAAGATCAGCAGGAAGTGTTCGCGCATTATGCCAACGACGATATGTTTGATGTGCGCTCATTACTTGAAGACAACATACGTCATCAATACATCGCTCTTGAGGACACACTCTCCTATCTGCTGCCGAAAGACGTCTTTCTGGCGCTTTACAACGAGAATGGTCAGTTTGCGGCCTATTTCGATAACAATTTATCAAAGCGACAAGAACTCATCGAAGCCGCTCACCAACAACAAAACTTGGCAGAGTTTATCCTCACCAAAGTGGACCGCAGCATTTATCACCCACCGATGATCCTTGAGCCAAATACGCCGATTAACGAGGTGACGCACACCCTAAAAGCAAATGGGATCGATGCAGCACTTGTCAAACTCAATGATGACGATCCGCGATTAGAAAAATGGCCCTCGGCTCATCCATACGCCATCGTGACGCGAACCAACATGCTGCACTCCGTGATGTTAGATGGCAGCGCACTCAATACCCCTGTTGGTGATATCGCCACCTTTCCTGTCTATCACGTTGATGATGGTGATTTTTTATTCAATGCCATGATCACCATGACCCGAAATCGAATGAAACGTCTCATGGTATGTGATGGCAACCAAGCCGTCGGCATGCTGGATATGACCCAAATTCTCAGCGCGTTCTCCACCCACTCTCACGTGTTAACGCTCAGTATTGCCAGAGCAAGCAGTGTGGAAGAGCTCGCATTAGCCTCAAACCGCCAACGTCAATTGGTCGAGAGCTTATTGAGAAACGGCATCCGCACTCGCTTTATCATGGAGCTGATTTCCGCCGTGAACGAGCAAATTATCGAAAAAGCGTTCGAGTTAGTGGTTCCACCAGCCTTGCACGATCATTGCTGCTTAATCGTGCTCGGCTCAGAAGGTCGAGGAGAACAAATTCTCAAGACAGACCAAGACAATGCTCTAATTATTCAAGATGGTTTGGAATGGCCTCATTGCGAACAAGTGATGCAATCCTTCACGCACACTCTACAACAGCTCGGCTACCCACTCTGCCCGGGTAAAGTCATGGTCAACAACCCGAAATGGGTCAAAACGCAGCAAGAGTGGATAAACACCTTAGACCGCTGGATAGCCAAAGCCGAACCACAACAAATCATGGACTTAGCCATTTTCAGTGACGCCCATGCTGTTGCGGGAAATCGCGAGCTGCTGGCTCCAATCGCGGCCCACCTTCGCGACACAATGAAAGATCGCATGTTGATACTGTCTGATTTTACTCGCCCTGCCTTGCAGTTTTCTGTGCCCCTAACTCTGTTTGGCAACGTAAAAAGTGCTAAGGACGGGTTAGATATTAAACGCGGCGGCATTTTCCCAATTGTGCACGGCATTCGCACCTTGTCTTTGGAATATGCCATTGAGGAGAAGAACACGTTTGAACGCATTGAAGCACTTCGGAAAAAACGCATCTTAGAGCCTGAAACGGCAGATAACCTCAACGAAGCACTGAAATTGTTCTTTAAGGTTCGCCTTAATCAACAACTCAAAAAGCAAGAAGCATTGAATAACATTGATATTAAACAACTGGATAGAACCGAGCGTGATTTACTTCGCCACAGCTTACATGTAGTGAAAAAATTTAAGCAATTTTTAGGCTTCCACTATCAAATTCGTGATTAACCATGATTTTCATAAATCATACAGAGGCGTAGGCAATGAACTGGTTACAACGCAAATACTGGCACTACAAACTGAAAGGATCTCCTTATCAGTCGCTTTTTTGCACGCCCGATAAAACGGAATACGTCTCTCTCGACTGCGAAACCACCAGCCTTGATCCAAATCGTGCCGAGTTGGTAACCATTGCGGCCACGAAGATCATCGACAACCGCATCATCACTAGTCAGCCATTTGAAGTCCGCTTACGCGCGCCGCAATCGCTCGATTCTGGCTCAGTCAAAATTCATCGAATTCGCCACCAAGACTTAGTCGACGGGATTAGCGAAAAAGAGGCGCTGCTCGAGCTGCTCGACTTTATCGGCAACCGACCACTTGTCGGTTATCACATTCGTTACGATAAAAAGATCTTAGATCTTGCTTGTCTGAGGCAACTTGGCTTTCCACTTCCTAACCCGCTCATCGAGGTCAGTCAGATTTATCACGACAAGCTGGAAAGACATTTGCCGAATGCCTATTTCGACTTAAGTCTGGATGCGATTTGTAAACACCTCGAACTTCCTATCCAAGATAAACACGACGCTTTACAAGATGCGATTTCTGCCGCTTTGGTCTTTGTTCGCTTAACGAAAGGCGATTTGCCCAACCTAACCGCGCCATATACATAAAAATCAGTTGACCTAGCTCCCAGAAATACTTTTGTTTCAGCGATTTCACGGCGCTTCCTTCACTCTCATCCTAAAGTCTAATTGTGGAAATACGCGCAGTGACTGACAGTTATAAGCACAACGTCGTCATTACCACGACCAAGTTATTTAGAACCAAAAAACAGCCCTACAAAAACATATTCAAAATCTTATCTAGATTGGTGTAAGGCCGAGAAATAAGGCACAAGGAGAGAAGCCATGAGCGAAGCCCACGTTTATCCGGTAAAAGAAAATATTAAAACTCATACACACGCGGATAATGATACTTACTTAGCCATGTATCAGCAGTCGGTAACCGATCCAGAGGGCTTCTGGAACGAACACGGCAAAATCGTTGATTGGATCAAACCTTTCACCAAAGTAAAAAGCACCTCTTTCGATACTGGTCATGTAGACATTCGTTGGTTTGAAGATGGCACACTGAACGTCTCGGCTAACTGTATTGACCGTCATCTCGAAGAACACGGGGATGACGTCGCAATCATCTGGGAAGGCGATGATCCAGCCGACGACAAAACACTCACTTTCAACGAACTGCACAAAGAAGTATGTAAGTTCTCCAACGCATTGAAAGAGCAAGGCGTACGTAAAGGCGACGTGGTGTGTTTATACATGCCAATGGTTCCAGAAGCCGCAGTGGCTATGCTCGCTTGTACCCGCATCGGTGCGGTTCATACCGTTGTATTTGGCGGTTTCTCACCAGAAGCACTCTCCGGCCGAATCATCGACTCTGACGCAAAAGTCGTGATCACCGCTGATGAAGGCGTGCGCGGCGGGCGTGCCGTTCCTCTGAAAAAGAACGTGGACGAAGCACTAACTAACCCAGACGTAAAAACCATCAATAAAGTGTTGGTGCTTAAACGTACAGGTGGTGATGTCGAATGGCATGAACACCGTGATGTTTGGTGGCACGAAGCAACAGCTAACGTTTCTGACGTTTGCCCACCAGAAGAGATGAAAGCCGAAGATCCGCTCTTCATCCTTTACACTTCAGGTTCAACAGGCAAACCTAAAGGCGTACTACACACAACAGGCGGTTACCTCGTTTACGCGGCGATGACCTTCAAATATGTGTTCGATTACCAACCAGGCGAAACCTTCTGGTGTACCGCGGACGTGGGTTGGATTACCGGTCACACTTACCTAATCTACGGTCCACTTGCAAATGGGGCGAAGACCATCTTATTCGAAGGTGTACCAAACTACCCAAGCACAAGCCGAATGAGTGAAGTGGTTGATAAACACCAAGTCAACATTCTATACACCGCCCCAACCGCGATTCGTGCGCTAATGGCAAAAGGTGATGAAGCGGTTGCAGGCACATCTCGTTCAAGCCTGCGCATCATGGGCTCAGTGGGCGAACCAATCAACCCAGAGGCGTGGGAGTGGTACTACAAAACGATTGGTAACGAGAACTCACCTATCGTCGATACTTGGTGGCAAACGGAAACTGGCGGCATCTTGATTGCGCCACTACCAGGGGCAACCGATCTAAAACCAGGCTCTGCGACTCGCCCATTCTTCGGCGTCCAGCCTGCTCTTGTCGATAATATGGGCAACATTCTTGAAGATACCGTTGCTGAAGGTAACTTGGTTATCCTTGATTCTTGGCCAGGCCAGATGCGCACGGTTTACGGCGACCATGAGCGCTTTGAACAGACCTACTTCTCAACCTTTAAGGGGATGTACTTCACCAGTGATGGTGCGCGTCGTGACGAAGACGGCTACTACTGGATCACTGGCCGTGTTGATGACGTACTAAACGTGTCGGGTCACCGTATGGGTACCGCTGAAATTGAATCAGCGCTAGTGGCGCACCACAAGATTGCAGAAGCGGCGATTGTTGGTATTCCACATGACATCAAAGGCCAAGCTATCTACGCTTACATTACATTGAACGATGGTGAATTCCCGTCAGCTGAGCTGCACAAAGAAGTTAAAGATTGGGTGCGTAAAGAGATTGGTCCAATCGCGACACCAGATGTACTGCACTGGACGGATTCCTTACCGAAGACTCGCTCTGGTAAGATCATGCGTCGAATCCTGCGTAAGATTGCAACGGGCGATACAAGCAACCTCGGAGACACGTCAACGCTTGCCGATCCAAGCGTGGTAGACAAACTTATCGCAGAGAAAGCAGAATTGGCATAAATTCAACCAACTGTTTTAAAAGCACTTTAAAAACCGCCATAACTCATGGCGGTTTTTTTGCTTTTGCGCACAAATTAGCCACACAAAGAACATGGCAATTATGTTGTTTTTGTTAACTTGGTTACAGAAACGAAGGTAGCTATTAGGAGATTAGACCAGTAAATTGCTGCTAATTGCTATGAATTAGCTATAATCTTGGTCGATTTTTTAAAATTTGCTCGGTTTTAACAAAAAAATCGTGCTGAACTATCGTATATTTGGGAATATAAACGTTCCACTCACGATAAGGGAAGATAGCAACATAATGTCTGCAAAGTCACGGATTCTTGTTCTAAACGGACCAAATCTTAACCTATTGGGTCTGCGCGAACCGACACACTATGGTCACAGCACCTTAGCACAAGTTGTGGATGCTCTTACAAAGCAAGCTCATAACGCTGGGGTGGAACTGGAACACCTACAATCAAATCGTGAGTACGAACTGATTGAAGCCATTCATGCTGCTTATGGCAAGATTGACTTCATCATCATCAATCCAGCGGCTTTCACTCATACCAGTGTGGCACTGCGAGATGCATTACTTGGCGTCGCCATCCCATTTATTGAGGTGCACTTATCAAATGTGCACGCACGTGAACCATTTCGTCATCACTCTTATCTGTCAGATAAAGCAGAAGGCGTGATTTGCGGTTTAGGCGCACAAGGTTATGAATTCGCTCTGTCTGCAGCGATTAATAAGCTACAGGCAAAGTAACCCTAACACTCTGCAACCCCACGAGGGTTGTCTTAATCACAAGATAAAAGAGAAAGAAAAGATGGATATTCGTAAAATCAAGAAGCTAATTGAGTTAGTTGAAGAGTCTGGCATTGCTGAGCTAGAGATTTCTGAAGGTGAAGAGTCAGTACGCATCAGTCGTCACGGCACTGCAGCCCCTCAAGCACCAGTTCACTACGCAGCAGCTCCAGTAGCGGCACCTGCTCCAGCAGCAGCGGCACCAGTAGCAGAAGCGCCAGCAGCAGAAGCTCCAGCAGCTGCAACGCCTGCAGGTCACCAAGTTCTTTCTCCAATGGTTGGTACTTTCTACCGTTCTCCAAGCCCAGACTCTAAAGCATTCGTAGAAGTGGGTCAGAAAGTAAATGCTGGCGATACGCTATGTATTGTTGAAGCAATGAAAATGATGAACCAAATCGAAGCGGACAAATCTGGCGTTGTTACAGCGATCCTAGCTGAAGACGGCCAACCAGTTGAATTCGACCAACCTCTTGTTGTAATCGAATAAGCGGGGCTTGCCTTATGCTAGACAAAGTAGTCATCGCGAACCGAGGTGAAATTGCACTTCGTATTCTTCGCGCTTGTAAAGAATTAGGTATTAAGACCGTCGCTGTTCACTCGACAGCTGACCGCGATCTTAAGCACGTACTACTCGCAGACGAAACCGTATGTATCGGCCCTGCTCGTGGTATCGACAGCTACCTAAATATCCCACGAATTATTTCTGCAGCAGAAGTAACAGGGGCCGTTGCCATTCACCCTGGTTACGGCTTCTTGTCAGAAAACGCAGACTTCGCTGAGCAAGTTGAGCGCAGTGGTTTCATCTTCGTTGGTCCAAAAGCAGACACTATCCGCCTGATGGGTGACAAAGTGTCGGCTATCAACGCAATGAAGAAAGCTGGCGTTCCTTGTGTACCTGGCTCTGACGGTCCTCTGGACAACGACGAAGAGAAAAACAAGGCGTTTGCTAAACGCATCGGTTATCCAGTCATCATCAAAGCGTCTGGTGGCGGCGGTGGCCGTGGTATGCGTGTCGTTCGCGCAGAAAAAGACCTAATCCAAGCGATTGCAATGACGCGTGCTGAAGCAAAAGCAGCATTCAACAACGATATGGTTTACATGGAGAAATTCCTAGAAAACCCTCGTCACGTTGAAGTGCAAGTTATCGCTGACGGTCAAGGCGGCGCAATCCACCTTGGTGAGCGTGATTGTTCAATGCAACGTCGTCACCAAAAAGTAGTGGAAGAGGCGCCAGCACCAGGTATCACTGAAGAGATGCGTAAGTACATCGGTGAACGTTGTACTCGTGCATGTATCGAAATTGGTTACCGCGGCGCAGGTACGTTCGAATTCCTGTACGAGAACGGTGAATTCTACTTCATCGAAATGAACACTCGTATTCAGGTAGAACACCCAGTAACAGAAATGGTTACCGGCATCGACCTAATCAAAGAACAGCTTCGCGTTGCAGCGGGTCAACCTCTGTCATTCACTCAAGATGACATTAAGATCCGTGGCCATGCGATTGAGTGCCGTATCAACGCAGAAGACCCAGAACGCTTCCTACCATCTCCAGGTAAGATCGAGCGTTTCCACGCGCCTGGCGGTATGGGTGTGCGTTGGGAATCACACATCTATTCTGGTTACACAGTACCACCTCATTACGATTCAATGATTGGTAAGCTAATCACGTACGGTGAAAACCGTGATGTGGCGATTGCGCGCATGAAGAACGCACTGGGTGAGATGATCATCGAAGGCATCAAAACTAACGTGCCACTGCAATTCTCCATTATGAATGACGAAAACTTCCAACACGGTGGTGCAAACATCCACTACCTAGAGAAGAAGCTTGGCTTACAATAAACCTAAGCAAACGTCTTAAAAAATGCCCACTCCCGTGGGCATTTTTGTTTTATATGTACGCGAACGGCTCAACATATAAATCGGCTTATTTGGGTATATACTCAAACAAATCGTAGAGTTCTGGTAAACTCTGCGCCACTTCATTCACTTTAAGAGCAAAAACCAATGCCTTGGATTCAAATCAAACTCAACGCGACCAATGAAAACGCTGAGCAAATCGGCGATATGCTAATGGAAGAGACTGGCGCGCTGTCTGTTACATTCTTAGACGCGCAGGATACACCTGTATTCGAACCTCTACCTGGCGAAACTCGCTTATGGGGCGATACTGATATTCTGGCACTGTATGATGCAGAAGCAGACACTAACTTCATCATCGACCAAATTAAAGCGAGCAATATGCTGGCTGACAATTTTGCTTACAAAGTAGAACAGCTTGAAGATAAAGACTGGGAACGCGAATGGATGGAAAACTTCCACCCAATGAAATTTGGTGAACGCCTATGGATTTGTCCAAGCTGGCGCGACATTCCAGATCCTGACGCTGTTAATGTTATGTTGGATCCTGGCCTTGCATTCGGTACGGGTACTCACCCTACAACAGCACTTTGTCTTGAGTGGCTAGAAAGCATGGACTTAAGCGGTAAGACCGTTATCGACTTCGGTTGTGGCTCTGGCATTCTGGCGATCGCGGCGATCAAACTGGGCGCTGAAAAAGTGATAGGGATCGACATTGATCCTCAAGCACTGCTTGCTTCGAAAGACAACGCAGAGCGTAACGGCGTTGCCGACAAACTAGAAGTTTACCTTCCTCAAAACCAACCAGAAGGTCTGATTGCAGACGTGGTTGTTGCTAACATTCTTGCTGGCCCACTGCGTGAACTTGCACCAATCATTAAAGGCCTAGTTAAACCAAATGGCGACCTTGCAATGTCTGGCGTATTAGACACTCAAGCCGAAGATGTTGCGAACTATTACCGTGACGAGCTTCACATTGACCCGATTGTTGAGCAAAGTGAATGGTGTCGCATCTCTGGTCGTAAGCAAGGCTAGACAAGGTTTTCAGAGCTAATTGTTTGAAATTCATACAATTTACAAAAACAATTTGTAAATGCTCAAATATTAGTCTTTTCACGCAGTGAAAAAATGCGTAAAATGCGCGCCCTTGCTGGTACAGAACTGTGATGACGTTTTGAAAATCGGAAACTATCAACTTAAGAACAATCTAATCGTAGCCCCTATGGCTGGTGTAACGGATAGACCGTTTCGCGAGTTGTGTCTTCGTTATGGTGCGGGAATGGCCGTCAGTGAAATGATGTCTGCTAACCCAAAACTATGGGGAACGTCAAAGTCGAAACAGCGCATGGTACACGAGGGCGAATCGGGCATTCGCTCTGTACAGATTGCGGGTTCCGATCCACAGCTTATGGCGGACGCAGCTCAATTCAGTGTTGAGAACGGTGCACAAATCATCGACATCAACATGGGCTGCCCGGCAAAAAAAGTGAATAAGAAGCTAGCGGGCTCTGCTCTGCTTCAATACCCAAACATTATCGAAGAGATTTTGAAAGCGGTCGTGAATGCAGTGGACGTTCCTGTAACGTTAAAGACTCGAACTGGCTGGGATACAGACAACAAGAACTGTGTCCAGATCGCTAAATTAGCCGAAAACTGCGGCATACAAGCTCTTGCTCTGCATGGCAGAACGAAAGCATGTATGTACAAAGGTGAGGCCGAATATGACAGCATTAAAGCGGTAAAAGAGGCGATTTCAATTCCGGTTATCGCGAACGGTGATATCGATAGCCCGGAGAAAGCCAAATTTGTACTGGAGTACACCGGTGCGGACGCTTTAATGATTGGACGCCCTGCCCAGGGTCGTCCTTGGATTTTCCAGGAAATCCATCACTATTTGGAAAACGGCACCACAATGGATGAGCTTCCAACTGAGGAAGTGAAAACCATTATGCTTGGTCATGTAAATGCTCTGCATGAATTTTATGGGGAGTTCTTAGGTCCACGTATCGCGCGCAAGCACGTTGGGTGGTACCTGAAAGAGCATGAACAGGCAAGTGAGTTTCGCCGTACCTTCAACGCTATCGACGCAGCTCCGCTGCAAATTGAGGCGTTAGAAGGTTATTTTGATAACGTTGCATCATAATTAAGAGAAGAGCTAGACCGAATATGTTCGAACAAAATCTGACTTCAGAAGCATTAACAGTAACTACAGTAACGTCACAAGACCAGATTACTCAGAAGCCTTTACGTGACTCTGTTAAAGCGTCTCTTAAAAACTACCTTGCTCAACTAAACGGCCAGGAAGTAACAGAACTATACGAATTAGTTCTAGCTGAAGTTGAACAGCCACTACTAGATACCATCATGCAGTACACTCGCGGTAACCAAACTCGCGCGGCAACTATGATGGGTATCAACCGCGGTACTCTTCGCAAAAAACTTAAGAAATACGGCATGAACTAAGACCGGCTTTCAAAAAGTATTTGGAACAAGCCGTTACCTTTTTAGGTAACGGCTTTTCTTTATCTACTAAAACACTACGAATAACGCTCATTTTGTTCAGCATTACCAACTGGCTTTAATATAACTACCGCTGAGCCAAACAATAACAAAGCCACGACAGCGACCCATTCATGACCTACAGAATAAGCAAAGCCCGCCAAGGCAGACCAAATCGCGACACCAAAGTGCATCATACTCATTCCAGAAGACATCAGCACACCTCGATGTTCATCAGATAAGCTTGCTATATGTGCTTGTAACGCCGGAGAGCCTACCCCTCCAGCAAGAGACCAGAGCACTAGAGCTGGAAGATAAGCAGTCACCGTACTCATCTCATTTGAGAACACCCATGCACTGCAAGGTATGCACACCATTAAAGCCACTCGCATAACGGCTCGAGAGCTACCAAGCCAACGGCAAGCTCTCCCCACGCACATATTTCCAACCACACTCACGATCCCTAGAACAGCATAAATAGCGCCCACCCAACCGAGCGCCAACTCGCTGGTATCTCGAATATGAAGGCCTATCAGGTTAAATACACCAATACCTCCCCCTAGGCCTAAACACATCGCTAGAATCGCCCTCAACGCGCCTGGAAGATGAATGACGTCTGTGATAGGTGGCAGAGTATCTGACTTCTTGGACTCATTATGCTTGTTGTTCATGAACACTACGCTCATGGCACCGACAAGAAGAGCCGCAACGCCCAAAATAATAAAAGCGGCACGCCATGATAAAAGCTGGGTCAGCAATGCTCCGATCGCTGGGCTGGTTATCATACCCAGCGTTAATCCCGCCTGAACCATCACAATTTGACGCATCGCTCTATTACCCTTCGCGTCTCCCGCCAACGCAAATGCAATTGGCAACATGCCTGCACTTGCAATACCTGTGATCACTCGACTTGCAATCGCAAGTTCAAAATCATGAACTATGCCCGTCGTAATAGACGCAACCCCAAATACGAAGCAAGCAGGCAACATGATACGAATACGCCCAACCCGGTCTGATAAACGTCCCAGGTAAGGAGCGCAAATTGCTATAGCTAAACTATATGCCGTAATAAATAACGTAACCTGACTCGGTTGAACACTTAAATCATTTCCGATAGGTTCAAGAATAGATCCAAGCATCAACTCATCAGCACCAACAAGAAAAGCAACAAGAAATAGGATCATGGACTGCATCATAGCTCCACCTCCTGTTCTGTTTCCGATTCAGCATAAGTGAGCAACGAAATATCTAAAACTCTATCAGGCCAAGATTGTAAAAACGCCTTCTCATGAGATACCACAATCACACTACCAGAAAAGCGCTGGAGAGCCTCTTTAAGCGCATTTTTACTGCTGCTATCCAAATGTGTCGTTGGCTCGTCCAACAGCAAAACATTGCATTTCTGGACTGATAAACAACAAAGTTTCACGCGAGTTTGCTCACCTCCACTTAATGTATCTAGGTGGCGCTGCGTCTTATCTCCGGTGACCCCAAAGCGAGCTAATATCTTGCGTGATTCTTTGCTTGATATCGTTGGATCACAAGAGCATAGCTCCTGCTCAGGCGTGTGCTGAGGGTGACGCCAAGACAAATCTTGAGAAAAATACCCAATCATTGCACCTTTTGCCAATACCACCTCACCAGAGAGCGGCTCGATCTCCCCCATAAGGGTTTTAAGCAAAGTCGACTTACCTACGCCGTTAAAACCAGAAACGACCAACTTCTCCCCGCGCGCTAACGTGATATCAAGCGCAGGAAGCAGAGGCTGCTGATAACCTATCTTCAACGCTTTTGCGTCAATCACATACTGTTGCCCAATAGGCTGGTGAGCAAAGTCAAACATCGATACTTTCTCTATATGATTCAGTTGAATACGTTCGATTTTATCCAGTTTTTTCTTGCGTCCCTTAGCAAGACTCGCGTTAACTCCAGCGCCATTTTTGGCAATAAATTGCTCTAACTTTCGAATTTCATTTTGCTGAGCCTTATATTGCTTTTCTAACAAAGCACCGTCGTGATTCTTTTGCTGCATT
The DNA here is from genome assembly GCF_055393305.1 of Vibrio sp. JCM 18905. Taxonomy (NCBI): domain Bacteria; kingdom Pseudomonadati; phylum Pseudomonadota; class Gammaproteobacteria; order Vibrionales; family Vibrionaceae; genus Vibrio; species Vibrio sp. JCM 18905. The sequence continues at coordinate 333,298 of NZ_AP043880.1, read as the reverse complement.
GCTTTGACATAAGTGCCGCTGTATTTTCGGACCGTTTGATAATCAATATCACAAATACTGGTCGCTACTTGATTAAGGAAGTCAATATCATGAGAAACCAGTAAAACAGTGCCAGTGTACTCGTTGAGAAACGTGACCAACCATTCAATGTGCAGAGCATCAAGATAGTTTGTCGGCTCGTCGAGAATTAACACATCGGGGTTGCGGAGTAACAACCTCCCTAAAAGGACCTTGTGTCTTTGACCCCCACTTAGCGAGACAAGCGGTGTATCTAAGCCAAATTGATAAATGCCAAGACCTACAGCAACTTGTTCAATTTTGGTATCAATTGCATAGAAGTCTTCATCTTCTAAATATGCCTGTAGTTGGGCGACTTGGCTTAAAAGAGATGTAGAGTGAGACTCGGTCATCGCCTGATACAAAGTCCAAAGCTTCTGCTCGGCAGCGTATAAGTTCTCAAAAGCACTCTTTAAGCATTCATAAACCTTCAGCGCATTATCCATCTTAAAATGTTGCTCTAAATACCCCACCTCAAGGTTTGGTAACCAGTCAATGCAGCCCTTATCTGCAGATAATTCACCGATAAGCAGTTTTAATAAGGTGCTTTTTCCAACGCCATTCGCTCCAGTGATACCTATTTTCTCTCCCACGTTAATTCGAAATGTCACGTTGTTATATAAACTCTTATCAGCGATCTGATAAGACAAATTTTTAACTTGTAAAATACTCATGTTTTTAACCAAATAAAAAGGGCCGGTGATCAATACCGGCCCTTATTTCAATACTGGATAATGCTTTGTAGCTGCTTAACAGATACAAAAAGGCCGATGATGAAATATCACCGGCCATCTCTTCTCTTTTATCAGGTGTACAGACGCCTGCGTATAACTTCAGCGAAGTTATACGCATAAAACACCTGATGAAGATTAATTTAAGACTCCGAGCAACACTTCATCGCGTTTTTTGCACGGAGTTCAGCCTTCTTACAAAGCTTTTAAACAAGAGATATAACATGGTTTACTGTCGAAAAAACATTCGATGTGAAGCGTACACCTTTAGAATAAAAAGTACCAGATAATTATTAGAACTATCGTGACTTACACGAAGGTCCACTGAAAGAAGACCTTTCCTCAGTCAATGTGCCAGGTGAACGACTTACTCAGCAAACACAGCTATGAGAGCACCTATACCGCTCACGTTATACGTACGTAGTGGTGGCTTTATCGGTTGGAGACGGTTAGAGGGGAAGAAGTAGCAAATATCCTTTAAGGCAGACACTGGCTTAAATAGATCTACAAACAAAATCCATGTTAGGAAAGTTTTAAATACGCTGAGCTTATTTTAATGAGCGCCGGTGGCTAAATCACAACATCTAAAGCAAAGAAATCACCCCTGAAAATAACATAACCTAGTGAATAAACTTTCCAGGTAATAATAAAGGAAGCTTTGGTAAGTAAGCACAGGGGCTCAAAACTAGCGCTCGAGACTGGGACCCGGTTCAGCAGAAACCGCATAGAATTGCGCATCAACTCGTCATGACAGGGCTTAGAAAGCATTTCGAGAGAGGAGCCTGCCTCTCAATGCAAGGTTTCAATATGGAAATGGGGTTAAGGTAAGTCGGGTAACCAAAACGAAAAAAGCCCCAGTCTTTCGACTGAGGCTTAATATAAGTGGCGGAGTGGACGGGACTCGAACCCGCGACCCCCGGCGTGACAGGCCGGTATTCTAACCAACTGAACTACCACTCCGCAGTGGTATCACTCGCTTGTAATCAGCAAGTGTCCAAAATTTAAAGCCTGGCGATGTCCTACTCTCACATGGGGAAGCCCCACACTACCATCGGCGCTATTTCGTTTCACTTCTGAGTTCGGCATGGAAATCAGGTGGGTCCAAAACGCTATGGTCGCCAAGCAAATTCTTTAATTCGGAAAGCTGTTTCTTAATTCTCGTTCTTACACATTCAATGCTCTTTCATTGAGTCCATCAAAACCCCTTGGGTGTTGTATGGTTAAGCCTCACGGGCAATTAGTACAGGTTAGCTCAACGCCTCACAACGCTTACACACCCTGCCTATCAACGTCGTAGTCTACGACAACCCTTTAGGATACTTAAAGTATCAGGGAGAACTCATCTCAAGGCTCGCTTCCCGCTTAGATGCTTTCAGCGGTTATCGATCCCGAACTTAGCTACCGGGCAATGCGTCTGGCGACACAACCCGAACACCAGAGGTTCGTCCACTCCGGTCCTCTCGTACTAGGAGCAGCCCCTTTCAATTCTCCAACGCCCACGGCAGATAGGGACCGAACTGTCTCACGACGTTCTAAACCCAGCTCGCGTACCACTTTAAATGGCGAACAGCCATACCCTTGGGACCGACTTCAGCCCCAGGATGTGATGAGCCGACATCGAGGTGCCAAACACCGCCGTCGATATGAACTCTTGGGCGGTATCAGCCTGTTATCCCCGGAGTACCTTTTATCCGTTGAGCGATGGCCCTTCCATTCAGAACCACCGGATCACTATGACCTGCTTTCGCACCTGCTCGAATTGTCATTCTCGCAGTCAAGCGGGCTTATGCCATTGCACTAACCTCACGATGTCCAACCGTGATTAGCCCACCTTCGTGCTCCTCCGTTACGCTTTGGGAGGAGACCGCCCCAGTCAAACTACCCACCAGGCACTGTCCGCAACCCCGATAAGGGGTTGACGTTAGAACATCAACACTACAAGGGTGGTATTTCAAGGACGGCTCCACGCAATCTAGCGACTGCGCTTCAAAGCCTCCCACCTATCCTACACATGTAGGGTCAATGTTCAGTGCCAAGCTGTAGTAAAGGTTCACGGGGTCTTTCCGTCTAGCCGCGGGTACACTGCATCTTCACAGCGATTTCAATTTCACTGAGTCTCGGGTGGAGACAGCGTGGCCATCATTACGCCATTCGTGCAGGTCGGAACTTACCCGACAAGGAATTTCGCTACCTTAGGACCGTTATAGTTACGGCCGCCGTTTACCGGGGCTTCGATCAAGAGCTTCGACCGAAGTCTAACCCCATCAATTAACCTTCCGGCACCGGGCAGGCGTCACACCGTATACGTCATCTTGCGATTTTGCACAGTGCTGTGTTTTTAATAAACAGTTGCAGCCACCTGGTATCTGCGACTCTCAATAGCTCCATCCGCGAGGGACTTCACCGTCGAGAGCGTACCTTCTCCCGAAGTTACGGTACCATTTTGCCTAGTTCCTTCACCCGAGTTCTCTCAAGCGCCTTGGTATTCTCTACCCGACCACCTGTGTCGGTTTGGGGTACGATTCCTTACAATCTGAAGCTTAGAGGCTTTTCCTGGAAGCATGGCATCAATGACTTCACTACCGTAGTAGCTCGACGTCGTGTCTCAGCCTTAAGAGAAACCGGATTTACCTAATTTCTCAGCCTACGCACTTGAACCTGGACAACCGTCGCCAGGCCCACCTAGCCTTCTCCGTCCCCCCATCGCAATTGTAAGAAGTACGGGAATATTAACCCGTTTCCCATCGACTACGCCTTTCGGCCTCGCCTTAGGGGTCGACTTACCCTGCCCCGATTAACGTTGGACAGGAACCCTTGGTCTTCCGGCGAGGAGGTTTTTCACCCCCTTTATCGTTACTCATGTCAGCATTCGCACTTCTGATACGTCCAGCATGCGTTACCACACACCTTCAACCGCTTACAGAACGCTCCCCTACCCAATGCACAAAGTGCATTGCCGCAGCTTCGGTTTACTACTTAGCCCCGTTACATCTTCCGCGCAGGCCGACTCGACCAGTGAGCTATTACGCTTTCTTTAAATGATGGCTGCTTCTAAGCCAACATCCTGGCTGTCTGAGCCTTCCCACATCGTTTCCCACTTAGTAGTAATTTGGGACCTTAGCTGGCGGTCTGGGTTGTTTCCCTCTCCACGACGGACGTTAGCACCCGCCGTGTGTCTCCCGGATAGTACTTACTGGTATTCGGAGTTTGCAAAGGGTTGGTAAGTCGGGATGACCCCCTAGCCTTAACAGTGCTCTACCCCCAGTAGTATTCGTCCGAGGCGCTACCTAAATAGCTTTCGGGGAGAACCAGCTATCTCCAGGTTTGATTGGCCTTTCACCCCTAGCCACAAGTCATCCGCTAATTTTTCAACATTAGTCGGTTCGGTCCTCCAGTTGATGTTACTCAACCTTCAACCTGCCCATGGCTAGATCACCTGGTTTCGGGTCTATATCCAGAGACTGAACGCCCAGTTAAGACTCGGTTTCCCTACGGCTCCCCTAGATGGTTAACCTTGCCACTGAATATAAGTCGCTGACCCATTATACAAAAGGTACGCAGTCACAGGACAAAGCCTGCTCCTACTGCTTGTACGTACACGGTTTCAGGTTCTATTTCACTCCCCTCACAGGGGTTCTTTTCGCCTTTCCCTCACGGTACTGGTTCACTATCGGTCAGTCAGTAGTATTTAGCCTTGGAGGATGGTCCCCCCATATTCAGACAGGATATCACGTGTCCCGCCCTACTCGATTTCACTGAATATGCGTCGTCAGTTACGGGGCTATCACCCTGTATCGCCAAGCTTTCCAGCTTGTTCACCTGACGCCTATAAAGCTTAAGGGCTAGTCCAATTTCGCTCGCCGCTACTTTCGGAATCTCGGTTGATTTCTTTTCCTCGGGGTACTTAGATGTTTCAGTTCCCCCGGTTCGCCTCGTTATGCTATGTATTCACATAACGATACTTACTTATGTAAGTGGGTTTCCCCATTCGGAAATCCCAGACTCAAATGGTTTTTACTACCTAATCTGGGCTTATCGCAAGTTAATACGTCCTTCATCGCCTCTGACTGCCAAGGCATCCACCGTGTACGCTTAGTCACTTAACCATACAACCCGAAGGAGTTTCGAGTTGATAATCAAATCACCAAAGTTGTCTCTCATTATTTGAATGAGCGAGAGACATATCGATTTTGCCGGACTCAAATTCCAAGAACACTTGAATGTGTTTTTAGTTGTATTCCATAAGGAATACTTTGAGAACTTTACAAACAACAATAAATTGTTGTTTTGTCAGCTTTCCAAATTGTTAAAGAGCTAGATTTTCTGATGAAAACCATTTTTAAAAGCACTCATTGAATGCGCTTAAAGATGGTGGAGCTATGCGGGATCGAACCGCAGACCTCCTGCGTGCAAGGCAGGCGCTCTCCCAGCTGAGCTATAGCCCCATCAAGATGTCGATACTGTAGCCAATTTCTTGGAAAAGAAATTGGTGGGTCTGAGTGGACTCGAACCACCGACCTCTCGCTTATCAGGCGAACGCTCTAACCACCTGAGCTACAGACCCAGTATCGTCTCTTTACTTTATAAACCGTATCAATCTGTGTGAACACTCATCGCAATAATCATCGTATAAGGAGGTGATCCAGCGCCAGGTTCCCCTAGCGCTACCTTGTTACGACTTCACCCCAGTCATGAACCACAAAGTGGTAAGCGTCCCCCCGAAGGTTAAACTACCTACTTCTTTTGCAGCCCACTCCCATGGTGTGACGGGCGGTGTGTACAAGGCCCGGGAACGTATTCACCGTGGCATTCTGATCCACGATTACTAGCGATTCCGACTTCATGGAGTCGAGTTGCAGACTCCAATCCGGACTACGACGCACTTTTTGGGATTCGCTCACTCTCGCAAGTTGGCCGCCCTCTGTATGCGCCATTGTAGCACGTGTGTAGCCCTACTCGTAAGGGCCATGATGACTTGACGTCGTCCCCACCTTCCTCCGGTTTATCACCGGCAGTCTCCCTGGAGTTCCCGACATTACTCGCTGGCAAACAAGGATAAGGGTTGCGCTCGTTGCGGGACTTAACCCAACATTTCACAACACGAGCTGACGACAGCCATGCAGCACCTGTCTCAGAGTTCCCGAAGGCACCAATCCATCTCTGGAAAGTTCTCTGGATGTCAAGAGTAGGTAAGGTTCTTCGCGTTGCATCGAATTAAACCACATGCTCCACCGCTTGTGCGGGCCCCCGTCAATTCATTTGAGTTTTAATCTTGCGACCGTACTCCCCAGGCGGTCTACTTAACGCGTTAGCTCCGAAAGCCACGGCTCAAGGCCACAACCTCCAAGTAGACATCGTTTACGGCGTGGACTACCAGGGTATCTAATCCTGTTTGCTCCCCACGCTTTCGCATCTGAGTGTCAGTATCTGTCCAGGGGGCCGCCTTCGCCACCGGTATTCCTTCAGATCTCTACGCATTTCACCGCTACACCTGAAATTCTACCCCCCTCTACAGTACTCTAGTCTGCCAGTTTCAAATGCTATTCCGAGGTTGAGCCCCGGGCTTTCACATCTGACTTAACAAACCACCTGCATGCGCTTTACGCCCAGTAATTCCGATTAACGCTCGCACCCTCCGTATTACCGCGGCTGCTGGCACGGAGTTAGCCGGTGCTTCTTCTGTCGCTAACGTCAAACAACGCCGCTATTAACGACGCCGCCTTCCTCACGACTGAAAGTGCTTTACAACCCGAAGGCCTTCTTCACACACGCGGCATGGCTGCATCAGGCTTGCGCCCATTGTGCAATATTCCCCACTGCTGCCTCCCGTAGGAGTCTGGACCGTGTCTCAGTTCCAGTGTGGCTGATCATCCTCTCAGACCAGCTAGGGATCGTTGCCTTGGTGAGCCCTTACCTCACCAACTAGCTAATCCCACCTAGGCATATCCTGACGCGAGAGGCCCGAAGGTCCCCCTCTTTGGCCCGTAGGCATCATGCGGTATTAGCCATCGTTTCCAATGGTTATCCCCCACATCAGGGCAATTTCCTAGGCATTACTCACCCGTCCGCCGCTCGACGCCGTTATCGTTCCCCGAAGGTTCAGATAACTCGTTTCCGCTCGACTTGCATGTGTTAGGCCTGCCGCCAGCGTTCAATCTGAGCCATGATCAAACTCTTCAATTTAAGATTTTGTCGGCTCAATGAATACTGAACATTACATAAAGTAATGTTTGAATTGACTGTGCTGAATCCGAAGATTCAATGGTCACTTCGTATCATTGAAACCTAATTTGAAACCGAAGTTTCTAATTGGATTATCATCAACGAGTGCCCACACAGATTGATAGGTCTATATTGTTAAAGAGCTTGGCTTTCAGTGCCTTAGCACTTAAGCGAGGTGCGTATAATACGCTTTCCACTTTGAAAGTCAACATAAAACTCTAAAAAGATTAGAACTTTATGGTGACTTGCTTAAATCTTAAGCAAGTGCAAAATAAAGCCTGGCGATGTCCTACTCTCACATGGGGAAGCCCCACACTACCATCGGCGCTAATTCGTTTCACTTCTGAGTTCGGCATGGAAATCAGGTGGGTCCAAATCGCTATGGTCGCCAAGCAAATTCTTTAATTCGGAAAGCTGTTTTTTAATTCTCGTTCTTACACATTCAATGTTCTTTCATTGAGTCCATCAAAACCCCTTGGGTGTTGTATGGTTAAGCCTCACGGGCAATTAGTACAGGTTAGCTCAACGCCTCACAACGCTTACACACCCTGCCTATCAACGTCGTAGTCTACGACAACCCTTTAGGATACTTAAAGTATCAGGGAGAACTCATCTCAAGGCTCGCTTCCCGCTTAGATGCTTTCAGCGGTTATCGATCCCGAACTTAGCTACCGGGCAATGCGTCTGGCGACACAACCCGAACACCAGAGGTTCGTCCACTCCGGTCCTCTCGTACTAGGAGCAGCCCCTTTCAATTCTCCAACGCCCACGGCAGATAGGGACCGAACTGTCTCACGACGTTCTAAACCCAGCTCGCGTACCACTTTAAATGGCGAACAGCCATACCCTTGGGACCGACTTCAGCCCCAGGATGTGATGAGCCGACATCGAGGTGCCAAACACCGCCGTCGATATGAACTCTTGGGCGGTATCAGCCTGTTATCCCCGGAGTACCTTTTATCCGTTGAGCGATGGCCCTTCCATTCAGAACCACCGGATCACTATGACCTGCTTTCGCACCTGCTCGAATTGTCATTCTCGCAGTCAAGCGGGCTTATGCCATTGCACTAACCTCACGATGTCCAACCGTGATTAGCCCACCTTCGTGCTCCTCCGTTACGCTTTGGGAGGAGACCGCCCCAGTCAAACTACCCACCAGGCACTGTCCGCAACCCCGATAAGGGGTTGACGTTAGAACATCAACACTACAAGGGTGGTATTTCAAGGACGGCTCCACGCAATCTAGCGACTGCGCTTCAAAGCCTCCCACCTATCCTACACATGTAGGGTCAATGTTCAGTGCCAAGCTGTAGTAAAGGTTCACGGGGTCTTTCCGTCTAGCCGCGGGTACACTGCATCTTCACAGCGATTTCAATTTCACTGAGTCTCGGGTGGAGACAGCGTGGCCATCATTACGCCATTCGTGCAGGTCGGAACTTACCCGACAAGGAATTTCGCTACCTTAGGACCGTTATAGTTACGGCCGCCGTTTACCGGGGCTTCGATCAAGAGCTTCGACCGAAGTCTAACCCCATCAATTAACCTTCCGGCACCGGGCAGGCGTCACACCGTATACGTCATCTTGCGATTTTGCACAGTGCTGTGTTTTTAATAAACAGTTGCAGCCACCTGGTATCTGCGACTCTCAATAGCTCCATCCGCGAGGGACTTCACCGTCGAGAGCGTACCTTCTCCCGAAGTTACGGTACCATTTTGCCTAGTTCCTTCACCCGAGTTCTCTCAAGCGCCTTGGTATTCTCTACCCGACCACCTGTGTCGGTTTGGGGTACGATTCCTTACAATCTGAAGCTTAGAGGCTTTTCCTGGAAGCATGGCATCAATGACTTCACTACCGTAGTAGCTCGACGTCGTGTCTCAGCCTTAAGAGAAACCGGATTTACCTAATTTCTCAGCCTACGCACTTGAACCTGGACAACCGTCGCCAGGCCCACCTAGCCTTCTCCGTCCCCCCATCGCAATTGTAAGAAGTACGGGAATATTAACCCGTTTCCCATCGACTACGCCTTTCGGCCTCGCCTTAGGGGTCGACTTACCCTGCCCCGATTAACGTTGGACAGGAACCCTTGGTCTTCCGGCGAGGAGGTTTTTCACCCCCTTTATCGTTACTCATGTCAGCATTCGCACTTCTGATACGTCCAGCATGCGTTACCACACACCTTCAACCGCTTACAGAACGCTCCCCTACCCAATGCACAAAGTGCATTGCCGCAGCTTCGGTTTACTACTTAGCCCCGTTACATCTTCCGCGCAGGCCGACTCGACCAGTGAGCTATTACGCTTTCTTTAAATGATGGCTGCTTCTAAGCCAACATCCTGGCTGTCTGAGCCTTCCCACATCGTTTCCCACTTAGTAGTAATTTGGGACCTTAGCTGGCGGTCTGGGTTGTTTCCCTCTCCACGACGGACGTTAGCACCCGCCGTGTGTCTCCCGGATAGTACTTACTGGTATTCGGAGTTTGCAAAGGGTTGGTAAGTCGGGATGACCCCCTAGCCTTAACAGTGCTCTACCCCCAGTAGTATTCGTCCGAGGCGCTACCTAAATAGCTTTCGGGGAGAACCAGCTATCTCCAGGTTTGATTGGCCTTTCACCCCTAGCCACAAGTCATCCGCTAATTTTTCAACATTAGTCGGTTCGGTCCTCCAGTTGATGTTACTCAACCTTCAACCTGCCCATGGCTAGATCACCTGGTTTCGGGTCTATATCCAGAGACTGAACGCCCAGTTAAGACTCGGTTTCCCTACGGCTCCCCTAGATGGTTAACCTTGCCACTGAATATAAGTCGCTGACCCATTATACAAAAGGTACGCAGTCACAGGACAAAAGCCTGCTCCTACTGCTTGTACGTACACGGTTTCAGGTTCTATTTCACTCCCCTCACAGGGGTTCTTTTCGCCTTTCCCTCACGGTACTGGTTCACTATCGGTCAGTCAGTAGTATTTAGCCTTGGAGGATGGTCCCCCCATATTCAGACAGGATATCACGTGTCCCGCCCTACTCGATTTCACTGAATATGCGTCGTCAGTTACGGGGCTATCACCCTGTATCGCCAAGCTTTCCAGCTTGTTCACCTGACGCCTATAAAGCTTAAGGGCTAGTCCAATTTCGCTCGCCGCTACTTTCGGAATCTCGGTTGATTTCTTTTCCTCGGGGTACTTAGATGTTTCAGTTCCCCCGGTTCGCCTCGTTATGCTATGTATTCACATAACGATACTTACTTATGTAAGTGGGTTTCCCCATTCGGAAATCCCAGACTCAAGTGGTTTTTACTACCTAATCTGGGCTTATCGCAAGTTAATACGTCCTTCATCGCCTCTGACTGCCAAGGCATCCACCGTGTACGCTTAGTCACTTAACCATACAACCCGAAGGAGTTTCGAGTTGATAATCAAATCACCAAAGTTGTCTCTCATTATTTGAATGAGCGAGAGACATATCGATTTTGCCGGACTCAAATTCCAAGAACACTTGAATGTGTTTTTAGTTGTATTCATAAATGAATACTTTGAGAACTTTACAAACAACAATAAATTGTTGTTTTGTCAGCTTTCCAAATTGTTAAAGAGCAATAATAGCTCGAAGCTTTCGCTTCAAAACCATCAATCTGTGTGAACACTCATCGCAATAATCATCGTATAAGGAGGTGATCCAGCGCCAGGTTCCCCTAGCGCTACCTTGTTACGACTTCACCCCAGTCATGAACCACAAAGTGGTAAGCGTCCTCCCGAAGGTTAAACTACCTACTTCTTTTGCAGCCCACTCCCATGGTGTGACGGGCGGTGTGTACAAGGCCCGGGAACGTATTCACCGTGGCATTCTGATCCACGATTACTAGCGATTCCGACTTCACGGAGTCGAGTTGCAGACTCCGATCCGGACTACGACGCACTTTTTGGGATTCGCTCACTCTCGCAAGTTGGCCGCCCTCTGTATGCGCCATTGTAGCACGTGTGTAGCCCTACTCGTAAGGGCCATGATGACTTGACGTCGTCCCCACCTTCCTCCGGTTTATCACCGGCAGTCTCCCTGGAGTTCCCGACATTACTCGCTGGCAAACAAGGATAAGGGTTGCGCTCGTTGCGGGACTTAACCCAACATTTCACAACACGAGCTGACGACAGCCATGCAGCACCTGTCTCAGAGTTCCCGAAGGCACCAATCCATCTCTGGAAAGTTCTCTGGATGTCAAGAGTAGGTAAGGTTCTTCGCGTTGCATCGAATTAAACCACATGCTCCACCGCTTGTGCGGGCCCCCGTCAATTCATTTGAGTTTTAATCTTGCGACCGTACTCCCCAGGCGGTCTACTTAACGCGTTAGCTCCGAAAGCCACGGCTCAAGGCCACAACCTCCAAGTAGACATCGTTTACGGCGTGGACTACCAGGGTATCTAATCCTGTTTGCTCCCCACGCTTTCGCATCTGAGTGTCAGTATCTGTCCAGGGGGCCGCCTTCGCCACCGGTATTCCTTCAGATCTCTACGCATTTCACCGCTACACCTGAAATTCTACCCCCCTCTACAGTACTCTAGTCTGCCAGTTTCAAATGCTATTCCGAGGTTGAGCCCCGGGCTTTCACATCTGACTTAACAAACCACCTGCATGCGCTTTACGCCCAGTAATTCCGATTAACGCTCGCACCCTCCGTATTACCGCGGCTGCTGGCACGGAGTTAGCCGGTGCTTCTTCTGCAGCTAACGTCAAATCCATACGCTATTAACGCATGAACCTTCCTCACTGCTGAAAGTACTTTACAACCCGAAGGCCTTCTTCATACACGCGGCATGGCTGCATCAGGCTTGCGCCCATTGTGCAATATTCCCCACTGCTGCCTCCCGTAGGAGTCTGGACCGTGTCTCAGTTCCAGTGTGGCTGATCATCCTCTCAGACCAGCTAGGGATCGTCGCCTTGGTGAGCCCTTACCTCACCAACTAGCTAATCCCACCTGGGCATATCCTGACGCGAGAGGCCCGAAGGTCCCCCTCTTTGAGCCGAAGCTATTATGCGGTATTAGCCATCGTTTCCAATGGTTATCCCCCACATCAGGGCAATTTCCCAGGCATTACTCACCCGTCCGCCGCTCGACGCCGTTATCGTTCCCCGAAGGTTCAGACAACTCGTTTCCGCTCGACTTGCATGTGTTAGGCCTGCCGCCAGCGTTCAATCTGAGCCATGATCAAACTCTTCAATTTAAGATTTTGTCGGCTCAATGAATACTGAACATTCCTTTGCTAATAAATAGCTAAAGTAATGTTTGAATTGACTGTGCTGAGTCCGAAGACTCAATGGTCACTTCGTATCATTGAAACCTAATTTGAAGCCGAAGCTTCTAATTGGATTATCATCAACGAGTGCCCACACAGATTGATAGGTTTATATTTTTAAAGAGCTTTTCTAACTTATCCAGCAACTTAGTTGCTCGTCGTTAGGGGTGCGTATCTTACTCCGCACCGTGAGAGAGTCAAGCATTTTTTCAAATTTCTTTTTCTCTCACTTCCGACTCGCTGTGTGACTTTCGTCTCACTCCGTGTCGGTGGATGCGCAGTATAGGGAGTTGAGAAATTAGTACAAGCGTTTTTTGCAAAAAAACTTTCAACCGAACAAATAGCAATCACTTTGTATATATACCAAGCGATCTTGGCTATTTTCTCTCATTTAAAAGGATCTTTCCTCAAGAAAAGGGCGTCTCTACCTGAATTAAGATCTTCAAATTTGATGCAATTGACGCAAATGGTCTTCGCTCAACGTGCTTTTTCTCTTCGTCCTGCTGTATAAAAGATAAAAAAGAGCAGAACGATGACGAACTGCTCTTTGGTCTTTGCTTTTTACTTGGGATACTTCAGGTGAAGTCTTGGAAATTGCTTCTTCTATATAGAAGAAAAGATCAGAGCATCCTTGCCCTTCTCTTTTACGACAGATTAGCTAGGGGATATCTAAATGTCGTGGTTGTTCGATGACACATTGAGCTCGTAAGAGTGGAGCATGCTTGCATTCCCAATGGCGTCATCTTCGAGAGGAACTTAGTTCTTCAATACTTTTACGGTGTAGCTACCATCTTTTTGTTGGTACAGACCGTGGATGTCGGTTTCGAAACCTGGGTAATGCGCACCGATCTCACAAAGCATCTCTAGGAAGTCCAGTACAGGGCGAGACTCTTGAGTCACCATTTCACCAGGAAGTACTAGTGGCACACCTGGAGGGTAAGGAAGGATCATGTTCGCACTTACGCGACCCACCATTTCTTCCAGTTTGATTTCTTCTACGTTACCGCGAAGCTCTTCTTGCCATGCTGCGTGTGGTGTTACTTTCATTTCTGGAAGTACATCGAACGCTTTGTACATTAGCTCTGGTAGGTTGTATTTCTTAGTTAGGTCGTGAATTGCTTGTGCTAGTTCTTGAACGCGCATGCCTTCATAGAAGCTTGGGTCTTCGTTATATAGCGAAGGAAGGAAGCTCTTGATGGTTAGGTTCAAGTCGTAGCCACGTTTAAATTCAGTCAGACCGCGTAGCAATTGCATTGCTTTTGATTTGTCGATACCGATTGAGAATAGGAACAACAAGTTATATGGGCCTGTTTTCTCAACCACGATGCCGCGCTCGTCTAGGAATTTAGCCACCAGCGAAGCAGGAATACCTGATTCTTCTAGTTCGCCTTCTTTATTCATCCCCGGAGTTAGTAGCGTTACTTTGATTGGATCAAGATACATGTGGTTGTCATCCATGTTCTTGAAGCCGTGCCATGTGTCGCTAGGATCTAGTTTCCAACACTCTGTGGTATCGATGTTTTCTGGTTGCCATACATCGAAGAACCAACTGTCGCTTTCTGCTTCTAGACGTTTAATCTCTTTACGGAAGCGGATTGCGCGATCGATAGAGTCTTGCATCAACTTCTTACCAGTGTTGCCGCGCATCATTGCCGCTGCAGTTTCAGTAGAAGCCACAATGCCGTACTGAGGTGAAGTTGAAGTGTGCATCATGAATGCTTCGTTGAAAGATTCTTTGTCAAAGTCACCTTTCACGTGAATCATTGAAGCTTGTGAGAACGCTGCCAACAGTTTGTGTGTTGATTGTGTTTCGTAGAACACTTTGCCTGGCATCGCTTCACCACTCATACCACATTTACCTTCGTAAATTGGGTTGAAGTTAGTGTAAGGCACCCAAGCACTGTCGAAGTGGATATGTTTACAATCTAGCGACTCTTTGATGAATTGCGTGTTGTACAACAGGCCATCGTAAGTTGAGTTAGTCACTACCGCGTAAGATGGCGCAGTTGCACCTGGTGTTTTCGCCACTTTCTCTGCAATGACATCGCGGCTGAATTCTCTTTGTGGAATACCACCAAGGATGCCGTATGCGTTACGGGTTGGGCGGAAGTAGATTGGAGTAACGTCACTCATCATCATTAGGTGAGTCAGAGATTTGTGACAGTTACGGTCAATCAGTACTGTGCTGCCCGCAGGCGCTGAGTACATACCAACGATTTTATTCGATGTAGACGTACCGTTAGTTACGATGTACGAGCTGTCTGCATTGAATGTGCGTGCGATGTATTCTTCTGCATCTTTATGTGGACCTGAGTGGTCTAGTAGAGAACCTAGCTCAGGCATTGAGATTGATACGTCCGCTTTAAATGTATTTGGACCGTAAAAATCGTAGAAGATGCTACCAGCAGGGCTTTTCTGGAATGCAGTACCACCCATGTGACCTGGAGTACAGAAGGTGTATTTACCTTCTTCTACGTATTTGAATAGCGCTTTAGTGAATGGAGGCATGATGGCATCTTTGTATGCCTCTGTCGCTTGGTTGATTTTGATAGCGATGTCGTCAGCCATACCTAAAGCGTACTCGAAGAAGCTCACATTTAGACGTAGGTCTGTTAGTGAAATATCGAGAGTAGACTGTTCATTAGCAAATGCGTGAACAGGCAGTTTTTCGTTGATTTGGCTAATACGTTCACATAGCTCTAGTGAGTATTTATCCCAGTCGAACAGCACACCGCAAATGCGTGGGTTCATCTCAATCATTTTGATCAAGTCTTTATCATCTACTGGGTAAACCACTTCGTAGCCCGCTTTCTCAAGAGCAGCGTGAAGTTGACGAACTGGCTCTTCTTTAAAGAACACACCCATGTGGTTCAAGATAGCGAAAATATTCATTTGGACATCTCCAAGGCGAATGAAGGCGCTCTCTGCCATTTACAGGCAGTGAGTAAGGTGAGCGCCGAGTGAATTTGTTTTTTATTGGCGGGCACCGAAGTGCCAGCGTTTGGGGATTAGTTGCTTGCTTGAGCAGGCATGTCGTCAGCGTGTAGCTTCATGTACTGAGCTAAGCCGGCTTTTTTGCTGTAGAACATCAAGATAACGAGAGACACGATGAAGGTTGCTGTTAGCGTACCGCCTTCTGCACCAGCAAGGGCAATGAAGCAGAACAGACAAGCTACACCAGAGAACAGCATTACGAAGCCGTTACGTGTTGTCATACCTTCGAAGCGAATCAAGTTAATGCTTGAGTAGAAGTAAGGCAGCATAGTTAGTAGAACTGCATCAGTCGTTAGCTGGTTGAACAGGTCTGATGCGTGTGCTGTTTTAGAGCTGAAGAACATCAGTACAACCATTAATGCTGTCATCTTGATTGACGCAAGGATTAGACCTTTCTTAGGCACACCGTTTTTGTCAGTTTCGCCGTAGATTTTAGGGAAGTTGCCATCGCTTGCTGCACGTTTACCAGCCTCGCCCACCAGCATCATCCAAGAACCTAGCGAAGTGAAACATGCTAGTGCTGTGAATGCTGATACGAATGGGGCTGTCCAGCTACCGAATAGCTCAGTGGTTGCCAATGCAAATGGCGCACCTGATGCCGCAACTTCAGAAGCAGGGAACATGCCGCTGATCATTTGAGTTGATAGGATATAAATCACACCTGCGATACCAGTACCCAGCATGGTTGCTAGCGGTACAGTACGTTTAGGATTTTCTACCATACCTGTCGATACTGCTGCTGATTCCACACCAACGAATGACCATAGACAGATAAGAACCGCAGTCACAATCGCATGGCTATCCGTACCCGCAGATACGTTCCAGTTTTGGCTGTATAGCGCAGTGTCGAAGTGCGTCCAACCAAACGCCGCTGTACCAACAACAGGAATGAGGATTAGAACAAGACCAAGCGTACATAGACGGCTTACCCAGCTACCACCAAGTAGGTTAACGAAAGTGAAGATCCATACCGATGCAATCGTCGCAATACCTGCTGGGATTGGGTCATTAAGCACAGGGAAGAATACTGAAAGGTAAGAAACACCTGTAATAGCAATAGCTAGGTTACCAATCCAGTTCGCGTGGTAATAAAGCACGCCCGTTTGGAAACCAAAGACAGGTGAAACTTCGCCAGCGTAAGCGATAGGACCACCTTCTTGAGGGTTTTTGGTTGCCAGACGAGCGTAAACAAACGCAAGGCTCAGTGCACCGATCAAACAGATCAACCAACTGAAAATTGAAACAGAGCCTACTGAAGCTAGGCTAGAAGGTAACAGTGCAATACCACTACCCATCATGTTACCGGCTACTACACCCGTACAGGCAATTAGGCCGATTTTTTTCGTATTCGATGACATAACATCTCCAAATCTATTCTACTCAAGTCAACGTGACTCAAACTGAACGGTTATTAGCGAGATGCTATGAAGTAGATACCTGCTCGACCTCGCTAAATTTCGAAGTGAAGACTACGCCCAAAAATCGGGAAAAAAATAAACTTGGCGTTATCAATAAAATGATTAGTTAATCAACATCAAGTTGAGATAAACATGATAAACACAAAAACATAAAACTATATTATTCATGCAGTTATAAGAAAAATATCAAGCCTTCTACCGATAGATAAACTTTCATCAACTCGTTGGTAATCGCGATAAAAATTATCAACCTCAATCAACTTCCCCGTCCCGAAGGGTTGATTCCCTGAACCTGTTGATTCCATAAATCTCTCCCTGATCGCGCTTTTTGACCCACATCAATATTCATCTCGCCTGCAAGAAAGCATCAAAATCATTCTCGCCACATAACTCAGCCAGACACTCCATACAATCAATAGAGATAGAGATAGAGATAGAGATAGAGATAGAGATAGAGATAGAGATAGAGAAGAAAACCGGATATGTCTTCCCGTTGCAAGCTTGCGTTACTGGCTCCTTCGTAAGTCATTACCCCACCGCCCACCCTTTTCACTTTTCGACAGCTACAAAAAAGCCCCTCACCGAAATGAGGGGCTAGTATTAAACTGACGTAGAGTGAGAGAGAATTAAAGCATTCGAACGACAGAAGGGTGAACAGCGCGATACATGGCGTAATCAATCGCCTTCATGTTACTTGGGAAGACCAAGTTTTCGCACAGCAGGTACGTCTCAACCGACGTATCAATATAGAAAGCTTCGCTGTAAGACTCACTGGCCAAATCCAGATCACCATCCAATTCAGCGTGTTTACCACGAATCACATAAGACAGCACCGAATCACGTAACCTCAAAGCCTGCCCAAGATGCTGCTTGGCTGAGGCCATGTCACCAATAATGGTTTCGTGCAGGGCTAAAGCTTCATAAATTCGCGGTTGAATTGGCCCAACCATCATTTTTACGTTAGTTTCTAGTGCGTCACTCAACTGCTGCACTCGCCCTTTCTTCAACTCCTGTGAAAAATCGAGCACCTTCTGCACGTGGTAAGCAATTAATAACTCTGCCTGAACGTAAGCGTTATCTGGCTCAATTTCTAAAATGTTTTCCATCAAGTTGACGCCTTGGCGAAACTGCTTGGCATCCGAGACATTGAGATAATGGTTAGCTTGAACAAACAGCTCCAAAGCATCCGGGTTTATCGGCATTCCCGCCACCAGCATCGTGGATTTCAGCTTGGCATCCGGTACTTTCAGGACTTGCATCAAGTCTAACGACGCTTGTTGAAGCACAGTCTTTAAATGGCTGCTGGTTAACGCGTATTGACGACTAAACAACACCTTTTCAGATGAGTTATTGCGATATTCCACCTCTAAAAAGCTGCCACCCTCATTTTCACGAACCCGCACCACAACCGATTTGCCCGGCACAATACCCGAGGTAAACGACGCCTTCTTTAGCATGACTCGGTAATCGCTCACTTGAGCAATGTCGGACATCAACTTTTGGGCAAACCCGTCTGCCAAGTCGTAGCTTAACCCTTCGCTCGTGAAGTTATCTTGAAACTTGAATTCGATAAGGTGAGTATCGATGGCTTGAGTAATACGCACTTCCGATTGCTTGTAGGTAAACACGCCCATCACCACAACCAAGACACTGATCCAGATGAAGTTCATGATCCCAAGGCGCCACGGACTGATTTTATTTTTTTTCTGAGGGGCCTTTTTCTCTTTAGACATCTCACAGACCGCGCGAGTCAGAGGGCCAGCAGGAAAGGTGACGGCAGGTGCGATAGGTAGAGTATCTTCTTCTGATTCTTCAACAATAGGAGGAAGAGTTTCTGAATCACAATGACGACTTGCGAGGAATTCCTCTAGTGTCATTGGGGTCACATTCGCCACCAGCTTGTAACCACGTTTCGGCACTGTAATGACGTAGCTGGTATTTTCTTCCCGACCGTCCCGCAGTAATTTACGCAACTCAAAAATGGACTGAGTCACCACTTGATCGGTCACAATCGCCCCTGCCCAAACGTATTGGATCAATTCCTCACGATTGAACACCTCATTCGCATGCTCCGCTAGGAAATGCAGAAGATTAATTAAGCGTGGCTCAACAGTAACTTCCCTATCTTGTCGATACAGCTTATTTTCATCAACGCTTAAAACCCAGTCATTGATTTGAAAATAGACTCCAACCATGTATGAAAACTCTCGTATCTACAGACAGCGCTACGGCAGGAATCAAACAATGGTCAATTCCTACAGGTAACTAAAGGCGAGATTATAGGTGGGAAAACGGCGTGCACCTAGAAAAGCAAGCCGCCAAAAATGCAAACTTAAGTTAAGTGATGCAGAAATGAGACTACTCAAGTGCTGCAAGGATAGAACAATGAGTAGCATCATCGTCCGTATGACCGCAGCAAGCATCATTGATCTTCTTCAAAGCTCGACGAATTTTCGTTAGCTCGTTAATTTTTCCATCAATCAGCTCTAACTTAGCAGAAGTAATAGCTTTAACCTCTGCACAGCTGTGTTCTGTCGCTTCTAGTTTGATTTCTAGTAGCTCTTTAATCTCATCCAGGCTCAGGCCCAGCTCTTTACCTTTAAGGATGAAGTGTACCTGCTTTTGATTCTCTTCATTATAGAGACGATAACCTGATTCACTTCGACCTGCGGGCTTTATCAGCGCGTTTTTCTCATAAAAACGCAGCGTATCTGCCGTCACACCACAACGTTTTGCCAGTTCACCTATCTGAAACATAACTTTCCCTATTAACTATCTCGTTACTTTTAAAGCTAAAGAACCTCTTTTTCACAATTATTTTTGAGATGCCAAACGATTGCGCGAGCTTTTTTGTAATAAATTGGTTAGAATACGCGCCATCAAATGTGGAGACTGTTTTCTAACCAGAAAACATCCGGCAAAGGTCTTTACCAAAACTGGCCAATATTTTACCCCAAGAGGTAAAAACAAGTTCATTTTTGGCAAACATCTTTAACTCCGTGAATTTGAGGAAAATGGAAGCATGAATAACGCTCGTCCTATTCGCCGTGCGCTTATCAGCGTATCAGACAAAACAGGTATTGTTGAGTTTGCACAAGCTCTTGCTGAGCGCGGTGTCGATATCCTATCTACTGGTGGTACAGCACGCCTACTTGCCGAACAAGGCATCGCAGTAACAGAAGTCTCTGACTACACAGGTTTCCCAGAAATGATGGACGGCCGCGTTAAAACGCTTCACCCGAAAGTTCACGGTGGTGTGCTTGGTCGTCGTGGTCAAGATGACGACGTGATGGCAAAACATGGCATCAATCCAATCGACATGGTCGTTGTTAACCTATACCCATTCGCAGAAACCGTTGCAAAAGAAGGCTGTACACTAGCTGACGCGGTTGAAAACATCGATATCGGCGGCCCAACGATGGTTCGCTCTGCAGCGAAAAATCACAAAGACGTGACTATCGTTGTGAACGCTCATGATTACGATCGCGTTATCGCTGAAATGGACGCGAACGAGAAATCTCTAACACTAGAGACTCGTTTCGACCTTGCTATCGCAGCATTCGAGCACACTGCTGCTTACGATGGCATGATCGCAAACTACTTCGGCACTATGGTTCCATCTTACGGTGAGAACAAAGAAGGTGATGAAGAGTCTAAATTCCCACGTACTTTCAACCAGCAATTCGAGAAAAAACAAGACATGCGCTACGGTGAGAACAGCCACCAAGCAGCCGCATTCTACGTTGAAGCAAACCCACAAGAAGCATCTGTTTCTACTGCTCGCCAAATCCAAGGTAAAGCCCTCTCTTACAACAACATTGCAGACACTGATGCAGCACTTGAGTGTGTGAAAGAGTTCAACGAGCCTGCATGTGTAATCGTAAAACACGCCAACCCATGTGGCGTTGCGCTAGGTAAAGACATCCTCGAAGCGTACAACCGCGCTTACCAAACTGACCCAACGTCAGCGTTCGGCGGCATCATTGCATTCAACCAAGAGCTAGATGCAAAAACGGCTAGCGCTATCGTTGAGCGTCAATTCGTTGAAGTGATTATCGCACCTTCTGTTTCTGCTGAAGCGATTGAAATCGTTGCAGCGAAGAAGAACGTACGTCTACTAGAGTGTGGCGAGTGGTCAACGAAGACAACGGGCTTTGACGTAAAACACGTCAACGGTGGTCTACTGGTTCAAGACCGCGACCAAGGCATGGTAAGCCTAGACGATCTTAAAGTCGTGTCTAAACGTCAGCCGACAGAAGAAGAGCTAAAAGACGCCCTATTCTGCTGGAAAGTAGCGAAATACGTGAAATCTAACGCGATCGTTTACGCGAAAGGCGACATGACTATCGGTGTAGGCGCAGGCCAAATGAGCCGCGTTTACTCAGCGAAAATTGCCGGCATCAAAGCCGCAGATGAAGGCTTAGAAGTTTCCGGTAGCGTAATGGCATCTGACGCTTTCTTCCCATTCCGCGACGGTATCGATGCCGCAGCAGAAGCCGGCATTAAGTGCGTAATTCAGCCAGGTGGCTCTATGCGTGATGACGAAGTTATCGCAGCGGCAGACGAACACGGCATGGCGATGATCTTTACCGGTATGCGTCACTTCCGCCACTAATCCTCTCGTCTTCACTGGGACGATAACTGCGTTGACGGCGTTCACTTATCCTAATCACATAGCATACTATGCTCATAGGAATAAGTTCACTTGTCGCCTTGTCCTCGTCCCATTGAATTAGAGAGGCCATACTCAGGTCTTTGCGAAATATCTGAGTTTGAGCAAACGGTATTTATAAGATTAAGGATTTTCATATGCGAGTTTTAATCATTGGTTCAGGCGGTCGTGAACATGCGCTAGGCTGGAAAGCAGCGCAAAACCCAAATGTTGAGGCTATTTTCATTGCTCCAGGCAACGCAGGTACAGCACTAGAGCCAAAACTAGAGAACGTAAACATCGATGTAGAAGACATCGCTGGCCTTGTTGCTTTCGCCAAAGAGAAGGCGATTGAACTGACTATCGTTGGCCCAGAAGCACCATTGGTTATTGGTGTGGTGGATGCGTTCCGCGAAGCGGGATTACCAATCTTTGGTCCTACCCAAGCCGCAGCGCAGCTTGAAGGCTCTAAAGCATTTACTAAAGACTTCCTTGCTCGTCACCAAATCCCAACCGGTGCATACGCAAACTTCACAGAAATTGAACCAGCGCTTGCTTACGTACGTGAGCAAGGTGCACCGATTGTGGTGAAAGCCGACGGCCTTGCGGCTGGTAAAGGCGTGATTGTGGCAATGACGCTAGAAGAAGCCGAAGACGCAATCAAAGACATGCTAGCAGGCAACGCATTTGGTGACGCAGGCAGCCGCGTGGTTATCGAAGAGTTCCTAGATGGCGAAGAAGCAAGCTTCATCGTGATGGTGGATGGTGAGAACGTTCTGCCAATGGCCACCAGCCAAGATCACAAACGCGTAGGTGACAAAGATACAGGTCCTAACACTGGTGGCATGGGCGCGTACTCGCCAGCTCCTGTGGTAACACCAGAAATTCACAACCGCATCATGGAAGAAGTCATTTACCCAACGGTACGTGGCATGGCGTCTGAAGGTAACCCATACACAGGTTTCCTATACGCGGGTCTGATGATCGACAAAGATGGTACGCCTAAAGTGATCGAGTACAACTGCCGCTTCGGTGATCCAGAGACACAACCAATCATGATGCGTATGGAATCGGATCTGGTTGATCTTTGCTTGGCTGCGATTGACCAAAAACTGGATCAAGTGGAATCAAAATGGGATCCACGTGCGTCGATTGGTATCGTGCTCGCAGCCGGTGGTTACCCAGCAGCGTACAACAAAGGCGATGTGATCTCTGGTCTGCCACAAGTTGAAATTGAAGGCGAGAAAGTCTTCCACGCGGGTACAGACAATAAAGATGGCAACATCGTAACAAACGGCGGTCGTGTTCTTTGTGCAACCGCACTTGGCAATAGCGTATCAGAAGCGCAGCAACGCGCTTACGAGCTTGCAAAACAGATCAGTTGGGACGGCATGTTCCATCGCAGTGACATCGGCTACCGTGCGATTGCACGTGAGCAAGAAAAATAAAAACAACTTAAGTTGGCTAAAAAACAAAAGGCGCATTCAGCGCCTTTTTTATTACTCTGTCAGCAAGTAAGTCTCACCAAGCTTACTCAGCGAGTAATGCTGGTCGTGGTACACAATCAAAGTCATCATCATTGAGCATCAACAGTTCATCAACCGTTGCTTTATTTCGTGACTGCTTGCCGACAAAAGCCACGTAACTGTCTACAGATGAGAGACGCTCGATAATAAATTTTGGCAACGTCTGATTAAACTCGAGTGTCGAGAACGCTTCACCTTTGCAGGTTTCAAACGATTGGCCATTCCAATAACCTTGAATGAGGCTCTGACTGTTACGAGACTGCGCCTTAACCGACGCCACTACATCATTCGCTTCTGTCTTGTAACGTTCTAATTGTTCATGCTGAAGTGGTAAGACTTTACGATTAACGCGATATTGTTGGTAAACCGCTTCGCCATCTTTATTAAAACGGATGTGGATTTGAAAAGGCACCAACTCTTGCTTGGTATCAACTTGCTCACCTTTTCGAATCAACTCTCGAAGCTCACCGTCATCCCAACGGTAGTCACTTTGAAACCAGCCATTATCCCCCATCGTCACGTAATCAGCAGCCGTACTCACGCGAGTGAGTTTCTCGGTCATCCAGTACAAGCTACTTGCGTCTCCAGCAACTTTGCCGCCAGAGAAGTGAGTGAATTGTTCTAAATTAGGAGTTTCAACCGACGAACAGCCAAAAAGGGTAAAGCTAGATAAGAGAAGTGAAGCGAGTAGATGTTTTTTCATGAAGTTGCACCGAGGCAGGATACCTCGGTGCATTCTAACTTAGTTTACTGATTCTTTCAGCGCTTTACCTGCTACGAATGCAGGTACGTTAGCTGCTGCGATTTGAATCTCGTCACCAGTCTTAGGGTTACGACCAGTACGTGCAGCGCGGTGGTTTACTTTGAATGTACCAAAACCAATTAGTTGAACTTGGTCACCCTCTTTAAGTGCACCAGTTACACCATCAAGAGTCGCTTCAAGAGCAGCTTTTGCTTGTGCTTTTGATAGGTCTGCTTTCTCTGCGATAAAGTCGATTAATTGGGTCTTGTTCATTAGGTTTCCCTTCTCATAGGTTATCGAATTCGTCTCACTCTAAAACATAAATGCCCCATCTGGCAAAGGTTTGTAAGCGATCTTTCGATTTTCTGACGTACTTTTAGCCATAATATGAGTAATAACTCACAATTTGTTACCACATACCCCCTGAAAACCCTTGCTTTCCAAGGTATTTGGACCAATTTATAAGGCACTTTTGCGGTTATAATAGCTGCAAATAACCATTATCAAACTACATTCAAGGGCAACTATGCTGCTGTTATCCATTTATATCTCTATTGCAATCGGCATTTCGTTTATCTGTTCGGTGCTGGAGGCGGTACTGCTGAGTATCAGTCCGAGCTACATTGCGCAGCTCAATCAACAGGGGCATCCCGCAGCTGGGCAACTGGCTAAGCTAAAATCAGATATCGACCGACCATTGGCATCCATTCTAACTCTAAATACCATTGCTCATACCATCGGCGCGGCCACTGCTGGTGCACAAGCTGCGGTGGTATTTGGTAGCGAAGCGTTAGGTATCTTTTCGGCAGTGCTCACACTGGCGATCTTGGTACTTTCAGAGATCGTACCGAAAACAATTGGCGCAACTTACTGGCGTCAATTGGCGCCAACCGCGGCAGTCGCATTACGTTGGATGGTATGGGCGCTCACGCCATTCGTATGGTTTTCAGAGCAAATCACCAAGCGTCTTGCTCGTAACCACGAAGCTCCGAAAATGCGTGATGAACTGTCTGCAATGGCGATTCTGGCACGTGAAAGCGGTGAATTTGCCGAGGGTGAATCAAAAATATTAAGCAACTTGCTTGGCATCCAAGATGTACCTGTAACGCAGGTTATGACGCCACGTCCTGTGGTATTCCGTATCGATGCCACGATGACCATCAATGAGTTCCTAGAAAAACACAAGGATACACCTTTCTCACGTCCATTGGTTTATAGCGAACAAAAGGACAACATCATTGGTTTTGTGCACCGCCTTGAGTTGTTCAAACTACAACAATCAGGTTGTGGACAGAAACAACTGGGAGCAATCATGCGCCCGATTCAAGTGGTGCTAAACAACACGACTTTACCGAAAGTGTTTGACCAGATGATGACTCATCGCCTACAGCTAGCCCTTGTCGTTGACGAATACGGTACTGTGCAAGGCTTGGTGACGTTGGAGGATATTTTTGAACACCTCGTGGGTGAAGAAATCATCGATGAAGCGGATAAAAGTACCGACATGCAAGAGCTGGCTTACCAACGCTGGGAAAGCTGGAAAGAAATGCACGGCGTAATCGAAAGCCGCGATGATGATGAAGAGGAAGACCTGGAGAAGCATCACAAGGAGCCAGAAACTCAAGAAGTGACAAAACCAGACTCTAAAGAATCGTAATCAGCATTGGGCATAACCGCTCAAACGCCGCAAACAAAAAGGCATCCATTTAGGATGCCTTTTTTCTATCTATTCAACGATTAAAGTGCGATACCGATGTTGCTCACGCCTTCTTCACGTAACTCTTCACGTAAATCTTTAATCAAGCTGATGTCACGCTCTACCGCTTCACGCAGTGGACGGAAAATAGCCCACTGCACGTCCCATTCTTCACATACGGCTTCATTTTCTTTCTGGTTGTCGTTGGTTATTAGCTCTGCACCTTGCGCTTGCTCTAGATCAGCAACGGTTTGTACCGACTGTTGGCTCACTTTAAGCATTGAATCGAAAAGGTAGTCGCGGTCCAATAGACCATGCAGTAACGTAGACAAACCCTGACAAGCGTCCATCGCTGGATAAACCCCGTAAAAATCGAACTCATCCGCACTTGGGAACAACTCTTCTAACTTCTCTAATTGACGTTCGAAGTTAATTTTCGCGTTCTTAACTGTCAAAATTTCCCATACACTATCAAGAATCGCTCGGTACGCACGCGGGTCAGCAAATTCTGTATTCTCACAAAACATCGCATAGTTTGGATACATGCGTTCACACAGACACGCCATAAAGGTAATTTGTTGCCAAGGTTCTAGTTTTTCTAAACGAACCTGAAGAGGATTCTTAAGCATAGTCACTCAATCATTGAAGAAAAAAACAGCGAAAGTGTACTTGATTCATCACAGGGAAAAAAGTTAATGCCGCATTCAAATCAGATTTTCCTGCTCTCAGAGCATCGTGACACCTACGAAACGTTATTGACGGAGAGAAAGCTACCAGATCTGAGCATCACTGATAAGCCAGAGGAAGCTCAAATAGTTCTTGCCGATCCGCCATTACTATCCAATAGATTAGACGAGTTTTCACAGATTGAGTGGGTGCAATCCACATTTGCGGGGGTGAACGCTTTAATGTCACCGGATCTGCGCCAAGATTACACACTGACCAACGTACGCGGTATTTTCGGCCCATTAATTGCCGAGTATGTGCTGGGTTACAGTATTGCCCATTACCGCCACTTCAACCGATACCACCAGCAACAACAAAACAAACGATGGCAGCCTCACCTCTATACATCATTACAAAGTAAAACCATGGTGATTCTCGGTACTGGTAGTATTGGGTGTTATTTGGGCAATGCCGCTAAAGCAATGGGAATAAAAACCATCGGTATGAACCGCACAGGTATTCCGACCTCAGGTGGTGAGTTTCATCAGACCTTTCATATCAGTGAACTAAGTAAGGCATTAGAACAAGCCGACATTGTTGTGAATACCCTACCAAGTACACCGGAGACGCAACAGTTACTCAATCGTCAAACACTCAGCCAACTAAGTCAGGCATTATTGTTTAACGTAGGTCGTGGCGACGTACTGGATGAGGCTGGATTGCTCTTCGCTCTGAAAAACCGTTGGGTAGAACACGCCTTCTTAGATGTGTTTGAGCAAGAACCGTTATCGGTAGAACATCCGTTTTGGAAACTTCCGCAAGTCACCATCACTCCACACATTGCTGCGCTGAGTTTTCCCGAGCAAGTCATCGAGATTTTTGCTGACAACTATCTACGCTGGCGCGATGGGTTTTCATTAAATTATCAAGTGGATTTCGAAAAGGGTTACTAAGAATGTCGTTAGACGAGCTATTGCAGCGAGTGAGGGCCTGCCAGATCTGCGCGGATAATTTACCTTTGGGCGCAAACCCTGTCGTACAAGCAGCAAAAGGGGCACGCATCCTAATCATCGGTCAGGCCCCTGGCACACGTGTACACAAAACCTCGATACCTTGGAATGACCCAAGTGGTGATCGATTACGCCAATGGCTCGATATCGACAAAGACGTTTTCTACGACCCAAATAAAATTGCCATTGTCCCAATGGGATTCTGTTATCCAGGCAAAGGGAACTCTGGTGATTTACCGCCTCGCAAAGAATGTGCGCCCACTTGGCATAGAAAGATTCTTGAGCAGCTGCCCAATATAGAGCTCACTCTACTAATTGGTCAGTACTCGCAGCAGTACTATCTCACCAACAAACCAAAGACGCTCACGCAAACCGTTCAGCAATGGCAAGATTGGGAACCGGACTTTATCCCGCTCCCTCACCCATCTCCACGCAATACATTGTGGTTAAAGAAGAATCCTTGGTTTGAATCTGACGTCGTACCATACCTTAAAAAACGCGTTCACTCGATGCTTTAGGTTACCCATGATCTAATTGCTTTTGTATCTGTACAAGAAAATGAGCACACAAACACAAACCGCTAAGCTATTGTTTATAATAAAATTAAAAAATAAGCGTACAGACTAAATAGCAATTAGATCATAGTAGGCCAAATACTACTAGAGCTGTACAGCCTTGAGTCTCAGATAGAAAAACTGAATTTTAGGTAAAAAAATACCGGCACTGAATGCCGGCATTTGATTTCAAAAAATCTAACTTACTTGTGGTATGGCTTAGATAACTCGTGTACCGCATCCACAAACACGCCTGCGTTTTCTGGCGGCACATCCAAGTGGATACCGTGACCTAGGTTGAACACATGACCAGTCCCCGTATCACCAAATCCTTCTAGGATATCCGCTACTTCTTCACGGATGCGCTCTGGCGAAGCGTAAAGCATGGATGGGTCCATGTTACCTTGCAGCGCCACTTTATCACCGATACGTGCTTTCGCGTCTGCAATGTTGATTGTCCAGTCTAGACCAACTGCATCACAGCCCGTTGCTGCGATTTGCTCAAGCCACATGCCGCCATTCTTAGTAAATAGTGTTACTGGCACGCGGCGACCGTCGTTTTCACGAATCAGACCATCAACGATCTTGTGCATGTATTGTAGCGAGAACAGATTGTAATCACGAGGCGTTAATACGCCACCCCATGTGTCAAATACCATTACCGACTGCGCGCCTGCTTTAATTTGCGCGTTTAGGTACTCGATAACGCTGTCTGCCAGCTTATCTAGAAGTAAGTGCAGAGTTTGTGGTTCCGCGTACATCATTTTCTTGATCTTGGTGAAGGCTTTAGAACTGCCACCTTCGATCATGTACGTAGCAAGAGTCCACGGGCTACCAGAGAAGCCAATTAACGGCACTTCACCCTTAAGGTCTTTACGGATCTGACGTACTGCGTTCATTACATATTGCAGTTCACCTTCTGGATCTGGCAAACCAATTCTTTCCACGTCAGCTTTGCATGTAATTGGGTTATCAAAAACAGGTCCTTCGCCCGCAGCAAAACGTAAACCAAGCCCCATTGCATCTGGAATCGTTAAGATGTCCGAGAATAAGATCGCGGCATCAAGAGGAAAACGGCGTAATGGTTGAAGTGTCACTTCGGATGCTAATTCTGCATTTCGACACAAAGACATGAAATCACCCGCTTCTGCACGAGTCGCTTTGTATTCTGGTAGGTAACGACCTGCCTGGCGCATCATCCATACTGGCGTGTAATCTACCGGCTCTTTTAAAAGCGCACGCAGATAACGATCATTTTTTAATTCAGTCATTCCGTAATTCCAACTGTTAGGCTTTCTGTGAAAGAGGGTATTCTATCACTGATTTAAGTCCAATAGCTGTGTGCTTTGCAACCTGGATCAAGTTATTAACTTTTAAATCAATGCTTAATTTGCACCCAATCGGTATCAGTGTTAAAAATTTGTTCGCTAGCGAAAACTACAATTATAAACTGAGTACTCAGTACTCAGCATCTCATAACGACATCTTACTTACCCCCTCCCTCTCGGAGGGTTTTTTTTATCTATTTATCAGATAATTAGTGTCTATATCTTTCAGCGTTTGTTCGATAAGTGCTCTTGCAATCGTTCCTTTAGGCGCAACAGGCGGCATCTCGTCGATACCAAACCATTGTGCATCAGACAGCTCAGTGTAGTCTGGACTTAACTCTCCAGATTCATAGTCAGCTAAAAACCCCATCATCATACTCGATGGGAAAGCCCAAGGCTGGCTGCCGAAGTAACGAATATTTTTAACGAGAATTCCTGTTTCTTCATGAATTTCTCGAGCCACACACTCTTCTAATGTCTCACCGACTTCTAAGAAGCCAGCAATAACCGTATACATACCATTTCGATGCCTTGGATGTTGAGCCAATAAGATCTGATTCTCTTTACGCACAGCAACGATAATACACGGAAATATTCGAGGATAATGGAGGGTACGGCATTCGCCACAC
Source organism: Vibrio sp. JCM 18905 (assembly GCF_055393305.1). Lineage (NCBI taxonomy): Bacteria > Pseudomonadati > Pseudomonadota > Gammaproteobacteria > Vibrionales > Vibrionaceae > Vibrio > Vibrio sp. JCM 18905. The sequence continues at coordinate 303,794 of NZ_AP043880.1, read as the reverse complement.
TGCATAGCTAACTGGTTATTATTAAGAAAGTTTCTTCCACCGCACTGTGGGCAAAAACGCAGACTTTGCGTCATGTGCCCATACTGGACCGCTTTACTTAACAACATAAATAATGGCTCAGGAAAATGCAGGCAGTCGCGTAGTGAGACTAATGGTAGATCATGCTCCAGATCAGACAAATTAAGCCACATGACGGGCGAACCTGAATACTCACCAATGGTCCTTGCACTCACTTCAGGCAGTGATAACTGCTCTGCAGACCCGAAAGGCACAGCACCATCCACCAGCCAAATTTCACTTCCTGCAACAACACACCAGTATGCATTTATCGCGCGGTTAACATCACCTTTTCTTAACATTACACCATCCCTTTGCTTGAAGTTCGTTCATTTTACTGGCAATCTAATTTCATACTAGAGTTTGTCGTTAAGTAAATTTGCACTCTAAATTCTAGTAAGGACAAGAGTTTGTAATAACTTTACTAACTTTGCTTTGCAAAGGATACGTTCGCCAACAGGCGATCAGATCATGAGGGCATGGTCATGCTAAAAAAATTCAAACAAACACAAGATCAGTGGGGTGGCTCAAGTGATGTCATTGATCACTGGTTAGAGACAAGACAATCCCTGATTGTTGAATATTGTAAGCTTGCAGCACTGCAACCTTGTTCGAAAACCAATGTTATTGAACTCCCATCTCCTTCCGAATTGCAGGATTTCTGTCAGCATCTCGTTGATTACATCTCCGAGGGCCATTTTAAAATCTACGACATGGTTATGGATCGCTGGAAAGCGACTGGCTTTGTCGTGACCAATGAAATCAATCAAACTTATGGTCAAATAGTCCTGACAACTGAACCACTATTGAACTTTAACGATAAGTACTCAGAAGTTACTGAAGATGATGAATTAGATGATTTCGATTCTGATATGTGTCTCATTGGCGAAATTCTTGAGACTCGATTTGAAGTCGAGGACTATCTGATACAGCAGATCGCAGAAAGTCTGTCTATGCCCCCAGGGGCTTAGTGTTTGCGAATATTCAGAGACTGAAGGATAGAAAAGACTGACGATCATCGTCGGTCTTTTTTGTTTCTAGCCTTATCACTATTACCTTCTCTAAGAACCCTCTCGAAGAAAAAGGCAGGATAAAAACTAAAAAGGCACCCGAAGGTGCCTTTTTTCTTAAGCTTCTAACGATTACTCGTTAAATGGCTTACTCTTCAGAAGAGAAACCAGCGTTTAGAAGTGCCGCTAGGTTATCCGTTGCTTGCTCAGCAGAAGGACCATCTTGCGCTTCAGAACGTTTAGCTTGACGCTCTTGGTGGTATGCGAAACCAGTACCAGCTGGGATCAGACGACCAACAATTACGTTCTCTTTCAGACCACGTAGGTCATCACGCTTACCAGAAACCGCTGCTTCTGTTAGTACGCGAGTTGTCTCCTGGAACGATGCCGCAGAGATGAACGACTCAGTCGCTAGAGATGCTTTAGTGATACCTAGTAGTTCACGTTCGAAACGTGCAGGCTCTTTGCCTTCAGCTTCTAGGTTACGGTTAGCAATCTTAACTTGTGAGTACTCAATCTGCTCACCAGGTAGGAACTCAGAGTCACCAGAGTGAGTAATAGTACACTTACGTAGCATCTGACGAACGATAGTTTCAATGTGCTTATCGTTAATCTTAACGCCTTGTAGACGGTAAACTTCCTGTACTTCGTTAGCAATGTACTGCGTTACCGCGTGTACGCCACGTAGACGTAGGATGTCGTGTGGAGACTCTGGACCATCTGCGATCACGTCACCACGTTCAACTTTTTCACCTTCGAATACGTTCAACTGACGATGCTTAGGAATCATCTCTTCGTAAGCTTCACCGCTTTCACGTGTGATCACTAAGCGACGTTTACCTTTCGTCTCTTTACCGAAGCTCACAGTACCTGTGTGCTCAGCAAGGATTGCAGGCTCTTTCGGCTTACGTGCTTCAAATAGGTCAGCAACTCGTGGAAGACCACCGGTGATATCTTTGTTACCGCCAGACTTCTGAGGAATACGTGCTAGTGTCGCACCAACACCTACTGCTGCGCCATCTTCGATGTTCACAATCGCTTTACCAGGTAGGAAGTAGTGAGCTGGCATATCAGTACCAGGGATCATTACATCGTTACCTTGCTCATCAACAAGTTTGATAGCTGGACGCATATCTTTACCTGCTGAAGGACGAGCTGCTGGGTCAGTTACTTCGCTTGAAGATAGACCTGTTAGGTCATCGGTTTGACGAGATACTGTTACGCCGTCGATCATGTCTACGAACTGGATGCGACCTGCTACCTCAGTAATGATAGGTAGTGTGTGTGCTTCCCAGTTTGCAACTGTTTCGCCAGCTTGAACTGTATCGCCATCGCCTTTGCTTAGTAGCGTACCGTAAGGCAGTTTGTGTTTCTCTTTCGTACGACCAAACTCATCAATAATAGTTAGCTCTGTCGCACGAGAAGTGATAACGATCTTACCGTCATCTGCCAGTACAGATTTAGCGTTGTGTAGCTTGATAGAACCGTTGTTCTTAACTTGAACACTGTTCTCTGCCGCTGCTGTCGATGCCGCACCACCGATGTGGAACGTACGCATGGTAAGCTGTGTACCTGGTTCACCGATAGACTGAGCAGCGATAACACCTACTGCTTCACCTTGGTTCACTAGGTGGCCACGTGCTAGGTCACGACCGTAACACTGTGCACAACAACCGAAGTCAGAATCACACGTTACTACAGAGCGCACTTTCATGCTGTCTACTGAGTTCTCTTCCATGATTTGACACCACTTCTCATCGATTAGGGTGTTACGTGGAATAAGAACGTCTTCAGTGCCAGGTTTTAGTACGTCTTCAGCAACAACACGACCAAGAGCAAGCTCAGAAAGTGCAACTTTAACATCACCACCCTCGATGTGAGGCATCATGTCGACACCTTCGTGAGTGCCACAGTCATGTTCAGTTACAACAACGTCTTGAGCAACGTCTACTAGACGACGAGTTAGGTAACCCGAGTTCGCTGTTTTCAGTGCCGTATCCGCAAGACCCTTACGAGCACCGTGCGTTGAGATAAAGTACTGAAGTACGTTTAGACCTTCTTTAAAGTTCGCTGTGATCGGCGTTTCGATGATTGAACCATCTGGACGCGCCATCAGACCACGCATACCCGCAAGCTGACGAATCTGTGCTGCAGAACCACGAGCGCCCGAGTCCGCCATCATGTAGATGCTGTTGAATGACTCTTGCTGTTCCTCTTCACCATCACGGTTAACTACCGTTTCAGATGAAAGGTTTTCCATCATTGCTTTCGCAACACGGTCGTTGGTCGATGCCCAGATATCGATAACTTTGTTGTAGCGTTCGCCCGCAGTAACAAGACCTGATTGGTACTGTTCCTGGATTTCACGTACTTCTTCTTCCGCTTCAGCGATTTCAGTGTACTTAGCTGCTGGTACAACCATATCGTCGATACCAACAGATACACCAGAAAGTGCCGCGTATGCGAAACCTGTGTACATGATTTGGTCAGCGAAGATTACCGTGTCTTTCAGACCTAGTTTACGGTACGCCTCATTAAGTAGGTTAGAGATTTGCTTCTTACCTAGCTTTTGGTTAACGATGCTGTACGGTAGACCAGCTGGCACGATTTGCCATAGCATTGCACGACCAACAGTGGTATCTACCATCTTAGTTTCAGTAGTGCTGTTGCCGTCTTCGTCTACAACGGTTTCTGTAATACGTACTTTAACGCGTGCATGAAGCTCAGCTTGTTTAGTGCGGTATGCTTTCTCAGCCTCTTCTGGGCCAGAAAGGTACATGCCTTCACCTTTCACGTTGATCTTTTCACGAGTCATGTAGTACAGACCCAATACAACGTCCTGAGAAGGTACGATGATCGGATCACCTGACGCTGGCGACAGAATGTTGTTTGTCGACATCATCAGAGTACGAGCTTCAAGCTGTGCCTCTAGAGTTAGAGGTACGTGAACCGCCATTTGGTCACCATCGAAGTCCGCGTTGTACGCCGCACATACAAGTGGGTGTAGCTGAATCGCTTTACCTTCGATTAGTACTGGTTCGAACGCCTGGATACCGAGACGGTGAAGTGTCGGTGCACGGTTCAATAGTACTGGGTGTTCACGGATTACTTCGTCTAGGATATCCCAAACGACCGCTTCTTCACGCTCTACCATTTTCTTAGCAGCTTTGATTGTAGTCGCAAGACCACGAGTCTCTAGCTTGCTGTAGATGAATGGTTTGAATAGCTCAAGTGCCATCTTCTTAGGAAGACCACACTGGTGCAGACGAAGGTATGGACCTACTGTGATTACAGAACGGCCAGAGTAGTCTACACGTTTACCTAGAAGGTTCTGACGGAAACGACCTTGTTTACCCTTGATCATATCAGCAAGAGATTTCAGAGGACGCTTGTTAGAACCTGTGATCGCACGACCACGACGACCGTTATCTAGTAGCGCATCAACAGACTCTTGCAGCATACGTTTTTCGTTACGTACGATGATGTCCGGAGCAGCTAGCTCTAGAAGACGCTTCAAACGGTTGTTACGGTTGATCACACGACGGTATAGATCGTTAAGATCAGAAGTCGCAAAGCGACCGCCATCTAGAGGTACTAGAGGACGTAGATCTGGCGGAAGTACTGGAAGTACTGTTAGGATCATCCACTCTGGGTTGTTACCCGATGCGATGAACGCTTCTACCAGCTTAAGACGCTTAGTTACTTTCTTACGCTTAGTTTCAGAGTTTGTTGTCTCTAACTCTTCACGCATTTGTTCTGCTTCAGCGTGCATATCCATAGAACCTAGTAGGTCCTTGATAGCTTCCGCACCCATCTTAGCAGTGAACTCGTCGCCCCACTCTTCTAGACGATCTAGATACTCTTCTTCCGTAAGCATCTGACCTTTTTCTAGATCAGTCATACCTGGTTCTGTTACTACGTACATTTCGAAGTAAAGAACACGTTCGATATCACGTAGAGGGATATCCATCAGTAGACCGATACGAGACGGTAGCGATTTTAGGAACCAGATGTGAGCTACTGGTGAAGCCAGTTCAATGTGGCCCATACGGTCACGACGAACTTTAGTTTGTGTAACTTCTACACCACACTTCTCACAGATAACACCACGGTGCTTCAGGCGCTTGTACTTACCACAAAGACATTCGTAGTCTTTAACTGGACCAAAGATACGCGCACAGAACAGACCATCGCGTTCAGGTTTGAACGTACGATAGTTGATCGTTTCAGGTTTTTTAACTTCACCAAAAGACCATGAACGGATCATGTCTGGTGAAGATAGACCGATTTTGATTGCATCAAATTCTTCGGTCTTATGCTGTGCTTTTAGAAAGTTTAATAAGTCTTTCACAATCAGCTCCTGTAAGGAGTTAAAAGGAGCTCACTCGCTAAAGTGAGCACCTTCTTCCAAATAATCGCTTTGATTCTCTCGACTTTCATCAAGAGAGAAAGGATTACTCTTCGTCTTCTAGCTCGATGTTGATACCTAGCGAGCGGATCTCTTTCAACAGTACGTTGAACGATTCTGGCATGCCAGGTTCCATGCTGTGGTTACCGTCTACGATGTTCTTGTACATCTTAGTACGGCCGTTAACGTCATCCGACTTAACCGTTAGCATTTCTTGTAGCGTGTAAGCAGCACCGTATGCTTCTAGTGCCCATACTTCCATCTCACCGAAACGCTGACCACCGAACTGAGCTTTACCACCTAGTGGCTGCTGAGTTACTAGGCTGTACGAACCAGTTGAACGAGCGTGCATCTTGTCATCAACAAGGTGGTTCAGTTTCAGCATGTACATGTAACCAACAGTTACAGGACGCTCAAACGCATCACCTGTGCGACCATCAAATAGCGTTAGCTGACCTGATGTTGGTAGATCTGCTAGCTCAAGAAGTGCTTTGATTGACTCTTCTGGAGCACCATCAAATACAGGAGTCGCGATAGGTAGACCGCCACGCAAGTTCTTGATCAGAGTACGTACTTCATCATCAGATAGAGAAGCAATGTCTACTTTCTGGCGAGTGTCGCCTAGGTCGTAAACTTTTTGTAGGAACTCACGGAATTTCGCTAGTTCTTGCTGCTCTTTAACCATCTGGTTGATCTTGTCACCGATACCTTTCGCTGCCAGACCTAAGTGTACTTCTAGGATCTGACCGATGTTCATACGCGAAGGTACACCCAGTGGGTTAAGTACGATGTCTACAGGCTGACCTTTTTCATCGTATGGCATGTCTTCAACAGGGTTGATCTTAGAGATTACACCCTTGTTACCGTGACGACCCGCCATCTTATCACCAGGCTGAATGCGACGTTTAACCGCTAGGTAAACCTTAACGATCTTCAGTACGCCAGGTGCTAAATCATCACCTTGAGTGATCTTACGACGTTTAGTTTCGAACTTCTTATCGAAGTCAGCTTTTAGCTCGTCCCACTGCTCAGCAAGTTGCTCAAGCTGAGTTTGTAGTGCGTCATCTTCTAGCGTTAGCTCTAGCCACTTCTTACGATCAGTCGTGTCTAGTTTCGCTTCAGAGTAACCGCCTTCAATCAATACAGCTTTAACACGGTTTAGAAGGCCACCCTCAAGAATCTGGAATTCTTCAGTTAGGTCTTTCTTCGCTTCTTTAAGCTGCATCTGTTCGATTTCAAGCGCACGCTTGTCTTTCTCTACGCCATCGCGAGTGAAGACTTGAACGTCGATGATCGTACCTGATACAGAGTTAGGTACACGTAGTGAAGTATCTTTAACATCAGATGCTTTTTCACCGAAGATAGCACGTAGTAGCTTCTCTTCAGGCGTTAGCTGAGTTTCACCTTTAGGTGTTACTTTACCAACTAGGATGTCGCCACCCTTAACTTCAGCACCGATGTAAACGATACCTGACTCGTCTAGTTTAGACAGAGCAGATTCACCTACGTTTGGAATATCAGCTGTAATCTCTTCAGAGCCCAGCTTAGTATCACGCGCCACACAAGTAAGTTCTTGAATGTGGATTGTCGTGAAGCGGTCTTCTTGAACTACGCGCTCAGATACTAAGATCGAGTCTTCGAAGTTGTAACCGTTCCAAGGCATGAACGCGATACGCATGTTTTGACCAAGCGCTAGCTCACCTAGGTCTGTCGAAGGACCATCAGCAAGCACGTCACCGCGTGATACAGGTTCACCTGGCATCACACATGGGCGTTGGTTAATACATGTGTTCTGGTTAGAACGTGTGTATTTAGTCAGGTTGTAGATATCGATACCAGCTTCACCTGGTACTAGCTCTTCTTCGTTTACTTTAACAACGATACGAGAAGCATCTACTGACTGGATTACACCACCACGTTTCGCAACTGCAGTTACACCTGAGTCAACGGCTACGTTACGTTCAATACCAGTACCAACAAGCGGTTTGTCAGCTTTCAGTGTCGGAACTGCCTGACGTTGCATGTTCGCACCCATCAATGCACGGTTCGCATCATCGTGTTCTAGGAACGGGATAAGCGATGCAGCGATAGATACAACCTGGTTTGTCGCAACGTCCATGTACTGAGCGTGCTCACGAGGGTGTAGACCAGATTCACCTTTCTGACGAGCTGTGATCAGCTCATCTGCAAAAGTACCATCTTCGTTTAGCTTAGCGTTCGCCTGAGCGATAACAAATTGGCCTTCTTCGATTGCAGACAGGTAATCTACTTCGTCTGTTACTACGCCATCTACAACGCGACGGTATGGTGTCTCTAGGAAACCGTACTCGTTACAACGCGCAAACGCAGATAGAGAGTTGATCAGACCGATGTTTGGACCTTCAGGCGTTTCGATAGGACATAGACGACCGTAGTGCGTTACGTGTACGTCACGTACTTCGAAGCCAGCACGTTCACGAGTTAGACCGCCAGGACCCAATGCAGAAATACGACGCTTGTGCGTTACTTCTGATAGCGGGTTGTTTTGGTCCATGAACTGTGAAAGCTGTGAAGAGCCAAAGAACTCTTTAACTGCCGCAGAAATTGGCTTCGCGTTGATCAAGTCTTGAGGCATGATTGCGTCAAGATCGCCTAGGCTTAGACGCTCTTTAACTGCACGCTCAACACGTACTAGACCTACACGGAACTGGTTCTCAGCCATTTCGCCTACAGAACGGATACGACGGTTGCCTAGGTGGTCGATATCGTCCACTTCGCCCTTACCGTTACGGATCGCGATCAGCTTCTTCATCACTTCGATGATATCAGTTTCATCAAGTGTGCCTTGCTCTTGAGCATCTTCACGGCCGATAGAGCTGTTGAACTTCATACGACCAACAGTCGATAGATCGTAACGCTCTTCAGAGAAGAATAGGCTTTCGAATAGAGCTTCTGCAGCTTCTTTTGTTGGCGGCTCACCAGGGCGCATCATGCGGTAGATTTCTACCAATGCAGAAATACGATCAACCGTGCTGTCGATACGTAGCGTTTCTGACATGAATGGACCGTGGTCTAGATCGTTCGTAAATAGAACTTCTAGCGCTTTGTGGCCAGCCTGAGATAGGTTCGCTAGTGCTTCCAGGCTGATTTCCTGGTTAGCGTTAACAATGATCTCGCCAGTTGCTTCATTAATGTAATCTTTTGATGCAACTTTACCTACGATGTACTCAACTGGTACTTCGATGTGATCAACACCATCTTTTTCTAGTTGGCGGATATGACGAGCTGTTACGCGACGACCTTGCTCAACGTAAACTTTACCATTCGCTTCGATGTCGAATGACGCAGTTTCACCACGTAGACGATCTGGAACCAACTCCATCAATAGAGTTTGGTCTTTCACTTCGAAGTTCACTTTCTCGAAGAAGAGATCTAGGATTTCTTCTGTCGACTTACCTAGTGCACGAAGGATGATCGATGCTGGTAGCTTACGACGGCGGTCGATACGAACGTACAAGTTATCCTTAGGATCAAACTCGAAATCAAGCCATGAACCACGGTAAGGAATAACACGTGCGTTGTATAAAACTTTACCTGAAGAGTGGGTCTTACCCTTATCGCTGTCGAAGAACACGCCTGGGCTTCGGTGCAGCTGGGATACGATAACCCTCTCGGTACCGTTAATTACGAAGGTACCATTGTCTGTCATGAGTGGAATTTCACCCATGTAGACTTCTTGTTCTTTAATGTCTTTTACAGTACCTGCTGGCGCGTCTTTATCAAAGATAACTAGGCGTAGTTTTACACGTAGTGGCTTTGAGTAAGTTACACCGCGGATTTGACATTCTTTAACGTCAAAAACTGGCTCACCAAGACGGTAGCTAACGTATTGCAGCTCAGAATTGCCGTTGTAGCTCTGAATCGGGAATACAGAACGGAAAGCGGCTTCAAGACCGTATTGACCTTCAGGATCCTGTTCGATGAATTTGTCGAACGAATCGAGCTGGATCGATAGCAGGTATGGAATGTCCAAAACTTGTGGACGAGTACCAAAGTCCTTACGGATGCGCTTTTTCTCGGTATAAGAGTAAACCATGGGGTTCCTCAGCTCGCTGATAAGTGACCCAAACTGTCCGCCCGCTCCTAGTTACTTAAGGGGGGTAAGGGACAGTGACTAATATAGCTGTTTACTGTAGTGACATTTCATTTCGTAAGAATGAAATGTTTTTTGCATGGATATCAGGCGCTTAAACAGCGGGAAAATTCGCCTATACCCTACAGCGCAAAAAGGCCGGTGGTTAAAAAACCACCAGCCAATTAGCCGTTAGGCTAAGAAACTATGCAATAATTACTTAACAGCAACAGTTGCACCAGCTTCTTCTAGCTGAGCTTTAAGAGCTTCAGCTTCTGCTTTCTCAACACCTTCTTTAAGAGGTGCTGGAGCGCCGTCTACAAGAGCTTTAGCTTCTTTAAGACCTAGGCCAGTTGCGCCACGTACTGCTTTGATTACAGCAACTTTGTTACCGCCAGCAGCTTCTAGGATTACGTCGAATTCAGTTTGCTCAGCAGCAGCTTCGCCGCCAGCAGCGCCGCCAGCTACAACAGCAGCAGCAGCAGAAACACCGAATTTCTCTTCCATTGCTTCGATTAGTTCAACAACTTGCATTACAGACATTTCTGCAACTGCGTCTAGGATTTGCTCGTTAGTAATAGACATAACAATTCTCTTTTAAGTCAACAATAAGTTTATTAAGCAACCAGTAAAAAGCAAGGCTTATGCCGCTGCTTCTTGTTTTTGATCGCGGATAGCTGCGATAGTACGCGCCAGCTTGCCAGCCGAAGCTTCTTTCATGCACATCATTAGGCGTGCAATTGCTTCGTCGTAAGTTGGTAGTGTTGCTAGTACTTCAGCGTCAGTTAAAGCGCCTTCATAAGCAGCAGCTTTGATCTCGAAATCTTTGTTCTCTTTAGCGAAGTCTTTGAAAAGACGCGCTGCAGCACCTGGGTGCTCGTTAGAGAATGCGATTAGTGTAGGACCAGTGAAAGTGTCAGTTAGACACTCGTACTCAGTACCTTCAACCGCACGACGAGCAAGAGTGTTACGAACAACTCTCATGTAAACGCCAGCTTCACGAGCTTGTTTACGTAGAGAAGTCATCGCGCCAACTTGAACGCCACGAGAATCAGCTACAACTGCAGAAAGTGCACCACTGGCAGCTTCGTTGACTTCAGCAACAATTGCTTTTTTGTCTTGAAGGTTTAAAGCCATCTTGGATTTACTCCTGGTTGTCGTTACACCACTCACTATCATCACGACAGTGAGAGCTATTGAGGTGCTTCCCCAGAAGAAAGTTAACTATATTACATAGAGCTTTCTGTCAGTTCGGGCACCATCTACGTAGGATAATTAAGTTTGCTTTTACACAAACACCTACGGTCTTGGACGGAGACTGGGTCTTAATTCATTTCGAACTAGGAGACAGTTCAAAGAACCAAAGTTCAGCCCCAACCACAAATATTAGGCGCAAAATTATACACTAATTTTGCGCCTAAGCAAATAAATTATGCTTGAGTGTTCAGGCTAGCCTGATCAACAGCAACACCAGCACCCATAGTAGTAGAGATGCTTACTTTCTTCAGGAAAGTACCTTTCGCTGAAGATGGCTTAGCTTTCTTCAGAGCAACTAGAAGTGCTTCTAGGTTCTCTTTGATCTGCTCAGCAGAGAAGTTTGCTTTACCGATAGTAGTGTGGATGATGCCGTTTTTGTCGTTACGGTAACGAACCTGACCAGCTTTAGCGTTTTTAACTGCTTCAGCAACGTTAGGAGTTACAGTACCAACTTTAGGGTTTGGCATAAGACCGCGAGGACCTAGGATAGTACCTAGTTGACCTACAACGCGCATTGCATCTGGAGAAGCAACAACTACGTCAAAGTTCATTTCGCCTTTCTTAACTTGCTCAGCAAGATCTTCCATACCTACGATATCTGCGCCAGCTTCTTTAGCTGCTTCAGCGTTAGCACCTTGAGTGAACACTGCAACGCGGATTTCGCGGCCAGTACCGTGAGGTAGTACAGTTGCACCACGTACGTTCTGGTCAGATTTACGAGCATCAATGCCTAGGTTAACAGCAACGTCTACAGACTCAACGAATTTCGCAGTCGCTAGTTCTTGAAGAAGAGCAACAGCTTCGTTGATTTCGTATTCTTTAGTTACGTCAACTTTTTCGCGGATTACGCGCATGCGCTTAGTTAGTTTTGCCATCTTATTAACCCTCTACCACTAGGCCCATTGAACGAGCAGTACCAGCGATAGAACGCTTCATCGCTTCGATGTCAGCACCAGTCATATCAGCAGCTTTAGTTTCTGCGATTTCTTGGATTTGAGCGTCAGTTACAGTACCAACTTTTTCAGTGTTTGGACGACCTGAACCAGACTTAACGCCAGCAGCTTTCTTAAGAAGAACAGCAGCAGGTGGAGTCTTAGTTACGAACGTGAAAGAACGGTCGCTGTATACTGTGATAACTACTGGAGTTGGTAGACCTTTCTCAATAGATTCTGTTTTTGCGTTGAACGCTTTACAGAATTCCATGATGTTCACACCGTGTTGACCTAGTGCAGGACCTACTGGTGGACTAGGGTTAGCCATACCAGCAGCAACTTGTAGCTTGATGTAAGCTTCAACTTTCTTAGCCATGATAATTCCTAAGTTTGGGTACAAACGCTAATCGCGGATCAGCTCCCCGTTTGTGTAAGAAACTTTTTACTTCACTTGAAGTAAAAAGGCGCGAAATTATAGTCATAATCCGCGCCTTATACAACCCTAAAAAGGTGATTTTTTATACTCTTTAACAAAGAGTCTTAGTCCAGCTTTTCAACCTGACCAAATTCAAGCTCAACTGGTGTCGCACGACCAAAGATCGAGACAGACACTTTCAGGCGGCTCTTCTCGTAATCCACTTCTTCAACAGTACCGTTGAAGTCAGCAAATGGACCTTCGTTAACACGTACCACTTCACCCGCTTCGTACATTGTACGTGGACGAGGCGCTTCACTCGCTTTCTCAAGACGATTAAGAATCGCGTCAGCCTCTTTATCCGTGATAGGTGCCGGACGATCTGAGGTACCACCAATGAAGCCCATGACACGCGGCACACTGCGTACTAGGTGCCATGATTCATCGTTCATAATCATCTGAACAAGGACGTAACCTGGGAAGAACTTACGCTCAGATTTGCGACGCTGACCCGCGCGCATTTCTACTACTTCTTCAGTAGGAACCAGTACTTCACCGAATAGCTCTTCCATGCCGTGCATTTTGATATGCTCGCGCAGAGATTGAGCTACACGACCTTCAAATCCAGAGAAGGCTTGAACCACATACCAGCGTTTTTTTGGAGCTTCACTCATGAATAAAAACCCTCTATACCCCAGTTGCTAGAGCTACTAGACGAACCATAATTCCGTCAATACCCCATAGCACTAGAGCCATTACAATACTTACAGCTAAAACGATCAGTGTTGTTTGCATGGTTTCTTGGCGAGTAGGCCAAACAACTTTACGTACTTCCATACGCGATTCTTTTGCAAAACTGATCGCTGCTTTACCTTTAGTCGTTGTTGCTGCAACGCCTAAGGCAGCTGCAATAAGAACAACAACGCCTGCAGCACGAACCACTACAGACATTTCACCATACAGGTAATTACCCACAACAGCGGCAGCTGCCAATACGAAAGCGGCTAACCACTTAAACGTATCTGCTGCGTTTGAGCTATCAGGAGTTTCAGCATTATTTGCTTTCATAAAACCAACCTGTTACAAGTCTTAATATAGACGACAACAACCCCGCTGTTGCAGGGCAAACTCCATATCGCTGAAAAAATCAGCGTACTCTTCTTAAGATTAAGCATCTTTGCTTAATCTTGCTCTGCGCCCAACCCACTTCTGAACAAGAAAACAGCAAAAATAATGTTGAGTGCAGAAAAAGGGCATCAAATGATGCCCTTTTTGCTACTGGTTCGTCAAATCTAATTCAAGATTTTCCGAAAGCATCGCTAATTCGCTATGAATTAGTCGAAGATCTTAGCAACAACACCAGCACCTACTGTACGGCCACCTTCACGGATCGCGAAACGTAGACCTTCGTCCATTGCGATTGGTGCGATTAGCTCAACAGTCATCTGTACGTTGTCACCTGGCATTACCATTTCTACGCCTTCTGGTAGCTGGATGTCACCAGTTACGTCAGTTGTACGGAAGTAGAACTGTGGACGGTAGCCTTTGAAGAATGGAGTGTGACGACCACCTTCATCTTTAGACAGTACGTATACTTCTGATTCGAACTTAGTGTGTGGAGTGATTGAACCAGGCTTCGCTAGTACTTGACCACGTTCAACTTCGTCACGCTTAGTACCACGTAGAAGTGCACCAACGTTCTCACCTGCACGGCCTTCGTCTAGAAGCTTACGGAACATCTCTACACCAGTACATGTTGTAGTAGTTGTTTCCTTGATACCTACGATAGCAACTTCGTCACCTACAGTTAGGATACCACGCTCGATACGACCAGTTACTACTGTACCACGACCTTGGATTGAGAATACGTCTTCGATAGGCATTAGGAATGGCTGATCTACCGCACGCTCTGGCTCAGGGATGTAAGTATCTAGCGCTTCAGCTAGTTCAACGATTTTCGCTTCCCACTGCTCTTCGCCGTTTAGTGCGCCTAGTGCAGAACCTTGGATAACTGGTAGGTCATCACCTGGGAAATCGTATTCAGATAGAAGTTCACGAACTTCCATTTCTACTAGTTCTAGTAGCTCTTCATCGTCAACCATGTCACATTTGTTCATGAATACGATGATGTATGGGATACCAACCTGACGGCCTAGTAGGATGTGCTCACGAGTTTGTGGCATTGGGCCATCTGTCGCAGCAACAACTAGGATACCACCGTCCATCTGTGCAGCACCAGTGATCATGTTTTTAACGTAGTCCGCGTGTCCTGGACAGTCAACGTGTGCGTAGTGACGAGTTGGAGTGTCGTACTCAACGTGAGAAGTTGCGATTGTGATACCGCGCTCACGCTCTTCTGGAGCGTTATCGATAGATGCGAAGTCTTTAGCTACACCGCCGTAAACTTTAGCAAGAGTAGTACAGATAGCTGCAGTTAGAGTTGTTTTACCGTGGTCAACGTGGCCGATAGTACCAACGTTAACGTGCGGTTTCGTACGTTCAAATTTTTCTTTAGACATGAGTGGTCCCTCTAGGTACGGATTTAGGTGGCCCAAATTGACCACGCAACCAAAAAAAGATAATTGGTAAATCTAATATCAAAAGGAAATAAACTTGAGAGCTGGTGCTGATAGGCAGACTCGAACTGCCGACCTCATCCTTACCAAGGATGCGCTCTACCACCTGAGCTATATCAGCACTCAAATTAGAGTGGAGCGGGCAGCGGGAATCGAACCCGCATCATCAGCTTGGAAGGCTGAGGTAATAGCCATTATACGATGCCCGCAACACGTAACTCTGAGAGCTATTTCCTAAAGAATATGGTGGAGGGGGACGGATTCGAACCATCGAAGGCAGTGCCGGCAGATTTACAGTCTGCTCCCTTTGGCCACTCGGGAACCCCTCCAAATTTTCAAGCCATTCAGACTACTAAAGGAAAGAATGGTGCCGACTACCGGAATCGAACTGGTGACCTACTGATTACAAGTCAGTTGCTCTACCTACTGAGCTAAGTCGGCATAAGTGGTGCGCATTCTATTGAATGATTTTCGAGGTTGCAATAGTAATTTTAAAAAAAATCATAAAATTCGATTTTTTAGATTCGTTTGCTGCAAATTCGTACAAACTTGGCTTTTTTAAAGTAAACTTCGACCTTTGTCGTTTGCTTTGAAGTTAGCTTGATGTATGTTCTTGCTTCTACTAAACCAAGGATAAAAGAGACCCATGAGTCCATTTTTGTCATTTGACCGTGCAAACTGGGCCGAGTTAAGAAACTCTGTACCGATGACACTTTCTGAAGACGACTTGACTGCGCTTCAGGGCATTAATGAAAACCTAACCATGGAGGAAGCGGTAGAAATCTACCTTCCTTTGTCTCGTCTTTTGAATCTGTATGTCCAAGCGCGTCAAAGCCGCAACTCTGTATTACAACAATTCTTGAATACGGAAGAACATGCCCCTCCTTTTGTGATTGGTATCGCCGGCAGTGTCGCTGTAGGCAAAAGTACGACAGCTCGTATTCTGACCGCATTGCTTTCTCGTTGGGAGAATCATCCCAAAGTGTCCTTGGTCACTACAGATGGCTTTCTATATCCTAAAAAGGTACTAGAAGAACGCGGTATCATGCATCGTAAAGGGTTTCCTGAGTCCTATGATATCAAGCGTTTAGTCGAGTTCATGTCTGACGTAAAGGCGGGAAAACCCGATCTTGAAGTACCCATCTATTCTCACATCACGTATGACATTACTGATGAACTAAGAAAAGTGGATAGACCGGATGTTCTTATCATTGAAGGTTTAAACGTTCTACAAAGTGGAATGGATTATCCGCATGATCCACATCGCGTCTTTGTCTCTGATTTTTTGGATTTTTCGATCTATGTCGATGCTGAAACAGAGACAATTGAACAGTGGTATGTGGAACGATTTTTAAAGTTTCGCCAAGGGGCTTTTACTAAACCCGGTTCTTATTTTAGTCACTACACGCAACTGTCAGTCGATGAAGCAAAGCAAAAAGCGAAACAAATTTGGCATGATATTAATGGGCTCAACTTGGAGCTGAATATTCTTCCCACCCGAGAAAGAGCCCATTTGATTCTACACAAAGGCGTCAACCACTTGGTTGATAAGGTGTCTTTACGAAAGTAATTGAACGTCAATCGCTTTTACGCAACGAGATTTCGCCACCAATGTAAGTCTCTAGCCCTTGCGAGGTTTCGAGTAATATCCCGCCTTGATGATCGATGCCGCGTACGACGCCGTGCACCTCTCTAGGTCCGATGAGCAGCTTGACTTGACGATTGAGAAAGTTATCTAATCGATTCCAACGTTCGACAAAGCTGGTAAGCCCTTTCAGTTCATACTCGATAAGTGCGGAATTCCAATGCTTGATAAGCGTCGTCGCTAGGACATTTCTATCGATCACGAGACTCTCGTTTACCTGATTCAATGTTGTCCATGGTTGATCAATCTCAGGTTGCTCATCAGGCATTCCAATATTGAGCCCCATCCCAATCACAAGATGAGCAGCACCACCGGCCTGCCCTGACATCTCCACTAAGATTCCTGCCAGTTTTTTATCTTGATAATACAGGTCATTTGGCCACTTGAGTTTAACGCCTTGTATGCCCATTTCTTCTAGTGCTTCCACTGCGGCAATACCAATAACAAGGCTTAAGCCCATTGCCGCGGCCATTCCCGCATCTAATCGCCAGTACATGGATAGGTATAAGTTAGAGCCAAATGGAGAGATCCATTGTCTACCGCGGCGACCACGTCCTTGTGCTTGATACTCAGCTATACAAACACGGCCCTTTTCTGACTCTGCAACTCTATCAAGCAAATACTGGTTGGTTGAGTTAATCACAGGAACAAGCTCAACAAGTGACTCCGCACTAGCAGTAAGGAGAGCTTCATCTAGCAACTGCAATGGTGATGCCAACTGGTAACCGCGCCCTTGCACTCGATAAATATCAATGCCCCACTCACTAAGACCTTTAATATGCTTAGCTATTGCCGCTCTGGATACATTCAGGGCTTCGCCCAGCGCCTCTCCAGAATGAAACTCGCCGTTACTTAATGACTTTAAGATATGAAGTTTCGTAGAGTGATCTTTTCTCATCTTAACGCCTCGATCTGAGCCAGGTTGGTTTCCCCGGTACGGTTCAGAAATCGAACTTCATGCTCAAGTTCTATTTGGTATTTATCCCACACTGCCTGCTTCACTAGGGAAGCAAGTGCGACAACATCATCGGCACTGCAGTTGTCCATGTTGGTCAAAACCAAGGCTTGCATAGGGTTGACCTGTGCACCATGCACAGACTTCCCCTTTAATCCGCACTGATCAATCAGCCAACCAGCCGCGACTTTCATTCCGCCAGGAGTTGGATAGGCCACGATATTAGTATGTTGCTTCATGAGCCGATCATAATGATCTTGAGTGATCACTGGGTTTTTAAAGAAACTTCCTGCGTTACCTACCTTGACTGGATCCGGCAGTTTCTCCGTTCGCACTTGGCAAACTCGCTCGAAGATTGTTGCTGGGCTAAGTTGTTCTTCCGGAATATCTTTTAAAGGACCATATTGATTAACCGGTTGCCATTGCTTAGCCAACTTAAGCCCTAGTGCGGTAATAAAGCACTTTTCATGCAAAGCGTGTTTAAAAATGGAGTCTCGGTAGCCAAAGTCACAGTCTCTGGCGCTCATTCTTCTATGTTCAAATGTAGTTAGATCAAGAACATCCACGTAATCACAAATGTCTTTTAGTTCTAGCCCATAGGCTCCAATGTTTTGAATAGGAGCCGAGCCTGCACAGCCAGGGATCAGGGCTAGGTTTTCTAACCCACCAATTCCCTGACTCACACACCAGGAAACCAACTCAGGCCAGTCTTCACCACCTGCAACATGCAATAGGTATTGGTCATCCGTTTCCGTCACATCTTTACCCATGATTCGATTAACGATCACTAACCCGTCAAAATGCTCAGTGAAAAGAACATTACTTCCTTTACCTAAAAAAAGTTTCGGTAAATGGGTGAATCTCGGGTCTTGAAATAGTTGGATAACCTCCTCGAGCGACTCGATGGTCGCTAAATAGGAACACGACTGTTCAATCCCAAAAGTATGGTAAGCCTTAAGGCTTGCATTTGTTTTAATTTGCATAGTAGGTTTGCAACGTCAGATAAGATTCTCTTAAACTGTCGACATTCTACATTAGTTATCTTTTAACCGCAGTGACAATACCTGACTCATTAATCATAGAAGTGTTAAATCCTATCAAGCTGCCTCTCATTAAGAGGTTGTACAAAGCGCATTACCCTTCGGGTCGAGCCAAAAAGGATGAACTGATCATTACAGCTAGCCATAAAGGTGAAATTGTTGCGTTACTACGCTTAAAAACCGTAGATAGATCTCGGTTGCTGACGGGAATGCTGGTCATTCCGACACTTAGGGGAACTGGCATTGGAAAAGAACTACTAACTCATTGTAAAAACAATGTTTTCATTGATGGCGATTATTGCTTCTCGTTTACACATCTCGAATCCTATTATTCCAAGCATGGATTCAAAACCATTGATTGCTCTGAGCTACCACACCCGCTAAAAATGGCATTTCAACGCTATGTAGATAGCGGTAAAGATCTCATTCCAATGCAATTCATCTCTTCAACGACATCAAAACGCGCGCTTTTGTAGCCAGGTAAATCATATCTTTGATAAAATGGCAGGTTCGCAATATTGCACTAAACTAAGGTACTCATACCGATATGATAGTAAGTAGGAATCCATTCGAACAGTTGCCAAGTCTCGCTGTCAATCCGGAAGACTTTGATGTTCTGTATTCAGCAGAATCATTCAGGACTCGTCTTTTGGATGCAATCAGCAAAGCAACGTCGCGAATTTACCTAGTCGCTCTATATCTGGAAGATGATGAAGCTGGACGTGAAATTCTCACTGCGCTTTATGAAGCGAAACAGCGCAATCCTGGGTTGGACATCAATATCTGTGTCGACTGGCATCGAGCGCAGCGTGGCCTGATTGGTGCGGAAACATCTGAGGGTAATTCTGCGCTTTACAAAGCGTATGCCAATAAGTACCAACATCCGATCCCTGTCTATGGCATACCTGTGCGTGGCAGAGAGGTTTTTGGGGTACTGCATTTAAAAGGCTTCATTGTCGATGATACTGTAATCTACAGTGGGGCAAGCTTAAATAACGTTTATCTGCACTATCACGAACGCTATCGCTTTGATCGTTACCATGTGATTCGACATGAGTCTTTAGCTAATTCAATGGTGCAATTCATTCAGGAAGAGATGATTGCTCACCCAGCTGTCAATGATCTTGCTGGAAAAGATAAGCCAGAAACCAAAGAAATTAAGTCGGCGATTCGTCAACTGAGAGCTTCACTTGCTCAAGCTAATTATCAGTTTGAAGACCAACCTGCAACAGAGGAAAGTGTAAAAATCACCCCGCTAGTTGGTCTAGGCAAACGCCGCAATCTGCTCAATCAACAGATTGTAAAGTTACTAGCGGCCGCCCAAAACGAAATCTTTATCTGTACGCCTTACTTTAACTTCCCTAAAGCGCTGCATCGTGAAGTGAAGCGAGCCATGAAACGCGGTGTGAAAGTAACTATTGTTGTGGGCGACAAGACAGCAAACGACTTTTATATTGCTCCTGAGGAAGACTTTAAAACCATTGGCGGGCTTCCATATCTGTATGAAGTAAACCTACGCCGCTTTGCGAAAGCAAATGAAGCGAATATCGCTGCGCGTAAACTGTCAATTCACCTCTGGAAGCATGACAATAATAGCTTCCATCTCAAAGGCATTTGGGTTGATAAACGCTATATGCTACTGACGGGGAATAACTTAAATCCTCGGGCTTGGTCACTTGATCTAGAAAATGGGCTACTCATCCAAGACAATTATGCGAAGCTCACTGAGAAGTTCGAAGATGAAGTTTCGCGTATCCTTGAGCATACCCATCTTATCTGTACTTATAAACAGCTAGAAAAAGTGGAAGATTATCCGATAGGGGTGCAGCGGTTAGTAAGAAAAATAACCCGCCTAAAAGCAGATGGGGTTTTAAAACGCATCTTATAAGCATAGTTAGCTTCAAAGCTCAGCATTTTCCTGCTGGGCTTTTTTATTATTCCTGGATCCAACAGCTTAATACTCTATTAGACCTCTATATTAGTAGACTTCAGTAAAATAAGCTTGCGAGACGCAACTTAACCCCAAACGCAACAACCTAGAATCTAGAAAGGCAATACATGAGTTAGTGGCTAGGTGCTTAATAACTCAGTCTTCCGATCTTACTCTTTCTTACACTACGCTAGTGAATAAGCTCTCTAACACGTAATAAAAGGGAGCTTTAATGAGTCAGCACAGGGACTCAAAACTAGCGCTCGAGACTGGGATCCTGTTCAGCAGAAACCACACAGAAAGAACTGCGCAACACCTCACTCATGACAGGGCTTAGAAAGCATAGCGAAGAGAGGAGCCTGCCTCTCGATGCAAGGTTTCAATATGGAAATGAGGTTAAGGTAAGTCGGGTAACCAAAACGGAAAAAGCCCCAGTCTTTCGACTGAGGCTTAATATAAATGGCGGAGTGGACGGGACTCGAACCCGCGACCCCCGGCGTGACAGGCCGGTATTCTAACCAACTGAACTACCACTCCGCAGTGGTATCACTCGCTTGTAATCAGCAAGTGTCCAAAATTTAAAGCCTGGCGATGTCCTACTCTCACATGGGGAAGCCCCACACTACCATCGGCGCTATTTCGTTTCACTTCTGAGTTCGGCATGGAAGTCAGGTGGGTCCAAAACGCTATGGTCGCCAAGCAAATTCTTTAATTCGGAAAGCTGTTTTTTTAATTCTCGTTCTTACACATTCAACGTTCTTTCATTGAGTCCATCAAAACCCCTTGGGTGTTGTATGGTTAAGCCTCACGGGCAATTAGTACAGGTTAGCTCAACGCCTCACAACGCTTACACACCCTGCCTATCAACGTCGTAGTCTACGACAACCCTTTAGGATACTTAAAGTATCAGGGAGAACTCATCTCAAGGCTCGCTTCCCGCTTAGATGCTTTCAGCGGTTATCGATCCCGAACTTAGCTACCGGGCAATGCGTCTGGCGACACAACCCGAACACCAGAGGTTCGTCCACTCCGGTCCTCTCGTACTAGGAGCAGCCCCTTTCAATTCTCCAACGCCCACGGCAGATAGGGACCGAACTGTCTCACGACGTTCTAAACCCAGCTCGCGTACCACTTTAAATGGCGAACAGCCATACCCTTGGGACCGACTTCAGCCCCAGGATGTGATGAGCCGACATCGAGGTGCCAAACACCGCCGTCGATATGAACTCTTGGGCGGTATCAGCCTGTTATCCCCGGAGTACCTTTTATCCGTTGAGCGATGGCCCTTCCATTCAGAACCACCGGATCACTATGACCTGCTTTCGCACCTGCTCGAATTGTCATTCTCGCAGTCAAGCGGGCTTATGCCATTGCACTAACCTCACGATGTCCAACCGTGATTAGCCCACCTTCGTGCTCCTCCGTTACGCTTTGGGAGGAGACCGCCCCAGTCAAACTACCCACCAGGCACTGTCCGCAACCCCGATAAGGGGTCGACGTTAGAACATCAACACTACAAGGGTGGTATTTCAAGGACGGCTCCACGCAATCTAGCGACTGCGCTTCAAAGCCTCCCACCTATCCTACACATGTAGGGTCAATGTTCAGTGCCAAGCTGTAGTAAAGGTTCACGGGGTCTTTCCGTCTAGCCGCGGGTACACTGCATCTTCACAGCGATTTCAATTTCACTGAGTCTCGGGTGGAGACAGCGTGGCCATCATTACGCCATTCGTGCAGGTCGGAACTTACCCGACAAGGAATTTCGCTACCTTAGGACCGTTATAGTTACGGCCGCCGTTTACCGGGGCTTCGATCAAGAGCTTCGACCGAAGTCTAACCCCATCAATTAACCTTCCGGCACCGGGCAGGCGTCACACCGTATACGTCATCTTGCGATTTTGCACAGTGCTGTGTTTTTAATAAACAGTTGCAGCCACCTGGTATCTGCGACTCTCAATAGCTCCATCCGCGAGGGACTTCACCGTCGAGAGCGTACCTTCTCCCGAAGTTACGGTACCATTTTGCCTAGTTCCTTCACCCGAGTTCTCTCAAGCGCCTTGGTATTCTCTACCCGACCACCTGTGTCGGTTTGGGGTACGATTCCTTACAATCTGAAGCTTAGAGGCTTTTCCTGGAAGCATGGCATCAATGACTTCACATCCGTAGATGCTCGACGTCGTGTCTCAGCCTTAAGAAGAGCCGGATTTACCTAACTCTTCAGCCTACGCACTTGAACCTGGACAACCGTCGCCAGGCCCACCTAGCCTTCTCCGTCCCCCCATCGCAATTGTAAGAAGTACGGGAATATTAACCCGTTTCCCATCGACTACGCCTTTCGGCCTCGCCTTAGGGGTCGACTTACCCTGCCCCGATTAACGTTGGACAGGAACCCTTGGTCTTCCGGCGAGGAGGTTTTTCACCCCCTTTATCGTTACTCATGTCAGCATTCGCACTTCTGATACGTCCAGCATGCGTTACCACACACCTTCAACCGCTTACAGAACGCTCCCCTACCCAATGCACAAAGTGCATTGCCGCAGCTTCGGTTTACTACTTAGCCCCGTTACATCTTCCGCGCAGGCCGACTCGACCAGTGAGCTATTACGCTTTCTTTAAATGATGGCTGCTTCTAAGCCAACATCCTGGCTGTCTGAGCCTTCCCACATCGTTTCCCACTTAGTAGTAATTTGGGACCTTAGCTGGCGGTCTGGGTTGTTTCCCTCTCCACGACGGACGTTAGCACCCGCCGTGTGTCTCCCGGATAGTACTTACTGGTATTCGGAGTTTGCAAAGGGTTGGTAAGTCGGGATGACCCCCTAGCCTTAACAGTGCTCTACCCCCAGTAGTATTCGTCCGAGGCGCTACCTAAATAGCTTTCGGGGAGAACCAGCTATCTCCAGGTTTGATTGGCCTTTCACCCCTAGCCACAAGTCATCCGCTAATTTTTCAACATTAGTCGGTTCGGTCCTCCAGTTGATGTTACTCAACCTTCAACCTGCCCATGGCTAGATCACCTGGTTTCGGGTCTATATCCAGAGACTGAACGCCCAGTTAAGACTCGGTTTCCCTACGGCTCCCCTAGATGGTTAACCTTGCCACTGAATATAAGTCGCTGACCCATTATACAAAAGGTACGCAGTCACAGGACAAAGCCTGCTCCTACTGCTTGTACGTACACGGTTTCAGGTTCTATTTCACTCCCCTCACAGGGGTTCTTTTCGCCTTTCCCTCACGGTACTGGTTCACTATCGGTCAGTCAGTAGTATTTAGCCTTGGAGGATGGTCCCCCCATATTCAGACAGGATATCACGTGTCCCGCCCTACTCGATTTCACTGAATATGCGTCGTCAGTTACGGGGCTATCACCCTGTATCGCCAAGCTTTCCAGCTTGTTCACCTGACGCCTATAAAGCTTAAGGGCTAGTCCAATTTCGCTCGCCGCTACTTTCGGAATCTCGGTTGATTTCTTTTCCTCGGGGTACTTAGATGTTTCAGTTCCCCCGGTTCGCCTCGTTATGCTATGTATTCACATAACGATACTTACTTATGTAAGTGGGTTTCCCCATTCGGAAATCCCAGACTCAAGTGGTTTTTACTACCTAATCTGGGCTTATCGCAAGTTAATACGTCCTTCATCGCCTCTGACTGCCAAGGCATCCACCGTGTACGCTTAGTCACTTAACCATACAACCCGAAGGAGTTTCGAGTTGATAATCAAATCACCAAAGTTGTCTCTCATTATTTGAATGAGCGAGAGACATTCGATTTTGCCGGACTCAAATTCCAAGAACACTTGAATGTGTTTTTAGTTGTATTCCATAAGGAATACTTTGAGAACTTTACAAACAACAATAAATTGTTGTTTTGTCAGCTTTCCAAATTGTTAAAGAGCTATGTTTCTTCACAAGGAAGTTACATTTTCTAAAGACTTTCAGAGTCAAAAATGCCAACCAGTATCAATTGCTTGTTCTGGTTTGGACGTTTTATTCCAAAAATACTTAGAGAATGGTGGGCGATACCGGGCTCGAACCAGTGACCCCCTGCTTGTAAGGCAGGTGCTCTCCCAACTGAGCTAATCGCCCACATTATTTTGATTTCCGTGGAAGGAAATGGTGGGTCGTGCAGGATTCGAACCTGCGACCAATTGATTAAAAGTCAACTGCTCTACCAACTGAGCTAACGACCCAATGGTATCCCGTAGGGGAGTCGAACCCCTGTTACCGCCGTGAAAGGGCGGTGTCCTAGGCCTCTAGACGAACGGGACACTAAGTTGAACATCTTGGGGGATGTTCTATCTCTTAAACTTCATAAACCGTATCAATCTGTGTGAACACTCATCGCAATAATCATCGTATAAGGAGGTGATCCAGCGCCAGGTTCCCCTAGCGCTACCTTGTTACGACTTCACCCCAGTCATGAACCACAAAGTGGTAAGCGTCCCCCCGAAGGTTAAACTACCTACTTCTTTTGCAGCCCACTCCCATGGTGTGACGGGCGGTGTGTACAAGGCCCGGGAACGTATTCACCGTGGCATTCTGATCCACGATTACTAGCGATTCCGACTTCATGGAGTCGAGTTGCAGACTCCAATCCGGACTACGACGCACTTTTTGGGATTCGCTCACTCTCGCAAGTTGGCCGCCCTCTGTATGCGCCATTGTAGCACGTGTGTAGCCCTACTCGTAAGGGCCATGATGACTTGACGTCGTCCCCACCTTCCTCCGGTTTATCACCGGCAGTCTCCCTGGAGTTCCCGACATTACTCGCTGGCAAACAAGGATAAGGGTTGCGCTCGTTGCGGGACTTAACCCAACATTTCACAACACGAGCTGACGACAGCCATGCAGCACCTGTCTCAGAGTTCCCGAAGGCACCAATCCATCTCTGGAAAGTTCTCTGGATGTCAAGAGTAGGTAAGGTTCTTCGCGTTGCATCGAATTAAACCACATGCTCCACCGCTTGTGCGGGCCCCCGTCAATTCATTTGAGTTTTAATCTTGCGACCGTACTCCCCAGGCGGTCTACTTAACGCGTTAGCTCCGAAAGCCACGGCTCAAGGCCACAACCTCCAAGTAGACATCGTTTACGGCGTGGACTACCAGGGTATCTAATCCTGTTTGCTCCCCACGCTTTCGCATCTGAGTGTCAGTATCTGTCCAGGGGGCCGCCTTCGCCACCGGTATTCCTTCAGATCTCTACGCATTTCACCGCTACACCTGAAATTCTACCCCCCTCTACAGTACTCTAGTCTGCCAGTTTCAAATGCTATTCCGAGGTTGAGCCCCGGGCTTTCACATCTGACTTAACAAACCACCTGCATGCGCTTTACGCCCAGTAATTCCGATTAACGCTCGCACCCTCCGTATTACCGCGGCTGCTGGCACGGAGTTAGCCGGTGCTTCTTCTGTCGCTAACGTCAAACGATGCCGCTATTAACGACAACGCCTTCCTCACGACTGAAAGTGCTTTACAACCCGAAGGCCTTCTTCACACACGCGGCATGGCTGCATCAGGCTTGCGCCCATTGTGCAATATTCCCCACTGCTGCCTCCCGTAGGAGTCTGGACCGTGTCTCAGTTCCAGTGTGGCTGATCATCCTCTCAGACCAGCTAGGGATCGTCGCCTTGGTGAGCCCTTACCTCACCAACTAGCTAATCCCACCTAGGCATATCCTGACGCGAGAGGCCCGAAGGTCCCCCTCTTTGGCCCGTAGGCATCATGCGGTATTAGCCATCGTTTCCAATGGTTATCCCCCACATCAGGGCAATTTCCTAGGCATTACTCACCCGTCCGCCGCTCGACGCCGTTATCGTTCCCCGAAGGTTCAGATAACTCGTTTCCGCTCGACTTGCATGTGTTAGGCCTGCCGCCAGCGTTCAATCTGAGCCATGATCAAACTCTTCAATTTAAGATTTTGTTCGGCTCAATGAATACTGAACATTACATAAGTAATGTTTGAATTGACTGTGCTGAATCCGAAGATTCAATGGTCACTTCGTATCATTGAAACCTAATTTGATACCGAGGTATCTAATTGGATTATCATCAACGAGTGCCCACACAGATTGATAGGTCTATATTGTTAAAGAGCTTGGCTTTCAGTGCCTTAGCACTTAAGCGAGGTGCGTATAATACGCTTTCCACTTTGAAAGTCAACATAAAACTCTAAAAAGATTAGAGCTTTATGGTGACTTGCTTAAATCTTAAGCAAGTGCAAAATAAAGCCTGGCGATGTCCTACTCTCACATGGGGAAACCCCACACTACCATCGGCGCTATTTCGTTTCACTTCTGAGTTCGGCATGGAAGTCAGGTGGGTCCAAAACGCTATGGTCGCCAAGCAAATTCTTTATCAATTTGCTCGCAAATTCAAACGCACTTTAGTGCGACCCTTTAGGGTGAGATTTGCTTGCAAATCGAATAATTCGGAAAGCTGTTTTTTTAATTCTCGTTCTTACACATTCAACGTTCTTTCATTGAGTCCATCAAAACCCCTTGGGTGTTGTATGGTTAAGCCTCACGGGCAATTAGTACAGGTTAGCTCAACGCCTCACAACGCTTACACACCCTGCCTATCAACGTCGTAGTCTACGACAACCCTTTAGGATACTTAAAGTATCAGGGAGAACTCATCTCAAGGCTCGCTTCCCGCTTAGATGCTTTCAGCGGTTATCGATCCCGAACTTAGCTACCGGGCAATGCGTCTGGCGACACAACCCGAACACCAGAGGTTCGTCCACTCCGGTCCTCTCGTACTAGGAGCAGCCCCTTTCAATTCTCCAACGCCCACGGCAGATAGGGACCGAACTGTCTCACGACGTTCTAAACCCAGCTCGCGTACCACTTTAAATGGCGAACAGCCATACCCTTGGGACCGACTTCAGCCCCAGGATGTGATGAGCCGACATCGAGGTGCCAAACACCGCCGTCGATATGAACTCTTGGGCGGTATCAGCCTGTTATCCCCGGAGTACCTTTTATCCGTTGAGCGATGGCCCTTCCATTCAGAACCACCGGATCACTATGACCTGCTTTCGCACCTGCTCGAATTGTCATTCTCGCAGTCAAGCGGGCTTATGCCATTGCACTAACCTCACGATGTCCAACCGTGATTAGCCCACCTTCGTGCTCCTCCGTTACGCTTTGGGAGGAGACCGCCCCAGTCAAACTACCCACCAGGCACTGTCCGCAACCCCGATAAGGGGTCGACGTTAGAACATCAACACTACAAGGGTGGTATTTCAAGGACGGCTCCACGCAATCTAGCGACTGCGCTTCAAAGCCTCCCACCTATCCTACACATGTAGGGTCAATGTTCAGTGCCAAGCTGTAGTAAAGGTTCACGGGGTCTTTCCGTCTAGCCGCGGGTACACTGCATCTTCACAGCGATTTCAATTTCACTGAGTCTCGGGTGGAGACAGCGTGGCCATCATTACGCCATTCGTGCAGGTCGGAACTTACCCGACAAGGAATTTCGCTACCTTAGGACCGTTATAGTTACGGCCGCCGTTTACCGGGGCTTCGATCAAGAGCTTCGACCGAAGTCTAACCCCATCAATTAACCTTCCGGCACCGGGCAGGCGTCACACCGTATACGTCATCTTGCGATTTTGCACAGTGCTGTGTTTTTAATAAACAGTTGCAGCCACCTGGTATCTGCGACTCTCAATAGCTCCATCCGCGAGGGACTTCACCGTCGAGAGCGTACCTTCTCCCGAAGTTACGGTACCATTTTGCCTAGTTCCTTCACCCGAGTTCTCTCAAGCGCCTTGGTATTCTCTACCCGACCACCTGTGTCGGTTTGGGGTACGATTCCTTACAATCTGAAGCTTAGAGGCTTTTCCTGGAAGCATGGCATCAATGACTTCACTACCGTAGTAGCTCGACGTCGTGTCTCAGCCTTAAGAGAAACCGGATTTACCTAATTTCTCAGCCTACGCACTTGAACCTGGACAACCGTCGCCAGGCCCACCTAGCCTTCTCCGTCCCCCCATCGCAATTGTAAGAAGTACGGGAATATTAACCCGTTTCCCATCGACTACGCCTTTCGGCCTCGCCTTAGGGGTCGACTTACCCTGCCCCGATTAACGTTGGACAGGAACCCTTGGTCTTCCGGCGAGGAGGTTTTTCACCCCCTTTATCGTTACTCATGTCAGCATTCGCACTTCTGATACGTCCAGCATGCGTTACCACACACCTTCAACCGCTTACAGAACGCTCCCCTACCCAATGCACAAAAGTGCATTGCCGCAGCTTCGGTTTACTACTTAGCCCCGTTACATCTTCCGCGCAGGCCGACTCGACCAGTGAGCTATTACGCTTTCTTTAAATGATGGCTGCTTCTAAGCCAACATCCTGGCTGTCTGAGCCTTCCCACATCGTTTCCCACTTAGTAGTAATTTGGGACCTTAGCTGGCGGTCTGGGTTGTTTCCCTCTCCACGACGGACGTTAGCACCCGCCGTGTGTCTCCCGGATAGTACTTACTGGTATTCGGAGTTTGCAAAGGGTTGGTAAGTCGGGATGACCCCCTAGCCTTAACAGTGCTCTACCCCCAGTAGTATTCGTCCGAGGCGCTACCTAAATAGCTTTCGGGGAGAACCAGCTATCTCCAGGTTTGATTGGCCTTTCACCCCTAGCCACAAGTCATCCGCTAATTTTTCAACATTAGTCGGTTCGGTCCTCCAGTTGATGTTACTCAACCTTCAACCTGCCCATGGCTAGATCACCTGGTTTCGGGTCTATATCCAGAGACTGAACGCCCAGTTAAGACTCGGTTTCCCTACGGCTCCCCTAGATGGTTAACCTTGCCACTGAATATAAGTCGCTGACCCATTATACAAAAGGTACGCAGTCACAGGACAAAAGCCTGCTCCTACTGCTTGTACGTACACGGTTTCAGGTTCTATTTCACTCCCCTCACAGGGGTTCTTTTCGCCTTTCCCTCACGGTACTGGTTCACTATCGGTCAGTCAGTAGTATTTAGCCTTGGAGGATGGTCCCCCCATATTCAGACAGGATATCACGTGTCCCGCCCTACTCGATTTCACTGAATATGCGTCGTCAGTTACGGGGCTATCACCCTGTATCGCCAAGCTTTCCAGCTTGTTCACCTGACGCCTATAAAGCTTAAGGGCTAGTCCAATTTCGCTCGCCGCTACTTTCGGAATCTCGGTTGATTTCTTTTCCTCGGGGTACTTAGATGTTTCAGTTCCCCCGGTTCGCCTCGTTATGCTATGTATTCACATAACGATACTTACTTATGTAAGTGGGTTTCCCCATTCGGAAATCCCAGACTCAAGTGGTTTTTACTACCTAATCTGGGCTTATCGCAAGTTAATACGTCCTTCATCGCCTCTGACTGCCAAGGCATCCACCGTGTACGCTTAGTCACTTAACCATACAACCCGAAGGAGTTTCGAGTTGATGTTCAAATCACCAAAGTTGTCTCTCATTATTTGAATGAGCGAGAGACATTCGATTTTGCCGGACTCATCTCTTTACCTTCATTTTTAGAAAAAATGAAAACAAAAAGCCAAGAACACTTGAATGTGTTTTTTGGTGTTTATCTTTCGATAAACATTGAGAACTTTACAAACAACAATAAATTGTTGTTTTGTCAGCTTTCCAAATTGTTAAAGAGCAATAATAGCTCGAAGCTTTCGCTTCAAAACCATCAATCTGTGTGAACACTCATCGCAATAATCATCGTTTAAGGAGGTGATCCAGCGCCAGGTTCCCCTAGCGCTACCTTGTTACGACTTCACCCCAGTCATGAACCACAAAGTGGTAAGCGTCCCCCCGAAGGTTAAACTACCTACTTCTTTTGCAGCCCACTCCCATGGTGTGACGGGCGGTGTGTACAAGGCCCGGGAACGTATTCACCGTGGCATTCTGATCCACGATTACTAGCGATTCCGACTTCATGGAGTCGAGTTGCAGACTCCAATCCGGACTACGACGCACTTTTTGGGATTCGCTCACTCTCGCAAGTTGGCCGCCCTCTGTATGCGCCATTGTAGCACGTGTGTAGCCCTACTCGTAAGGGCCATGATGACTTGACGTCGTCCCCACCTTCCTCCGGTTTATCACCGGCAGTCTCCCTGGAGTTCCCGACATTACTCGCTGGCAAACAAGGATAAGGGTTGCGCTCGTTGCGGGACTTAACCCAACATTTCACAACACGAGCTGACGACAGCCATGCAGCACCTGTCTCAGAGTTCCCGAAGGCACCAATCCATCTCTGGAAAGTTCTCTGGATGTCAAGAGTAGGTAAGGTTCTTCGCGTTGCATCGAATTAAACCACATGCTCCACCGCTTGTGCGGGCCCCCGTCAATTCATTTGAGTTTTAATCTTGCGACCGTACTCCCCAGGCGGTCTACTTAACGCGTTAGCTCCGAAAGCCACGGCTCAAGGCCACAACCTCCAAGTAGACATCGTTTACGGCGTGGACTACCAGGGTATCTAATCCTGTTTGCTCCCCACGCTTTCGCATCTGAGTGTCAGTATCTGTCCAGGGGGCCGCCTTCGCCACCGGTATTCCTTCAGATCTCTACGCATTTCACCGCTACACCTGAAATTCTACCCCCCTCTACAGTACTCTAGTCTGCCAGTTTCAAATGCTATTCCGAGGTTGAGCCCCGGGCTTTCACATCTGACTTAACAAACCACCTGCATGCGCTTTACGCCCAGTAATTCCGATTAACGCTCGCACCCTCCGTATTACCGCGGCTGCTGGCACGGAGTTAGCCGGTGCTTCTTCTGTCGCTAACGTCAAACAACGCCGCTATTAACGACGCCGCCTTCCTCACGACTGAAAGTGCTTTACAACCCGAAGGCCTTCTTCACACACGCGGCATGGCTGCATCAGGCTTGCGCCCATTGTGCAATATTCCCCACTGCTGCCTCCCGTAGGAGTCTGGACCGTGTCTCAGTTCCAGTGTGGCTGATCATCCTCTCAGACCAGCTAGGGATCGTTGCCTTGGTGAGCCCTTACCTCACCAACTAGCTAATCCCACCTAGGCATATCCTGACGCGAGAGGCCCGAAGGTCCCCCTCTTTGGCCCGTAGGCATCATGCGGTATTAGCCATCGTTTCCAATGGTTATCCCCCACATCAGGGCAATTTCCTAGGCATTACTCACCCGTCCGCCGCTCGACGCCGTTATCGTTCCCCGAAGGTTCAGATAACTCGTTTCCGCTCGACTTGCATGTGTTAGGCCTGCCGCCAGCGTTCAATCTGAGCCATGATCAAACTCTTCAATTTAAGATTTTGTCGGCTCAATGAATACTGAACATTACATAAAGTAATGTTTGAATTGACTGTGCTCTTATTGGTTTTCACTTTAGAAAAGTAAAACAAAACAGCTCAAGGCTGCTTCCCAATTCGAATGGTCACTTCGTTTCATTGAAACCTAATTTGAAACCGAAGTTTCTAATTGGATTATCATCAACGAGTGCCCACACAGATTGATAGGTTTATATTTTTAAAGAGCTTTTCTAACTTATCCAGCAACTTAGTTGCTCGTCGTTAGGGGTGCGTATCTTACTCCGCACCGTGAGAGAGTCAAGCATTTTTTCAAATTTCTTTTTCTCTCACTTCCGACTCGCTGTGTGACTTTCGTCTCACTCCGTGTCGGTGGATGCGCAGTATAGGGAGTTGAGAAATTAGTACAAGCGTTTTTTGCAAAAAAACTTTCAACAGGTCATTAGTTAGCCAAAAGCGTGATATTTGCATATTTCTTCGTCACATTTGAGACATATCACAGCAATTGGTTGGAAAAACACCAACCATATACGTAAGATTCATGTGTCTATTCTGTTAATGGACAATCGATCTCTTTATCACTATGTGTAGTAATTAAAATGACGTCTAAAAAAAATCTGATTTTATGTGCTGGGCTGGCCGTCGTTGGGGGAATCGTCTTCTCTCAAGTCACCATCCCACCAGCCTTGAGTTTTCTCATTGGTGTTATCGCTACTGCTTTTTTATTTTCATTTTCTAGCCAGACACCTTCTATTCAATCAACGGACTCGGATCCATCAACTAAAACTCTGTATGTCGGCAACCTTCCTTATAAGGCCAATGAGAGTCACGTTCGCGATTTGTTTGCTGAATATGGACAGGTCTATGCAGTACGCTTAATGAAAGATAAGCGCACTGGAAAAAGAAGAGGGTTTGGTTTTGTCGTGATGGCTGCGGCAGATGCCAAGCCAGCTATCGCTAAACTGAATGAAAAGGAATATATGGAGAGAACGCTAAAAGTGAGAATTGCGAACGATCCTAAACACCCGGATGGTGGTAAACCAGAACAGGATTAAAACCTAGCTTCTTTAAACAAATGTTCAGTGCATCTTCCTGCCAAGGAGTTGCACTGGCATAAATCGACTTACTTCCCTCTTCCGTATCCTCAATTTCATCACTTAATAGTAATGCTTTTACTCGACGTGCAATGGCTGCACCCGAATCAATTAAAGTAACGTCCCCACCCAAAGCTTGATGAATTTCCTCTTTGATTAAAGGGAAGTGAGTACAACCGAGTACCGCAACGTCTACTTTATCGCGAAGCGGAAGCAGGATTTTTGTCAGTTCGTCTAGAGAAACGCTGTTGCCTCGCAACTTCTCTTCGGCCATATCCACCAAGCGAGTTGATCCCAACAGCTCAACTGGTTTGCCTTGCGCAAAGTCTCGTATTAACTCGTGAGTATATTGGCGTGTTACTGTCGCCGGAGTGGCGATCAGCCCTACCCCTTTTGATGCCAAAAGCGATGCGGGTTTAATCGCAGGGACAACACCAACAACGGGAATCGATAGATTTTCACGTAAGGAAGGAAGCACTATGGTGCTTGCCGTATTACAAGCAATGACAACAATGTCGACTTGGTGTTCTTCGACTAATGAAGAGACCAGTTGGTTAACTCGTGAAATGAGTACCGCCTGATCGAGTTCACCATAAGGGTAAGCCTGATTATCGAATAAGTATAAGTAGTCAAGATGCGGCAATAGGCGATGTATCTCTTGGAATACAGAAAGACCACCAACACCGGAGTCAAAAACTAGGACTTTTTTCTTACTTGCTACTCGCACGAGCCTTACCTAAAGAACAGAAACGTTGCGATCATACTGCTTAGATTTGTTTTGGCAATGCTTTAGCATGGTATCTTTGATGGCTGAATCTATCTCCAGATTCTACATCTCGCTTCGTTAGCTCGATATGCCCTTGAAAAGACGGCGAAGACGTGACCAGTGTGTGAAATTCACCATTTTCCCCACAGGGATCAATTTGACTTGGTAATGACTCTATTAGGACTTTGTCATACCAGCGACCACACCACTCTGGAGGGAGAACACTTCCGTCGATGGTGATCAACATCGTTTGAATACCACGCTCTATGATTTCCATCGCTAGTTTGTCGCTGCTCTCCCCTAATAGCGGAAAGACGCACTCCCAGCCAGCAGGTTCAATATAGCTGCGTCGGTACTCGGCAATGCCATTGCAAAACATATCGCCAAATGCGACAGCTTCTATATTCAGACCACTACTTTGTAATGCATTAACGATGGTCGATTGATAAATGTCGTTACTCGGAAAGACTTCAGGCAGTTCGATAGTAATGAGCGGAAGCGCAAGTAAGTCTGCTTGCATTTGTACAACCTCAAGCGGAGTTGCTTGGAAAGGGACTTCTTTCCCTACGTAAGTCGTGTACAAACCGACAACTTGATAATTTGGATTCTCGTTAAGGCGCTCAAGCGTTAATGTCGAATCTTTGCCATTGGACCAACTGATCACCACTTGCTTAGGTTTCGTCATTCGATTTTCCATCACAAAAATATTAAAAACCGCCCGAAGGCGGTTTGTGTTCATTCACGATTAGAATTCGTAGCCAACGTTTAGATAGTACGCTCGCTCCGCGGCAGGGTAACCTTTTGCCATCTCATACTCTTCATCAAATAGATTATCGATACGAGCACTAATAGAGGTCGACTCATTCGGATAGTAAGTCACAGCCGTATCAACCAACGAGTAAGAAGAAAGCGTGATATCTTGTGAAGGCCAAGTGCTGTAATCCACATCTGGACGCTTACCTACGTACTGATAGCTAACCGACCAGTCCACTTTATCGAAGCTCACTAAAGCGTTCCACTTATACATTTCTTTAGCGCGGCGCTGCAACTGATGCCCTTTATCGTCTTCAGCATCTTTGTAATCCGCACTCAACTGGTGCTGCACAATCCCTGTATCAAACTCAGCAACAAGCTCCACACCTTGGATATGTGTTTCACCATCGACATTCAAATATTTATATGTGGTTGGATGGTAATCGATAAGATTCGTGATTTTATAGTCATAACCCGTTACGGACCAAAAAACGCCTTGGACATCACCGCTGAATGCTAGCTCCCAAGCATCTGACTCTTCCGGCTTAAGATCTTTCTCACCGTACGTTGGGTCATACTGTTGATATAGGTTTGGAGCCTTAAACGCAGTACCAAAAGAAGCTTTAACCCCAAACTCTGGCACAAATTGGTAACCAGCAGCTAAACTGTAAGTGAACTCACTACCGTATTCTTCGTTATCATCAAGGCGAGCACTGCCCTCAAGCATTGCTTTATCAATACTGGTGGTTGCCATACCAAACAGAGCGCCATTGGTACGATCAAACGTTTTATTCGCATTCTTGTCTTTATAAGACTCATTACGCCAATCAATACCACCAGCCAACGTCGTATTGTTGTTTAGCAAGTAACTGTTGGTCCACTGGACATTTTGCTGCTCAAGTTCATCTTCAGTACCTGAGTGTTTGCCTTTTGCTTGCTCATAGTTCCAAGACTTCTGTTTCTGTGCTGTTACTTGTAGTTCTGACATTACATTATCAGACTGATACTTACCGCCCAGAGTGGCAGAAAGGTCGTCTTTTTCTGCTTCGTAATAACCACGACTGCCGTAGCTGCTGTCATATTGATAAACATTTTCGTAAGCACGTAGGTTACCAAATACAGACCACTGATCATTGAAGTTATGCACGTAACCTAGCAGACCATTCTTTGTATCAAAGCCATGGCGATCGCCGTCATTAACTCCAGGTACAGGACGAACGTTATAACCATCATCACTTTCACTACCAAGCGCGATATTCAGCTGGCCGCTCTCTGTGACTTTAATGCCAGATGCCACACTCAATTCTTGGTAATCTAAGCTACCTAAACCCGCACTTAACTTCGTTCCTTCTTCGTCAGCACGCGCAATGGTGATGATATTGATCACGCCACCAATCGCTTCTGAGCCATAAAGTGACGCACGCGCACCACGCACGTACTCAATCCGTTGAACGTAAGTAAGTGGGATTTGGTTAAAGTCCACAGCGCCCTTCGCTGCTCGTGCAAAACGTACGCCATCAACCAGTACTAAAACTTGGTCGGAACTGGTTCCACGAACAAATAAAGACGCTAACTGACCACGGCCACCATTTTGTGAAACTTGAATCCCCGTAAGACGACGCAATACATCTGGTAGGGTTTTCGCTTGAATGCGATCGATGTCTTGTCGAGTAACCACTTCGACATCTGCCAACGTACGGCTTTCGGCTTGCTCAAAACGGTTTGCAGTCACAACGATGGTTTCGTCAGTAGAGGTTTCTTGGGCCTGTAGATAAGAGACAGGTGAAAGCAGCGATGCCAAAGTGATCGCCAGTGCGGATTTTCTCATTGTATTGTCCTAAATCGCGTAATTCCTTCCGAGCCCTGTCGTCATGACAGTCCAGTGCTGTGGCTCAGTTGCTGGCAGGTATTCGGACTCAAGAGCACGGGTGTACCGCCTACTTACTCGACTTCCCACATAAACTAATGCAGTGTCTGATGAGCGTTCGTTCTCTTTTACCGCTGCGCGTCAGTTCTGGATTCACACCAGATTCCCATTTCAGCCATCTAGATTGCTAGATAGCACCAGCTTGAGGCAAATATTATTCAGCTATTGATTATTTGTCCAGCCAATATTGCCCTTACAAGTTGTAACGTTTTGATTGATTTTGCTTTCTACTCTGTCTGTACGCACTATCTTTAAATCAATTCCAGTACAAAACTGGACATCCTATTGAGATTGAATAAAATCTGCGCTCTTAAATTGAATGCACCATAAAAGGTAAGATCATGGCTACTCTTGATGTAAACCCACAACGCTACCAAGAACAACTGGCTGAAAAAGTCGAACGTCTCACGGATATGTTCGCGCCATACAACATGCCAGAACTGGAAGTGTTTGAATCACCAGAGCAGCACTACCGCATGCGTGCTGAGTTCCGTGTTTGGCATGAAGGCGAAGATCTTTACTACATCATGTTCAACCAAGAAACTCGTGAAAAATACCGAGTTGACCAATTCCCTGCAGCAAGCCGTCTGATCAACGACCTGATGCCGCTATTGGTTGAAGCGATGAAAGACAACGACTCGCTACGTCGTAAACTGTTCCAGGTGGATTTCCTATCGACGCTAAGTGGTGAGATTCTGGTTTCACTCCTTTA
This sequence comes from Vibrio sp. JCM 18905, assembly GCF_055393305.1. Classification (NCBI taxonomy): domain Bacteria; kingdom Pseudomonadati; phylum Pseudomonadota; class Gammaproteobacteria; order Vibrionales; family Vibrionaceae; genus Vibrio; species Vibrio sp. JCM 18905. The sequence goes on along the minus strand of NZ_AP043880.1, from coordinate 266,944 downwards.
CCATCGCCAACTTGATGAAGAGTGGATTGAAAACGCGAAAGCCCTTAAACAGCGCTTAAATGATGAAGGCTTCAACCTAAACATCATTGGTCGTGCTCGTAAGATGAAGATTGTCCTAGACCGCGACTACGTGGTCGAGAAACTCGATGTAAATGGTCAGAGCTACATCTACCAACAAGTAGAGAACAGCTTCACTCAGCCGAACGGCAAAGTCGCAGAGAAGATGCTGGAATGGGCGGTCGACTGCACCCAAGAAAGCACTGGCGACCTACTAGAACTTTACTGTGGTAACGGTAACTTCTCGCTGGCCTTGGCACAGAATTTCGACCGCGTCCTGGCAACTGAGCTAGCAAAACCATCGGTTGTATCTGCACAGTACAACATCGCCGCCAATAAGATTGATAACGTACAAATCCTACGTCTATCAGCAGAGGAATTTACTCAAGCAATCGAAGGTAAACGTGAATTCCGTCGTCTACAAGATGCAGGCGTGGATCTGAAGAGCTACAACTGCAATACGATTTTTGTCGATCCACCACGTGCTGGGATGGATGTCGATACTTGTAAAATGGTGCAAGGTTACGAGCGCATCATGTACATCTCTTGTAACCCTGAGACTCTAAAAGAGAACTTGGACATTCTATGCGAAACACACAACGTGACGCGTTTTGCTCTGTTTGACCAATTCCCTTATACCCACCATATGGAAGCGGGCGTGCTATTGGAACGCAAAGCTTAACCCACCGCGTCAAATACAAAAAAGCGAGCTCAATGGCTCGCTTTTTTTAATTTGATTCGTTTTGCTTATTCCGCAGAAGTCTTCTTGCTGACAAAACCTAGCTTCTTACCAATCCATGCGAGTAAGATCATTGAAACCATGATCGCAAAGAAGTTTGAGCCTGCTTCTGGGTATTGCGCTTTGATAAACGCAGAGTGACCAAATGCACCCACGAAGAAACACGCCAGACCAACAAGTGGGATATCTTCTGATACTGGGTTGTTAAGATATTCTTGGTAAAGCGCCTGTACAGCTAGCACGAGTGCAATCAGAGGGAAGATGGAAAAAGACACTTCGCTCATGGTCAACCATGACAACAAAGCATCACCACACATACCTGCAACCAGTGCCAAAATCAGCGTTTTCTTTTCAGATTTATTTCCATTCGACATTATTCTATCCCGCCTTTTAATCGGTTACGTTCACGTTCTTTGCGATACCAATAGGCCCCTTTGGCTATCATTCGCAATTGCATGATCAATCGCTCGGCGAGTTCATCGCGCTCACGTCGATCTAAATCTAAAGCTTCAGCCCCCGAACTGAAAACCAAAGTCACAGACGCTTCTGCTTGAGTATACGCCTCTTCTCTGGTCACGCCGGTGCTCATTAAATACTCGGTTAATTCTGCCGCAAAATGCTGGATTTCTCGAGCAACTGCGGTACGAAATTCAGCAGAAGTGCCGGAGCGCTCACGCAACAACAAACGAAAGACGTTCGGACTACTTTCAATGAATTCCATAAAGGTTTCGACCGAGGTACGAATTACGCTACCTTCTTTCACAATACGTTGACGCGCCTGACGCATCAGTTGACGTAGTAGCAAACCGCCTTCATCGACCATAGTTAAGCCTAGCTCATCCATATCTTTGAAGTGGCGGTAAAAAGAAGTCGGTGCAATCCCTGCCTCTCGGGCGACTTCTCGCAAGCTAAGGCTGGAAAAGCTGCGATCCGCACTTAATTGACTAAATGCCGCATCGATCAATGATCGACGTGTCTTCTCTTTTTGCTGTGCGCGGATTCCCATCGATTTCATTCTTAACTTGCTCTTTTTCTGTAGGGTACAAGAGCCTCAATATAACGCAATTTGCTCCTACGGAGAAAGATATGTTACTTCGCTCGCTCTGAGCGCCGAGAACGTTACTATTGGCATGCATCTAATTGCAATGTTCTCGATGCAATTTATAGACATACAACATACCAAATCATCCTTTTGTTCGATTCTGCGTGATCACTTCCACTCTCTAACAGGCATGACGTGTACCAATAGAGTAAATGAGTTAAAATCGCGCTAAAGCAATGTTAAGCAAATATAACAAGGAAGGCATCATGGCGCATGTTAATCACTATGACGTGATCGTAATCGGTAGTGGCCCTGGCGGAGAAGGGGCTGCAATGGGATTAACCAAAGCGGGACTGAATGTTGCCATTGTCGAGAAAGAAAGCAGTGTCGGCGGCGGTTGTACTCACTGGGGTACCATTCCATCAAAAGCACTGCGTCATGCCGTTAGCCGCATCATCGAATTTAATAGCAACCCGCTATTTTGTCGAAACAACACCAGCGTTCATGCAACATTTTCTGACATTTTAGGTCATGCCAAGTCGGTCATTGATAAGCAAACTCGACTTCGTCAGGGCTTTTATGACCGTAACTCATGCACACTTTTGTTCGGGACCGCGCGATTTATCGATAACTACTCTATTGCAGTGATGCAAAGCGACGGCACAGAAGAAATCTATTCTGCGGATAAGTTTGTCATCGCGACGGGTTCTCGTCCGTATCAGCCTAACGACGTTGATTTCTTGCATGAGCGCATCTACGACAGTGATTCCATTTTGAGCCTGAAACACGACCCTCGCCATATCATCATTTACGGTGCAGGCGTTATCGGTTGTGAATACGCATCTATCTTCCGCGGACTTGGAGTGAAAACCGACCTTATCAATACCCGAGACCGCTTGTTGGAGTTTTTGGATAACGAAGTGTCAGATGCGCTGTCTTACCACTTCTGGAACAGCGGTGTGGTAATTCGTAATGATGAGACCTATGAAAAAATCGAAGGCACAGAAGATGGCGTGATTATTCACCTACAATCTGGCAAGAAGATGAAGGCGGACTGTTTGTTGTATGCGAATGGTCGAACAGGTAACACCGATAAGTTGAATTTGGGTGCAGTGAGTCTGGAAGCGGATTCTCGCGGACAACTAAAAGTAAACCGTAACTACCAAACCGATATTGAGCACATTTACGCTGTAGGCGATGTCATCGGTTACCCTAGCCTTGCAAGCGCCGCTTATGACCAAGGGCGATTTGTCGCACAAGCCATTACGAAAGGTCAGGCAGAAAACTATCTGATTGATGATATTCCAACAGGTATCTACACCATCCCAGAGATTAGCTCTGTGGGTAAAACCGAGCAAGAACTAACAGCTGCGAAAGTACCGTATGAAGTAGGACGCTCTTCCTTCAAGCATCTAGCTCGTGCACAGATCGCAGGGAAAGACATCGGCAGCTTGAAGATATTGTTCCATCGTGAAACCAAAGAAATTTTAGGGATTCACTGCTTTGGCGAACGTGCCGCGGAAATTATCCACATCGGTCAAGCCATTATGGAGCAAAAAGGCTCAGCGAATACCATCGAGTATTTCGTCAATACCACCTTCAACTATCCGACGATGGCCGAAGCGTATCGTGTCGCTGCATTGAATGGTTTGAACCGCTTGTTCTAATCTATGCTTCTTGATAGCAAACAGAAAAACAGCAGGCTTGGACCTGCTGTTTTTATATCAACATTGTGCGAGGAAGGTATCCTTACGCCATTGGTAGAGAAAGATAACCCCTAAGCCAATACCCCGCATCAACATAAAGCTCGTCATTGCAAACCACAGCGCGTGATTTTCCCACTCGGCGAACAAGTAAAAGACAACGAAGAAACTGCTGGTCGCGACAAACATACTATTGCGCATGTCTTTGCCTTTGGTTGCACCGACAAAAATGCCATCCAATAAAAAGCACCACATCGACGCAAGTGGCATCACCACCAGCCAAGGTAGATACACCGCGGCTTGCTGTTGTACCGCCTCAATTGAAGTGATCATGGCGATCAACTGCGATCCCGCCAAACCAAAGAGCGCGGTCAGTCCTAAGCAAATAACCAAACTCCAAAAAAAAGTACCGACAAGTGATGCACTCAATTGTTGCCTATCTTTGGCGCCAATCGCCTTCCCGACCATGGCCTCCATTGCATAAGCAAAGCCATCCATGCCATACGAGATAATCATCAGGAAGCTCATCAGTACCGCATTTGCAGCGACAACCTCATCACCAAAGCTTGCGCCTTGGAACGTCATAAAGCTAAAAGCCGCTTGCAGACACAAAGAGCGCAAGAAAATATCGCGATTCAATTTCACGAAGCGCCCTAACCCGTGTTGAGTGCTGGCTAGCAGCTTTTGAGGTGATGGTAATTTCCTCTCTCGCCAGGTTTTCCAGACACACATGAGACCAAAACCCATACCTGAGTAGTCAGCAATCACCGATGCCAGCGCAGCACCTTCTACTTTCCACCCCAAACCCATCACAAACAACAAATCGAGGGCAATATTAGTCACGTTGGTGATGATCACCATCCACATTGGTGCTTTGGAATTTTGCGTTCCGAGCAACCACCCCAACAACACAAAGTTCATTAGCGCAGCGGGGGCACTCCACACTCGGATAGAGAAATATTGCATGCCGTAGTGCTTCACTTCAGCACTGGCGTCACTCCAACCAAAGATCAAATCAGCAATCGGGGTATGGGCAATAAGGAAGACTAACGCAAACAGCAGCGCCATAAGTGAGCCTTGCATAAACACCAAGGCAAGTTGCTTTCGGTCTTCACCGCCATAGGACTGCGCCGCCAACCCAGTAGTCGACATACGCAAAAAACCAAGCAGCCAAAACGTCACGCTGATCATGGTGCTGCCCAACGCAACACCACCCAAATACCAAGCGTGGTCTAGATGACCAATCACCGCAGCATCGACCAAACCGAGCAATGGAACAGTAATATTCGACAGCACCATAGGTATCGCTAAAGCTAAGACTTGGCGATGAACTTTTGGGTTAGATAAAGGAGAGAAGATTGAATTTGTCACAGGCACCTCATCAGTAAGATCGACGAGTGTACCTGAGCGCTTAACGACTAGCCAATTACCACTTGATGTGAACGAGGACTGGCGTGAGGCGATGCTTCAACATTGGAATCTTATTAAGCCAACGCTGCCAAGCTTTCCAACGAGAACAGAATCTATCGAATGGCGAGAAAGCTTTCACCCATTGTGCCCATGGTAACCATTGCAATATCTGTGCTGCAGGCGCTTCAAAGCCATGAGCATAACGATCAGAGCCAAGCTTTTGCCCCCACTTGGTTTCCGTTAAATCTCCTGCCAGCACCATACACAGTTCAGCAGAAACAAAATGTCGACCCAAGGTTTGAATAAATTTCGCGACTTGACGCTCTGTGCAATCGAGCAGTGCCATTTCACATAAAATGAGCACCGGTGCTTGCTCTGGAATGGCTAACGTCTCTAGCCACGACATTTCATCCACACTGCCACAGCGATGTTCATAACGTTCATTTTTGTGGAACAAGCGCTGACGCCATACCAAATTTTCCGTCACGTCCAGCTCTATCCAATGGCAGCGCCCATTATCCAAACGATAAAAGCGGGTATCCAGCCCAGCTCCAACATTGATTATCCAAGCATCGGGATACTGCTGTAAGAAGTGACTAACCTGCTGGTCACAAAGCTGAGTCAGCGTCACGTGCAGCAATTGCTTCTGCGCAATATCACCACTCAAACAATCCGGCGCCATCTTACAACTCAAACACGCTTTAGCAGCTATCGGATCGTACACCAAGCCATTGTCGACCATGCTTTCACGGCTACGCAATAACAGTGGCTTTAATAAATGGTTAGGAACTTGATGTTTAGACTGAGACATGGGCATTTCCTGCGCCAGAGAGAAAACATAGACATTAATAAAGATGATAATGAATATCAATTACATTATCAAGCTTATAAATTGCTCAAAACAAACAAGGTCAAGATGATAAGCAAGCTTTTGGAGGAAGTAGAAAAAGAGAAAAGAAGAGAAGAGACAAAACAGCCCAGATGAACTGGGCTGCTTAAACACACTTACATCCAATCGGTATTGCGAATAATACCAACGGCTAAGCCTTCAATCGTAAGGTGCTGAGACGTTAAGTCCACTTGAATTGGGGCAAACTCTTCATTCTCAGCATGCAGTAATATGGTTGAACCTTTGCGCTCTAAACGCTTTACTGTCACATCATCATCAACGCGCGCAACGACAACTTGACCGTCTCTCACGTCTTGGGTTTTATGCACCGCGAGCAGATCGCCATCCATAATCCCGATGTCTTTCATACTTTCGCCATTTACACGAAGTAAGAAATCCGCTTGCGGTTTGAACATCGCAGGATCGACTTGGTAATGCGCTTCTACGTGTTCCTGAGCCAATATGGGCTCACCCGCAGCAACTTGACCAATCAAAGGCAAGCCCTGTTCGTCATTAGCGGCAGAGTCATCAAGTAGGATACGAATCCCACGCGATGCACCTGGAATAATTTCAATTGCTTGCTTACGAGCAAGCGCTTTTAGGTGTTCCTCTGCGGCATTCGCAGAGCGGAAGCCAAGCTCACGCGCAATCTCTGCACGAGTTGGTGGCATTCCGGTGTCATCGATTTTACTTTTGATCAAATCGAAGACTTGTTGTTGGCGTGGCGTTAACGGCTTCATGTCTCACCTGTCTTTTTATACAGTTAACTGTGAGTATATCCAGTAAATGCTCAAATGAAAACCCAATTGGTTGTTTTTTAATTTATTTGTGGAGTGCACTTCGTTTGCTGCCCAAGTTCATTATTCATGCGTTTAAAACACCGCCTTTTCAGTTAATCAAAGTAAAGCAACAACTTAGGAGTTCGACTAATTTACAGCCAATAAAATTAAAAGGTTTGACCAGTTTCTGGTATCCTTGCTGCGCTTAAATTTTATCGCCTAGGCTTATTTCTTTTGCCGTACTCATTTCTTTTTCTATAGAAGACATGCAAGCGGACACTGAAATAAGGTTAGGCCTGTTTGAATACCTATTGAGGCTGTGAACTTTATGTCTTCTGGACAATCATTTTCACGTTCATTACTAAAACTACCTTTATCGGTACTGGTAAAGGGCACCACAATCCCGTCGAACCCGATTGAAGATCTGAATATCGACCTCGCTAAGCCGATTGTATATGCCCTACCGTTCCGCTCGAACGTGGATTTGCTGACACTGCAAAAACAAGCCATGAGCCTTGGTCTGCCTGACCCGCTCAGTCCGCTGGAAATCAATGGCAAAACGTTGAACCGTTTCGTCTTTATCGCTGCGCGTCCAACTGTGATGAACAACGATAATGATGTCCCAACCGACTCTGTCTCTCTGTTCACGGACTTGCTGGAACTGCATAAACTGGACAGTGAATTGGACGTTCAAATGATCCCTGCAACCGTGCTTTGGGGTCGTAAACCAGGTAAAGAAGAAAACCAAAAGCCTTACCTTCAGCCAATGAATGGCCCGCAAAAGGCGAAAGCGGTAATAGCAGCAGGACGCGACTGCTTGGTTCGCTTTAGTCCCGTGGTATCTCTGCGTTATATGGCAGACTCTCACGGTACCGACAGCGCAATTGCGCACAAATTGGCTCGCGTGGCGCGTATCCACTTCTCTCGCCAAAAACTTGCGGCTTCAGGCCCAAACCTGCCACAACGCCAAGTGTTGTTTGCTCGTTTACTAAAATCTCCAGCTATTGAACTGGCGATCGCTGACGAAGCCAAGAGCAAAAACATCTCGATTGATAAGGCACGTAAAGAAGCACATGACATCATGGATGAAATCGCCGCCGACTTCTCCTATGGTCTAGTGAAAAACGGCGACCGCATACTGAGTTGGCTATGGACAAAGCTATACCAAGGGTTGCACATCAATAACGCCTCGACTGTGCGTCGTTTAGCGCAAGACGGCCACGAAATTGTGTACGTTCCGTGTCACCGTAGTCACATGGACTACCTACTGTTGTCTTACGTTCTATACCATGAAGGCATGGTGCCTCCGCACATTGCGGCAGGCATTAACCTGAACTTCTTCCCGGCCGGTCCTCTTTTCCGTCGCGGTGGGGCGTTCTTTATTCGTCGTAGCTTTAAAGGTAACAAACTGTACTCAACCATTTTCCGCGAGTATCTAGCTGAGCTGTTTGCCAAAGGCTATTCAGTCGAGTACTTCAGTGAGGGTGGTCGTTCACGTACAGGTCGCTTACTGCAAGCGAAAACGGGTATGCTGGCTATGACCATCCAAGCAATGCTACGTGGTCTAAACCGCCCAGTAACGCTAGTGCCGGTCTACATCGGCTACGAGCACGTAATGGAAGTAGGCACTTACGCGAAAGAGCTGCGTGGCAAACGCAAAGAGAAAGAAAACGCAGGGCTTGTACTGCGTACTCTGCGTAAACTGCGTAACTTTGGTTTGGGCTATGTGAACTTCGGTGAGCCAATTCAGCTCAACCAATACTTGAACGAGCACGCTCCTGAATGGACGAAAGACATCGACAGCATGGGTGGTAACAAACCACAATGGATGAACCCTGTGGTCAACGACCTTGCTAATAAGATGATGACGCACATCAACGATGCGGCGGCGGCAAACGCGTTGACCTTGTGTGCAACCGCACTGCTTGCTTCTCGTCAACGTGCACTTTCTCGTGACTCGCTGATCAACCAGATTGAGTGTTACTTAAAGCTACTCAAAAACAACCCGTACTCAAGCACCTCCACTATCCCTACCGAAAGTGCTGAGGAGTTGGTCGATCATGCAATTTCGCTTGATAAGTTCGTGATTGAAACCGATAGCATGGGTGACATCATTTCGCTGGATCGTAGCCAGTCGATCCTGATGACCTACTACCGCAACAACATCATCCACTTGTTTGCTCTGCCATCATTAATTGCTCAGATGATCATTCGTCAGCGCAACCTCTCGGTAGAAAAGATTCAAGCGAATGTCGCGCAAATCTACCCATTCTTGAAGAAAGAGTTGTTCTTAAGCTATCAAGAAGACGAGTTGGATGAATTGGTCGTTAAAACACTGCATGAGTTTGCCGATCAGAAAATGATTAGCCTCGATGGTGATAAGCTGGAGATCAATCAGTCGAACAACCAGCCTTTGGTTCTGCTAGGTCGTACAATCACGGAAACACTGCAGCGCTACTCTATCGCGATGAACTTGCTTGTTGCTTACCCAGAGCTCGGTAAATCGGACCTAGAACAGAAGAGCCAAGATATTGCTCAACGTTTAGGACGCTTACACGGTATTAATGCGCCAGAATTCTTCGATAAAGGTGTGTTTACCGCTATGTTCAATACGCTCAAACAGCAAAAATACCTCGATAACGATGGTAACTGTGACACGAAGAAAACGCAGCAATTTGCACGATTACTATTCACTCTGCTTTATCCAGAAGTGAAACTGACGATCGAAGAGAGTATTCATCAACTTCAGTCGTAACCGTTTTACCTTCTTCCAAAATAAGAAAAAAGGCATCCAATCGGATGCCTTTTTGCTATTTCTTCGCTTACCAAAATGCGACCAATAACCCTATCGCTATCACCATGCCAACATAGTTGTTGTTGAGGAAAGCCTTAAAGCACAACTCCCGCTCGCGGTGACGAATTAAGTGCTGCTGATAAACAAACAACGACGCTGCAATCAAAAGGGTCCAGTAGTAACTTTGCCCCAATTGGTAGAACTGCCCTAACCAAACCAACATCGCGAGCGTAATCAGTTGCAATACCCCAATGATGAGTTTGTCATGACGACCAAACAAAATTGCCGTCGATTTAATGCCAATCTTTAAATCATCATCGCGATCGACCATCGCATACTGAGTATCATAAGCAATGGTCCATAAAGCGTTAATCAGAAACACAAACCAAACTATCAGTGGTAGCTCCCCGGTTTGTGCAGCCCACGCCATTGGAATTGCCCAGCTAAACGCCAAGCCTAAAAAGAGCTGTGGAATATGAGTGTAACGCTTCATAAATGGATAAATGAACGCTAACACGATGCCAGCGAAGGATAGCTGAATCGTCAACGGGTTCATGGTCAGCACTAACAAGAATGAGCTGATACCCAAAACCAAAAATAATCCAATCGCTTCTTTTGCTGTCACTTTCCCTGATGGCAGTGGGCGTTGCTTGGTACGTTTTACATGGCCGTCGACTTTGCGGTCAGCAAAATCATTAATCACGCACCCCGCGCTACGCATTAGGAATACACCCAATACAAACACGATAAATACATCCCAACTCGGCATCCCTTGGGCTGAGATAATCAGCGCCCAAATCGTTGGCCACATCAGTAACAGTGAACCAATTGGGCGATCCATGCGCATCAGTTGCCAATATGCTTTGGCTTTTTCTGCGGACATTTACACTGTCTCCTTAGCGTAAACTGGTGAATTAGATAAGAATAACTCGGCGACCAGCATCGGTTTGTGATTCATCCACAACCTTGAGCGTCGCGCTAACAAACGTCCTTCTGGTACGGCTACCCATCCCATTTGCAAAGAGTCCCGCTCAACGTTGTCTGCGCTGAACACTGTTAGTCCTAATGGGATATCCCCTTGTTGAGCCAAATCATACTGCTGATCAACTAAGGTTGAGCGAGGAATTAATGTCCGTCCGATAACCCAGTTATCATTGTCACCACACAAAATTACCTCTCGCAGTAAGCAATCTTGTTCGGACAATAACTGGCTTTCGTCCTGTTTTAACGTCGCCGCAGTGACGATCTGATTTTGTAGCAATTCTACCGTTAATGCTTGGCAGTGTTGCTTTAAACGACGTGACAAAGACCCTTGCTCTTCAAGCCAGTGCTTGGCAAATTCATTTGGAAATTCGAATTCTTCGGGGTTTTGCCACTCTACTTCCAATAAAGAAGCAAGATAGAGTGATGTTGGCTGATTCATACTAGTATTCAATTGGAGGCTTTATGCGTACAATAAAGCAACAACTTACCGTCCATAGTAATGTATGTAACCGTAAGTTCCGTTATTTGTTATAGACGGCCCATTGTATCAAGACTGAAGCGATTCGAATATCGCGATCCAGAGAAAGAAAAGTTAGAAATATGTACAAACGTTATATAGCCCAAATTATTTTTGCGTTAACCATACTGTTCGCCGCACCAAGTTGGGCTGAAACGGAAGAAACTGGACCTAAGTTGGCATACTTTACCCTTGAGCCTGATCTCACTACTAACTTTTACACCAAAGGCAAAAAGTTAGGTTATGTGCAAGTGCGCATCGACATCATGGTAATGAGCCAACAAGATTTATCGATTGTTGAGCATCACCAACCTTTGATTCGCGATGCAGTAATTGAATTACTGGGTAAGCAAACAGAAGATACTATTAAGTCCCTTTCTGGCCGAGAAGATCTGCGCAAAACCTTAGTGACGACCCTCAACGAAACACTTTTGCCCGAAACAGGTAAAACCATCATTGCCGATTTGTTGTTTACAAAATACCTTTACCAATAAACCCAAATCGTTTTGAGCATAAAAAAGACCGCTCTTGAGCGGTCTTTTCATTTCAGATTTAGGCTTGCTGTTGGTATTTCATCTTGCCTGAATCAAACAGCGCAATCGCCATCCCCGACAGTAAACCCACCAAGTGAGCGGTGTTTGCAATCGCCATGAACGGCTGCACAAAACCAAGTACTAACCACACCAACATAAAAACGATGATTGGCTTGGGTAGCGTAAGGCCTAAATGTGGCAAGCGGTAACCCAATATCCACAAATAACCAAGCAACGCATAGACCACGCCAGACAAGCCACCGAAGTTTGCCCCTTCAACATAGAATTGGCCAGCCCCAGAAAGCGCTGCCGACACCACAAAGAGTTGCAATAGCTTACCGGAACCGAGACGACGTTCGATGTCGCCACCCAACTGCCACCACCATAGTAAGTTGAACACGATGTGAGTCACTGAAAAGTGCAGTAACGCATGGCTTAGCCATCGCCACACTTGCCATTGTTGTCCCTCAAAGGCTGGGAAGTGCAACAACTTAAACACGCCATTGCCAAAGCCAAACATTTGTAACAAGTAGATGATGGTACACACCGTCATGATCAGCAAAGTCATGGGGCCAGCTTTTGCTTTGACCATGCTCATGATACTCGGGCTAGAATAATGAAAGGTGCTCTTGCGAGTATCGGCAACGTCCCACGAGGCGGCGCTGTATTTTGAATCAGACGGGTTAGCAAGGAACTGCTTGAGTTCGGCTTCCGCTTCTATTTCATGCTGGCTATCGGTCAGCCACAGCGCAAATTGTCCATCCCCTTCTGGCATCATTTCGATGTCAATTTGGCGAGAGGCCATATAATCAATAAAGGCTTGCGCCATACGTGGATTATTTAACGTTACCAATCTTTTCATTAACTTCTCACTATCGGTAGTTCTGCTCGGTGCCAGGCTTCAAAGCCACCATCCACACTGTACACCTGTTCAAAGCCTTGGTTAACTAAATATTGTGCGGCACCTTGGCTACTAATGCCGTGGTAACACATCACCAGAATGGGTTGCTCGAACTCCACTTCATCCATAAACGCAACGATCGTATCGTTGGTTAAGTGATACGCGGACTCCGCATGCGCAACGGCAAACGATTGAGCGTCACGGATATCTACAAGCTTCGCATCACCCTGCTCGAGCAGCGCTTGCGCACCTTGTACATCGATATGCTTAAACTGATCCATTTACTTTCTCATTGTCTTATTAATATACCCAAGCAACCTCGAACCTAACGTACTAATCAGCACCCGTGGTACAGCATAAAGTCTATATTTGAAGCCGCTTGGGTATACTGCCGCTATTGTAACCTATCCAACGAAAAACTTAGACACATGGATAATCAGGGTTTTAAAAAGTGTACACATTCCAACCATTTGTGGATAAAGCTGTGAATTGCGTTGATAAAGTATATTTGGATCTTTTGATCCACAATATGTAGTGATGATCCTGATCTAACTGTGTGTATATCTATAACTATCCCCAGATGGAAAAGTGCTTGAATCCCTTATTTTGTCCGGGTTTCGAACAGTTGATAAATAATTACTTCACAGAGTTATACACAGGTAGCACATAAAATCCGGATCGCAAACGCTATCGATTTTCGATCGACAATAAAAAAGCCGAGATCACATGATCTCGGCTTTCTATGAAAATCTTACTTTCAATTAGCAGTGGAACTTAAAATTCACCCACGGCCAATTTTAGTTTCTTCATTGCGTTTTTTTCTAACTGACGAATACGCTCTGCAGAAACGCCAAACTCATCAGCTAAGTCTTGCAATGTTGCTTTCTCATCATCTAACCAACGAGAACGCACGATGCGCTGACTACGCTCATCCAAACTCGCTAATGCATGACCCAAGCGGTTGTTGGTGTGCATTTCCCAGTTTGCAGCTTCGATGTTGTCAGCCACATCAGACGATTTGTCTTCTAGGTACAGCATCGGCGCTGTGTAAGCGTTTGAGCTGTCGTCTTCATCAGTTGGCATATCAAAGGTTGAATCCACCGCCGCTAAGCGTGATTCCATCTCGCGAACTTCAGAAGGCTCAACACCTAACTCACGCGCAACGGTTTCGACTTCACCGTTGTTAAACCAACCCAAGCGCTTTTTCGACTTACGCAAGTTGAAGAACAACTTACGTTGCGCTTTAGTGGTCGCAATTTTCACGATACGCCAGTTACGTAGCACGTATTCGTGGATCTCTGCTTTGATCCAGTGGACAGCAAAAGACACCAAGCGAACCCCTACCTCTGGGTTAAAACGCTTAACGGCTTTCATTAGACCGATGTTACCCTCTTGCACAAGGTCCGCCATTGGCAAACCGTAGCCAGAGTAACCACGAGCAACGTGAACAACGAATCGTAGGTGCGAAAGAATTAGACCTTTTGCAGCCTCAATCTCACCTTTGTAGTGTAATCGTTCTGCCAGCTCACGCTCTTCGTCTGCAGTCAGCATTGGGTAGCTGTTTACTGAGCGAATATAGCTATCAAGGCTATCTTGCGTGACTAGAGCCATCGGATACGCTTCTTTTGTCATTCAATTCCTCATCAATCTCTGATCTGGAGCATTACATTGCAAATTTAGCTTCGATATCTTGAACTCAAAATGAACAAGTTTCAAGAAGGGGAAGCAATTATCCATAAACATTCGGTCTAAACAAGGGATCCAGATTAGCTAGTGCTAATAAAATCCAAGTAGTAAGACCTTCATCACTTAAACTGGTTCAATTTCTTTTAAATGTCGTTGCGCAGAAAAGCGCGCCGCAATGCATCCCAAAAGACTACCAATGATGATTAATAGCAAAGATTCATCCCAGCTTAGACCAATCAGGCGAAACTGGCTGTCGTACAACGCAGCAAGATCTTCCACCGCACTATTCATAACAATGGTCACTAAAGCCGTTACCAACCACGCGATGGTGGCACCTAATACGCCAAACCACATCCCCGTGTACAAATAAGGGCGCAGAATAAAACTGTCCGTCGCACCGATCAGTTTCATGGTTTGAATCTCTTCTTTATTCGCCAGCACATTAAATCGCAACGTGTTGCCAACGATTAAAAATACCGCACCGAGCATCAACACTGTCAGAGTAATGACAATAATACTCGCGAGAGTTTTGATCGCATCAAGACGCGCCAGCCAATCTTCATCAAGTCTCACGTCGGTCACATCTTGTTGCTCTCGAACGTCTTTGGCTAATGACTGAATATCACTCTTTAGCTCCGAGGCTGGCGTAATCACCAACACACCGGGTAGCGCATAGCCACTTAAAAGGCTGATAGCCTGATCGAATCCTGCATATTGGCTTAAATCAGATAGACCTTGTTGCGGTGAAATATATTCCACCTCTTTTACCAAAGGCCAAGTTTCAATTTGATCTTTGAGAACCATCACACGTGCATCCGGCATGCCTTCTACTAAGTAAGCACTAACTTGCGAGGGAGATGCCACATCTTCCGCGGCACCCGCGACGTTTTTGCCCAGTAGATACAAACAAGCTGGCATAGCAAGTGCCATTGAAATCACGGCTAGGGTCAGGATATTACCTAAAGGTCGTTGCCATAAGGCGCTAAAAGAGGATTTTGCTTGTTTTGCGTGGACAGAGAAAAAACCATCGGTATTTGCACGCTTGGCACTGCGGCCTTTCCCCTTCTTTTGGGAGTGCTTGTTACCTGCCATAGTCTTCTACCTCACTTAGGAAGCCTTGGTTTAATTCAAAATGACGATACTGTGGGCGAGTATTTACTAACCCCACATCGTGCGTGGCGAGTAAGATGGTCACTCCCGCACGATTAAATTCTTCGAATAGACGCAACACACGGTTGGATAATTCTGGGTCAAGGTTACCTGTCGGCTCATCAGCCACCAGCAACGTTGGTCGATTGACTACGGCACGAGCAATACCGACGCGTTGTTGCTCACCACCAGAAAGTTGACTAGGTAGGCAACGAGCTTTATCGAGTAAGCCCGTTTTATCTAACGCCGCAGAAACACGGCGTTTGATTTCGTTTTCAGAAATCGATTCGATACGCATTGGCAGAGCGACATTGTCGTACACACTGCGATCCATCAATAGGCGATGATCTTGAAAAACAATCCCAATATTGCGGCGCAAAAAAGGGATGTCTTTGCTTGGAATACGCGTGATATCGTGACCATTAAAATGGATTTTTCCATCGGTTGGGCGCTCTATCGCGCAGATCAATTTCAGCAAGGTACTTTTACCAGCCCCGGAATGCCCGCCTAAAAACGCCATTTCACCGCGCCTCAGGTGAAAATCGACTTTTTGCAGTGCTTGTCGACCACCTCGGTAAGCTTTGCTCACTTGCTGAAATTTGATCACCGTTGATTTCCTCTAACTCTTTTTATTCTTCACGACTAAACAGTGCGTCAATAAACTCTTGAGTTTCAAATGGACGCAAGTCTTCGATACCTTCACCCACACCAATGTAACGAATTGGAATACCAAACTGATCGGCAATAGCGAAAATTACGCCGCCTTTCGCTGTACCATCCAGCTTAGTCAAGGTAATCCCGGTTAGAGGGGCAACATCACTGAAAAGTTTCGCTTGGCTGATGGCATTTTGCCCTGTACCTGCGTCTAGCGTCAGCATGATCTCGTGTGGTGCAGAGTCATCAATTTTCTTCATCACACGTACAATCTTACGCAGCTCTTCCATTAGGTTCGCTTTGTTCTGTAAACGACCCGCGGTATCGGCAATCACAACATCCACACCACGTGCTTTTGCCGCTTCAATCGCATCATAGATAACAGAAGCACTGTCTGCGCCAGTATGCTGGGCAATCACAGGAACGTTGTTACGTTCACCCCACACTTGTAGCTGCTCAACCGCTGCGGCACGGAAAGTATCGCCCGCTGCAAGCATCACTTTTTTGCCTTGAGTTTGGAACTGCTTGGCAAGCTTACCGATGGTCGTGGTTTTACCCACGCCATTTACACCCACCATTAAGATAACGTAAGGCGTTTTGTTGCTATCGATTTCTAGTGGCTGCTCGACTTTAGAAAGAATCTCAGCCATTTCTTCTTTCAACAAACCATAAAGGGCTTCGCCGTCTTTCAGATCGCCACGTGTGGCTTTTTCTGTCAGGTTGTTGATAATTTTTGTTGTGGTATTCATGCCCACATCAGCAATAAGCAGTTGCTCTTCTAGCTCTTCAAATAAGTCTTCATCGATTTTCTTACCGCTGAACAGACCGAAGAAGCCAGCGCCGATGTTTGCTTTTGTGCGGCTTAGGCTGCGTTTGAGGCGAGCAAAAAAGCTCTCTGTTGGCTTTTCTTGTTCTTGAACGCGAGGTGGAGCAGGCTCTTCTGCTTCTGCTTCTGCTTCTGCTTCTGCTTCTGCTGGGGCAGCCTCCGCTTTTTTCGATTCTTCTTCAAGTTCTGGCGTTGCTTCCGCTTGCTCAGCAGCCGCGTCGGTTTGCTGCTCTTCAGAAGGCGCTTCCACTGCTTCTTCTTTTACTGTTTCTTCAGTTTTTGGTTTTGGGCTTTGTTCTTCGTCACCAAAACCTAGCCACGAAAGTAATCCGCGCTTCTTTTTTTCCGTCATCTGGGGCTATCCTAGATTGTTCTTTTATCTATTAATGACTCTTTTTTGACAAGATTATTATCTGTCTAAAAAAGGCTAATGACAAAGTTGTGAAAACTTTCCGATTAGGTAATTCTAATCTTATTAGTGTTACACTCTGTCATCTTGAATATTCTGGGCTGTATCCAAGCTCCAAGCTCACGGCTTGGGCGATTAGATATAGTATCACTTTATTAGCGGTCAAAAAATCTATGGTAAGACGTCGCCAGCAAAACTCATCACAAAAAAAGCCAACAACGGGCTTTGTTCGCATTATTAGTGGCTTATGGAGAGGCAGAAAACTTCCTGTACACGATGCTGAAGGCTTACGCCCAACGACCGATCGCGTCAAAGAAACGCTATTTAACTGGCTGGCTCAAGATGTGCCGCAAGCAAAATGTCTCGACTTATTTGCCGGCTCCGGCGGTTTAGGCTTTGAGTCGGCTTCGCGCCAAGCAGAGCAAGTGACCATGGTCGAGCTGAACCCACAAGCTTTCCAACAGTTACAAAAGAATGTTGCCTCTCTTAACGCGAACAACATCCAAGTGGTAAATACCGACGCACTGAGCTTTTTAGAACAGCCGGGTACTGCTCACCATGTGGTGTTTATTGACCCACCGTTTCGTAAGGGACTATTAGATGAAACCGTGGCTCTGCTAGAACAAAATGGCTGGCTCGCGGAAGATGCGATGATTTATATTGAAACAGAAAAAGAACTCAATATTGCCGACTTACCAGAAAACTGGCAGTTACATCGAGAAAAAACAGCAGGCCAAGTGAGCTATCGTCTGTATGAACGTACCTCCGCATAACGCCTCGATTTAAAAGGATACTTAAATGAAAGCACTAATTATGCTGGCCAAAGCGGCTATCGCCTTTGTTTGGTTAGTATTAATCCTAAATATTTTTATGCCGTTTCCCGGTAATGCCGCGATTGCGCTGTACATCATGACCGCTTTTTTGTTCATCATGCACGGTTTACAAATGGCCATCTTCATTGGCGCATTTGGCGACAAAATTAAAATGAGCAGTTGGGAAAAATATTCCATCCTGATCTTTGGTATTTTTGCCCTGCTCGATATTCGTCGTAAACACATGATGTAATCGCCCAAATACTAAAAAGCCGCTCACAAGAGCGGCTTTTTTATTGCGTTTCTTCCATCACCCAAGATAGCTCTTAACACCATCCAAAAACATTTGAGTAGAGATCATCACCAGCAACAAGCCCATTAAACGCTCTACCGCTTTTAAGCCACGCTCGCCCAACAAACGATTAAAGAAGCCATAAAACATTAGAATAAAAAATGTTGCGCCCCACGCAATCACAACTGATGCGGACATTTCCAACATTTTTTCTGGATGCTGTGAAGAGAGCAAAAGCAATGCTGCAATCACTGAAGGGCCCGCGATCATAGGAATGGCCATCGGAACAATAAAGGGTTCCTCGCCTGCCGCCAGTCCAGTGATGCTGCCAGCACTCGGAAAGATCATCTTAATCGCGATAAGAGATACCCCTAAGAAAGCATAATATTTTTTATTGATTTTTCTCACTTTTTCTTCTCAAAAGGCTTTTAGAGCATTTACTTTACTCCCCAAGATTCATATGATACACCCAATAAATATAATATTTAATATTTTTAGGGTGCATAATTATGGACAGATTCACCGTTATTTGCAGAGATAGAAAAGTCTCGCTAGATGGATTACGAACAATTACATTGCGAGTGATCAGTTTGAACGGTGCGCTACTGGAAACCTTCCTGCACTATCAGATCAGCAGAAAGCACAGAGGGAAGACGTGGCATAGAGAAAATGCTCAAGCCATGGTTCTGCTCCTCAACTACTGGCAAACAACACAAGGAAAATTTGCCTCCCCTCGATTGATGTTTGAAGCATATTCAGATGCGGTTCGCTATGGAACGATATTAGCCGATGGCTCAGATCCAACGGGGCTACGTTGGCACCCACGTAGTGCAGCTCAAGCAAACAAGTTAATAAAACACATTACGGCATACTCGGATTGGCTGTTTAATGATACTGGTGAGGAATCAGCATTGTTGAACCCACTCCGTAAGGCAACGCCATATGAAAAAATGCTGAACCTAGCTGCCTATCACCACAGAAAGAACAACTCCTTTCTGAAACATACCTTTGATGACTCAAAAGCTAACAAACAAGCAGAGTATGTGCGGTCTGTCGGAAGGCACAAGGAGCCACAAACAACAGAAGCGACATACACGTTCCCTAAAGATAAAACGTGGGAGGTAATTGAGGAAGGCTTCACTATCCGTGGCTCTAAAACGGGCGATCCTGTTCATAAGCGCCTAGATTTGGCAAAAGTGCTGGCTTTTATGCTCATGCGCTTCTGTGGGCTCAGAATTTCCGAGTCTCTTAATGTATATGTGTGTGATATCTCCGTTGATCCTGTTTTGACCAACAGACAACTAGATAAGAAAATACCTTTAGTTAAAGTCCATCACCCAGAGAAAGGCTTTGCTCCCAACGAATGGCGTAAAAAATACAACAAGCCAACTGCGACCAGAGCTGAGTACTTAAAAGCTGAGTACGCAATACTGCCACGAGACGACAATAGCTCTCCAAAATGTCTATACACAGGTTGGAAAAACCCTGTCTTAATCAAAGATCAATTTTACATGGTTGCGTACTTCAACAATTCGCAAGCAGCTGAAATATTTATGATTTACTGGCAGCTGTATTTGAAATATCAAGCTCCTAGAAATCAATCTCACCCCTTTGCTTTTTCCAATCTCAAGAATGGAAAACCATTATCCTACAAAGCAATGCAAGACGGCCTTAAACGGGCTGTGGAAAAGGTTGGGCTAGTAAGTAGGAAGAGTGAAGGTACTACGCCTCATGGCCTCCGCCATCTGTTTAAGGCCGAGCTGGAAGACCTTGGTTTAAATCAGCTATCCATCATGACCATGATGCATCACAAGAGCATCAAGTCCCAAGATCCCTACGGTCACAAAACACATGAAGAGATTCAAGCAGCAATGATTGAGGCTGAAAGAAAAGCATGCGCCTCAACAGCAGAAAAAACCAAGTTACTAGAAATGAAACAAGAAGAACTATCGCCAAACAAAGCTAGGATTCTGGCACTCAAGGAATCAGCATGAGTAAAAAATACAAAACACTAGAAGAAGCCTCTGCCGCTACCATTGCCCTATTCAAGAAACATGGCATCGAAAAGCCTACTTCCGCCTTATACATAAAACATTACAAGGAAGACCCGAGGCTCCCAGCAAACCCAGATAAAAGCTATGACAACTTCATCTCATGGCATGAATACTTGGGCAAAGAAACGCCTGTGAAAAAATACAAAACACTGGAAGAAGCCTCTGCCGCTGCTATTGCCCTGCTTAAAGATCTGGGTAAAAAGCCTATGAGAGCCTCATATAAAGACTATTACAAACTAGATCCAAAACTCCCAGCAAACCCAAACAGATGCTACGAGAGCTTCACCTCATGGTCTGAATTCTTGGGCAGAGAAGCGCTTGTGGAAAAATACGAGACACTAGAAGAAGCCTCTGCCGCTACCATTACCCTATTCAAGAAACATGGCATCGAAAAGCCTACTTCCGCCTTATACATAAAACATTACAAGGAAGACCCGAGGCTTCCAATAACCCCTAATGTATATTATGACAACTTCTCATCATGGTCTGAGTTCCTTGGTAAAAAAATTTGTTACCCTACAGCAAAAGAAGCACTTACTCGTTTTAAGATGCTGATTGGTGACGCCGAACCAACAATACTTGCGTATGCTGCAATTTGCTCATTGGATAAAAAACTACCAGTAGATCCAGTTAAGAGCTATGGCTTACCGCATTGGTCGTCATTTTTATGTCAGCGATTTTATAATACATGGCAGGAGGCATCTCAGGCCGCTTGTAAAATTGTGCCTGTTCAGGAGCAGACAAAAACTGGCTATAGCAAGCATTACAAACAAGACCCAGAACTTCATTCAAATCCTGATAAACATTACCCAGATTTCCCGTGCTGGGATGTGTTCTTTGGCAGAGAGGTTGTAGAAAAATACACTCTAGTGGAAGCCAGAACGTTCTGCCGTGAACGAGAACTGTGGACGCGTACCGAATACAACCAAAACTACAAGAGCAACAAACGCCTACCGTCAAACCCATCATCTCACTATGGCTTTGATTCATACAAAGATTTTCTTAACTTGCAGTATTGGTCACTGGAAGAAGTGAAGCAATATTGCCAAGAAAAACGAATTTCCAAAATTAGGGAGTACAAAGAACACGCACATCTGCATCCGAAGCTAAAAGTTAATCCAAATCAGATTGAGGGCTATAAAAATTCGAAAGACATCCTGTGGGAGCCAGCGACATTCCAGCCTCTTTTAGATCTTGGCATGACTACATGGGCAGAACTTGCCGAAGATTATTGCAGTTCGCTTAAACACAATGTTGGCACAACCCAAGCTCGGATTGGGCACTACCTATTACACTGCATGCCATTTATCTCTAAAGTTGGTGCCGTGGATATGGTAGCGCCATTTTTTGAGCGTAGGCATGAAGCACCCTCTATTGAAAGCTACATAAACTCGCTACCTAAAAGCCAACGAAATAACGCTGGAAAAAACATAATTGTTAGCTTTTTGAAGTATGTCTTCGATAAATCATTCTATATCGAAGATGAAGAGACTGGTGAGCGAACCCCTGTCGGCGGCTTTGGTCTGTACCATATCCCTTACTTGAACGTGGATATCGACACTGACACCGATAACAAAACGGGAACTAACAAGCCAGACTTGCCTTATGAATACGTTGTTAAAGCTCGTGAACATCTGATACCTGAATTTGTAGAGGAGAATGGCAAACAAGTCCGTTGTGAATACTTTAGTCAGCTGAGTGTAGCTCAAGAACTTAATAGCGCCGACTGGTATGAAGTTGATGAATCCATCATCGACAAGGATGACCCAAATTGCGTTTGGCGTGTACGCACAAAATTCAAAAAGGTTGATGGCAAGCGACACTGCAAGATGACAGTTTATGAAATGTGGTCACCAGTGCGTGCTGTGGCGCTTTACTGCTTGCTTAGCCTGCCCACTCGCGGCCAGCAAATTCTTTGGCTCGACTCTGGAGAAGCCGATGACTTCAAGCTCGTCAATAAAGGTTTCAAATCAATCAATCTGGATGAGAAAATTCAGCTTGTACCTGATTTTGAGTGGGTCAAAAACGATAATCCACTTGTTGGTATGCAAAAAAAGCCAAACCTAGGTGTATTGCATAAGATGGGTGACGAAATTGGTATGTTCACCAACACGAACAAAACGGGCAAACCATTTGTTTCGTCATACATTCCAACCCGCATCATCCCTTGGATTATCCGCTTAAGAGACTGGCAATCTAAATACAACCCTTTGAAAGAACCAACACGTTGGATGGATGTTAATTTTTCTAAGAAGCAAAGGCCATCCGACGCTGTGTTAGCCCGACGAGGCACTCAGTGTTTCCTATTCCGTAACCCAACGAACAGCAACCGCTCAGTAGATACAGCAAGTTATCTACCCTGTAGTCAGAGTATCTTCGCTAATGCATTAGCTAAAGTCCTATACGAGATTCAGGATGAATCGTTTCCACTGGCGGAGAAAGTTGGCTCTCTGTACAATTCAAAATACACACCTCACTGTATGCGAGTAACCTTGATTACTGCGCTAGTGCTGTATGGGGATGTGCCTCTGCACGTTTTGATGAAGGTAGTTGGTCATGCACAAATCATCATGACCATGCATTACACGAAAGTTACGCACGCAGACATCGTTTATAAGGTTGGCGCGGGTGAGAAAAAGGCATTGGAACGGTCACAAGACCGTAAAAATGCCCTGCTTATGGAAGACAAAATCCATAATCACAAGGCCGAATTGCTAATCCCAGACGACTCAGCTCTGCACGACCCTGACTGGCCGAAAGCGTCTATTCAGTTTTTCGATTATGGACTCTGTCCATACGGTGGAAGTCGCTGTCATGATGGTGGCGAAGAGCGAGAAGAAACCAAAAAAAACGCCAACCTCACTTACTTTAACCCCGTTCCCGCTGGATACTTAGGGCGTCAAAACTGCTTCCGATGCAGGCATTTTGTCACTGGTGCAGCTTACATTGGTGGTCTGGTCGCCAAAGGGAACGAAATCGCTGAGGCAAGACAGCACGTATTAAACAAGACGCTGGATATTAACGATCAAATCGAAAGACTGGATGAGCAGGTCTACGACTTTGAAATAAGCGGGAAAGAAGCGCCTGCCGATATCAAAATGGAATACAAGCGACTCAACAATCTGCTTGAACAAGAGCAAACTCGTTGTGACATGCTGTCCTGTGACTTCTTGTCAGCATTCCAATTAACCGATAGTGCTATCGAGCTACTGAACAAACCTGTGTCCAATGGCGAGAAAGTACCGATGCTTATGAACAGTAATAAGCTGTCGATTAGTGTTGATGAAGTTTCACACCACCAAGCTCTTGCTGAGGTGTGTGAAAACGCAGAAATCTTCATGTCTGCTAATGCCGATAGTGCCCTTCCTCGCCGCAGCCAAATGATGGACAAAATGCTAGAAGCAAATGGCATTGCCCCTCAATTCTTCAAGCTCAATGAGAAACAGCAGCTAGCGCTCGGTAACCACCTGACACAGACCATGCTAGCCCGACTAGGTGGATGGGGTGAGCTTAATAATGTCCTTGATGGTAAACGCCCCCTAGATGTCCTAGGCCACACCAGTAACACAGACTTAACCCCGCTATCAGAAGACGTTAAAGCCCTACTAGAAAACGCTAATAAAATAGAGGATCGTTCTCATGAATACGCCTAATAACCAAATCAAAATCGCTTATGAGGCGATCTGCGAACAAGCCAAGTCCAACAAGGCTCGAAAGAGCCTTGGGATTATTAATGATATTTGTCTGGAGCAATTGCAATCAGGTGAGATTAATTTCTCTGTAGCAAATATCGGGGCATACTCTGAGACGAAAGGCGGCCCCAGCACACAGGCTATCCGCAATACGTCTGGGCAACTATATCGCGACTTGATTAACGTCTATGCCGAATCTGTAGCAAAGTCAGTCTCTCCGGCTATTCGAAACAAAGAACACGACTGGGTTAATGGCATCGAAAACCCGACTATACAGTGGTTAGTTCGTGATTTGATAGCTGCGAAGACAGCACTGACAGCAGAGGTTAACCAGCTAAAAAGCGACTTACACAACGCGGAAGTGCCAATTCAGGTGATCAGTAAAAACGCCCTGAACCCTGAGTTGGATGCTCTGCCTAGCAAGGCCAGCTATACAGATAGTGAGATTAATGCTCTCAAGTCAGCTATCGACCCCAACCATCTAAGGCGTAAAGGACTGAGTATCGGTGAGCGCGGTGAAATTATCGGTTCAGACGGCAAACCTGTATTTAAACCGGGATTTGTAAAAGCGATTGAAAAGACATTGGATGTTAATGGGACTGAATAATGGCTAATGGGCAAGAGATAGCGAAGGAAAACATCGAAAAGTTCGAGAGTTGGCGTGCGTCTCTGACTGATGATGATTATCGTGAAATGGAATATCGCGGCAACCTTAAACGAAGTGCAATAGCCAAAGGATGTGGTTTTGCCAAATCCGTATTGCAGCAAAACCCAGCAGTAAAAAAGCTGCTTGGCGAACTTGAGTCAGATCTGCGCGTCCGTGGTGTGCTTCCATCGCTAAATGAGAAAAAGTCTAGCTCTGACAATGAACCACAGGAGTTAGACCAAGCGCAGATTAAGCGCGACAAACAAGGGGTTCACACACGTCGTCTAGAGCAACGAGTCGTCGAACTGGAGGCCGAAAACGCAGAGTTAAAGCGTAAGTTAGAGCGTTTTGATGCTTTGAGCTCAGCATTGGCGGATGTCGGGAGGCTGCCACGATGAAAATCAGCCGCTTCAATATTCGTATAACTTCGGTCTGGAATACTAAGGATGAAATCATCACTTTCTGTGGTGTGCCGCTAAAAGGCTCCAAACGAGCCTCTGCAAAGAAAGTCATTGTAGTTAAGGCCAACATCAAGTTGCTCCCTATGTTGCCCGTCAGAGGCCAGCACTGGCGCATATCGGGCTCAAAAACAGAAGGACAGGTGCAACGTGGTGGTTTTATTCAAACTCAAGTAGATGTTCAGGCAACTCGACTGAGGGTAACCATGCCAGAAACTGGCGATAACTTTGTCGAATTTGTAGCTTCGGACAAGGAGTTTGTTGGTGTTGGCGATGTGTACGCAAGGAAACTCTGGGATAAGTTCCAAACTGGTATCTACAAAATCCTCGAATCTGGTGATGTAGAAATGCTGGAAATGGTACTGACCACAAAAACCGCCCAAACGATGGTCGAGGCATGGAAAAAGTACTCCAACCTGAAGCATCTCCACTGGTTTGCTGAACATGCCGTACCACCTAGCATTAGCTCTAACATTATGAAGTATCACGATGAAAGAGCCATTGAGCTGGTAAAAGCAAACCCATATATCCTCCAGTCATTCGGTATGGATTTTAGTGCTGTTGATGAGATGGCGAAAAGCCATTTTAAGATAGCAGAAAGCGACTCCCGCAGGCTGGTTGCGGCAGTTGAGGAGTCACTCTATAGGTTCACCAAGAAGGGTCATACGGTTGCTAGCCACAGTGATCTAAAAACCATCTTAAATCGAGTCCTAGACTGTTCTGAACTGGCTAAACAGGCGATGATGACATCACATGAGAACGGCGACTTTATTCTCGACGACGACGGCAATTACCACCCAACATCTGCATTGGTAATGGAAAAGGTTGTAGCTCATCGCTTCCTACATCTAGCAGGTCAGAATGACACATGGGATGGTCGGTTTGATGAGGCGCTTGCACATGGTATGGAAAACCTAGCATTTCCATTGTTAGAGCGGCAGGTTGATGCGGTTTGTTCGAGTCTTTTGAATCCTATTTCAGTGCTCACGGGAGGGGCTGGGACGGGCAAAACCACAGTCCTCCGAGTTATCCTCCGAGCCTATCAAAAACTCGGCTACAAGATTTATCCGATGGCACTCGCAGGCCGTGCAGCTAAGCGCATTAAGGAAGGCACAGGTTTCCACGCTAGCACCATTGCTGGATTCCTGAAAAATGTTGAGATATCGGATGATGAGCAGGCCATTATCGTTATCGATGAAGCGTCCATGGTTGACCTACACACCATGTATCGACTGGTAATGGCTTTGCATTGTAACGTTCGAATATTGCTAGTTGGCGACCCAGCACAGCTGTCACCAATCGGCTATGGCCTTATCCTGCATGATGTTGTTAAGACCTCATCCATTGCCGGAACAGAACTGAATATCGTTAAGCGTCAGAAGGGTTCAACGGGCATCCCTGAGTTCACCCTAGCGGTTCGGAATGGGCAAGTTCCCACATTCACCAGCCCCAATATCAGGTTCCATTTTGCCCAGCCTGAATCGTTGAACCAAAAAATCACAGAACTATATGCTCAAGATCCAAGTAACACTCAGATTGTAGGTGCTACATACAGCGCAAACTATGGCGGCATCAATACTCTGAACAATCTATGTCAGGAACAATGTAACCCGACAGGTGAGCGATTAGAGTTCGATTTGTTTGGTGACCGGATGTATCTAAACATCAGAGTAAACGACCCAATCATTTTCACCGAAAACGAATGGGATAACGATATTCAAAACGGCACCATGGGGCGCTTAGTTAGCACTGGCGAAGAATCTCAGTTCGGTATGGTTGAGCTGGATGATGGGCGTACAGTGGAACTGACAGAATCGCTAATCAACATCGTACAGCCAGCCTATGCTGTGAGCCTACACAAAGCTCAGGGTAGCCAGTTCCCGAGGGTGATCGTGGCACTAACTGGTTCAAGAATGATTGACCGCTCATGGATTTATACAGCCCTGACCCGAGCAGAAACGCACATTGACATTGTTGGCACCCCACAGCAGTTCGAGGATGCAATTCGACGGACTAGCGCAGCAGAACAGCGTAAAACAACATTACATCGATTGTTGGCGGCATAACATCGCGCAGCGATATAAGGGCGGAAAAGCGGTTCAAGAGGCCACCAAACCTAGACCCCGCCCGAAACCCTACATAGTTCATGGGGCAAAGTTACATGCGCAGCAATGCGCCCCCTGCCAAGCCCCTACCGACACACAACGCACACAATGTAAAAAGTTGGCTATATAGCCAAAAAACGACGTCATTACCCTGCTACAATAGCCTTGTCATTGGATATTGCAGCACATCGCAAGGTGAGTGAATCTTAATAACTGGGGAGTTGCAGCTCCCCAGTTCTACCAAGAAGCTCAAACAGGAAGGTGATGCTGATGAAAAGGTCAGATTATCAAGTATCATTAATCAAATCCTTTGAGCCAATTACCTTGACTTAAGGAGATACTATTGAGAATTCTGTACATTGACCTACATGCGCTCCTGTATTCAATTGACTACTTGAACAAACACGAGGATGTGTTTGATTCGTTTAAGTCGCAAAAACAATTTTGCTCCACAGACACTTTACTGGGAAATGTTGAGCCAGACAGAGCAGGCGCTCAAAAGCTGGCGCAGGCCGCACATGAAGCAAATCTACTTCTATATCCGACAGGTACTTCTTACACTAGAGAGTTGCTAATAAAGCACAGAGTTTTCTTCGATTGGCAACTAGCACCATTTGTAGACTTGTCTTTGAAAATGCGACTTGATGACAGCGATCCAGTTCGGCGTATGTTTGCTCATGCTAGTGCTTTGGATGCGCAGTGGTACGTCTGTGGTGATATAGCGTCTGATGAACGTTTCAAGTCATTTCCGAATCGCTATCTAGTAAGTAAGTTTGATGAAGGTATCAGTGATGCTCTGATATCACAGATAATTGCTACTAAGGCTTGTTGACACACGTTTCGAGATGAGCAAAAAGAGACTGCCGAATGCTGGGAGTCGCCAAACTCCCAGCTCAGCCCAACTGATGCGGCAACATCTTTGGGATTAGTGACACGGTTATTGTAGCCACTTAATATTAGGTATGTTTCTCTTAACTCTCAAGTACTTCTTCTTTACCTTCTTTCGAAGTAACAATTTTTGCCACCGCTACAAGTCGACGTGTTACAGCTGAAATGTATAACCAGCCCTCTGTTTTATGTTCACATACGCCATTCATCAACTAAGTGAGTAGCGCCCATAAAAAAGCTCTGTTGTACTTACATATTGCTGGCTTACTGATGCTATGAAGGTGTAGATCGTTTTGGCTTTAAAACGTGTCCGAGGGCATGGATAGTCGAACCAAACCTCTTCACTAAGCTAACGGATGTTAGGCTAACGTTCGTTAGCTTAGTAACTTCATGTAACTCAAAAGTGCCCCATTCTTCGTTAGAGCAGATACTCCACACTGGTAGCTGACTCTCCTTTTCCCGTACTTTTGCTAATGGCATAACGTCTGGTTGAGTGATCTGTAGGTGACGGGGTTACGCAGAGGCGACGAGCTAATGGTGTGGTGGTGTGACCGTTTGGTAGTAACTATCACGATGCTAGGGAAATGGCTCAAATGCTTGGCAAGCGTGGTGTTGTATTGAAGACAATGAACAAAGAGTTAGTGATTAAATACATAGGTAAGGCTACTGAGGACATGCTTGTTGGTGGGCAGTTGACGTTACTAGCGCGCGTTGCTAGTGCTCAAGCTGGTCGTGATAAGAAAAGTTTCAAGATCGCTGAAAAGCTAGGTTGTGGGGTGTTAGTTAGTGCAGCGTGTAAAGAAGACGGTGGGATAATGCTAGGGACTCCATTCCCTACAGGTTGTGGATTAGTCCAAGTTATTGTCTTTGCTTGGGTCTGGGTTTGATACTGGAGTTTTAACACCTTTGATTTCTCTTACGTGGTACTTGGAATATTCACCACTCTCAATCTTCTTAACGAACTGACTTCTAGTCATGCTTTCGCCAGTGTAATTGTCACGAAACTTGGTATTTCTTCCGCTACTAGATTCTTGAGTAGTAGTTACACGCTTTCTTCCCATAATGTCACCTCTGGGTTGTTAATGTGATTTGCAAAATGCCTGTACATTCTACCAGCATTTAAGCGTGTTGTGTAATTTTTGCTCAATAAGATAGGGAGGCTTAATCACCTCCCTTTTTATATTTGGGGCTTATGGCTTCTTGTATTTTGCCAGTAACTCATTCTTACGGGTTTCAATCTCTCTCATGATGATTGACTGGACGTCATGAATAACAGATGGTGGTGCGCCTTTGAGCTTTAGATTGACAAAGTTGATGCACAACTCTGGGTTAATCAACTTCCTTTTGTTGTAGTCACTAAACTCGTAAGAGACCCTGCATTCACCCGAATAGGATTTATGGTCAATAGTGTAAGTGGCGACTACCTTAGTCGCTTTAATGTAAGGGTGAATGTGCTTCCACTTCACCGTAATAATCTTTTCTAAATCACCTGATACACGGAGTCTGTTGATGTCCTTCTCAAGAAGGTTGGTATCCTGTTTGAGGTGTTTTGTGTCCAAATCCTTATCTGGGGTGAAGCTGAAATCATCAATCTTCGTGTGGTAGAAGTCGTAGCCAGTGTGCTGAGAAGCAAGAGAGTTCAAGAAATTAATCCTGTTCTCGTTAGTAAAGTCATCGAAGAGAACTCGACCGCCTTGCTTTGGCTCGTCAATCACACCATCTTCAATAAGGGACTTTTCTACGATAGAGATGACTTTATCCGCTACTTCTTTAGTTTCAGGTGATGAGTGATTCAATTTAACACTCATGCTTATGGCTTTGTTGTCATCTGAGCTTTTCTTGATTTCAACCGAACCCTTGAAGAACTTCTCTGATTCATACCAATCATCAAGGATGTCCTTACGGCAGACCTCGAAATCAAGTATAAGGGAGTTAGAACTTGTTCCGTCTAGGGATGTGAAGTCATTAAAGTCGGAAATCTGATAATTTACGTAATCATTGGATTGAAGGTCATCGGTATCCATTAGCCCACTTACCAAATCAAGAAGGTCACTATCTTGCTTAACCTCATAGCTACGAAAGTTGACCTTATCTAGCTTCTCTTTGGTCTTGATACCGTTTAGTAACTCGTATGATTCTGCTGGACTAAGTAGTGACTTAATCAAGTTTGGCACAGTGTTGACCTTCTCAGAGGATGAACAGAATACACCACGTTCTCGCAGAATGTCATTGATTGTCGGAGCGGTACACTTGGTTTGGCTAACTAAGCCTTTCAGGTTCTCACCCCACGGTATGAAATTGGTGTCAGCCATTAACTTCACTCCTAAAGTTCTTGTTGTAGCTTCCAACGAATAGCTCGATTTCTGCTTCTGACTCAGAGGACATTTTGACCTCATCACGGATAGGGTCATGCTCTAGTGCGTTGTAGTTTTGGAAATAGATTTCATAATGGTTGGCAAACTCAGCACACAACTTACGTGCAAGTTTGTAGACCAGCACTAGAGATTCTTGTGTGAATGCAAAATCACATAGCATTACGAACTTCTTGCCTGAATCGGTTGATACAGATAGAGGAATGATTGGTGATGTGATGTACTCGACAGGCATTATCGGCGAGTGGTTTGTCTGGTTATCTGCTGCTACATTTAGTGATGTCGTTAAACAGAAGAACTCATAGGACGAGTATTTATTATTGATGAAATTCAGTGATTCATACAGGAAGTCCGCTCTTGCATTGTCAATCACATGGATGGTATTGAACTTCAAATCACCACCAATTCGACGCTTGGCTATGTCCTGCTTGATGTCGTCTTTTGTCCCACTGTTATCATTATTGATGTAAAATAGAACACCTACATCGTCCTTGCGAGAGCTGCCTTTGAACCCCTTGGTTAAATCTCTTTTAAGACGAGACTTGCCATAGCATTCCACGGTATGGGCTATGTCCCTGAAATGTGAACCAAAAGTTGTACTAACCTTATCATAAGGTTTAGACGAGTATTTTGTTGAAACCACTACACTTACGAGTGATTGCTTCTGCAATGGTGAATTATAGATAAAAAGCGAGTCAATCCCGTGGGTCTTTTTATTATGAGCAGGAGTGCAACAAGGTAACTCCTTGTTTTTGCACATGTTTTTCCACCTGAATAAGGTAAGGAAGTCATTGACAATCCCTTCGCCTACTTCACCAACATACTTTGAAAACTCACCCATAACATTACGCATCTTTGAACAATAGTCACATTATTCTATTTTATTTCAATGTATTAGACTATTGACCTGAGTTAATTATGTGATGGTAATTCGTAAGGTTGTTGCGGATAGAGAGAAAGAAGAAAATAAGCCCTTTTACCCTCTACCAACCAGAATGATCTGCACCAGCAAGTTTGGACACGTCGTTAAGCGACATTTTGATTTTCAAAATTAGATAGAGCTTAGTTCAGTGGATGAGTGAATTTGGCCATCAGATTAGAGTATTTTCAATACCGCTGTTAATCCGTTAAATGCTAAATTAGCAAAGCCTCCATCAAGGTATTGTCCTGAGGTGTGCTTGATCCGATCACGGCAAACACACCTTTGCCTCGTTATGAGATAGAGGGCTCATCTATAGTGTTTTTATCTAGTTGCCGCTCTAAGATGTTTCGTATTTTTGAAAGTTCTGCGTACCCCACGTCACCGCAAAAACCGCTCATCTCTGTTTTTATTAGATGCAATAATATTTGCACTTGCTCATCTGTCAGTTCCAGTTCCATTTTTGACTCCTTGCAGTACCAATAGCGTTGCTCATCATTCTAACAATCCTCGTTTTCGGATAACAACGAATGAAATGCTCTAACCGAGCTCAGGTTTGTCCAGATACGTTTTACTATCAATGATGTAGTCCATGTGCGATCTTTCCTATGTTCACGAAAAGCGCAACACCCCCTCAACGAAATATGGACTAACTGAGATTAGCATTCACTATCACTTGATGATCGGGATTTGCATTAAACCAGATCGGGATTTGCATTAAACCAGATCGGGATTTGCATTAAAGTAGCTCCCAGATCAGGATTTGCATTAAACCAGATCAGGATTTGCATTAGCAGTCGAACTTAGTGAGTGGAATGAAATTTATATATCAAACGCGCAAATGTCTACTCTTGAGTTAGTGGCAGCCTTATCAACCACTTAGAACCTACGTTCGCGAAAAATACTCTAAAGATCAATCTCTACAACGATATGTCCAAAAACGTGTCACGCCACCCGTTCATCTACCCCCTATGGTTCTAGTAAATGGTACTTTTCATGGCGTTGTTACCAACAATACGTAACTATAACAGAGCCATAAAAGCCCAGAACCTAACAAATATCCGCACATTTAGATCAATACAAAATTAACCTAAAGCAGGTAAAAGTGACCATCTTGATGGTGTATAGTGGCGACTTTCTCGACCCTGTTAATTTGAGTGCTGTTCTATGGATACAATTTCCGCTGCTGTCATGCTTTTTTTGATTATGGACCCAATGGGAAATCTACCTGTTTTCTCATCGATTCTTCGTCATATTGAGAAGAAAAGGCGTCGTATTGTTCTTGCTAGAGAACTATTTATTGCACTCGCAATTATGTTGTTGTTTTTGTATGCCGGAGAGTCAATCCTGAACTTTCTGTCACTACAACGTGAAGCTATCTCTATTGCTGGTTCGATCATTCTGTTCTTAATATCGCTTAAGATGATATTTCCGTCTCATGACACAAACAGTCACACTGCGGCAGGTGATGAACCATTTATTGTGCCGCTTGCTATCCCTATGCTTGCTGGCCCATCTTTACTAGCTACCCTGATTTTATTTGCGCATCAAGACACAAGCCGAATGCTGGACTGGACAATAGCGGTAGTTTTAGCGTGGGGAGCCTCAGCCGTTATTTTAATGTTTGGTGAAGTGTTCGATCGGTTAGTCGGAGAACGAGGCCTGAAGGCCGTAGAACGATTGATGGGAATGTTGCTATTGATGATTGCGGTACAGATGTTCTTGAATGGTATCCATAGCTATTTAGATCATATTAGAGCGATTACGCCATAAGGGGTTCGGAGAAACTGTTTTTCTGGTGAGCAGAAATATTATGACAAAATGTTATGTATAACATTTTTGATTTACCCACCAATCCCTTTGTATTTCTGCTCACCCACTCACTCACTCGGTAGATTATTATAGTTTTAGGGGTAGCTCCAATAATGAAGAGAATAATGCCACCTGAAATGCTGAGCGTTTCTGGCTGGACATGCAAAAAACTTAAGATGCTTTGTCCTGCAAACAGAAACAACATCAAGATCAGTAAGGCAAACAGTAGTTCACGAATCAATACCTTACGGCGACGCTTAGGATCGATGTGCTTGAGAATAGACAACACAATCGGCAAATTACCGAGAGGGTCCATGATTAGAAACAGCATGGTCGCTGCAGAAAGAATGTCCATATTCTGGCCTCACCTAAAAAATGGCGGCCAGTGTATAGCAAACTGACAACGTGAGTATATGGCTGAGGGCGAAAACAGCATATTCACCCTCGCATCATAGCCGCCGCTTAGTGATTGCAGACACGCGCCATATTGACCACAAACTTACCTTCAAGCTCACGGATTTTGTCGCGCTTGAGCAAAAATGCTAGCAATGTATCTAAGTCTAGATCATTCAGTTTACAGGTGTGAAAGCGAACGGTGTTGCCAAAGTGCTGTGCCAGCGCTTCGCGATCCATTGGCGTTTCTCGAAGTAGGTTTAGCAGCTCGTGGGCATGGATTTCACTCATTATTTACTCCAGTCATCAAGAACAATACGTCCAGTTTACTGAAATCTTCGGGAGCTGCTTTGACTTAAATTAGTAAATGATGGAGGCAACAATGAGGGCGTGGGCAAAGAAGTAGCTACCACTTACCCACAAATAGGCGTGTTTCATCGGTTTTCGGTAACCGTGTATCGCATACGCCAACGCCGAATAGATCAAAACTAGGGTTCCGCTGAAACCGATAGCATTGGCATAGCTCGGGGCCTGCAACCAAACTTCACCCGCCGCCCAAGCAAGCTGAACCAACATCATCCCCATGATCACAACAGGAAACACCAGAGAGTCGAGTTGAGGTAGCAACAAAAAGAACGCCACGATACTCGCTGCGAGCAGTAGGGCCAACAGCCACCAGACAATCTCACCATTAAGCTGCACCCAAAATGACTTGCTATAGCACACCTGAGCAAGTAAGTACGCAGCAAAGTAAATTAGCTTGCGAGTTTTAAACGAGTGCAGCGTATCTGCCACCATAGACACAATAAGCCCACCCGCAATCCAGTAGGTATATGTTGCGGATGCGCCTTGAGTTAACACCAACACAAGAAGAAGTAGCAGAGTAAAGATTTTAAACACGAGGGATTGTGTCGGGTTAGCTTGTTTTGCTCCCAACACGGAATACACACCTGATAGCCCTATCGCCAGCCAACTCCACATGCCGTATACACCTTTTACTTAAACTCGCCGCTAGTCTAGGTAGACCAGTTTTGATGTAAAGACACAATCTGCGAAAGTTGGATCTCGCTAGCGATTCGAAACATTTTGTAACCCTCAGTCTGCACAACAATTAAGTCGATAAGCCTTAGTGACGGCCATAAATATGGGACAGAGCCCTATCCCATGAGCCAAGTTCATCAAATCACACGGCACAATAACCCGCGCTTAGTCAGGCCATTTAACTAAAAAGCAGCCCAATGGCCTTGGTAACCCATCACGTCAAAAACTGATGACTAAACCATCAGACTGTATACATCACAGGCAACAAGAATAAATAACAGACACAAAACAGAAAATCGTCTTGGTAGCGAGCTAAGATAGTAGAAACCACCGATGAACAGATTAGAACAACATGAAAAATCAATCTTAACTCAATAACAAAAACATCAAATAGCGAACGTAAGCTAATGATAAATAAAGCCACACTCTCAATAACCATCGAAAACACCGACTTCATAAACCATCAAATCACTAAACACTTTTTAAGCCCATATTTTCTCATTAGATAAGAAAATTCCCCTTCCACACCGCAACTCAATGATGCACCTCCATAGCACATCTTTTTATTTTCTCAATTTTTGAGAAACACAGACAAAATAGGCAATCAACATACCAACCGAAACAAAAAACAATTTCCAAGCCAACAACAAACCAATATTTACACTTTAAAATCATACACTTAAATCAAACACGAACAACAATCACACAATACGAGCATTTTAAATACAACACAAAAAACACAGTTTCATTAGTCAAAAACACGTAAAAAAAGACAAGTTAAGTGTATTTTTTGAAAAGATTATCGAGCATATGTTGATCAAACCCCAAAAACAGTGCTATATTAAATTCATCGAGTTCATCAAAGATTAAGGGGTAGTGTTATGATTTCATCTTCTCAAAAACAAGGGCTGGTAATGATTGCAGTGGTTGTGGGTTTAATGACACTGCCAATGATGTACTAACCTACTGATTAAAAATAAAAAAGGACGCAAATGCGTCCTTTTTTATTTATCTGTGCTTTTCTACTGTATGTGTTTGGACAAGATATCCCAATGCATGTAGTAGAAACCAAGAGCGGCGAGCGTAATCAACGTCATTAGCAAAATTGCTGCACGCCAAATAAAACGAGAGCTTCTTGGCGTTAGCTCTTTTTCACAAGCGTCACATGCCGCCATAAAGCCTTTCCGATCATCCAGCTTATAATCGTCTTCGTGAACCACTTTATTACGCACAGTAGCGATAAAACGAAGCTTCGCTATCACGTCATGTGGTAAACGTTCTTCACAACTATTAATAAGTTGGTGTAACCCTTTCCCTTCTGCATGGTACTGAGTACGCAAAAGTTTTTCGATCGTTCGGGTACGCATGACTACTTTTTCAATATCTGACATCGTAACCCTCCTTACCAGACCCTTCCCGTGTTCGTTATTTTTATTCTTCTATAAATTTAGAGCTTTTTCGAGCCGTTAAGTGCAATTTTACTTTCAATTTGTGCCCTTGAGCGCATATAGCCAGACAAGTGAAAGCTGCTTAGTTCAGCTTTAGTGACGTAGCTTGCAGATGAAGCAACGATTTCATCGCGCGCCCATTGAGGTAAACCGTGAAGTGCGCCGAATAAAATTCATGTCCCTTTCATTAGATTATGAATAAGTTATCTCAACTCATCGTTTCATCAGTGAGTTCTGTAGAATAGAGCTCAATGAAACATCGGAGGTTAACATGCCAATCTCACTTATTGTCGCCCTGTTCGCCCTTATTGCTTTGGGCGCATGGGTATTTTTTCGTTTCTATAGCAAGCACTATGTGGGCGAAGACGCTCCAGAACAAAGTGCACAGGTAACTATTTTAGATAAGCAAGCTATCGACGTCCCAGATGCACCACCAGGCCAAGACGACCAAGAATATTGGATTTATGTCCAACGCGGTTCTATTGGCCCTAAACGAGAGTTCCAAATTGGAGTGCACTACTACCATGCACTCAACCCTGGAGATAAAGGAACGCTAACCTATCGTGGTAACAAATTCCTTCACTTCGCCATCAAACGTTAAGGCAGTAACCAACGAGTCTTGGCAGAGCGAGAAAAGAGATAGCTCATCGCCAAGGCTCCAGCTCCACTGATAATGATCCAGACTGGAATCACCCATGCGGGATGTCCGGTGTACCAACCAAACGCTTTCATCGGCCATAAGAAAATTGGGTGAAGTAAGTAAATCCCCAAGCTGTGCTGACTGATCACACTCACCACTTTTTGTACTTTTGGTGACAAGCCTTCCCCAAAGTAACGACCGATCATGAAAATCATCGAAGCCGCTAGAATGACATTCAGTGTTTTGTAAGAAAGCCAGCGTCCAACCGTGTACTTCTCCGCCTCTAAACTGTTCGTCACGACCATAGTAAATGTCACAGCCAACGCGACGAGGCCAAACCCTGTAAATAAGGCCACCATAGAGCGGTTCAAAGGCACTTTTTGAAATAGAACATAACCCAGAGGAAGGTAACCCATGTAGAGCCACATTTGGTTGCTCCACGGACCATCAATCTTGAACAAAAACAGCGTGCTGGTGAAAAGCCAAAATGCGAGATAGGTATACAACACATTGTCATCAACGTTGCGTACCATCCATTGGAACAACGGAATCACAAAATACAGCGGTATAAAGTAATAGAAAAAACCGAGGTGGTAATACGTTGCGTGAAATGGGCTATTGCTTAACACCTCTTTTACGGTTTCAAAGTCAAACCCTTGAGCCGTCCAGCCAGAGAGGTATGCATAAAACATCGACCAAATAAGAAATGGGACTAAGACTTTGCCTAAACGCCTTTTGATATAATACTTACCGTCAAATGGTCGAGTGTCACTGAGCATCAACGCTCCGGTGATCAGAATGAAAACTGGCACCGCCCAGCGGGTAACGCTATTAACGCCTACCGCCGTCAACCACTGGTCAAACGGAATCACTCCTAACTCATTTCGATAAGGGGCCAAGACGTGAATGGCGATCACTGCCACCGCAGCAAAGCAGCGCAATAAATCAAAAAACAGAACCCTTTCTCTCATACCTTTCCCTACTTTGAGTCGCTTATCGTTTATAGCATAGGGTAAATCTCAGCCAGTGAAATGGTTAACAATCTGTTTTTGCTTATTTTTAACGCAACAATGACCTACAACGGGGATTTCATCGCCACTCTAATCAATTAACGAGAACCAAACATCAGCATTCACCCTCGATGCCAAACCCACACAGTTTGATTACATCAAACGGCGCATAAGAAACAAAAATGGCTCCAAGTTGGAGCCATTTTGTACGATCTACAGATAAAAACACCGGGCAAAATTTACGCTGTGGCAACGTTAGCTTTTGGCAACTTAATCGAAATCAACGTCGTCAGCGCCAAGAAAGCAAAGGAGACCCATAAGCACGCCGCAAGACCAGCCTCTTGGTAGATCCAACCCGATAATACCGTGCCAATCAAACGTCCCATCGCATTGGCCATGTAATAGAAGCCAACATCCAGAGACACACCATCGCCTTTGGCATAGCTCACAATCAGATACGAGTGAAGTGAAGAGTTAATGGCAAACACAGCACCAAAAATCATTAACCCCACAACAATTACCAACTCAGGCTGCCAGCCGATTTGCACACCATAAGCAATACCGCCCGTAATTAACGCAAGAGTTCCTGCCCATACTAATGCTGCACTACCATCAGGCACGCGACCTTGCGCTTTGCCAGTAATACGCGGCGCAAAGCCTTGCACAAACCCATAAGCAATGACCCATGCGGCTAAAAAGCCACCGACCCACAAGTGATCCCAGCCAAACACACTGCCGAGATAAATAGGCAGAGCGACCACAAACCAAACATCACGCGCCCCAAACAAGAACATACGTGCCGCAGATAAAATATTTATAGATTCAGATTTGGAGAAAATTTGGCGAAACTTAGGCTTGCTCTTTGCTTTACCCATGTCAGCTTCTAGCCAGATCATGCTGCAAACAAACACCAATGCCAGCACACTCGCCATAATAAACATCGAGTTTTGGAAACCCACCCAAGACAACAACAAGCCACCGACAAAGAAACCCGCTCCTTTGAGCGCGTTCTTCGAGCCCGTCAAAATCGCCACCCATTTGTAAAGCGCGCCTTGCTGCTCGTCTGGCACTAGCGTTTTAATCGCACTCTTGGCACTCATCTTGTTGAGGTCTTTGGCAATCCCCGACAAAGCTTGTGCCGCCATCACCCAAGGAATCGTCAGCCATGCGTTGGGTACTGCCAGCATCAACAACGCAAACACTTGCATCGCTAAACCAATGTTCATGGTTTTGTTCAAGCCTAACCTTGCGCCCAACCAACCACCAATCAAATTGGTCACCACACCAAAAAATTCATAGAAAAGGAACAGTGAGGCAATAGCTAACGTGGAATAACCCAAGTCGTGAAAATAGAGCACTACCAGCATACGCAGCGCTCCGTCGGTCACGGTAAAGTTCCAATAGTTAAACGTCACTAACATGTACTGACGAATACTTTTGCTCAATTGAGAAATCATATTGACCTCTTATGTACAGCGATAGAAGCATTTAGATCATCATGTGCCAAATGCTTATTAACCTGTACACCAACCATAAGGCGATACAACCTTAGTTCGAATTCACAAACACACCGAAATTTACAAATGGACAAAGATAACCAATAAAAACAAAAACTTAAATTGAAATTTTTAGTTTTACTGCTGACCTATGTTCCATTATATAAACTGGAACATAGCTTTTGGATCATGATGTTCCAAAAGCTATTTAAGCTGATCAAGCGTCTTTCGCCACGCGTTCGATGTACTCAAGCTGCACCGGTTTTGTAAACGCACCAGGGCGAAGAGCCTGCACTTCTCGCACGATATCTTCTAACTGCCATTTCTTCTCTAGCAACAAGTGAGCCGCAAACAAACCTGTGCGGCCCGAGCCGCCCATGCAGTGCATCGCGACTTTGCCACCTTGAGCAAGAACCGCATGCAGTTCCGGACTGGCTTGGTGCCACTTCGCCGCAAATTCTTCACTTGGTGCGCAGTCATCTTCAATCTCGATCTGGAACCATTTCATGCCCAGCTGCTGAGTGGTGTCACCCAAAGCCGCAACGTCTTTCGCTGCTAACTCGCTATCATCCAATGCGGTAACGACCGCTTGAACCCCCTGCTCCTTCAACTGTTCCAACGACGCTTTCAACTCGACGTCTTTGGTACCCGGGCACGGTGTCAGAACTAATGCACCGGAGTCCAAATCTAATTGCCATGTAGGATGAGACATTATGAACTCCTGTTATGCCAGACCAACGTTTCGAACCAATTCTGCGGTGCGTGTTGCGTATCCCATTTCATTATCGTACCAGGCGTAAATCTTCACCATTCGTGATCCAACCACCATGGTGGATTGTGCATCAACGATGGTTGAGCGTTGGTCGCCTTTGTAATCGATCGACACTAACGGACGTTCCTCAAAGCCAAGAATGCCTTTTAGCTCCCCTTCCGACGCTTCTTTCAGCAAAGCATTCACTTCTTCTGCTGTGGTATCGCGTTTTACATCGAAGATGATGTCGGTCAATGACGCATTCGCCAACGGTACACGTACCGCGTGGCCGTTAATCTTGCCTTTTAAGTCTGGGAAAATTTCCACAATGGCTGTCGCACTACCGGTAGTGGTCGGGATAAGACTCATGCCGCACGCACGAGCACGGCGCAGATCTTTATGTGGCGCATCCAAAATGGTTTGCGTATTGGTCAAATCGTGAATTGTTGTGAAAGAGGATTGCTCAATGCCCAACTTCTCATGAATAACTTTCACCACAGGCGCTATACAGTTTGTTGTGCACGAAGCGGCTGTCACAATACGATGTTTTTCAGGATCGAAGATGTGGTCATTCACACCAACTACAATGTTCGCAATGCCTTCTTCTTTCACTGGCGCACTCACCACCACGCGCTTCACACCTTGATCGAGGTATTGGTCTAGGTACGAGGTTTTGCGGTGTACACCTGTCGCTTCAATCACAACATCGCAGCCAGACCAGTTCACGGCGTCAATGTCACGTTGCTGAGTCGTGGCGATGCGCTTGCCATTGATGACGAGCTCATTGCCCTCAACCTGCACTTCATGGTGCCAACGACCTTGCACTGAATCGAACTCTAATAAGTGGCCAAGCGTCGCTGCATCACCTGCGACATCGTTGATTTGCACAAACTCTAACTCTGGCCAGTCGAATGCCGCTCGCAGTGCTAAACGACCAATTCGGCCAAAGCCATTAATGCCTACTTTAATTGTCATAGTTTTACCCTTTA
Organism: Vibrio sp. JCM 18905; assembly: GCF_055393305.1. Taxonomy (NCBI): domain Bacteria; kingdom Pseudomonadati; phylum Pseudomonadota; class Gammaproteobacteria; order Vibrionales; family Vibrionaceae; genus Vibrio; species Vibrio sp. JCM 18905. The sequence goes on along the minus strand of NZ_AP043880.1, from coordinate 226,054 downwards.
ATCTTCTACCTTGAATCTCTGTTTGCTATTAACAGCAAGCCTCACGACTTTTATCGTGCAAGCGTGTGATGTCGTCTTGGTACTCTTGCTTCAAACAGTTTGATGCCACTAAGTCTTCAATCAGCTTACGCATCCAACCTGGTAATTGCTGCGATAACTCGTAGTACACCCATTGCCCTCGGCGTTTATCCACCAAGATGCCACTGGAGCGTAACTGAGCAAGATGACGAGAAACTTTCGGCTGACTCTCTTGCAACGCAAACGCCAAATCACCCACGCAAGTTTCGCCTTCACGGGCCACCAGCATTAAACAACGTACGCGCGTTTCATCGGATAACAGCTTGAAAAACTGATGTGGAAGCATAATAAACATACCTATATATGGATATGCGTATATATTTATTTAACTCTGAGATGTCGTCAAGAGTGATCCCATCATCGTCATAAAAGTTTCACATCGAAACAGCCAATAAAGATTGAGAGAAGAACGGTTAGAGAGAATAAAGATACGGCAGAAATTTACGCGGTTGCGACGTTTTGACTCCAGCGAACCGCTTCGCCTAACGAGAGCTTGACCTCTTCCAAAGACAATCCCAACTGCGTCGTGATTTTTTCAACGCCTGACCAGTCGGCACGCTCGTAACACTCTTCGAGAGAAATCAGCGCACCATAAACCCCCTTGCGATGTAATAAGGCTTGTTGTACGGATTCGCTGAGTGGCAATTGCTTGACTAAAGATTCCACCGACAAATCAAGCATCGCATCTAAAATCGATAATAAGCCGACCATAAACCCTTGTTCGTTGAGGTGGGAAAATGGCTGATAACGCGACATTAATTGGCAGAACTGCGCTCGTTGTAATGAAAGGTGATACAGCTCTCGAGGCTTGTTACTAGAGATATACGACGCCACGACCAAGGAGACAAACTGCTTAAGATTATCCTGACCAAGGTAGATCAAGGCCTGACGAAACGAGCTGATTTCGACAGCGAGGTTTGGCGCTTGCGTATTTACAAAGCGCAATAATTTGTACGACAACGCGACATCTTGCGTAATGATGGTTTCAATACGAGTAAAGTCTGGCTCTGGTGAGCAGACTTCACGAAAAAGCTGTAGCGCTAACACTTGCTCAGGGCTCACGTATTTTGTTTGCGAAACTAATGGCTTACTAAAAAAGTAGCCTTGGAAAAACTTAAAGCCAGCCGCTTTGGCTTGCTCAAACTCTTCTGCGGTTTCAACACGTTCCGCCAAAAAGTGGTATTTGACGCGTTTAGCAAGGTGAGCTTTGACCAACGCACACGCTTTTTCCAGCCCCATTGCCATGATATCGAGTTTAACGATGTGCACGTAAGGTAAGAAGCGACGCCACTCCGGCGTTAAGGTGAAATCATCCAGCGCGATCAAATAACCTTCTCGATACAACTCGCGAATCGCATCGAGAAGATCATCGGTCGGCTGGCAAGTTTCCAGGACTTCGACGACGATTTTGTTTTTTGGCAAGCTGCGCGGTAAGCGGCGCACCAAGCTTTGATGAGGAAAATTGATAAAGCATCGCGAAGAAGCAATCACTGGGTTAGTGCCCAGTGATAGGAAATTCTCGACAATTAATCGGTATGTTGCCCGGTTTGACTCAATGTGCGAAGGGTATGCGTTACTCTCACCATCTCGAAACAACAATTCATAACCCAGCGTCTGTCTTTTGCGGTTAAAGATCGGCTGGCGAGCAACATACGTTGTATTCATGCTAAAGAAGGACCTATAAATGGCTTATGACTTTGCAGCTGCTAATAATGCACCACAACCCATAAACATTGAACCGAAGACTTTGTTTATTTTCCCCATGATTTTATCGGAGCGAATAAAACGTCCCATTTGCGCCGCCAAGGTGGTGTAACCCAACATCACACACGCGTCGATCACAACAGTCGTAACACCAAGCACCAACAGTTGCGTCAGTTGGTCTTGTGCCGGGTCAATAAACTGTGGAAACAACGCCACCAGAAAAACAATCGATTTAGGGTTCGTCAGGTTAATCAAAATAGCTTTGTACAAGAGTGCCATGCCAGACATGTCTTTGTGGCTCTCAGCCGCCACCAAGCTGGAGGTGTCTCGCCATTTCTGGATACCCAACCAAACTAAATAAGCCGCACCAACCCATTTAATGACAGAAAATGCCGTTGCCGACTGTGCGACCAGCGCACCAATTCCCGCCCCAACTAACGCAATGTGAATGGCCAAACCAATTTGGAGACCGATCACAGCCCCCAAAGATTTGCGAGTACCGTAACTCAAACCATTGCTGATTGAGTTCACCGTGCCAGACCCCGGAGCCAAACTAAAAACGATTGCAGTTACTACATAAGCTAACCAGACGTGGGTATCCATTGCATTTCCTCACTAATTCTTCGATGATACATCGCGTAAACAACGTATCTTCAGGTAATCGACTAATGGCTACTAACCATTCACCTTTGACTTATACTCAAGAGTCATTATTTGAGCAAGCAATTGGTGGTCCGATCGCGGCACTTTGGCAAACTCGCCAAGAAGGCTTTGTTAAAGGAACTGAGAAAAAGAACATCTACTGGTGCAAACTGACCAACCCAGAACATAAAAAAGCCGTGCTCATCGTTAATGGGCGCATTGAATCTTCCTGGAAATACCAAGAACTGTTTTACGATCTCTATCGCCAAGGCTTCGACGTCTATTCCTTTGACCACCGCGGACAAGGTTTATCAGATCGTCTATTGTCTGACTCAGATATGGGTCACGTCTATGACTTTACTGATTATATTGACGATATGGACATGGTCGTAAACAAACACGACCTTAGCGACTATCAGCAATGTTTCATCATTGCCCACTCCATGGGCGGCGCAATCGCTACACGTTATCTGCAAACTCACCCAGAGCATCCCTTTACTGGTTTGATTCTTAGTGCGCCTATGTTTGGTATTAATCTGCCATGGTACTTATCACCAATAGCGATTCCAGTGACACAAATTATGTCAGCGGTATCCACTTTGCCACGTTATGCGCCAGGACATCAGGCCTACTTTCCTAAACCCTTTGAAGATAACCCGCTCAGCCAAAGCTATGGTCGCTACCAATGGTTCCGAAATCTCTATACGGAAAAACCGGAACTGCAAGTCGGTGGACCGAGCACTCGATGGGTATGGCAAGGGCTAATGGCAGCAAAACAATGCTTTTTATTGACTCGCCAAGTCAAAGTACCGGTGCTCCTGATTCAAGCTGGGAACGATCGTATTGTCAGCAATCTGGCACAAAAACGTTTTATCGATAAATTGCGTAAAACCAACCCATATGCGGAGCTACTTTCTATCGAAGGCGCACAGCATGAGATCTTATTCGAGACCGACCAGTATCGTAATCAAGCACTCGATGCGATCTTCCGCTTTATGAATGACCCGAAATCATCGCCAAACGAAAAAACATAATAAGAACTCTAGGCGACCATTTCACGGCCATGATTAAAGAGGAAATGTCTGCACATTGATTTGCCCTCTTTTTCATCCTCATTTTGACGTACACTGCTTGGGTCTGGCTGCGTTGAACCATGCAGATGCAACCGACCAAAGTTCCCCCGCATTCGGAGCAGCATGATCTAGTCAGTCTGCTGTACTCCGTTTGCAATTCACCTGTTCCACACTATCCAAACCGTTTACGAGGACTTCATGAGCACATCGCTACCTTGCAAAGAGATCACTAAAATCGTTGCCTCTGATCTGGATGGCACGTTACTCGCACCAAACCATCAGCTCAGTGCTTACTCAAAAGAGACGCTAAAAGCGCTGCATGAAAAGGGTTACACCTTTGTCTTTGCAACAGGCCGTCACCACGTAGACGTTGCGAGCATCCGTCGTCAGGTCGGTATTCCGGCTTACATGATCACCTCGAACGGTGCCCGTGTGCATGACCAGGAAGATCAGCTGATGTACAGCGAGAATGTCCCTGCAGAACTGGTTCAAGGCGTGATCGACACGATCAAGCACGATCAAGAAATACTTATCCACATGTATCAAAATGACAGTTGGTTGATGAACAAAGACGACGAAACATTGCGTGATTTCCATGACGAATTCACATACGTCTTATTCGATGAAGACCAAGCGCCAACTGACGGTATTGCGAAAATCTTCTTCACCCATCCAGCACAAGACCACGAACGCTTGGTGGTGTTTGAAAACAAACTACGTGAACAATTTGGCGATAAGCTGAATATTGCGTTTTCAACACCATGGTGCTTGGAAGTAATGAGTGCAGGTGTGTCTAAAGGCCATGCTCTTGAAGCGGTAGCGAAAAAACTCGGCCTCACGTTAGAAAATTGCGTGGCATTTGGTGATGGCATGAATGACGTAGAAATGCTGTCGATGGCAGGTAAAGGATTGGTCATGGGTACATCACACGAGAAAGTGATGAAAGCATTGCCAAATAACGAAGTGATTGGCAGCAATGCAGAAGATGCGGTTGCACACTACCTACAAGATCACTTGCTATAAGCAGCAATACTCCAAACAATAACAAAGGGCTGACATTCGCAGCCCTTTTCTTTTATCGCTGACTTGGCAACTTCTCTTTGCCAAGGATCGCTTCCCACTCTTCTTCTGCCACAGGCATGATCGACAAGCGATTTCCACGTTTCACCAATGGCATGTTCTCAAGTTCTGGCATCGCTTTCATCACCGATAACGGAATCACTCGCGTCGTTTTACGCACGAATTCGACATCCACCATAATCCAACGCGGGTTGTCTGGGTCTGACTTTGGATCGTAATAATCGCTTTCAGGATCGAACTGGAAATGATCGGGATAGGCTTCTCTCACGACTTTAGCAATACCGGCAACGCCAACATTCTTGCAAGAAGAGTGATAAATCAGGACTAAATCGCCCACCTTTACTTGGTCACGCATCATATTGCGCGCCTGATAATTACGAACTCCCTCCCAACATGAAACCTTTTGGGTTCGAAGCGTGTCAATAGAAAAGGTATCTGGTTCAGTTTTAAATAACCAATATGCCATAATGCCATCCGATGCCGATTGAGTAACAATAATGAGGAAGATATAACATGAAGGCTTTGAAAAACCCAGTGGCGCTTGCCACTCTGCTGGTTCTGCAAGCATGTAGTTCGCAGCCGCCACAATCTGGCGCTGCCGACCCAACTTCTCCACCAGCCACCTTAGATAAGCCTGACACCATTCAACCTCAAACCTTTATGCTACGTGGAAAAGTGATCGTCGGTCACGAGAGTCAATACATCATGCCTTGTGGCAGCGACAAGCAATATTGGTTACAACTGTCACCACAGCAAATGCAACGAGCAATTCAGTTAAATAACGAGCCTTACCAGACCATGTATGGCGAGGTTATCGGCCATCTCAACCCACCGGGCATCGATGGGTTCTCTGCCGATTTCGATGCTAACTTTGTCGTGGAACAAGTGAACTTCCTCACAACGGAAAATCCAAACCGTTGTCAGCAACCAAACAAACCAACTCGCGTGTTTGGTAATGAGCCTTCTTGGTCGGCAAGCTTTGAGGCTAATGGACTGACATTCCAGCAAATCGGCAAACAAACCAAAAAATTAGCGATTAAGAGCAGTCAACTTCAACCTCGCCAGCGCACATATCAACTACAAGATGGTGAACTTCGCCTAACAGAAAACCTCTGCTCAGATACGATGAGTGATTCTTTGTATGGCTGGAAAGCGACGCTAAAACATGATGGCGACACTTATCAAGGTTGTGGTACGGCTGCAAACGTGGACGCTACGCTTAGCTGGGCCAATACCTATGTCGCGACTTCAACCCAATCACAAGGTTTTGAGGTGCAAATGACCTTAAACCCAGACCACAGCGCCACAACAAAATACAGTTACGCTAATGGGCAAGCACCGTTAATCGAGCGTGGGTACTGGCAACAATTAAGTCCGTCTCAGGTTCAAGTCGTCATGACGCATCATCAACAACAAAGACTGATGTCAGAACGACTGTTTACGCGAGAAGGCAATCAGCTCAAAGCGACCAAAGAAAAAGTCGGTAACTTGGTATACCCAATCGCCGATGGTGGTTTAGTGCTTTACCCTGCCACCACTCGTGATGAGGGCATGATGCAACCAGCCGAGAAACGCGCTAACAAGCCCATCAGCAGTGCAGACGTACCTTCTAGTGCGGAGTTTGACTCCAAAGTAGATGCCGCCGTGCGCAACTACTTCTTCATTCACCAAACCAACCCCAACAACAACCAGTACCGTTGGCTAACTTACGACCTCAACGGCGATGGTAACGAAGAGCTATTAGTACAGCTGGATTGGTGTGGTTCCGGTGGCTGTACATTGCTGATATTTGAACATCACGAAAAAGAGTGGCGCTTCAATAGCCGCATCACACTGGTACAAAGCCCAATTATGCTCGGCCAACAAACCTCTCATGGCTGGCGAGATCTTATTTTTAATGTCAGCGGTGGCGGATCTAAGGCGGCCCAACACGTGATGCAATACAGTGGGGTTAGCTACCCACTCAACCCAAGCATGGCACCAACGGCAACGCCAAACCAAATCAGTGGCGTGCGTCTGTTCTCGGATGGGATTAGCCCGGTTCGCGAAGGAGTTCGTCTGTAATGTCGCAACCGTGTCCAAATTGTGGTTTTCAATTCAACTGTATGTGCTCACTGGTGCCGAAACTTACCAGCGAGCACAACATCTTGCTGTTGATGCATCCGAATGAACTGACGCGTGATACTAATACCGGCCAGCTACTAGAGCAGTGCCAACTCAATATTGAGCGAGTAACCTGGGACCGAAAACAACCACCAGCAGAATTGCTCGCTCGATTAGCTGATCCGTCGCTGTATCCAGTGCTTCTATTCCCAAGTGAAGAAAGCGTCACACTCGAACATGTGGCGCTCCAAAGCCAGCAACAAACCAAAAATCCGCTGTTTATTATTTTGGACGCTACCTGGCAAGAGGCGCGCAAGATGATCAACAAGAGCCGTTGGTTAGAAAGTATCCCTACTATGGCGCTGTCTACATCGGCAGACTCGCAATATCAGCTGCGACGCAACCAACAACAAGGTAACTTGTGCACGTTTGAAGTCGCCGCACATTTACTCGGACAACTAGGCGAGCAAAATAACCAGCAAAAAATGCTCACATTCTTTGCTCACTACCTTGCACTATTTCAAGCCGAAAAAAGTGGACACGCTCTCAAGCAATCACCGAGCTAACTCAACTAAAACCGAATTGCTCAAAATAAAAAAACGCAGCCAAGGCTGCGTTTTTTTATTGGAATGGTTTCACGTGAAACACAACTAAAACAAACGCGTAGGTTCACCCAAGTAGTAGCCTTGCAGATAGTCGACGCCCATATCCTGCGCGATTTTGCACACCTCTCGATTGTGGACAAACTCCGCCACCGTCTCCGCGTTAAACACCTGACATAAACGCACCAACTGAGAAGCTATTTTGCGCTGCTTTAAGTCTTTATCGATATCACGGATCAAGCTGCCATCGAGCTTTATGACTTCCGGCTCCAGCTTTAGGATTTCATCAATATTGGAATAGCCTGAGCCAAAATCATCAACAATGATACGCGCTCCTAAACTTCTGAAATGACTGCATACTTCGATCATTCGACCGTAGTCTTTGATTTGCTCAGATTCCAACACTTCCAAACCAATTCGCCTAGGGTCATTGAGCTGACAAATTTCATGCTCTAAAAGCATTAAAGTTTTATCACTAAGCAAATCTTGCGGCGATAAGTTAATAGAAAAGTCACCTTGCTTATCTCGCATGTAATGTAACGTAGAATGGATCATGTGCCGACTCAATCGAGTATAAAGATGCGTATCGGAAATAATAGGCAGGAAGCGCCCTGGCGCAATCACCGTTCCATCCTCCTCCAAAATGCGAACCAAACATTCTTGGCTTGCCAATTTATGGCTATCCGCATGCACTATCGGCTGGCTATAGGTGATGATGTTCTGTTTGAGAATGGCTTTACTGACGCAACTCAACCATCCAAGTTGCTCTTTACGTACATCCTCACTGACTTCGATGTCTTTCGCATTGCAGATATGGGTATTACTGCGCACACCGGAACGCCTCGCTTCAATGCCTTTGAGCAATAGCTCATCCGCAGAAGCTGATGGAAAATCTCGACGACTCACTAAGCCACCGCACAGCGAGATAGAAAGATAATCTATTTCGCGCAGACCAATTGGCTCAAAATTAGTTTGCTCTACCGCGTCGGCAAAACGAGTAAAGTGCTGTTTGATGGTTTCGCTGCTTTGGTCAGCTTTAAATATGAACGCCCACTCACCAACCCCAATACTATAAAGCTGCAAAGCCGTTGGCATGCCAAAACGCTTTCGCAGTCGATTCGTAAAATGCATTGAGAGGTCTTTAAGTAGCTGATCCCCTACTCTATAACCGTATTTTTCATTGATATGGCTGAAGTTAAGTAGTTTTAGAGTCAGCAAGTGCTCATCCAAATCAATGCTACTCAGCCGTTCTTGCAGCGCGACTCGGTTTTGTAATCCAGTGCGACTATCTCGCCGATAGCTTTCTTGTAACTTGCGCGTTTGGCGATCGAGTTGATACCCCATATGCGCATTCATATGGTTGAGGTCGCCAATCGCATTTCGAATCAAGCTAAACAATGGTGAAATAGAGGAGCTAACGGGCGACTTAGGCAAGTTCAATGCTTGTACTTCATCTCCCTCTCGCATCGCTAAATACGTCAGACTGTGATGAAGAATTTCTGGCTGTCCAATACCGCCATGCAGTTCCCCCATACAATAACTACCAAACGTCGTCGCGATATCTTTGAAGGCTTGGACTTCGTCGCTGCTGTCAATAAAGTCTAACCGTGACGCGCAGTTAAAAATCATCACGACTTCAGGTTGGTGCATGGCTAACTCAACCACACCATGTCGCACCTGTTCGAGCGTTAATGAGGGGTGGTTATAGCAAAATTGTACTTCGTCACCAAGACACCAAGGCCTGTCGAAACTCATACTGCCATCAGCGTGCAGCTCCGTTACCGTGCAAACTTCCTTGCGCCCCAAGCTTTCTCGATATAAAGGAAAGCTGAGCAGTTGACTCAGCGTCACGTCATGCCCATCCGCCAAGTAACGCTTGTATACGTCCAACGCTTTCTGTTCACCTAAGCAATACAAGCGCGTTCCTTTTGCATGGGTGACTTTATGTGGCATGCCAATCGGGTTCCATTCCGAATACGCATCCGTCCATAGCTTCAAGGTATCGCTGTGCAAAGCTACGGCGACCACGGCATTATCGTAAACTCGGTTTTGATATAGCACCCAACAGCCATCATCAATACTCTGTGCCAACCCTCCAGAGATCACGACTTCTTCACTGGCGAAGGTTTGAAACAAGGGATAGTCACGTCGTTCAATTTGCACAGCAAAGCTGAGGATCACTTGCGAATTATACTGCAACAGAAGCGAGCGTTTGAGCTCTCCACCATCAATATCGGGGGAGTAAGAGTAGGTTTGGACGGCAGAAGTAAGCGTGGTTTGTTCGAACTCAGTCACACTGATCAGGCAGCCAGAGGTAAATATCTCCCCCTCCAGAATGACATTACGCGTACTATGCCCCATGACATGAGCATTCGGCAGCAACAATAAAACAGCGTCCGCAAGTGTGGTCGTAAAGTCGCGTGATTGAGTCGACAATATTTGCACCAAATATTGTTTACTTGAAGAGAACTGAGAAGTGACTAAAAAGTCATTTAACTGACTGACATCATGAACTAGTTTTGAAAAAGCTCGCATGCACCTACCACTGCCGTAACACTATCTTCACCACGACGTGTGGCGTTACTCTTTTTACTTAATAGTGAATAATTTACGTGGCTTTACGCTGCTTTTCTAGACACAAAATGAGATTAGAATGGATTAATGCGAAAGCAATTAAAAAAGTGTGAGTAACGGCTGCAAACTATTGATTTCAATATCAGGTAAAGTACGTGTTTTTGAATGGTTAATGACATTTTTATTCATATCATTGAACCAACAAGCCGCAAAACCAGCCGACTTTGCACCATGCACATCTGTGGTTAGGTGATCACCGACATGCAGAATGTTCTCTGCTGGGATATCCAAGAACCGTTTCGCCTTAGTAAACATATCAGTGGCGGGTTTCGCTAACCCATCTGGCCCCGCTTTGAGCACACATTGAAAATACGGCGTTAAGCCAATTTTATCTAAATCGACGTTGCCGTTTGTGATCGCCACGAGCGGAACTCGCTCTCCCAATTGTGTCAAAACATCTAAGCTTGATTGGGGCACTTCAAACTGACTGCGCCAATCCAAAGCGAGCTGCACACCCTCTTCAGCTGCGGCTTGAGCTTGCGCTTCATCATAGCCAACTGAAAGAAAACCATGCTTTAGCTGCACTAAACGCCAAAGCGTCACATCGCTTCTGAGATCCGGTCTCTGCTGGAGCACATGTTTTTTTACCTGCATCCAATCAGCCTTATCCATGTGCGCCACGGCAGGATGTGTTTGCTGCAACCAAGCCAGCAACTCACGCTCCATACGGATAATCACCGGGTAATTATCATACAGCGTGTCATCAAGATCGAAGGTCATGGCCTTAATGGGCTCAATACGGCGATAGAATTTCATACTTCGGCTCACTCCCCGCTCTTTTTACGTGCGCGTGGATGGGCTTGATCGTAGGCTTGCGCTAAATGTTGGAAATCCAAATGCGTGTAGATTTGGGTCGTCGAAATGTTCTCGTGCCCTAAAAGCTCTTGCACCGCACGTAAGTTATTGCTGGATTCGAGCATATGTGTCGCAAACGAGTGACGCAATTTATGCGGACTAATATGGCTCGCCACAGACTGTTTCTGTCCCCATTCTGCCATACGTTTTTGCACGCTACGGTGCGAAATACGCGTTCCGAGTTTAGACACAAACAAGGCGGGTTCACCTGGCGCAGCAAGATCGCCCCTGACTTTCAGCCACTTGGCAACCCATTCAGTTGCCATGCCAGAGAATGGTACTTTACGTTCTTTATCGCCTTTACCGATAACACGAAGCTCGCCACTGCGCAGTTGTACATCACGTACATCCACACTCACCAACTCAGCCAAACGCAAGCCTGCACCGTACATCAGCTCCATCATGGCGCGATCACGCACAGCCAACGGGTCGTCTTCGTTGACCTCAAGCAGTTGGCTCACTTCATCAACATCGAGGTTTTTCGGCAACGGGCGCTTTTTACGTGGCGCTGAAACCCCTTTGGCAGGGTTAGCTGACATCTCGCCACGCAGAATAAGGAAATCGAAAAAGCTACGCAGCGATGAGAGGCGCGTCGCCAAACTGCTGGCTTTCATGCCTTCCCGCATGCCCTTACCTGCTAATTGGCGTACCCAGCCTGCATCCACTTGAGACCAATCTTTAAGTCCCATTTCAGCCAAGTGCTGCGCCATGGTTTCTAGCTGCTGTTTGTAATTGCGTTGAGTATGTAGGCTGAGCCCCTTTTCGCTTCGTAAGAATTCATAGAAGCGCTCAAGAGGCTTTTGCAGACTATTTGGCAGAGGAGTGTTGGGAGTTGTCGTCATCGTAACTTTGCCATACCAATGTTTGAGCGAGATGTGCCACTACTAATGATAGGTGACGCAAAAACAAGGTATCCATATCTGGCTGAAAATGGCCGCCATCTTCACTAGAAAAAGCAAGCACGCCCAGTGTTTGCTGTTTCACGAGCGGCAGTACCACATAGGACCCCATTTCCGGCACATCCATATTGCCAAACAAAGCTTCACGATCCACTTTGCGAAGACGTCCTAAGTACGCGTCTTTGCCATTTAAGTGAGTGGTCGCAAAACGTTGATAACTTTCCTTACTCAATTGAATCGATGCGTCGCATTGACTAAACAATCGAACAAACGCGCGTAAGCCAAGTGCTTTAGCTTTCTCTTCAATAGAATGAATGACTTGTTTAAAGTCACCACACTTTAGAATCTGCCCCTGCAAATCCATAAATTCGTAAAAGGTGCGATCGTTGTTCGCCGCAAGCGACATCAGTGTGGTGATCTCTTCCTCTAACTCTTCAATGCGCTGACGTTGGCGATTCATTTGTATGTGCACCAAAGACACCGCACCCAAGTCTGAGTGTGGGAAAGATAGACGATCCACAAGCTCCGGACGCTGCACAAAAAAATCGGGATGATCTTTGAGGTACTCGGCCACCACTTCAGCCGTTAAGGCATCTGCTTCTACTTGAGACAAACCGTTTCCTTTTTCTTCTACTAGCAAGACAATTGACCATCAAATACATGCGTTGTAGGTCCGGTCATAAACAACGGCTTACCCGGACCTTGCCACGCAATTCGCAGTTCACCACCTGGTAGAGAAACCTTAACGTTTTCATCCAGCAGACCCTGAAGAATCCCTACCGCTACCGCCGCGCATGCGCCACTACCACAAGCTTGTGTTTCACCTGCGCCTCGCTCGTAAACTCGAAGACGAATATGGTCACGACTCACCACCTGCATAAAGCCAGCGTTGACGCGCTCTGGGAAACGCTCGTGCGACTCAAGCAGCGGGCCTAATGTATCGACATCAGCAGTATCCACGTCATCGACCACCGTCACCACATGCGGGTTACCCATGCTTACCGCGCCACAGAACAACGTTTTTTCACCAGCGCGCATGATGTAGGTTTTCTCTTTTTGCTTGGCTTTGAAAGGAATTTTGTTCGGCTCAAACTCTGGCACACCCATGTTGACCGTCACTTCTCCATCATCTTCGATGTTGAGAATCATCTTTCCTTTTTTGGTGCTCACGCTGATGCTGTATTTATTGGTCAACCCTTTCAAGCGAACAAAGCGCGCGAAGCAGCGCGCGCCATTCCCGCACTGCTCGACTTCACTACCATCGGCATTGAAAATCCGATAATGGAAATCAGTTTCAGGGTCGTAAGGGGCTTCTACCACAAGCAATTGGTCAAAACCAACGCCGGTATGACGATCCGCCAAACGGCGGATCAGGTCTTGCGAGAAAAACACGTTCTGGGTAATACAGTCGACGACCATGAAGTCGTTGCCCAAACCGTGCATTTTGGAAAAGTGGAAATGCATTTGTTGTGTGTTACTCCGGTAGAATCTGTTCCAGCTGCCACAAACTGGTCAGCTCCTCACGCTGGCGAACTAAGTGGCTTTGTTTACCATCCACCATTACTTCTGCCGCTCGGGTACGAGTATTGTAGTTCGAAGACATCACAAAACCATAGGCACCTGCTGAACGAACCGCGAGTAGATCACCTTCTTGCAAAACGAGTGCGCGATCTTTACCCAAGAAGTCACCGGTTTCACAAATAGGGCCAACCAAATCGTAAGTCTGTGCTTCCCCCGTGCGCGGCGAAACTGGCACGATATCTTGCCATGCTTGGTATAGTGCAGGACGCATCAAGTCGTTCATTGCCGCATCGATGATGGCAAAGTTCTTGTGCTCAGTATGTTTTAAAAACTCAACACGCGTTAGCAAGATACCTGCATTCGCAGCAATTGCTCGGCCCGGCTCAAAAATCAGCTCCAAGTCTTGGTGATTTTCAAGACGGCCTAGTAACGCTTTCGCGTAATCTGAAGGCTGAGGTGGTAATTCATCACGATAGACCACACCCAAACCGCCGCCGACATCAAGGTGACGAATGTTAATGCCTTGCGCTTTTAAATCATCAATCAGGGCTAATAAACGGTCTGTCGCGTCGATAAATGGGTCGATATTAGTGAGCTGAGAACCAATGTGGCAGTCGATGCCTTGCACATTCAAGTTCGGCAGGCTTTGCGCGAATTTATAAACATCTGGCGCACGATCAAATGCAATGCCGAATTTATTGTCGCGAAGACCAGTCGAAATGTAAGGGTGTGTTTTCGCGTCGACATCTGGATTGATACGCAGAGAAATTGGCGCAATCACACCAAGCTCACCCGCAACCTTATTCAAACGTTCTAGCTCGGGCTCAGATTCAACGTTGAAACATTTGATACCTAGCTCAAGAGCACGCTTCATTTCTGCAGGTGTTTTCCCAACACCAGAGAAGACGACTTTCTTCGGATCACCGCCTGCGGCAATCACACGCTCAAGTTCACCACCTGATACGATATCAAAGCCCGAACCCAAACGCGCCAGTGCGTTCAATACGCCTAGGTTTGAGTTCGCTTTCACCGCGTAGCAAACTAGATGAGGATGTTGACCCACAGCACTATCAAACGCCTTCCAGTGGCGCTCTAGCGTGGCTCGAGAATATACGTAAAGAGGAGTGCCATATTGCTCTGCAAGAGCTTGAAGTGGGACGTCTTCGGCCCAAAGCTGGCCATCATCCTGATAGTTGAAGTAATCCAAAATTCGCTTCCCTTATTTTATTCGACTGCTGAACCCTAATTTCACCCTAAGGCGCGGTTATTTATTGTGATTGCTCATTCTGTTGAGTGTCATCTGGAATGTATAGTGAGCCAGACTGGCCACATCCCGCTAACGTCGCGGCAACCATCACAAACAACACAGTAACTAATTTTTTCATTTCGCATATCGTGATTATTGAATCAATGCCCCCTATAATCGCACCACACTCAGGAAAAGCAATAGGATAGACGGATGAACGATACTGAATTTCATCAACTGGTGGATGCGCAGATACAAATCATCGAAGAATCCATCGATGATTCAGGCGCAGACATTGATTACGAAGTCACTGGCAACGTAATGACATTGGAATTTGAAGACCGCAGCCAAATCATCATTAACCGCCAAGAGCCGATGCATGAGATCTGGCTAGCGTCCAAATCTGGTGGTTTCCACTTCAAGCTTATTGAAGATAAATGGACCTGCTCAAAAACGGGCATGGAGCTATTTGAAATGGTGAAGCAAGAGTGTGAAAAGCACGCGGGCGAAGCCATTGATTGGGCATAATGTCCGTCAATCGTCACCAAAACAAAAAGAGCACTTCGGTGCTCTTTTTGTTTTTTGATACGGGTTTAATTACGCGTTTACCGCTTTAGTGGGACGATGCGGTGAGCACCCATCATTGCGATAAGGGATGATATAAGCATTGCCCTCTTCAGGATGGATAATCTGGTAGTACTGCGGCAGGTTAAAGTTGATAAATTTCGACGCGACACGACTGTCGTCTTTTACTGATGTGTAAAAGCTGTTCACGGACGAAATCATTTCGTCTTTGGAGCCACTGAACTGGTGATACACTTCAACTTGGTTTGACTCATCCAACACATAAATATTGAAGCCATCTTCGTTATCTTCAAAGAAGAACTGCACCAGACCTTCACTAGCAAAACCATCCACCGCTTCTGGCATTTGATACTCTTGCTCACGATCGAGCATTAATAGCGGCGAGCCTTTAAGTTTGTTAGTAGAAATGCTGCGATAGAAATCAATGGAGTTTTCTAACTTCTGCACCGACACACCACGACGTTCAAAGAACAGCCCGTAAGTTTGGTTACCAAGGCGCATCGCTTTAAAGCGGCGACGTTTTTCTTGCTCTACTGGCTTCAAGCGTAAGTCGATGCATTCCGCTAAAAGCTGGTAGACCATATTACGCATCACACCACGCATGTTCTTCGCATAACAGAACACATCCACCGATTCTGGTGGCAACGCGTCTTGGTGCATTTTGCCCAGAATAGTTTTCAGTGCGTCCAGCATCGCCGTTTCCCCTTTGAAATGCAGCGTACGCACTTCATGCCAGGAGTTACGGTAAACCAAGTCGACACTGCCGACTAAGTTTTTATGTTCCGGACCAAAACTGAAGATATCGGTATTTTTCACATCCACTTTCAGTGAACGGCCCGAAAGCTCTGACGTAGGATCATTTTCAAAGTTGATGAACATCGCTAGCTGGCTGATCTCACATGGGCTCGCTAATGCCTGCATCGTCGGACGGCGCTTACGCAGCGCAAAGGTATTTCGTAAGTCGCTCACCATTTGGTAGAACTTATCGATATCCAGTTGCGCTTCACGCACCACCGCGTGCAAACGAGTCGACTCGGTGATTAAACCATTAAAGAATGCCCAAGAGACTAACTTGCTCAAGTATTCATGATGTTCTAAGTATGGCTGCCCCAAAATGCGGTGCGCGATCAGAGGTTGTTTATAGAGATACCAACCAGACTTGTTCACACCACCATCTTTCACTTCGATGAAGCTTAAATCCGGTTCATGCAAATCAGGGGAAATCTGTGGGTTGAGCAACGTCACTTTGCCCGGCAATACTTCAAAAGCGGCGTAAAGCTTACGAGCCAAAATACTGATGTCTTGCGGGCTGATAGCGGAGGTAATGTCGTTGCGACGCGCAAATTGAATCAAATTACGGTAGCTCTGCATCAACGCATCCAGCAACGCATGATGCACCACTTTTACCTGTTCAACTTTCCAGTTGCGGCGATCATCGAGCTCAGCAACAACGCTGGCATCCCAATCCCATTTTGCAATCATGTCGCTCAGCGCTTCACGGCGCCAAGCCACTGAACCGACATCCGGTTCACGCGACAACTTTTCGTGGGTTTTGAGATAGAAGCAACGGCGCACCAAATCCAAACGAGTGTCGTCTTGGATTCGCTCTAAATAGCGAGTCACTTTTTCCAGCATTAAGTAGTACGCATCCATGCCATAGAGGTCTGGCTCATGGGCAAAGAAACGACGCTTGGTGTCGATGCTTAACAGTTGCGTATGTGGGTATTCCCACGAATAAGCTTCAAGCAGAATGGCTTTTAATACCGATTTGTAGGGAGAATCGATACTTTTGTATAGCTGCCACAAGTTCGAGCCGAAGTACTCTTCAGCAGGAATGCGGTTCAATTTGCCAAAGTCGATCCATTCACTACAGTCAATGTAACCTTCACTGCACAATTGAGAAACGTACTCGTCGTAACACTCTTCCATTTCTGGCGGCACTATTTGCCATAATAAACGCTGTCCAGCAATACGCACCGCGCTGCGATAGAATTCATCAAGCAAAAGTAAGTGCTGAGATGAACCACAGTTATCACCTGTCATCTCTTCAGAATGGTTGCTTCTAAAGCGTTCTTCATCCATTAAGAAGAAGTTCGCCTCCACCCCTTGGCTTTGTGCCCAGTCGGTGATCAGCAAGCATTTATTGGTCAGCAATTCTCGCTCGTCACAATCCATATCTGGCGAAATACACACCCAAATATCTAAATCACTAGAAGTACTTTGACCAATTGATGAGGTACTGCCCATGGTGTATAAGCCCAAGATAGCCGGTTTCTCTGCCGTCTTAAGTGGCTGACCAATCGCGAGTTGAATGTCATCAATGAATTGCTGTTGAATGCTATTTAGCGCCAGCCCATGTACACCAAACGGGACATCGGCATCGTAATAGCCAGGAATCACAGGGTGGTTGTAGTTCAACAAGGCAGGAATCAAGTGGAAGACTTGCTGGCTTTGCGAATCCATAAGCGCCAGCGCGCGATCAACTCGCTGCTGATTCAAATTATCTAGTCGCTGAATGATTTTTTGGGTGTAAGCCTGCAAGGGGAATTCCTTGGTTGAACAATCACGAAAATCTGCTGACGTTTTAAACCAAAACGGCCTAAAAACGTGATCAATTTAACACTTTTATTGGTGCGGGTAAAGTTTCACGCCCACGCACCACTCAGGGTGCAAAACCATACTTTAGTCACAAAATTAATCGCGCGGTAGTGTCGCTCTTATTACCTATTACTAATAATAGTCCTTAGTCTAATTGAGAATCCAGTCACACTATTTTCATAACGTCATGTAATTCCATTCATAGCTCTCAGAGATAACGAACTAACAGTAAGCATTTCTTGATGAGAATGGTAGGATAAACCCAAATCCAAACAGCATTGAGAAGATCATGACACAATCCACACCTATTCGCATTGCAACTCGAAAAAGCCCTCTTGCTTTATGGCAAGCTTACTTTGTCAAAGACGCCCTTCAAGCCGCTCACCCTGGTTTGGAAGTCGAGTTAGTAACCATGGTGACCAAAGGTGACGTGATTTTAGATACACCGCTAGCAAAAGTTGGCGGCAAAGGCTTATTCGTAAAAGAGCTTGAAGTCGCAATGCTAGAAGGCCGTGCAGACCTTGCCGTTCACTCAATGAAGGACGTGCCCGTCGATTTCCCGGAAGGTCTTGGCCTCGTGACCATTTGTGAACGTGAAGACCCTCGTGATGCTTTCGTTTCTAATACCTATAGCAACATTGATGAACTCCCTCAAGGTGCAGTGGTTGGTACTTGCAGTTTGCGCCGTCAATGCCAACTGAAAGAATATCGTCCAGATATCATCATTAAAGAGCTTCGCGGTAATGTGGGCACTCGCCTTGGTAAACTAGATGCGGGTGAATACGATGCGATCATTCTTGCTGCGGCAGGCCTTAAACGATTGAAGCTTGAAGAGCGCATTCGTAACTTTATCGAGCCAGAGCAATCATTACCTGCGGTTGGCCAAGGTGCTGTCGGTATTGAGTGCCGCCTTGACGATGAAAGGCTGCTTAAGCTACTTGAGCCACTTAACCACCAAGACACCGTAGACCGTGTTTTGTGTGAGCGCGCAATGAACCTGACGCTAGAAGGCGGCTGTCAGGTACCTATCGGCAGCTATGCCCTACTAGATGGCGATAACATTTGGCTACGCGCATTAGTTGGCGAACCAGATGGCAGCGAAATTGTTCGTGGTGAAATCCGTGGCCATCGTAAAGACGGCGAAACGTTAGGAGTGCAGTTAGCCAATGAACTACTGGATAACGGCGCTCGTGAAATCCTAACTAAGCTGTACGCAGATCACGAATAATCATGGCAGTGTTGGTCACTCGGCCGGGAGAGCAAGGCAGCGCGCTTTGCTCTCTGCTCGAAAGGCACGGCATTTCTGCATATCACCATCCTCTGATCGACATTGTCGCCGATCTCACGGACACGCACCTCTCTAAACACCTGCATCAAGCTCAAATTGTTATCGCTGTTAGTCGACATGCCGTGCAATGTGCACAGCAAATCTTAGCCAGCAACGAGACATCATGGCCGAAACAAGCCATTTACCTTGCCGTTGGTCAAAAAACAGCACACTATTTAAGCAAATGTACCCAACAGAAAGTACACTATCCCCAAGTCAGTGACAGTGAACATTTATTGCGACTGCCAGAGCTCAATAATGTGGCCCAACAACAGGTTCTTATCCTTCGTGGGAACGGTGGAAGAGAGCTGATCAAAGATGCATTGGTGAGACGTGGCGCAAAAGTTCACTATAGTGAGACTTACAAGAGAGAATTCATCCCATTCGATCCAGTAAGCTGTGTCTCACTATGGAAAACCCTACAAATTGACCAGATCATCGTCACCAGTGGTGAGCAACTGGATTATTTGTGCAGCCAATTGACGTCAGAGCAATTGACTTGGCTTAATCAACAAGAGTTGTATATCCCCAGTCAGCGTATCGCTGATATCGCACTTCAAAGGGGGTTCACTCGGGTGAGATGCACGGGAAGCGCATCCAACCAAGAATTACTGGCGGCTCTCCAGCCCTAGCTACACAGGATATAGGCATGACAAGTAAAAATAACGACCAAAAAAATAACGATAAAAACCTTTCCGAAGAAACCTCATCGGCACCGCTAGCCGAAAAAAACACATCGCAGCAGGATGCGGCCCCTAAAAAAGAACAGCCAAAAGTGGCCGAGCCCCCAAAAACAGCCGAGCCAGCCAAAGTCGAATTTGAAGAAAAACAAGGCAAGCGCGGAGTTAAACTAGGCACAGTAGCTATCATCTTATCGATTATTTTTGGCGGTGGCCTCGCATACAAGCTGCATCAGCAGCAAGCCGATTACCAAGCGCAGATCGCCCAACTAAAAAGTCAGCTAGAAAGCACTCAAGCTTCCATGAAGCAAGAGCTCAGCCGGATACAAGAAGAAACCATCGAGAAAGCAACGACCGTTACACACAAAGCGGAAGTGGTACTTGGACAGCAACAGAAGAGCATTGAAAGCTTACAGCTTGCCGTTGCCGATGTGAAAGGTCGTCGACCAAACGACTGGCTACTTGCTGAAGCCGATTACCTCGTCAAATTAGCAGGTCGTAAACTGTTCTTAGAACATGACGTAGAAAGCGCAACTCAACTAATGGAAAGTGCTGATCAACGCATTGCAGCACTGAATGACCCTAGCCTCGTCAAACTACGTAAAGCAATGGCGAACGATATCACCAAACTTCGTACTATCCCGCTGATTGACCGTGATGGATTGGTACTACGCTTAACTGCTCTGCAACAGCAAGTGGACAAGCTGCCTCTCGCCAATGCACTACTCCCAGAAGCAGAAGCCGTAGAGAACACTGAAGTGTCGGAAGATATTGCAAACTGGCAAGATAACTTAATGACCTCTCTGAAGGACTTTTCAGAAAACTTCATTACCTTCCGCACGCGCGATGGTAACGTCATTCCACTGCTTTCTCCTGAGCAACACTTTTACCTAAAAGAAAACATCAAAGCCAAATTGGAGACAGCAATAAAAGCGGTGTACCAAGAGCAAGGTGAAATTTACACCACGTCTCTAAAAACGGCCGACAAATGGGCATTAGCTTTCTTCAACCAAGACGATAATTCCGTTAAAGAGTTCAACAAAACGGTTAACCAGTTAAGCCAGCAAAACATTCAAGTGGAGTACCCAACGAAGCTGCAAAGTCAGTCTCAACTATCAGATGTCATCCGTGAGCGCCTACGTCGCGAAGTCACAACGATGACAGGTATGGAGGATAAGTAATGTTTCGTCTTATTTTCCTATTTGTTGTACTAGGTGCAGGACTATTTGTTGGCACTCAATTTTCTGGTCAGCAAGGCTATGTACTCATCTCCATCGCTGAGAAAACGATCGAGATGAGCGTAACGACATTGGTCGTATTCGTTATCGCAGCACTCGCAGGTCTTTTTCTACTTGAGTACCTAATTAAAAAGCTAGTTTACGCAAGTTCTACAACATGGAACTACTTCAGTGTGCGCAAAATGCGCCATTCTCGTCGATACACCAATGAAGGCATTATTAAACTCCTAGAAGGAGACTGGAAAGGTGCCGAGAAAAAAGTGACTCGTTGGGCGAATCATCACGATATGCCGCTACTTTGTTACTTAGTCGCATCTGAAGCTGCACAAGGTCAAGGTGATAAAGCAAAACGTGATCACTATCTAGAGCTAGCGAGCCAACAAGAGAACGCCCATCTCGCAGTAGAACTGACTCGAGCGAAACAATTTATCCGCGACAACGAGTTCGAGGCTGCTTTCGATACTTTGCAATCGTTAAAAGGTCAGTATGCGAGTAATTCGATTGTATTGAACTTGCTGAAAACAACGTACATGCAGCTAAAATTGTGGCAACCTCTTATTGACCTCTTGCCACAACTCACCAAAGCAAAACTCATCACGGAAGAAGAACACGCAGAGCTGATTCAAAAGGCGCAATGCGGCTTACTCCATGAAGTGGCACAGCAGCAAGGTAGCGAAGGGCTTATCTCTCATTGGAATGGCCTTGCACGCAAAGTAAAACAAGACACACACCTAGTCGCCTGTTTTGCTCGTGAGTTGATAGCCCGGAAAGCAGATGCTGAAGCCTTTACTGTGCTAAAAGAAGCATTGAAAAAACAACCGGCTCCTGAGCTTTATCAACTACTGCCAGATCTAAACCTGCCAGATATCCACCCTGTCGTGGTTTTCTTAGAGGGAGTAGTGAAGAAAGAGCCAGATAACGCCGCTGCGCATAGCGCATTAGCGCACTTCTATTTCCGTCAAGAGAAGTGGCAAGAAGCCCAAGACCACTTTGAGATCGCCTTAAAGCTTCGCTCTGACGTCTCTGATTATGCATTCCTAGCAGATACACTAGAGAAGCAGAATCTAACTAAAGCCGCTCACGAAGTCTCTCGTAAAGCTCTCACGCTCGTCCAGAACGACTAAGTAGCGGTCATCTAACCAAGCCGGCAGTTTACTGTCGGCTTTTTTATTGCCTGTCACTCATCAACACTACACAAACCTGCAATATCCACTAGAGCTAATGCCCTGTAATCGCCTAAACTTCTTTGGGAAGCCCCAGCAAAGCTTCTTTAGTTCGTTCCCAGAAGCACTCCATTAAGCTCACTAAAAGCCTCTAAAAGATAGCTTACTCACTTTCTTCAAGGCGAACAACCAAATATAAGTTTCTAGGAAGGAGCTCTACTAACAAAATACAGGTAACTTGAAATAGTGCAGGAAGCAAAATAGGTACATAAGCTCCGATACTCTCCATTCTCTTCAATGAAGGGCTGTCCTATACAATGCTTAGAGCGTGTTTATTGTACCAACTAGGGCAAGATAGCGAAGAGCCATTAGGTAACACTAAGAGCGCTAACGCACGTAACATCGAGTAAAGAGTAAAAACAAGTCTCTTGTTAACAGAAACACTTCACCCTTAGAGGTAAGAATGCCAATACTCAGACTTGATGGTTCTCGTTAGAAGATAAAGTTATAGACTTCTGTCGCTGCACAACCCGTGGATAACGAGAACGCGCTTAAAGCAAGGCTTCTCAAGTGACATAGTGCAGGGATACCTAGTCCGGGGATACGATCAGCTAAGGGATTGATTCCAGTCCCTAACGAATTTCCAAGCGTCAGAAACGAAGAAAGCCTCGCTATTTCTAGCGAGGCTTCTGAATAGTGGCGGAGAGATAGGGATTTGAACCCTAGATACGCTATTAACGTATGCCGGTTTTCAAGACCGGTGCTTTCAACCACTCAGCCATCTCTCCACAAATTGTCATCAACAGATTAGTACACTGATGATGTTGTTACTTGTCTATGCAAATAACGATATTTAAAGCCTGGCGATGTCCTACTCTCACATGGGGAAGCCCCACACTACCATCGGCGCTATTTCGTTTCACTTCTGAGTTCGGCATGGAAATCAGGTGGGTCCAAAACGCTATGGTCGCCAAGCAAATTCTTTAATTCGGAAAGCTGTTTTCGTTCTTACACATTCAATGTTCTTTCATTGAGTCCATCAAAACCCCTTGGGTGTTGTATGGTTAAGCCTCACGGGCAATTAGTACAGGTTAGCTCAACGCCTCACAACGCTTACACACCCTGCCTATCAACGTCGTAGTCTACGACAACCCTTTAGGATACTTAAAGTATCAGGGAGAACTCATCTCAAGGCTCGCTTCCCGCTTAGATGCTTTCAGCGGTTATCGATCCCGAACTTAGCTACCGGGCAATGCGTCTGGCGACACAACCCGAACACCAGAGGTTCGTCCACTCCGGTCCTCTCGTACTAGGAGCAGCCCCTTTCAATTCTCCAACGCCCACGGCAGATAGGGACCGAACTGTCTCACGACGTTCTAAACCCAGCTCGCGTACCACTTTAAATGGCGAACAGCCATACCCTTGGGACCGACTTCAGCCCCAGGATGTGATGAGCCGACATCGAGGTGCCAAACACCGCCGTCGATATGAACTCTTGGGCGGTATCAGCCTGTTATCCCCGGAGTACCTTTTATCCGTTGAGCGATGGCCCTTCCATTCAGAACCACCGGATCACTATGACCTGCTTTCGCACCTGCTCGAATTGTCATTCTCGCAGTCAAGCGGGCTTATGCCATTGCACTAACCTCACGATGTCCAACCGTGATTAGCCCACCTTCGTGCTCCTCCGTTACGCTTTGGGAGGAGACCGCCCCAGTCAAACTACCCACCAGGCACTGTCCGCAACCCCGATGAGGGGTCGACGTTAGAACATCAACACTACAAGGGTGGTATTTCAAGGACGGCTCCACGCAATCTAGCGACTGCGCTTCAAAGCCTCCCACCTATCCTACACATGTAGGGTCAATGTTCAGTGCCAAGCTGTAGTAAAGGTTCACGGGGTCTTTCCGTCTAGCCGCGGGTACACTGCATCTTCACAGCGATTTCAATTTCACTGAGTCTCGGGTGGAGACAGCGTGGCCATCATTACGCCATTCGTGCAGGTCGGAACTTACCCGACAAGGAATTTCGCTACCTTAGGACCGTTATAGTTACGGCCGCCGTTTACCGGGGCTTCGATCAAGAGCTTCGACCGAAGTCTAACCCCATCAATTAACCTTCCGGCACCGGGCAGGCGTCACACCGTATACGTCATCTTGCGATTTTGCACAGTGCTGTGTTTTTAATAAACAGTTGCAGCCACCTGGTATCTGCGACTCTCAATAGCTCCATCCGCGAGGGACTTCACCGTCGAGAGCGTACCTTCTCCCGAAGTTACGGTACCATTTTGCCTAGTTCCTTCACCCGAGTTCTCTCAAGCGCCTTGGTATTCTCTACCCGACCACCTGTGTCGGTTTGGGGTACGATTCCTTACAATCTGAAGCTTAGAGGCTTTTCCTGGAAGCATGGCATCAATGACTTCACATCCGTAGATGCTCGACGTCGTGTCTCAGCCTTAAGAAGAGCCGGATTTACCTAACTCTTCAGCCTACGCACTTGAACCTGGACAACCGTCGCCAGGCCCACCTAGCCTTCTCCGTCCCCCCATCGCAATTGTAAGAAGTACGGGAATATTAACCCGTTTCCCATCGACTACGCCTTTCGGCCTCGCCTTAGGGGTCGACTTACCCTGCCCCGATTAACGTTGGACAGGAACCCTTGGTCTTCCGGCGAGGAGGTTTTTCACCCCCTTTATCGTTACTCATGTCAGCATTCGCACTTCTGATACGTCCAGCATGCGTTACCACACACCTTCAACCGCTTACAGAACGCTCCCCTACCCAATGCACAAAAGTGCATTGCCGCAGCTTCGGTTTACTACTTAGCCCCGTTACATCTTCCGCGCAGGCCGACTCGACCAGTGAGCTATTACGCTTTCTTTAAATGATGGCTGCTTCTAAGCCAACATCCTGGCTGTCTGAGCCTTCCCACATCGTTTCCCACTTAGTAGTAATTTGGGACCTTAGCTGGCGGTCTGGGTTGTTTCCCTCTCCACGACGGACGTTAGCACCCGCCGTGTGTCTCCCGGATAGTACTTACTGGTATTCGGAGTTTGCAAAGGGTTGGTAAGTCGGGATGACCCCCTAGCCTTAACAGTGCTCTACCCCCAGTAGTATTCGTCCGAGGCGCTACCTAAATAGCTTTCGGGGAGAACCAGCTATCTCCAGGTTTGATTGGCCTTTCACCCCTAGCCACAAGTCATCCGCTAATTTTTCAACATTAGTCGGTTCGGTCCTCCAGTTGATGTTACTCAACCTTCAACCTGCCCATGGCTAGATCACCTGGTTTCGGGTCTATATCCAGAGACTAAAACGCCCAGTTAAGACTCGGTTTCCCTACGGCTCCCCTAGATGGTTAACCTTGCCACTGAATATAAGTCGCTGACCCATTATACAAAAGGTACGCAGTCACAGGACAAAGCCTGCTCCTACTGCTTGTACGTACACGGTTTCAGGTTCTATTTCACTCCCCTCACAGGGGTTCTTTTCGCCTTTCCCTCACGGTACTGGTTCACTATCGGTCAGTCAGTAGTATTTAGCCTTGGAGGATGGTCCCCCCATATTCAGACAGGATATCACGTGTCCCGCCCTACTCGATTTCACTGAATATGCGTCGTCAGTTACGGGGCTATCACCCTGTATCGCCAAGCTTTCCAGCTTGTTCACCTGACGCCTATAAAGCTTAAGGGCTAGTCCAATTTCGCTCGCCGCTACTTTCGGAATCTCGGTTGATTTCTTTTCCTCGGGGTACTTAGATGTTTCAGTTCCCCCGGTTCGCCTCGTTATGCTATGTATTCACATAACGATACTTACTTATGTAAGTGGGTTTCCCCATTCGGAAATCCCAGACTCAAGTGGTTTTTACTACCTAATCTGGGCTTATCGCAAGTTAATACGTCCTTCATCGCCTCTGACTGCCAAGGCATCCACCGTGTACGCTTAGTCACTTAACCATACAACCCGAAGGAGTTTCGAGTTGATGTTCAAATCACCAAAGTTGTCTCTCATTATTTGAATGAGCGAGAGACATTCGATTTTGCCGGACTCAAATTCCAAGAACACTTGAATGTGTTTTTAGTTGTATTCATAAATGAATACTTTGAGAACTTTACAAACAACAATAAATTGTTATTTTGTCAGCTTTCCAAATTGTTAAAGAGCTAGATTTTCTGATGAAAACCATTTTTAAAGATTCTTTTTCAAGAACACTTAAAGATGGTGGAGCTATGCGGGATCGAACCGCAGACCTCCTGCGTGCAAGGCAGGCGCTCTCCCAGCTGAGCTATAGCCCCATCAAGGTGTCGATACTGTATGCCAATTCCTTGGGAAGGAAATTGGTGGGTCTGAGTGGACTCGAACCACCGACCTCTCGCTTATCAGGCGAACGCTCTAACCACCTGAGCTACAGACCCAGTATCGTCTCTTTACTTTATAAACCGTATCAATCTGTGTGAACACTCATCGCAATAATCATCGTATAAGGAGGTGATCCAGCGCCAGGTTCCCCTAGCGCTACCTTGTTACGACTTCACCCCAGTCATGAACCACAAAGTGGTAAGCGTCCCCCCGAAGGTTAAACTACCTACTTCTTTTGCAGCCCACTCCCATGGTGTGACGGGCGGTGTGTACAAGGCCCGGGAACGTATTCACCGTGGCATTCTGATCCACGATTACTAGCGATTCCGACTTCATGGAGTCGAGTTGCAGACTCCAATCCGGACTACGACGCACTTTTTGGGATTCGCTCACTTTCGCAAGTTGGCCGCCCTCTGTATGCGCCATTGTAGCACGTGTGTAGCCCTACTCGTAAGGGCCATGATGACTTGACGTCGTCCCCACCTTCCTCCGGTTTATCACCGGCAGTCTCCCTGGAGTTCCCGACATTACTCGCTGGCAAACAAGGATAAGGGTTGCGCTCGTTGCGGGACTTAACCCAACATTTCACAACACGAGCTGACGACAGCCATGCAGCACCTGTCTCAGAGCTCCCGAAGGCACCAATCCATCTCTGGAAAGTTCTCTGGATGTCAAGAGTAGGTAAGGTTCTTCGCGTTGCATCGAATTAAACCACATGCTCCACCGCTTGTGCGGGCCCCCGTCAATTCATTTGAGTTTTAATCTTGCGACCGTACTCCCCAGGCGGTCTACTTAACGCGTTAGCTCCGAAAGCCACGGCTCAAGGCCACAACCTCCAAGTAGACATCGTTTACGGCGTGGACTACCAGGGTATCTAATCCTGTTTGCTCCCCACGCTTTCGCATCTGAGTGTCAGTATCTGTCCAGGGGGCCGCCTTCGCCACCGGTATTCCTTCAGATCTCTACGCATTTCACCGCTACACCTGAAATTCTACCCCCCTCTACAGTACTCTAGTCTGCCAGTTTCAAATGCTATTCCGAGGTTGAGCCCCGGGCTTTCACATCTGACTTAACAAACCACCTGCATGCGCTTTACGCCCAGTAATTCCGATTAACGCTCGCACCCTCCGTATTACCGCGGCTGCTGGCACGGAGTTAGCCGGTGCTTCTTCTGTCGCTAACGTCAAACGATGCAGCTATTAACTACAACGCCTTCCTCACGACTGAAAGTGCTTTACAACCCGAAGGCCTTCTTCACACACGCGGCATGGCTGCATCAGGCTTGCGCCCATTGTGCAATATTCCCCACTGCTGCCTCCCGTAGGAGTCTGGACCGTGTCTCAGTTCCAGTGTGGCTGATCATCCTCTCAGACCAGCTAGGGATCGTTGCCTTGGTGAGCCCTTACCTCACCAACTAGCTAATCCCACCTAGGCATATCCTGACGCGAGAGGCCCGAAGGTCCCCCTCTTTGGCCCGTAGGCATCATGCGGTATTAGCCATCGTTTCCAATGGTTATCCCCCACATCAGGGCAATTTCCTAGGCATTACTCACCCGTCCGCCGCTCGACGCCGTTATCGTTCCCCGAAGGTTCAGATAACTCGTTTCCGCTCGACTTGCATGTGTTAGGCCTGCCGCCAGCGTTCAATCTGAGCCATGATCAAACTCTTCAATTTAAGATTTTGTCGGCTCAATGAATACTGAACATTACATAAGTAATGTTTGAATTGACTGTGCTGAATCCGAAGATTCAATGGTCACTTCGTATCATTGAAACCTAATTTGATACCGAAGTATCGAATTGGATTATCATCAACGAGTGCCCACACAGATTGATAGGTCTATATTGTTAAAGAGCTTGCTTTACGAGAAGTTTTTCTCTCAAAGCGGAGGTGCATTCTAGCGATTTAATTGGCAGTGTCAAACACTTTTTCAATTTTATTTTCGCAGAAGCTTTTTACCTCTCCGACCCTGCTGAAGCCTTATCGCCTCTGCCGTGTCGGTGGATGCGCATTATAGGGAACTCAGATCCGTTCGCAACCCTTTTTTGGAAAAAAATGGGAAAAACCGACTGTTCGATGACTATTTCATCAAAAAAGCAAAAAAGAGGGTAAAAAACCCTCTTTTTCTGCCTCACAAGCCGTATTTAAATGAATGCGTACGCGTCTGCGAACATACGTTCGCTCTTCGCTTTCTTGTTCTGAGTGAACTGTTCACGTGCTGCGCCAGCCATTTCGAATCGACCTGCAATATAGATATCGTAGTTTTCTAAGCTTTCGAAATCTTCACTCACCGCTTGTAGCACGTTACCAACCTTACCTTGCCAATCAGCAGGTGCTTCTTCTACAACTGGAACAAAGTGAACGTTAGTAAACTTATCGGCGATCTCGATCAGTTCTTCTTTTGCATAAAGTTGGCAGTTATCGCGCGCACCCCAATATAGATAGATAGGGTTGGTTTTATTCTGCGCGACGCAGTGATCCAGAATCGAGCGCACGTAACTAAAACCTGTACCACCAGCAATTAATAATAGTGGACGTTCACTTTCTTCTTGAACCCAAGCGTCACCATGCGGGGCATCAATTTCAATCTGACCATCAGTTTCAAGCGCCGCTTGCATTGCTTCGACAACTTCTTGAGCGTAAGCGTTGTGTTCCGCCGCACCGATATGCAGTTCAAGTTCACCTTCATGACGGCAAGGGCTGCTCGCGATAGAGAAAGGACGTTTGTCTTTTTCACCCATCACCACCATTAGGTACTGACCCGCTTTAAAAGGCACTGGTGATTCTGGATGAAGAAGGATTTGGTAAGTATTACAAGCTAACGGCTGAATAGACTTTACTTTACATTGGATGGTCATGGTGTTCCTCTCGCTTACTCGTCAAAAGTAAGCACTAAATTACTTTCTGTATAGGCTTGGCAAGGGAATATCCAACCTTGCTGTTGCTCTTTTTCGGTTAGCATAGGTTCGAGGTGATAGCTCACCTCGCCCGTTAGCTTTTTACACATGCACATGGCGCAAGCGCCAACTTGGCAACGGTGTGGGAAGCAAATATTGTTGTTGAGCGCAGCTTCCAGCACCGTCTCCCCTTCTTTTACTGGAAACGTAACGTCCATTGGTAGAAGGTGGACTTGATGACTCATAGAATACCTAACTGGTCCCAAATCTCATCGACTTTAGCCACAAGTTTAGGATCTTTTTTGATAGGCGTACCCCACTCGCGCGTGACTTCAGATTCGAACTTGTTGGTCGCATCCAGTCCTAATTTGGATGAACTCTCAGTCTTACCAAGCACTTGAATCGTGTCTCTATCTGGGTCCATTCGAGTTGTCACCGCCCAAATGATGTCATTCCAATCTCGTGCATTAACGTCATCGTCGCACAAAATGATGAATTTGTTATCCGTGTACTGAGCAAAGAAGCCCCATAGATATTCCATCAATTCTTGGGATTGACCAGCTTGGTCTTTCTTCATAGTTACGACAGCAAATTGGTTGTTTGCTGTAACTGGAAGATAGACGTCAACAATCTCAGGGCGTTGCTGTTTCAACTCATTAAGTTCTGCTTCGGTAATCGCTTTGCTGTCTCGCTCAGTGACCTCGGTTCGCGTCGCCAGCTCAGCATCCCATTTAATGGTCGCATCCAAGCCCATTTTGGAGCCAAGCCCAACCACTGGTGAAGCAAAGTCGAGCGAGTCGATTGGCGTGTTATCTATCATCAAGGTATCACGTACAGGGTCCATATGCTCTGACATGGCTTTAACGACATCATTCCAATCTCGCGCGTTTACCGATTCATCGCACACAATAACAAACTTGGTGTACATGAATTGACGTAAGAAAGACCACACACCCATCATTACGCGCTTGGCATGTCCTGGGTACTGCTTCTTCATGGTGACGACTGCCATTCGGTACGAACAACCTTCAGGCGGTAGATAGAAGTCTTCAATTTCTGGGAACTGCTTTTGCAGAATCGGCACAAAGACTTCGTTTAATGCCACACCCAATACAGCTGGCTCATCTGGCGGACGGCCTGTGTAGGTACTGTGGTAGATTGGGTCTTTACGCATGGTAATGTGCGTAATGGTAAACACGTGGTGCTTTTCTTTTTCATTATAGTAACCAGTGTGATCACCATATGGGCCTTCATCAGCAAACTCGTTTGGGTCGATATAGCCTTCCATGACGATTTCCGCGCTTGCTGGCACTTCCAAATCATTGCTGACTGACTTAACGACTTCCGTTTTGCTGCCACGCAGCAAACCTGCAAACGCGTATTCCGATAGCGTATCTGGCACTGGCGTTACTGCGCCAAGAATGGTTGCTGGGTCTGCACCAAACGCGACCGAAACTGGGAAAGGTTTACCTGGATTGGTTTCCATCCAATCGCGCAGGTCAAGCGCACCACCACGGTGAGCTAACCAACGCATGATTATTTTGTTCTTGGCAATTTTCTGCTGACGATAAATGCCTAGGTTCTGACGTTTCTTGTTTGGACCTTTGGTCACGGTTAAGCCCCACGTAAGCAGTGGTGCAACGTCTTCCGCCCAGCAACTCATTACCGGGATTTTGTCCAAGTCGACTTCATCACCTTGCCACACAGTCTCTTGGCACGATGCTTTTCTTAAGCGCTTGGCTGGCATGTTCAATACTTGCTTGAACACTGGCAATTTTTCCAATGCGTCTTTGAAGCCTTTTGGTGGCTCAGGTTCTTTCAAATAAGCCAGCAGCTTACCGACTTCTCTTAATTCTTTAACATCTTCACGTCCCATACCAATCGCGACACGCTCTGGTGTACCAAATAGGTTGGTCAAAACAGGTACGTCGTAGCCAATTGGGTTCTCAAACAACAGCGCAGGTCCACCAGCACGCAAGGTGCGGTCACTGATTTCTGTCATTTCGTAAGCGGGGTCGACGGGGTGAGCAATGCGTTTAAGTCGACCTTTCTGTTCTAGGTGGTCGATAAATTCGCGTAAATCCTTAAAACTCATAGGCCTTCATGACTGGCTGATTAAACTGTCCGCAGTATAACAAATAGGAGGACGCTAAGATCCTCCTATTTTGTGTGGGTATGTGAGCCAGATTACTTTAATACTTGCTCTATCTGCCGGGTCTTCACTTGATGGTTGTTAGAGACTAACTCTTCCAACCAGGTTTGATGCCCTTGCTGCGCCAGCTCTCGAGCGACCATGGTAGCTTCTTCCGATAGTGCCATTTTGCTCACTAGAAACTGTTTCACTTGCGGAGATAAAGGGTTGGATTTTGTGAGTAGACTAATGGCTTCTGGTTTGAGTGACGGATTGACGGTGGAGTTCATCAATTGCTGAATTGAAAAAACGTCCCCAACCGTAGCTAAACGCTCGAGTTCGGACTGGCTATTGTAATCCGCTCTCATCCGCCAGAGTAAGTTGTACACTTCCTCATCTTGACTTACTTGCGCTAATCTCACGATCACGGCTGTCGATGGTAGCCAACTGGTCACATTCGCTTTGGTTAACTGAGTGGTTAATGCGGCAAGCGCATGCGGTGATAAGCTGTCCAACTCTCGAATCAAAAGTGCTTCACGCGCCTGAGCTTGTTGAGATTGCCCTGTAAGCCATTGCTTTAAGTCGAGCTCTTTCCGCTCAGCTTGTAGTACAAAGTCCAAGGTACTTTGGTCTTGCTTCCAACGCTTAATCAAGCGGCTTGCAATGGCAGGAAAGTTAAAGGCAGGCACACTAAACTCATACCCGTCCCCTCGCTCTAGAACCTGATAAGTAGGAGTCATACGGATCTGAGACTCAACAAACAGAGCCATTCTAGGCGTGAGAATCACATCTTGCTTCTCAAGCTTTTCCAATAACCGAAAACGCACGACCTCTTGTTGAGGTAAAGCTAGTCGATCAAGGGCAAATTTAAGCGAGTCGACCTCATCCCTGACAACGTAATCAAGCAGTTCAGAGACTTTAGCCTGTATTTGAGTATCCTGAAGCCACTGTTCTACTACAGACTCCTGCATTTCCTTGGCAGATAACGTCGCGGGTAGTGTGATAAGTGACAAGCTCAGGAGTAATGACGACAACATTCCTTGTTGCATGTTAACCTCCCGATAACATTTCTCCTCATTCTGATGCTTCCATCGGGAGAAAGCAACAAAAAAGCCACCGTTAACGGTGGCTTTTTTAGAATAAGGACTCAGCTATTACTGACGACGCATCGCATCGAAGAACTCATCGTTGGTCTTCGTCATCGCTAGCTTATCAATGAGGAATTCCATCGCGTCGATTTCGCCCATTGGGTGAACGATCTTACGCAGAATCCACATTTTCTGTAGTTCATCAGTCTTCGTCAGTAGCTCTTCACGACGTGTACCTGAACGGTTGAAGTCAATCGCAGGGAATACACGCTTCTCAGCAATCTTACGGTTCAAGTGCAGTTCCATGTTACCTGTACCCTTGAACTCTTCGTAGATAACTTCATCCATCTTAGAACCAGTATCTACTAGTGCCGTTGCGATGATCGTTAGGCTACCGCCCTCTTCAACATTACGTGCTGCACCAAAGAAACGCTTAGGACGGTGTAGTGCGTTTGCATCCACACCACCTGTCAGTACTTTACCTGATGAAGGTACTACGGTGTTGTAAGCACGAGCGAGACGAGTGATAGAGTCAAGCAGGATAACCACGTCTTTCTTGTGTTCAACAAGACGTTTCGCTTTCTCGATTACCATTTCCGCTACTTGTACGTGACGAGATGCTGGCTCATCGAAAGTCGACGCGACTACTTCACCTTTAACTAGACGCTGCATCTCTGTTACTTCTTCTGGACGTTCGTCGATAAGAAGTACCATCAACTCACACTCTGGGTGGTTGTATGCGATGCTTTGAGCAATATTTTGCAGAAGCATTGTCTTACCCGCTTTTGGCGGAGCAACAATCAGACCACGTTGACCTTTACCGATAGGCGATGCCAAATCTAAAACACGTGCTGTGATGTCTTCTGTAGAACCGTTACCACGCTCCATTACCATGCGTTCATTTGCATGCAGAGGGGTAAGGTTTTCAAATAGGATCTTGTTACGAGCGTTGTCTGGTTTGTCGTCGTTAACGGTATTGACTTTTAGAAGGGCAAAGTAGCGTTCACCGTCTTTTGGTGGACGAATTTTACCAGCGATAGAGTCACCAGTACGTAGGTTAAAGCGACGAATCTGACTTGGTGATACGTAGATATCGTCCGGACCCGCAAGGTATGAACTATCTGCACTGCGTAGGAAACCAAAGCCGTCTTGCAGAATTTCCAGAACCCCATCGCCAAAGATGTCTTCGCCGCCTTTAGCGTGCGCTTTTAAAATCGCGAAGATGATGTCTTGTTTTCTTAAGCGAGCTAGGTTCTCTAATCCTAAGCTTTCGCCCAGTTTTACAAGGTCAGACACAGGTCTGTTCTTCAGTTCGGTAAGGTTCATGGTGGTGGATTCTTGTTTAGTCAAAATAAGATCTGTTTTCTAGTTAAGATGGATTTGGTCTCAGGATCGACCAAGAAGAGAAATTTGTTCAATTAACGCGCGATAAGTTAGCACTAATTAGTATTCTAGTCCAGAGTTAGAAAAACAAAACCGTGCGTTGTTACTTTGCACGGTTTTATCTGTAATCACTTGGTGATTATAAGTTTGCGTCCAAAAACTCTTTTAGTTGAGTTTTAGACAGAGCACCAACTTTCGTTGCCGCTACGTTGCCGTCTTTGAATAGCAGTAGCGTTGGAATGCCGCGAATACCAAACTTAGGTGGTGTACCTGCGTTATGGTCGATGTTTAGTTTACCGATAGTGAGTTTGCCTTCGTACTCGTCTGCGATTTCGTCCAGAATAGGAGCGATCATTTTACAAGGACCACACCATTCTGCCCAGAAATCCACTAGAACCGGGCCTGCAGCGTTGATTACATCGTTTTCAAAACCGTCATCAGTTAGCTGCAAAATCTTATCACTCATCTTCCACTCCAATGTGTTTTTCGAAACTGGTTGGATGATAACCAGTAATTAGATGCCCTATTGGAATGTATTTACTTTCGTATTGCAAGCTTTAGCTGATATTCTATAGCCATGAAAAAGACGCATATCACAGAGCAAAAGTTCGCCGATTTGGGCTTAAAGCCCCAAGTTATTGAAGGATTGGACAAAAAAGGGTTCGAATTTTGTACCCCTATCCAAGCCTTGGCGTTGCCGGTCCTGCTCACCGGCCAAGACATCGCAGGCCAGGCCCAAACGGGTACTGGTAAAACGCTCGCGTTTCTTACTGCTACATTCAACCACCTTCTGACGACACCGGAGCATGAAGGTCGTAAACCTACGCAGCCACGCGCAATCATTATGGCGCCAACACGTGAGCTTGCTATTCAGATTTACAATGATGCAGAAGCATTAACTGAGAGCACTGGTCTAAAAACCGCTTTGGCTTACGGTGGTGAAAGCTACGATAAGCAATTGAATAAGCTGCAAGATGGTGTCGATATTCTGATTGGTACGACAGGTCGTATCATCGATTTCTACAAACAGCGCGTATTCAACCTTAACAACATTCAAGCCGTTGTTCTGGATGAAGCCGACCGCATGTTCGATCTTGGCTTTATTAAAGACATTCGCTTCTTGTTCCGTCGTATGCCTGAACCAAAAGAGCGTTTGAACATGCTGTTCTCAGCGACGCTTTCTTACCGTGTTCAAGAACTGGCATTTGAGCACATGAACACTCCTGAGCATGTTGTGGTAGAGCCAGAACAGAAAACTGGTCACCGCATTCAGGAAGAACTTTTCTACCCTTCTAACGAAGATAAAATGGCCCTCCTTCAAACTTTGATTGAAGAAGAATGGCCAGATCGCGCCATCATTTTTGCGAACACGAAACACAAGTGTGAATCGGTTTGGGGTCACTTGGCTGCCGATGGACACCGTGTCGGTCTTCTTACTGGTGATGTACCGCAGAAGAAACGTGAAAAGATTCTTGAGCAATTCACCAAAGGTGATGTCGACATTCTTGTTGCAACTGACGTTGCTGCGCGTGGTCTGCACATTCCTCAAGTGACGCATGTTTTCAACTATGACCTTCCTGACGACTGTGAAGATTACGTTCACCGTATTGGCCGTACCGGTCGTGCTGGTGCAAGCGGTCACTCGATCAGTTTTGCGTGTGAAGAGTACGCAATTAACCTGCCTGCAATCGAAGAATACATTGAGCACACTATCCCAGTTTCAGAATACGATTCGTCAGCGCTGATCCAAGATCTGCCAGCGCCAATTCGTATGCGTGCGCCACGCAACCAACAGCGTCGTACGAATACTGGCGGTACTCGTTCAGGTTCAGGTAACCGCAAGCCGCAAGGACGTCGTCCGCGCCAACCGCGTCAATCGGCACCAAAACAATCGTAAAAGGAAACTGAGTTCGTTTATGAGTCAAGCAGGATCATCGCCGCTATACGCCGCCATCGACCTCGGGTCGAACAGTTTTCACATGCTCGTTGTGCGTCATATCGATGGCAGCGTTCAAACAATGGCTAAAATTAAGCGCAAGGTTCGTCTAGCAGCGGGCCTAGATGAACATAATTCTCTTAGTATGGAAGCTATGCAGCGAGGATGGGACTGCTTAAGTCTATTTGCGGAACGCTTGCAGGATATTCCTAAACAAAACATTCGTATTGTAGGCACAGCCACTTTACGTACCGCCACGAATGTAGATGTGTTTCTGGAGAAAGCGAACCAGATTCTTGGTCAACCAATCGACGTTATCTCCGGTGAA
Organism: Vibrio sp. JCM 18905; assembly: GCF_055393305.1. NCBI lineage: Bacteria > Pseudomonadati > Pseudomonadota > Gammaproteobacteria > Vibrionales > Vibrionaceae > Vibrio > Vibrio sp. JCM 18905. The sequence goes on along the minus strand of NZ_AP043880.1, from coordinate 189,907 downwards.
GAAGAAGCGGCCACTATCTATAAAGGTGTCGCACACACTTCTGGAGGCAGCGGTCGCCGTCTTGTGGTCGATATTGGTGGCGCAAGTACAGAACTCATCATCGGTGAAGGTTTCGAAGCCAAAGCACTGACCAGTTTAAAAATGGGTTGTGTGACTTGGCTGGAAAGCTTCTTTAAAGATCGCCAGTTGAATGCGCGTAACTTTGACGCAGCAATTGAAGGCGCGAAGCAGACAATCCAGCCAATTCTAGAGCGCTATACAGAAATCGGTTGGGATGTGTGCGTTGGCGCATCAGGCACCGTTCAGGCATTGCAAGAAATAATGCTAGCGCAAGGTATGGACGAAGTAATCACTCACTCCAAATTGAAACGCCTGCAGAAGCAAGCCATGTTAGCCGATCATTTAGAAGAGCTCGACATTGAAGGCTTAACACTTGAGCGTGCGTTAGTATTCCCTAGTGGCCTATCTATTTTGATTGCCGTTTTTGAATTACTGGAAATCGACGCGATGACACTCGCTGGCGGCGCACTACGTGAAGGCTTAGTCTACGAGATGGTTGAAGAGCTACGTCAAGAAGACATCCGTGCTCGCACAATTGCCAGCGTACAAAATCGTTATCAGCTCGATCACCAATACGGTGAACAAGTTGCGACACTGGCAAGCAAACTGTTGGAGCAAGCCGGCGGCGATGAGTGGATTACGGAACCTCAAGGCAAGATATTGCTTGAAACCGCCGCAAAGCTGCATGAAATCGGCTTAACGATCGATTTCAAAAAAGGCGGTGAGCACAGTGCTTACCTACTCCAGAATTTGGATTTACCTGGCTACACTCGCGCGCAGAAGTTCTTTATTGGTGAGATTGCCCGTCGTTATCGAGAACAACTCACCTCACTGCCTGAGCAACACGCGTTATCAGGCTCAAGTGCCAAGCGCGTACTGCGGTTGTTGCGCTTAGCGGTGTTGTTGACTCACCGTCGCAACCAAAACTTAGAGCCAAACGTCGTATTAACGGCTGAAGGTGACAACCTAACATTAAACATTGATGCACAGTGGCTAGCGGCCAACCCGTTGACCGCCGCTGAGCTAGAAATCGAATCCAACCGTCAAACTGATATCGGTTGGCCATTAACGATTACCTCTGATTAATGGTTGTTATCCCATGACAAAGGCTCCTTCTGGAGCCTTTTTAATACCCGTTATTATCCTATGTACAACTCATAGAGTTTTGAGACACCGATGATCTAAATACTCATTTCGCTGTACATTTGCTTTAGAAACAACAAAGCCGCTATCAAAAGCGGCTTTGTTGCTATTAACTGATGAAAACTATGCCGTCGTCGTAACTTTAAAGTTAGGGTTCACTGCCGTTAGCTTCTTAATTAAGTAATTCAGTAGTACGCCGTACATAGGCACAAACAGACCAAGACTAATCACTAACTTAAAGCCGTAGTCCACCAGCGCGATTTCCGTCCAATGTTCCGCCATAAATGGATCTGGACTTTGGTAGAACGCAATCGCGAAGAAGGCGATGGTATCCAGTGCATTACCAAAAAGCGTTGAACACGTTGGAGCCACCCACCACTGTTTCATTTGGCGTAGGCGGTTGAACACGTGCACATCCATAATCTGACCAAGCAGATACGCCATGAAGCTAGCAATCGCGATACGAGCAACGAATAAGTTAAATTCCCCTAAGTGACCAAAACCTTGGAACTGCCCTTCGAAGAACACCACCGATAAGAAGTAAGATACAGCCAAAGCAGGCAACATTACTAAGAAAATGATCTTACGCGCCAACTGAGCACCGAAAATACGTACGGTTAAATCCGTCGCAAGGAAAATAAATGGGAAGGTGAATGCACCCCAGGTGGTATGTAAGCCAAAGATAGTAAACGGTAGCTGAACTAGGTAATTGCTGGATGCAATAATGACTAGATGGAATAAAACCAGATAGATAAGGGCGTTGCGCTGCTGCGCAGGGGTAAAGTTACTCATGCGATACCTTTTTAGTTTGGTTTGGGGGCGAGGGAACCCAAATCGAGCGTTTTCTACAGAGAAAAGCACTCTTACCAACAATGTAAAAAATGACGATTAAACTAACTTAACTCATTCAGAGTAAAGCGGTGGGCGATTATACATTAACCAATTTTACTCACAAGCGGTGTTTTATACGCAAACGTTTCATCGCGAACATCACGTCAAAACCAAGGGCTTTGATGCAAAAATAAGAAAGGGTGTTTCATGTGAAACACCCTTTAAAGAATAGATAACTTGAATTTAGAAGCCGCGTTGGAACAATCCGGCTAAATAATCGAGCTCTTCCCTACTCTCTTCTATTGTTAGCGCTTCAAACCAAATCGCTTCGCTGTAGTGCTCCGCTTTCATAAATAAGCGGCAGCCTTCAAAATCGATCAACCAAGAGTGAATATCCGCATCCCACTGTTTTTCTACCACAGACGCAGATAATAATCCCACCAAACGCTCACCCAGTGCCGGAAAAGTATCGAGGTCGAAGCTTGGAGCGGTAATAATAAGACGTCCTTCTTCAACAATGTAATCAGCGAGACCAAATTCCTTGTGCATATGGATTCCTTATCCGTGGTGAGTAATGTGTTCTTGGATCAGATCCAAGAATGGATCGGCGTATTTTTCTAGTTTACGTTGACCAACGCCACTAACCGCTAACATTTCGCCGTATGACGTTGGCAGCATTTCTGCCATATCAATCAAGGTCGCATCACTGAATACCACGTATGGTGGCAAACCGTCTTCATCGGCGATCGACTTACGTAGCTTACGTAATTTGGCAAACAACTTCTTATCGTAGTTTTTGCTGGTCAGTTTATCCGACTTCGCGGCACGTGCTGCGGTATCTAAACGTGGAACTGCAAGTTCTAAAGACACATCACCACGTAGTAATGGACGTGCTTCTTCGGTTAATTGCAACGTCGAGTTACGAGTGATGTTTTGAAATAGCAGCCCTTTATGAATTAACTGGCGGAAGATACTCACCCAGTAATCATGGCTGTGATCACGACCAATGCCGTAAGTCGAAATTTTATCGTGGCCATGTTCGCGCACACGAATGTTTTGCATCCCACGCAGCACCTCAACCACATACGTCATACCAAAACTTTGGTTAACGCGGTAAACACACGACAACGCTTTGCGCGCTTCTTCGGTCGCATCAAAGTGTTTTGGTGGGTCCAGGCAGATATCGCAGTTACCACACGGCTTTTCGCGATACTCTCCAAAATAGTTGAGCAGTACCTGACGACGACAGGTTTGCGCTTCCGCAAAAGCACTCATCGCATTGAGTTTGTGGCTTTCTACCTGCTTCTGCGGTCCATCATCTTTTTCATCCAACATACGACGCAACCAACTGATGTCGGCTGGGTCATACAACATCATCGCCTCGGCAGGCAGGCCATCTCGCCCTGCTCGACCAGTTTCCTGATAATAGGACTCGATGTTACGTGGAATATCAAAATGCACAACAAAGCGCACGTTTGGCTTATTGATACCCATGCCGAATGCAACCGTCGCAACGACGATTTGAATGTCATCACGTTGAAAAGCTTCCTGAACGTAAGCTCGCTCTTCAGTATCCATCCCTGCATGATAACCAGCAGCGCGGATATGGTTGTTGCATAGCTTCTCGGTCACCATTTCAACTTTCTTACGACTGCCGCAATAAATAATGCCGCAGCTTCCCTTTTGGGTGGCTAGATAGCGAATGATTTGAGAAACCGGTTTGTGCTTTTCTACCAAGGTGTAACGAATGTTGGGACGATCAAAGCTTCCTAGATACACCTGAGGCTCATGTAAGCGTAAGCGTTCTAGAATATCACGACGCGTCGCATCATCGGCAGTGGCAGTGAGTGCCATAAAAGGTACATGTGAAAAGTGTTGCTTTAACTGACCTAAAGCCGCGTATTCTGGGCGAAAATCATGTCCCCACTGAGAGATACAATGTGCTTCATCCACGGCGATCATAGATAAGGGTAAGTTTTCTAAACGCTCAATAAAGTCACGCATTAACACGCGCTCTGGCGAAACATACACTAGCTTAAGCTGACCAGAGTGCATGCGATTATACACACTCAGTAGCTCTTCTCGATTCATGGTCGAGTTCACACACTCCGCAGCTACGCCATTGGCTTTCAGTTGATCAACTTGGTCTTTCATCAATGAAATCAGCGGTGAAATCACCAAGGTAATCCCTGAGCGCACTAACGCCGGAATTTGGTAACAGAGAGATTTACCGCCACCAGTCGGCATGATGACTAAGCTGTCTTTGCCTTCGATAGCGGCTTCAATAACTTCTTGCTGACCATCACGAAACGTCTGGTAACCGAAGACTTCCTCCAACACACGTTGAGGCGTTACAGGCGTATCTGATTGTTCGGCTAGCAAGGTTGAGGTCATGAATAATCTCAGATTGAGTGATCGTAGAAATGCTTTTGCATGCCCAGGCACACAAAGTGAGGGCACATTGTAATGGGGTTTCGTGGTGAATAAAACCGCAAATTGCTAGGTGTTTCGCATCACGACTCGTATACTGATTTTCTGCTCTATAAACACACAATTAGGTGACACCTCATGACACCAGAAGACGAACAACAACGCGCTCGGCAAGGTATCTTGCTGGCGATTGGTGCCTATACCATGTGGGGCATTGCGCCGATGTATTTTAAATCCATCGCACAAGTATCCCCTTTGGAAATTCTGAGCCACCGGGTGATTTGGTCTTTCTTTTTGCTTGCCGCACTCCTTCACTTTGGCCGTCACTGGCGCTCGGTTTACTACATCGCGAAAGACAAAACGAAGATCGCTTACCTGATCGCAAGTTCTGTATTAATTGGCGGAAACTGGCTGATTTTCATCTGGGCGGTCAATTCCAATCATATGCTTGACGCGAGCTTAGGCTATTACATCAACCCATTAATCAATGTCTTGCTCGGCATGGTCTTTTTGGGAGAGCGACTTCGTAAGTTGCAATGGTTTGCTGTCGTATTAGCGGGCTGTGGCGTACTGGTCCAATTGATTGTATTCGGCTCCGTGCCCGTTGTTGCGATGGCGTTAGCAATGAGTTTCGGCTTCTATGGCCTCTTAAGGAAGAAAGTCAGTGTCGATGCAAAAACAGGATTGTTTATCGAAACATTACTTCTTCTGCCTGTCGCCGCCGTGTATCTGCTGTTTATTGCAGAAACCCCAACGTCGAATATGCTCACTAACCCGTTAGCATTAAATAGCTTGTTGATTGCAGCAGGGGTGATTACCACACTGCCCCTACTTTGTTTTACGGGTGCGGCAACAAGACTCAAATTATCAACGTTGGGCTTTTTCCAGTACATCGGCCCAAGCTTGATGTTCTTACTGGCAGTACTGATGTATGGCGAACCCTTTACCATGGATAAAGCGATTACCTTTGCCTTTATTTGGGGAGCGCTAGTCGTATTTAGCTTTGATGGACTGCGCAACAACCGTCACTCACGCCGAATCGTTCAGCCACAGTGATCGTTTTTTACAAGACAAGTTAGAAATTGCCAGATAAGCTTGGTCATAATGTGACCAAGCTTTTTTTGTATGTAATGGAACAGATTCAATACTACGCAACCGACCATGATCAGCTGAGCCTGATCGAGGCGAAATACCAGAAGTTTGCCTTCCAAAGGCACTATCATCTGGACTTTCACCTCGGTCTGATCACGCATGGCACGCAAAAGTTCCAATATCAAGGCTGTAGCCATCAAGTGGGTCATGGGCAAATCGTAATTATGCCGCCAGATGAACTGCACGATGGGCACTCTAAGCTCGAAAGTGGCTATGAAGTGAATGTATTTGCGATCGAGCCGCACCTACTCAGCGATCTTGCCGATCTTAGTCAAAATGGTCAAATAATCCGCTTTAATGAATTGATCATCTCCGATCCACAGATATTTTCACAACTTAGTAACTTGCATGCTCTTCTTCGCCGCGAGAACCTCAGCCAACTCACCAAAGATTGCCTTCCTTTTGAAGGATTTAATCAACTTTTTGATCGCTACGGATCACTCGCGAGGCAAAAAGTGGTTCCGCTTGGAAAACAGTCTTTGCATACCTTAAAAGATTACTTAATGGCGAATCTCGACCAAACAGTTCGTTTAGATGCACTATCAGAGCTCTGTCAACTGAGCCCCACGCAATTTCAACGCCATTTCAAAGCGCAAACAGGTATGACTCCCTACGCTTGGTTTGCTCGCTTGCGATTAGAGCAAGGAATGAAACTACTCCAAGCAGGATGGTGTGGTACGGACGTCGCCTATCAAGTGGGCTTTTATGATCAGGCCCACTTTAGTAAAGCGTTTAAACAAACCTATGGCGTCTCGCCTTCACAAGTGGCACGCTAATATCTCATACGCGGTGGTATTCAGTACTGCTAGTTTTTTACAAGCACTACCGAATAAGAATCACGACAATAGCTCATATCCACTATGTTTTGAGATGTGTTATGAATGAATCGACTATCCTTTTAACGCTTGCCAGTATCCACTTCATTGCCTTAATGAGCCCAGGTCCGGATTTTGCGCTTGTGGTACAAAATGCCACTCGTCATGGCCGTCAAACTGGCTTATACATTGCGCTTGGCTTATCAGTCGGTATTTTGCTGCATTCTTTATTCAGCCTAACGGGGGTGAGCTATTTAGTTCACCAGCATCCTCTGCTCTATTCCGTCTTACAATTGCTTGGGGGCAGCTATCTGTTGTATTTGGGTATCGGTGCACTGCGCGGCGTGATCGCGATGATCAAAAACCCACTTTCTGATCAGCCAAGCAAAAACAGTAACCTTGTGATCGGTAATAAACGTCAGGCGTTTACCAAGGGGTTCGCAACCAATATTCTCAACCCCAAAGCCTTAGTATTTTTTGTGAGTTTAATGTCGAGCCTTGTCCCAGTGGGCATGTCGGTGACAGGAAAAGGAATTGCTCTGGTGATTTTGTTTGGTTTGTCGCTACTCTGGTTTTCTAGCCTTGCATGGATGCTGTCAACGCAGCGCTTGCAAACAAGATTGCAGCAAGCCAGCATTTATATAGATGGTTTATGTGGTGTGGTATTTACTCTAGTTGGCAGCAGTATTTTAGTGCAAACCTTCCGCTCCTTTCTCGATAACTCTCTGATTTAAAAGCGTCGCACACTCGACATTTCTTTAATAGGAAACTCGACGACTATCTCCGTGGCTGCCAAGCTGAATGACCTTAGTTGGCAACATGGAGAGTCATCATGCAATGGACATTTAACCGACTCGTACTCTCGGGTCTTTTTCTTACTTCCCCTTTCACCTTCATTGGACAAGCCTTCGCTAACCAAGCTGCAGATTCGGTCGCACCAGAGCACAGCACTGGCATTGAGCAAAAGCAGCTGGTCAAAGCTAAAGATTATATGGTTACCGCTGCTAACCCACTGGCGACCCAGGCGGGTGCAGACGTACTTGAGCAAGGCGGGAATGCGATAGATGCCATGGTCGCGGTGCAATTGATGCTTGGCTTAGTTGAACCCCAGTCATCAGGTATTGGTGGCGGTGCGTTCTTAGTGTATTGGGATAGCGAAAAGCAAAAACTGACCACTTACGACGGGCGTGAAACCGCCCCCCTCGCCGTAACGCCAAAGCTATTTTTAGATGAGAACGGTCAGCCATTGCAATTCTACGATGCCGTGGTTGGTGGACGCTCTGTCGCAACACCAGGCACCGTGAAACTATTGTGGGATACCCACCAGAAATACGGCAAGCTGGAATGGAAAAAGATCATTCAGCCTGTTATCTCGCTTGCGGAGCAAGGATTCAAAGTCAGTCCTCGCCTAGCAAGCTTGATAGAAAAAGACGCCGAGCGTTTATCACGCTTTCCAGTCACAAAAGCCTATTTCTTTAACTCGGATAGCTCGCCAAAAACCGAAGGTACGCTATTAAAAAACCCTGAATACGCACAAACGCTGAGTGCTATTGCTAAGCAAGGTGCTCAAGCCTTCTACCACGGGGATATCGCCAGAGACATTATCAAGACGGTACAAAACGCGCCGGGTAACCCCGGCGTATTAGCCCAACCCGACTTTGATACCTACCAAATCAGACAACGTGAGCCGGTTTGTGCAGCATACCAAAGCTATGACATTTGCGGCATGGGACCACCAAGCTCTGGCGCGCTCACCATTGGTCAGATTTTGGCGATCACTGAACAGTACGATCTCAAAGGCTGGGGGGCCAACAGCATTAAATCTTGGCAAGTACTCGCCGATGCATCGCGTCTAGCGTTTGCTGACCGTGGTAAATACATGGCAGACCAAGATTACGTGCCGATGCCAACTCAAGGCTTGCTCGATAAAAGCTACCTCCAGCAGCGAGCAGAGCTGATCCAAGTCGGCAAAGCACTAAGCAAAGTTGAAGCGGGCAATCCTCCGTGGTCGCACGCAATGAACTTAAGCATGGACGAATCCATTGAACTCCCTTCCACCAGCCATTTCAATATCGTCGATAAGCAAGGCAATGTGGTTTCCATGACGACCACCATTGAGAATGCGTTTGGCTCACGCTTAATGGTGCGTGGCTTCTTGCTCAATAATGAACTGACCGATTTTTCTTTCCGTACTCATAACGAAGGAATCCCAATCGCCAACCGCATAGAACCAGGCAAACGTCCACGATCTTCAATGGCCCCGACCATTATGATGAAAGATAACAAACCTTACATGGCGATAGGTTCTCCGGGTGGCAGTCGAATCATCGGTTACGTGGCGCAAACCATCATTGCCCACACGCAATGGGATATGGATATCCAACAAGCAATCAATCAACCACGATTACTCGACCGTTTTGGCACCTTAGATATTGAACAAGGTACCGCTGCAGAAGGCTTACAGCCAGAGCTGGAGAAGATGGGCTTTAAAACCAATGTTCGTGATTTGAATTCTGGACTGCATGCGATACGCATAACAAAAGATGGACTAGAAGGTGCCGCAGATCCTCGTCGAGAAGGAGCAGCAATCGGCAAATAGGCCTGTTTTGCTCGACTCCTTGTGCGAGATCTCTCACAAGGAGTGGAGCAAACCTCTCTTTTTTAATGGTAAAACAGCCCACAAACAAACATAAGATATTGAATAATATAAATATGTTTGTTTTTCAAACGCTTTTGATTGAGAAAAATGTGGGCTTCGACCATTGTTGAGAATCGTGAAGAGCGTAATATGAACCTTGTCGGAAGGATGCTGACACGGAACAGGAAACACCACGGATTTGGTGAACTTCAGAAAGAAGAAACGGGTATTCAGGATGAATAGTCGGGCATGGATTGCAAAACTGGACATTGAACGGAATCAATAGCAACTAGGACGGTTGCTACTAAGGACGGGAAATGGACACCTCTGGACGAGGAAAGGACTGAACATCAGGATGATGTCATGGACACCGCTCAGGGAACAAGTGATGAGAGCTAACGAGGATGGTTAGCAGACCAGGATAAGGTCAAGGACACCGCTAGGAAGGCGACGAAAGGATTAAGCTGAAGGAATGCAGCACGCTATCAAGGATTTGATGCATGGAGCACTTTTAGTAGCTGGATTGCTGCGAGTAAGACTATAACCCCGACGGGCGTAAGCCCTCGGGTTTTTTCTTTGTCTAAAGATAAGCGATTTAGACTAAGAGCCTTTTCGAATAGCGTCATTTAGCTCCCTATCTTTCAGCATTTTGTTGATTCAAAACAGCCAAAACAGAAAGAGCCACCGAAGCAGCTCTTATGTTTATTTTTTCATAAAGCCCTACAGCTTCTCCAGTCTCGCGTAAGCGGTGACTAACCATTTAATGCCTTCACCATTGAAAGCAATCTGCACTCGGCTTTGTGGGCCACTGCCCTCAAAGTTGATGATCGTTCCTTCACCAAATTTCGGATGCATCACACGAGAACCTAGTGAAAAACCAGTCTCATTGAAGTTTTCTTTTACTGCGGTTTGGCTAAAACGTCCACTACTTGAAGGGCGACTCACTTGCGCCTTCATGCGCACTTCATCCAAACACGTTTCTGGTAATTCACGAATAAAGCGCGATGGTTTGTGGTATTTGTCCTGGCCATATAGGCGACGCATTTCCGCGTAAGTAATGTAGAGCTTTTGCATCGCGCGCGTCATACCCACATAACACAGACGGCGCTCTTCTTCTAAGCGCCCTGCCTCTTCAGCGGACATCTGGCTTGGGAACATACCTTCTTCCACACCGACCATGAATACCAATGGGAATTCCAAACCTTTCGCACTGTGAAGCGTCATCAGTTGGACTGCATCTTCAAATTCGTCCGCCTGACCTTCGCCCGCTTCTAGAGCCGCATGTGTTAAAAATGCCGTCAGCAGAGACATTTCTTCCGCTTCTTCTGGTTTTTCGAATTGGCGAGTGGCGGTAACCAGCTCCTCCAAGTTTTCTATGCGAGCTTTAGACTTTTCGCCCTTCTCTTGCTCATACATCGCAAACAAACCCGAGTACTTGATCACGTGGTCCGTTTGCTCGTGCAATGGCATTTCTAGTGTATCGTCTTCCAGCGCGGTGATTAATTCGACAAAACGACTTAACGCACCAGCTGCTCGACCCGTTAATACTTGCTCATCGAGCATTGCCAGACTGGCTTCCCACATGGTGCACCCTCTATCACGAGCTGCACGACGGATAGTTTCAAGCGTCTTATCACCCAGACCACGTGTTGGGGTATTCACGACACGTTCAAACGCGGCATCATCATTGCGGTTCGCCATCAAACGCAAGTAGCTCAACGCATCTCTGATTTCTTGACGCTCGAAGAATCGCATACCTCCGTAAATACGGTACGGTAAGCCTGCCTGAATTAATGCTTCTTCCAAAACACGAGATTGCGCGTTGTTACGATACAGCATCGCAGCATCATTCAATGCACCGCCATTCTCTTGCCACTCTTTGATTTTATTGACCGCAAAGCGCGCTTCGTCAAGCTCGTTATAAGCGCTGTAAACCGAGATCGGCTCGCCCACATTGCCATCCGTCCACAGCTCTTTACCCATGCGTTCAGTGTTGTGCGCAATCAAGGTATTGGACGCTTCAAGAATCGTCTTGGTCGAACGATAGTTTTGTTCGAGACGAATGGTGTTCACGCTCGGAAACTCCAGCGTGAACTTCTCAATGTTCTCGACTTTTGCACCGCGCCAACCATAAATTGACTGGTCGTCGTCACCAACAATCATCACGTGACAATCTGGGCCAGCCATCATGCGTAGCCAAGCGTATTGAATGTTGTTGGTGTCTTGGAATTCGTCAACCAAGATATGCTTAAAGCGTGCTTGGTAGTGTTCACGCACAAACTTGTTGTCACGCAGTAGCTCATGCGCGCGCAGCAAAATTTCCGCAAAGTCCACTAAGCCAGCACGATCACACGCTTCTTGGTAAGCGGTATACAGCTGCAAATAAGTTTTGGTCACTGGATCGTGATAAGCGTCGATATGCGATGGGCGTAATCCTTCGTCCTTCTTACCATTAATCCACCATGAAACTTGGCGTGCAGGCCACTGCTTTTCATCCAAGTTTTGTGCTTTGATCAAACGCTTTAACAAGCGCTGCTGATCATCGCTGTCTATGATTTGGAAATCTTCCGGTAGCTTGGCATCAAGATAGTGTGCACGCAAAATGCGGTGACAAATACCGTGGAAAGTCCCATTCCACATGCCAGATGCACTGCCCATCATCAACTCTTCAATACGACCACGCATTTCTGCTGCCGCTTTATTGGTGAAGGTGACCGACATGATCGAGAAAGGAGAAGCTTGCTCGACTGACATAAGCCAAGCGATACGGTGAACAAGAACGCGAGTCTTACCACTCCCTGCACCAGCAAGGACAAGTAAGTTTTCTAGAGGAGCTGCAACGGCTTCACGCTGTTTATCGTTTAGACCGTCGAGTAATAGAGATGGATCCATCATGATGAGCTACTGGTTATTTATACATAAAAACCGATTATAACCTAAACAGCTGGGTGCTGTTTAGACAAAACTTGATAAAAAATTCGTTGTTTTTTTAATCTTTCATTCAAAGAGTTAACGAAGGTAATCACCCCAAAACCATTCGCGACAGTTATTTTTATGAAAGTTTTTCTGCCTCATCTCTATCTTTTAATTTAAGCAAGTGGATAAAGGTTGTACGCCAAACGGCGAATCGACTTGCCGAATGAAAGTAAAAGGAAATCACTCAGAGGAAATTATGATGAAAAAATCGAACCTTGCTGTTACTGCAGCTGTTACTGGCCTTCTTGCTCTTGGTGGCACCATGCTCACCGCAGCCCCTGCTGTCGCAGCAGAAAAAGAAAAGTGTTATGGCGTGGCGAAAGCCGGTAAAAATGACTGCGCAACGAAAAACAGCTCTTGCGCGGGTACCTCTAAAGAAGACAACCAAAAAGATGCTTTTGTTGTCGTTCCTAAAGGATTGTGTGACAAATTGGCTGGCGGTAGCACCAGCGACTCATAACTCAACATTACAAGTTTCTGTGGGGCGCGTTGCACTTTAACCAACGCCCCCAGTTACTCGCCAATCAGAAAAGGAGTTTCACGTGAAACATCACTCTTTCCATCCTCTTGCTGGCGTTGGATTACGCTCCCCTCATCTCGATTATTTTAGCCAACACAAACCTGAGCTGTCGTGGCTAGAAATCCACAGCGAGAACTACTTTCAGCCCAACTCAGTAGAGCGCCATCAACTGCAAGCATTACGCGAGCACTACCAAATTAGTTGCCACGGTATTGGTTTGTCGCTGGGTTCGGTGGAACGTGTGAACCCAAAACATTTAGCGCAACTAAAAGCATTGATAAATACAGTTGACCCGTTCTTCGTTTCTGACCATTTAAGTTGGAGTGAAAATGTTGGTCACTACTTCAATGACCTACTTCCCTTGCCTTACACGGAAGAAGCGCTGCAAGTCTTCACTCGTAACGTGCTTGAAGTGCAAGAACATCTACAACGTGAAATCTTAATTGAGAACCCATCTAGTTATGTGAAGTTTCACCATTCAACCATCAGTGAATGGGACTTTCTTACCGAAGTGCAAAAGCGCACCGACTGTCGTTTATTACTCGACTTAAATAACGTATATGTTTCCGCCTTCAATCACGGTTTTGATTGCGACACATACCTAGATGCGATTCCAGCCGACAAAGTCGACGAGATTCATTTGGCAGGTTTTACTATTAAGACGTTGGATAAAGGTGAGATTTGGATTGATACTCATAGCCGTCCCGTCAGTGATGAAGTATGGCAGCTGTTCGTTAGTTGGACACAAAAACACGGCCCTCGCCATACGCTGATTGAATGGGATTTGGATATTCCTGCACCAGCAATACTTCTTGGCGAAGCAGAAAAAGCATCCTCACTATTGCAGAAAAATCATTTAATTGACCAAAAGAGCAAAAGGAAAGCGTCATGAATCTTGCGACCTTGCAGAGTCAATTTGCTAAAGCCCTACATTATCAAGCGCTCGGTGAAGAATGCGACATTGTGAGTGACAAGTTTACCGCAGATGAACGCATACAGATTTACCGCAATAACTTTATCATCAGCTTGAGTGAGGTATTGGCAGCGACCTACCCAATGGTTGAAGCCTTAGTTGGAAAAGAGTGCTTCGATCAAATTGCTCGCCAATACGTACTTTCTCACCCCTTAGCAGAAGGTAATGTCGTACATTATGGTGTGGGCTTTCAAGATACGATTATGCAGTTTAGTCAGGTCATGACCCAAGCCCCGTACACTCCTGAAGTCGCAAGGTTTGAATGGCATATAGACTTAGCTCGACAAATACAGAATGAGAAAGTCGAAAAACCAAATCGAATCCCTTTATCTGCACTTGCCCAAGTGACGGAAGAACAACAACCTCAATTGGTGTTTCATTTGCGCACTGGCAGTCGCAGCTTTGACTCAAACTACGCCGTATTTGATCTCTTTCATACGATTCAACACCAAGATTTTGAACAGCTCAATATCAATCAATTACAGCGAGGTGTCATATCGATTCAAGCCAATGGAGAAGCTCAATGTCACGCACTCGATACCGATGTTTTTCAACTGCTGCAATGTTTAGAGCAGAAGCAGAGTTTGAGCGAAATACCCGAAGCTTTGCTCGTTCACCTTAATAGCATCATGGCACTCGATCTCGTTGACGGCTTTACATTGAAATCAATCTAAGGAGCACTCTATGACGAATACGGTTAAAAACTTAGTCAATCGGTACGACGACTTGATCAATACCTTACAAGCTGGCTTTGTCCCTTTACTACTTCTCTTTTGTCGCTTATGGGTTGCATGGGTGTTCTTCAATTCAGGGTTAATCAAAGTTTCTTCTTGGGATAGCACGCTGTATCTATTCGAATTGGAATACCAAGTACCACTTTTACCTTGGGAGTTAGCGGCCTACATGGGAACGGCTGCCGAGTTGATTCTGCCAGTATTTTTAGCGTTGGGATTAATTACCCGCCCGATGGCTGCGATTCTGTTTGTGTTCAATATCATCGCGGTCATCTCTTACCCGGTACTGTGGGAAAAAGGGTTCTATGACCATCAGTTGTGGGGATTCATGATTTTAGTGGTCATCGTATGGGGACCAGGAGTCATCTCTATCGACCATGTTATAAAGAACAAGCTGACGCGATAAAAAAATCCCCGCAGTGGCGGGGACTTTTTATTGTTTATTTAAGTAAGCAAGAAGCTCATCAGCTGAGATGCCCTGTTGAGCAAGATCTTTTGCCAACAGCTCAACTTGTTCACCTTTGCGCGACTCAATCACTTGCTGGAATTGGTACACGATATCACGCAAAATTGGCAGAGGTACTTGTTTAGCCGCACTACGAATACGCTCGGAGCTTTGATTACCCAGCTCATTAAGCAACTTGCCAAACATCACCTTTTCTGGTGAATCTTCCATTTGCTCTAGAATACGAGCCATTTCATACGTGGTTAACGACATTACTTTTTGAGTTCCGTTATGGTGTCAGGAAAAGTCTGAACGACAAATATACACGCCTTACTTACATTGGAAAATACTAAATTACACTGATTTACGCTTTCGCAAAGCTTGAATGCCAGTTCTTACCTGCTTTTGTAAACAGAACCACTAACGCAGGCAATAGAACCCACATATGAATTGCGATCAGTGTTTGAGGTTCCAAAGATAAACGCTGCAACGTACCAACCAACAAACCAGAGCCACTCATTTGGAACAATCCAAGCAGTGCAGCTGCCGTGCCCGCCTTATCACCAAACGGCTCTAATGCTTTCCCTGCCGCTGCACCCAGAATGAATGCAAAACCTACAGAAGACATGAAGATAGGTAGCATGAAAGAAAGCGCGGTATTCTGACCATTCATCACTAGCATGATCACACCTGCGAGGCCCAGAGTCGAGATCCCCGTAACCAAAGTGTTGTGCGTGCCAACGCGCTCCATAAACTTAGGCGCCAACATACATGCCGCAATGTTTATCACCGCATTCACACCAAACCAGAAGGTGAACTCATTCATCGACAACCCCATCCCCGTCATCAATACCGACGGTGCTGAGGTAACGTAAGCAAGAATAACCGCCATAGCCATCAAGCATAATGACGCATGGAAAACAAAAGATGGCGTACTAAGCACTGCCCAATAACGGCTGAGCTTAAACACTGCTTGCTTTTCCGTTGACGGGTTAGTCTCTTTCATCATGAAAAACATCAATGATCCAGACACCACAGCAAAACCCGCCATAAAGCTAAAGTTAGCACGCCAGTCAAATTGCTGAGTTAACCAACTACCTAGAATTGGAGCTAATGCCGGAATGAAACAAATCGCGCCGTTAAGATAGCTGATCATTTTGCCGCTTTTTTCCGGGCCAAAGATATCGCGAACTGTTGCAAAGGCTGCTACCGATGTCGCACACGCACCTAAGCCTTGTAGCAGTCGGGAAACCAACATCCATTCAATATTTTGAGCACTCCACGCCAATAAAGCGCTCATCGCATAGATAGTGATACCGCCCAATGCAACAGTTCGACGTCCGAGTTTATCTGCCAAAGGGCCAGCAAACAGTTGCCCGACACCCATCGCAAATAAGAACCAAGTGATCGTGTCTTGTGCTAGCGCATTATCGACCTGAAAAGTGGAAGCAATAAGAGGTAAAGCAGGTAGATAAATATCAATCGCAAGAGGACTGAAAAGAACCAAAAGGGTCAATAACGCCATCTGTTTTTTACTATTAGAAAACTGGCTAGGCACACAACACTCCGAATTGGATAAAGAACTTTTGATAGAGCTTAATCATCTGATGATATGAATGGAAATGATGTATAATCATGAGCATTATTCCTTAGAGGAAATTCACCGTGAACGTCGAAAAACTGGCTCGTATCGATTTAAATCTATTGGTCTGTTTTAAAGTTTTGATAGAAGAGTTAAATGTCACCCGAGCCGCCCACCGACTGTGCTTGAGTCAGTCTGCCGTGAGTAAGTCCTTAGCGAAATTACGTATCCAATTTGATGATCCCCTGTTCACCCGAAACTCGCATGGATTGACGCCAACACCACGCGCTTTGTTTCTTAAACCGAAACTGGATCTGTTGATAAACCAGTTAGAAGTACTGACTCAACCAGAAGAGTTCTCTCCACAAAGCAGCGAATACCGTTTTCAAATAGCAGCGGTTGAAAGTGTTTACCCTCTGATTCTGCCTCATTTCTTACCGGCGATTTTTCAGCAAGCTCCAGGGGTGACGATCAGCACTCACCCTTGGTCCGATAATACTTTTAAAATGCTGCAACGTGGCGAGCTAGACTTAGGCTTAACTGGCAAAGACATCGATATTAATGATGCCAAGCTGACTCTGCTGCCACCCGATGACATATGCGAACTGGAAATTTATCGAGATCACCAGATGTGTATTATTCGCAAAAATCACCCAGCATTAAAACAGCCTTGGAACCTCGAAGCGTATCTCGCCCTGCGTCACGTACAAGTGCGTTGTGACGGCAACGACCGTTGGCTGTTAGATTATCGCCTTGCCGATATTGGAGCCGACCGGGATATTGCCGTCACCGTTCCGGACTTTAATAGTGCCGCAAGTTTATGTTCCTACACTGACTTTATTTTTACCGCCCCAAGCCATTTTGTGCAGCTCGCTGCTAAACAGCTTGATTTGGTCGTACTACCACTCCCGCTAGAATTTCCACCTATGGCTTACACTTTATTCTGGCACCGAGACAGAGAAAACGACCCTGCATTGGGTTGGCTACGTACGATGATCACACAAAAAACCGATCACCTTAGATAAAAATACCGCACTCAATTTGCGCTTAGCGGGTAAAATGAGTAGCTTAACTGTCGTAGTCCTTTTTGGCTCATCTATGGCCTAGTTGTACTCCGACTCAACCTAAGTCATTGCAAACTTGCGTTGATCATAAACTGCATGAAGCAGAAGGAAACAGCTCCCACACCTGAGCATGAAGGAGCGGTAATTTGAAGGAATAAAACAGATGCACAACGAAACTCTCAGCCGCGTGAATGCGATTCGCGAATGGCTTGTACAACATAATATTGATGCCCTACTGGTTCCGCACGAGGACGAGTATTTGGGTGAATACGTCCCAGCGCACAACGAGCGCTTACATTGGTTAACAGGCTTTACTGGTTCTGCTGGTGCTGCGGTAATCACCAAAGACAAAGCCGCTATCTTTGTTGATGGCCGCTATACCGTTCAAGTCACCAAACAAGTCCCTGGTGACCTATTTGAATATCGTCACCTTATTGAAGAACCAGCTTTAGATTGGGTTCTAGACAACCTGCCAACAAACGCATCTGTCGCAATTGATCCTCGTATGCACAGCTCAGCTTGGCTAGACATGGCACAAGCTAAACTGACTGGAAAGCTTGAGCTAAATATTCTGACCAACAACCCAATTGATGAGTTGTGGCATGACCGCCCAGCGCCTGTTGTCTCTAACGTTCGCCTGATGCCAACAGAAGCCGTCGGTCAATCAAGTGAGAGTAAGCGTCAAGAGATCGCCCAACTGGTAAAAAAAGCGGGTGCAGATAGCGCTGTGATCACAGCATTAGATTCTATTTGTTGGCTGCTGAATGTACGTGGTTTAGATGTATCACGCCTACCAGTTCTGCTTTCTCACGCGATTCTGCACTCAGATTCAAGCGTGGAATACTTCCTCGATCCTGCTCGCCTACCTGCTGATTTTGACGCTCACGTAGGCACCGGTGTGACCGTTCACCACCCGGAAGCACTTCAATCTCGCCTTGAAGCCATGACAGGTAAAAAGGTATTAGTTGACCCTGCAATCAGTAACGCTTGGTTTAAGCTAGTACTACAAAACTCTGGTGCGTCCGTGATTGCAGCAGCAGACCCATGTCTGATGCCAAAAGCGGCGAAGAACGCGGTTGAAATTGCCGGTATGAAGGCCTGTCATATCCGCGATGGCGTGGCAATGAGCAAGTTCCTATGTTGGTTAGATGCGGAAGTTGCTGCTGGTAACCTGCATGATGAAGCGACATTAGCAGACAAACTGGAAGCATTTCGTAGCGAAGACCCTACGCTAATGGATCTCAGCTTCGATACCATTTCAGCCGCGGGCGGCAACGCGGCCATGTGTCACTACAATCACGAGAACCAACCTGAACCTGGGAAGTTAGAACTCAACACGCTTTACCTTGTGGACTCAGGCGGTCAGTACCTCGATGGCACTACCGACATCACGCGTACTATCGCGATTGGTCAACCTTCTTCAGAAATGAAGAAGCAATTTACGTTGGCGCTGAAAGGTCATATTGGCGTTGCTCGAGCTCGTTTCCCGAAAGGCACACGTGGTTACCAAATCGATACTCTAGCTCGTCAGCACCTATGGGCGGAAGGTTACGATTACGATCACGGTACTGGTCACGGTGTTGGTCACTTCCTAAGTGTTCATGAAGGTCCAGCGAGCATTTCGAAGAAGCAAATCGACGTGCCTCTAACAGAAGGTATGGTGCTATCCAACGAGCCAGGTTACTACCGTGCAGATGCGTTTGGTATCCGTATTGAAAACCTAGAGCTTGTTGTTGAAACACCAACTAACGGTGACTTCCCTGTTCTGTCATTTGAGTCACTAACACGCTGCCCAATCGACAAACGCAACATCAATGTTGATATGCTAACTCGTCCAGAACTTGCTTGGCTGAATGATTACCATCAGAAAGTATGGGATGAGATCAGCCCGCTAGTTGAAGGTGATGTGAAAGAGTGGCTTCGTCAAGCAACGCTACCTGTAGCACACAGCTAGAAGCTAGAAGCTAGAAGCTAGAAGCTAGAAAAAATAGAGAGTTGATGTTTTGCATCAACCCTCTTTCTTTTCCTATGTTTCACGTGAAACATAACGATGGTCAGTGACTTTATTTGTTGCTTATCCAGAATACGCCGAGTGCCAATCTCGCCATACAGGGTCAAAGCCTTTGGCTCGAATCATATCTTCCACAGAACCAGCACTTCGCTCATCACTGATCTCAAACTGCTCGAGCTCAACATCATCCATCGCATAACCACCCGGCTGAGTTTTCGATGCTGCAGATATACTGGTAATGCCTAAAGCCAATGCGTTGTCTCTAAACTTCGGTGACTCACGAGTCGATAATGACAACTCCACTTCTGGATTCAACAAACGATAAGCGCAAATCAACTGAACAAGCTGCTTATCCGTCATGACTGATTTTGGTTGGAGCGTGCCCTCACAAGGACGCAAACGCGGGAAAGAAATTGAGTAACGAGTCTGCCAATACGTGCGCTCGAGATAGTCCAAGTGAGCTGCCACATAAAAACAATCTGTACGCCACTCTTCCAATCCTATCAAAGCGCCAATACCGATCTTATCGATGCCCGCTTTTGCAAGACGATCGGGTGTATCCAATCGGTATTCGAAATCCATCTTATTGCCACGTAAATGGTGCTCAGCATAAGTCGAAGGATGATACGTTTCTTGATAAACCATCACCGCATCCAAACCCAATGTCTTGAGCTCTGCGTATTCGTCTTGATCTAGCGGCTGCACTTCCATCGCCAAATAATTAAAGCGTTGCTTAATCATCGGAACCATTTCGCGGAAGTATTTCATGCCCACTTTGGTTTCGTGTTCGCCAGTCACCAGCAATACGCTATCAAACTTCATGCGTTTAATGGCTTCAACTTCTGCTGCCACTTCGTCCCTATTCAAGGTACGACGCTTGATCTTGTTCTCCATTGAGAAGCCACAATAAGTACAAGCATTGGCGCACAAGTTAGAAAGGTACAGTGGAATGTAAAGCGACATAGTATTGCCAAACCGCTTGCGAGTTGCCGAGTATGACAACTGCGCCATTTGCTCTAAGTACGCTTCTGCCGCCGGTGAAATTAGCGCCTTAAAATCTTCCAAATCACGCTTGGATTTATTCAATGCTCGCTCAACATCTTGTGCTGTTTTCGCATAGATCGACATCGAAATGTCATCCCAATTAAGCTGCTTAAATTGCTCAACGAAGCTCATGTTTTCCTCGCTTAATAGCTAATCAACCTAGGACTAAAGCTCATCTAGAAATGACGTCAGTGGACTCGACGCAACCGCATGAGAAACCTTACCTGCAAGTCCGGCTTCATAAGCCATACGCCCCGACTCTACCGCCAACTTAAATGCCTTCGCCATCGCAACGGGATCGCTCGAAGCTGCAATCGCAGTATTGACGAGCACGGCATCCGCGCCCATTTCCATCGCACGCGCGGCATGTGAAGGAGCACCAATACCCGCATCAACAACGACAGGAACATTAGCTTGGTCGATAATGATCTCTAGGAAGTCGTGAGAAACTATCCCTTTATTGGAACCGATCGGCGCACCTAATGGCATGACTGCAGCACAGCCTACTTCTTCCAATCGTTTACACAGAACCGGGTCAGCATGACAATAAGGAAGCACAATGAAGCCTTCACGAACCAGTTGCTCAGCGGCTGCTAGTGTCTCAATAGGATCGGGCATCAAGTACTTCGGGTCTGGATGAATTTCCAGTTTTAGCCAGTTAGTACCCAACGCTTCTCGCGCCAGTTGTGCAGCAAACACAGCATCTTTAGCATTCTTTGCACCTGAGGTGTTCGGCAATAAGTTCACGCCCGCTTGTACTAACGGCAGCAAAATATCGTCTTGTTGATCGTTCACATCCACACGCTTCAACGCCATAGTCGCAAGTTGAGAACCCGACACTTTAATCGCTTCTGCCATTAGTCGACTGTTGGCAAACTTCCCTGTTCCTGTGAACAGTCTAGATTCGAATTGTTTATCACCAATTTTAAGCATCGACTTTAACCCCCTGCGATCGCTTGAAACAAAGAGATGCTATCTCCCTGTGAAAGAACTGTGCTAGCCCACTCACTGCGCGGCACAACATGGTTATTAATTGCAAAAACACAGCCCATTTCAGGCAGCGCAAATTGGCTAATGATTTGCTGTAGATTCGACTCACTGGCAACTTGATGTGACTGGTCATTGATGACAATAGTGATCACATCTAGGTCAGCAGCGGTCATTTGTGTTGTTTGTTGTTCTGATAACGTCATTGCTTCCAACTCTCTTAATTCTGCCCATTACTCGTAAGCTAAATCTGAGCACACACTTGGCACTGTTTGTCTTTGCTTATCGCCATGGTTTGCCATTGCAGTTTCAATCCATCAAATAGGTGCAACTTGGCAGTCTCGACATGAAACTTTCCCGTCGCCAGTTTTTGAATTGCCGCTATCGCTTGGTAGTTACCAAGTGTGCCCACCACCGGACCAACGACACCGCTGTCACTGCACTTTTGCGTTTGCGGTAATTCGTCGAACGGATACAAACAGCGGTAACAGGCTTTACTCTGCGCTTCTTGTTCACTTGGTGTTTGGTAATCAAAGACAGCGAATTGCCCTTGCCAACCAATTGCCGCCGCCGAGATGAGCGGCGTATTTTGTTCGAAACAAACTTGGTTAATGAGCTGGCGCGTTGGCATGTTATCGGTGCAGTCGAGCACCACATCCGCTAGCATCACCTCAAGCTGCAGCTGTGCTTTGTCTAATCGCTTATTGAGAGCACGAACTTGGACCATAGAATTAAGTTCAGTGAGTTGCTTTATAGTCGCTTCTGTTTTCGCAACTTGGAGGTCTTGTTCACGATAAATGATCTGACGTTGTAGGTTACTGCTATCAACCTCATCATCATCAACCACAACCAATTTACCAACGCCCGCTGATGCCAAGTACAAACTCGCTGCGCTCCCTAACCCGCCACAACCGATGATCAGCACATGCGATTTGCTCAAACGCTCTTGCCCACCTTCAGCAATTTCGGGCAGAGCGACTTGGCGTTGATAGCGAAGGAACTGCTTATCCGTGAGCATGCTCGCCTCTCTTGGTATCCGCCAATTCACTATTCTGATCAGTAAGCGTTAGTTGTCTTTCCTTCATAAGTTGTGCAAAGAACTCGATGACGGACTGAGGCGATTCCGCCAACGTAATAGCTCGCACAACTGCCAAACTAGAAACACCTGTTTGCCAAACTTGGTCTGCATTAGATTGGTCAATGCCACCAATCGCGACCGTCGGAAAGCCAAGCACATCGTCACTAACTGCTTTGTCTTTTGAAGGACGGAAAGCCGACTCTGTATTTGTATAAGGAATGCTATCAATCAGCTTTTGATACAGTGCCAAGCGCACCAAACCTTGTGGTTTCGATGGCATCTGTTTTGTGGTGGTTGGGAAAATATGCCCTAGCGCGATGTAGCTAGGATGAATTTGTACGATGCGCAGTAGTTCGTAATAACCATGAGTAGAAAGACCAAGACGAATGCCGGCTTTAGTTAGCTGAGCCAAATTCGACTCTTCTATGTCTTCTTGTCCTAGGTGAACGCCATAAGCGCCATGCTTGATTGCCAACTGCCAATAGTCATTGATGAACACTTGTGCTTGATACTGACGACCTAGCTCAATCGCTCGGATGATCTGTTGTTCTAAATCGACTTGTTGCGGGTTCTTGATTCGTAGTTGAATAGTGTTGATGCCTAAAGGCAGTAAACGCTCAATCCAAGCAACATCATCAACGACTGGATAGAGCCCTAGACTTTGCTTAGTTAGAGTTGGAAAGCTAACGCTCTCTCCTTGTGCTGACCAACCAACTTGAATACCGAGTCGGTTATCTTCCAGTACTGGTGTGGGGAAATCATCAAATTGGTTAGCCCACTGAGTAGTTCGCTCTCCGTCGAAGTTGTCATTCAACAGTGTTTCACGTGAAACATTCGCTTGTTGAGTTAGCATTCCTCGAGCAAGTGTTAACGCATCTTCGATAGGAAAATCGAGTACTGTCAGCGCTACTATCCAAGCAAGGTGATGTTCGGGATCGAACATTGCGTTGGGTTTGGACTTAACGGAAAGCGCTCTCACTTCGTCGTTAAAGGGGTGACGCCAGATATCAAGCTGATGCACTTTCTCCTTTTTATCGGAAACCTGAGTATCAGCAATACCAATATAAATCGCTTTCGACGGTTGCTTAGCACACGCTTCTACCGACAAAGTAGAGCGGTAATAAAGCACAAATAAACTCTCATGTTCAGAGTCATATCCATCAATGAGATCAGTCGTTATGTGTGTGGTCTGTTGGTCGCGAACAAGCTTAATAGATTGAGTTGGGCTCACGCCCAACTCAATGTCTTCGATTATAAAACCCTGTTCTTTCGCCAACAACAAACATTGCTGAACTAAACCTGTCAGTTCAATCAATGATGACGGAATAAGGATTTTGCTCATTAGTCACTTACCTCGGCATGTGCTGCTGGGTGGTATAACTCAGAACCTGACTCTCTAAATTCTTGCGATTTCTGACGCATCCCCTCAAGAGGATCATCAAGCATTTTGATCGAGATAGCTTGGTCCGCAGCAACTTGCTCAGTATCTTTCGCGTATTCTCGAACCTCTTGCGAAATCTTCATCGAGCAGAACTTTGGTCCGCACATCGAACAGAAGTGAGCAACTTTTCCCGACTCTTGAGGCAAGGTTTCATCATGGAAAGCGCGCGCGGTTTCTGGGTCAAGTGACAAGTTGAATTGGTCTTCCCAGCGGAATTCAAAACGTGCTTTAGAAAGCGCGTTATCACGAACTTGTGCGCCAGGGTGCCCTTTAGCCAAATCAGCAGCGTGAGCAGCAAGCTTGTAAGTGATCATGCCTACCTTCACGTCTTCTTTGTTTGGTAAGCCAAGATGCTCTTTAGGTGTTACGTAACAAAGCATCGCACAGCCATACCAGCCAATCATGGCAGCGCCAATTCCTGACGTAATATGGTCGTAACCAGGAGCGACGTCTGTCGTCAGTGGACCAAGGGTGTAGAACGGAGCTTCATGGCAGTGCTCTAGCTGCTCTTCCATGTTCTCTTTGATCATGTGCATTGGAACATGGCCAGGACCTTCGATAATCACCTGTACGTCGTATTCCCACGCAACCTTAGTCAACTCACCAAGAGTACGAAGCTCCGCAAATTGCGCTTCGTCATTAGCATCGGCAACCGAACCAGGGCGCAGACCATCACCGAGAGAAAGTGCCACATCATACTTGGCACAGATTTCACAGATCTCTCGGAAGTGGGTGTATAAGAAGCTTTCTTGGTGATGCGCTAAACACCATTTCGCGATGATAGAACCACCACGAGAGACGATGCCAGTAACACGCTTTGCAGTCATTGGCACATAGCGAAGTAGTAAACCGGCATGGATAGTGAAGTAATCAACGCCCTGCTCTGCTTGCTCAATCAGAGTATCGCGCATCACTTCCCAGTTAAGGTTTTCGGCAACTCCATTCACTTTTTCCAGCGCTTGATACATAGGTACGGTACCGATCGGAACCGGGCTGTTACGCAGAATCCACTCGCGAGTTTCGTGGATGTTACGTCCAGTAGAGAGATCCATAACGGTATCCCCACCCCAGCGTGTCGCCCAAACGAGCTTCTCAACTTCTTCCTCAATCGAAGACGTCACCGATGAGTTACCGATATTGGCGTTCACTTTGACCAAAAAGTTACGTCCAATGATCATTGGTTCGGATTCTGGGTGGTTGATATTAGAAGGGATAATCGCGCGACCTTCGGCAACTTCTTTGCGAACAAACTCGGCGGTAATGTCTTTTGGAAGATTAGCTCCAAAGCTTTGACCAGGATGCTGTTGATTCAGCACATCATCACGGTACTTGGCACGACCCAAGTTTTCACGCAGCGCGATGAATTCCATTTCTGGGGTGATAATACCTTTGCGAGCATAGTGCAGTTGAGTGACGCATTGCCCATCTTTGGCACGTCGAATACGTGGTAGATTACCGTAACGAAGATCGTCTAGTGTTTCGTCTTCTAAGCGTTCTTTGGTGTACACCGAGCTTACTTCATCGAGTAACTCTGTGTCACCACGCTCTTCAATCCAGCTTTCTCTTAGCTTTGGTAAGCCGCTATAAAGGTCAATATCGTAGTTCGGATCAGTATAAACACCTGACGTATCGTAGACTCGGACGGCTTCATTCGGCTCGAAAATAGGCGCTTCTTTTGTGCCACCAATCAGACTATCTGCTAGCGCTATTTCACGCATAGGTACACGAACATCTGGACGTGAACCTTCTACATATACTTTTGTGGAATTTGGGTACGGCTGTACCGAGAGTGTTTCAATAAACTGTTTTGCTTCCAGTCTCGCTTGTTTGCGACTCGACATAGCATTTTTCCTTGCTTTGTTATACTAGATAAAAAGTAATTGGATAAAAATGCTTGGCGGATAGATGCGACAAGAGGAGTCAAATTAAGGCTAAATAAAGCTTAAGTAATTTGCCTATAACAACATTCGACTATTTGATAGGTCAACCAGAAAGAACTCCGGTATAAATATCTTCTCTTGTTCCCTTCGCAGATTCTAATCTGATCAGGTTCAACGGATCCCGAATTAACGGTCTCAGCCTTATGGCACTCCGACAAGTGATATCAGTATATAAAAACGGCCTGGTTAAACCAAGCCGACCTGTTTAATTTTTAACTACTTTGCTAGCTGCGCATCAATAATTGGAAACCGATCCACGCAGCAGAGATGCTCAGCACCACATTTAATAAAATATTTAACCCCATCTTAAAAAACGCACCTTGCTGCATAAGTAAAACATTATCCATAGAAAAGGTGGAAAACGTCGTCAGTGCCCCTAAAAAGCCCAAACCAATCACTTGTCGCCAAGGTTCTGTTGCCAACAGTTCATTGTCGAACGCAGCAATCAACAAGCCCATGATAAATGAACCAACCACATTAACGGTTAGCGTACCGTATGGAAAACTACGCCCCAATAAAATGACACACAGTTCAGATATCAAGTAACGAGAACACGCACCGAAAGCACCACCTAGTGCAATAAAACCAAGAATGGAAAACTGCCCCATAATTCCCCCAACACTATTGATGACGATATTGTAACCAAAACTAAAGCAATATTGATGGTGAAATTTTAGAATTCGACAACGTATTGCATTTAAAACACGCTGAGATTAAAAAAGTTACAGGAGTCACTTTACTTCAATATACCCCATCAAACCGGTTTTCATGTGCTCAATAACATGGCAGTGATACATCCAACGTCCAGGGTTGTTAGCAACAAAGGCAGCTTTGGCACTGCCATTTTTTCCAAGTAAAACCGTATCGGTATGGAACGGTTCGTCGAGTTTCTTTCCATCTAACTCAAGAACAGTAAATGTATGCCCATGAAGATGAATAGGATGATGATATTGAGTAACGTTCTTCAAATTGAAGATATAGGTTTTTCCAAGCTCCAATGTTGAAAGTGGCGCAGGGATATTATCTATGCTCATTCCCTCCCAAGCCCGTTTGTTCATCAGCCAGAATTTAGGTATCGCTTTGCCCGATTTATCGACAGGAGTGATCGCCCCCTCCCATTCAAACACATAATCGATTTGCTCCGCATTTTCCAAATCAAGATCAGGCACAGGGTTGAGAGGCAATAAAGGCAGTTTCTTGTTGCTTGGCAGGTCAGACTCAACAACTTCAAACTCACACAAAGAGAATGGGAAGCGCCCTTTCATTTGACGCACATAAACACGCTCTCCAGCCTTCGGAGCAATCAATCCGATACCCAATCTCATTCCCGGACCAATTTTGTGTTGAGTGAGCCTATAAGGCGTTTTAACTGGATTGCCATCGATAGCAATAACCCAAGCCTCTGTGCCTTCAATCGCGATCGGATAGGTAATGGTGTTATCGACATTAGCAATTCTTAATCGCGTAGTCGCGTTCTGCTTCAGCGTATAAACAGGCTCATGAATACCATTGACGCTACTCCACTCTCCTGGCGTTCCCATACGTGCACTCAAGCGCGGCACCATTAGATTCTTCCACTGTCCTTGCTTGTCTAAATGCCAATGCTTGAGGACGACTTCATGCTCTTCATCAAACTGAACAGGCTCAGCCTCTTCAACAATTATTAGCCCAACCAACCCCATACCAAGCTGCTTAACGCTGTTCATGTGTGGGTGATACCAAAACGTACCTGCATCTGGCGGAATAAACTCATACGTAAAAGTCTCTCCGGGCATGATAGGAGCCTGGCTTAAAAACGGAACTCCATCCATTTCAATAGGAATCCTCAAGCCATGCCAATGAATCGTCGTCGGCTCTGATAGCTTATTGATGAAGTTGATTGTTACCTTTCCCCTTGTCAGCAACGAATTATAGGTGCAGGTATACGCCCATTAAAAGCTAATACCTCAGTATTGAAACCGGGCACTAGTTCAGCCGTAGAAGGCTCTGCAGTGATATCGTATATATACTGCCCCTGCTTATTAGCACTCCTAGATAGAGAACATGCAGGTAGAACAGTAAGCGCGGAGATCGCTAAGGATGATTGAAGGAAGCGTCGACGAGATATATCCATACATAGTTACCCATTAATCCAGATCGGTTGAGTGTAACTAAATATAAATAATGATTCTCATTTATTGCTAACATTTCGGAGCACTTGATTATAACGACTAGTCTAATAGGTTGGTAAGTAATAAATACTTACAAAGAGCAGCAGGCAGCAGAAAGGCATATGGGTGGGATAAGAGGACAAATGCATAGTGGCAAGCAGATACAAAAAAGGCTCTGACCTAAGTCAGAGCCTTGATATCTGGCAGGGGTGGAGAGATTCGAACTCCCAACACGCGGATTTGGAATCCGCTGCTCTGCCAATTGGAGCTACACCCCTGTAGAATTCTTATATTCTAGATTTGACAAAACCTCGCATGAGCGAGGTTGTCGATATTAAGTGGCGGAGTGGACGGGACTCGAACCCGCGACCCCCGGCGTGACAGGCCGGTATTCTAACCAACTGAACTACCACTCCGCAGTGGTATCACTCGCTTTTAATCAGCAAGTGTCCAAAATTTAAAGCCTGGCGATGTCCTACTCTCACATGGGGAAGCCCCACACTACCATCGGCGCTATTTCGTTTCACTTCTGAGTTCGGCATGGAAATCAGGTGGGTCCAAAACGCTATGGTCGCCAAGCAAATTCTTTAATTCGGAAAGCTGTTTTTTAATTCTCGTTCTTACACATTCAATGTTCTTTCATTGAGTCCATCAAAACCCCTTGGGTGTTGTATGGTTAAGCCTCACGGGCAATTAGTACAGGTTAGCTCAACGCCTCACAACGCTTACACACCCTGCCTATCAACGTCGTAGTCTACGACAACCCTTTAGGATACTTAAAGTATCAGGGAGAACTCATCTCAAGGCTCGCTTCCCGCTTAGATGCTTTCAGCGGTTATCGATCCCGAACTTAGCTACCGGGCAATGCGTCTGGCGACACAACCCGAACACCAGAGGTTCGTCCACTCCGGTCCTCTCGTACTAGGAGCAGCCCCTTTCAATTCTCCAACGCCCACGGCAGATAGGGACCGAACTGTCTCACGACGTTCTAAACCCAGCTCGCGTACCACTTTAAATGGCGAACAGCCATACCCTTGGGACCGACTTCAGCCCCAGGATGTGATGAGCCGACATCGAGGTGCCAAACACCGCCGTCGATATGAACTCTTGGGCGGTATCAGCCTGTTATCCCCGGAGTACCTTTTATCCGTTGAGCGATGGCCCTTCCATTCAGAACCACCGGATCACTATGACCTGCTTTCGCACCTGCTCGAATTGTCATTCTCGCAGTCAAGCGGGCTTATGCCATTGCACTAACCTCACGATGTCCAACCGTGATTAGCCCACCTTCGTGCTCCTCCGTTACGCTTTGGGAGGAGACCGCCCCAGTCAAACTACCCACCAGGCACTGTCCGCAACCCCGATAAGGGGTTGACGTTAGAACATCAACACTACAAGGGTGGTATTTCAAGGACGGCTCCACGCAATCTAGCGACTGCGCTTCAAAGCCTCCCACCTATCCTACACATGTAGGGTCAATGTTCAGTGCCAAGCTGTAGTAAAGGTTCACGGGGTCTTTCCGTCTAGCCGCGGGTACACTGCATCTTCACAGCGATTTCAATTTCACTGAGTCTCGGGTGGAGACAGCGTGGCCATCATTACGCCATTCGTGCAGGTCGGAACTTACCCGACAAGGAATTTCGCTACCTTAGGACCGTTATAGTTACGGCCGCCGTTTACCGGGGCTTCGATCAAGAGCTTCGACCGAAGTCTAACCCCATCAATTAACCTTCCGGCACCGGGCAGGCGTCACACCGTATACGTCATCTTGCGATTTTGCACAGTGCTGTGTTTTTAATAAACAGTTGCAGCCACCTGGTATCTGCGACTCTCAATAGCTCCATCCGCGAGGGACTTCACCGTCGAGAGCGTACCTTCTCCCGAAGTTACGGTACCATTTTGCCTAGTTCCTTCACCCGAGTTCTCTCAAGCGCCTTGGTATTCTCTACCCGACCACCTGTGTCGGTTTGGGGTACGATTCCTTACAATCTGAAGCTTAGAGGCTTTTCCTGGAAGCATGGCATCAATGACTTCACATCCGTAGATGCTCGACGTCGTGTCTCAGCCTTAAGAAGAGCCGGATTTACCTAACTCTTCAGCCTACGCACTTGAACCTGGACAACCGTCGCCAGGCCCACCTAGCCTTCTCCGTCCCCCCATCGCAATTGTAAGAAGTACGGGAATATTAACCCGTTTCCCATCGACTACGCCTTTCGGCCTCGCCTTAGGGGTCGACTTACCCTGCCCCGATTAACGTTGGACAGGAACCCTTGGTCTTCCGGCGAGGAGGTTTTTCACCCCCTTTATCGTTACTCATGTCAGCATTCGCACTTCTGATACGTCCAGCATGCGTTACCACACACCTTCAACCGCTTACAGAACGCTCCCCTACCCAATGCACAAAAGTGCATTGCCGCAGCTTCGGTTTACTACTTAGCCCCGTTACATCTTCCGCGCAGGCCGACTCGACCAGTGAGCTATTACGCTTTCTTTAAATGATGGCTGCTTCTAAGCCAACATCCTGGCTGTCTGAGCCTTCCCACATCGTTTCCCACTTAGTAGTAATTTGGGACCTTAGCTGGCGGTCTGGGTTGTTTCCCTCTCCACGACGGACGTTAGCACCCGCCGTGTGTCTCCCGGATAGTACTTACTGGTATTCGGAGTTTGCAAAGGGTTGGTAAGTCGGGATGACCCCCTAGCCTTAACAGTGCTCTACCCCCAGTAGTATTCGTCCGAGGCGCTACCTAAATAGCTTTCGGGGAGAACCAGCTATCTCCAGGTTTGATTGGCCTTTCACCCCTAGCCACAAGTCATCCGCTAATTTTTCAACATTAGTCGGTTCGGTCCTCCAGTTGATGTTACTCAACCTTCAACCTGCCCATGGCTAGATCACCTGGTTTCGGGTCTATATCCAGAGACTAAAACGCCCAGTTAAGACTCGGTTTCCCTACGGCTCCCCTAGATGGTTAACCTTGCCACTGAATATAAGTCGCTGACCCATTATACAAAAGGTACGCAGTCACAGGACAAAGCCTGCTCCTACTGCTTGTACGTACACGGTTTCAGGTTCTATTTCACTCCCCTCACAGGGGTTCTTTTCGCCTTTCCCTCACGGTACTGGTTCACTATCGGTCAGTCAGTAGTATTTAGCCTTGGAGGATGGTCCCCCCATATTCAGACAGGATATCACGTGTCCCGCCCTACTCGATTTCACTGAATATGCGTCGTCAGTTACGGGGCTATCACCCTGTATCGCCAAGCTTTCCAGCTTGTTCACCTGACGCCTATAAAGCTTAAGGGCTAGTCCAATTTCGCTCGCCGCTACTTTCGGAATCTCGGTTGATTTCTTTTCCTCGGGGTACTTAGATGTTTCAGTTCCCCCGGTTCGCCTCGTTATGCTATGTATTCACATAACGATACTTACTTATGTAAGTGGGTTTCCCC
The DNA here is from genome assembly GCF_055393305.1 of Vibrio sp. JCM 18905. NCBI lineage: Bacteria > Pseudomonadati > Pseudomonadota > Gammaproteobacteria > Vibrionales > Vibrionaceae > Vibrio > Vibrio sp. JCM 18905. Next base: position 158,449 of record NZ_AP043880.1, on the reverse strand, counting down.
ATTCGGAAATCCCAGACTCAAATGGTTTTTACTACCTAATCTGGGCTTATCGCAAGTTAATACGTCCTTCATCGCCTCTGACTGCCAAGGCATCCACCGTGTACGCTTAGTCACTTAACCATACAACCCGAAGGAGTTTCGAGTTGATAATCAAATCACCAAAGTTGTCTCTCATTATTTGAATGAGCGAGAGACATATCGATTTTGCCGGACTCAAATTCCAAGAACACTTGAATGTGTTTTTAGTTGTATTCCATAAGGAATACTTTGAGAACTTTACAAACAACAATAAATTGTTGTTTTGTCAGCTTTCCAAATTGTTAAAGAGCGAGATTTTCTGATGAAAACCATTTTTAAAAGCACTCATTGAATGCGCTTAAAGATGGTGGGCGATACCGGGCTCGAACCAGTGACCCCCTGCTTGTAAGGCAGGTGCTCTCCCAACTGAGCTAATCGCCCATTGTTTCAAAATATGGTGGAGCTATGCGGGATCGAACCGCAGACCTCCTGCGTGCAAGGCAGGCGCTCTCCCAGCTGAGCTATAGCCCCATATTTTGAGTTTTAATTCCTAATGGAAGGAATGGTGGGTCGTGCAGGATTCGAACCTGCGACCAATTGATTAAAAGTCAACTGCTCTACCAACTGAGCTAACGACCCAATGGTATCCCGTAGGGGAGTCGAACCCCTGTTACCGCCGTGAAAGGGCGGTGTCCTAGGCCTCTAGACGAACGGGACACTAAGTTGAACATCTTGGGGGATGTTCTATCTCTTAAACTTCATAAACCGTATCAATCTGTGTGAACACTCATCGCAATAATCATCGTATAAGGAGGTGATCCAGCGCCAGGTTCCCCTAGCGCTACCTTGTTACGACTTCACCCCAGTCATGAACCACAAAGTGGTAAGCGTCCCCCCGAAGGTTAAACTACCTACTTCTTTTGCAGCCCACTCCCATGGTGTGACGGGCGGTGTGTACAAGGCCCGGGAACGTATTCACCGTGGCATTCTGATCCACGATTACTAGCGATTCCGACTTCATGGAGTCGAGTTGCAGACTCCAATCCGGACTACGACGCACTTTTTGGGATTCGCTCACTTTCGCAAGTTGGCCGCCCTCTGTATGCGCCATTGTAGCACGTGTGTAGCCCTACTCGTAAGGGCCATGATGACTTGACGTCGTCCCCACCTTCCTCCGGTTTATCACCGGCAGTCTCCCTGGAGTTCCCGACATTACTCGCTGGCAAACAAGGATAAGGGTTGCGCTCGTTGCGGGACTTAACCCAACATTTCACAACACGAGCTGACGACAGCCATGCAGCACCTGTCTCAGAGTTCCCGAAGGCACCAATCCATCTCTGGAAAGTTCTCTGGATGTCAAGAGTAGGTAAGGTTCTTCGCGTTGCATCGAATTAAACCACATGCTCCACCGCTTGTGCGGGCCCCCGTCAATTCATTTGAGTTTTAATCTTGCGACCGTACTCCCCAGGCGGTCTACTTAACGCGTTAGCTCCGAAAGCCACGGCTCAAGGCCACAACCTCCAAGTAGACATCGTTTACGGCGTGGACTACCAGGGTATCTAATCCTGTTTGCTCCCCACGCTTTCGCATCTGAGTGTCAGTATCTGTCCAGGGGGCCGCCTTCGCCACCGGTATTCCTTCAGATCTCTACGCATTTCACCGCTACACCTGAAATTCTACCCCCCTCTACAGTACTCTAGTCTGCCAGTTTCAAATGCTATTCCGAGGTTGAGCCCCGGGCTTTCACATCTGACTTAACAAACCACCTGCATGCGCTTTACGCCCAGTAATTCCGATTAACGCTCGCACCCTCCGTATTACCGCGGCTGCTGGCACGGAGTTAGCCGGTGCTTCTTCTGTCGCTAACGTCAAACAACGCCGCTATTAACGACGCCGCCTTCCTCACGACTGAAAGTACTTTACAACCCGAAGGCCTTCTTCATACACGCGGCATGGCTGCATCAGGCTTGCGCCCATTGTGCAATATTCCCCACTGCTGCCTCCCGTAGGAGTCTGGACCGTGTCTCAGTTCCAGTGTGGCTGATCATCCTCTCAGACCAGCTAGGGATCGTTGCCTTGGTGAGCCCTTACCTCACCAACTAGCTAATCCCACCTAGGCATATCCTGACGCGAGAGGCCCGAAGGTCCCCCTCTTTGGCCCGTAGGCATCATGCGGTATTAGCCATCGTTTCCAATGGTTATCCCCCACATCAGGGCAATTTCCTAGGCATTACTCACCCGTCCGCCGCTCGACGCCGTTATCGTTCCCCGAAGGTTCAGATAACTCGTTTCCGCTCGACTTGCATGTGTTAGGCCTGCCGCCAGCGTTCAATCTGAGCCATGATCAAACTCTTCAATTTAAGATTTTGTTCGGCTCAATGAATACTGAACATTACATAAGTAATGTTTGAATTGACTGTGCTGAATCCGAAGATTCAATGGTCACTTCGTTTCATTGAAACCTAATTTGAAGCCGAAGCTTCTAATTGGATTATCATCAACGAGTGCCCACACAGATTGATAGGTCTATATTGTTAAAGAGCTTTTCCTGTTGAGCTTTGCTCAAAACAGGACGGCCATTTTAGCGAGTTAAAGTTTAGTGTCAATCACTTTTTTCAAACTTTCTTCAAGCGTTTCCGCTTGGCTAATTTGGCTTGCTAACCTCGACTTCGTTTCTTTCGAAGCGTTGCCGTGTCAGCGAGGTGGCATTATAGAGATTGCGATCACATTGGCAAGCCCTTTTTCTCGTTTTTTTTGATTTTTTTATCGTTCGGATAAATTTGCATCAAAAGCAGTCAAAAGAGCACGTTATTTCTACAGTTCTCTGAATTTATCTGCGAAAAGAGCCACTTTTTCCCAATTGGTGTATTCCACTTCTTTGGTCGTATCGGTTTCGCCACCTGTCATCGACATAATGAACCTAATCATAGTTCTGTCGAACCAGCTGTAACGTGGGTAATAAAGTGCACCAGCAAAAACACCGATTAGCGTTGGTTTCCAAGGCGACTTAATTAGAAACTTACGAATGTAAGCACTACCTTCAGGTGTATCCTTTCCTTGGTCCTCTTTACGAGCGGTTAGGTTTACGCAGAAAAATGCCACTTTATTTTGCTCCAATTGATTGAGATTTCGCTCAATAAACTGGTATAGCTTTTTATTAAGATGACCATAACGAATAGAGGCGCCTATCAACACTCTGTCGTATTGACTGAAGTCAATCGTCTCGACATTATGTAAATCCACCAGCTCACAATCGAAGTCTGGAAGTTGTTCATCTATATAGTGGAGAATTTTTTTAGTCTGCCCTTCGCGGGAAGAGTATAGAAATAATGCTTTTGCCACGATTTCCCCTTAGCTACGCCAAAATGTCGGCGTAAGTAGAATAAGTAAGGTAAAGATTTCCAAACGACCAAACAGCATAGAAACTATCAATACCCATTTTGCTTTGTCGTTAACATCACCAAAGTGAAGCGCCACTTCCCCCAGGCCTGGACCGAGGTTGTTCAGAGTTGCAGCCACCGCAGAGAATGCACTGAGCTCGTCCATCCCTGTAGCAATCAAGCCCAACATACAAACCACAAATACCAATGCGTATGCGGAGAAGAAGCCCCAAACCGCATCGACAACACGTTGCGGTAGGGCACTGCCACCTACTTTGATGGTGTAAACCGCGCGTGGATGGACCAAACGTTTTAGTTCACGCGCACCTTGTAAGGTAAGAAGCAGGATACGGATCACTTTCATGCCGCCGCCTGTTGAACCAGCACAACCACCTATAAAAGAGGAGAACAATAGCAGTACAGGTAAGAAGAGCGGCCAATCCGCAAAACCTGTCGTCGTAAAGCCCGCAGTTGTCGAAATTGACACGGTTTGGAAAAGTGCCTGATCGAAAGCATCGTATGTCGATGTGTAAGAGTGATGTTTCAGTAATAATAGAAAGCAAATAACAAATAGCAGCACTTGAATAAACAAGAAGGCGCGAAACTCAGGATCTTTCCAATAATACTTGGGATGCACACCACCCGATGCAAATGCAGCAAAGTGCAGCGTGTAGTTACATGCAGATATAAGCAGAAAAACCACCGTAATCAGGTTAATCGCGTAACTATCAAAGTATCCGATGCTGGCATCGTGGGTAGAGAAGCCACCAATGGCAATGGTGGAAAAGCTGTGACTGATGGCGTCAAATGGCGTCATACCAGCTAACCAAAAAGCCGATGCACAGGCGATAGTCAGGCTCAAATAGATGTACCAAAGCGCTTTAGCGGTTTCTGCTATGCGCGGCGTCACTTTAGTGTCCTTGACTGGACCAGGGATCTCGGCGCGGTAAAGCTGCATACCACCAATGCCAAGTACTGGCAAAATCGCCACTGCTAATACGATGATTCCCATACCGCCGAACCACTGCAATAACTGTCGATAGAATAGAATCGCTTTAGGTAACTCATCCAAACCAACAATAACGGTCGCCCCGGTCGTAGTGAGAGCAGAAAACGATTCAAAAAACGCATCCGTGACTGAGACGTTTGGGTTGTCAGCTATTAGAAAGGGGATCGAGCCTGCGCTGCCAAGTACTGTCCAGAACAGAACGACAATAAGAAAGCCATCTCGAGCTTTAAGCTCGTGCTTATACCTGCGGTTTGGGTACCAACAAACGGCCCCACAAAACAGCAGAACAAAAAATGTCGTGACAAAAGGCACACCTGCACCATCTCGATAGATCAGCGCAACGAGTGCTGGCGCAAGCATAGTGACACTAAAGAGTGCGAGCAGTAGCCCGACGATTCGAATAATTGAACGAAATTGCATGGATAAATTGACTAGCGAAGCTGTCCCTGTTGCTTCCTGTTTTTCATTATTGTCCGTCTAGCGGAGTGACAATTGCCTTTGCCCCGCTTTTATTGATGATTGCTTGGGTAAACGCGCTCACTTCTCGAAGCTCAATTTCCACCACTAATACCACCTGATCGCTGTATTCAGCCTCGACTTCTACCGCACCAAATTGCGGCATGATTGACTGTGCGATCGGCATAAACCCATAGTCTAACGTTAGTCTGAGCTTTGTGGTTATTTTTTTCTCAATAGTTTGAAGCAGCTTGAGCGCTTGTTGTACCCCACCCCCATACGCTTTAACCAAGCCGCCTGTACCTAACTTGATTCCACCAGAGTATCGCGTGACCACTGCCGTGATTTCCCCCACCCCAGAGCCAGACAGCTGCGCCAGGATCGGTTTGCCTGCAGTTCCGGACGGCTCCCCATCATCACTAAAGCCCCACTTCATCGAATCTTCTGGTCGACCAGCAACAAAGCCCCAACAGTTATGTCTAGCATCAGCGTGTTTAGCTTTGATTTGATCAACAAATGCTTTTGCAGCTTCGATACTTGGCGTGTGTGCCAAATAAGTAATGAAGACGCTCTTTTTAATTTCTTCTTCAAATTGAGCGGGCTCTGCTGGAATCAGATAAGGCTTGTCATTCATAGGATTATGGATTCAGGTCTATTTGCCTGAAGTCTATCACGAGTGTGATTTACCCGTCGCATAAGATCTGCCACAGCGCACAATGTTAAACACTTGTTTAAAAAATGTATTGAAATTAGACAATCCACGATCCAAACTAACTTTACTGGTCAAACCAGAACAAAAATAAAACGACTTCCTCGATACCTATTTGCCGAGGTACACGGCGTCGTTGAAATAGGTATACAGACAATCCACGATTGTATGTCATGGAGATAGACAATGATTTACCAAGCCGAAACCCTACAGGTAAAGGAAATACAAGATGGTATTGTAGAGCTAAGCTTCTGCTCTCCAAAATCCGTCAACAAACTCGACCTAGCGACATTAGAATCGCTAGATAAAGCTCTTGATGCGCTCATTGCCCATCAAGGCCTTAAGGGGTTGTTGCTCACTTCAGATAAAGACGCATTCATTGTAGGCGCAGACATTACCGAGTTTTTAGGTCTGTTTGCTAAAACGGATGCCGAGCTCGACCAATGGCTGCAATTTGCTAACAGCATCTTTAACAAATTAGAAGACTTACCCGTTCCGACCATCTCGGTGATCAAAGGCCACGCTCTTGGTGGCGGTTGTGAATGTGTGCTAGCAACAGACATGCGTATTGGTGACAAAACCACCAGCATCGGCCTACCAGAAACGAAACTGGGAATCATGCCGGGCTTTGGTGGTTGTGTACGCTTACCTCGCGTTATTGGCGCAGACAGCGCAATGGAAATCATCACCCAAGGTAAAGCATGCCGAGCTGATGAAGCATTGAAAATTGGCTTACTCGATGCTGTTGTAGAGACTGATGCTTTATACGAATCGGCACTACAAACGCTGAACTCTGCAATTAACGAGAAACTTGACTGGCAAGCACGCCGAGCACAGAAAACATCTCCGCTAACGCTGAGTAAGCTTGAATCAATGATGAGCTTCACCATGGCGAAGGGTCTGGTGGCACAAAAAGCAGGTCCTCATTACCCTGCCCCAATGACAGCCGTTATCACGATTGAAGAAGGTGCTCGCTTTGCACGTAATGAAGCGTTAGACATTGAACGTAAGCACTTCGTGAAATTGGCTAAATCGGAAGAAGCAAAATCACTCGTTGGCCTATTCCTTAATGATCAATACATCAAAGGCATTGCGAAAAAAGCAGCGAAGTCAGCAAGTAAAGACACGCAACGTGCAGCCGTGTTAGGTGCAGGTATCATGGGTGGCGGCATTGCTTACCAATCAGCGCTAAAAGGTGTGCCTGTCTTAATGAAAGACATCGCGCAAGCGTCGCTCGACCTAGGCATGACTGAAGCATCTAAGCTGCTGAATAAACGCTTATCTCGCGGTCGCATTGACGGCTTTAAGATGGCAGGTATTTTAGCGTCAATCACACCGAGCCTACATTACGCAGGTATTGAAAACTCTGATGTGATTGTTGAAGCTGTCGTTGAAAACCCGAAAGTAAAAGCAGCAGTTTTGAGTGAAGTTGAGTCCCATGTCGGTGACGACACCGTTATCACCTCAAACACCTCGACGATTCCTATCAACCTATTGGCAAAATCACTAAAACGCCCAGAAAACTTCTGTGGTATGCACTTCTTCAACCCAGTGCATCGTATGCCTCTTGTTGAGATCATCCGTGGTGAGCACACCTCTGATGAAACCATCAATCGTGTTGTGGCGTATGCTGCGAAAATGGGCAAATCACCAATTGTCGTCAATGACTGCCCAGGGTTCTTCGTTAACCGCGTATTGTTCCCATACTTTGGCGGCTTCAGCATGCTACTTCGTGATGGTGCTGACTTTACGAAAATCGACAAAGTCATGGAGCGTAAGTTTGGCTGGCCGATGGGACCGGCGTACTTGCTTGACGTAGTCGGCATTGATACCGCGCACCACGCACAAGCTGTGATGGCAGAGGGTTTCCCTGAGCGTATGGGTAAACAAGGTCGTGATGCGATTGATGCACTATTCGAAGCAGACAAATATGGTCAGAAGAATGGTAATGGCTTCTACAGCTACACCATAGATAAAAAAGGTAAGCCGAAGAAAACCTTCTCAGAAGCGATATTACCGGTACTTGCTGACGTTTGTGCCGATAAGCAGGACTTTGACGATGAGACCATCATTCAACGTATGATGATTCCAATGATCAACGAAGTGGTGCTGTGCCTACAAGAAGGCATCATCGCGACTCCTCAGGAAGCAGATATGGCATTGGTTTATGGTCTTGGTTTCCCTCCATTCCGCGGTGGCGTATTCCGCTATCTAGACAGCGTGGGTATTGCTGAATACGTTGAAATGGCAAAACAACACGCCGAGCTAGGTGCGATGTACCAAGTACCGCAAATGTTGATTGATATGGCGGCGAAAGGTGAAAGCTTTTACGGTGCACAACAGCAAGGTTCTATCTAAGGAGGGATTCTAAAATGACTAATCAAACAAGAAATGTTGTCGTAGTCGATTGTCTACGTACTCCAATGGGTCGCTCTAAAGGTGGTGCTTTCCGTCATACACGAGCAGAAGATCTATCTGCGCGTCTAATGAAAGGCATTCTTGCACGTAACCCACAAGTGAACCCAAGCGAGATTGAAGACATCTACTGGGGTTGTGTACAGCAAACACTAGAGCAAGGCTTTAACGTTGCACGTAATGCCGCGCTACTCGCGTGCCTGCCGATTGAAATTGGCGCTGTGACGGTTAACCGTTTGTGTGGCTCATCCATGCAAGCGCTGCATGACGGTACACGTGCGATCATGACTGGCGATGCTGAAATCTGCCTAATTGGTGGCGTTGAGCACATGGGGCATGTGCCGATGAACCACGGGGTAGACTTTCACCCTGGTATGTCCAAGAACGTAGCAAAAGCTGCGGGCATGATGGGCTTAACGGCTGAAATGCTTGGTAAATTACATGGCATTAGCCGTGAGCAACAAGACGAGTTTGCCGCGCGCTCTCACGCTCGTGCGCACGCAGCAACCGTAGAGGGTCGCTTTAAAAACGAAATCCTACCAATTGAAGGCCATGCGGCTGACGGTACACTGTTTACTCTCGACTATGATGAAGTGATTCGTCCAGAGACAACAGTTGAAGGTCTGTCTCAGCTTCGTCCTGTGTTTGACCCAGCAAACGGCACAGTAACAGCCGGTACATCATCAGCGCTGTCTGATGGCGCATCAGCGATGCTGATCATGAGTGAAGAGAAAGCCAATGAGCTTGGCTTGAAAATTCGCGCACGTATTAAGGGCATGGCGATCGCAGGTTGCGATCCATCCATCATGGGTTACGGTCCGGTACCGGCGACGCAAAAAGCGCTCAAGCGTGCTGGTCTTTCAATTGAAGACATGGATGTGGTTGAGCTAAACGAAGCATTTGCAGCGCAGTCTCTGCCGTGTGCTAAAGACTTAGGTCTGCTTGATGTGATGGATGAGAAGGTCAACCTTAACGGTGGTGCGATAGCATTGGGTCATCCACTAGGCTGTTCTGGTTCACGCATCTCAACAACGTTGATCAACCTAATGGAAGCGAAAGACGCGAAATACGGTCTAGCCACCATGTGTATCGGTTTGGGTCAGGGTATAGCGACCGTATTTGAGAGGCCTTAACGCTTTGAGTGAAGTAGGCTCAAAACGACGATGGTCGTAGTGATCTACTCAACAACCAGCATGAAATGAATAAATACTAAAATAATTTAGTATTACACTTAAGGGCGACATCAGATGTCGCCCTTTGTTTTACGCCAAACATAGTAAACATGCATACAAAGCATACATGAAATGAGTAACTTTCATTTTATTCATAGATAGAGAAGACATAGACTTATAGACAGTTAATATCTTGCTGTATGTGGCAACTGAGTCACGCTAACGCAATTTCGGAGAACCTTATGTTTAATGCTCTAGTTCTAAACCAAGAAGACAAACGCACTATCGCTAGTATCGAGAAAATCGATGAAACACAACTGCCGGAAGGTGACGTTCTGGTTGAAGTCGATTACTCGTCGTTGAATTACAAAGATGGTTTGGCGATCACAGGTAAAGGTAAAATCATCCGTAACTTCCCGATGGTACCTGGCATTGATCTAGCGGGTACGGTTGTAAGTTCTGAAGATTCGCGTTACCAAGCAGGTGACAAAGTGGTCTTAACTGGCTGGGGCGTGGGTGAAAACCATTGGGGTGGCATGGCTCAACGTGCTCGTCTAAAAGCGGATTGGCTAGTGCCACTACCAAAAGGTCTAGACAGCAAGAAAGCAATGATGGTTGGTACTGCTGGCTTCACTGGTATGTTATGTGTTCAAGCACTGCTTGATGCAGGCATCAAACCTGAAGCTGGTGAAATCCTAGTAACGGGCGCAAGTGGCGGCGTAGGCTCGGTTGCAGTAACGCTCCTAGCACAGCTTGGCTACAAAGTTGCTGCAGTGACAGGACGTGTAGAGACAAACGGCCCGCTACTTGAAAAACTAGGTGCTAGCCGCATCATCGACCGTACTGAATTTGAGGAACCAGCACGTCCACTTGAAAAGCAAGTATGGGCAGGTGCGGTAGATACCGTCGGCAGCAAAGTACTAGCAAAAGTACTGGCGCAAATGGATTACAACAGTGCAGTCGCCGCTTGTGGTCTTGCAGGTGGTTTTGATCTACCAACTACAGTGATGCCGTTCATCCTACGTAACGTTCGTCTACAAGGTGTGGACTCAGTAATGTGTCCAACAGAGAAACGCATCGCAGCATGGGAAAAACTGGTTGAACTACTACCAGACAGCTATTTCGAGCAAGCGTGTACTGAAGTAGAACTAGCAGAAGCACCAAAATACGCAGAAGACATCACCAACGGTCAAGTAACAGGTCGTGTGGTTATCAAGCTATAAACACTGACTCAGCGTAAACAAACGAAGAGCCGGCAATGCTGGCTCTTTTTGTTAGCAGTTTAGTCCCATATCTTCGATACGCTTAGCTATTAGACGGCTACATTCTTCACGCACAATCGTTCTTAACCATTCTTGAGCAGGAGAATGCTCGCAACGCGCATGCCAAATCATCGAATACTCAAATGGAGTAAATTGGAAGGGTAGTGGTTTCACCACCAAGTCATAACGCTCGGCAACCAAATACGCCAAATCCGCGGGCACTGTGATGATAATAGGCAGGGTATCCATGATCGCCAATGCAGCTTCTAAATGGTAAGCCCGCAGAACCATTTTACGCTTAGGTTTCTCCATCAAAGCTTGTTCGATCAGTGCCTTAACACCATCACTGATGGCGATCATGGCATGTGGATGACTCAGATAATCATCTAAGCTCATTTCTTTATCCGCTAATGGATGCTGTTTTGAAAGCATACACAGCACCCCCACTCGCCCCAACACTTCACTGCGTAGCGGCTCCACCGGGCCTGTCGGGCGACAAATCGCTAAGTCTGCACCTTCATAAGTGAGCTGATCTGATAAACGGTCGTGTTGCAGTGGTAAGAAGTTAAAAGACACGTTTGGCGCTTCTTGGTAAATTCTCGGCAAAGCGAACGGTAAGATCGTTTGCATGGCATAGTCGGTGGTCACGATGTTGAAAGTCTGTACGCATTGCAATGGGTCAAACTCAACCGGAGATAACAACTGACGTAAAGACTCTAATGGCTCGCCTAATGAGCGATCGATCTCTAACGCTTTCTGAGTTGGGATCAAATGCTGCCCCTGACGAGTAAACAGCGGGTCTCCCAATAAGTCACGCAGACGACCAAGCACACGACTCATTGCTGATTGACTCAAATTCAGACGTGTTGCCGCCTTACTGACGCTGTTTTCTTCTATCAGTACTCGCAACGCAACCAGTAAATTTAAATCTCGGCGATAGATGTCTTCCAGTTCCACGAATTAGCCACTTATTTTGTATGTGTTTGGGTAAATTGTACTCTTCAGGCAAAAAAAATCCCGCCTTTCAGCGGGGAAGCCCAAGAAAAATGGGGATAGTGTCGGAATGAAGTGTCGGTAAAAATAGGTGAGCGTTATTAAAGTATTCTGATCGAAGCAAAAAGCGCTAATTTTCTTGCTCAGATGCACCTGACCATTTGCGCATCTCGATCCAAATCCCAATAATAGTGGCAACCATGCCTACAAGAGGCATCAAAGAGGTGTCAGCTGGCGTTCTGAGTACCAAAGCACAAAACGAGATAAAACAAAGTACGGAGTAAATCGTAAGTCTGTCTAACGCTGTTAACATTGCCTCTCTCTTGCCAGTTGTTACCAAATTGTTAATTTAAGGTAAAACAAAAAATTCCGTTTGCCAAGTGGTTATTGAATATTTTTTCAACGAACGTAGAATTCACCGCTAAGTTAGTTACGAGAATCACACTATGAGCTTTAATCCTGAACTGGCAACAAAGACATTAGAGGCGGAAGGACTGCGCTGCCCAGAGCCAGTGATGATGGTCAGGAAGACAATTCGCAACATGCAAGATGGTGAGATTTTGCTGGTCAAAGCAGATGACCCATCCACGACTCGAGACATTCCGAGTTTCTGCCGTTTTATGGATCACCAATTAATTGCGGCACAAACGGAGCAAGTTCCGTATCAGTACCTGATCAAGAAAGGATTGGAATAATCTGGTCGAATTAAAAACGGCAGCCGATTGGCTGCCGTTTGTTTATTCATCGTATTCGAGTGTGCGAACTTCTGATTGGAGCTTGTTGAGTTGTTTTTTCATTGCCCGCATCTCTTCATGCATAGGAATGATGTGGGCTACGCGAATCCACGCCTCTACTGTTAATCCAGTAAGAACGAACGATCCTGCCACAATCGGCAACCACATATCAGTCAGTACCATCGCTAACAAGCACAGCGCCAAACCAAAGGTGAATAAATAACTCTGACTCTTTGGGGTCATCCCCATGTAACGTGTAAGCATAAACTTGCCCTCTCGCTATCATTCACACCATTAAACTACCATGACAAGTATGACACTAATATGTCATCCGTCACGCTACGGAGCGATTTTAAGTCAGAGTTTGAGCTACGCCACTAATTCGCTAGTTATTGATTATTTGCATCATTTTAACGATTGTTCGCGGATAACATTTTCCATTTTCAGGCTGCGTTATCCGCCTAAAAACATTAAAAGAAGGCCGCACCAATCGCCAACAACACGAACAAAATAGCGGTGACTTTACGAATCAACCCCAGGGGCATCTTGTCTGCTGAAAGCTTACCAATTAACACCACAGGCACGTTAGCCAACAACATACCAATGGTCGTGCCAAGTATGACCCAACTCAGCGCATCCGCGTATTGCGCGCCTAGGATAGAAGTGGCGATCTGAGTTTTATCACCAATCTCAGCCACAAAGAAAGCAATAAAGCTGGCAATGAAAGGACCTCGGTTTGAAATCTGTTCGTCATCATCCAACTTATCAGGAATCAACACCCAAGCCGCCATCGCGACAAAACTGACCACCAGCACCCACTTTAAAATATCAGGTGATAAATAGTCAGCGACAACCACACCTAACCATGCAGCCAAAGCGTGGTTGGCAATGGTTGCCAAAAAGATTGCTGCAATAATTGGGATTGGTTTGCGGTAACGACTTGCGAGTAATAGAGATAGCAATTGGGTCTTATCGCCAATTTCTGCTAACGCTACAGTAGTAATTGAAATAGCTAAAACGCTCACGACATGCTCATTGGGGCAGGGATTATTATATTTAACCAAAGACAAACCTCACGCCCCTACCCCGGTTCGTGATGATTTGTCTAAGGTCTTGCTAAACTTGAAAGGCTTCAAGTCTCGAACGCCATGGTGATTTTGCACCAATTATGTTGACGGACGAACCAGATGAAACAGAAACTTCATCAGGTAAGCTACTCCCCAAAGACAGGCGCAATTCTAGCCACCTTTGTTGCGCTTCTCAAGAGCCAAAGCAGGCAAAAACTCCCTTTTAAGAAAAATACAGCAGATAACGCGGTAAAAATTCATTAAAGGAGAAAATCGCCCACGAATTAATCAAGATTAGCTCTACTCCCATGCTCAATATCTGGTTATACTAGATTGTTAATTTATTCAACCGTAATTACTCTTTATCGCCGTTGTTAGAGTTGAAAAACTCGGCATAGATGACGAATTAACGAGTAACAAGAGAATCGCGCGAACCTGACTTATGCAAAAATACGATATCAAAACCTTCCAGGGAATGATCCTCGCGCTGCAGGATTATTGGGCTCAAAATGGTTGTACCATTGTTCAACCGCTAGATATGGAAGTGGGTGCGGGTACCTCTCACCCAATGACCTGTCTACGAGCGCTTGGCCCAGAGCCAATGTCGACAGCTTACGTACAACCTTCACGTCGTCCTACTGATGGCCGTTACGGTGAAAACCCTAACCGTCTTCAGCACTACTACCAATTCCAAGTAGCGCTAAAACCATCGCCTGACAATATTCAAGAGTTGTACCTTGGCTCCCTTGAAGTTCTTGGTATTGACCCTCTTGTACACGACATCCGTTTCGTAGAAGACAACTGGGAAAACCCAACACTAGGCGCATGGGGTCTAGGCTGGGAAGTTTGGCTAAACGGTATGGAAGTAACTCAGTTTACTTACTTCCAACAAGTTGGCGGCCTTGAGTGTAAACCAGTCACTGGTGAGATCACTTACGGTATCGAACGTCTAGCAATGTACATCCAAGAAGTAGACTCTGTTTACGACCTAGTTTGGAACATCGCGCCAGACGGCAGCAAGGTGACTTACGGTGATATCTTCCACCAAAACGAAGTAGAGCAATCGACTTACAACTTCGAGCACGCAGACGTTGAATTCCTATTTGGTTTCTTCGAGCAGTGTGAGAAAGAGTGTAAAGAGTTGCTTGAGCTTGAAAAGCCACTGCCACTACCTGCTTACGAGCGCATTCTAAAAGCTGGTCACGCATTCAACCTACTAGACGCACGTAAAGCGATCTCAGTAACTGAACGCCAACGTTACATCCTACGCATCCGCAACCTGACGAAAGCAGTTGCAGAAGCATACTACGCATCGCGTGAAGCTCTAGGCTTCCCAATGTGTAAGAAAGAACAAGCGTAAGGGGTAGAGTAACATGGCAAAAGAATTTCTAATCGAGCTAGGTACAGAAGAGCTACCACCAACGCAACTTCGCACTCTAGCTGAAGCATTCGCAGCAAACTTCGAAGCAGAACTAAAAGGCGCTGAGCTTGCTCACGAAGGCGTGAAATGGTTCGCGGCACCTCGTCGTCTTGCTCTAAAAGTAGCAGCACTAGCAGACAGCCAGTCTGACAAAGTGGTTGAAAAGCGTGGTCCTGCGGTTTCTGCAGCGTTTGACGCGGAAGGCAACCCAACAAAAGCAGCTCAAGGCTGGGCACGCGGTTGTGGCATCACGGTTGACCAAGCAGAACGCATGGTTACAGACAAAGGCGAATGGCTACTGTTCAAACAAGAAGTGAAAGGTCAGCCAACGTCTGAGATCGTCGTTGAACTTGCAGCGAAAGCACTAGCAAACCTACCTATCGCAAAACCAATGCGCTGGGGTAACAAAACGACTCAGTTCATCCGTCCAGTTAAGACGCTAACCATGCTAATGGGCAGCGACCTAATCGAAGGCGAGATCCTTGGTGTTGCTTCTGACCGCACTATCCGTGGTCACCGCTTCATGGGTGAGCAAGAGTTCACTATCGATTCTGCTGAGCAATACCCTGCAATCCTAGAAGAGCGCGGTAAAGTTATGGCTGATTACGAAGCACGTAAAGCCATCATCCTAGCTGACGCACAAAAAGCGGCAGCAGCGGTTGGCGGTATCGCTGACCTAGAAGATGACTTAGTAGAAGAAGTCACGTCTCTGGTTGAATGGCCAGTAGTACTAACAGCGAAGTTTGAAGAAGAGTTCCTAAAAGTGCCTTCTGAAGCGTTGGTTTACACCATGAAGGGTGACCAGAAGTACTTCCCTGTTTACGATGAAAACAAGAAGCTACTACCTAACTTCATCTTCGTATCGAACATCGAATCAAAAGAGCCTCGTTACGTAATCGAAGGTAACGAGAAAGTGGTTCGTCCTCGTCTTGCTGACGCAGAATTCTTCTTCAACACAGACCGTAAGCGTCCGCTTATCGACCGTCTGCCAGAACTAGAGCAAGCGATCTTCCAAAAGCAACTGGGTACGATCAAAGACAAAACAGACCGCATTACAGAACTTGCTGGCTACATTGCTGAGCAAATCGGTGCTGACGTTGAGAAATCAAAGCGTGCTGGTCTACTAGCAAAATGTGACCTAATGACCTCAATGGTATTCGAATTCACGGATACTCAAGGTGTTATGGGTATGCACTACGCTCGCCACGACGGTGAAGCAGAAGAAGTTGCAGTAGCACTGAACGAGCAATACATGCCTCGTTTCGCAGGTGATGAACTGCCATCAAACGGCGTTTCAACTGCAGTTGCAATGGCAGACAAGCTAGACACTATCGTAGGTATCTTCGGTATTGGTCAAGCACCTAAAGGCAGCGACCCATTCGCACTACGCCGCGCATCTCTAGGTGTACTACGTATCATCGTTGAATACGGCTACAACCTAGACCTTGTTGACCTAGTAGCGAAAGCGAAGTCACTGTTTGGCGACCGCCTAACCAACGACAACGTTGAACAAGACGTTATCGAGTTTATGCTTGGTCGTTTCCGTGCTTGGTACCAAGACGAAGGCTTCAGCGTAGACATCATTCAAGCGGTTCTAGCTCGTCGTCCGACGAAACCAGCAGACTTCGACCAACGAGTTAAAGCGGTTTCTCACTTCCGTGAACTAGAAGCAGCTGAGTCTCTAGCAGCAGCGAACAAACGTGTAGGTAACATCCTAGCGAAATTCGACGGCGAACTAGCAGCAGACATCGACCTAGCACTTCTACAAGAAGACGCAGAGAAAGCACTAGCAGAAAGCGTTGAAGTCATGACTGAAGCACTAGAGCCTGCATTTGCGACCGGTAACTACCAAGAAGCCCTAAGCAAGCTAGCAGATCTACGTGAGCCAGTGGATGCGTTCTTTGATAACGTAATGGTAATGGCAGACGACGAAGCACTTAAGAAGAACCGTCTGACACTACTGAACAACCTGCGTAACCTGTTCCTTCAGATCGCAGACATTTCTTTGCTTCAAAAGTAATTCATTACTCTTCGAAGTGATTAAGAAATAAGTAAAAGGGAAGCAGATACTTCCCTTTTTTGTTGCCTTCAAACCGATGAAGGTGACGCTTATTATTCATTTTGTGAACAAGACTAAAATTTGTAGGGTGAGACGCGTTTAACTTGTTGGTGTAGAGCTCGGATTGTAGAGGCACAGTTTTGCTATAACTGAACTGTTTATTCGGGGGAAGGACACAATGAAAAAAACAATTCTCGCACTCTCTATCGGTCTACTGAGCGCCTGCAGCCAGATTCCAGAAAATGCCATCGTATTAAGCGTTGGTGATGACACCGCTGTTTTTGAGGAAAACTCACAGGGCTTACTTGTCGCCGAGCAAAGACTCGAAAAAGGCAGTTATACCTTTACCATTGCTGACAGCAAGCAAAGTTGTGGCAGTAGCTTTGCCCTAACAGAAGAAGATCGCATCAAGTTCAATCGTCCATTAAAAATGGATAACTGCGCCACTGATGCACAAATGCCGCTGCGCATCTTCAAAGCCAATACCTATCAATTTACGCTCAATCCAACCACCAACGAGCTGACGGTAAAGATCAAACCAAAACAGACTCAGGACATCACCTACTCTTGCCCTGTCGCAACTGACACGCCAAAAACCATCAATGTTGCTCAAACCTTTAATGATGGCACTGTCGTTCGCGATGCCTTAACCGGACAAGAAGCCACAGTCGCCAATGGCAGCGTCACCATGCAGCCGGGTCCTATGAGCCAAGGTCTATTGCTGCTAGAAGAAGTTGAACAACAAGCCGATAAACCATTCAGCTGGGATAACGCGACGGTGTACTTCGTCATGACCGACCGCTTCTACAACGGTAACCCAGACAACGACAACAGCTACGGTCGCAGCAAAGACGGAAAATATGAGATTGGCACCTTCCACGGTGGTGACTTGGCGGGTCTGACGAAAAAACTCGATTACATCGAATCACTTGGTGTGAATGCTATCTGGATAACCTCGCCACTGGAACAAATCCACGGCTGGGTTGGCGGCGGCGATAAAGGCGACTTTAAGCACTACGGCTACCACGGCTACTACCACCAAGATTGGACCAAGCTTGATGCCAACATGGGTACCGAAGATGAACTCAGAACCTTCGTTGATACCGCCCACAAGAAAGGCATCCGCGTGATTTGGGATGTGGTCATGAACCACACAGGTTATGCGACATTAGCAGACATGCAGGAATTCGGATTTGGTCAGCTTTACCTTGATGACCAAGAAGCCAAAGAAATCCTTGGTGAGAAATGGACCGACTGGCAGCCAAAATCGGGACAAAGCTGGCACAGCTTCAACGATTACATCAAATACGGTGATAGAGAAGCGTGGGAAAAGTGGTGGGGCAAAGATTGGCTTCGTACCGACATCGGCGACTACGATGCACCAGGCTACAATGACATCACCATGTCTTTGAACTACCTACCGGATCTCAAAACCGAATCGACTCAGAAAACCGGATTACCAAACTTCTTCCGCAATAAAGACACCAATGCGCAAGATGAGCTGCAAACCCCGCGTGAGCATCTGATTACGTGGTTATCCGACTGGGTACGCGACTACGGCATTGATGGCTTCCGCGTCGACACTGCTAAGCACGTTGAAATGGAAGCGTGGGCAGAGCTGAAAGCCAGCACCACTCAAGCGCTTGCCCAGTGGAAGCAAAACAACCCAGACAAAGCCTTGGATGATCTACCTTTCTGGATGACAGGTGAAGTGTGGGCACACAGCGTGGTGAAGAGCCCGTATTTCGATAACGGCTTCGATTCCATCATCAACTTCGAGTTCCAATCTGACGTAGCACCAAAAGCGCTGAAATGCTTCGCTCAACTCGATAGCGATTATCGCCGCTACGCGGAACGTATTAACTCCGATCCTGAGTTCAACGTGTTGAGTTACCTGTCTTCGCACGATACTCAACTGTTTTGGTCAGCGCGCAGCCGCAGCTTCGATGACCAAGCACGCGCTGCAAATGCACTAATGCTGGCTCCGGGTGCAGTCCAAATCTACTACGGCGATGAGATTGCTCGTGACTTTGGCGTGACTGGCTCCGATCCTACTCAAGGTACTCGCTCTGATATGCCATGGGATAAGATTCATGGCGAACGTGAAGACTTGCTGCAACATTGGCAAAAACTCGGCGAGTTCCGTCAACGCCACCCAGCGGTTGCGCAAGGCAAACACATCACTCGCAATCAAGAAGGGTATTACGCGTTCGAGCGCCAATACCACGACGACAAAGTGCTGATCGTCTACACTGGCGAATAGCCGATTCACTCCACCAGCAAGGGAAGCATCCCGCTTCCCTTTTCTGTTCACTGCTCATATCCCCATCATCTGGTCTGATGACAAACTTTTTTCTTCTTCGAGTAAATTCACACTTTGCGTCGTAATAACATTAGGGTAAGGTCAAGTATTACTCTATAAGCTGATGTTTCATCAGCATTCAATACACATAAGCAATCACAATGAATTAGGTATCAGTCAGCATGCAGTTCTCAAAGTTTGGTGAAAAATTTAATCAGTATTCAGGTATCACGCAGTTAATGGACGATTTGAATGATGGTCTACGCACACCAGGTGCCATCATGCTCGGTGGAGGTAACCCAGCCGCCATTCCTGCCATGCTCGATTACTTTCACCAAGCCAGTGAGGAAATGCTCGCCAGTGGCGAACTCGTCGCCGCACTCGCCAACTACGATGGGCCGCAGGGTAAAGACGCGTTCGTGAAAGCGCTGGCTCAGTTATTCCGTGAAACTTACGGTTGGGAGATTTCAGAGAAGAACATCAGCCTAACTAACGGCAGCCAAAGTGGCTTCTTCTACTTGTTCAACTTACTCGCAGGTAAACAGCCTGACGGTTCGCATAAGAAGGTGCTACTGCCTATCGCGCCTGAGTACATCGGCTATGGTGATGCTGGCATTGATGAAGATATTTTTGTCTCTTACCACCCAGAAATCGAGCTGTTAGATAACGGATTGTTTAAATACCACGTCGATTTTGAACAGCTAACCGTCGACGATTCTGTTGCGGCAATCTGCGCATCTCGCCCAACCAACCCAACGGGTAACGTACTGACAGACGAAGAAGTGCGTAAACTGGACAAACTCGCACGTGAAAACAACATCCCACTGATCATCGATAACGCCTACGGCTTGCCGTTCCCGAACATCATCTTTGAAGATGTCGAACCGTTCTGGAATGAAAACACCATCTTGTGCATGAGCCTATCCAAACTTGGCTTGCCTGGCGTGCGTTGCGGGATTGTGATTGCGAGTGAAGAAATCACTCAAGCGTTAACCAATATGAACGGCATCATCAGCCTAGCACCAGGCAGTGTGGGTCCAGCGCTGGCAAACCACATCATCGCTAAAGGCGACCTGCTTAAACTGAGTTCAGAGGTGATTAAGCCGTTTTACAAGCAGAAGTCGCAACGTGCGGTTGAACTGCTGCAAGAAGCGATTACCGATGAGCGCTTCCGTATTCACAAACCGGAAGGCGCTATCTTCTTGTGGTTATGGTTTGATGAACTGCCAATAACAACAATGGAACTGTACCAACGCTTGAAAGCGCGTGGGGTATTGATAGTCCCGGGTGAATACTTCTTTATTGGCCAGAAAGACGAATGGGACCACGCTCATCAGTGCTTACGCATGAACTACGTTCAAGACGATGAGATGATGCAGAAAGGGATTGCGATTATCGCGGAAGAAGTTGAAAAGGCTTACCAACAAGGTCAGTAAAGCAAACTCCCACATCAAAGACACAAATTAAAAAGAGCGCCAACTGGCGCTCTTTCTCACTCTATAAGCAAATTACTTGCTGATTAGTTATTTTCTAGCAGGTTGTTGCTGCCGATAGCAATTTTACGTGGTTGCATTGCTTCTGGGATTTCACGAACCAAGTCAATGTGTAATAAGCCATTTTCCATTGATGCACCAGTCACTTTGACGTAATCCGCTAGCTGGAATTTACGTTCAAAGTCGCGCTCAGCAATGCCTTGGTACACGTAGTTTTTGCCTTCTTCTGCTTTGCGTTCGCCCTTCACAATCAACATGTTTTCGTTTTGAGTCAGATCGAGTTGGTCTTCAGAGAAGCCAGCAACTGCCATAGTAATACGGTAGTTATGCTCGTCTTTTTGCTCAATGTTGTACGGAGGGTAACCGCCAGAAGTATTTTTCGCTGTATTCGCTTCCATCAGGTTTAGCAGACGATCAAAGCCAATTGCATTACGGTATAGTGGTGAGAAATCTACGTTACGCATAAATCTATCCTCTTAATTAAGCAATAGTCTTAGTTCGGATGAACTTCATCCTACTGGCGTGTTTATGCAAAAACCGACGCCGAACTAAGAGATTCTTATCATTCCACTGGCCTTGGTTTGGCTCGGAGACATGATATTGAATCTAAAGGTTTAAGTTGTGTGCTAAAACGCCATATCCTCTTTTGAGCGATCTCGTTTTAGCGATTCCAGAGGGCTGTCTTCTAGTCTCTAGCAAGCCAGTCATCCTCTTCACAACTAGATATAAGGTCGTCAAAAATGACTTTCAAGGGAAAAAATAAAAAATTTTAAGTGCGCTCGCTATCTCCCCCAGAAAGGTCAGTTTACCCTCGCTTTGCGATCGGTATTAAAAAGCCCACCTTTCTGGTGGGCTCAATCTGCACTCTACTTACGGGAGGATTTACGCGCTTTTACAACGCTCTTTTCTGCCGCTTTTTCCTGTTTTAACTTACGCTTTTCTTTCAGACTCAACTGTGGTTGTTTCTTGTCTTTCTTACTCATGACTTCACCTCTATTTATTGGCACAACAGACAGCCACACAGCATTCTCTGCGCTGGTGGCTGCGATTGATGAACAATTTCAGTAATCACAAAGCAGCGTCGCTGATTAAAAATTTCCACTTCGAGCGCATCATTTTTAGCTCGACCTAACAATCGAGACCCCAAATAAGAATCGACCGCGAGCATACCTGTCATCGGTTGCCCCTTGCGCGAGCTAACTAACGTCATGCGATATTGATAGGCGCGTTCAACATCCACTAAGCGAACCGTGTCCCCAACCGCAATACGAGCTCGGTTACGGCAATGGGCCTGTTGCTCGCAGGTTTCAAATAGCGATAACAACCTTAGTGGTGATTGATAGGTTAAAAAGCGACTGGTTAACCACCAAGTTCGCAGCGCCAAACAGTACGCCGAGAACCAGCGTTCAAACATGATTATTTCCTTCTTAATGCCTTGTCTTACAAATAAATTCAGTGCATTGAACCGGAAGTGCATCACCTCCGGCTTAGTTCAGGAAAGTCATCACCATTTTCTCAACCTCCTTATTCATCAGCTCTTCAGCACTATAGCGAGCAGAAAAAAGAAAGCAAAAGCGCCCAAGCGAACAAAATGGCGAGAAAAAAAGAAAACAGAAATAAAATGGCAAGCTTGATCAGGTTATTGGCAATTAGCACCAGAAAAACCAAAGTCTTGGCAGAAAGTGGCGATTTTCATTGGTGGTTAAAACAAAAAAAAGCAGCGATTTCTCGCTGCTTTTTTCTATTAAGATAAGTTGTCGTTACACGTCTAAGTTCGCTACTTTCAGCGCGTTTTCTTCGATGAAGTTACGACGAGGTTCTACTTGGTCACCCATCAGTGTTGTGAACAATTGGTCTGCGCCTACCGCATCCTCAATCGTTACTTGCATCATGCGACGCGTTTCTGGGTCCATAGTCGTTTCCCACAGCTGATCTGGGTTCATCTCACCTAGACCTTTGTAACGCTGACGGCTCAGACCACGCATTGACTCTTTAACCAACCAATCAAGCGCTTCTGCAAAGCTTGCTACTGGCATCGTACGCTCACCACGTTTGATGTACGCGCCTTCTTCCAGAAGCCCATCCAGTGCTTCTGATAGATCAGCCAATTTGCCGTACTCTTTCGAGTTTAGGAAATCGATGCTAATTGCATGTTCGTGCGTCACACCGTGAGTACGAACCACGATCTTAGGCAAGTTTAAGCCTAGTTCTTCGTGCTGTTCAACTTCGTAGCTGTATTGGCTAGCGCCCACTTCTTTCGCATTCAGCTGCTCAATAAGCTGCTTCGTCCACGCTTCAACAACTGATGCGTCATGGCATTGCTCAGGCGTTAGACGAGGAGTGTAAATCAGCTCGTTTACCAAAGCACTTGGGTAACGACGGCTCATACGTTCCGCCAGTTTAATACCCGCATTGTACTGTTGAACAAGCTTCTCTAGTGCTTCACCTGCCAATGCTGGTGCTTCTGCGTTTACGTGTAGCGATGCATTATCCAGAGCCAATGATACTTGGTATTGGTTCATCGCTTCTTCGTCTTTGATGTACTGCTCTTGTTTGCCTTTTTTCACTTTGTAAAGTGGTGGCTGAGCGATGTACACGTAACCACGCTCGATAAGCTCTGGCATTTGACGGTAGAAGAAGGTCAATAGTAGCGTACGGATGTGCGAACCATCGACATCGGCATCGGTCATGATGATGATGTTGTGGTAACGCAGCTTGTCCGGGTTGTACTCGTCACGACCGATACCACAACCAAGTGCAGTGATCAGAGTGGCCACTTCTTGCGAAGACAGCATCTTGTCGAAACGTGCTTTTTCTACGTTAAGAATCTTACCTTTTAGCGGTAGGATTGCTTGGTTCTTACGGTTACGGCCTTGTTTTGCGGAGCCGCCTGCCGAATCACCCTCCACTATGTATAGTTCAGAGAGTGCCGGATCTTTTTCCTGACAGTCTGCAAGTTTACCTGGAAGGCCAGCTAGGTCTAGTGCACCTTTACGGCGCGTCATTTCACGAGCTTTACGTGCTGCTTCACGTGCACGTGCTGCATCGATGATTTTCGAACAAACCATCTTCGCTTCTGTCGGGTTCTCAATCAGGAACTCAGACAGTTTTTCACCCATTGCAGACTCAACAGCTGATTTCACTTCAGAAGAAACCAGTTTGTCTTTTGTTTGGCTTGAGAACTTAGGATCAGGCACTTTCACCGAAACAACCGCAGTTAGACCTTCACGCGCATCGTCGCCTGAAGTCGCTGTTTTTGCTTTCTTAGAGAAACCTTCTTTATCCATAAAGCTGTTCAATGTACGTGTTAACGCAGCACGGAAACCAGCAAGGTGAGTACCACCATCACGCTGTGGGATATTGTTGGTAAAACAGAAGATGTTCTCTTGGAAACCATCGTTCCATTGCATCGCCACTTCAACTGAAATGCCGTCTTCACGCTCTGAGTTAAAGTGGAAGATTTTTTCGATGATTGGCGTTTTGTTGGTGTTTAGGTGATCAACGAACGCTTGAATACCACCTTCATACATGAAGTGATCGTGTTTGTCCGCTTCACGCTCATCAACCAATTTGATCGATACACCAGAGTTCAGGAATGACAGTTCACGCAGGCGTTTCGCCAGAATGTCATAGTGGAACTCAGTGTTAGAGAAGGTCTCGGCACTTGGCCAGAAACGAATTTGTGTACCGGTTTTATCCGTATCACCCACAACGGCTAGTGGCGCTTGAGGCTCACCATGGCGGTAGGTTTGTGTATGGATATGGCCACCACGATGAATCGTCAGCTCAACTTTCTCTGATAGTGCGTTTACTACTGAAACACCTACCCCGTGAAGACCACCCGATACTTTGTATGAGTTATCGTCGAACTTACCACCCGCGTGAAGTACCGTCATGATTACTTCTGCTGCAGAGACATTTTCCTCTGAGTGGATTTCTGTTGGAATGCCACGACCATCATCGCTAACGGAAACCGAGTTATCCTCATGAATTGTCACAACGATGTCTTTACAGTGACCTGCCAACGCTTCATCAATTGAGTTATCCACCACCTCGAAAACCATGTGGTGAAGGCCGGTGCCGTCGTCCGTATCGCCGATGTACATTCCTGGACGCTTACGTACCGCATCCAGACCCTTCAGTACCTTAATACTCGATGAATCGTAATTTTCAGACATGAGTTTCTCTCTTCTAGTTTGACTCTATCCTGCCATGTTCCACATGAAACAATTTACCGTTATCGTCCAACATATCGGCGATTTGGCTTTCAGTGATAGAGCTTACAAATACTTGTGCGCCCGTCTCTTTTAAGCAGTCAGCAAGACTCTTGCGACGTTGGCTATCTAATTCCGACGCGAAGTCATCAATTAGGTAAATGCATTGTTTACCGGTCATCTCTGTCAGGTGTTGCCCTTGCGCGACACGCAATGCACACACCATGAGTTTTAATTGACCGCGTGACAGAACATCTTCAACGGGCGTTCCGTTCACTTTAATGCGCAAATCAGCTTTGTTTGGGCCACTAAAGGTGTATCCCAATGCCTGATCACGCTCAAAATTCTTTTCTAGTATCTCGTGGTATGGGGTGTCTTTATCCCAGCCACGATAATACTTCAATTGGATCTCAAATTCTGGCAAAAATGTCTGACAGATAGTTTCTGCGACGGTTTTCATCTGCTCGATGTAACTTGCTCGCCATTGGCTGATGTTTTCAGCCAACCCTGCCATTTCCTGATCCCAATAACTGAGTTCACGATAACTATTGGCGGTTTTCAACAACGCGTTGCGCTGCTTGTTCAGGCGCTTGAACCTTCCCCATGCTTGATAAAAAGCGGGCTCGGTATGAAACACGCCCCAGTCAATAAACGCACGACGATGTTTAGGGCCATCTGTCAGTAAATCAAACCCTTCTGGGTGTATCAACTGCAGAGGCAGAACTTGTGCCAACTGCGCTAATTTTTGTCCAGATTGACCGCCTATTTTAACCTCTGTTGAGCCATCACGCTGCTTATTAATGCCGATAGGTAGCTCAAATTGATCCGAGTTCAAAAAACGACCATGAACAAACAGTTCGTCACACTCATTTTGTATCACTCGTCCGGTGAGAGAACTCTTGAATGAGCGGCCATGCCCGAGCAGGTAAACCGCTTCTAAGACACTGGTTTTACCGCTGCCGTTCGGCCCGATAAGAAAGTTAAAGCCTGCTGATAACTCAATATCACAGGCTTTAATGTTTCGAAACTGCTGAATGATGAGACGAGAAAGAGGCATTCAGTTGGCTTATAGACGAATTGGCATCACCACGTACATGGCACTGTCATCGTCGGCATTTTCAATCAATGCGCTAGCGTTAGCATCCGACATCGACACACGTACATTTTCACAACGCAACGTGTTCAGAACATCAAGCACATAGCTTACGTTAAAGCCGATTTCGATGGCGTCACCTTCAAAGGTCACATCAAGCATCTCTTCCGCTTCTTCTTGTTCTGGGTTATTCGCGGTTATGCGCATTTCAGTATCAGCCAGATTCACACGCACGCCACGGAATTTTTCGTTGGAAAGAATCGCAGCACGAGAGAAGGCTTGGCGCAACTCGTCACAACTTGCTATTAGGGTCTTATTGGTGCTCTGAGGCAATACGCGGCGGTAGTCAGGGAAACGACCATCAACCAACTTAGAGGTAAAAGTAAAGTTATTCACCTCAGCACGAACATTGGAGCTACCGATCTGAAGTACTACGGGCTGCTCTGGCGCATCCATCAACTTCACTAATTCTTGCACACCTTTGCGTGGCACGATGATTTGCTTCTGCGCAAAGTCTGCACCTAGCTGAGTTTGCGATACCGCCATACGGTGGCCGTCCGTCGCCACGCTGCGTAGCGTGGTGCCGTCAATTTCAAACAACATGCCGTTGAGGTAGTAACGAACGTCTTGATTCGCCATCGAGAACTGAGTTTTGTCGATCAGCGTACGTAAATCAGCTTGGCTCAGTGATACTTCCACTTCACTTTGCCAGTCTTCAATATTAGGGAAATCGTTCGCAGGAAGCGTTGCCAATGAGAAACGGCTGCGACCAGAGCGAACTTGTACGCGATCACCTTCTAAAACAAATGTGATGATCGCATCGTCCGGTAAACCACGGCAGATATCGAGAAACTTACGCGAAGGAACGGTAATGCTGCCCGCTTCAAAATCACCTTCTAGCGTCACTTTGCTTACTAACTCTACTTCAAGATCGGTTGCCGTCATCGACAATACGTTCTCTTCTACTTTAAGAAGTAGGTTACCTAGGATTGGCAGAGTTGGTCGACCACCTAAAGCGCCCGAAACCTGCTGTAGCGGTTTGATTAAATGACTACGTTCAATGGTAAATTTCATGCTTGGCTCTTTACGCTGTCAGCTCAATAAATGATTTGCTTAGAATACCGTTATTCTAACCGATTACGAGGACAGGGTGCGAATCAAGTTAGAGTAATCTTCTTTAATATCGTGGCTCTCTTCACGCAGCTGCTCAATCTTGCGACACGCATGAAGTACGGTCGTATGGTCACGGCCCCCAAACGCATCGCCAATTTCAGGCAAACTGTGGTTGGTTAGCTCTTTTGCTAACGCCATGGCCAGCTGACGAGGACGCGCTACAGAACGAGAGCGACGTTTGGACAGCAAGTCAGCCACTTTTATCTTGTAGTATTCCGCCACCGTCTTTTGAATGTTGTCGATAGTTACCAGCTTCTCTTGCAGAGCGAGCAGATCGCGCAGCGCTTCACGAACAAAATCAATCGTAATTGGGCGGCCAGTAAAGTTCGCGTTAGCGATAACGCGGTTCAGTGCACCTTCTAGCTCACGAACGTTCGAACGCAGACGCTTGGCAATAAAGAATGCCACTTCATCAGCAAGGTGGATTTGGTGATCTTCGGCTTTTTTCATCAAGATCGCCACACGCGTTTCAAGCTCAGGCGGCTCGATCGCAACAGTAAGACCCCAACCAAAGCGAGATTTAAGACGATCTTCAACGCCATTAATCTCTTTAGGATAACGGTCAGACGTTAAGATGATCTGCTGGTTACCTTCCAATAGTGCGTTGAAGGTATGGAAGAATTCTTCTTGCGAACGTTCTTTATTAGCAAAGAATTGGATGTCATCGATAAGGAGTGCATCCACACTGCGGTAGTAGCGTTTGAATTCTTCAATCGCATTGTTTTGCAGCGCTTTCACCATGTCTTGCACAAAACGCTCTGAGTGCATGTAGACCACTTTCGCGTTCGGGTTGTTATCCACAATCGCGTTACCCACCGCATGCAATAAGTGGGTTTTACCCAAACCCGTGCCGCCGTATAGGAATAGTGGGTTGTAAGCTGCACCTGGGTTATCCGATACCTGACGCGCCGCAGCCAAACCCAGTTGGTTCGACTTACCTTCAACAAAGTTGTCGAACTTGTGTTTTGGGTTCATGTTTGAGCGGTGATTGATCGCCGCAATCGCTTGAGCGTCGTCATCCCAGGTTTTGTGTACTGGCTTACGTGCCTGTAATTGCGCAGGTGCAGATGACTCCGCAGCCAAATCTGCAGGCGTACGTGTCGGCGCTGGTTTTGGAGCAGAGACAGGTCGACTCCCCACTTCAAAGCGTAAGTTAGGAATGTCGCCACCACAGTATTCCTGCAGTAAGCGAGTAATATTGTTCAGATACTTATCACGCACCCAGTCCAACACAAAGCGGTTTGGCGCGAATAGAGTGAGAGTATTGTCATTGAGCTCCGCTTGTAGCGGACGAACCCACATGCTGAATTCTGTAGCTGGTAGCTCTTCTTGAAGCTGCTGCAAACATTGCAGCCAAAGCGAAGATGACACGGTGCCCCCACTGAGTAATTGAATTATCGGAAAAGACTGGCAATTTTACCTGTTGATAACCAAGATCGCCAGCGATTGATCGACGATCCAGTGAATAAGATCCAAGTTATTCACAATTATTTCTGCAAACTTGATGAGATCAACACACCTTGCCCCAAATTTGCCCACACAACGATCCACAATTGGGCAAAATTCACAAGATCGAGTGATTGGTGATAAGTCTGTGTATTATTTTATTCCCAATGCTGATTTTGTCGATCATTTCCCCTGGTTCAGTTCGCATTTTCGTCACATTTAACATTCTTCTTCTATTATCTAATAACTCACAGGTCTAGGTTATTGCTCTTGGTTATTTATTTAATTGAGCTAACTAACAGTAGTATTTCCAACCATAAAATTATGGAGATGTATTATGAAAAACTGGATTAAGGTTGCCGTTGCAGCCATTGCACTGTCGGCAGCAACCGTACAAGCCGCTACTGAAGTCAAAGTTGGTATGTCAGGTCGCTACTTCCCGTTTACTTTTGTAAAGCAAGATAAGCTACAAGGCTTTGAAGTCGACATGTGGGATGAAATCGGCAAACGCAACGATTACAAAATCGAATACGTAACAGCCAACTTCTCTGGTTTATTTGGTCTGCTAGAAACCGGTCGCATCGATACGATCTCCAACCAAATCACCATGACTGATGAGCGTAAAGCCAAATACCTATTCGCAGACCCTTACGTTGTAGATGGCGCACAAATTACCGTGCGTAAAGGCAACGACAGCATCAAAGGTGTTGACGATCTCGCGGGTAAAACCGTTGCTGTGAACCTAGGATCTAACTTCGAGCAACTGCTTCGTCAGTACGACAAAGATGGCAAGATCAACATCAAAACGTACGACACTGGTATCGAACATGATGTGGCACTCGGTCGTGCAGATGCATTTGTAATGGATCGTCTTTCTGCATTAGAGCTGATTAAGAAAACCGGTCTTCCTCTGGAATTGGCGGGCGAACCGTTTGAGACCATTCAAAACGCATGGCCTTTCGTGGACAACGAGAAAGGTCGTAAGCTGCAAGAAGAAGTAAACAAAGCACTGGCTGAGATGCGCGCAGATGGTACAGTAGAGAAAATTTCCGTGAAGTGGTTTGGCGCTGACATCACGAAATAAGAACTCTTTGTACTTTAGGCCGCAAAGTGGTATCACTCTCGGACTAAAATAAACTTACGTAAAGGTGGAACTTGTTTTCCACCTTTTCTTTTCTCTAGCCTTTAGGTAAGCCGTATGGGATTTGACTTTAATTACATGTTGGAACTGCTGCCGATATTGCTGAAATATCTTGGCACTACCATGGAAATGGCGACGTGGGGATTGGTGTTTTCACTGATTTTATCCGTCATTTTAGCCAATATTCGCGTATTTAAACTGCCAGTTCTGGATCAATTAAGCCAACTGTACATCAGCTTCTTCCGTGGCACCCCACTCTTAGTTCAGCTTTTCCTGCTTTATTATGGCTTACCACAAATCTTCCCATTGATGGTGGGTATTGATGCCTTCTCAGCAGCGGTGATCGGTTTAACGCTGCACTTTGCCGCTTATATGGCGGAAAGTATTCGTGCCGCCATTATTGGTATTGATCGCAGCCAAATGGAAGCGAGCTTATCGGTCGGTATGACGACATCCCAAGCAATGCGCCGAGTGATTTTACCTCAAGCAACGCGTGTCGCACTGCCTTCATTGATGAACTATTTCATCGATATGATCAAGTCAACGTCTCTCGCTTTCACGCTTGGTGTGGCCGAAATCATGGCGAAAGCACAGATGGAAGCCTCATCAAGTTTCCGTTTCTTTGAAGCTTTCCTTGCGGTTGCTCTTATTTACTGGGGCGTGGTGGTGATTCTGACTCGCGTACAAATCTGGGCAGAAGCAAAACTGAATAAGGCGTACGTACGATGATTAAGTTAGAAAATATTCACAAACGTTTTGGTGAGACTGAAGTGCTGAAAGGCATCGACCTCGATATTAAGCAAGGTGAGATCATCGTGATTATCGGCTCAAGTGGCACGGGTAAATCAACCTTGCTGCGTACGGTGAACTTTCTAGAACAAGCAGATGAAGGTCGTATCACGATAGATGACATCTCCGTTGATACTCAAAAACACACTAAAGCCGAAGTATTAGCGCTGCGTCGTCGAACTGGCTTTGTGTTCCAAAACTATGCCCTGTTTGCCCACATGAATGCGCGCCAGAACATTGCCGAAGGTCTAGTGACCGTTCGAGGCTGGAAAAAAGCCGATGCTCTCAAACGAGCGCAACAAATTCTGGATGACATCGGCCTTGGGGATAAAGGCGATAGTTATCCAGCGGCATTGTCTGGCGGCCAACAACAACGTGTGGGTATCGGCCGAGCGATGGCGCTGCAACCAGAACTGCTGTTATTTGACGAACCAACTTCTGCGCTGGATCCTGAATGGGTCGGTGAAGTTCTCTCATTAATGAAGAAGTTAGCTAATCAGCATCAAACCATGCTGGTGGTGACGCACGAGATGCAATTCGCGAAAGAAGTCGCTGATAGAGTGATCTTCATGGCGGAAGGCAATATCGTAGAGCAAGGTTCTCCACAGGATATCTTCGATAATCCACAAGATCCTCGTTTGAAAAAATTCCTTAACCAAGTAGGAATAGAGTAACGATCAAGCATCAGGATCGATTGATCCTTGAGATTTTACTCACACTACGTATAATCGCCCGGCCGGAATTTCGTACTCATTGAGTCATTGACACATTATGTGAGTGTGATTACAATTCCGCCTCTTTGTTGAGAGGCGTCGGTTGTCCTTCTCTATATAAAGAGCTTCTTTATATAAGAAAGCAAATACCCACGCCGGGTTTAACAAGAACCTAAAACTACTGATCAGTAAAGGTAATTATCATGAAACGCACTTTTCAACCTACAGTTCTAAAGCGCAAGCGTACTCACGGCTTCCGTGCTCGCATGGCAACTAAGAACGGTCGTAAAGTTATCAACGCACGTCGTGCAAAAGGCCGTGCGCGCCTATCAAAATAATCGCTAGTTTATTTTGAACACGTACGCGTTTAATCGGGAGTTACGTTTGTTAACTCCCGAGCATTATCAAAACGTCTTCCAGCAAGCTCATCGAGCTGGCTCGCCTCATTTCACCATCATTGCTCGCAATAACAAACTTTCTCATCCACGATTAGGTTTAGCGGTTCCAAAAAAGCAAATCAAAACGGCTGTCGGTCGTAACCGATTTAAGCGTTTGGCTCGTGAAAGCTTTCGTAACAATCAACATCAGCTTCCAAACAAAGATTTTGTTGTGATTGCGAAGAAAAGCGCGCAAGATTTAAGCAATGAGGAAATTTTTAAGTTGTTTGATAAGCTATGGCAACGCCTGTCTCGCCCTTCACGTGGATAGCCATTGGGCTCGTTTATCTGTATCGCTGGTTTATCAGCCCTTTGATTGGTCCTCGTTGCCGGTTCACACCAACTTGTTCCACTTACGCGCTAGAAGCTTTGAGAGCTCACGGTTTTGTAAAAGGATGTTGGTTATCAGGCAAACGTCTATTAAAATGCCACCCTTTGAATGAAGGGGGGTATGACCCCGTTCCACCAGTCCAAAAACAAGACAGAGATAACTAACGATGGATTCTCAACGTAATATCCTGCTCATCGGTTTGGCCCTGGTTTCTTTTTTGCTGTTTCAACAATGGCAAGTTGCAAAGAATCCAGAACCTCAAGCAGTTGAACAGGCTCAATCAAGCAGCACTCTACCTGCACCATCTTTTGCTGATGAACTTGACCCAGTTCCTGGCCAACAGCAAGCTTCTGCAAAAACTATCACAGTAACGACTGATGTTTTAACTCTGTCGATCGACACCGTTGGTGGCGATGTGGTACATGCCAACCTTAACGAATACTCTGCTGAGTTAGATTCATCAGATTCTTTTGTTCTGCTTAAAGACGCTCAAGGTCACCAATTTATCGCTCAAAGCGGTCTAGTGGGTCCTCAAGGTATCGACTTGAGCAGCACAAATCGCCCTCACTACAACGTAAGTGCAGACAGCTTCACTCTAGCTGACGGTCAAGATGAACTTCGTGTTCCGATGACATTCACTGCAAACGGCATCGAATACACCAAAACTTACATCTTTAAACGCGGCAGCTACGCGCTTAATGTTGAATACGATGTAGTAAACAACTCAGGCAATAACGCAACATTTGGTATGTACGCTCACCTACGTCAAAACCTAATGGACGATGGTGGTAGCATCACAATGCCTACTTACCGTGGTGGCGCATACTCAACAGAAGATACGCGTTACAAGAAGTACAGCTTTGATGATATGCAGGATCGCAACCTGTCTCTTAACCTAGCCGATGGCCAAGGTTGGGCAGCAATGATTCAGCACTACTTTGCCGCAGCTTGGATCCCACGTAACGAACCAGGTACTAACCTATACACTCGTGTAATTGGCAACCTAGGCGATATCGGCGTTCGTATGCCGAACAAAACTATCGCAACAGGCGATCAGGCTAAGTTTGAAGCAACACTTTGGGTTGGTCCAAAACTGCAAGATGAAATGGCAGAAGTGGCACCTAACCTAGACCTAGTAGTGGACTACGGCTGGTTATGGTTCATTGCGAAGCCTCTTCATATGTTGCTTTCATTCATCCAGAGCTTTGTTGGTAACTGGGGTGTGGCAATCATCTGTCTGACCTTCATCGTTCGTGGTGCAATGTACCCACTAACGAAAGCGCAATACACGTCTATGGCGAAAATGCGTATGCTTCAGCCTAAGCTGCAAGCTATGCGTGAGCGCATCGGTGATGACCGCCAACGTATGAGCCAAGAAATGATGGAACTGTACAAGAAAGAGAAAGTAAACCCACTCGGTGGCTGTTTACCTCTTATCCTACAGATGCCTATCTTCATCGCACTATACTGGGCGCTAATGGAATCGGTAGAGCTTCGTCACTCACCATTCTTTGGTTGGATTCACGACTTGTCAGCGCAGGACCCTTACTACATCCTGCCGCTATTGATGGGTGCGTCTATGTTCCTAATCCAGAAGATGAGCCCGACAACAGTAACGGATCCAATGCAGCAGAAGATCATGACCTTTATGCCGGTTATGTTTACCTTCTTCTTCTTGTTCTTCCCATCAGGTCTCGTTCTGTACTGGTTGGTGTCGAACATCGTAACGCTTATCCAGCAAACTCTTATCTACAAAGGGTTAGAGAAAAAAGGCTTACACAGCAAGTAACCTTTTAGGAAATGATTGAGAAAGGCGGCCAAAAGGTCGCCTTTTTGTTTTTGGCTGATTACAATTCAGCTAACTAAAGTTATGGCTCAATTTGAGCCCAGCTCAAAAGGCAAAATTATGACTACAGATACGATTGTCGCTCAAGCGACCGCGCCTGGTCGTGGCGGTGTCGGTATTATTCGAGTATCAGGCCCTAAAGCCAACCAAGTGGCGTTAGAAGTCACGGGTAAGACACTAAAGCCCCGCTATGCAGAGTACCTGCCGTTTAAGTCAGAAGATGGCACTGTGCTTGATCAGGGCATCGCTCTGTACTTCCCTAACCCGCACTCAT
The DNA here is from genome assembly GCF_055393305.1 of Vibrio sp. JCM 18905. Lineage (NCBI taxonomy): Bacteria > Pseudomonadati > Pseudomonadota > Gammaproteobacteria > Vibrionales > Vibrionaceae > Vibrio > Vibrio sp. JCM 18905. Next base: position 124,503 of record NZ_AP043880.1, on the reverse strand, counting down.
TTACAGGTGAAGACGTACTTGAGCTGCAAGGCCATGGCGGCCCCGTCGTGATGGATATGCTGATAAAACGCATTCTAGGTATTAATGGTATTCGAGCTGCTCGTCCTGGTGAGTTCTCTGAACGCGCGTTCCTGAACGATAAACTCGACCTCGCTCAAGCAGAAGCAATTGCAGACCTCATTGATGCAAGTTCTGAAGAAGCAGCAAAATCGGCGCTGCAATCCTTACAGGGCGCCTTTTCAGGGCGCATTAATACCTTAGTTGAGTCGCTGATTCATTTGCGTATCTATGTTGAGGCAGCCATCGACTTCCCAGAAGAAGAGATCGACTTTCTGGCCGACGGCAAAGTGGCTGGTGACCTACAAGCAATCATCGACAACCTAGATGCGGTGCGCAAAGAAGCCAACCAAGGCGCGATCATGCGTGAAGGGATGAAAGTCGTGATTGCTGGTCGTCCAAATGCGGGCAAATCAAGCCTACTGAACGCGCTATCAGGCAAAGAGTCTGCAATCGTAACCGATATCGCAGGTACCACGCGTGACGTCCTGCGTGAGCATATCCACATTGATGGAATGCCACTGCACATCATTGATACAGCAGGTCTGCGTGATGCCTCCGACGAAGTCGAGAAAATCGGTATCGAGCGCGCGTGGGATGAAATAGCTCAAGCAGACCGCGTCTTGTTCATGGTGGATGGCACCACAACCGATGCCACCGATCCGAAAGATATCTGGCCAGACTTTGTGGATCGCCTACCCGACAATATCGGCATAACCGTGATCCGAAACAAAGCGGATCAAACGGGTGAAGAAATGGGGATCTGCCACGTCAATAACCCTACCCTCATCCGCTTGTCAGCGAAAACTGGTGCAGGGGTTGAAGCTCTGCGTGAACACCTAAAAGAGTGCATGGGCTTCTCAGGCAACAGTGAAGGTGGCTTTATGGCTCGTCGCCGTCACCTCGATGCGTTGGAGCGCGCCGCACAGCACCTTCAAATAGGCCAGGAACAGCTTGAAGGCTATATGGCTGGCGAGATACTGGCAGAAGAGCTGCGCATCACCCAGCAGCATCTCAACGAGATTACCGGCGAGTTCAGTTCTGACGACTTACTGGGCCGAATCTTCTCTTCATTCTGTATCGGGAAGTAAAGTGGGCAAATAACGGAAAACAACAGCAAGCAACGGTAGATAACACACTGATTTTATTAGATCGTCATTTGCCATTTGTTTCCATCTATTGCCGTTAATTGCCAATTCTAGTCCCCAGTTGGCCCCCAATGACATGATAAATGCCGTATTGGGGACCAATTGGGGGCTAAAATGAAAATTTCCATTGAAAAACGAACACTTAGAACCGATGGCACACGCTCACTACGCTTAGTTTATGACTATGGCTACACCACAAATACGCAAGGTGGACGCCAAAATAAACGTAAGCGCAGCTACGAAACCTTAGACCTGTACGTTCACGACAAACCTAAAACACCCACCCAGCGCCAACACAACAAAGAACATATGCTTCTCGCCGAAACCATTAAGAGTAAACGACTGGTTGAGTGGCAATCCCAAAAGCACGGTTTTGAGGATCGAACCAAGCGTTCAGCTAGCTTCATTGATTACTTTCAACGGCAAGTTGATATCAAAGAACAAACCACCTCAACTTCCAACCACTCGATATGGCTGTCAGCTCGTAAACACCTGCTGTTCTACTGCGGGAAACATGATCTTAGCTTTGATGAGCTGGATAAAGACTGGTTAGATGGGTTTAAGTATTACCTGACCAATGAAGCGAAAACCAAGAGTGATACCGCGTTATCTCGCAACACACAAAGCTCCTACTTCAATAAAGTTCGAGCGGCGATCAACGAAGCACATCGAGAAGGTATTATTCGTGATAACCCGCTTGCACAAGTGACCAGTATTAAAGCGAAAACGACTAAGCGGGTTTATTTAACACTGGATGAGGTCAACGCGTTAGCTCACACAGAATGTCGCTACCCTGTCCTTAAAAGTGCGTTTTTGTTCTCATGTGCAACGGGGATGCGTTGGTGCGATATCCACAGACTTACTTGGTCAGAAATAGAGACATTCAATAATCACAAACGAATTATCTTCGACCAGGTAAAACTCTCTCACGGCGATGCTAAGAGCCTTCAGTATTTAGACATCCCAAAGTCAGCAGAATCACTTTTGGGTAGCCCCAAAGCCTCTCACGAGCGCGTATTCAAGGGATTGAAATACTCTTCTTATATAAATGTAGAACTGCTTAGATGGGCTCTGGCTGCTGGAATAAGTAAGCACGTTACATTCCATGCTGGTCGTCATACCTTTGCTGTAATTCAGCTGAGCCGAGGAATCGATATATACGCTGTATCGAAACTGCTCGGCCACAGCGAACTCAAGACAACCGAGATCTACGCTGACATCATAGAGCAACGTAGGATGGAAGCCATGCTCACATTCCCCGATATTTTTGCTTCTTCTGGAAAAGATTCAGCGGCCTAAGGCCGCTGCTATGAAAGTATTACTTACGAGAAGTGGTGGCGACATAGTTTGCTGCCCTTTTTTCGATCTCATAGCGAGATGAAACTCGCATTTTCTCTACCCAATCCATGATTGCTTGACGCTCAAATCTGAGGTGTTTGCCAAGCTTAAAATAAGGGATCTCTGCCGAGCTCGTTAACTTATAAAGCTGGTTGGTTGATAAACCCAACAAGGCTGCACATTCATCAACGGTTAGAATGTCCTTTCCAAGCAGCTCCACCTTTTGTTGCTGCAAACGCTGCTCTAACACAACCCGTTCTACATGATCGATTTTTGCTAAAATGGACTGGAGAAGGACTTGTTCATTGCTTGTCATAACTCCCCCTCCATGCCACTGCTCTGGGAAATGTGGGAAAACTGGGAAACGGATTACGCATCGGCGGTCAGCTCCTCTAGTTCTTGGATAATTTGAGCTGGAGTAAAAGCAAAAAACCTTTCCAACTTACCGTTCACTTTTACTCGTAGTGTCCCCCTGGCTCCCTCGTTTGATTCAAACCAGCGTCGTTGAACCAAAGGAGTCAGCTGGCTGATGTATTGCTTGCGCAGCTGGAGATCACGAATAAACACATTTTTATGAATCAGCCACTGGATCTCATCTCCATCACGTCGGAAGTACCCCGTGTTTGATGATCTTCCGCTGGATATCTCACTTAACTGCTTTTCCCATTTGGCGAGAGCCCGCTTCAATGCTAAAAGCACTTCAAACTCTTCGTGATTTTGAGTGTGCCCTCTGGCTGCAATCCAGCGCTGAAAAATACTGTACACAGAGAATAAAGACTCTTCTTCGCTCCACGGTACGAGTTTGTGTCGAGAGGCCAGTGAGAGCGCAACGGCAACCAAGCAAAAGCGATGCAGCACCCTAAGAACTTGAGCTGACATACAGCTTTCTTTCCAGCGCTGCATCAACCTATCCGTTTCCGATCTTAACAACAGTTCCAGATCTGGCTGCTTTACTATCAAGCACATCCAAGCTGGAAATAACGAACCATAGTGCTTTTTCGTTGCCTCTTCCAAATGTTTGGCAAATTCGTGAGAGTCATTAAATCGGTGAATGCTAGAAAAACAGCCATATTTTTCCGTCAGCGGTATCTCAACTATTCTGACCAATTGGCCTGCGGCGGGTTTTTTGCCGATCTCTTCCAGCAAATCAATCAAACCAACCTCACCAGTGCTAAGTACAAGGGTTCGCCACTTTGCTTGTTTACCCAAAGCCCCTGTAATTAACATTCTTAACTTTCCATCGCCATTCACAATCTGGTAAGCCGCTGTATCCAAATTCTCACTTCTCGCCATGCCAATCTCATCGAGCGGCAACATGACATCGTTGTAATTGACTGATACAGATTCGATACCATTGTTCGTGCTATACCAAGTCTTCTTGTAAGAGTGGGAACCATAAACAGACGATCCAACGTAAATAGCACCAGACTTACCTTGGCTTGATGAACCCATTAAATGAAAGACTGAGCTTTCTCCTCCCGATGGTGCTAGTAGCGGTGCGGCAAGTGCGACTCCAACAGCAAATATCAAGGTTGGGTTTCCACTCAAAAGACAACCTATCTCCTGTTGCCAATTAGCTAGACTACCTTTGACTTGAAAATTACTATCAACAATTGCTCCCGCATAAAAATATGGCTCCTCGGATGCACCAAAAGTGGTTTCCGTCGTCACGAATACATCGTCATGCCAGCCTGTATTAAATGCACTGATGCCAGATGGCGCTTGTTTTATCTGTTGACGTACGTAGCGTAGTACAAGGCTCCAGTTGTACTTCTCATCTTCTAGCCAAAAGCCACGATCAAATAGCTCCTCACGAAGTGTGTTACTTGCGCTACCTAAAATTCGATTTGCAGGTACAACCAACCGGACAGGAACAAGATCCATATTCACAAACTCAATACAGGCACCGTAACCTGACTTTTTATCTTGCGCTCTAACTCGTGCTACGACAGAAAGCTCAGAGCTAATAGCCACCCAACCTTCTTCCTTGTCACAGTATTCCAGTGCGTTATTTTTGTTTCTATACATACACACCTCACCGTCACAGGCTCAAAAGCCACTTCTGCACATCTTCAAGACGAAACCTCACACTTCGTGCACCTGGTGATAAGTTCACTGGAGAAGGAAAGGAGCCATTTCTCACATAACGGCGAATGGTTGCCTGAGACAACTGAGTTAACTGACAAACTTCTTGATAGCTTAATAGCTGATTTGATTGTTTTTGTTCGGTCATAACTACTCCTGACAGTTAATGAATAATCAAGGAATAGTTTGCAGGGTGAGTAACGCAAAGGCGCGCGGTGCTCAGGCCCATTTTGGGCAACTAGAGCAGATAACTTGAAGCCAGAGCGCCCCTAGAGGGAAATTAAGATCAGATAATGATGCAGTAATGCGATTCGGCGCTGCTTCACCGTTAATCATCAAGCCACAAATCGCTATGCGTTAAGTCACCCGCTAATGCGTTAAGCTGCTCACCATGTTTAACGCATAGTGATTAGAGACTCACTTTCACATGTGAAAGTGTTTTTTTTATAATTACTGTCAAACATGTCTGATTGGTTGGGCGAATCCATTAACAATAAAGCTAAAATATCTATTTGGCTCTACAAACTGGAATCGCTACTAAAAAATGGACTTTCAATCATTTAAGCAACTTGTAAAACAAATTCATATCGGAAAACAACTCCCAGATGCGGTATACCTGCACAGAGATGCTATGAGTGAGATTCCACCTGAACTGAGAAAGTTCATACCAGCTGTAGCTCAGGCAGTGAACTTGCCGGATAATCAATGGAACCTCATCAAGCTGTTTAAAAAGGAATTCCGTTTATCGTTGTTGAACTACCCAACCTTTTATACCGACTCCTACCCAGCGTTAGAGCAAAGCCTGAATGTAGATTTGAGCAAACTTAGTCATAAAGTGACTTGTTATCGCTCTTCAGAAAACCCACCGATCCTGCATAGAAAAGAGACGATGATTCTGCCGAGCAGTGACCATTATGAGCTCTTCACAGCGCTGACTAAAGAAGGGGTGGAGGCAGGCCTATACGAGAACACCCGCACTATTGGCTTCAAACAGTCGTGGTTAAATTTGATCCAAAAAAAGGGATACCGGTTAGTCGATGGGAGGATACTGAAAGACGAACCAGATGCATTGAATGATGCTCAACAAGAGCCTGGAATAGATCGTCACAAAACCGCCATTGTACGCCATGAGCTATCAGGCCCAATGAAGACATTGGCGAAGCAAGGTTACTTAGATGGACGGTTTTCTATTTTCGATTACGGATGCGGCCGAGGGGACGACCTGAGAGAACTTGAAGCACACGGGCTCGATGTATTGGGCTGGGACCCGGTTTTTTCGCCTGATAACGATAAAGTCAATTCGGACATTGTGAACTTGGGGTTTGTCCTAAATGTTATCGAAGACCAAGATGAACGTCTTGAAGCACTATTGAGCGCTTGGGAGCTCGCCAACAAAATTCTGGTCGTCTCTGTCATGCTGGCTAATGATTCGTACATTGCGCAGTTTCAGCCCTATAAAGATGGGGTGATTACGACAAGAAATACATTCCAAAAATACTACGCACAATCAGAATTCAAAGGGTACCTAGAACGTTCTTTGCAAGAAGACGCGATTGCCGTTGCACCGGGCATCTTCTACATATTCAAAGATAAGCTAGAAGAACAACGTTACCTCCAAAGTAAGTACCAGCGGCACCATACTTGGCATCAACTGACATCGCCTCAGCCTATAGAGAGTAAAGATAAAGCCAAGTTGGCCATTAGCCAAAACAGCACTCTGTTTGATGATTTTTGGAACGTATGTCTGGAACTTGGCCGGGTACCGGCGAATGACGAATTTAACCGTTCTGAAGAAGTGAGAAGTCTAATTGGTTCTCATAAAAAAGTGTTTGGTTTACTGCAAGAAATGTTCGATACCAAAGAGTTCGAAAACGCAGAAAAGCGTCGCAAAGAAGACCTTTTGCTTTACTTTGCTATGGGGCTATTTGAAAAGAGAAAGCCTTACACGCAGCAACCAGAGTCACTCAAACGCGATATCAAAGCTCTATTTGATGATTATAAAACCGCACTTAACCTAGCTGCGGAGTTACTGTTTGCGATAGCCGATACAAGCTTAATCAATACGCAATGTGAAAAGGCCCACCAACAACTACCCGCAAGTTTATTGAATGAAGGGCATTCCATCATCCTACACCGAGACTATATTGATGATTTACCTTTGCTGCTACGTGTATACGTGGGGGCAGGTTTACAAATGTACGGGGAACTGGATGAAGAAATAGATCTTGTCAAAATCCATATCACGTCAGGTAAACTCACCTTAACCGCTTATGATAACTTCGAGCATTCCGTACCGTTTTTAGTTGAGCGCATAAAAATAAAAATGGCAGAACAAGATATCGACTTCTTTGATTATGTGAATGAAAAGCGTAGACCGCCTCTGTTAAACAAGCATCTTTACATGCCCCCCGAACACGAGAACTACAAAAAGCAACTGAGCTTTGATAAACGCTTAGCCACCTTATTAGATTTTGAACCAACCGAAGAAAGCCACATGGTTCGCGCTGAATTTGAGGTCTTGCTTGAAAAGCATAGCAAGGAAATCAAAGGCTTTACCTTAAGGGCACACTCGCTTTCGTAAAAAGAGTTTAAAAACCAAGCACCCCATAGAAATCTGATCCTGATACCTGTAGAATGCACGACTTGGTTTGTCATATCTACCAACAATAAAACATAACAAACACACAATATCACAAACTCAAAGATTAACTTTGTCAAAAAATGACACACCATCTATATTAAATGTCATGGACAAATAACATAACCTTCGAGCCAACTATGCAAAATCAAGATTCCGGCTATTGCTACTCTTTTCCCGCTGTCAGAGGTATTCAAGCAGGTCGTCCGTTTTACATTGCGACATGCCCTCTTCGGATTATCCCTAAGATATTCAGCTACAACGAAGATGATGTCCCTCCAGAGTTGCGAGCTCAAAGAACGCTTAACAAAACTCGGATCCCTGAAATGGTGAAGTACTTGCTCGACAACCCGAAAGAGTATGTATTTTCGGCATTAACGGCTTCAGTTGGTGTCAATATTTCTTTTCACGATCATCAAGGTGCTCCGAATTTGGGAACACTTCAAATCCCTATGGACGCTCAAATTCTGATCAATGATGGTCAGCATAGGCGTAAAGCAATCGAAGAAGCTCTAAAAGAAAATCCCGATCTGGGCCAAGACAATATTCCTGTCTTGTTCTTTATCGATGAAGGGCTAGATAGAAGCCAACAAATGTTTGCTGATCTAAACAAGTATGCCGTCAAACCAAGTCCATCTCTGGGTACGCTTTACGACCACAGAGATGAAAGTTCAGAACTCGCTCGTGAATTAGCGACCAAAGTAAAACCATTCGTAGGTCTGACTGAAATGGAGAAATCCAGCATCAGCCCAAAATCAAATAAACTTTTCACATTAAGTAGCATCAAACAATCTACCCGAGCACTGTTGAGTAAAGGGCCAAAAGACGGCTTCAACGAAGACGAAAAAAAACTTGCTGCTGAGTTTTGGGCTGAAGTTACTCGCCATATAAAAGATTGGCAGATGGTAATAGACAAAGAAGTATCACCTGCACAACTAAGACAAGAGTACATTCATGCACATGGTGTTGGCTTACATGCCATTGGTGTTTTGGGTAAGCACCTCCTCTGCCAGGAGCCAAACAATTGGAAACAGAAACTACAACAGTTGGCAAACGTAAACTGGTTAAAAACCAACCCAGAGTGGATTAAACGAAGCATGAACCACGGAAAATTGAGTAAGTCGACGACGAATATCCAACTTACCGCCAACGCATTAAAAATTGAACTTGGGTTACCGCTAACCCCTGAAGAAAAGGCTCTAGAGAAGCAGTTATCATGATACACGAGCTACAATTGGCAGAAGACCTAGCCGAGTACGAAGACTTTATCAATGCAGAAGACTTCGCTAATAACAAATTAAGCCACTATATTGCTGACGTTCAGCGTGTTTACTGTGCGGATAAACGTCCATGGGTAATTGGTTACAGTGGTGGTAAAGACTCATCAGCAGTTATGTCGTTGGTTTACTTGGCACTGCTTGGTTTGGAACCCAAAGACCGCCACAAGCCTGTCTTTGTTGTATCTTCAGACACACTAGTTGAAACACCTGTCGTCGTTAACCACATCAAAGACTCGTTAGCCGCTATAGAGAAAGGCGCAAAGCGCGATAACCTACCAATCACTTGCCATAAAGTCGTCCCTAAAGACAATCAAACGTTTTGGGCCAACTTGCTTGGTAAAGGCTACCCAGCGCCAACACGCTCTTTCCGTTGGTGTACAGAGCGAATGAAGATTGACCCTGTGAGTGACTTTATCAAGTCTAAAGTCTCACAGTTTGACGAAGTGATTGTTGTACTTGGCTCTCGTAGCCAAGAGAGTGCATCACGCGCGCAGGTCATCGCGAAACACAAAATTGACGGCTCACGATTAGCCCGCCATACAACACTTGCGAATGCGTTCATTTTTACTCCCATCGATACATGGGGTGTTGACGATGTATGGAAATTACTGCGTCTTTGTCATTTAGAAACGAAACAAACACCTTACGGGCCTAAAAACATTTGGATCGATAAATATGATCTTGAATGGGAAAACCCATGGGGCGGCAAAAATCTTGTGCTGTGGAACCTCTACAAAGACTCCTCTGGTCAAGGCGAATGTCCAATGGTCATTGATGAGACAACACCGTCTTGTGGTAACTCTCGCTTTGGTTGCTGGACATGTACTGTCGTAACCAAAGACCGTGCAATGGAAAGCCTTATCCAAAACGGTGAAGAGTGGATGGCTCCTCTTCTTGAGTTCCGCAATAAGTTATCCATGACAACCGACCCAGCGAACAAAGAAGAGTACCGAAACCATAAACGTCGCACAGGTAAAGTTAGCTACCAATACGCAAAAGAAGGCGAAGACATTGCAACAGAGCGTAAGCACGTCCCTGGACCTTACTGGCTCAAGTATCGTCGACAATGGTTGCGCGAGTTACTTGAGCTGGATAAGAAGTTTAAAGCTGAAGGAAGAGAGATTGAGCTGATCACAGTACCTGAACTTCATGCTATTCGCCAAGAGTGGATTCACGATCCAAATGAGCCAGATTGGGACGATTCTCTACCTAAAATTTTCAAAGAAGTTTACGGTTACGACCTTGATTGGGTATATGACGATAACGCAAGCTTTGGTAAAGATGACGCTCAACTTATCCATGAGCTTTGTGACAACTTTGATATTGCACCAGAGATGATCATGAAGCTTATCGAGCTAGAAGTCTCGATGGAAGGCTTAAGCCGTCGTAGTGGCATTTCCAATAAAATCGCATCGCTATTAAAAAGGGATTGGGGAAGCTTAGAAGAAATCAAACAAAAACATGCTTCACTACAGAGTAAAGCTGAGTTTGATATTCACCAAAAAGAGATCGAGCGCTACAACGACCAACTTGCAGAGCTAGATAAGCAGCTTCAAAAAGAGTTTTAAATACTGAAATGTTAATTACAAAACTAACTCTAAACAACTTTCGAGTGTTCCGTGGCGTACATGAAATCGACTTGCGCCCTGCTCCTGCTCGTCTGAGTAAAAATGGCCCTATTGAAGGAACCGAACGACCAATTATTCTGTTTGGTGGCCTTAACGGTGCTGGTAAAACGTCGATCCTAACCGCTGTACGTTTAGCTCTATTTGGGCGTCAATCTTTTAGCCAAGTCCTTTCCAATGGCGAATATGTTGAAGCTCTATCTGAGCTTATTCACAAGGGTGTAGGTCATGGTGGTGTGCAAGATAACGCATCGATTGAGCTTGAGTTTAAATACAGCCAAAACGGCGAAGAAAACACTTATAAAGTGATTCGCGGCTGGAAACGCGGTAAGAAAGATAGCCTGTGTCTTGAGAAAGATGGCATCCAAATACCAGAGCTCAACTACGAGCAGTGTCAGGGCTTCCTTAATGAACTGATCCCAACAGGCATTGCTGACCTGTTCTTCTTCGACGGCGAGAAAATCGCAGAGCTTGCGGAAGATGAGTCAGGCACGGTGCTAAAGACCGCAGTCCGTCGACTATTGGGCCTAGATGTTATCGCAAAGCTCAAGAGTGACTTAAATATATTCTTGAAGAAACAAGGTTCTAGCGCACTAAGCCAATCTTTAAAAGAGGAAATGGATTCTCTTGATGAGCAACGTATCAGCCACGAGCGCAATGCAGAGAAACTTCGTGGTGAAGCGGACATCGTTGATGCACAAATTGAGCTCGTATCACGTGATATCCTTAGCCTAGAGAATAAGCTATCTCAAAACGGCGGCGCTTGGGCTAAAACTCGAGAAGATGAGCAACAAAAAGTAGATAGCTTGCTTAAAGAGAAAGTAGAGCTTGAAAAGCAAATCCGCATGGAGATGGAGACAAGTCTTCCATTCGCACTAGCACCTAATGCAATGCAGCGCCTTCAAACTCAGATCAAGCAAGAACAACAGATTAAGAAGAAACAGAACTTTGGCAATGAACTGGACTCATTCTTAGAAACACTACGTTCAAAGTACCCAAGTTTTGATACCGAGATGGCTCAAAGTGCGATTGCTGATAGCTTTAAAGCACACGTGGGTGAATTTGATTCTGCTGAGCTGCTTTTAGATATCTCCGACCGTCAAGCGAATACGATTGACTATCAACTCTCAAATCTGGCTCGAGAATCTTTTTCACGTTTCGATGAAGCACGAGTGCGTCTTCAAAAAGTCGAAGAAGAGATCGACAACGCTTCAAACAATATCGCGCGAGCTCCTGAGCAAGAGCAGGTGCAAGAGCTTTTTGCGGACGTGCGCGCATTAGATAAGAAAAAAGAAAAGCTGATTATCGAATACCATGCTTTGCTTGAAGAAGCAAAACGCGAATTGCGCCAAGCACTAGAAACAGCCCGTCAAATTCAGAAGCTACACGATAAGAATAAAGATCAATCCAATAAAGATCAGAGTATTAGCAATGCCCAAAACTCAATCTTACTGCTAGAGAAATTTGGCGAACAGTTAACTAAAGCTCGCGTCAATCAGTTAGAAAACGAGTTCGTTCAGTCCTACAAAAAGCTTGCTCGTAAGGAAGATTTACAGCTCACAGCTTCAATCAACCCAGCAACATTCGATGTTGAGTTAGTTGATGAACACGGTATTAAGATCAACCGTAAGGCGATGTCTGCTGGTGAGAAGCAAATCTACGCGATCTCGATTCTAGAGGCTCTTGGCCGTACATCTGGTCGTAAACTGCCCATCATCATTGACACTCCGCTAGGCAGATTAGACTCACATCACCGTGACAAACTGGTAGAGAACTACTTCCCTACCGCTAGCCATCAAGTTGTGATTTTATCTACCGATACAGAGATCGATAGAAACTACACCAGCCTTATCCAAGACGATATTGCTCGTACTTATGAGATCTGTTTCGACGGTACAACTAAGTCTTCAACCTTGAAGGAAGGTTACTTCTGGAGAGAAACAACTAAGGAGGCTGTGTAATGCTACCTAATCGTATGAACCTGACTCGTACTACTGAAGAGCAGCTTAAAAAGTTGAAGGGATATACTGGCATCACTCCAAACGTATCAGCTCGCATCGCTTTCTTCCGTTCTATTGAAAGTGACTTTAGATACCAAGGCCAAGAAGCTAAATTGGATGGCTCACTTGTACTAGATAAGTACACGTGGCTAGGTGAAACTGGTGATGTGACGGAACTTATACTGAAAATGTACTACCCAGGGCTTGATAGTAAAGAGTATCAACAAGCTTGGGCTGCGCATATTGAAGATGGAATAGCTAGTATTAGAAACTTTAAATCTTGCAGCGAGATATCAAGAGCCATTTAGATATACACCCTAAATTATCCCCTGAAAGTGTCATTTAAGACACTTACAGGGGTTGTAAATAGAGATTATGCTTTATTTAAAAGCAGCCGCCCTAATTATCTCTTCATCCAAACCTTCAGGTTTAATTAGAGCTAACCTGAGTCTAAACACATCCAGCAACCTTTTTTTAGTCGCTGTTCTTGGACTAAAGTATTCAGAGTCAAGATTTATATCTTGAAAGCAAGCCAATAATTCATCAAAATCCAACTCTGAGTTAAGCGTGACCTTTCCCTTAAGTAATAACTCTTTTAATAGTGAAAACTGCGCCGCCACACGGCTTTGTTGCGTAATTCAGACGAGAAACCAAACCTCCTAAAGTTGAGCGACTTTTATACAATATACTGAGTTTCAGGCATACCAAGCCCTGTAAGTTTGTTCAGTGCTTTGATCATGGCGTAAGTCTCGCCAACCTGAGCGTTGTAATTTCTTAGACTTAATTTCCCACCTAGCAACTGTTTTACTCGGTACATTGCGGTCTCTGACAGAGAGCGCTTATGATAGCCATACCGCTTTTTCCACTTCTTGTTGGAGCCGTAGAGCTTCTGGCAACCTACCGCTAAGTTACGAGGGTGCCCTTGTTCCCAGAAGGCTGCTCCTTCTCTTGGCGGGATGAGCGGAACAGCTCGCTTGATCCGTATGGCATCATGGCAATTCCTTGTGTCATAAGCGCCATCGCCTGATATCTCAATGATTTTACGACGTGTTTGCTTGAGTAAGTTGGGGAGCACTTCGGCATCAGTGACGTTAGATAAGCTCAGCTCTGCTGCGACTATTTCGTGGGTGCTTGTATCTACCGCGATATGCAGCTTACGCCAGACTCTTCGCTTCCCATCAGTTCCATGCTTCTTGACCTTCCATTCACCTTCGCCATAAACCTTGAGGCCAGTGGCATCAATGGCCAGATGTTGTATTGCTCCTCTGGTTTTGGTTTTAAATGAAACTTCAACTTCCTTAGCTCGGCGGCTTATACAGGTGTAGTGCGGGCAAACAAGCGGGATGTTAGCCAGCTTAAATACGGAGTCTAGAAAACCTTGTAGCGCTCTCAAGGGCATAGAGAAAACGCGTTTCACCATCAGTGCAGTAGTAATGGCTAAGTCGCTGAATCGGCGAGGTCTACCACGCTTGCCTTGTTTGTTTTGCTTCCACTCAGCTATCGCTTCCTCATCAATCCAAAAGGTCAGAGAACCACGGTTGATTAAGGATTTATTGTACTGCTTCCAGTTAGTTGTTTTGTAACGAGGTTTAGGCATGAGGCTACGACGATTGATGGGCGTAGCCGCTCAGATCGTAGTTTCTTGATTTAGTTCCATCGAATTACGCAACAAAGCCCTTTCTCATCGATGTAGGAGCTGATCATTTCCGCTTGCTCCAATACAAAACTGTTACTTTGAGCCATAATACTCTTAGTCAAAGAGGTTTTTGCTCGTAGTAAGAGGCGAAATTGGCCAATGCAACGGAGATTGCAACCAGTAAGATAACGGACAATAATAAGGTCCTTTTAATGCCATGTTTTTCATTATTTTTTCCATCTCAGATGGTGATTTATGGCAGTACTAACTGGGTATTTTTTATATTAGGAGAGTTTTATATCCAATGGAAATGACCTAAATCATTTTCTTGGAAAAAGAGAAGCACTCACATTATCTGAGTGCTTAGCTTCTCACGACATCTAGTGAATTTTTATAACCAACAATGGAGAGAAAATGAGTAGCGATAACGGTGGTGTTCCCCACCCTAGTGGCAAAGCAAACCCAATCGATACAGATTATACCGTTGGTCAGGACAACGTCGTTCTTTCCGCCGGTCCGTTTGGCCTGGACATTCATAACCGGGTTTTCGCCGTCTCAGGCTTAGCGATTGTCATCTTTGTATTTGCAACCCTAATCTTTCGCGAACAAGTCGAACCCCTGTTTCTTCACTTAAGATCTTGGCTCACCTCAAGTCTTGATTGGTTCTTCTTGTTATCAGGTAACATTTTTGTTGTCGTCTGTCTCGGACTGGCCATATCACCGTTAGGCCGGGTCAGAATCGGCGGTACCGATGCCACTCCGGATTATTCCTATTCAGGATGGCTGGCGATGTTATTTGCGGCCGGCATGGGGATTGGCCTGGTCTTCTTTGGCGTTTCTGAACCCATGACCCATTTCACTACCGCGCTGGGCGGCACCACACTGGAAAATGGTGTGCGTACCGACTGGGCACCACTGGGTGGTGCGATGGGTGATACCGAAGCCGCACGTTCGCTCGGTATGGCAGCGACGATTTACCATTGGGCACTTCACCCTTGGGCAATATACGCATTGCTGGCTCTGGGACTGGCTATTTTCTCGTTCAACAAAGGGTTACCACTGACTATGCGTTCAGTGTTCTATCCGCTGTTTGGCGAACGAGTCTGGGGCTGGACTGGTCATATCATCGATATTCTGGCAATTGTGGCGACGGTCTTCGGTCTGGCGACATCTCTGGGCTACGGCGCGTCTCAGGCTGCGACCGGGTTAAACTTCCTGTTTGATATCCCATTGACTGACACCACGCAAATTATTCTGATCATTGTGATCACTGCATTTGCACTGCTGTCTGTACTGGCTGGCCTTGATGGCGGCGTAAAACGCCTGTCAGAAATGAACATGCTGCTGGCTGCACTGCTGCTGTTTTTCGTGGTAGTCATCGGTCCGACAGCCGCGATTCTGCTCGGATTTTTCGATAATATCGGTGCTTATCTGACCAACTTCCCTGCACTGTCGATGCCATTTGGCCGTGAAGATGTGAACTATTCTCAAGGCTGGACATCGTTCTACTGGGCGTGGTGGATTTCATGGTCACCATTCGTCGGTATGTTCATTGCTCGTGTATCACGTGGCCGAACCGTACGCGAGTTTATCGTCTGTGTGCTGATTGTTCCGTCAACCGTGTGTGTGTTCTGGATGACGGCGTTCGGTGGTACCGCGATCAGTCAATACGTCAACGATGGTTATAAAGCCGTGATGGACGCAGACCTGCCATTGAAACTGTTCGAAATGCTTGAAGTTATGCCTCTGCATGAAATTACATCATTCATCGGTATCGTACTGGTCGTTGTGTTCTTTATCACATCATCGGATTCAGGTTCGCTGGTTATCGATACCATTGCTGCCGGCGGTAAAGTGGATGCACCGACACCACAGCGCGTGTTCTGGTGTACCTTCGAAGGCTTAGTAGCGATAGCATTGCTGCTGGGTGGTGGTTTGGCTGCGGCGCAGGCGATGGCGGTAACAACCGGCTTCCCGTTCACTATCGTCTTGTTGATAGCGACAATATCGCTGATTAAAGGCCTGATGAGTGAACCGCGGGTTAAGAAAGCCAAATAACGGTTTACTTTAAAAGACAATGGGCAGGCTCCGTGTCCGAGTTTGTGTAACGGAGCCACTCATTGACAAAGTGACTATTCAGTCTCTCGTCATCAATATGTAAACACATTTCAGGACGAGACACTGATACGAAAAAGCCTCGCAGTGATAACTGCGAGGCTTTTTTATGTAGCATTAAACGCTAATGGCTGAGCATCAGGCCTTGTTCTGACCCAGCAATTCCTGCGCTTGAGGCTGAGTCATCGTAATGTGCAGATCACGTTGCGGGAACGGAATGGTCATACCCGCTTCCTCAATCTTACCTTTCACCTGACGCTGAATGCTCCAGTAGGTTTCCCAGTATTTATCCGTGGTACACCAGGCGCGTAGTTGCAGATTCACTGAGCTGTCCGCCAGCATCTGAACCATCACCTGCGGTTTCGGATCCAGCATGACTGCTTCATGGCTGAGCGCTAAATCCTGAAGCACTTTCAGGCCGGTTTCAATTGAATCCTCGTAAGAGATACCTACCACGATTTCCATACGACGACGGCCGTTACGGCTGAAGTTACGAATGGTTGCGTTCCAGACGGTGCGATTCGGGCTGGAAATATACAGGCCGTCACCGGTTTCAAATACTGAGGTGAACAAACCAATATCTTTTACCGTACCGCTGTAACCGGCAAACTCAACGAATTCACCTTTTTTTATCGGTTTCAGGAACAAAATCATAATCCCCGCAGCAATATTGCTCAGGGTATCTTTTAATGCCAGGCCAATCGCCAAACCGGCCGCACCGACTAAGGCAACCAAACTGGTGGTATTGACACCAAACAGGTCGAGAATAATGACCAGAGCGAGAATGTAGACAATATAACCACCGACTTTAGACATCAGAGACGCGACAATCTCATCACCATTGCTCACTTTCATAATGGCTTTCTGAATACCGGCACGCATCAGTTTTGATGCGATAGAAGCAATCACTAAAATAAGCAGGGTTAAAATTGAGTTCTGGATGATATCCAGAATCAACGCCTGATGTGTCTCGTAAAAGCTGACGAGTAACTCCATTTTTATCTCCGTAACGGGTTATGGATGTTGTAAAACGGTACCCGGATATCTCAACCAGGCACCAGCATTAAGCAGCGCTAACCAACACTGCCTTGAATCAAGTAAATGTTATAACTTAAATAACACAGAACGAACACTCCCCCTTCCAGGCGGGAAATAGTTTTTGCTTTACCAATTTTTACCGCAGTGAAGAGCAGCAAGGCCGTACAGAACAGGACCGATGACCAGTCACGCCAGAAAATTTCCGCTCCAACATCGGAAATCGGCTCAATGGCACCGGCAATACCGACCACGGCCAGCGAATTAAACATGTTTGAGCCTACCACGTTACCGACAGCCAAGTCATGCTCACCTTTACGCGCTGCCGCAAGCGATGCCGCCAGTTCCGGCAATGAAGTCCCCAGAGCGACAATCGTCAGTTCACTGACACCCAGTTCCTGAGCAATATTGACCGCTCCCCACACTAAAATGCGAGAGCTCGCGACCAGCAACACCAAACCGGTAACGAGCCAGAAAATAGCGCGGGATAAGGTCATAGATTGCGGCATCACCTGTTGTTCTACTTCAGGCGGTAGCTGGCTTTTCCGTGGCATTCGTTCACTGGATGAGCAACAACAGAAGTTTATTACGCGTGTTCCAATGACCATTAAATCAGCCAAAGAGGCCTTAATGAACCTTGAGCCAGAGCAGCTGAGCCATATCGGCAATGGCTACTCGGGTTGTTGGGTTGACGCTGATTATGGCTCGGTATCTCAGAAGTGGCTGTTGATTCATAGTGAACAAGCAACCAAGCGAGAACAGGTAACGTTTTATAAGAACTTAGACAAAAATATCACCAAAGAGCTGAAAGCGCTGGGACAACTAAAGAAAAAGCAGTTTGCTTGCGCAGTGGATGCCGAGCAAGCAATGAGCGACTTCGCCAACCAGTGTCATTTGCTTGGCTTCGCGCAATCAACCATCGTTAAAGAGCCAATTTATTCAGGTCGTGGTCGGCCGAAGAAAGATGAAAAGCCGACGGGATACCACTATTTGATAGATGCTACGCCTTATACCGATCTAGAAAAGGTGAAACTGGCCAAGCTTAAAGTAGGTATGTTTATTCTCGCCACCAACGATACTGACAACACCGACCTAACAATGGTTGCATTGCTTGAACATTACAAGTCTCAGCAAAAGGTCGAACGCGGCTTTCGCTTTTTGAAAAGCCCTGAGTTCTTAACATCATCAATTTTCCTGAAGAAACCTCAGCGAATCGAGGCACTACTGATGATCATGACGCTGAGCCTACTCGTCTACGCAAGCTTAGAGCACAAAATCCGAGAGAGTCTCACTAAGACCGAGGAATTCTTTCCTAGCATGGTAAAGAACAAGACGACAACTAAACCGACGGCACGTTGGGTATTCTTAAAATTCGAAGGTATCGACACACTCGAATTTGGCGGCCAAAGCTTCATAACGGGTGTTCAAGAGCATCAGACTCGGCTGCTTAAGCTTCTTGGTGTTCTGTATGAAGCAGTTTATTCCTAAATTGGCTGCGGAATCTCGGTTATAGACAAAACAAAATCGACTCATCAATTATTCACCTTTAAACACTTCACTCACATGCCATTCAACCATGCTGTCAGCTGGATAATGATATGACTCTCTAGGTAAACGAATAGCCTTACCATCAAAATCCCAAATTAACCTTTCCACCAACTCTCCACCTGTAACAGCAGGAGAAACGTTGACTTTGAAATGGCTATCTAAGGTTATAGCTCCACGATCAAATGCTTTATGGTGAATGCTGCAAAGCGCAATACCATTTGAAATATCACAGGGACCAAAATACTGCTTCCATTTTATGTGAGCAGCTTCAACACCAACAGTGACGTTATCCATCGCTAAATCAAAACCACATACTGCACACTTATAGTTGTATGCGCGAAGCACTTTCCTACGAAACTCTGGGTCTCTCGACTTGGTCGAGGTGTTCACCTCAAAGCCAAATCGCACAAACAGCTCTTCTTGCAGAGTCTCAGGGAAATTATCCTGAATGATCTTTGATGCAATATCATCAATAAGCTTTGGGTTTGCGAGAATTGTCCGAAATGACTCTTCATCAAACCCTGCCATCACATTGTATTTAATCAGCTCAGATTTCTTGGGGTCAGTGTTACTCTTCCTTGGAATGCACTCTTCACCGTTGATGAGCTCCCAGAAGGGCTCTTTTTCATTGGCTAAACGCCAAAATGGGTACTCAGGATGATAGGCCTTCCTGGTTGGGCCGTATTGCACCAGCAAGTCTCTGACTTGCTGGTCTACCTCATCCTCAAACCGAAAGAGACGCTGATGCCCCTGCTTGTACTCAGACAGTGCATATAACAACATCAAAGGCTTATGAGGGGCCCTTTGGTCCCCTCGCCGCCAGCGCGAAATTAACTGAATTTTTTCAGAAAGCTCCATCGACTTACCTCGTTTCAAGCTTCAGGGCGGTTCTGGCGGGATGACATGGAAGAAACCTTCACTTTCTTCACACTCATCTTCAGCTGCCCTTTGTCCAAATGGTAACCAACTGATAAACATTGCCCTTTTGATAGGTCCCCGAGTTGCTTTTCCCACTCAGCCTGCTTTGTTCCTGGCATGCTCAGTTCAAGAATTTTCGCGTACGTCTTTGTCTCTGTTTTAGCTGGAGCAAAAAACAGCTTGTGAGACGCTTGGAACAAGCGATCTTGCTCATCTTTGCGTAGCATACTTAGCGTTTGAGTCGCCAGAATCAGAGATACCCCAAACTTGCGCCCTTCCGTGAGCATTTTTCCTAACGGGCTCTCAAGACGATGATCAAGGTTTTGCACTTCATCTAACACGATAGGTAGCGGGTTTTCCTTACTACCGTAACTACATGCGTAGGAGTATAGATCCCAAAGCAAAAACTCAGTACAAAGCATTGAAATATCGTGGTTAAGCGACGCGAGCTGCATGATTGTTGAACTATGTTCTTTACTCTCAAACACCTCACTCCAACTTTTATCACTGTCAGATGAGAAGAGATTGGACTTAACGAGAGGTGCAAGTTTACTGGCTAGCGCGGGACCTGCGGTTTCTTCTTCGTTTAAATCATCCAGCATGTTCTGCAAGCTGTAAGCACTGCCATACCGCTGGACACCAAACTCAATCACTTCATTAAGCACTGCGATCTGTCGCTCGCCAATTGTTGAATAAACCTTGTTGAACACAGAGGCGACGCGTCCCGCTACTGTATGAGGCTTTTCTTCGATTAAAATCCCGCCAAAATCCTGAGTTTGAGCTCTGAATGGCGACATGCCGAATGGCTCATTACAGAGGATGTTAGACTTAGGGTTCAATCTTTCAATGAACTCCGGCTCAAGGTGATTCGGCAAGAAGCCGTTTGTATAATCAATCACCAGCGATCGAATTTGAGCATCGGCCAAGCTCATTAACAAACCTTGGATACAGTAGGTTTTACCCTGCCCTGAGCTACCAAAAATGATCAGGTGGCGGTTTGCTAGATCTTTATGCCCGTACTCCCAGAACACTTTTTCGCCGGTAAGTGTATTCTGACCAATCTCCACTCGGCATTCGCTCGCATAATCTGGGGTTGACTCTGCAGCTAACTTTGACGGAACCTCAGTTTGGAGGTTCGGTTTTAAATTCTCTGGCTTGTCGACCATAACGTCTAATGGGACGAGTGACTCTTCTTTTTTCAACGCTGTCTGCTCCACCAACATATACTCAGCTGGCACATGGCAGATCTGCGCGATGTCCTTTTCATTCATTAGCACTTGAAGCGGGTGTTGCACCAGTGAAGGCAGCAAAGATATCGGAAGGTCAACCTTCAACACGCCATCTTGCATGTTGTAGCCAGGCTCGAAGCAGCTTCCGCTTTCAAGATGGCTAACCACTAGACCTGCCGGGTAGTTCTCAAGCTCTGCGATTGTGTAGTTGCCGCGCAGCCACTCTTCTTTCTCTGCAAGCAGGGCTTCGAAATAGTCATTGCTGAATACGTTGTAGAGACGGTATTTGTCGATTTGCATCAACACCTGGCGGATAAACAAGCCTCGGTATAGCTTCGACGCCAGTGTCTCGTCGCTCAAAAGCTCTGTTAGATAGCGGCGAAGCTCATTCGCTTGCTGTACTGCTTTTTTGTAGTCTGGCGTGGAGCCAGCTTTCACTTCGACAGGAAGCAGATAAAGGTTGCCCTCTTTAAAGCCCACCAGCAATACATCATCTGAAATCGCGCCTTTTTTATATCCCTGCACATTGCGTGAGAAATCACTGTCCGTCATTTTCAGGCCGATGTTGCCTGATACGCGGATCATCTCACCGACAGATAGCGGCACCCAGGTGATATCAGATTTATGCACAAGACAGGTCGCAAACTTATAGGCACCGATAATGCCAGTGCGCTCTTTGCGAATGGTGTCGTTGCAGGTCATCATCTTCAGCAGCCAATCACCGTTAAAGGCATTGAACTCGTTGATTTGACCACCGCCACTTTGCGCCACCACCCTTTCGAACAATCCGCGCTGTGCGGTTACCGTAATGGCATCGTAACTGGCAGAGCTGGTGTACTGATCGGAATAATGGATAAGCACAACATCTTGATTGGCGTGGAAGAAGTCCAGCGTCACCTTAGGGTCGATGATGGTGGTCCAAATCGAGCTGTCATAAGAGCGATCTAGCAGCGATTTAAAGTCTTCATTGACCGCAAGCGCGGGAGCATTGGCACCCGTGTATTGCGTGCTTGGCTTTAATGCTGGCTCCATTAACGAACCAACATACTTCGCCATTTCCAGGTGCGGTTGGTTACGGTATTGAACGTTTTGCAAACCAAATGCAGTGAAGTACGATCCTTCATCACTTTTGGAGGCGTCGCCCGTTAGCAGGCCATCACACGCAATACCGCTCGGCATGTCGTCAACGCTCAAGGTCGTTAACTTCACGTTGTCGTTGTTTCTGAAAAATGACAGGTGCGAGTAAGCTTGCCCTTCGCGTTCGCTATGGGCATTGGTGAACTTGCTGTAAGTAAGGCGGGTACGAAGAATGTCGATAATGGTGTCGGCGTTTTCACGCACTTTTCCGCGGTCCAGCTCCAGCCAAGACTTTAACTCTTCGTAGTTCGACGTTTCTGCAAACTGATCAAAGGCGTTGAAAACCAAGGCATCATCGTACAGGTTGATATGGATTGACGCCGCTTTATCCAGGTTGTCTTTTACATAGTCGACCAAACCGAGGAATAGCTCTTCTGCACTCTCTTGATTGACTGCATTCACCAGCACACTCTTCTCTGAGCCGGTAAACAAGTGGCGAAACGCTTTCTGGAACTCGTTGATCTTCTCTTTAACTAGCTTGCGAACGAACTTCAGACAGCTTTTCTGGTGAGGGACGCTTTTTACCCAAAACCCGTTTTCAGTCACTTGCTGGTTGTAGGCAAACTCATGCTTTGGATGATAAACATACGGAAGCAATCCACTTGGCCCCAAGCGATTGAACGTAACTGTTGGCAAGTCAGCAAAGCTGTCATCTTTTTGCATTTCATTGCAAAGGTTTAAGTAGTACGCCAGCACCAGCGGGTGAAAAGGCGAGTAGTATTCTTCGCCATTCTCGCGAACCAAACCGATTTGCATCACAAACTTTTGCTCTTTGGTTAGCATGCCGCCAACTTTGATCGCATTAAAATAATCAAGGAATGCATCCACGGTCGCTTTCACGAGTGCGGTAAATTGAGGCCCCCACGACACTAGCGAAATCGTTGTCCTTCGGCTTGCTAGATAGTCAAACAGTGCTTGGTATGCAGAGTGGAGATTGTCATCAATAGACCTTAACTCTTCCAACGATATGCTGTTGGATTCAGCCAGATAGACTTGCTTTTGCTGAACGAAACGTTCTTCCCAACGAAGTAAGCTAATGCGCGGCTCCATAACGCGAAATTCGCTATTATCAATCGCGACAACATCTTTACTCGGGTAAAGCTCGCCAAACACGTCATCATCAAACAACTTATGGAAGCGCGATTGGTTAAGCAGCAGTGGGAAGGACAAGCTGCTTTCTACCGTCTCACCCTCTATGCGAAATGCCAGTGTGTTATCACCTGATTTCACCACAAAACCGATATCTTCTGACTCGTTAGCCAAAGATTCAAAATCGACAACACCAAATTCTGCGCGGTCAACCACTTCACCAACATCATCTAGGCTTCGGCTTACAGTTAACGCAGGGTTGATAACCAGGCTGTTATCTTCTGTTTTCAAGGTAAGGCGTTTTTTCGAAGGCTCAACGACGAAAATGTTTTTAAATGCCTCGAAGTCAAACTCGCCTTTTCTGACGACCAAGCAACGGAAGTTATGATTTTCAGAGGTATTGTCACGCTTCAATGCTAGCGTGAAAAACAGAGGCTCATTGGCATAACTGGCCGCTAGAGTGGCGTTTGCTCCTTTACTGGTTAGGCGCGTACTGATGATCTCTTGCTTGCCTAGTGCATTCGCTGGCGAGACTTTAAACTGCTCTTTGCTTAAATCACTGGTGCCAGAAAAGCTCAGTTTAAGTTCAAACTCACTTTGTCCTTCCTCGAGGGCAATGATCAGGTGACGGTCACGCAAGCCCGCTTTGGTTTCTTTTGGGTAGCGACCAATTACTTGCGCATCATTGGTCTCTTCTTCACCTTCATGCTTAAGGTGCTGAATCTTGTTCTTTTTGATCTCTTCTCGATAAGTTTCAAACTCCACATCTTTCCAACCATCGTCAGAAAAATGTTCTTTGATAAACTTGCTGCTAAAGCCTTTCAGTCTTTCTTCGAGTTGCTGACCAAAGTGCTCGACTTCAAACGACAACTCTTGGTAAAGCGCGCGGTTCTCTTCCAGCCGTTGTTTGATCTGCTTTCGATTACCAGATAGCTCCGCGACAAAAGGATCATCGAACATCCCGAGTTCGCTAAAACAAAGCTCGCCATCTTCGACCGCTTTGTACAGCGATTCGAAGCCAAACATGGTAGCGCCATCTTCTAGGATCGCGTCAAACTGGTCATCCAGCAGGCAAAGTGATACATCTCGGGATTTGTCAGTTTGTTCAATAAAACCGCTAAGTGCGACTTTGATGTTCTCAGGGCTCCAAACTTGCCCAGGCTGCCCCAAGTCTTCCGCTGAGTTGATAAGGGTATCAAGGCGGCTGTTGTGAATGACCACCAGCGCACAGCCCTTCAGAGCACCTTCTTGGCTTGCGATTTCATCACGCAGGTGAGAAATATAGTTCTCGGTAAACCCGCTTTCTCCGTCTTCTTCGCCATGAAGCACAGGAACCACTTTGCAGCCTTGGACGCTCACGTAGCTCAACGCCACCTTGTTACTAACTATAATCTCACCGTCCTTACGACGGAGTAACGCATCAAACAAACGCTGGCTGTTACCGTGATCAGGTGAGTTAAACTGGTAGCGATAGCCTGCGCGTATGTTTCCTTCCGCATGCAGTAAAAACTGCTCAACCAGAAACGATTCAAATTGTTTTGCGCACATACACTGCATCTCCACTATCACTCATGCGTTCAACGTTACCAATTCGTTCATAGAACTTGATAAGCTCTTGCTCTGTCTGCTTATCAACAAATATTCCCCTATCCTGAAAGCCGAGAACTAGCTCATGGAAGCGGAGCTTCTCTTCTTTGCCCACCACCAGGTTGGTCAGCAAAATAATATGGTCCTGCGTAAGGACAAGCACTCGGCCTGAGCGACCGCGGGCTTGCACAAAGTCAGCGGCCATATTCTTCTCAACCTCAGTCATGTACTTTTTGATAATGGCTGGTCGGTCTGTTTTCGGGTCCCGGAACTGCTCTTCTGCTAGCTTTAACGCGTATTCCAGCCAATCAATGGCCGTTACTGCGTCCCTGGGAATATCAGTGTCCAGTTTGCGGTTGGCTCGGAACATCAGCGCATAGTTTTTAATTTGATCAGCCAGGTCGCTTCTTTGCGAGTTTTCGATATCTCTCGCCAGCTGCCATAAAGGCTTCTTCGTTTCGTCCGGATTGGGCTGGATGTTTTCCAACATAGAAAGGACAGGAAACAGCTTGAAAGAAGACTCACTAAAGAGCTTGTAGCCGTGCTTTTTCACATGAATTCGCTCACCGCTGGCGCGTTCATGATCCATGATGAAATAGAGCGGTTTTGCTTTGGGGGCTTCACCGGTTTTCCAATCAGATAGCGATAGACTGAGCTGAGCCGTGTAAGCAAACCCGTAAAATGCCAAGAATTGTTCAAACTCATCCAGCAGGTATTTGGGATACGTGGTTAAAAATTCGAGATCACGTTTAAATGCCTCGGCCATGTATGGCAAATAGGGCGCTTCCGAAGCACGTAGTGATTTGTCGGTATCTGGTTTGGTTTTGGAACGCAGGGTTTCTAACAGCTCTTGTTCGATGAAGTTCAAGTTGGCATCAAACTGCTCAATTTGTCGACCATTTAACAGGTTGATAAAGAGAGATGCCACACGTAGATCGCCTGCTTTGCACTCACTTTTCTGACTCTTAAACAACAAAAATTCTGGGCTTACCGAGAAGATGTCTCGGTTGGCAAAATACATATCTTCCAGTACTTCCCAAAAATCTTCCTCGCCCAGTTTGCTTTGTAAGTTGGCTTTACAATCCGCTGCGAAATCTAGGTAGGTATACTTTTCGATTTTTTTACGAAGTAATCCGCGAAGCACCAACCCCACAACAGAAGACCAATCAAAGTCGTTGCCTTTGGTTCGAATGGGGATGTAACTGTTCAAGATGTTCTTGTTTTGGAACTTGTCGGCAGCAGTTTGTGGCAAACCAGTCTTTATCGGTAATGTAAAATTATCGGTCGTCATTAGCGCATACCACTCACTTCAAAATAGTCACTTTCTTCTTTCACGATTTTGTAGCGCTTATCACCCTTCAGGATAAACAAGGTCTCTTTTTGCTTAGCGACTGTCAGCATCTGCTCCAGTGCTTCATCAAGTAAAAGCACTGCATTTTTGTCATGCTTGTTAGGGCGGTACCCTTGACCAATTTTCACGAGCAGCTCTAGCAGCCTGACACTAATCGGCATTGGCTTAAGCGACTTATCACCGACTTTCAAATACGCATTGAAGGTGCCTATTTTTTCGAGTACGTTGTTTTGTATTGCTGAAAAATCTGGCTTAACTTCAAGAGACACCGCCGTTTTGTAGCCATTAAGCTCAGAGACTAAATACTCGTCTTTATCGAGTGTTGGTGCATGTCGGTTGCAATAGCGGTGAAGCGCTGAGATCAGGGTTTCCTTATAGAAACTACCAAGCTCTTTACGCATCTTTCCTGAACCATCGAAATCACGATGTAACATCCAAACAGATGCATAGGTTTCTACCAGATTGTTTGTAAACTCGTTTTGGATAGGCGTTACAAACTCATTGCTTAGCTCGTTGTCACCCCGAAGCAAATAGAAAAGGCGAAGGAAAGACGTTGCTTCGGTTAACTCGTAAAAACCAAGCTCGTTAATTTTTGACCTAAATGCACTGAACCGCTCATCTTCAATGCCCAGCCCATGCTGAAGCACAAACTCATCGACTTTACGCGTGTGCAGATTACTTGGGTCAAAACCCTGAATGCGGGATAGCAGCTCGTTATCGCTGCCTGAAAACAAGTTGTCGAACAAGTAGCCATCAGCTGCAAGCAACTGGAAAGTGAAATCCAGTAACGCTCGAGCCGTGAGGAACTGATCTTTGATAAGGCGAGCTTTGAGTAGTAATCCAATCAGGGATTCCTGAACTGCTGGCCGACTCAGCAGCGCATAATTAGCGGTCAGGCGATTATGTCCTCCAGATTTACGCTCATTGTCGTAAAGCACATAAAACGGGTTATCAAGCGTCTGCGCAGTCAGTCTTTTCAGAAACTGCTCAGCAAAGTCTGATGCACTACCCTCTGCATCGAAGGTGAATTTTGGATAGTCTTCAAAATCCAAGAACACGTACTGCTCTGGAATTTTCGAAAGCTTGCGGGAGAGAAAGTCTCTAACCACCTTTTTGATGTCGCTATGTTCTTCAGAGCCTTCTTCTGCGTAGTTACCCAACATACCCACATTGATACCCACAACGAGTGGTTTGTTGCTTTGCTTGAACTCGGAGAAACGCTGATCGAGAGCTTGAATGGCAGTCTGACTCGGATTAAAGCTGTGCGTTGCATCCAAATGGAAGTCATGAGTCACTTTGTTTCTTTGGCTGTACTGCGTCAAGATCTCGGATTTGCCATCACCACTACTTCCGCATAGGAAGATGATTTGATTGGGCTTGGCCGATAAGAGAGCTTTCTTAAAATCCGCTTCTATATCTGTCTTGATGTAGATGTAGCGCTTGTATTCAGCAAGGTGGTCTTGATTCTGCTCTCTCTCAGTACTGACCGCATACGGTGAAGACTTTGAGAGAATGCTGAGAGCTTGTGCAAATTTCAACGGTCATTATTCCTTCAAATAATCAATAGGTTACATATTACTAAAAAATGCACTGTATTACTGTGATTTCAATACGAATATAGAGTGCCATGATAATGGACAAAAGCCGATGAAATGCTATCTAAGGATAGCTTTTCAATCTATTTTTTCATGTACCACTTATCTTTACTTACCGAAAAGCAACCCAAAAGCACTCTTGCTCACAGCACTCCACGTGCAGCCCCATGGGCTTTCACATGTGAAAGTTGCCAGGAGCATCAACAATAAATCCTTCCAACATCCCACAATAATTGGATTACTACTCCTCAAATCCCAGAACAAACAAAAATCTTAAGCCATATCCCACAAATACCGGACTGTGAGTATCAGCATCCCAACAACCATCATTAACCAGTCATGGATTATTAGCTTCGACCTCCCACAAAGATAGAGATTTGGAAAGCAACAGGTCAGCTCCCAGGAAAGGAATCTCTTCTATTGCTGCTTTAGCTGCTGGGATATGGGGCAAATATCTAACGCCCAAAATGGGCAACTTCGCGTGTTATAGCTAAAGGACGTCTGGGTTACGGTAATTGGTGACGAACAAGCAAAACCAAGGAGTAACGTAACGATGTTAGATGAGAACAGCGCAGCTTATCGCTGGCATAAAATGGCACAGCAGTGCAAACCAACCGAAGAGAAGCAAGCTTTCGAGCTAGCACTTTCACAATCACTCAATGCTCTGGCACAAGTCGAGCATTTTACTGATCAAGAGCCTTATTTGCTGGAGTTTTTAGCAAGTTGCTACGCCAACAACTTCTGGCGAATCCACCGTTCTTATAAAGACACAAACCCCGGTCATTTCGCCTGTCGAGTCCGCAACCGTGACAACGCGTTCGAGGCCGCATGGCACCATAACTGGTACATGAGTGAGAATCAAATGGCGCAGCGACACAATAAAAAGCACCGTGTTCGCTCGACACATATCCGCAAAGGAAAAGGCTTTCGCTACCCACCAAGCCGCTTTTCAAAAGCTAACGCTGAATGGGAATCCGACCTTATAGAGTACACCGAAGATGCCTTCGCCCTTATACGAGAAGTGCGGCATGAAATCCTATCCATCAAGAAGAAGGCCCAAACCTGTACAAAACGACTTCACAAGCTACATAAACACTTCAAAAAAATGGAGATGCAACATGACTAAAAAACCTGCCGTTGGCATCACAAACTATTACGGAGAGCTAGACCTGTCAGACTTTGATATTGCACTGCCAGAACAATCACCACAGCCAGAATTAATAAAAGATTTACCTCTATTTGTCGCCGATGAATCGAAGATACTAATGGTTGCGGCCAAAGACCTTGAAGCTCGATTGGAAAAGCTGTGCAAAGCTCTGACAGCTGAGTACAAAGTGAAATATCCAATACGCTACAAATTCAAAGTCAAAAAATCAAAAGGCTTACCAAAGATCACATGGTATCGCCTTATTCTTCATCGCTACCCAGACGAAGAGCTCGAAGAAAAAGAAGTATCGAACGGTGTATTGAGACGTTTTTCATACGCAATGCCCTGGGAGATCCCGCTGTATTTGCATTTGCTCGATGAGTTAGAAAAGCTGGATCAACGTGTCATCCGTATAAGCACACTGACCGAAGCCATTAAAGAACTCACTAAAGCCACCAAGAAATACAACACTTAATGTATTTGCTTGCTCCACATCGCTTGGTGTGGAGCTTTGTCGCTTGGGCTTGCATTTTCAAAATAGATGGTAAAATTAAGGAAGTAGAGGCTTAGGAATACTAAGCTAAAG
Source organism: Vibrio sp. JCM 18905 (assembly GCF_055393305.1). Classification (NCBI taxonomy): domain Bacteria; kingdom Pseudomonadati; phylum Pseudomonadota; class Gammaproteobacteria; order Vibrionales; family Vibrionaceae; genus Vibrio; species Vibrio sp. JCM 18905. Next base: position 95,359 of record NZ_AP043880.1, on the reverse strand, counting down.
AGAAACAAAAATAATGGAGGTTTTATGGAACTTTGGATTTGGCTGGGTGGTTTATTACTGACAGTCGCCGCAGTCGGTGGAGTATTTTGGTATTCCGGACGAGAGCGATAACTTTATTGCTGGTCGATGTTATCGAGCTCCAGCCTGAGCTGCTCAATAAGCGCCTGCTTTTTAGTTTCACTGAGCTTTTCAATCAAACATGCCAGTTCTGCTGAGCTGTCGGAATCTGAAAAGAAATACGCAACAGGCACACCGAGCTCCTGAGCAAGCTTTTGTAGCGTACCGATATCGGGCATATGACGCCCTTTTTCATAATGATTCATACGGCCACTCGCTGAACCTGGGTCCATACCCAAACGGATACCAAGCTCCCTCTGGCTGATACCAACGCGATTTCTTGCCTGTTTAAGGCGCTGTGGAAATGGGTTTGTTTTAGACAAGTGAGAATCATCATCAACCTACGATGCTTAGATTTTCTAAGTTTTAATTATACCTGTATACTTAGGAAAACTAAGCACAAGATGGAGACTAAGATGAAAACACTAAAAAAGTTCGCACTATTTTGCGTTTTTTGTCTTGGTGCGTTAGTGACTGTATATCAAAGCTGGGGTGTGATGTTGATGGTATTCCCAAGCGTTATTTGGCTACATAAGCCTCTGGATGTTATCCACAAAAATAAGTACATCGCGTTGTTATTTTGGTTTGTACTCTTTTATATAAACTGGCTATTCGCTAGTGCCGCCGCCCTCACCTATTTCTTCATTCATGTCTGGCATTTGCACCAACAGAACATTCCGCTCAATGACTCGTCTTACGTTAAGCGAGCGCCTCGACGCATCAACCCAAGCACTGGTTTGTTGATGAAGAACAGGCACTTTGACATGACAGGTGAAGCTTATGGCTGGAAGATTGATTGATACGGGTAGGTGATGATCACTTTCGCTCCCACTGGGAAGGATCGTAATAACAAAATGATCCACGATCCATAGCAAAGCCTCCGATCAACAACTGGTGAGTTTAAAGATCAAAAGATATCTCCTGCTTATCCACAATGTGTCTATTTGGTGATCACCCGATAAATAACTGCAAAATCAAATTGTTTTGAAAAGGAAATTTCTCATGAAACCGAAGGCTAGGTCCACTCTATTATCGTTACTCATTTTGCTCACTGGATGCGCCTCTACATCAACTCCGATCCAATATGACAACAGCCATAGCCGTGCTCATAACATTGCTCATGCAGGTGGGCTCTACCAAACAGAAGACAAAGTCATTCCAATGAAAGATTTTGAGGCATTTAAGCTCGCGAAAGCTGCCGTAGGAAATACATTGTTGCTCACGCCTTCAGTAGGCGCGGGACTTGAGTTAAGTGAAGGACTAAGCCTTGGTTTGCTAACGTCATTGCTGGAACAACCTGATACCGCTTCACGAAACAGCATTATTGCTTGGATGCCTATACAAGAAGCGACATCCGCTCGAGACGCACAGCAAAAATTGCTCTACCACTTCAACGCAGCCATCGAAACCGTGCTTCAAGAACAATCTATTAACTATGAGCGCACGAATGGCAATTCAGAACAAAAGATAGAGTTCTACTTCCATAGTGCAGACTACCAATGTCCAAAATACCAAGCTGGTATGACAAACCAGGACCTATGCTATATCACCGCAGAAGTTTTCGAACCGAGAAGAACGATGTCACCATCTTTCGTCAACGATGGACAGGAAAGTTTTGCATTTGAATCCAACCATCACGTCTACTACCAGAGATTTAGAATTTCGCCAGGCAAGAATAGTGACATCCCTTCTGATGCACTTTATGCTGCTATTAGTAATAAGTTGCCCGATTGGATCTTCATTTATATAGCAAAAGGGAAGATTCACTTTGGTAAGGAAACGATCATCGCACCTTACCTGCTAGAGAGTGGAAAACCTCTCTTGTTTGTCGTTTCTGAAGAGAAAGATAGTGAAAGCTGATCCGGTTTCCCACCATTCCCACTTTTCCCATCCTGATCTATGATGGAAGTCATCTTGGGAAGTAAGAATTTGACCATAAATTGCAATTTGGTCCCCAATCGGTCCCCAAGACGTCGCGCGAGGCCAGCTATTATGGGAAACTTCACTTTCTGTATCGGTAAGTAAATAATCGAACGCGCGGTGCTGAGCTTAACTCACACCGCGTTTCTTTTTGTACGGCAAGCCATCCATGAGCTTTAGCCGTCGCATTCAATAAGGAAGAAGTATGATCCACATTATTACAGGCAGCACGCTAGGTGGCGCAGAATACGTAGGGGATCACCTGAGTGATCTACTCAACGAGAATGGATTTGAAACAACGATCCACAATCAGCCATCTCTTGATGAGATCGAAAATCAAGGAACGTGGTTGGTGATCACCTCAACCCATGGGGCTGGTGAGTACCCTGATAATATTCAACCTTTTATCACGGCATTACAAAATACCCCGCCGAAAATGACCGACGTAAAGTTCGCAGTGATTGCGATTGGTGATTCAAGCTATGATACGTTCTGCGCCGCTGGTCAACACGCTTATGATTTACTAGAGGACATTGGTGCCACACCGCTCGCTGATTGTCTTAAGATTGATGTACTGAGCCATGCAGTACCCGAAGACGCCGCTGAGGCATGGTTAAAAGAGAATATCGAACGCTTTTAAGCTCCCCGCTTTCCCTTCAACAGAGTCGAAATTCGGCTCTGTTTTCCCCAATGTGAATAACTCCCGTCAAATTATTTTGTTTAACTGCTCAAAAACCAACCAAACGATCTGTGGATAACTACGATAAGATCCAGTGATTTTCCTTTAGTTATCCCAATAACAACTTTGATCAATTTTACCCCCTGTGTATAACTACCACTTTTGATCCCAGGTAATCCTCGATCTGATCCAATCATGATCACAAGATATGATCCAAAGAAGATCCATGATCTTGTTGATCATTTTTAGGTTATCCACAGAAACGGTCGATCCTAATAGTAGATCTAATAAAAGATCATATATATAGATCTTATATATATTTATCTTGAAGCTTAAAACGGATAAAACGAGAAAACGTTTTTCTCTGTGGCATAAAGCAGGTAAAATACTGCTCCTTTATCTGTCCATTAAATCCCTTTGAATACCTGAGGTCAGTTCATGCTTTATCACGAAAACTTTGACGTCATTGTTGTCGGTGGCGGACACGCAGGAACGGAAGCCGCGCTCGCATCTGCACGCACAGGACAAAAAACGCTTCTCCTTACCCATAACATCGATACATTAGGCCAGATGTCTTGTAACCCGGCGATTGGTGGTATTGGTAAAGGTCACTTAGTAAAAGAAGTGGATGCTATGGGCGGTTTGATGGCTGAAGCCATCGACCATGCAGGTATTCAATTCCGTACACTAAATGCCTCCAAAGGTCCTGCAGTTCGAGCGACTCGAGCTCAAGCGGATCGAGCTCTGTACAAAGCGTATGTCCGTAACGCATTAGAAAATGCACCTAACTTAACGCTGTTCCAGCAGTCAGTGGATGATCTGATTGTTGAGCAAGACCGCGCGGTTGGCGTGGTGACTCAAATGGGACTTCGCTTCCATGCGAAAGCCGTCGTACTAACGGTAGGTACGTTCCTTGGTGGTAAGATCCACATTGGCATGGAGAGCTCTTCAGGCGGACGTGCAGGGGATCCACCGTCGATCGCATTAGCGGATCGATTACGTGAGCTGCCATTCCGTGTGGATCGTTTAAAAACGGGTACCCCACCGCGCATTGATGCTCGCACTGTTGATTTTTCAGTGCTTGAAGCTCAGCACGGTGATAACCCTACCCCTGTATTTTCATTCATGGGTAAACGCGAACAACACCCGCGTCAGATCCCATGTTTTATTACGCACACCAATGAGCAAACGCACGACGTGATCCGTAGCAACTTGGATCGCAGTCCGATGTACGCGGGTGTGATTGAAGGCATTGGTCCGCGTTACTGCCCGTCGATTGAAGACAAAGTGATGCGTTTTGCGGATAAAAATAGCCACCAAATCTTCATTGAGCCAGAAGGTTTAACGACGCACGAGCTATACCCTAATGGTATCTCGACTAGCTTGCCATTTGATGTGCAAGTACAAATCGTTCGCTCAATGAAAGGCTTTGAAAATGCGCATATCGTTCGTCCTGGTTATGCGATTGAATACGATTTCTTCGATCCACGTGATTTGAAGCAAACGTACGAAACCAAGTTTATTCATGGTCTGTTCTTTGCTGGTCAGATTAATGGTACGACTGGTTACGAAGAAGCCGCAGCGCAAGGCTTGATGGCGGGTCTAAACGCAAGCTTGTACAGCCAAGACAAAGAAGGCTGGAGCCCACGTCGTGACCAAGCTTATATGGGCGTATTGATTGATGATTTATCGACCATGGGTACGAAAGAACCGTACCGCATGTTCACTTCTCGTGCGGAATACCGCTTGTTGCTACGTGAAGATAACGCCGATTTACGTTTAACGGAAAAAGCACGCGAGTTAGGCTTGATTGACGATGTTCGTTGGGCTCGCTTTAACGAGAAAATCAATAACATGGAAACGGAACGTCAGCGTTTGAAATCAACGTGGATGAATCCGAAATCAGAAGGCGTTGATGAGCTGAACAAGCTGCTGAAAACCCCAATGGCACGTGAAGCGAGTGGTGAGGATCTTCTGCGTCGTCCAGAGATCACTTATTCGCAACTGACGCAACTTGAAGCGTTTGCTCCTGCACTTGAAGATCAGCAAGCGGCGGAGCAAGTTGAAATTCAAGTAAAATACGATGGTTACATCAAGCGTCAGCAGGAAGAGATCGAAAAATCATTGCGTCACGAAAATACCAAGTTACCTGCTGATTTGGATTACCGCGATGTAAAAGGTTTATCAAACGAAGTCGTTGCTAAATTGAGTGAGGCCAAACCAGAGAGCATCGGTATTGCATCGCGCATTTCTGGTATTACGCCTGCTGCAATTTCTATTCTACTTGTTCACTTGAAAAAGCATGGTTTGCTGAAGAAAGGTGAGGAAGAATAATGAGCGCATTGCGAACAAAACTGGATTCACTGATCGCGAAAACCGATTTAGAAGTGTCAGAGCAACAAAGAGAGCAATTGGTCGGTTACGTCGAACTGCTCGACAAGTGGAACAAAGCGTACAACTTAACGTCGGTGCGCGATCCGCTTGATATGTTAGTGAAACATATTCTTGATAGCATCGTGGTGAGCACACACCTGCCCGGTGAGCGCTTTATTGATGTTGGTACTGGTCCGGGCTTACCGGGCATACCTTTGGCAATCATGAACCCTGAGAAGACCTTCTTCTTGCTCGACAGTCTTGGCAAACGCATCCGTTTTATCAAGCAGGTCGTGCACACATTAGGGCTGAAAAACGTGACACCAATTCAAAGTCGCGTCGAAGAATTCCAACCTGAAGAAAAATTTGATGGCGTTTTGAGTCGAGCTTTTGCTTCAATGACAGACATGGTGGAATGGTGCCACCATTTGCCGAAACAAGAGCATGGGGTGTTTCTAGCGCTGAAAGGACAGCACCCTAAAGATGAAATGGATCAGCTTCCTGAATGGTGCAGTGTGACAGAGATCATATCTTTAGCTGTTCCTGAGTTGGAAGGTGATCGTCATCTAGTAATCTTATCGCGCAAGGAAAATTAGCGAGGTAATCGTGGGTAAAATTGTAGCAATCGCCAACCAGAAAGGTGGGGTCGGCAAAACAACAACGTGCATTAACTTAGCGGCTTCGATGGCGGCAACAAAGCGCAAGGTTTTGGTGATCGATCTCGACCCGCAAGGCAATGCTACGATGGCCAGTGGCGTGGATAAATATATGGTCGATGCCACCGCATACGATCTTTTGGTCGAAGATACACCGTTCGATCAAGTCGTATGTACCCAAACCACAGGGAAGTATGATTTGATCGCGGCGAACGGTGACGTAACCGCGGCAGAGATCAAATTGATGGAAGTGTTCGCTCGCGAAGTGCGTTTAAAAAATGCATTGTCGTCAGTTCGCGATAACTATGATTTCATCTTTATTGATTGTCCTCCTTCTCTAAACCTTCTTACAATCAATGCGATGGCGGCAGCTGATTCTGTGCTGGTGCCGATGCAATGTGAATACTTTGCGTTAGAAGGTTTAACTGCTCTTATGGACACAATCAGCAAGTTAGCGGCTGTGGTTAATGAAAACCTCAAAATCGAAGGTTTACTGCGTACTATGTACGACCCGCGCAACCGCCTATCGAATGAAGTGTCCGATCAACTTAAAAAACACTTTGGCAATAAAGTTTACCGTACCGTCATTCCGCGTAATGTACGTTTGGCTGAAGCGCCAAGTCACGGTAAACCAGCGATGTACTACGATAAGTACTCTGCAGGGGCCAAAGCGTATCTTGCTCTAGCGGGCGAAATGCTCCGCCGCGAAGAAATCCCAGTTTAACTCTAACCTAAGGAATTCAATCCCATGTCTAAGCGTGGTCTCGGAAAAGGACTGGATGCGTTATTGTCGACCAGTTCGTTTGCTCGTGAAAAACAGCATATTGCATCGCATAGCCAAGAATTATCGGCAGACGGTGAGTTAACCGACTTAGCGATTGGTCAATTGCAACCGGGCGTATACCAACCGCGTAAAGATATGGCGCCTGAAGCGCTAGAAGAATTAGCGGCTTCGATTCAGTCACAAGGCATTATTCAGCCAATCGTGGTTCGCCAGGTTGAAAGCGGCCAGTTTGAGATCATCGCAGGTGAGCGCCGCTGGCGTGCGGCAAGGCAGGCTGGTTTAAAACGCGTGCCGTGTTTGGTGAAGAAAGTCGAAGATCGCGCGGCGATTGCCATGGCGTTGATTGAGAACATTCAACGTGAAGACTTGAATGTGATTGAAGAAGCACAAGCGCTTGAGCGCTTACAAGACGAATTTACGCTTACGCATCAACAAGTCGCAGAAGTGATTGGTAAGTCGAGAACGACGGTCAGTAACTTGTTACGTTTAAACCAGCTTGAGTCCGATGTGAAAAGCTTGGTTGCGGATAAATTGCTAGAAATGGGTCATGCGCGAGCGCTATTGGCCTTGCAGGGTGAGAAGCAGGTTGAGGTTGCTCAACAAGTCGCGAAAAAGCAAATGACTGTTCGCCAAACCGAACAGTTAGTAAAAAAGTGCTTAGCCCCACAAAATAAGCAAAAAGGGCAACAAGAAGATACCGAAGCTGAGCAAATGTCGCATAAATTGAGTCAGCTGCTTGATGCAAAAGTTTCTCTGACCCGTTCTGCAAACGGAAAAGCGAAATTGACGATAAGTCTTGATGAGCCTCACAAATTGGACCAACTAATTGCCAAGCTTGAGGCCTAGATGAGATAATTGATTTAGGTCAATTAATCTAATTAATCGAATTTTGTGCGAAAGTTGTCGTTTTGTAAACAAAACTGTAAGTTTTTGATGCAATCGAATTGCTTTACGTTGAACTGAACGTATAATTTTCGCCAATTTCCCAGCACAGAGAGTTTAGTGCGAAGTGGATATTACTAGAGGTACGAATACATGGTAGCTGCGTTAGCTAGACCAGGACGAGAGCTCGCAAGGCAATTGTTAATGATCCAGTCTGGCGCGGTTATTTTTGTGGCAGCAGGAATGGCGGTAGCCATAAATCCTGACTGGGGATTTTCAGCGTTGATTGGCGGAGGCATTTTTGTTGTTGCCAATGCAGTATTCGCGTTGTGTGCTTTCATGTTTAGTGGGGCTCGCGCTGCCAAGCGCATCGCGGCTTCCTTCTATACGGGTGAAGTACTGAAAATTCTCATCACGGTTGCACTGTTCTATGTTGCCTACATGTATATGCAGGTGGAACTTGTTCCCCTCAAACTAACCTATTTGCTGGTACTAGGTATTAATATCTGTGCACCAGTGCTATTCATTAACAACAAAAAATAGGATGAGTTATGGCTGCGCCAGGTGAAGCGCTAACATCGTCCGGTTACATTGCCCACCACCTTTCTAACCTATCGCTGTATAAGTTGGGTTTAGTAGGGTCGGAGACAAGTTTCTGGAACGTACATATCGATAGCCTGTTTTTTTCTTGGTTTACTGGTTTAATCTTCCTCGGAATTTTTTACAAAGTAGCGAAGAGAACAACAGCGGGTGTACCGGGTAAGCTTCAGTGTGCTGTAGAAATGATCGTTGAATTTGTCGCCGATAACGTCAAAGACACGTTCCATGGACGCAACCCACTGATCGCGCCTTTAGCACTGACTATCTTTTGTTGGGTATTTTTGATGAACGTGATGGACTTAGTTCCTATCGACTTCTTACCGTACCCAGCAGAACATTGGCTAGGTATCCCTTACCTTAAGGTTGTACCGTCTGCTGATGTGAATATCACCATGGCTATGGCTCTAGGCGTTTTTGCATTGATGATTTACTACAGCATCAAAGTGAAAGGTCTAGGTGGATTCGCAAAAGAACTTGCACTACATCCATTCAATCACCCACTTATGATTCCGTTTAACCTACTGATTGAAGTGGTATCGCTATTGGCGAAACCTCTATCACTTGGTATGCGTCTATTCGGTAACATGTTCGCGGGTGAGGTTGTATTCATTCTTTGTGCGGCAATGCTACCATGGTACTTACAATGGATGGGTTCACTACCGTGGGCAATCTTCCATATCTTGGTTATTACGATTCAAGCCTTCGTATTCATGATGTTGACAATTGTTTACCTGTCAATGGCACACGAAGATCCTGATCATTAATTTTTTTAAAGCTTTTTATTTGGGCACTAAGCCAACAACTATAAATTGGAGATAGTAATGGAAACTTTACTGAGCTTTTCTGCAATCGCCGTAGGTATTATCGTCGGTCTTGCTTCTCTTGGTACAGCGATTGGTTTCGCACTGCTAGGTGGTAAATTCCTAGAAGGTGCTGCACGTCAACCAGAAATGGCTCCTATGCTACAAGTTAAGATGTTCATCATCGCGGGTCTACTTGATGCGGTTCCAATGATCGGTATCGTAATCGCGCTACTATTCACTTTCGCAAACCCATTCGTTGGTCAACTAGGTTAATCACCTTTAACTCGGGACGAGCGATTAGCGCTTGTCACTGATTAACACTAAGTCCAAATAGAGGGGTAGCTGTTGTGAACATAAACGCAACTCTGCTAGGTCAAGCAATCTCGTTTGCACTATTTGTGTGGTTCTGCATGAAGTATGTATGGCCACCATTGATGAAAGCGATCGAAGAGCGTCAGAAGAAAATTGCTGATGGCCTTCAAGCAGCAGAACGTGCTGCGAAAGACTTGGATCTAGCACAAGCCAACGCTTCTGATCAATTGAAAGAAGCGAAGCGCACAGCAACTGAGATCATCGAACAAGCGAACAAGCGCAAGTCTCAAATTCTTGATGAAGCTCGCGAGGAAGCTCAGGCAGAACGCCAGAAAATCCTAGCGCAAGCAGAAGCAGAACTTGAAGCTGAACGCAATCGTGCGCGCGATGACCTGCGCAAACAAGTTGCTACTCTGGCTGTAGCTGGTGCTGAGAAAATCCTTGAGCGTTCTATCGATAAAGATGCGCAAAAAGATATTCTCGACAACATTACTGCAAAACTTTAAGTCTGGGGGCGCATATGTCTGATTTGACTACTATCGCACGCCCCTATGCTAAAGCAGCCTTCGACTTTGCTTTAGAGAAAGACCAGTTGGACCAATGGGGCCAAATGTTATCTTTTGCTGCTGAAGTGGCCAAAAACGAACAAATGAACGAACTTCTAACCGGTTCGGTTTCTGCTGATAAAATGGCAGAGATTTTTGTTGCAGTTTGCGGCGAACAAGTTGATACGCACGGTCAAAACCTTTTGAAGGTGATGGCTGAGAATGGTCGTTTAGCGGCCCTTCCTGATGTTTGCACAGAGTTTTACACTCTGAAGAAAGAGCATGAGAAAGAAATCGATGTTGAAGTCATTTCAGCTACAGAACTTTCTGATGAGCAACTTGCAAACATTGGCAGCAAACTTGAAAAGCGTCTTGAACGCAAAGTGAAGCTGAATTGCAGTGTAGATGAGACCCTACTTGGTGGGGTTATTATTCGAGCCGGAGACCTAGTCATCGATGACTCAGCGCGTGGTCGTTTGAACCGCCTGAGCGATGCATTGCAGTCTTAATGGGGATTGGAGCATGCAACTTAATTCCACGGAAATTAGCGATCTAATCAAACAACGTATCGAATCTTTCGAAGTTGTTAGTGAAGCTCGCAACGAGGGTACTATCGTATCGGTAAGCGATGGTATCATCCGCATCCACGGCCTAGCGGACGTGATGCAAGGTGAAATGATTGAATTACCGGGTGGCCGTTATGCACTGGCACTTAACCTTGAGCGTGACTCGGTTGGTGCGGTTGTAATGGGCCCATATGCTGACCTTAAGGAAGGCATGAAAGTTACAGGTACTGGCCGCATTCTTGAAGTGCCAGTTGGTCCAGAACTACTAGGCCGCGTAGTAAACACGCTGGGTGAGCCTATCGATGGTAAAGGTCCAATCGAAGCGAAAATGACTTCGCCTGTAGAAGTGATCGCACCAGGTGTAATCGACCGTAAATCGGTAGACCAACCTGTGCAAACTGGTTATAAGTCAGTTGACTCAATGATCCCTATCGGTCGTGGTCAGCGTGAGCTTATCATCGGTGACCGTCAGATTGGTAAAACAGCACTGGCGATCGACGCGATCATCAACCAGAAAGACTCTGGTATTTTCTCTATCTACGTAGCAATTGGTCAGAAAGCATCGACTATCGCTAACGTAGTTCGCAAACTAGAAGAGCACGGCGCACTACAAAACACGATCGTTGTAGTTGCATCAGCTTCTGAATCTGCAGCGCTGCAATACCTAGCGCCATACGCAGGTTGTGCGATGGGTGAATACTTCCGCGATCGCGGTGAAGACGCACTGATTGTTTACGATGATCTATCTAAGCAAGCGGTAGCTTACCGTCAGATCTCTCTACTACTTAAACGTCCACCAGGCCGTGAGGCATTCCCAGGTGACGTATTCTACTTACACTCGCGTCTACTAGAGCGTGCAGCTCGTGTAAACGAAGAGTACGTAGAACGTTTCACTAACGGTGAAGTGAAAGGTAAGACTGGTTCATTGACTGCTCTTCCTATCATCGAAACTCAAGCCGGTGACGTTTCAGCATTCGTACCGACTAACGTAATCTCGATTACCGATGGTCAGATCTTCCTACAAACTGAGCTATTCAACGCCGGTGTTCGTCCAGCGGTTGACCCAGGTATCTCAGTATCTCGTGTAGGTGGTTCAGCTCAGACGAAAATCATCAAGAAACTATCAGGTGGTATCCGTACAGCACTAGCTGCATACCGCGAACTAGCAGCATTTGCTCAGTTCTCTTCTGACCTTGATGAAGCAACGAAGAAACAGCTAGACCATGGTCAAAAAGTAACAGAACTAATGAAGCAGAAGCAGTACGCTCCAATGTCTGTATTTGACCAAGCTCTAACTATCTTCGCGGCAGAGCGCGGTTACCTTGATGATGTAGAACTTAACAAAGTTCTAGATTTCGAGGCGGCTCTACTATCGTACGCTCGCGGTCAATACGCTGAACTAGCAGCTGAGATCGACAAGTCTGGCGCTTACAACGATGAAATCGAAGCTCAGTTGAAGAAACTGACTGACGACTTCAAAGCAACCCAAACTTGGTAATTAGGTCGGTGGCAGTTTCTGCCACCAACTAACGGAGAGTAACGATGGCCGGCGCAAAAGAGATACGTAATAAAATCGGTAGTGTTAAAAGCACGCAGAAAATTACGAAAGCGATGGAAATGGTAGCAGCTTCAAAAATGCGTCGTTCTCAAGATGCAATGGAAGCTTCTCGTCCATACGCTGAAACAATGCGTAAAGTGATCGGTCATGTGGCTAACGCAAACCTAGAGTACCGTCATCCGTACCTAGAAGAGCGTGAAGCTAAACGTGTTGGTTACATCATCGTTTCGACAGACCGTGGTCTGTGTGGTGGTTTGAACATTAACGTGTTCAAAAAAGCCGTTACAGACATGCAAGCATGGAGAGAGAAAGGTGCTGAGATTGAGCTTGCCGTTGTTGGCTCAAAAGCAACAGCTTTCTTTAAACATGGTGGCGCAAAAGTTGCGGCACAGGTTTCTGGCCTGGGTGATAACCCAAGCTTAGAAGACCTAATCGGTTCTGTTGGCGTAATGCTGAAGAAATACGATGAAGGTGAACTGGACCGTCTATACGTAGTATTCAACAAGTTTGTGAATACTATGGTTCAGCAACCAACGATCGATCAATTGCTACCTTTGCCTAAATCGGACAGCGAAGAGATGCAGCGTGAGCACTCATGGGACTACATCTATGAGCCTGAGCCAAAACCTCTACTGGATACGCTACTAGTGCGTTACGTAGAGTCTCAGGTATACCAAGGTGTGGTTGAGAACCTTGCTTGTGAACAAGCGGCTCGAATGATTGCGATGAAGGCTGCAACGGATAACGCAACCAACTTGATTGACGATTTGGAACTTGTGTACAACAAAGCCCGTCAGGCTGCGATCACACAAGAACTATCGGAAATCGTTGGTGGTGCAGCTGCGGTTTAAGCTTAGGTAAAACGAAATAGTTTAGAGGATTAACGATGGCTACAGGTAAGATCGTACAGATCATCGGTGCGGTAGTCGACGTAGAGTTCCCACAGAGCAATGTACCTAGTGTATATGACGCTCTAAACGTAACGGACTCAAAAGAGCGTCTAGTTCTTGAAGTTCAACAACAGCTAGGCGGTGGCGTAGTTCGTTGTATCGTAATGGGTAGCTCTGATGGTTTACGTCGTGGAGTTGAAGTGGTTAACACTGGCGCTCCAATTTCAGTACCAGTCGGTACTAAAACTCTAGGTCGTATCATGAACGTCCTAGGTGACGCGATTGATGAGCGTGGTGAAGTGGGCGCGGAAGAGGTTTACTCTATCCACCGCAGCGCACCAAGCTACGAAGAACAATCAAACGAGATCGCACTTCTAGAAACGGGCGTTAAAGTAATCGACCTAATTTGTCCATTCGCTAAGGGTGGTAAAATCGGTCTATTCGGTGGTGCAGGTGTAGGTAAGACCGTTAACATGATGGAACTTATCAACAACATCGCACTACAGCACTCAGGTCTATCCGTATTTGCGGGTGTTGGTGAGCGTACTCGTGAAGGTAACGATTTCTACTACGAGATGCAGGAAGCGGGCGTTGTAAACGTTGAGAAGCCTGAAGAATCGAAAGTAGCGATGGTTTACGGTCAGATGAACGAGCCACCAGGTAACCGTCTACGTGTTGCACTGACTGGTCTAACAATGGCAGAACGTTTCCGTGACGAAGGTCGTGACGTACTACTGTTCATTGATAACATCTACCGTTACACACTTGCAGGTACAGAGGTATCGGCACTGCTAGGTCGTATGCCTTCTGCGGTAGGTTACCAGCCAACTCTTGCAGAAGAGATGGGTGTACTTCAGGAGCGTATCACGTCAACGAAATCAGGTTCTATCACGTCTGTACAGGCGGTATACGTACCTGCGGATGACTTGACTGACCCGTCTCCAGCAACAACGTTCGCGCACTTGGATGCAACGGTTGTACTTAACCGTAACATCGCTGCAATGGGTCTATACCCTGCGATCGACCCACTAGATTCAACATCTCGTATGCTTGATCCACTAGTAGTTGGTCAAGATCACTACGAAGTTGCTCGTGGCGTTCAGCAGACACTTCAGCGCTACAAAGAGCTGAAAGACATCATTGCTATCCTAGGTATGGACGAGCTATCTGAAGAAGATAAGCAAGTTGTATCTCGTGCACGTAAGATTGAGCGTTTCCTAACTCAGCCTTACCACGTAGCAGAAGTATTTACAGGTGACCCTGGTATTTACGTACCTCTAAAAGAGACTCTACGTGGCTTTAAAGGTCTACTAGCTGGTGAATACGACGACATTCCTGAGCAGGCATTCATGTACTGCGGTAGCATCGACGATGCTATTGAGAATGCGAAGAAGCTATAAGGCTAACTAGGAGGCGATATGGCAGCAATAACCTTTCACCTAGACGTAGTAAGCGCTGAGAAGAAAATCTTCTCTGGTCGTGTTGAAACGTTTCAGGTGACCGGTAGCGAAGGTGAACTTGGTATTTTCCATGGTCACACACCGCTGCTGACCGCTATCAAGCCTGGTATGGTGCGTATTGTGAAACAGCACGGCCACGAAGAAATCATTTATGTTTCTGGTGGTATGGTAGAGATTCAGCCTGGTACAGCGACTGTACTGGCTGATACCGCTATCCGTGGTGAAGAGCTAGACGCAGCGAAGGCAGAAGAAGCCAAGCGCCGCGCTGAGGAGCAAATCCAGAATCAGCATGGTGACATGGACTTCGCACAAGCGGCCAGTGAACTGGCTAAAGCCATTGCTCAGCTACGAGTTATCGAGCTGACAAAAAAGCGTCGCTAAGCTCAATTAGCAACGTTGCATGACAAAAGGCGGCCAAATGGTCGCCTTTTTGATTAATTTTAGTTGGAAATTTACCTTACTCCATTAACTATTTTAAAAGAGCTGTTTAAAATAACGGCCAATTAACATAAAACGTCAATAGGTTATCAATGAAATTCAGTGCTGTGATTCTTGCTGCGGGTAAAGGTACCCGTATGCATTCGAACATGCCTAAAGTGCTACACACTTTGGCAGGGAAGCCAATGGCAAAACATGTGATTGATACATGTACTGGTCTTGGTGCACAAAATATTCACTTAGTATTTGGTCACGGTGGTGATCAAATGCAAACCACTCTTGCTGAAGAGCCAGTAAACTGGGTGCTGCAAGCGGATCAGTTGGGAACTGGCCATGCGGTTGACCAAGCATCTCCTCGCTTTGAAGACGATGAGAAAATCCTCGTGCTTTATGGTGATGTGCCATTAATCTCAGCCGAAACCATCGAGAACTTGTTGGATGCTCAACCAACTGGTGGTATTGCACTGCTTACAGTGATGCTTGATAACCCAACAGGTTATGGTCGTATTATTCGTAAAAATGGTCCTGTTGTTGCGATCGTTGAGCAAAAAGATGCAACGGAAGAACAAAAACAAATTAAAGAGATCAACACTGGCGTGATGGTTGCGACTGGTGGGGATCTTAAGCGTTGGTTGTCTGGCTTAAACAATAACAACGCGCAAGGCGAGTACTACCTAACTGACGTTATTGCAGCCGCACACGATGAAGGTCGCGCCGTTGAAGCAGTACACCCAGTCAATGCCATTGAGGTGGAAGGGGTCAACGATCGCGCACAGCTTGCTCGTTTAGAGCGTGCTTTCCAATCAATGCAAGCTCAGAAGCTACTAGAGCAAGGTGTGATGCTACGCGACCCAGCACGCTTTGATTTGCGTGGTGAGTTGCAGTGCGGTATGGACTGTGAAATTGACGTGAATGTTATCATCGAAGGTAAAGTATCACTCGGTGATAACGTGGTTATCGGTGCGGGTTGTGTACTGAAGGATTGCGAAATCGACGACAACACCATCGTTCGCCCTTACAGTGTAATTGAAGGTGCAACGGTTGGTGAAGAATGTACCGTTGGTCCATTTACTCGCCTTCGTCCTGGTGCTGAGATGCGTAACGATTCCCATGTGGGTAACTTCGTAGAAGTGAAAAATGCGCGTATCGGAGAAGGCTCAAAAGCGAACCATCTAACTTACCTTGGTGATGCTGAAATAGGTCAACGTACGAACATCGGTGCCGGCACTATCACTTGTAACTACGATGGTGCGAACAAGTTTAAGACCATCATCGGTAATGATGTATTTGTTGGTTCTGATAGCCAGCTGGTGGCTCCCGTCACTATCGCTGATGGCGCAACCATCGGTGCAGGCACGACGCTGACAAAAGATGTTGAAGAAGGCGAGTTAGTGATTACTCGCGTCAAAGAGCGCAAAATTAATGGTTGGCAACGCCCTGTAAAACAGAAATAAGCAGTACCTGCACTCTGTCGCTATATTGTCAAAGCCGCTCAACAAGAGCGGCTTTGTTGTTTCTAGCTAAAGGTTTCATCGTTAGCAACTGGGAATGGCGATGCGTTTTTCGAGCCAACGAACAGCTTGGGATACGAATAGAATGAGCAACAAGTACTCCAAAACGAGGAAGGTATAAATCTCTAGGGGTAAGTACTCATTCACCACCAGCTCATTGGCACGGCGAGTGAGATCGCTTAAACCAATCACACTAACCAAAGAACTCATCTTCAGGATATACACAAATTGATTGCCCAGTGGTGGGAGAATTTGCCGAAACGCTTGAGGAAGAATTACCAAGCGCATCTTTTGCCAATAGCTTAAGCCCAAAGATTCAGCCGCTTCATGCTGGCCACGACTGATGGCTTGGATTCCGCCGCGAAACACCTCCGCCATAAACGCACTCTCAGCAATGGTCAGTGCAATGACTCCTGCCCAAAAATGATTAAGCGAGACATCCAATAGCGTTGGCATGCCGTAATACACCCAAAGTAGTAAGACTAAAACAGGCACTGAACGGACTACCTCGACATAAATGCGGTTGATCCACTTCAAGTAGGGAGAGTTCGACAGAGCCGGTAGGGCGATGATTAAACCTAAGGTCATGGCAAATAACATACTGAGGAGTGATACTTGGATGGTGTCACTAAATCCGGCGATTAAAAACTTCAGATTGGTGAGTCCTTGCTCCGTGGAGGGATCGAGCACATACCAGCCCCATTGATAATCTGAGCAACCTGTGAGCAACAGCAGCGAAATCAGCCATAGAGTTCGAAAGGTCACATTTACTCCCTGAATTAACTAAAAAACTTCCATTGTTGCTGCTATGTTATCAATAGAGCTTTAATAAAGGTTAATCATTAAACCGCATAAGGTCATTATTTTTAAGGGAATAAAAATGAAAAAGATTTTACTAGCGCTAGGAATGTGTTTACTTGCTGCAACTCAAATTGCTCATGCTGAAAGCCGTCTTCAATCCATTTTAGACAATGGTGTACTCCGTGTTGGAACGACGGGAGATTGGAATCCGATGACGATGAAAGACCCTGCAACCAACAGTTATCGTGGCTTTGATATCGACGTAACGACCGAGCTTGCTAAAGATCTCGGTGTAAAAGTAGAGTATGTAGCCACGGATTGGAAGACACTAGTCAATGGCATTACCGCCAACAAATACGATATTACTGGCAGCGCGTCCCTGAATATGTCGCGCGCGAAAGTCGCTGGATACAGCCAACCGTATTTCTACCTTGCCTTTGTACCCGTTGTGCAAAAGAAAGATCTCGCCAAATTCTCTGATTGGGCAGATTTTAATACGCCTGATGTGAAAGTCGCGGCGACACTAGGAACGGTGCAAGAAAAAATGGTGAAAGAGTTTTTCCCGCAGGCTCAACACATTGTGATTGAAGCGCCAGCGCGCGACTTCCAAGAATTACTAGCTCGCAGGGCCGATGTATCGGTGACGTCCAATGTGGAAGCAGCGACGTTGGTGGACAAGTTTAAACAGTTGGCGATAGTGCCAGTGACCGCTCCGCGTAAACCGACACCAATTGCGATGCTGTTGCCGCAAGACGATCAAGTATGGATTAATTACATCAACCATTGGGTTGAGCTGAAAAAGACCCAAGGCTTTTTCAAGCTGACTGCCAAGAAGTGGGGGTTGAAAAGCTTATAAACAAAAAGAGCCGCATTACGCGGCTCTTTTTTATTATCTGAACAATTAAAGTTCGTCTTCACTCACTACACGAGCATTGTCTGGAGTCGTGAAGTGCTGAGACAATTCACGGTTAGATAAGATGTAACCCATCCAAAGACCACCCATACAGATGATGATTGCAACGCCCGTTACCATTTGAGCTTGGCTTGCCATTGCAGCAACTAATGCGCTTGATAGACTGCTCACAGTAATTTGTAAGCTGTTTTGCAGGCCTGCAGCTGTTGCAGGGCTTTGCTTAGCACTTGCCAACGCGCGGTTTACTACGATTGGGTATAGCGCACCATTGGCTACCGCAATTAAACAGAAAGGCGCTAGAATTGGCCAGATAGAAGACAGTTCCCATTGTGAGGCAATGAATATCATTATTGCCGCGACACTAAATAGTCCAATCAATTGACGTAGAACTTTTTCATCACCAAATTTACGAACGCCGACTTTACCCAAGTAACCACCAGCCATAAACGCGATAGTTTGTGGGATAAAGCTCAAACCAATATCTTTTGCTTCATAGCCTAGTTGCGCCATGATTTCTGGCATACCAGTTAGGTAAGCAAAGAATGCAGCCGAAGCCGTCGCAAACATAAATACGTTGCCAAGGTATTTTTTAGAACTCAGCAGCGCTTTGATGTCGGCAGACATACTGGTTTGTTTGATTTCTGCTTTCTCGTCTTTTTGGGCCATTGTCGCAAAGACCAAGAAGACACCAACTAGTGTTAGCGTAATAAAGATACTGTGCCAGCCGAAGTTATCTGCCAACACTACCCCTAATTGAGGTGCTAGTGCTGGTGATAGCGCGACTAACGGCATGATCGTTGCGAAAATTTGCTGACTGCTGCTTGAGTAGCGTTTAATGACCATGGCTTGCCAGATCACGGCTGGTGCACATACACCGATAGCTTGGATAAAGCGCAGTGTCAGTAGTTGCCATACTTGGTCACAGAAAGCCAAACCGAATGACGCGATAGTAAACAGCACTAACCCGGCCGCGAGTGTATTGCGGTGGCCAAATTTATCGGATGCCAATCCCCACATTAGCTGGCCAACCGCCATACCAACTAGGAATACTGTTAAAGAGAGCGCTATTTGCTCAGGGCCTGTTGCAAAGTCGATTTCCATCGCTTTGAATGCTGGCAGATACATATCGGTAGCAACGAAGCCAAGCATCGATAATGCTGCCAGATAAATGAGCTGTAGTTTTGATATTTTCATGATTCAACCAGTCAAATTATTTAATCATTTTTTAATCAACATCAGTTGGCGCCAACCCTGATTTATTTACCTTATTATTCTATTTTTCGATTTTAAGAAAATAAAACGCTAAAATTGTTGGTTATCAATCAAATTTTTTGAAAGGTTAAATCATGTTCTCTAAAGCGTCTCTGGAAATGCTGGATACGGTTGCCCGTTTAGGCAGTTTCACCGCTGCGGCTGAGGTGCTGCATAAAGTCCCTTCAGCCATCAGTTATGGAGTAAGGCAGGTCGAGCAAGATTTAGATGTGGTGCTGTTTCGACGCTTACCGAGGAAAGTGGAGTTAACTCCAGCAGGTGAGCTTTTTATGGCTGAGGCGCGCTCTTTGCTGCGTCAAATGGAAGAGGTGAAAGCACAAACACGCCGAGCCGCTCAGGGATGGAAGAGTACATTAAAACTGACCTTAGATAACGTGGTGAAACTGGAGAAGCTAAAACCTTTGGTGGAAGATTTTTATCGCGAGTTTGAATTTGCTGAATTGCAGATCAATATGGAGGTCTTCAATGGTTCTTGGGAGGCTATAGCACAAGGACGAGCTGATATAGTCGTTGGCGCGACATCTGCGGTTCCCGTTGGGGGAGACTTTGAAGTCAAAGATATGGGCGTATTAGATTGGGCATTTGTAATGTCACCCGCTCATCCTTGCGTTCGACAACAAGTACTTACTGAAGAGTTTGTGAGTCAATTTCCGGCGATCTGTCTTGATGATACTTCGAACGTGCTGCCAAAACGCCATACTGGCCATTATCCGCAACAGCGCCGATTATTATTGCCCAATTGGTACAGTGCAATTGAATGTTTGAAAAATGGAGTTGGCGTGGGTTACATGCCACGTCATATTGCAACACCCTTAATCAATGATGGTGTGCTGGTGGAGAAGGTGATGCCAGATGATAAGCCGCTCAGTCATTGTTGCTTGGTCTGGCGCAAAGATGATAATCATAAATTGATCCAATGGATGGTGGATTACCTAGGATCGCCTAATCAGCTACATCAAGATTGGTTACAGTCATAAAAAAACACCTCGCAATAGCGAGGTGTTTTATTTGATATGTTTGGAGCGTGGCGTTTTATGATAGGAAGAACTTGTAAGACGGGTTGTCTGTTTCGTCTTTGCATTGATAGCCAAGTTCGCGCAAATGTGCCGAAAACTGAGCTAAATCTCCTTCATCTAACTCGAAACCACATAAAACGCGTCCGTAGTCTGCGCCGTGGTTACGGTAGTTGAACAAGCTAATATTCCAATGGGTACCAAGAGTGCTTAAGAATTTCAGCAAGGCACCTGGGTACTCTGGAAATTCAAAGCTGTAGAGTCGCTCTTTGAGTTGCTTCGATGGCTTCCCGCCGATCATGTAGCGAACGTGTAGCTTCGCCATTTCATCATCAGAAAGATCAACCACCGGATAGCCACCTTCACGTAGATCGTGAATGATGTTTTCCAACTCTTCTTGACCGCCTTGCAGACGAACACCGACAAAGATATTAGCGAGTTCGTCATCGTTATAACGATAGTTAAACTCCGTAACTGCACGGCCGCCAATCAAGTTACAGAACTCAAAGAACGCTCCTTGGCGTTCAGGGATCGTCACTGCCAATAAACCTTCACGTTTTTCACCTAGCTCGCAACGTTCTGACACATAACGTAACCCGTGGAAGTTGGTGTTTGCGCCAGACAGTACCGTGCCTAGGTTTTTGTCTTTCAGTTTGTTCTGTTCAGTAAATTTCTTCAGCCCCGCCAGAGCAAGAGCACCCGAAGGCTCAGCAATCGCACGGGTATCTTCAAAGATGTCTTTTACGGCTGCGCAGATTTCATCACTAGAGACCGCAATATGGCCATCAATGTACTTCTGGCACAGACGGAAAGTCTCTTCACCAATGCGCTTTACTGCGACGCCATCGGCAAACATGCTGACTTGGTCTAGTACGACAGGTTCACCAGCATCCAGCGCGGCTTTAAGACAAGATGAGTCTTCCGGCTCTACAGCAATGACTTTGATTTCTGGCATTAACTGCTTCACGAGTACCGCAACACCAGCGGCCAAACCGCCGCCACCGACAGGAACAAAGATGTAATCAAGGTGACCATTTTGTTGCAGCATTTCCATACCGATGGTGCCTTGACCTGCGATCACCAGTGGGTGATCAAAGGGGGGCACAAAAGTATAGCCATATTGCTCTGACAAACGTTCGGCTTCTGCTTTTGCTTCATCAAAGTTGCTGCCGTGTAGTACCACATTGCCACCAAAGCTGCGTACGGCGTCGACTTTGATATCCGGCGTGGTCTTTGGCATCACGATAGTGGTTTTGATTCCCAGCTTAGTGCCAGACAGTGCCATGCCTTGAGCGTGGTTACCTGCCGATGCAGCGATGACACCAGCGGCTTTCTGCGCTTCAGATAAACTTGCCACCATGTTGTACGCACCGCGTAATTTAAATGAGTGCACGGGTTGGCGATCTTCGCGCTTGATTTGCACATTGTTACCAATACGCGCAGATAAACGAGGCATTTCTTGCAGTGGTGTTACTGTTGCGACTTCATACACCGGAGCGCGGAGGATTTGGCGCAGATAGTCTGCGCCAGTTTGATTTACTTTCTTTTCGGGTTGAGATTCCATCATTGCTAGCCCTCTAGCTTCGACTTGTCTCGTACTGCACCCTTGTCAGCACTGGTGGCCATGCTCGCGTACGCTTTAAGTGCAAAGGAAACTTCTCTTTGACGATCAACAGGTTTCCAGCCAAGTTCGTCTTGTTTTGCACGGCGCTCTGCAAGTTCCTGTTCAGACACTTCGAGTGAAATTGAACGGTTCGGAATATCAATCGCGATCATATCGCCCGGTTTCACCAGTCCAATAGCACCGCCGTTAGCGGCTTCAGGAGAAGCATGGCCGATAGAGAGTCCTGATGTACCACCAGAGAAGCGACCGTCAGTCAGCAGTGCACATTCTTTACCAAGGCCCATCGATTTTAGGTAAGTGGTTGGGTAAAGCATTTCTTGCATGCCCGGACCACCTTTAGGGCCCTCGTAACGGATAACAACCACGTCACCTGCTTTGACTTTGCCACCCAAGATGCCTTCCACCGCATCTTCTTGGCTCTCAAATACCACAGCTGGACCAGTGAACTTAAGAATGCTTTCATCAACACCGGCTGTCTTAACGATACAGCCATCCAATGCGATGTTGCCTGATAGAACGGCTAGGCCACCTTCTTGGCTGAAGGCGTTGTCTTTCGCGCGAATACAACCTTCTGCACGGTCGTCATCAAGGCGATCCCAACGACAATCTTGCGAGAACGCTTGGGTGGTACGAATACCCGCTGGGCCTGCGCGGTAGAACTTAAGTACCTCTTCGTCTTCCGTTTGGATGATGTCGTATTTTGCCAACTGCTCTTTCATCGAAAGGCCAAGCACGGTGCGCGCATCATTGTGTAGAAGACCTGCACGATCTAACTCACCGAGAATCGCCATGACGCCACCAGCGCGGTGTACGTCTTCCATGTGATATTTCTGGGTAGATGGTGCCACTTTACATAGGTGTGGTACTTGGCGTGATAGGCGATCGATATCTTCCATATCGAAATCCACTTCACCTTCTTGCGCCGCGGCCAGTAGGTGCAGAATGGTGTTGGTTGAGCCACCCATGGCGATATCCAGTGCCATTGCATTTTCGAAGGCATCATAAGTTGCAATGTTGCGTGGCAACGCGGATTCGTCATCTTGCTCGTAGTAACGACGAGTCAGTTCAACAATGCGTCTGCCCGCGTTAAGGAATAGCTGTTCACGATCAGAGTGAGTCGCCAACATAGAACCGTTGCCCGGCTGAGAAAGACCCAGTGCTTCTGTTAGGCAGTTCATCGAGTTTGCCGTGAACATGCCTGAACACGATCCACAGGTTGGACATGCGCTGCGTTCGATCTGCTCGCTTTGCTCATCAGATACTTTTGGATCCGCGCCTTGGATCATTGCATCAACAAGGTCTAGTTTGATGATCTGATCAGAAAGCTTGGTTTTACCCGCTTCCATCGGGCCACCAGAAACAAAGATCACCGGGATGTTGAGACGCATGGATGCCATCAACATTCCCGGAGTGATTTTGTCACAGTTAGAGATACATACCATGGCATCAGCACAATGCGCATTCACCATGTATTCTACTGAGTCTGCAATCAGCTCACGCGATGGCAGTGAATACAGCATGCCGCCGTGACCCATTGCGATACCATCATCAACCGCGATGGTGTTGAATTCTTTCGCAATACCGCCAGCTTTTTCGATTTCGCGTGCCACAAGCTGACCCATGTCTTTCAGGTGTACGTGACCCGGAACAAATTGAGTAAACGAGTTCACCACGGCGATAATTGGTTTACCGAAGTCTTCTTCTTTCACACCCGTTGCACGCCACAGCGCGCGTGCACCCGCCATGTTACGACCATGTGTGGTGGTAGCTGATCTATATTTTGGCATTTCTTAAATCCTTCTTACTTCTGTTCTGGGTACACATAGTCTAACCAGCCCCACTTATCTTCCGTGGTGCCGTCAAATAGGCCAAAGTAGGCTGCTTGTAGTTCTTTAGTGATTGGGCCGCGTTTACCTGTGCCCACTTCAATTTTGTCGATGGTTGCCACAGGCACAATTTCAGCCGCAGTACCTGTCATGAAGACTTCATCGGCAAGGTAAAGGGCTTCACGAGCAATGTTCGCTTCACGCACTTCGTAGCCTTTATCGCGTGCAATCGTCATGATCGAGTCACGAGTGATGCCCGGTAGAATCGCGCTAGTTGCTGGTGGTGTGGTGATTACGCCATCTTTGATAACGAAGATGTTTTCACCGGCGCCTTCCGATAGGTAACCATCTACGCTTAGCGCAATACCTTCGTCGTAACCGTGACGACGCGCTTCACCACCAACCAGTAGTGAAGATAGGTAGTTACCGCCTGCTTTAGCCGCAGTTGGGATGGTGTTTGGCGCAGCGCGGTTCCAGCTTGAAATCATCGCATCGACACCTTTTTCTAGCGCTTCTTCGCCTAAGTAAGAGCCCCAAGGAAATGCCGCAATGATTAGATCCATTTCAGTGCCAACTGGTGGGCACACGCCCAAACCAACATTACCGACAAAACCTAATGGACGAATGTAAGCACTATCGAGTTTGTTTTGGCGCAGTGTTTCGCGGGTCGCTTCCATGATTTCTTCTACAGAGAAAGGTATCGGAAAGCGGTAAATCTTGGCAGAATCTTTTAGACGTTGTGCATGCTCACGGTGACGGAAGACAATTGGGCCTTTTGGTGTGTTGTAACAGCGCACGCCTTCAAACACGGATGTACCATAGTGCATTGCGTGAGTCAGAACGTGCACGTTCGCCTCTGCCCATGGAACCATCTCACCATTAAACCAAATGAAATCTGCAGTTTTCGTTGCCATTTGTTGCCTTCCTTATGCACTTACGTGTTGTTGTAAGTTGTGATTTGGCAGTTCATCGTTGCGGATTTTTAGCACCTCAACCTTACGAACGTCCCACAACTTCTCTATTTGATTGATCAAAAACGAGATTGGTCGATCGCTGTCGACGATGATCTCGACGCTGGCTACTTTACTTTCATGGTTTTGCGTAGCAGCGACTTGTTTGATCACGAAGCCTCGGTGACGAATCACACGTAGAACGCGCTCCAACAGTACCGGTTTGTCATCGGCTTTGATGTCGAGTAAATATCTGTCCATGCGATTGTCTCCTATGTATTTTCCAACATATCACTGTTTGATGCGCCAGGTGGCACCAATGGCCACACGTTTTCTTCTTCATCAATCAAAACGTGAAGCATGTAAGAAGTTTCACTCGCTAGCATCTCTTTGAGAGCCGGTTCGACTTCTTCTTTCTTGGTGATGGTCTTGCCCGGGATATCGAACGCTTTTGCTAGCATCACGAAATCTGGGTTGTCATCAAGAATGGTTTCACTGTGGCGACCGTCGAAAAACAGCGATTGCCATTGGCGAACCATGCCAAGACGTTGGTTATTAAGAAGGACAATCTTCACTGGAATCTGACGACGCTTCAGCGTGCCCAATTCCTGCACGTTCATCATAAATGAACCGTCACCTGTAATAAGGATAGACTGATCATCAGGACGTGCGACTGCTGCACCCATCGCTGCTGGCAAGCCAAAGCCCATGGTTCCAAGGCCAGCAGAAGTGATGAAATTTTGTGGTTCGCGTGGCTGGATATGTTGCGCTGCCCACATCTGGTGCTGACCTACATCAGTCGAGACGATTGAGCTGTCTGGCATCATGTCTGACAGTTGTTTAAGCAATAGCGGTGCGTAGATTAACTCGCCCGGATGGTCGTAACGCCACTTAAAGCCGCTGCGCAGACTTTCACTGTGATGTACCCACGGTGAGATATCTTGAGTCAGCTCTAGCTGAGGAAGAATGGTGTTGATGTCGCCACGCAATGGTGCGTTGGCGTGGCGCAGTTTATGAATTTCTGCGGCATCAATGTCGATGTGAATCACTTTCGCATTTGGTGCAAACGTGTCGAGCTTACCCGTCACACGGTCATCAAAGCGCGCGCCAACCACGATCAATAGATCGGCTTCTTGAACCACTAGGTTAGCGGCTTTGGTGCCGTGCATGCCCAACATACCAAGATAGTGAGGATCATGGCGTTCAATGGTACCGAGGCCTTTTAGTGTACTAACTGCTGGCATTGGGTTTAAGCGAAGGAATTCGCGTACTGCATCGGTTGCTTTCGCGAGTTGCACGCCACCACCAACATACAACACAGGGCGAGTTGAGGCTGCCAGTACATCTTGCGCGCGCTTAATGTCTTCAGCGCTGACATCTTCGATTGCAGGCGCTACGTATGGAGGCAGTAGATCTGTTGGGGTTTGAGCCAGTTGAACGTCTTTGGCGATATCGACAATGACTGGACCCGGACGACCCGTTTTGGCCACTTCAAAGGCTTCGGCTAGCGTTGGCGCTAGGTCTTCAATTTCGGTCACGAGATAGCTGTGCTTAGTACAGGCTAGGGACATTCCGATCACATCCATTTCTTGGAATGCATCGGTACCGATATGAGAGCTAGCAACCTGGCCTGTGATGGCAACTAGAGGTACGGAGTCAAGGAAAGCGTCGGCAAGGCCGGTAACAAGGTTAGTGGCCCCTGGGCCGGAAGTTGCCATGCATACGGCAACGTCTTGTGTGGAACGAGCCATACCGATGGCGGCCATGGCGGCCCCTTGCTCATGACGGCATAGGATGTGCTCCACCCCTCCGTCATACAAAGCATCGTAGATTGGCATGATGGCCCCGCCAGGGTAGCCAAAAACGGTTTCGATGCCTTGCTGTCTTAAAGCGGCTACGACAAGTTGTGCACCAGTCATCGTAAACCTCCTTTGCTACGTTGTGGCTCGTAGCGATTGCCATATTTATTGCACTTCATGTGCACTCCCATTCTTCCCGTTAAACTGTCCGAGGGTTAGACAGATGACAACTTGTAGTTGTAAAAAAACCCCCGGACTTTTCAGTGCGGGGGTTTTTTGTAATTTGTGGTTACCTTTCGCCCACAATACCCCGCGCGGTGCCAATAATGACCACGATAATCAGGGCTAGCAGTGCGTTGATATGAGCGAAAAGGTTCATCTGTCTGTCGTTCTTTTTTCGTTAAAAAATGTTGTGTAATGTTCTACGAAATTGTTTGCGTCATTAGTGGTATCACACAATTCCGCTGCATGACAAGCAAAAAGTCATTCTTTTTTCACATTAACTCTCAATTGGGACGCGGTATATAACATAACCAACTAGATAAAACATTTGTTTACAGAGTGTTCAAAAAATTGAGGAACGTATGGGGCTGGCAATCATTCATAGTCGAGCAAGCGTCGGGGTGCAAGCGCCATCGGTTAGTGTAGAAGTTCATATTAGCAATGGTATGCCTGGGTTTACCTTGGTAGGGCTACCAGAGACGACGGTAAAAGAGTCCAAAGATCGCGTTCGTAGCGCGATCATTAATTCTAATTTTCAGTTTCCAGCTAAGCGGATCACCGTTAATTTAGCTCCAGCAGATTTGCCCAAAGAGGGAGGGCGTTTTGATCTTCCTATTGCATTGGGAATTTTGGCCGCTTCGGAGCAAATCGCGACAGATAAGCTTAAAAACTACGAATTTGTTGGTGAGTTAGCGCTATCTGGTGGTTTGAGACCTGTAAAAGGTGTGCTGCCTGCTGCGCTGGAAGCCAGTAAGATTCAACGTCATTTAGTGGTCCCACATGTGAATGGCGATCAAGCGGCGCTAGTGGGGAAAGAACAACATAAATCGGCTCAATCATTACTGGAAGTATGTGCCGAGCTTTGTGGTCAACATCGACTGAATCTTTTTCAAACGCCTAAGCGCAAAATAGTCGAAAAACATGGTCGAGACTTACAAGATATTATTGGCCAACAACAAGGTAAGCGCGCATTGGAGATAGCTGCCGCTGGAAACCACAACTTACTTTTCCTTGGCCCGCCAGGTACTGGAAAAACCATGTTGGCTTCGCGTTTGTGTGACTTATTACCGGAAATGAGTGACGAAGAAGCAATGGAAACCGCTTCGGTGGCGTCGCTGACGCAGAGTGAAATTAATGAGCACAATTGGAAGTCGCGTCCGTTTCGTTCGCCGCATCATTCAAGTTCAATGGCGGCATTAGTTGGCGGTGGCTCGGTACCCAGACCCGGGGAGATCTCTTTAGCCCACAACGGCTTGTTGTTTCTCGACGAAATGCCCGAATTTGACCGAAAGGTGCTGGACTCGTTACGCGAACCGCTCGAATCTGGTGAGATCATTATCTCTCGGGCGCAAGGTAAAACACGTTTTCCGGCTCGCTTCCAATTAGTTGGTGCACTGAACCCAAGTCCGACAGGGTATTACGAAGGCAATCAAGCTCGCACTAACCCACAAGCTATTTTGCGTTACCTTGGTCGATTATCTGGACCACTGTTAGATCGCTTTGATATGTCTTTAGAAATCCCAGCTTTGCCCAAAGGGACATTAGCAGAAGGTGGTGATCGCGGTGAGCCGACCGCTATCGTTAAAGAACGTGTGAATCATGCGCGTACCAATATGTTGAACCGCAGCGGTAAGGTAAATGCACTGTTAGGCAGTCGAGAAATCGAGGCGTTTTGCCCCTTACACAAAAGTGATGCGGAGTTTCTTGAAACCGCTTTGCATCGTTTGGGGCTTTCGATTCGCGCGTATCATCGCATTATCAAAGTAGCACGAACGATAGCAGATCTTGATGGGGCGGAGCAGATTGAACGAGCGCACTTAGCCGAGGCGCTTGGGTATCGAGCGATGGATCGCTTACTGAAACAACTCACGGCGCAAGCGGTATAGAGACGTGCAAATATCACCGCAACAAGTGTTGTAAGTGCCTTGTTGCGATGAAGGACGTTAGAAGGTGTAGTTGAGACCAAGCGACAATAGGTACTCTTTCTCATCATAGAACGTGATATTTGAGTCCGTTTGGCTGTAGCCGGCTAAAGAGATGAACGACCAGTTTTGCCAGTCAAATACGTTTTGATATTCATAGGCTGCAAATAGGCTGACGGTGTCGTCATTTCGTGTTTTAGCAAAAGTTTGGCTAGCGGCTTGATAGTCTTTCCATGCATAACCTGCGGTGAGGGCCAACCGATGGCGGTTGATAAATTTAAACCAGCTGATGTCAAATCCGTACGAATCAAATGATTCCGCCTTACCGTCGGCATCTTGATTAATGTAGGTAAACGCCGGTTGCAATATAGATGTTTGATTAAGTGAAATCCGATAGTCACCTTTAACGTAGTAAAGGCTCGCATCGCGAGCGAGTGAACGGTCCGTTACTTCTTCTTGCTCAATGTCTTTATCAGCATAAGCGAGATCAAGGTTGAAGTTTTTATCAATCAATCCTTTGATTTGAAAGCGATAGGCATTGCCGTCCACATCCGTTTCTTGACGGGCGGTTCCGACTTGATATGGGTTACGCCAAGTTTCGCTTTTGAGCACGGTCGGTAGATAGGAAATATCTAGCACGGTGCCGGACGGCAACTCGTGTTGATAGCCCAACTGAAAAGCGAGGGTACCAACCGCGACATCGGAACGTGTGGTACCCGCGTACACTTGGTGATTGAGTCGGTTACCAAAAGTGTAAGTAATGCTTCCTAGCGGCGCAGCGATAACGGAGCTGTCACTATCGGCGCGCTTATCGAGAGAATCGATGGTGTTACTATTTTCCGTATTGAAGTTGGATTCTGATGATACAAATCCGGCATTTAGCGAAATTTCACCGCCAAAACCTGCGGTTTCAGCGAGTTGAGCCTGAGCAGAACTGACGACAAAGGCCAAAGGCAAGAGAATTAGCCTTGGTTTCATTCGTTATCTCCTTATTGTCGAATGAGTGGTGCAAATATTGGTTGAGGTAACAAATCTGACCATTCCCACGCATATTCCAATGTGGCAAAGGCGCAGTATAATTACACGCTGTTTTATTCTTCACACATTATCACTGTTGTTTGACTATCATGTTGGCATATTTGTTATTTTTTTTTAACGCTTCTTTTGTGATTCTCAATTCTGCGCTGTGTTCACTCGCAATTTGTATTATCGCTGTGTTTAAAGTATTGCTTCCAAGCGTGGAGCTAAAAGCGAAAGCGACCGCTTGTGCCAACAAGGTGATGTGGTTATGGGCTACCGTCAATGCGGGCATTCTGGCGGTTTCTAACCGTGTTGACTGGGATGTTCAGGGCGGTGAGGCGCTGAAAAAAGACGGGTGGTATCTGCTGATCAGTAATCATCTCAGTTGGACCGATATTGTGGTGCTTTGCTGCGTGTTTAAAGACCGCATTCCTATGCCGAAGTTTTTCCTCAAACAACAACTGTTGTATGTGCCTTTCATTGGGATGGCGTGTTGGGCACTCGACATGCCATTTATGCGTCGTTATTCGCGAGAGTATCTGATCCGAAACCCGCACAAACGAGGTCAAGATTTAGAGACGACACGTCGCTCGTGCGCCAAGTTCAAACATGCACCAACCACAGTGGTTAATTATGTCGAAGGCACTCGATTTACCGAAGAAAAACAGCGTAAGAGCAAGACGAGCTACCAATATTTGCTGCAACCAAAATCGGGCGGGATCGCATACACGTTAGCGGCAATGGGGGAGCAGTTCGAGAACATTATCGATGTGACGCTGGCGTACCCAGAAAATACAAATAAGCCATTCAAGGATTTATTGATGGGCCGCATGCGCAAGGTGGTTGTGCGTGTGAATGTGTTGCCCGTCGATGAACGAGTGCTTGGTGATTACTTTAACGATAAGCCCTATAAGCGACAATTTCAGCAATGGTTGGGTGATGTGTGGCAAGAAAAAGATCGGTTGCTACAAGAGATTTACAAATAAACAAAGGGGAGCGATGTGCTCCCCTTTTGATTGATATCGATGTGCTTATTTTAGTGTCAGCAAGTAGTTCACCAGAGAGAAGTACTCATCCATCGTTTTGATGCTTTGTGCTTGAACTAGGTATTTGTTGTTAACGATAACCGCAGGAACGCCGGTTAGACCGCTGTTTTCAAATTGCTTGTCCATACGGCGAACCATGGAATCAACCGCAAAGCCTTTGAATGCAGAATCGAATTTTTTCGCGTCTACACCTTCATCAAGGAAGATTTGACGAAGTTCTTCATCATTACGTGGTGCCTTCTTTAGATTGTGGATGCGGTTAAACATCACTGGCACCATTTTGTCTTCCACTTTTAGTGCAACCATAGTAGCGTAGGCTTTGCTCATTGATGGGCCCATGTTGCCACCCATGAAAGAAACGTGGTTTTTTAATAGCTTAGTACCTTCTGGTAACTGCTTTTTCAGTTGCTGGATAACCGGTTCAAAGCTATTACAGTGTGGGCAGTAGAAAGAGAAAAACTCCGTCACAAGAGGTTTTTTTGATGCCTCAAGATCCAATACTTTGTAATGTTCACCTTCTTTGAATTGCGCTGCATGTGCCGACAGGCTTAGCATCAGCATAGAAAACAGTGCGAACAGTTTTTTCATCGAAATATCTCCATTTTTGAATTTGTGGCCTGACTTACCATTGAGGCATTAAAGACAGCGGTGCTTCTTCTAAAGCGGCGATCTGCTCTTTAAATGCAAGGACCTGACCTTCCCAGTATTTTGGCTCATTAAACCATGGAAAAGCGAGAGGAAACGCAGGGTCATGCCAACGTTTTGCTAGCCATGCCATATAGTGCACCATTCGTAGACCGCGAAGTGGCTCAATTAGTTTCAATTCTGCGGGGTTAAAGTCGCAAAACTCTTGATAAGCTTCTAAAACAATATCCAGCTGCATCAGTTTGTCTTGGCGCTCACCGTTAAGCAGCATCCATAAGTCCTGCACAGCAGGGCCGTTACGAGCGTCATCCAAATCAACAAACATAGGGCCATCTCGCCACAAAATGTTGCCTGGGTGACAATCGCCATGCAGCCGAATGGTATTGAAGCCTTCTTGCCAGTGGCTTTCAATCGATTTGATCAGCATATCCAAGTCATTGAAGAAGCTGTTCTCCAAATGCATTGGAATCATGTTGGCGTTTTGCAGAATCTCTCTTGGTTGATACAGGTATTCTTGCAAGCCAATCGTTGGGCGATGTTGGAAGGCTTGGCGGCTACCCACTTTGTGGATGCGACCAAGGAAGCGCCCTACACCTTCGAGCTGATCTAAGTTGTCAACCTCGTACTGGCGACCACCCACGCTCTCAAACAGCGCAAAGGCATAGCCTTGATAGTGATGCAGGGTTTCACCGTTGATGCGCACAGGTGGTGCGACGGGGATTTCGTTGCCAATTAATTCTAAAGTGAAGTCGTGCTCCTCTTGGATCTGTTCGCTGCTCCAACGTTCAGGGCGGTAGAACTTGACGACATAACGACGACGCTCTTCGTCAGTGAATTGATAAACACGGTTTTCGTAGCTATTGAGGGGAAGAAAGCCTGATTCTGCGCGAACGCCGATGCTTTCTAACGCGTACCACATAAAATCTGGGGTAAGGGCGTCAAAGTTAAACATACTTTGGGACATATAAACAAAAAGGCTCATTACTGAGCCTTTTTCCGTTAGTCACTGAAGTAGCGCTATAGTTTTTTAATAAAACGGCTTTCTACTTCAATGGTGAATTCGTTGCTCTTATCGGTGAGTATAAACTGAATTGTCGTAATCGCAGAGTTTAGCTTGTCAGGATCGGCGCCAAGACTCATTGGTAAGTTCAATACCTCACCTGGCTGTACCTGAATTGTCTGCTTACCGTACCAGCTTACATCGGATAGCCCTTCAACATCCAACGAGTACTCTTGCACTTGCTGAGTTTTGTTGATCACCTTGAGGGTGTAGGTGTTTTCTACTTCGCCCGAGCTATTAACGCGGAACAGTTGGTTACGGTCGCGAATAACACTCATGCCTGCTGGGTCTACCGCTGCGATTTGGGCAAAGAACAGACCAATCATGACCAGTAGCACAGCTCCATAGCCCAGCAGCTTCGGACGCATGACTTTGGTACTCTTACCCGATAAGCGATGCTCTGTGGTGTAGCTGATTAGTCCTTTCTCGTAACCCATGCGATCCATGGTGTTGTCACACGCATCAATACAGGCACCACAGTTAATACATTCATATTGTAAGCCGTCACGAATATCGATACCTGTTGGGCACACCTGCACACACAAATCACAATCAATACAATCCCCCAAACCAAGTTGCTTTGGATCGGCTTTGCGCGGACGTGGACCACGTTTTTCACCACGTTTGGCATCATAGCCAACGATGAAGGTGTCTTTATCAAACATTGCAGACTGGAAGCGCGCATAAGGACACATGTGGATACACATGATGGAACGCATCCAACCAGCATTACCATAAGTACAAATGGCAAAGAACATGATCCAAAAGACGGGCCAGAAGGTGGCGTTAAAGGTGAAAAAGTCGATAACCAATTGCTTCATTGGTACGAAGTAGCCAACAAAAGTAAAACCAGTGGCGAGCGCAATGGCAAACCAAGCGATATGTTTGACGGTTTTGCGCATCGCTAAATTTGCCGTCAGCTTATTGGAGTCCTGCTTACGACGCTTATTGGCGCTGCCCTCTAGCTTCTCTTCAAACCAGATATACATGAAGGTCCAGACGGTTTGTGGGCAGAGATAGCCACACCAAACTCGACCTAAGAAGGTGGTAATAAAGAACAACCCAAACGCCGCGATCACAAATAGCAAGGCGAGTAGGGTAAGATCTTGCGGATACAACGTGGTACCGAAAAAGTTGAACTGCTGGTTGCCAATATCGAGCAAGATCGCTTGACGTTCACCGTAAGGGATCCACGGTATCAAAGCGAAGAGAAGCAGTAAGAACCAACCACCGTAACGACGCAGTTTCTGGTAGGTCCCTTTGCTTTCGCGTACATAGATGCGATTACTTGGGTTGAATCGATCCCCATTCCCTTTATGAGTCTTAGGGTTGTAGGTTTTAGGAGTCACATCTTTGATATCGATCTTATCCTGACTCATGCACTCATCCTTCTTAGGCTTTTATAATGTACGGCGTCATTTCTATTGATGTCGCTCGATGACATTGCTACTTCGTCCTTATCATAAATCATGACCGGACATAATTATTTTAGTAAATACTGATGAACGGCGATTATACAATCAATAACAATTCCTTTTCTTTAACGCAGTCAACGTTTAACAACAAAAGTCAGTACAGTTAACCTGATAATTGGCTGAACAGTTATAACCAACTGTGGGACTAAAAATTTTAGTTATAAAAAAGCGACTCATTTGAGGGAGTCGCTTAAAGAATACTGGGCTGTTGAACCGATTATTTGATGATGCCACGAGCGCGCAGAATCGCAGTTTTAAAATCATCTTCTTGGTCTTTCTTAAGACCTGGGATCATTTCGTCTTTGCTGCTGTTACGCATTTTAAGGTGGTAGATCAGCACGTCGTCGGTCAGATCTTCTAGCTTACCTTCGTAGCCTGCTTCTTTCGCTAGCTTCACGATGAACTGCAGTAGGTTCATTTCTTGGTCTTTATGCCATTCAGGCTCTAGTAGCTCAAGCAGCTCTTCAATGCGATGACACTTCATTTCTTTCTCCACAGAATTTATAGGTGTAATTAGCTGTAAAGGTACCAAATTGCTTTGCGAAGACCAAATAGGAAAAACTATCTATTTCACTGTGTTTTGCTCTAAGTCGTTGAGGTGGTTTGAGTCGCGTGCAAAGAAAAAAGCGCAGCTGGCGCCGCGCTTTTGATTAAGCTGCTTTGATAACTTTGGCCGGAACACTCGACATCATTGCTGTCTTCTCAACCAATGTCATTGCTGGCGCAACTTGCTTTGCCTTTGGTGCAGTAGTAAAGCCACTGCGGCGGCGCATTGCACTAGTATTAGTGTGTGCGAACCTGACTGTTGTTGGGCGCATTAATTTACCTAACTGTCAGGCATATCCATTGCCGATGTAATGGCCTGAATCATTATGAGCTAGGCTCCAACAAGATTGAAGAATCACTCTTCTGGCTCTCGCCAATCCAGTTAATGAATCAGGAATACCGATATGCATGCATATCACGTATAAGATTAGCATCCTTGTAATAATTGGTCGATAGTTGAGCAATTGAATTGTTTAGATTTTGTCATTTTGTCGCGATGATCGAGGCAATTTTTGTTTGATCCCTCGATCAGCAGTAGTAGTATGAGATCTCGACGAAGGAGGTGCCTATGTCATTTTTGAAGAAGACACTTGCCAGTTTTGGGATTGGGAGCGCTAAGGTCGACTCAATCCTAAATCAAGACGTGCTATATCCTGGTCAAAGTGTGGATGTGTCTATCCATGTTTATGGTGGGGCCACTGAACAAGCGATCGACAATATCGATTTAAAACTGTGTTGTCGCTATATCGCGGAAGCTCCTGATGACCGTGGTGCGCGAGAAGGACACAGCATGCGCCGAGTACCTCAGACTCATGTGCTTGCTAAGTGGAGCCTCCCTTATGCGTTTACCATCCATTCCGGCGAAGAGCGTACCTTCGATGTTCAGCTCGATGTGCCTTGGAATACGCCTGTCACCATTGGTGACGCCAAAGTGTGGCTCGAAACCGGCTTGGACGTTGCTGCTGCTTTAGACCCGACCGATAAAGACATCCTCACCGTTCGACCTGATCCACTAATGGATGCGGTGTTATCCGCATTTGAAGCGCAAGGTTTGCGTATTCGCCAAGTGGAGTGTGAGGAAGTAAAAGGGTTCGACCTGCCATTTGTGCAAGAATTTGAGATGGTGCCGACTGACGGGCCATACCATGGTGTGTGGCGTGAGTTAGAATTTGTCGCTCATCGTAGCGAGCGAGAACTCAAATTATGGTTTGAAGTTGACCGTACACGCAAGGGCGAGGGTGGCATGCTCGCAAGCTTACTGGGTAGCGGAAAACTCAAACGAGAGTTGACCATTCCAGCCACGACTAAGCTTGATCAAGTGGGAGAACTTGTACTTAATTATCTCGATCAAACCACGGCCGTTCATGAGTCTTAATTTAAGCTTACACGTGTAAGCCTAATGTGCCATACTAGAGCAAATTTCAAACTCTAGTATAGGCGCATTGATGTCTGAACTGCAGAAACCTCAATACAGTCAACGCGAAGAACTGGCCAATACCATCACTCATGGCATTGGGATGATTTTTGGTATTGTTGGCTTGATACTGCTGCTAATCAAAGCCATAGACCAGCAAGCTGATACGCTGACGCTGGCCAGTATGGCTGTCTACGGCGCGAGTATTATCGTGCTATTTTTGGCTTCGACGCTGTATCATGCAATTCCGCACCCCAACGCCAAACGCTGGCTAAAAACTTTCGATCACTGCGCCATTTATCTGCTCATTGCTGGCAGTTACACGCCTTTTTTGTTGGTGAGTTTACGTACGCCGCTCGCGTTTGGTTTGATGATTGTTATCTGGACCATTGCTCTACTCGGCATCATCATGAAAGTCGCGTTTGTTTACCGATTTAAAAAGCTTTCCTTGATGACGTATTTGGTCATGGGCTGGCTGTCGTTGATTGTGATTTATCAGTTGGCGATCAACTTGGATATTGGCGGACTGACATTACTCGCAGCTGGTGGGATAGTGTATTCACTGGGGGTGATTTTCTACGTTGCGAAGCGTATTCCATTCAATCATGCGATTTGGCACGGCTTCGTTTTAGCGGGTTGTGTGTGTCACTTCTTCGCAATTTATTATTTTGTCGAGCCTATCTAACGGATAGATATGAACTCGACAAAACATATGTTATCACATTAACGAGTTTTCACTTCTAACACTTTGGCTGAAAACTGGTATTGCTGAGACTGCGGCACTGCCAGTTTGATGCTTTTACCCTGTTCTGCTTGCTTTGGTCGCAGGTAAGTATCCGCCATTCGCTTGATGGATTGCCAAACTGTGACTTTTTCTTTCGCCAGTTGCTGGCCAGACATATCAAATACCTGAACTTCCACTTCAACTTGAATCACCGATTGTGAGCTTTGATTGGTAATGGACGTTGGCAGTACGAGCTCACCATCTTGATAGCTCGCGGAGCCAATCAGTACGTCGACACCAGAGTCAGACAGCTGCATGGTTGGCTTTTTGGCGTTTACCACCACGGTAGTGCCAACAGTTTTCGTCACCACTGGAATTGTCGCAATTGCGGGAGATGCGATCGTTTCAACCGCACTTGTTGTCGCTTGCGTCTCTGTTGCTTGCTGCGCAGGTTTTTTCATGACGTATTCCCAAGTAAAGTCATCGTTTAACTTCACTTCTCGACCATCGGCTAAAGTGATGACTTCAGCGGCGTATGTGGATGAGGCGGCAAGTAGGGTCGCCAGAGTGATCCATGTTTTCATTGTTATACCTTTTATTTGTGTCTGCTTAACGGCGCCAAAACGCAGGGAAGAACAGTACAAGAATAGTCAGAATTTCCAAGCGGCCCATTAACATGCCAAAGCTCAGGAGCCACTTGGCGGTATCTGGCAGAGGCGCGAAGTTACCCGTCGGTCCAATCACGCTTCCCATACCTGGGCCGACGTTGGCTACCGCAGTGATGGCACCAGAGATGCTAGTGATGGGGTCTAAACCCAGCGCACTCAAGCAACCCGCGATGAAGATGATGGTGATAAAGAACATCAAGCCAAACGCGACCACCGAGCGAACAATGTCATCATTCACTGGGCGTTGGTTGTAGCGCTGTACAAACACACCTGAAGGGTGAATCAATTTCATCATTTGTTTGTTCAGCAGTGTCATTGCGATTTGGAAACGGAAGATTTTGATCCCACCAGACGTTGACCCCGAACATGCGCCCGCCATCATTAAGAAGGCAAAAAGAGTTGTGGGTAATGCGCCCCACGCGGTGAAGTCCTCTAAGCCAAAGCCGGTTGTGGTGACGACAGAGACGATATTAAACATCGACACTCGTAGCGCATCCAAAATGGTGTATCCGTCTCGAATCACTAACCAAGCTGAAATCACTAAGCTTGAGAACACGAACAGGTACGCGAATCCTCGAACTTGAGCGTCGTTAACCAATACATCAATACGGCGTTTACGTAACGCGGCGATGAAGAGCAAAAATGGCAAGCCACCTAAGAACATAAAGGTAGTGGCCACCCAGTGTGCGCCATTAGAGAAGTGGTTCATCGACCCGTCGGATGTAGAGTATCCACCTGTTGATAGCGTGGTAAAGGCATGGTTGATCGCTTCAAACAGGTTCATGCCTGTGACCAAGTAGCCCACAATGCATAAGCCAGTAAGCATCAAATAAACCGCTACGATGTTTTTGGCGACCGTTTTTGCTCTCGGGCTACTTTTATCCGACCAATCGGATGATTCGGTTTGGAATAGCCTCATACCACCGACGTTGAGCATAGGTAGTACCGCCACCGCCATTACGATAAAACCAATCCCCCCAAGCCACTGCAAAATAGAGCGCCACAGCAAGATGCTCGGCGCCATGTTGTCTAGGCCACTGAGCACCGTTGAGCCCGTCGTGGTGATACCCGACATCGTTTCGAAGTAGGCGTCAGTGAAGCTGATGTGGTTGATAAACACAAATGGCAAGGCGGCAAACGCACTCGCTATGGTCCAAACCAAACTGGTGATGAGGAACATATCGCGTACGCTGAGTTTGAACTTAGCGGTTCGACCGATCGTCAAACAAATGAAAGCGGCAAGGTGCGTGATCACAACGGCTTGGGCGAAATCGAGAAATCCCCCCGTACCAGTGAAGAAAGCGACCAAAGTCGGCACGTACATAAATAGGGCCAGTTTGGATAAAACCAGCCCGATAACAAACAGT
Organism: Vibrio sp. JCM 18905; assembly: GCF_055393305.1. Taxonomy (NCBI): domain Bacteria; kingdom Pseudomonadati; phylum Pseudomonadota; class Gammaproteobacteria; order Vibrionales; family Vibrionaceae; genus Vibrio; species Vibrio sp. JCM 18905. The sequence goes on along the minus strand of NZ_AP043880.1, from coordinate 56,958 downwards.
ACGGGACGTAAGTTGACCATAGGAAAATCCTAGAGGAAGAATGGACTCGGCTGGAATAGCGCTTCGACGTCTGATACGTATTTTTTGTTGACCAGGAACATCACCACATGGTCATCCTGCTCGATGACCGTACGATCGTGGGCAATAAGGACTTCTTCGCCACGAACGATAGCACCAATGGTGGTCCCAGGTGGGAGCTTAATATCTCCAATCGCACGTCCAACAACTTTGGATGTACTTTCATCACCGTGAGCGACGGCTTCAATGGCTTCCGCAGCGCCGCGGCGAAGTGAGGATACGTTCACGATATCAGCGCGACGAACGTGCGTCAGCAAGGCGGAAATGGTCGCTTGTTGTGGTGAGATCGCCACATCAATTACGCCGCCTTGTACCAGATCTACATAAGCGCCACGTTGGATCAGCACCATTACTTTTTTCGCGCCCATGCGTTTTGCCAACATCGCAGACATGATGTTGGTTTCATCTTCGTTGGTCAGCGCGATGAAGACGTCGACTTGGTCGATGTTCTCTTCCGAGAGAAGCTCTTGGTCTGCCGCGTCGCCGCAGAACACGATGGTGTTTTCTAGCTCTTCTGACAGTTTTTCTGCACGTTGGTAGTTACGTTCAATCAGCTTCACGCTGTAGTTTTGTTCTAAGCGCTTTGCGAGACTGGCACCGATGTTACCCCCGCCAACAATCATGATGCGGCGGTACGGTTTTTCTAGGCGCTGAAGCTCACTCATCACTGAGCGAATATGATTACTTGCGGCGACGAAGAATACTTCATCATCGGCTTCAATGATGGTGGTACCTTGCGGACGAATCGGGCGACCTTGACGGAAAATCGCCGCCACACGGGTATCGATGTGCGGCATGTGCTCACGCAAAGCAGACAGCGCATTACCCACAAGCGGGCCACCATAGTAGGCTTTCACCGCCACTAGGCTGACTTTCTGTTCAGCAAAGCTCACCACTTGCAGCGCGCCTGGGTATTGGATCAGGCGTTCGATGTAGCTCGTAACGAGTTCTTCTGGGGCGATAAGGTGATCAACAGGAATAGCGCCAGATTTAAACAGGGCTTCTTTTTCTGCCAAGTATTCTGGAGAGCGAATACGCGCAACGCGGTTTGGGGTGTTGAATAGAGTGAACGCGACCTGACAGGCGGCCATGTTGGTTTCATCAGTGTTGGTCACCGCGACGAGCATATCGGCGTCTTGTGCGCCCGCTTCGTGCAGCACGTCTGGGTGGCTCGCATGGCCATTGACCACACGCAGGTCGTATTTGTCCTGTAATTCACGCAGTCGGTCGGCATTGTTGTCGACGATGGTGATGTCGTTGTTTTCACCCACTAGGTTTTCTGCCAGTGTGCCGCCAACCTGACCTGCACCAAGAATAATGATCTTCATACTCTTTTCTCGTATCTGAAAAAGGCGATTGAAATCACTCCAATCGCCCTATTTAGCATGCTGTTACGCGTGTGTTTTGGTTAGCACTGCGTAGTAGAAACCATCCATGTCTTCTTCGCCTGGTAGAATTTGACGACCAGGCTGGTCGGGATCAGAATCCAGCAGTTGCGCATCCGCGGTACGTGCTAAAAACGCTTTTACTTGCTCCACGTTTTCTTGCGGTGTGATTGAACAAGTCGCGTAAACCATTGTGCCGCCGGGTTTCAGCTGCGTCCACATGGCATCAAAAATTTCACTTTGTAGCTCTGCTAATGCGGCGATGTCGTCTGCACGACGTAGCCATTTGATGTCTGGGTGACGACGAATCACGCCAGTCGCAGAACATGGGGCATCCAGCAAAATGCGATCAAATTGCTCGCCTTGCCACCATTCTTGTGGATTACGCGCATCGCCGCAAACCACTTTTGCCTGAAGGTTGAGACGCTTCAGGTTTTCATGCACACGTTTCAGGCGTGTGTCGTCGCAGTCAATCGCGACCACTTCACTGCCCGACGTGCGCTCTAGAATGTGCGCCGTCTTGCCACCTGGCGCAGCACAGCAATCTAAAATCAGTTCGCCGTCTTGTGGTTTTAGGTAGTTGATCGAAAGCTGCGCTGCCGCATCTTGGACCGAAACCCAACCTTTATCAAAACCAGGTAGCTTCATCACGTCACATGGTGCGGCCAATTTTATGGCGTCCATTGCTTCTGTGTGTGGCGTGCTATCAATGTTTTCATTTTTGAGTAGCGCAAGGTATTCATCACGAGTGTGATGTTGGTGGTTCACACGCAGCCACATTGGTGCTTTTTGGTTGTTCGCTTCAACAATGCTTTCCCATTGCTGTGGGTAGGCCTCTTGCAGCAGTTTTAGTAACCAGCTTGGGTGACCGTACTTGCCAGCGTTGTTGCTGACGGCCATTTGGTCGAGTTCTTCTTGGTTGCGTTGGTAGTTACGCAATACTGCGTTAATCAAACCACGCAGACGAGGACCTTTCAGCTCTTTAGTGCCTTCAACCGTTTCACCGACAGCTGCGTGCGCAGGAATGCGCATGAAACTCAGTTGGTAAATACCAACCAGAATTAGGTGATGGAATACACGTTGTTTGCCTTTGAGCGGCTTATCCATCAACTGGTTTGCGATCATTTCTAGGCGAGGTAGGTAACGTAACGCACCGTAACAGATCTCTTGTAGCAGAGCATGGTCACGAGGTCGTACCGTTTGTTGAGCCGCTGGAAGAGCGCTTGAAAGTGAGTGGCCCTTGTCGACGACAAGATACAGGACGTTAGCAGCCGCAGCGCGAACATTCATGATGAGTACCTTAAAGTAAAGGAGGGCATCTCTGCCCTCTAAAAGTTCGTATTATTGGGGATGATAACCCCTAGTATGGCTTAAACCAGCAGAGTGCCGACTTCAAACCAAGCTGCACGTGAGTTTAGAATATCCTGAACTGACATGGCTTTTTTGCCAGGAACTTGCAGTTGCTCTAGCACCAGTACACCGTTGCCTGTCGCAACATAGATACCGGTTTTATCTGCTTGCACGATGGTGCCGGCTGGCTTGTCACTGGTTTGCTCTGCCACACGGCTTTGCCATACTTTGATGCTGTTTTCTGCCGCCTCAAAGTGGCTCATTGGCCATGGGTTAAATGCACGAACGCAGCGCTCAATGTGCGCCGCATCGTCGTTCCAGTTGATGCGTGCTTCTTCTTTGCTGAGTTTTTTCGCATAGTTCGCTAGCTCATCGTCTTGCTGCACTGGCACTGCTTTACCCGCAGCAATGTCTGCTAGGCAGTCAATCAGGGCTTCTGGACCAAGCTCCGCCAATTTTTCGTACATTGAAGCGCTGGTATCTGTCGCTTCGATTGGCAGAGTTGCAATCTTCAGCATATCACCAGTGTCGAGACCGATGTCCATCTGCATGATGGTCACGCCAGTTTCTGCATCGCCCGCCCAAATAGAGCGTTGGATTGGAGCCGCACCACGCCAACGAGGTAGGATAGAACCATGTACGTTGATACAACCCAGTTTAGGGGTATCAAGAACCGCTTGTGGCAGGAGCATACCGTACGCCACGACAACCATGAGATCGGCGTTCAGGTCGGCAAGTTCTTGTTTCGCTTCGTCGGACTTAAAGCTTTCAGGTTGGTAAACCGGGATGTTGTGTTCCAGCGCCAGTTGTTTTACCGGTGGCGCAGCCAATTTCTTGCCACGACCCGCTGGACGATCTGGGTTTGTGTAAACCGCGATTACTTCATGCTCCGAAGACAACAACGCCGCCAAGTGACGGGCGGCGAAATCCGGAGTACCTGCAAAGACAATACGTAAAGACTGACTCAAGGTAGACTTCCTTCTAATTGGTATGGTTCGAGATTAAGCGTTTTGCTGCTTCTCGTTAAAGCGTTTGATTTTTGCTAGCTTGTCCTGAATGCGTTTGCGTTTCAGTGGTGATAGGTAATCCACGAATAGCTTACCTTGTAGGTGATCAAGCTCGTGTTGAACACAAATCGCTAGCAGGTCGTCGGCTTCAAAGGTGAACTCTTTGCCATCACGATCCAGTGCTTTAACGGTAACTTCTGCAGCGCGAGGCACAAGTGCGCGTGCACCTGGTACCGACAGACAGCCTTCTTCGATGCCATCTTCGCCACGCTTTTCCAGAATCTCAGGGTTGATTAGCACCATCGGCTCATCGCGAGTTTCTGAAATATCAATCACTACGATACGTTTGTGGATATCAACCTGCGTTGCAGCAAGGCCAATACCTTCTTCGTCGTACATGGTTTCAATCATGTCATCGACGATTTTTTGAATCTCAGGAGTCACCGCGTCAACAGGCTTCGCGACCGTGCGCAGGCGATCATCTGGGAATGTTAATACTTGTAATACAGACATATTCACTCGAAATATTGAACTGTGCCGAAACAGCACAAACCTTGTTGGCTCAATTCTAGACATTTTATAGCCTAAATGACAGCATCCTTGCACCAATTTCCATTCTGGTTCCTGCTTAACAGACCAAGGACGAGGGTCATGAATCGAATTTTCCGCAACGTTGCCAGTGTTACGTTGCCGTTACTTTTCTCTTTCAACGCTGTAGCAAATGTGGATGCGAAACCACTGACTGTTAAAGATGATGCGCCACAAACATATGTAGTCGTGAAGGGCGATACGCTATGGGATATTTCGGCCATGTACTTGGATAGCCCGTGGTTGTGGCCTCGTTTATGGCAAGTAAACCCGGAAATCGACAACCCTCATTTAATTTATCCCGGTGACAAGCTGTCTTTGGTGTGGATTAACGGTCAGCCCGTATTGAGCCTAAAACCGGTTAAGAAGCTGAGCCCGAAAGCACGTATCACGGAAAAGAAAGCGGTACCAACGGTCGCGGAAGGTTTGGTGATGCCTTACCTCAAATCGGATCGGTTGCTGGATCAAGATGCGTTGAACAGTGCAGCAAAAGTGATGGGTAGCAGCAAAGGCAGTAAGTATCTGACTGCAGAAGATGTGCTGTATATCAATGGTAATCAGACCGCGACAGGTTGGGCTATTTACCGACCAGTAGCTACCTTTTCGCGTGACGATGTGTCCGAAGAGATTACCGCGCTGCGTTTGATTGCCAAAGGCGAGCTCGTTGAAGCTTCGAGTGATTATTCAGGTTTGAAGCTTACATCGCAGATGCAAGAAATTCTACGTAACGATATCGCGTTGCCAAATCAATCGGTTGAGAATACTGACTTCACGACTACGTTCTACCCGCTGCCGTCGCCACAAGGCAGTTCGGCAAAGTTGCTAGGTAATATCGAAGGTATTCGCTTTAGTTCAACTAACCAAGTCGTGGTGATTGATAAAGGCACGTCAGACAATCTGAAGCAAGGCAGTGTGTTTGATTTAAAAGAAGACGCGCACCCAGTTTACAAAGACGGCGATGAGTTCAAGAAAGAGTTTGGCGTGCTTGATAAGAAAATCACTCTGCCACAGAGTAAAGTTGGCGAATTGCTTGTGATTCGTCCGTATCAGTACTTTAGCTTGGCACTTATCACTAACAGTACGAAACCCATTAACCAAGATGTTTCGGTGGTGTCACCGTTGGCGAACGAATTAACCATCGATGAATCGACGAAATAACGATGATCTCGCTGCCTGGTTAAAACTGAGTTGTTTACCAGGCATTGGCGGGGTCAAAATGAATAAGCTACTGGCAAGAGACACGCCGCGTAACATCGTAAACTTCTCTCCCGAACAGCTACAACAACTTGGGTTAACAACTAAGCAAATTCAAGCTTGGGCTTCAACAGATAAAGAAGTTGATGCCTGTTTAAGTTGGTTTGAGGCTTCTACAAATCATCATATCCTGACACTGACTGACCCGCTTTATCCACCTCAACTCAAACAAATCGTTGCGCCGCCTCCGTTGTTATTTGTTGAGGGGAGTCCCACCTTTTTATCGCAACCACAAATTGCCATGGTGGGTAGCCGAAATGCGAGTATTGATGGCTTACAGCATGCACGCCACTTTGCCGCAGAATTTGTTCAGCACGATTTTATTGTCACCAGTGGTCTCGCTTTAGGCATTGATGGCCATGCGCACGATGGTGCGTTGCAAGCAAAAGGTAAGACGATTGCGGTGCTGGGATCTGGCTTAGAAAATATTTATCCGGCACGTCATCGTGGTTTAGCGCAACGTGTTATTGAACATGGGGCTTTGGTGTCTGAGTTTCGCCCCAACGCCAAGCCGCGCCCGGAAAACTTCCCGCGTCGAAACCGCATTATTAGCGGATTATCGCTAGGTGTGTTAGTTGTGGAAGCGGCGGAAAGGAGTGGCTCGTTAATTACTGCTCGTTACGCGCTTGAGCAAGGTCGAGAAGTGTTTGCGCTGCCAGCTTCGATAAATGCCCCTAATGCCAGCGGTGGCAACCAGTTGATACGTCATGGTGCTTGCCTCGTAGAAAAGACGAAAGATGTCTTAGATGAAATACAGTCTTTGCTTGATTGGTCTATTAATCAGAGTACCGATTTATTTTCTACGTTAAATGATGAAGAAGAATTGCCATTTCCTCAGCTGTTAGCTAACGTAGGAAGTGAAGCTACACCGGTTGATATTCTTGCAAACAGGACCAATATACCTGTCCAGGAAGTCATGATGCAGCTCTTAGAGTTAGAACTCTCTGGGCATGTCGTTGCGGTTTCAGGTGGCTATATTCGAAAGGGGAGGGGCTAGCTATGATGATGGATATACTGATGTATCTATTCGAAACCTACATCCATAGCGATGCAGAGTTACAGGTCGAACAAGACGAGTTGGAAGAAGAGCTGCTCCGTGCAGGCTTCCAACAAAAAGATATCTACAAAGCCCTTGTCTGGTTAGAAGAGCTTGCCGCATTGCAGCAAAGTGACACCTCTTCTGCAATCTCGACTTGCATGGCTTCGTCATCAACTCGTATCTACACAGCGAAAGAGATGCAGCGTTTAGATTTGGAATGCCGAGGGTTTTTATTGTTTCTCGAGCAAATCAATGTGTTAACCACAGAAACTCGCGAAATGGTGATTGACCGAGTGATGGGTCTAGAAACGAGCGAGTTTGAGCTTGAAGACCTCAAATGGATCATTTTGATGGTGCTGTTTAATGTGCCTGGTAATGAAAACGCTTATACGCTAATGGAAGAGCTGTTGTACACCAAGGAACAAGGGATTCTTCACTAACCCAATCCAGGCAAGTTCGAGTTTAGCTAGCAAGAACGCGAGCTTGTCTTTTGGTGTGTTTTTCACGAAACGGTAAGTATGAGTAGTAAAATCGACAACACCCTTTTCTCTGCCCATGAACACGCATTGGAACACGAGCCGTGTCCTAAATGTGGCAGTGAGTTGATCCTCAAACATGGCAAACACGGTCCCTTTCTTGGCTGTAGCCACTACCCAAGCTGTGATTACATCAAAGCCCTGCACAACAATGATGGACACATCGTCAAAGAGCTTGGCGTTCCTTGTCCAGATTGTGGTAACGAGTTGGTATTACGCCAAGGGCGTTATGGGATGTTTGTTGGTTGCAGTAACTATCCGGCGTGCCATCATATTGAGTCGATTAATCAACCAGAGCCAGAAAAGCAGTCGCAAGAGCACCACGCGTGTCCTGAATGCGGTAAAGGTCATTTAGTTGAACGTAAGACGCGTTTTGGTAAAACTTTCTACGCATGTGATAACTACCCTAAATGCAAATTTGCAGTGAATCTCCCTCCGGTTAAAGGGAGATGCGAAGAATGTGGTTTTACTTTGTTGGTGGAGAAGAAACTCGCCAGTGGTGTGAAATTGCAATGTGCCAATCGTAAGTGCCAGCACACCCAACAAGGGTAAATACATCAAAGGAATTAAAAAGGGTCGCATCGTGCGACCCTTTTTTGTTTTTTTTTGCTGCCAAACGTTAGTGCTGAGGCTGTTTAGCGAACGCTTGCACGGCTGGGAAAGCTATTGGGTCTAAGATGTCTGCCAGAGCGCACAACCTACGGTGCAATTCTCCTGGGTAGTCGCCACACACGTTGATGTGTCCCATCTTGCGACCTGCACGTTTCTCTTTGCCATACCAATGAAGGTGGCAACCATCCATTGATAACAATGCTTCTGGTAGTGTGTCTTCACCAAGAATATTGATCATTGAGGTTTCACGAACCAATTTCGTACTACCTAATGGTAAGCCGCATACTGCGCGCAGATGGTTTTCAAACTGACACGTTTCTGCACCTTGCTGTGTCCAGTGACCAGAGTTGTGCACGCGTGGGGCAATCTCATTCACTAACAGTGTGCCATCGACATCAAAGAACTCTAATGCCAGTACGCCAACATAATTCAGGCTGTCAGCTACAGCGGTGAACATCTGCTTGGCTTGCGCTTGAAGTTCTGGCGCATCAATTGCGGTGGATAAGCTCAGTACGCCATTGATGTGAACGTTTTCTGCTAGAGGGTACACTTCAACGCAGCCATCTTTGCTTCGAGCACCAACTAGTGATACTTCGCGGTTAAAAGGAACAAACTCTTCAGCAACAATCGCTTGAGTTGGTGTTGCCGCGATGCACTCTGCCATCTCAGTCCAAATTTCGTCGACTTGAGAAGCTTCTTTTAAGCGCCATTGACCTTTACCATCGTAACCTCCTAATGCACTTTTCAGAACCATTGGCATACCAACGTGTTCAATTGCGCGCTCAAAGTCTTCACGAGTTTCAATCACGTAGTATTTCGCGTTGCGCACGCCAGCATCATCAAGCAGTGCTTTTTCAATACGGCGATCACCACCTGCTTTGATGGCTTGCGTACTTGGTAGGAACTTGCCGCTCGCTTCGCAAACCTTGAGCACGTCATGTGGAATATGCTCGAACTCGGCAGTAATCACATCAACTTGCGTAATCGCATTTTCCAAGCCATGGCCAAGTACCTGTTGAGTTAAAGGATGAACGACATCACCGCTGCTGACATCGTAAGCTGAAATTTGAATATTCAATGGCGCACCAGCCAGAGACATCATGCGAGCCAACTGACCCGCACCAAGAACCAGTACATGCATCTGATTAATCCTCTGCAGGGTTTGGATTTGCGAGCACTGTTTCCGTCTGTTCATTGCGGAACGCTTCTACCTTCGCCATGATGTTTTCATCATGAGTGCCTAGGATTTGCGCTGCTAGGATACCTGCGTTTGCTGCGCCCGCTTCGCCAATCGCTAATGTACCAACCGCAATTCCCTTTGGCATCTGTACAATAGAGAGCAGTGAATCCATACCTTTCAGTGCACGAGACTGAACGGGAACACCAAGCACTGGCAAACTAGTAAACGCCGCAGCCATACCTGGTAGGTGGGCTGCACCACCTGCGCCTGCGATGATAACTTTGATGCCGCGTTCTTTTGCGCCACTGGCGTAGTCCGCCAGTAATTGAGGAGTTCGGTGTGCTGACACGACTTTTGTTTCGTAAGGTACGCCAAATTGGTCTAGCATGTCCGCTGCTAGTTTCATGGTTGGCCAATCGGATTTAGAACCCATGATGATACCGACTTTCATCTCAAACTCCTTCAAGCTGCAAAATTAGGTGAGCTGATAAATTTGTGCGCATTATACGGGGATTTTTATCTCAAGCAAACGTTTGCGTCTTGTTGTTGACGCTATTGATACATTTTATAAAAAAATTGCTTTAGTGTCTGAGAATGAATATTTGTACACTTAGTGAAAATAATACAGTCAGACAATCAGGAAGTAATCGGTGGATAACTTTGAACAAGTGCTCAACGCACTACAACAAGGCGAAGTGATTGCCTACCCAACAGAGGGGGTTTTTGGTGTCGGATGCGATCCAGATAACCCAGAAGCAATTCAAAAACTGCTGGAGCTCAAGCAGCGCCCGGTGGAAAAAGGGCTGATTCTGATCGCTGCAAGTTATGAGCAGCTCTTGCCGTATATTGATGAATCTCAGTTGACTGAAGAACAATTACAGACTGTACATGCTACTTGGCCAGGCCCATACACTTGGATCATGCCAGCGAGCGATAAAGTCTCCAACTGGGTTTCAGGGCAGTTTGATTCAATTGCGGTTCGTGTGACTGATCATCCTTTGGTTCAAAAAATGTGTAATGCATTCGGAAAGCCGTTAACCTCTACCAGCGCGAATCTTTCCGGCTTACCACCGTGTATGACCACGGAAGAAGTCGAAGAGCAATTGGGTGACAAGCTGGTGGCCATTCTTCGTGGTGAAACCAGCGGTCGTGATAAACCCAGCGAGATTCGTGACGCCAAGACTTCACAAATATTAAGACAGGGCTAACCCTGCTTGCCAGTCATCAACCGGTATCACGTAATAGGTAATAACGTATGTCAGCAATCGATAAGCACGCCGTAAAGCAGTTCCTGATGTCACTTCAGGACTCCATTTGTCAGCAGTTAGAGCAAGGAGATGGAGAGGCCGTCTTTGTCGAGGATGCATGGCATCGTGAACCGGGCGAACGTCTTGGTGGCGGTGGGCGCTCACGTGTTATGCGTGATGGCCTTGTTTTCGAGCAAGGTGGGGTGAACTTCTCGCATGTAGAAGGGAAAGAAATGCCAGCATCTGCGACGGCACATCGTCCGGAGCTAGCGGGTCGCCGTTTTGAAGCGATGGGGGTCTCTTTGGTTATCCATCCCAAAAACCCTTACGTCCCAACTTCTCATGCGAATGTGCGTTTCTTTATCGCCGAGAAAGAGGGCGAAGAACCAATTTGGTGGTTTGGTGGTGGTTTCGACCTGACTCCTTTCTATCCTTTCGAAGAAGATTGTCAGTCATGGCACGATACAGCTAAGGCAATCTGTGCCCCATTTGGTGAAGAAGTATATGCTGAACACAAAGCGTGGTGTGATAAGTACTTCTTCTTGCCACATCGAAATGAAACTCGTGGTGTTGGTGGTTTGTTCTTTGATGATTTGAATCACTGGGAGTTTGATAAGTGTTTTGATTACATCAAAGCGGTGGGTGAAGGCTATTGCCAAGCTTATTTGCCGATCGTGTCTCGTCGTAAAGACATCGAATATGGCGAGCGCGAACGTGAATTCCAACTTTACCGTCGTGGTCGTTATGTTGAGTTCAACTTAGTGTACGACCGTGGCACTTTATTCGGTTTACAAAGTGGTGGGCGTACCGAGTCGATTCTGATGTCGATGCCGCCGTTAGCGCGATGGGAGTACCGCTACGAACCAGAAGCAGGAACGCCTGAAGCCGAACTTTACGATCGATACCTGAAACCACGCGAATGGTAAGCACGGAATCTCCTTTTCTATATAGATAGATAGTGATAGGGTCATCTGTAATCAGATGGCCCTGTTTTCTCTATATCTAAGTAAGGAATAAAGGTAAGGAAATGACCCCGCAAATCGATCGTTACGCCGTGTTTGGTAACCCTATCGGGCACAGCAAGTCGCCATTTATCCATACACTCTTTGCTCGTCAAACGAATCAGTCCCTAACATACACCGCAGAATGTGCGCCTGTGGGTGGATTTATCGAGGCGGCGAAAGCATTTTTTGCTGACGGCGGCAAAGGCTGTAACGTGACCTTGCCTTTTAAAGAAGATGCCTATCAATTTGCCAGCCGTTTGACCGAGCGTGCTCAGCTTGCTGGAGCAGTGAATACACTTAAGAAGCTTGATGATGGTGAAATCATTGGTGATAACACTGATGGTGCAGGCTTAGTGCAAGACTTGTTGCAGCATCAAGTCGTTTTAGAAGGTGCACGTATCCTGATCATAGGAGCTGGTGGTGCCGCTCGAGGAGTGATTAAACCATTGCTCGATCAAAAACCAACATCTCTAACGATAACTAATCGTACATTTTCCAAAGCCGAAGAATTGGCAGAATTGTTTTCTGCATATGGCCCTGTTACAGCAAAAGAGATGAATACCATTGCTGAAGAGTACGACGTCGTAATCAACTCCACGTCTGCATCATTGAGTGGTGAGTTACCTGCGATCTCTTCCTCGGTGTTCGCCGCCAATAGTACAAGCTACGACATGATGTATGGCAAAGGTGATACCACATTTAACCAATGGGCTAAGCAACATGGTGTCGCACATGCTTATGATGGTTTAGGTATGTTAGTTGGCCAAGCTGCTGAGAGTTTTATGTTATGGCGCGGTCTTCGTCCTGGAGCTAAACAGATTTTGCGTGAATTAAGAAAGAACCTTGAAGGTCAATAAGCGATGAATCAATCCATCTTATTCCCAGACATGCAATCATGGGATGAAATATCACAATCAGTAAACTTTGCGGCGCAACAATCTGGTGCGCTAATAGAATGCTTTGTGACGAAACAAAAGTTAGAAAAGTTATCTGGCTCAGAGTTAGATACGGAGCAGGCCGTGCTCTCTGCTTTTATTGACTACCGATTTGATCTGGAAGAAATAGCAGAAGAGTTAATAGAAGATGAAGCCTTCAGTGAAGAAGGCCATATCATCATTGGTTAACAGACCTTTAGTTCAAGTCTTCTGCTTCATGTAAGTAGTCGTTTTTGTTTTGAACATAGTTATTGGCAGACTTTTGCAAAAAAGCTCGTTCTGTCTCTGATAGAGGGCGAGCTTGTTTTACTGGGCTACCGACATAAAGATAGCCGCTTTCTAATCTCTTTCCTGGCGGTACTAAACTGCCCGCTCCAATCATCACCTCTGATTCAATAACGACAGCATCTAAAACAATCGCCCCCATACCAACCAAAACACGATCGTGGATCTCACAACCGTGCAGCATCACTTTGTGGCCAATCGTAACGTCATTGCCAATGATAAGTGGGTAGCCGTTTGGGTTTTCGGCGTTCTTATGGGTGACATGCAAAACACTGCCATCTTGAATATTCGTTCTATCACCAATGTGAATGTGGTTCACATCGCCTCGTGCCGCTACTAATGGCCAAATGCTAGAATCGTCCCCAATACGGATATCTCCGACTAACACTGAGGTTGAGTCAACGTAAACACGCTCACCAAGTTGAGGCTTTATATCTTTGTAGCTTCTAATTGAGCTCATCTTTTCTCCTTATTAGGGGCAATTACAGGGGACATGGAGGTAGAATAGTGGTGAAAACTCGCCTTTTAGAATAAAAAACACCCAAACGATAAAAAAATCAAAAAAAACGTGAAAAAGGGCTTGCCAATGTGATCGCAATCTCTATAATGCCACCTCGCTGACACGGCAACGCTTCGAAAGAAACGAAAGCCAAGTTAGCAAGCCAAATTAGCCAAGCGGAAACGCTTGAAGAAAGTTTGAAAAAAGTGATTGACACTAAACTTTAACTCGCTAAAATGGCCGTCCTGTTTTGAGTAAAGCTCAACAGGAAAAGCTCTTTAACAATATAGACCTATCAATCTGTGTGGGCACTCGTTGATGATAATCCAATTAGAAACTTCGGTTTCAAATTAGGTTTCAATGATACGAAGTGACCATTGAATCTTCGGATTCAGCACAGTCAATTCAAACATTACTTCTGCTATTTATTAGCGAAAGGAATGTTCAGTATTCATTGAGCCGAACAAAATCTTAAATTGAAGAGTTTGATCATGGCTCAGATTGAACGCTGGCGGCAGGCCTAACACATGCAAGTCGAGCGGAAACGAGTTATCTGAACCTTCGGGGAACGATAACGGCGTCGAGCGGCGGACGGGTGAGTAATGCCTAGGAAATTGCCCTGATGTGGGGGATAACCATTGGAAACGATGGCTAATACCGCATGATGCCTACGGGCCAAAGAGGGGGACCTTCGGGCCTCTCGCGTCAGGATATGCCTAGGTGGGATTAGCTAGTTGGTGAGGTAAGGGCTCACCAAGGCAACGATCCCTAGCTGGTCTGAGAGGATGATCAGCCACACTGGAACTGAGACACGGTCCAGACTCCTACGGGAGGCAGCAGTGGGGAATATTGCACAATGGGCGCAAGCCTGATGCAGCCATGCCGCGTGTGTGAAGAAGGCCTTCGGGTTGTAAAGCACTTTCAGTCGTGAGGAAGGCGGCGTCGTTAATAGCGGCGTTGTTTGACGTTAGCGACAGAAGAAGCACCGGCTAACTCCGTGCCAGCAGCCGCGGTAATACGGAGGGTGCGAGCGTTAATCGGAATTACTGGGCGTAAAGCGCATGCAGGTGGTTTGTTAAGTCAGATGTGAAAGCCCGGGGCTCAACCTCGGAATAGCATTTGAAACTGGCAGACTAGAGTACTGTAGAGGGGGGTAGAATTTCAGGTGTAGCGGTGAAATGCGTAGAGATCTGAAGGAATACCGGTGGCGAAGGCGGCCCCCTGGACAGATACTGACACTCAGATGCGAAAGCGTGGGGAGCAAACAGGATTAGATACCCTGGTAGTCCACGCCGTAAACGATGTCTACTTGGAGGTTGTGGCCTTGAGCCGTGGCTTTCGGAGCTAACGCGTTAAGTAGACCGCCTGGGGAGTACGGTCGCAAGATTAAAACTCAAATGAATTGACGGGGGCCCGCACAAGCGGTGGAGCATGTGGTTTAATTCGATGCAACGCGAAGAACCTTACCTACTCTTGACATCCAGAGAACTTTCCAGAGATGGATTGGTGCCTTCGGGAACTCTGAGACAGGTGCTGCATGGCTGTCGTCAGCTCGTGTTGTGAAATGTTGGGTTAAGTCCCGCAACGAGCGCAACCCTTATCCTTGTTTGCCAGCGAGTAATGTCGGGAACTCCAGGGAGACTGCCGGTGATAAACCGGAGGAAGGTGGGGACGACGTCAAGTCATCATGGCCCTTACGAGTAGGGCTACACACGTGCTACAATGGCGCATACAGAGGGCGGCCAACTTGCGAAAGTGAGCGAATCCCAAAAAGTGCGTCGTAGTCCGGATTGGAGTCTGCAACTCGACTCCATGAAGTCGGAATCGCTAGTAATCGTGGATCAGAATGCCACGGTGAATACGTTCCCGGGCCTTGTACACACCGCCCGTCACACCATGGGAGTGGGCTGCAAAAGAAGTAGGTAGTTTAACCTTCGGGGGGACGCTTACCACTTTGTGGTTCATGACTGGGGTGAAGTCGTAACAAGGTAGCGCTAGGGGAACCTGGCGCTGGATCACCTCCTTATACGATGATTATTGCGATGAGTGTTCACACAGATTGATACGGTTTATGAAGTTTAAGAGATAGAACATCCCCCAAGATGTTCAACTTAGTGTCCCGTTCGTCTAGAGGCCTAGGACACCGCCCTTTCACGGCGGTAACAGGGGTTCGACTCCCCTACGGGATACCATTGGGTCGTTAGCTCAGTTGGTAGAGCAGTTGACTTTTAATCAATTGGTCGCAGGTTCGAATCCTGCACGACCCACCATTTCCTTCCACGGAAATCAAAATAATGTGGGCGATTAGCTCAGTTGGGAGAGCACCTGCCTTACAAGCAGGGGGTCACTGGTTCGAGCCCGGTATCGCCCACCATTCTCTAAGTATTTTTGGAATAAAACGTCCAAACCAGAACAAGCAATTGATACTGGTTGGCATTTTTGACTCTGAAAGTCTTTAGAAAATGTAACTTCCTTGTGAAGAAACATAGCTCTTTAACAATTTGGAAAGCTGACAAAACAACAATTTATTGTTGTTTGTAAAGTTCTCAAAGTATTCCTTATGGAATACAACTAAAAACACATTCAAGTGTTCTTGGAATTTGAGTCCGGCAAAATCGAATGTCTCTCGCTCATTCAAATAATGAGAGACAACTTTGGTGATTTGATTATCAACTCGAAACTCCTTCGGGTTGTATGGTTAAGTGACTAAGCGTACACGGTGGATGCCTTGGCAGTCAGAGGCGATGAAGGACGTATTAACTTGCGATAAGCCCAGATTAGGTAGTAAAAACCACTTGAGTCTGGGATTTCCGAATGGGGAAACCCACTTACATAAGTAAGTATCGTTATGTGAATACATAGCATAACGAGGCGAACCGGGGGAACTGAAACATCTAAGTACCCCGAGGAAAAGAAATCAACCGAGATTCCGAAAGTAGCGGCGAGCGAAATTGGACTAGCCCTTAAGCTTTATAGGCGTCAGGTGAACAAGCTGGAAAGCTTGGCGATACAGGGTGATAGCCCCGTAACTGACGACGCATATTCAGTGAAATCGAGTAGGGCGGGACACGTGATATCCTGTCTGAATATGGGGGGACCATCCTCCAAGGCTAAATACTACTGACTGACCGATAGTGAACCAGTACCGTGAGGGAAAGGCGAAAAGAACCCCTGTGAGGGGAGTGAAATAGAACCTGAAACCGTGTACGTACAAGCAGTAGGAGCAGGCTTTGTCCTGTGACTGCGTACCTTTTGTATAATGGGTCAGCGACTTATATTCAGTGGCAAGGTTAACCATCTAGGGGAGCCGTAGGGAAACCGAGTCTTAACTGGGCGTTCAGTCTCTGGATATAGACCCGAAACCAGGTGATCTAGCCATGGGCAGGTTGAAGGTTGAGTAACATCAACTGGAGGACCGAACCGACTAATGTTGAAAAATTAGCGGATGACTTGTGGCTAGGGGTGAAAGGCCAATCAAACCTGGAGATAGCTGGTTCTCCCCGAAAGCTATTTAGGTAGCGCCTCGGACGAATACTACTGGGGGTAGAGCACTGTTAAGGCTAGGGGGTCATCCCGACTTACCAACCCTTTGCAAACTCCGAATACCAGTAAGTACTATCCGGGAGACACACGGCGGGTGCTAACGTCCGTCGTGGAGAGGGAAACAACCCAGACCGCCAGCTAAGGTCCCAAATTACTACTAAGTGGGAAACGATGTGGGAAGGCTCAGACAGCCAGGATGTTGGCTTAGAAGCAGCCATCATTTAAAGAAAGCGTAATAGCTCACTGGTCGAGTCGGCCTGCGCGGAAGATGTAACGGGGCTAAGTAGTAAACCGAAGCTGCGGCAATGCACTTTTGTGCATTGGGTAGGGGAGCGTTCTGTAAGCGGTTGAAGGTGTGTGGTAACGCATGCTGGACGTATCAGAAGTGCGAATGCTGACATGAGTAACGATAAAGGGGGTGAAAAACCTCCTCGCCGGAAGACCAAGGGTTCCTGTCCAACGTTAATCGGGGCAGGGTAAGTCGACCCCTAAGGCGAGGCCGAAAGGCGTAGTCGATGGGAAACGGGTTAATATTCCCGTACTTCTTACAATTGCGATGGGGGGACGGAGAAGGCTAGGTGGGCCTGGCGACGGTTGTCCAGGTTCAAGTGCGTAGGCTGAAGAGTTAGGTAAATCCGGCTCTTCTTAAGGCTGAGACACGACGTCGAGCATCTACGGATGTGAAGTCATTGATGCCATGCTTCCAGGAAAAGCCTCTAAGCTTCAGATTGTAAGGAATCGTACCCCAAACCGACACAGGTGGTCGGGTAGAGAATACCAAGGCGCTTGAGAGAACTCGGGTGAAGGAACTAGGCAAAATGGTACCGTAACTTCGGGAGAAGGTACGCTCTCGACGGTGAAGTCCCTCGCGGATGGAGCTATTGAGAGTCGCAGATACCAGGTGGCTGCAACTGTTTATTAAAAACACAGCACTGTGCAAAATCGCAAGATGACGTATACGGTGTGACGCCTGCCCGGTGCCGGAAGGTTAATTGATGGGGTTAGACTTCGGTCGAAGCTCTTGATCGAAGCCCCGGTAAACGGCGGCCGTAACTATAACGGTCCTAAGGTAGCGAAATTCCTTGTCGGGTAAGTTCCGACCTGCACGAATGGCGTAATGATGGCCACGCTGTCTCCACCCGAGACTCAGTGAAATTGAAATCGCTGTGAAGATGCAGTGTACCCGCGGCTAGACGGAAAGACCCCGTGAACCTTTACTACAGCTTGGCACTGAACATTGACCCTACATGTGTAGGATAGGTGGGAGGCTTTGAAGCGCAGTCGCTAGATTGCGTGGAGCCGTCCTTGAAATACCACCCTTGTAGTGTTGATGTTCTAACGTCAACCCCTTATCGGGGTTGCGGACAGTGCCTGGTGGGTAGTTTGACTGGGGCGGTCTCCTCCCAAAGCGTAACGGAGGAGCACGAAGGTGGGCTAATCACGGTTGGACATCGTGAGGTTAGTGCAATGGCATAAGCCCGCTTGACTGCGAGAATGACAATTCGAGCAGGTGCGAAAGCAGGTCATAGTGATCCGGTGGTTCTGAATGGAAGGGCCATCGCTCAACGGATAAAAGGTACTCCGGGGATAACAGGCTGATACCGCCCAAGAGTTCATATCGACGGCGGTGTTTGGCACCTCGATGTCGGCTCATCACATCCTGGGGCTGAAGTCGGTCCCAAGGGTATGGCTGTTCGCCATTTAAAGTGGTACGCGAGCTGGGTTTAGAACGTCGTGAGACAGTTCGGTCCCTATCTGCCGTGGGCGTTGGAGAATTGAAAGGGGCTGCTCCTAGTACGAGAGGACCGGAGTGGACGAACCTCTGGTGTTCGGGTTGTGTCGCCAGACGCATTGCCCGGTAGCTAAGTTCGGGATCGATAACCGCTGAAAGCATCTAAGCGGGAAGCGAGCCTTGAGATGAGTTCTCCCTGATACTTTAAGTATCCTAAAGGGTTGTCGTAGACTACGACGTTGATAGGCAGGGTGTGTAAGCGTTGTGAGGCGTTGAGCTAACCTGTACTAATTGCCCGTGAGGCTTAACCATACAACACCCAAGGGGTTTTGATGGACTCAATGAAAGAACGTTGAATGTGTAAGAACGAGAATTAAGAAAACAGCTTTCCGAATTAAAGAATTTGCTTGGCGACCATAGCGTTTTGGACCCACCTGATTTCCATGCCGAACTCAGAAGTGAAACGAAATAGCGCCGATGGTAGTGTGGGGCTTCCCCATGTGAGAGTAGGACATCGCCAGGCTTTAAATTTGAAAAAGCCCACTCGAAAGAGTGGGCTTTTTTACGTTTCTGGGCTCTGAAAATTACCTAAGCACTCAGAACTCAAACATCTATCGTTAAGGTGTAATGTATTTACTCTCCGCTACTTTCCAAAAAGCCTTCACTAATGGATTCTCTAACTGATTTTTGGTACAGCAGACACCAAGTTCAAACGGCTTAATTGGTAACACTTTTAAGCGATTTATCTTCTCTCTCACCGGGCTATTGTTGATCACGACATCAGGTGCTATACCTACACCGCATCCTAGTGCAACCATACTTACGATGGCTTCATGCCCTAACGTTTGCGCGTAGATATTCGGCTTTATTTTCATTTGTTTGAGCCAAGTATTGGCTCTATCTCTTGCTGTCCCTGCTTCTGGGAGAATGAATGGAATGACTGACCAGTTTGGTCTTTCTTTTTGTAGCTCTTCCGCAAATGAACTTACGCCGACAGGAGCGATGACAGAAAGCGGTATTTCACTGATTGTTTCAAATGCGATTTTGCTTGGCATCTGCTCAGATTTGGCTGAGATGGCAATATCTGCTTCATCTGCTAAAATTTTGTCGATCGCTTGAGCTGGATCGCCGGTTGATAGCTTAAATTCGATAAAAGGATGCTGCAGACGAAAATCAGAGATTAACTCTGGCAGGTGGCTGTAGCTTGCAGTAACCGAACAAAAGAGACGGATTTCTCCTTTCAATTCGTCCTCTGCTCCCTTTAGGTGACTTTGGTACTGCTGCCATTCGCCAAGAATTTTTAAGGCGACAGGAACCAGTTTTTTGCCTTGGCTCGTTAAATCAACGCTGCGATTGTCCCGCAAAAATAATTGTTGGCTAGTTTCTTCCTCTAGCTTTTGTATTTGTCTGCTCAAGGCTGAAGGACTCACATGCATCGCTGCTGCGGTCTTAGCGAAACTTTTACTCTCACACAGATGAATAAAAAGTTGCAGGCTTTTGATATTCATTAAATCTTCATTTCCATGTTGCATAAATTGCAATAACTAATTGTGAATATATCACTTTAAGCAATTTAATGTCTGTTTTAGTATGAAGTTATTCGGTAAGGCAATTACCGACCTCAATGGAAGAATCTCAAAGGAGCACCCAGATGGCTAATTATTTCAATACCTTAAACTTGCGCGAGCAGTTGGACCAATTAGGTCGTTGTCGCTTTATGGATCGTAGTGAATTTGCTTCAGAAGCGGATTACTTAAAAGGCAAGAAAGTGGTCATCGTAGGTTGTGGTGCTCAAGGTCTTAACCAAGGTCTGAATATGCGTGACTCTGGTCTAGACGTTGCTTATGCGCTTCGCCAAGCAGCGATTGATGAGCAACGCCAGTCATTCAAAAACGCAAAAGACAACGGTTTTGAGGTAGGTAGCTACGAAACGCTAATTCCACAAGCTGACTTAGTAGTAAACCTTACTCCTGATAAGCAGCACACAAACGTTGTTGAGACGGTAATGCCGCTAATGAAAGAAGGCGCAGCGCTAGGTTACTCACATGGCTTCAACGTTGTTGAAGAGGGCATGCAAATCCGTAAAGACCTAACAGTAGTAATGGTTGCACCTAAGTGCCCGGGCACGGAAGTTCGTGAAGAGTACAAGCGTGGTTTCGGTGTTCCAACTCTTATCGCTGTTCACCCAGAGAACGACCCAAAAGGTGAAGGTTGGGATATCGCGAAAGCTTGGGCTGCAGCAACAGGTGGTCACCGTGCAGGCTGTCTAGAGTCTTCTTTTGTTGCTGAGGTGAAATCTGACCTAATGGGTGAGCAAACTATCCTTTGTGGCATGCTACAGGCAGGCTCTATCGTATGTTACGAGAAGATGATTGCTGATGGTATCGATCCTGGCTACGCAGGTAAGCTTCTTCAATACGGTTGGGAAACCATCACTGAAGCACTGAAGTTTGGTGGTATCACTCACATGATGGATCGCCTAACGAACCCTGCAAAAGTGAAAGCATTTGAACTTTCTGAAGAGCTAAAAGAGCTGATGCGTCCGCTATACAACAAGCACATGGACGATATCATTACAGGTCACTTCTCTAGCACTATGATGGCTGACTGGGAAAACGACGATGCGAACCTACTAGGCTGGCGTGCAGAAACGGGTGAAACTGCTTTCGAAAACTACCCAGAAACTGACGTAGAAATCTCTGAGCAAGAGTACTTCGATAACGGTATCCTGATGGTTGCTATGGTTCGTGCGGGTGTTGAGCTAGCATTCGAAGCAATGACGGCATCTGGCATCATCGATGAGTCTGCTTACTACGAGTCTCTACACGAGCTGCCACTTATCGCAAACACTATCGCACGTAAGCGTCTATATGAGATGAACGTAGTTATCTCTGATACGGCAGAATATGGTAACTACCTATTTGCTAATGTAGCAACGCCGCTACTGCGTGAAAAATTCATGCCTTCTGTTAGTACAGACGTCATTGGTAAAGGTCTAGGTGAAACTTCTAACCAAGTGGATAACGCGACTCTTATCGCTGTGAATGAAACAATCCGAAACCACCCTGTAGAATATATCGGTGAAGAACTACGTGGTTATATGACAGATATGAAGCGCATCGCGGTTGGTGGCTAATTTTCTTTGCTTCAAAGTAGAGAAAATATTAAATGAACTCTAGCCAGACTGGAGTCGATAAATACAAAAACACAACATCTAATCAAAAGGCTTGGTCGCCGTTGACCAAGCCTTTTTATTTTTAGCCGATTTATCTGCGCGCCGATAAGAAAAACGCTCCTTTGTGAGGAGCGTTTTAACACTTATTTTTCTGCAAGCTTCTCTTCAAGCTCCGCCAATTTCTGTTCCATTTCTGTCAGCTTTTGACGCGTGCGCAGTAAAACTTGAGTTTGAACATCAAACTCTTCGCGGCTTACTACATCTAGCTTATTCAGTTGGCCTTGGATTACTTGGCGAACCTTCTGATCAACATCAGAGCCTAACTCTTTTACAGGTTGAGGCATTGAGTCGTGAATCTGTTTAGCAATTTGCTCTAATTTCTTTGGGTCAAACATAGTGGCTAAAACTCCTTTTGATTTGTCCTCATTTTAAGTAAATGATACGTGAAAGTCGCCATTTAGATGGCAAAAAAGAGAGCGGCAATAAAAAAGGTCACCGAAGTGACCTTTTTGAATGCCTTAAAAGCTTATCTGTTATCCGCTAATTCACGGTGGGCTGCTTTCGCTTCATCAACTCGTGCCAATTTCTCCAAGTCTTTGTCTTCAACAAATACTGGCAGTGGTTTGTGTTTTTCTGCTAGGTAGCTGTAAATCACAGGTAGTACGAATAGTGTGAACAATGTACCAATTGCTAGACCAGCAACGATGACGATACCGATACTGAAACGTTGCGCGGCACCTGCACCTGTTGCGTACATCAGCGGGATAAGACCTGCGATCATCGCTGCAGTTGTCATTAGGATAGGGCGAAGACGCACTTTCGCAGCCTCCATCACCGCATCGATACGAGACAGTTTATTATGTAACTGCTCTTCTTTGGCTACTTCACAGATCAAGATACCGTGCTTGGTGATTAGGCCGACCAGCGTGATCAAACCAACTTGCGAGTAGATGTTCATTGAGGCCGTACCCCACGCCAACGCGATCAAGGCACCACATATTGCTAGCGGTACAGATACCATGATGACAATAGGGTCGCGGAGTGATTCAAATTGAATCGCCAGAACGAGGAAGATGATCGCAAGTGCAAGACCAAAGGTTGCATACAAGGCACTACCTTCCGTTACAAACTGACGAGATTCGCCCATGTAATCGTGGTTATAGCCTGCAGGCAGTTTGGTTTGTGCGATGTCTTCAAACCAGTTAATTGCATCACCCATAGCAACGTTAGGCGATGGCACCGCACCTACCGTCGCGGAGTTTAACTGGTTGAAGTGTGGCAAAGAGCGAGGCTCTGCTATCACATCAATCGTAATCAAGCTGCTTAGTGGGACGGCTTTACCATCAACAGAACGCACATAGTAGTTCTTCATCGACTCTGGGTTTAGGCGCCATTTACGTTCAACTTGAGGAATCACTTCATATGAGCGGCCGTTAAGGTCGATACGGTTAACGTAACCATCAGCCATCATGGTGCTGAGAGTGATACCAATATCTTGCATGGTCACACCGTAGGCACCCGCTTTGTCTTTATCGATCTTAATCTTCATGGTTGCTGAATCGTAGTTCAGGTCTAGATCGGAATAGACAAACATTGGACTACTTGCAACATCGGTCAGGATATCGCTAGCGATAGTAAACAAGCTTTCGAAGCTATTTGGTGTCGTAATTACAAACTGGACAGGTAGGCCTGAGCCCGCACCAGGCAGTTCTGGCATTTGGAACGCAGTGACAGACATACCTGGGACACTTGAAACTAGGCCTCCCACACGTTTTGTGATTTCAGATTGACTTGCTTCTCGTTCACTCCATGGCTTCAATGTTGCTAGACCAAACGCTTGGTTTGAGTTCGGCACACCGTTAAATACCTGAGCGTATTCTACTTCTGGCTGATCAGAGAGAATCTTATTCACGTCATCCATGGTGTTTTGGATGTAGTCCAAGTTCGCGTTTGATGGTGCGGTACCCATCAGAACAACTACACCTTTATCTTCGGATGGCGCCAGCTCACTAGGAATAAACTTAAACAGAATCGGTAAGCTCGCAAATACAATTATCGCAAATGCAATTACAACAGGACGGTGAGCCATGACTGCTGTAAGCATTTTCTCATAGCGATTGGTCATGCCATCAAGGATATGATGAACTTTTTGCTCAAACTTGCTCGGCTTTTCGTTCGCCTTCAGCATCTTTGAACACATCATAGGTGATAGCGTTAAAGCGATGATACCGGACACAAATACCGAACCTGCTAGCGTTAAAGCGAACTCTTTGAACAACGAGCCCGTAATACCGCCCATCAACGCGATTGGTGCGTATACCGCACCTAGCGTTAATGTCATCGCAATAACTGGCACAGCAATTTCGCGCGTACCAATGATTGCTGCACGGAATGGTGACTCGCCTTCTTTGATATGACGGTCCACGTTTTCTAGCACCACGATCGCGTCATCCACCACCAGGCCGATGGCAAGTACCATCGCTAGTAGTGTCATTAAGTTCCAAGAGAAGCCCATTGCCTGCATAACCATCGCCACACCAATCAAAGAGAGTGGAATAGTGACGATAGGAATGATGACCGCACGGAACGAACCTAGGAACAGTGTGATCACTACAAGTACGATAATTGCCGCTTCAAGAATCGTTTTCACTACTTCGTGAATTGACTCGTTGATCGCAATGGTAGAGTCGTACATCACGTTCATTTTGATGTTACTTGGTAAGTTGCGCTCAAGTTGAGGTAATAATTCAAGCACATCAGCAGCGATGTTGATTGGGTTGGCACTTGGCGCGGCGTTGATTGCAGCAACCACTGCTTCTTGGCCGTTTGCACTCGCACGGTAAACGTCGTGACTCTTCTCAAGTGTTACCTTCGCGATATCACCTAAGCGAATAACGTCCCCTTCACCCGTTTTTACGACCAACGCTTCAAGCTCAGCGACGTTTGATACCTGAGTATCCGCGCTGCCGTTATAAAGCACGAACTCACCCGTCGCTTGACCCGTCGCAGATTGGTAGTTGTTGGCGTTAAGAACGCTCATCACATCCGTTGCAGTCAGCTTTAATGCGCCCATTTTTGCTGGATCTAGCCATACGCGCAGCGCGTATTTCATACCACCGTAAAGGTCGACTTTTGATACACCATTTACAGTGAATAGCTGTGGGTTGATTACACGCTCAAGGTAGTCGGTGATCTGGCTGGAAGACAACTCGTCACTGGTAAAACCAATATACAATACCGCGGTAGTTGAACCAGTCGACATCGTTACGGTCGGGTCTTCAGCTTCTTTTGGAAGCTGGGAACGTACCGAGTTGGTTTTCGCTAAGATGTCAGCCAATGCCGCGTTCGGGTCGGTATTCAACTTCATGTTGACGGTAATGGTTGATTTACCTAACACCGATTGCGAGGTCATATAATCAATATTATCGGCTTGCGCCACCGCTTGCTCCAAGGGCTGAGTAATAAAGCCCTGGATCAAGTTGGCACTTGCACCGTAGTAACTGGTGGTCACGGTGACCACTGTATTCGTCATTTCAGGGTATTCACGAACTTGCATTTTGAACACGGCTTGCAAACCAAGCAATGCAATCAAAAAACTGATCGATACCGCTAAAACTGGACGTTTTATAAAAACATCTGTAAAGCGCATGATGCCTCCAACTTAAAGCATTGGTGTTTCAGCAGGTGGGGTAGTTGCATCGCTTTCAACAATGCTTACTTTTGCGTGGTTACTTAAACGGACTTGACCCGATGTCACCACTACATCACCTGGCTTCACGCCTTCTAGAATGTGTGCGATATCTTTAGAGCGTTCGCCAACTTTTACCACATGCTGCTTAACGCGTTTCTCGCCATCTTCTTCCGTTACGATGTAAACATTGTCGCCGTATAGCGTAAACGTGATCGCAGTTTGAGGCAGAGTGACCTGATTTTCTAATTTAGGCAGAATGATGTTTGCACGAGCGAACATACCACTACGCAGTTTGCCATCACTGTTAGGGATATCTGCTTGAACCTGAATCAAGCCACTTTGTACGTTAACCGCAGGCTCAATCGCAGAAATTGAACCTTTGAAAGGCTGATCTGGGTAGGCATCCACGAAGATATCCACTTCTTGGTCGATATTGATACGTGAAATATCGGTTTGCGGCACGGTAAAGCGTAAGCGCATCACGCTGGTGTCTTCCAGGCGAACAATATCGGTACCCGCTTGTAGGTACTGACCTAGGTACACGTTACGAATACCTACTACACCATCAAATGGCGCTTTGATCTCGCGTCGGTCGATGGTCGCTTTCAAGCTTTCAATGTCCGCTTTTAAGGAGAAGTAGTTCGCTTCTGCTTCGTCATACGCTTCTTTAGAAATAGAGCCTTTTTTAAATAGCCCTTGGTAGCGTTTGTATTTCGCTTCTGCTGCTGGCAACTTGGCTTGCGAGCTCTTTAAATTCGCTTTCTCAACGTCAGAGTCAAGCAGTACTAATGGTTGACCTGCTTTGACTTGAGTGCCGGAATCAAATGCGATTTTGTCGATAACACCACTGGTTTCGTTTGCGACCGTCACACCTTGGTTTGGTTCGATAAAACCGATAGCCTCGATCACTGGTACCCAATCAACCGCTTGTACTTCCGTCACGGTTACTGGGAACTCAGGTTCAGGACGGTTTGCCATGTATTCAGCAATCTTTTGTTGCTTAAATAAATTGAAACCTATCACGCTGCCGAACAAGAGAACGGCGATAAGTAACATAAAGAAAGTCCACTTTTTCATTCTATTAAGAACTCCAAGTTAGTGTTTAATAATTGCATCCCAACTGGCTTCAATAGCAGCTTCTAATGCCGCCTTATCCAGTTGATAAAATCCCAAAGCGTGTTTCCTAGCAAGTGCAACACTTGCCTCAAAACTCAACCCAGAAAGCACTTCGTTATCGAGAGGCTTGAATACGCCCTCTTCTTTCCCCTGATTAAAAAGAAGATCTACTTGGGCAAACATTTGTCTTTCAAGTTCCCGAGCTTTGCTACTATTTGAACAGGGTAGAGACTCATATTGAACTCGATTGCTGAGCGCATTTAAATTCGAGCTCGCTAGATTCCAAATATTGAGCCACATGGTTCGATATCGCTGTTTTAAAGGCATCTCTTCACTCACGCCCAGTTGCACAGCCGTAGCGACGCGCTTTGCAACGTTAAGGCGTAACTCCTCCAAAAGATGTTCTTTATCTGAGAAATAACGATAAATCGTTCCTGCTGCGACACCTGCTTCATTGGCGAGCTTTTGCATGGAAAGCCCTTGAAAGCCCGATTCAGCAATGAGTTGCTCAGCAGCGACTAAGATTTGTTCTCGCTTATCTACAGCAGGGTTATCCTTCATAATCCTACCACTAGTGAATGAACGTTCATTCATTATAGCTCAGATACCCGCCTTTTATGCAACAGAATGTTGCGCTTGTTGGTATGAAAATTACAAGAAATCAGCGTAGCTTTCACGAGGCCACCCCTTTATCATAGGCGCCACATTTATCACCCGCAGAGAATTTCTATGAAGCTGAACCCTAGTCAAGATGAAGCCGTGAAATACGTGTCTGGTCCATGCCTAGTGCTAGCTGGTGCTGGCTCGGGCAAAACTCGTGTTATTACCAATAAAATCGCTTATCTGGTTCAGCAATGTGGCTACAAAGCGCGTAATATTGCAGCGGTGACGTTTACCAACAAAGCGGCGCGTGAAATGAAAGAACGTGTCGGCCAAACGTTGGGGAAAGCTGAGTCTAAAGGTTTGATGGTATCAACGTTCCACACCTTGGGATTAAACATCATCAAACGCGAATACAAGCATTTAGGATTGAAAGCGGGCTTTTCACTGTTTGATGACCAAGACCAACTGGCGCTACTCAAGGAACTTACCGAAAAGCAGCTTGATGGTGATAAAGACCTGCTACGTCAGCTTCTGAGTTGTATTTCCAATTGGAAAAACGACATGTTGACGCCAGAGCAAGCCAAAGCGCGTGCGCAAGGTGAGCAGCAACAATTGTTTGCGTTCTGCTTTGATATGTACCAAAAGCAAATGAAAGCCTATAACGCGCTCGATTTTGATGACCTAATTTTGATGCCCGTCTTACTCTTGCGCAATCATGAAGACGTTCGTCAACGTTGGCAGAACCGTATCCGCTATCTGTTGGTCGATGAGTACCAAGATACCAACACGAGCCAATATGAGTTGGTGAAATTAATCGTCGGTGAACGTGGGCGATTGACGGTCGTAGGAGATGATGACCAGTCCATTTATTCATGGCGTGGTGCGAAGCCTCAGAACCTAGTCTTGCTGGGTGAAGATTACCCGAATTTGCGATTGATTAAGTTGGAGCAAAACTACCGCTCTACGAGTCGAATCCTGCGTGCGGCCAACATTTTGATAGCCAACAACCCTCACGTCTATGAGAAGTCCTTATTTTCAGAAATTCCTGACGGTGAAAAACTCAAAGTGTTGTTGGCTAAAAATGAAGAGCACGAGGCTGAGCGTGTCACGGGGGAGTTGATTGCACACAAATTCTTGAATCGAACCGACTATCGTGATTACGCAATTTTGTACCGTGGTAACCACCAATCGCGCTTAATTGAAAAGTCTCTGATGCAAAACCGTGTGCCTTATAAAATTTCTGGCGGCACCTCGTTTTTTGCACGCGCAGAAATTAAAGACATCATGGCGTATTTGCGTGT
This sequence comes from Vibrio sp. JCM 18905, assembly GCF_055393305.1. Lineage (NCBI taxonomy): Bacteria > Pseudomonadati > Pseudomonadota > Gammaproteobacteria > Vibrionales > Vibrionaceae > Vibrio > Vibrio sp. JCM 18905. Next base: position 28,798 of record NZ_AP043880.1, on the reverse strand, counting down.
TTTGGTTAATCCAGATGACGACAATGCATTCTTACGTATTGTGAATACACCACGACGTGAAATTGGCCCAGTAACGTTAGAAAAGCTAGGCAGTTATGCCAATATGCGTGGGAAGAGCCTGTTTGAGTCGAGTTTTGAAATGGGGCTCGAACAGCACTTAACGGGACGCGGCCTGGAAAATTTACGTCGTTTCACCCAATGGTTAGTGGCGATTGCTGACCAAGCTGAGCGTGGTGATACCGTCGAAGCGGTTCGCTCGCTAGTTCGCGATATCCATTATGAAGATTGGCTATACGAAACTTCAGCAAGCCCGAAAGCCGCTGAAATGCGAATGAAGAACGTTTCTGATCTTTACTCGTGGATAGTGGCGGACCTAGAAGGTGACAACTACGATCAAGAAGAGAAAACGTTAAAAGAAGTCGTTCAACGTTTGACCTTGCGTGACATGATGGAACGTGGCGAAGAAGATGAAGACAGCGATGCAGTACAACTGATGACGCTGCACGCATCAAAAGGCCTTGAGTTCCCATATGTATACTTAATTGGGTCTGAAGAAGGTATTTTACCGCACCAAACCAGTATTGATGAAGACAACGTCGAAGAAGAGCGTCGTCTGATGTATGTTGGCATTACCCGTGCGCAGCGTGAACTGACTTTCACTATGTGCAAAGAGCGTCGACAATTCGGCGAGTTGATCAAACCGACTCAAAGCCGATTTTTGGATGAGTTGCCATTTGATGACGTTGAATGGGAAGCCAATAAAAAGCCAGTATCAGCAGAAGAGCGTATGGCGAAAGGTCAGGCACACATTGCCAATATTCGAGCAATGTTTAAGAAATAGAGTAACCTTGTGCTCACTGACTAAACACAAAAAGGCTTGCCAGTTGGCAAGCCTTTTTCGTTAATGTCTTTACTTATAGACCTTCAATCATGTGGTCGATTGCTGCGATGATTTCATCGTCAGAACAGTCCATACAGGTTCCTTTGGCAGGCATCGCATTGAAGCCTTCTAACGCGTGCTTCACTAACGTCTCTTTGCCTTGTGCAATACGCGGTGCCCAGTCATCGGCATTACCTGTTTTAGGTGCGCCGTTTACGCCAGATGCGTGACAAGCAATACAAAAAGTACCATAAACTGTGGCGCCATCACGTGGACCGGTTGGTTCTTCTTTCACTGGCTCAGAACCCGCTAGATAAACATCACCGACAGGTTGGATGCGTTCTGCGATCGCATCGTATTCAGTTTGGCTGATGTCAGAAGCTAAAGCTGCCGTAGAAAACGTTAAGGCAGCGAACAAAACGCTAATCATTTGTCGAGACATATCCATTAAACCCACTTCACATTCCCGAGGTAAGTGACTTACCTATTTATATAGTTAGAGTATTAATGCCGAGCAGAGAAATCACTAAATTCCACTGAATGGCATAGAATGATTAGACAACTTGGTTGCAGCTGTTAAATCAATGTAAATAATGGGTGATTATATCCCGATAACTTGTTGCAATAAACAACAAGTTATCCATGACAGGGCGTGAATCACATCAAAAATTCAGTTTAAAGGAAGATAACTGTCGAAAAAGAGACCAAACGATAAAAAAAGTAAAAAAAGTACTAGACGGCATAGTGTGATATCCGTATTATTCCACTCCGCCGATAGGGCATGCGCCCGTAGCTCAGTTGGATAGAGCGTTGGCCTCCGGAGCCAAAGGTCGAAGGTTCGAATCCTTTCGGGCGTACCATTGCCTCGGAGGATACATCGGTAAAAAATCAGTGGTGGCTATAGCTCAGTTGGTAGAGCCCCGGATTGTGATTCCGGTTGTCGCGAGTTCAAGTCTCGTTAGCCACCCCATTCTTTCTTTTTTAGATTGAATGCGGTAGCATTGCTCCCAATCTTGATTTAATCAAGATAAAACATCGTCGGTGAATAGCGCAGTTTGGTAGCGCATCTGGTTTGGGACCAGAGGGTCGGGGGTTCGAATCCCTCTTCACCGACCACTATTTAGTTTATGGCTGAGATAGCGGTAAACATGACAATTTGATGGTGGCTATAGCTCAGTTGGTAGAGCCCCGGATTGTGATTCCGGTTGTCGCGAGTTCAAGTCTCGTTAGCCACCCCATTCTTTATTTAAAGAATATATGCTCGGTGAATAGCGCAGTTTGGTAGCGCATCTGGTTTGGGACCAGAGGGTCGGGGGTTCGAATCCCTCTTCACCGACCACTATTTAAAGCCCCAGTCGAAAGACTGGGGCTTTTTTACATTTGAAATTTAGAATGTAGGGAACTGAGGGGCGTGGGCTGAAACACCAGTCCGATCGAATCTCTCTTCACCGACCGCTATTTAGAGCCCCAGTCGAAAGACTGAGGCTTTTGTGCATCTACCCTCTTAAAAGCATCTGCATTCGATTTCAATTTCACCAAAAGTGTACAGCTCTAGAGGCTTTTGACCACCTATGATCCAAATGCTTTTCGAGCTGACAAAATAAACCCCAGAACGACGTCTGGGGTTTTGTGTTTTTCTAATCCGCTACTTTTATTGGGCGAGTGTTTTAAGGATTTCTCTCAGCTCTACCGTTTCTTGGATTTCAAAATTTGGCGTTATATCTGTTGAGTTACTTGCGCCTGTCGCATTTACCCACACACTCAAAATGCCCATATTGTTAGCGCCTGCTATATCTGCTGGTAAAGAGTCGCCAATGTGTAGGGCTTCTTCTGGTTTTACTTCGACCAAGTCGAGCGCTTTTTGGAAAATGCTCGCAGCGGGCTTCTCTTCAGGCTCTTCTCCCCCCACAATAATATGGTCCACCCAGTCGCTCATCTGTGTCGCGCTGAGTTTAGGGTGTTGAGAAAAAATCGGGCCGTTAGTGATCACGACGAGTTTATAATGCTGACGAAGGTCGCTGAGCATTTCTTTTACACCAGGGAAGAAAGTGAACGCGCCCATACGTGCAGAGTCAAAGTAGTCTTGAGCTTGTTGAGCCTCTTCGGCATTAATGCTGACTCCGTGCTCCGCCAATATGTTTTGGATCAGGCCACAACGGAACGCGTTTTCATCAGGTAGCAGAGCCACAAGGTGAGGGAATTCCGCATTCAGCTTCTTGTACACACCCTGTAAGTAGCGCTGTAAAAAAGCTTGTGGTTCGGTAACTTGCGGGTAGGTCTTATGAATCCAAGTCGTAAACTTTTGTCCTGCAACTTTATCGGCTTGTGACGTCGCACATAAAGTCTCGTCCATATCAAAAAAAATCGCTTTAAGCACAGGGGCTCCTTTCATTTACAGCTTGGCTCTAACATTGATTATCTATTATCCCACTCTGAATTGTGCCGTAAAGGGTTAAAACCGACGTGTTTCACCTACAATGGGAGAGTGATGGTAACCGCACTTTCTTTTGTTTAGTCAACAAACCGCTTAAGCGGCGCATAATCGTCGTCGACAGAGGATTTGTGTGGTTTTGCTGTTGTGTTCACGTTTTAGCCTATCCTTTCTCTTTCTAAGTTTGGCTTTTTATATTTGCCGACTATTTTATTAATAGTTTTTTATGTTGAAAAATTGCTTTTCGCATACGATATTGTTTGTTAAATGTTAATAATTGCACATGAATAGTATGGTTAATGGTCCTGGTTGGCTCGTGCTTATTTTTAGAGCATTTTTCTAGTTTTATTGGTGCATGGCGCACAAAAATAGTGTGATATGAAAATGGTTAAATACTTGTTAATGCATTTTTATTCGCTCATTGTGCGTTTATTTAATGTTTTCTCGGCGGAATATACTTTAATTGTTGCTTTTTTGTGTGATTTTTGCCAAATTGTTTCCGCATTAAGATTTCAGAGTATTATTCTGAATTTGAACGGATTCATTCAGGTGATGAATGGTGCCTTTGGCGCGATTCGATACCACAGACAAGGCAGTAGAGGTCTGAAATGTCACTATTAGAAGTGAAAAACCTTCGTATTGAATACCCATCCCGACACGGCGTTCACGCTGCCGTGAAGTCACTTTCTTTTCATATTGAACGTGGTGAAATCGTGGGTGTTGTTGGCGAATCAGGTGCGGGTAAATCCACCGTTGGTAACGCCGTTATTGATTTGCTTAGCCCTCCAGGTCGCGTTGCTAGCGGCGATGTTTTCTTGGATGGAGAAAAAATTTCTGGTTTATCACCAGAAGCGATGCGTAAGGTTCGCGGATCGAAGATTGGTTTTATTTTCCAAGATCCAATGACCTCACTTAACCCACTTTTTACGGTTGAGCAGCAGCTGAAAGAGACGATCCACGCCAACATGAAAGTCTCTGATGAAGAGGCGTATCAGCGTGCACTTTCTCTGATGCAGCAAGTTGGCATCCCGCAGCCAGAAAACCGCTTGAAACAATACCCACACCAATTCTCTGGTGGTATGCGTCAGCGTGTCGTCATTGCGATTGCTTTGGCTGGTGAGCCAGATCTGATCATCGCCGATGAGCCAACTACGGCGTTAGACGTTTCTATCCAAGACCAAATCCTCAACTTGATCCGAGAATTGTGTATCAAGAATAATGTCGGCTGTATGCTGGTTACTCACGATATGGGTGTGGTCTCCAACGTCACTGACCGCGTCGCGGTAATGTATCGTGGTGACTTGGTGGAGTTTGGGCCAACAGCCAAAGTGTTGGGCGACCCTGATCACTCCTATACTCGCAGCCTAATTTCAGCCGTTCCACGTTCAGACAGAAAGCTAGATCGCTTCCCTTTGGTCAGCTACATCGAAGAAGCGGCAGAAATGGAGCCTCTCGACATTAAGAATCACTGGCTAGGACAAAGTCAGGATGAGCGCGAGTACACAGGCCCGCTTTTAGACGTGAAGAACGTTAATCTACGCTTTGTCACCAAAGACTCTTTATTTGAAAGCCGTCGCGAATACGTGCAGGCATCCAATAATGTGAGCTTTGAAGTGCATGAAGGCGAAACCTTTGGTTTGGTGGGTGAGTCTGGCTCTGGTAAATCAACCATTGCGCGAGTTATTGCTGGTTTATACCAACCTAACTCTGGTCAGGTGAAGTTTGAGGGTATTGACCTGACAGCTTTAACCTCTGAGAAAGAACGCCGCCCAATGCGTCGTCAGATGCAGATGGTGTTCCAAAACCCGTATACCTCAATGAACCCTCGTATGAAGGTATTCGATATTATTGCTGAGCCAATCCGTTTTCATAAACTGACGAAAAACGAGTCGGAAACTCGCCAAATCGTGAATGACCTTCTCGATCATGTTGGTTTGGGTCGTATGGCAGGGCTTAAGTACCCTCATGAATTCTCCGGTGGTCAGCGTCAGCGTATTTCTATTGCGCGTGCGTTGGCGACTCGTCCTCGACTTTTGATTTGTGATGAACCGACATCGGCACTGGACGTATCGGTACAGGCACAAATTCTAAACTTGCTGAAAGATCTGCAAAGTGAGCTGAACTTGACTATGTTGTTTATCAGCCACGATTTACCTGTTATTCGCCAGATGTGTGACCGAGTAGGTGTGATGCAAATGGGTACACTGTTAGAAGTGGCACCAACAGAACAGTTATTCACGGCACCTCAACACGAATACAGCAAAAAATTGATTTCTCTGATGCCTGAATTTACAGGCTTGCGAGAAGAGATCGAGACGGCATAAACCAAGCACCTCGCTTGGCTAACCTTTAGTCATAACAAAGACGCAAACACAACAACAAGGGATCCGTATCCCCGCATGAAGGAGTTATGCAAATGAAAACCATGAAAAGCAAATTAGCAGTGGCGCTAATGGCGGCGGGCCTAAGCTTTAATGCACTGGCAGCAGATATCAAAGTTGGCTACGCAGCTGACCCAGTATCGCTTGACCCACATGAGCAGCTATCAGGTGGCACACTGCAAATGTCACACATGGTATTTGATCCGTTGGTTCGCTTTACTCAAAAAATGGATTTCGAACCTCGTCTAGCAGAGAGCTGGGAGCGCATTAACGACACTACCGTTCGTTTTAAATTGCGTGAAGGTGTGAAATTCCACTCTGGTAATACCCTAACGGCTGACGACGTTGTATGGACGTTTGAGCGTCTACAAAGTTCTCCTGATTTTAAAAACATTTTCGACCCGTACGAGAAAATCGTCAAAGTGGACGACAACACGTTCGATCTTGTAACCAAAGGTCCTTACCCACTTGTGCTGCAAACTGCAACGTACATTTTCCCTATGGACAGCAAGTTCTACACGGGTAAAACAGCAGACGGTAAAGACAAGTCTGAGCTAGTGAAGCACGGTAACTCATTTGCATCGACTAACGTATCTGGCACGGGTCCATTCATTGTGACTTCACGTGAACAGGGCGTAAAAGTGGAATTTGAACGCTTTAAAGATTACTGGGACAAAGAGTCGAAAGGTAACGTTGATAAGCTAACGCTTGTTCCAATCAAAGAAGACGCGACTCGTGTAGCTGCGCTACTTTCTGGCGGCGTTGACATGATTCACCCGGTAGCACCAAACGATCACAAACGTGTGAAAGACGCAGACGGCATCGATCTAGTCACGCTACCAGGTACTCGTATCATCACGTTCCAACTAAACCAAAACAGCAACGAAGCACTGAAAGATGTTCGCGTTCGCCAAGCGATTGTTCACGCAATCAACAATGAAGGCATCGTTAAGAAAATCATGAAAGGCTTCGCTACTGCAGCTGGTCAGCAGAGTCCAACTGGTTACGTTGGTCACGATGACAAGCTAGTACCTCGCTACGATCTGAAGAAAGCAAAACAACTGATGAAAGAAGCGGGTTATGAGAACGGCCTGACGCTAACTATGATTGCGCCAAACAACCGTTACGTAAACGATGCGAAAGTAGCGCAAGCGGCAGCGGCAATGTTGTCTAAGATTGGCATCAAGGTTGATCTGAAAACTATGCCAAAAGCGCAATACTGGCCTGAGTTTGATAAGTGTGCGGCAGACATGCTGATGATCGGTTGGCATTCGGATACAGAGGACTCGGCAAACTTCAACGAGTTCCTAACCATGACTCGTAACGAAGAAACCGGTCGTGGTCAGTACAACTGTGGTCACTACTCAAACCCAGAAATGGACAAAGTGGTTGAAGCTGCAAACGTAGAGACGGACCCTGCGAAACGTGCAGCAATGCTGAAAGGTGTCGAAGCGACGCTATACAACGATGCTGCATTCGTACCGCTACACTGGCAAAGTGAAGCGTGGGGTGCGAAGTCTAACGTGAAAGCCGCAGATATCGTGAACCCAATGGTAATGCCTTACTTTGGCGACCTAGTTGTCGAGTAATCATACTTAGTCATGATAGAGAGGGGCGCCAGTCCTTCTCTGTTTTCGACACTTGGCTCGGTTTATTTCAGTCGGATTGAGCCAGTTTTACAGACTGAATTTTCTCTCTAAGTTTAGAGATCTATGGATAGTTAAGGGGCAAGGAATGTTTTCGTTTCTGGTCAAGCGCCTGTTTCAGGCACTGATAGTGATGTTTGTGATCAGTTTGGTGGCGTTTGCCATTCAGGACAACCTGGGTGATCCGCTGCGTGAGCTTGTAGGTCAGTCGGTTTCGGAGTCGGAGCGCCAAGCGCTACGTGACGAATTGGGCCTGAACGATCCCTTTATCACAAAGTACACGCGCTTTGTGGGTAATGCACTGCAAGGTGATTTGGGTACATCATACTTTTTCAAGCGACCTGCGGTTGAGGTGATCCTCGATAAGCTGGTGGCAACATTAGAGCTCGTGTTTGGCGCGACGCTCATCATTATCGTTTTCTCTATACCACTCGGGGTGTATTCCGCGATTCACCCGAAGAGTGTCTTTACCAAATTTGTTATGGCGATGAGTAGTGTCGGCATCTCGATTCCGGTGTTCCTAACCGCAATCATGCTGATGTACGTCTTCTCCATCGAACTCGGCTGGCTGCCTTCCTACGGACGAGGTGAAACCGCTAACGTGCTTGGTTGGGAATCTGGCTTCTTTACCATCGATGGTATTAAGCACCTTATCCTGCCGTGTATTGCGCTAGCGTCTATCATGCTGCCGTTGTTCATCCGTCTGGTACGTTCAGAAATGCTGGAAGTACTGAGCTCGGAATACATTAAGTTCGCCAAAGCAAAAGGCTTGAACTTACAAAAGATTTACTACCAACATGCACTTAAGAACACCATGCTGCCAGTACTGACGGTAGGTGGCGTGCAGATTGGTACCATGGTGGCTTACACCATCCTAACCGAAACCGTATTCCAGTGGCCGGGTACAGGCTTTCTTTTCCTAGAAGCAATCAACCGTGTCGATACACCGTTGATCACAGCTTACGTTATCTTTGTTGGTCTGATTTTCGTGGTAACCAATACCATCGTTGATTTGCTGTACGGCATCATCAACCCAACTGTGAACTTAACTGGAAAAGGAGCTTAATCATGAGCCAATCAAATGTAACACCAGCTCCTGAAGCCGCTCCATCTGCATGGCAGCGTTTTAAAGAGTCGGACTTCTTGTATTACTTCAAGCGCGACAAAGTGGCGATGGCAAGTTTTACGGTCTTTATGATGTTCTTAGTGTTGGCATTAGCTGCGCCAATTCTAGCTCCGACTGACCCGTATGATCTGACGTCTATCGACATCATGGATTCAGAGCTACCACCGTCTTGGATGGAAGAGGGCGATGAGCGTTTTGTTCTTGGTACGGATGAGCAAGGCCGTGATATTTTATCGACCATTCTTTATGGTTCTCGTCTGTCTTTGACGATCGGCTTTTTAGCCGTCGGTCTTCAGTTGATTCTGGGTATCATCATTGGTTTGTCGGCGGGTTACTTCGGTGGTCGTATCGATAGCTTCTTGATGCGCTTTGCGGATGTTCAACTATCGTTCTCAACCATGATGGTGGCGATCATCGTATCGGCCATTTTCAAAGCCAGCTTTGGCAGCGATTTTTACAGTCAATACGCGGTGGTGATGCTGGTGGTGATCATCGGTGTGGCTGAATGGCCGCAATACGCACGTACCATTCGTGCTTCTGTACTGGCTGAGAAGAAGAAGGAATACGTAGAAGCGGCACGAGTGATGGGCTTTAAAGCGCCACGCATTATGTTCCGTCACATCCTGCCAAACTGTCTATCACCAATCTTGGTTATCTCGACGGTACAGGTAGCGAATGCGATCATGTCGGAAGCGGCACTGTCATTCCTAGGTTTGGGTCTTCCTGTTGATCAGCCGTCACTAGGTGCGCTGATCAGCATCGGCTTTAACTACATCTTCTCAGGTGCGTGGTGGATTACTGCCTTCCCAGGCATCGTGTTGGTTACACTGGTTCTGGTTATCAACTTATTGGGTGACTGGTTACGAGATGTATTCAACCCGAAACTGTACAAAGGTTAAGAATTTTCCCGCCAAGCGTTGTAAATTCGCTTAATTCCTTCCTAAACTGAGAGCCGGATGCAAATTCCGGCTCTTTTTTTGCTAGTTATTCTTTGTTCACATTTTTTTGGCGCTTTGCCGCCATAATGACCTTACCCACTAATTTAGAGTGAAGTGTATGGAAATGAAGAAGGCACAACACCCATCTCGTATCTTCCAAGCAAGCCTAGCTTTCGGCTTGTTGCTGGTATGCGCCCAGTTTTCTAGCCCAGTATCGGCGGAGGAGTTCCTTTGCCAAGCTACTCAAGCCAGCGAGAAAGAACTGCCGATGCTTGAGAAAACGTGCCCAATTGGTAACGGAGTATGGGGAAAGAAAGTGCCGCAAGGAGGCAACTACCTCTACTGGATTCAATGCGGATTACTACCAAAGCCAATGTCACTCGCGAAAGCAAAGCCGCTTTACAGCAAGATTACGACTGACGTGTGGATGAAGCCGGAGTCCAAAGGTTATCGCTGTTTGATTGGGCCTTACAAAGATCTGTCTGATGCGAGAGGGGATTTGCGAGGAGTCAAAACCTTGTCGAATTACAAAGAGGCGTTCATCCGCGTGGTTGGAAAAGAGAATAAACAGTCTACGACACCATCTAAACCCGCTGTGCCGTCGAAATCAGCCGCATCTTCGGTTAAGCCAACACCGACGGTGACCCCGAAATCCGCGCCAGTTCCTGCCGTGCGAGCTGATACCGACGCCTTTACAGCGCCGGCAGAGAAGTCAAAGACCAAGGTAAAAAATACACGTGATAATTCTTCGTCCAAGCCTGTTGCTAAGACCAAAGCGAAGCCAGTTGTGAGCGGGAATGATGACATTGAAGTTCGGTTGAGAACCTCCTTACAAGGCAAAACGTACGTGGTGCCGTACTTACTCGACCACCACAATCAGTTTTACATGGAATACGGCAAGCCGTGGAATCGTCTCAACTACGAAAACTCGCAAAAAGTATGTCAGCAACTGGGTATGAGCTTAGCCAGCCCTGCAGAATTCAAAGTGTTGAGGGCGTCTGGTGTGATGGAAAAAAATCAATGGCCACTGCAACTGCCGTATTGGGGCAAAGATAAGAAAGGTTTGTTCGCAGATCGTGAGCCAAACCAGCTCACCGGAACCTCATTATTGAACGTAGTGTGCGTGAAATAACGACTCAAATATTGCGGTCAAAAAGATAGAAGAAAGCCCCGAGTTCGGGGCTTTTTTGCGGTCTCAAATATTATCGCTATTTGAGTGGCGTTTCTTTGTGACAGTTAGAGCAGATATACACTTCTTTGATGCCGACCAAGCGTTCCCAAAGCGTTCTGCGTCTTCTACGCAAATGCACGCTATCACAGCAAGGGTTAACGATGGTTGCTTTAGTCATCATCGCCAGGCTCCAAAATCGGGAGCGAACTCGCGATGCTCGTCATGGCTTCTTTGTTGTGAGAGTACAGACCATATTCCGGCGCGGATTCATGACCGTTTTGCTCTTTACTCCAACGAATACCGATGTAGAAGTCACCAAAATCACGGTTGATGTAACGATGACGAGTTTTGTAATCTGACTCTGAGCCTGTTTCTTTTAGAATCAGCAGCTCACGGCCTTCATCATTCTGGATTTCCCAATTACCTGGAGTTTGGAATCCTGTTGGCATGAACGACGTGTAGTTGTAAGTATCAGCGTCGTACTCGTACGTACCTGACGAGTATTTCAGGACTTTGTCGTCGCCCGAGCCTTTACTTTCTACCATCAAGTCATGCTCTACCGTGCCGTGTTTGATGTGTTCTGCAACCGAAAGTGATTCTGCGAATGGTGTATTGCTTGAATCCATCCAGAACAGCTCATCATCTGAGATTTTAACGATCATCTGAGTGCCGTTATGCTCGGTTGTGTGCTGGTACAGCATTTCATACTCTTCGCCGTAGCTGTTGTATAGCTTGCCGTCTTTCAGCTCGACGTCTTCACAGTCTTTATTGTGGTATTCCGCGTAACCAGTTTGTTGGTCCAAATCGGAAAGAATAGCGTAGGCATCGTGTTCCCATGTGTTTTCTAGGAAGTCGCTGATGCTCGCTTTGTACTCTTGATTCATCTCATCATGGTTTGAGCCCCAGCAGAATAGTAGGCCTTCAGAGTCTTGCATCAACATGGCATAGCCAATTTCACCGTCTTTTTGTGCAAAGCTACCCATTTTCCACTCTTGACCGTTGAAGTGCTCGTGAGTGAAGCCCAAAGTCGGTACTACTGGTGGTGGCGTTACGCCTTCGATAACCGTTGGCATGCTAAGCGCAATCTGTACCGCGGTATGGCCATCTGTTGCGCTAATCGCAAGTGCTGCACCAGCTTCGCTCGCTTTTGTCGGTGTGCCTTTAATGGTGACAATCGCATTACCATCCTCAGATACTGTTAGACCTTCAATGTCCACATAGTCCGCTGAGTAGTCGGTGATATGACCGTCTTTATCTTGGAACAAGTTAGAAATATCGAGCGTTTGCTCAAATACTTCACCTTGTTGTAGGTACCAACCATCAACGATGGACTGTAGATGCGCTTGTTCTGTTTCTACAACCATTGGTGGTAAGTTTGCCGATTCGATTTCGAACTTAAATACGGTGCTTACCGTACCCAAAACCTTACCTAAAGAATCAATGTCTTGCGCCGTTAGGACTATCTCAAAATCACCAGCTTTTTCTACGATAGCAGTCGGATATAGAACAATCAGGTTGCCAGTTTGCGCAACTTCAATGCCTGTGCCTGCTAAGTTGTGCGTCAGTTTGGTTGTCACAAGGTTTTGGTCTTTGTCTGTGAAAAGACCTTCGATGTTTAGTTCAACGCCATCAAAGCCTGCGCCTTGTACGATTTTTGGTAATTTGCCAAGCTTATCTTTAGCAGCCTCTTCGACGGTTTCGTTTACGGTTAGCTTGTTATTGATTGCCGTTTCAGGTGTTAAGTTGTCGCTATTTGGGGTCGCGTCAGTGATGATTGGACGTAGACTTGGGTCATTGATGTTTTCGCCAGATGCAACAAGACGATCGACTTCTTGGTTTGCCGCTTGAGCAAATTCAGTGGCCTTTTTCTCGTAGTTAGCTGGGTTTTGCGCTTTTGAGTCGGTCAGAATCTGAGCGGTTTTATGTAGTTCGGCGTTTTTTGTCGCACCTTCAACAAAATCACTGTACAGATCAATTGGTGCTTCTTCTGAGCCTCCTAGCGCTTGGTTTACCTTGGCTTTTGCGTCTTCTTCACTAATGGATGGATCTTTTGCCATTTCAATCGCAACAAGGTCTGTGATAGGTGAAATCACGTTTGACGATGTTGGTGCACGGAACACGATTTCGTGGGCCATGGCTTGGCCTGGATGATCCATATCAACCGTGTATTTGCCAGCGTACTCTTTAGCATCCAAAGCGATAAGCTGTTTCTGCTTTGCACCGTTTGGTGTAATGGTCTGCAGTGCTAGAGTTTTTTCTGGTTTTGCATCCAATTTAAGCTGACCTTTCTCATCGGTCAGACCAAGGAATGTTTCTTGAGTGTCCCATTGGCCGTTGTTGTTCGTATCTTCAAAAACAACTGCATGTTTGAAGTAGCCGTCAAAGCCTGTGATCACAACACCGTTGTTAGCACTGTTTGAACCACCATCTGAACCGCCACAGCCAGTAAGAGCGATAGCCACTGACGCTGCTAATAAACTCACCTTATTCATTATTCATTTGTCCTTGTTTCGTTTCCGAATGAGAAAGTCGCTTTTTTATTGTTTTTATCTTTCAATCTCACTAGTGAGATTGAAGAGAGTGGTGTCTTTTTAATGACTATTGAGCCTAGGTTCAAGACACGAAAAACCGCACAAAACCCGTAAAATTTATTTCTATTTTTTGTCTATGATGGAAAATTGATAATTTGATCACGGTTCCAGTTTTATTTTGGAGATGATTGTTTTGTCAAAATAACCACCTGTAAAGAAAGGTCTATTGGGTGTCGCTAAGGACAGGGGCGTGATAAATCATGTTGATCTTAAATTCCTCAACGCGATCAGCAAATTGAGGGTGAGGTTTAAGCACATAACTGTAGACTTCGCCTGGAATGAATATGTCGTAATCTGTGTATTCAAGGTTGTAAAACATAAATGTCCGTTGCCAGTAATCATCTGGCCATTCAGCACAATGTATTGGACTTACGCCGTCAAAATCCATTGAGCTAGAGATAATATCGGCAAACTCGCCTCGCCCCGCTACGATAGAGCTGTACCAGTAAAATAAATAATCATGACAAAATAGGTCATGTTGGTTTGATTTCATATTGAGATCAGAGTCCAGTTTGTGCACTGGTTCGTTACCCTGAACACTTCTATCAAATATGTAGTTGCTAGCAGTCCCGTTTATGTAACCTCCTCCTGAAATGGGAAAGAGGTAGTCAAACAACGTTCCTTGATATTCGTACTCACCAGTGTGGACATTGATGCGCTTTTCCATCGATTGCTTGTTTTTTTGCATGGTGTAGCTTTCGAATTGTTTGCCATCAAATACGGTGGTGAAATAGTTCTGAGTCTCTTTATGAACCTGAGATGCGTATACCTTTTTAGTGGTCCAAATTTGGCGTACGCCGTGGACATAAACAATCAACGAGTCATCACTGATTTTGTACTCACCCACCTTTTTTAAGTCTCCCTCTTCAGGACACTGGTGTTTGTTGCTTGAGGCGGCATAACGTACCTCGTCATCCTCAAACTGAAACGCTTCGCAATACACCACTTCATACGCGTACGCGGTACCGCCAAGATTTTGCGTCGTCTCCAAGCGATAGACAATGTCGCCAATTAACGGGTGTTCCGTGTCATTGTGACCTGGAGTGACAACAGGCAACTCAAAACGTGTTGTGACCCACGCATGGTCGCTGTCGCCGTGGTAATCATCACGCGCCGCTACCGCCAGGTATGTGGTGGTTTTAATGTTCTCTGGTGCACCTAGTACCATCATTTGTCCTTGGTTTAGCACCCTTAATCCATTGGCGTTTTCGAGCCAAATCCGAGTGGTGAGGAGATCGCCATCCGGGTCTTCAAACAGTTGGTTAAGATTGAGCGAATAGCTAATCGGAGAGTTTTGGTTGAGCTCCCAAGTATAAATAATGGTTTGTAGCTGTTGTTCCACCGTGAGGTTGATGATGGGTTTATTATTCTCTGATGGGTCCTCTTTTGAGCGGCTGTCTTCATAACCCAATGACGAGTCGTAAAAAGAGCCGTCTTCTGTAGTATGAAATGGGTTCGTAACTGGCCCTGGTTGTCCTAAAATGGCAGAATTGAAGGCGTCATCACCGTCTTTTGTGTGGGCGTTCTCCAACGCAGATCCCGTCAACGCTTGCTTTACTTCAACTAAAGATGTGCGCTCATATTGACGATGTGTTCGCGTGGTTGATTGGCTCGTGCTGTCTGATGAGTCCGCCGCGGATGCCAAGCTGGATTCGTCTGACATGCAGTATACGCCGAGCAAACCAACGCAGATGGCGCCGATTATCCAAAACTTTTTGCTTATCATTACGCGTGCGCCATTCGTGATTGCAACCAACTGCGAGAGAATTTTAGGTCTTTCTCTATTAAGCTCGCGCTGCACTCGAGCAGTTCACTGATTTCTTGGTTTTTCATGCCCATTAAATACTTGAGTTTGAGTGCACTTGATTGGCGTGGGTAACGGCTACTGAAGTTATCCAGCGCTTTATCCATGATGATCAACTGTTCGAAGCGATCTTCTTCATCTCTCATCAATGTGATGTGTTGTCGCTTTTGTGCTTGGTGCGAGCGTGCGTTATCGATCAAGATTTGACGCATCACTTTGGCGGCCATCAAAAAGAAATCACGTTTTGTTTCAATTTCACTCATGTCGCAGTTGGACATCTTCAGGTAAGCATCATGAATTAATGCCGTGGTGCTGTTGACGCTATCGGCCAATACTTTGTTGTCGGTGCCGTACTTTTCCGCGTTTCGTTCACGCTCGTGTTGGGCGATCTTACGTAACTGCAAATACGCAAATTGGTAGAGCTCACTCTCAGCTTGTTTATCACCAGATTGCCATTGTTGAATGATTTGTGTCAGTGCTACTGCTGTTGCCATGGTTATACATCCTCGCTCACTTTGACAAATTCAGAAATGGTGTGGGTTTCAATGCGATCGGAGCCGTCTCGGTTGCGGAGAACATCTTGTTGATAGCGATATAAAATGCCTTGTTCCCAAGTTGCGCCAGCGGGCAGATATTCCCAAGTGGTGTAATTGATTTCGGCAGGGGTCGTTGACCAACGTACCATGACATTCATTTGCGCAAGCTCGGCTTTGGGTTCGTCATTGTTGACCCACCACATGTCCGCATACTCTTGGGTGACATCTTGTGTGTATAGGCTTGCGTCGGTTGGACAGGTGTCTGCATTGTGCGGCAGTCGCATGACTTGTTGGTGGCGCATCAATAGGCACGATTGTGTCATGGACTGCTGGTGGTATTCGGTTTGCTGCCACACGCCGAGGTAGTCAATGTCGTGTTCGCTAGTATTGGGATACGTAAACCACAGCATTTCTGTACGATTGTGGTGGTGGATGTTTTTTTTACGCCCAAGGCCTTGTACTTTTTCCATCAGTAGCTCAGTACTTGGATCAAAGTTGAGTGCAACGGAGCGGTATTTCCAGTCGCCTTCATCATCAAAGTCTTCGAGAGAGAAACCATTCAAGTCGTTGCGGGTGCACCCAGTGATTGAGCAACCGACGATATTAAACCAATCCGCAAACTTGCTTATCGGTTCGACAACATCTTCCGTGATAGGGCGCTTCATCGAGAGGAAGCAACCTTGAAAATGATCGCCAATGCTTGGATGCTCAATCAATGAATCTTTGGTGATGGTGAATCGAGTTTCACCAAACGGAGGGCGATATTTAGGATGATGTTGATAACGTAAATCGTAAGCACAAGCGCGGCCTTGCCAATCTTTCTTTTTGATCACGATGTTTTTGAACGTCATGCCGCGAGGTTCGAAGATGATCTCATCTGAGGCAAAGTTTTTCTCAATGTACAGCTGGCTTTCGTTTAGGTGCTCAATTGCCTCATCGACAGACACCCAGTCGAGATTGAGGTGACGTTTGGCGTCATCCAGATAATTGAGGTCAAGGCCCTTGAGCTGGTTTTGAAAGCGAGCATCAGATAACACGCGGTTGGCTAAGACAATTTCCTTACGATTCTCAGGCGTGCTGTCGAGAGAGAGCAGCAGGCGCGTCATATTGATGCTACGACTGGGTTTGGTTGTTGCCATCGTCGGTGTAAGCACTTCTTGGCTCGATAAGGTTGTCAGCAGATAACCCTTCTCATCGTTGCCAAGGAAGAAACTAATCACATCACCAGGTTGGTAGTGAAATGCCCCTTGTTGGGTAACGCCAGTGATATTGGAACTGGTTTTGTAATACAAGCCAGTCACCGGCGCATCGATAAAGTAGCCTTGCTTCAAGGATGAAGTGGGCGGGTGTGAAGTGGCAGCAGAAGTGTCTGCTGCTAACGTGGAGGTAGCCGTCAATGCAGACAGCCAAAATACCACTGAACGTGTATACATCTTGTTTTAAGCCTTATGGGTTGGTGCTGTCCTCAGACGCACAATTTGGCTGACAACTCATTGGAGTAGTTAGGTGCTTCTTTGGCACCGGTGTCATCATCGCCAACAACATTTTTTGTTTTATATGTTTGGGGATATCTGGATTAGAGAGTATCCGCCTTCGTGTTAACTCCATCATGGAGCTCACCGAGAGGTGTTCGACATTCTGCCCCTTCGCGTGGAAGATAAGGCGAGTCATTTCGTACATCATATCTTCTGCAATCTTCTTCTCTTGTTGCAGTTGGATATTCTTTTGCATCATGGCGCTGCCAAATAGCACACCTGATAGCACGATGATGCCTGACAATGCAGAAGCAAGAGGGCGCCGTTGCACCAAGCGAAAGGCGCTATACAACGGCCAGTGTTTTTTCTGCTCGATAGGGCGACGTTCGATAATTCGCTCGATATCAATGCGTAGCGCTCGTACATCTGAGTATCGCACTTGGGTGGCTGGACGCGTCGCCCGTCTTATCACCCAATACACATCAGACCAAACCGCTGGTGACGGAAACATCAAAGCGAGGATTTTGCCCAATGAATAAACATCGCTTTGCTCTGTCAGTACTTGTCCTGCCTGCTGCTCAGGGCTGGCAAAATTTTGGCTAAACGCAATCAGTGCCGAGGGTGAGCCCTCTCGGGTGGAGTGCGCTTTTTGAGTCAAGTTGAAGTCGAGCAGTTTGGGTCGTTTGCTACGATCAATCAGTATATTTTCTGGTTTTAGATCGGCATGCAAAACATGATGCTGGTGGGCGTGCTCCATCGCCTGACAAATCTGCTTAAACAGCAGCAGTTTTTCTGTCTTTTCCAGCTTATTTTCTGACAGGTATTCATCTAAGGTTTGACCAAATACCCGCTCCATCACGATGTAAACTGAATCTTGATGAAGGCCGCCATCAAACACTTTCGCTATGTATGGATGGTTTAGGCGCGCGAGCAGTTGTGCCTCATCGAAGAGTGCACGTTGTCCCAGCACATTACTCAAATTGCTTTGAATAAACTTGATAGCTAAATCTTGCTCGAACGTTTCATCTGCCCGTAGAGCGGCGTAAACGACACCCATGCCACCGCGACCCAACTCATGAGTTAGGCGATACTTACTGATGACTTCTCCGCTTAGATCGACGTCTCGGTTCGTAGCCTGGTGAGCACCAAAGTAAAGTAACTGCGTTAGTTGTTCTTCAGGTGTCTCGTGGGCTAAAAGAGGAACGAGTTGTTGATACAGCTCAGGTTGACTTTGTTGCAATGCTTGGAGGTATTGCTGCTTTTGGGAGTCGTCCAGATCAAGCAAGTGATAGTAAATCTGAGTTTCGCTAGAGCCTAACTGCACTGTGCCTAATGTCTTATTCTTTTAGGTACGGCATTTTATAAGAACTTTGATATAAATGTCATTTATTTATTCGGCTTTGACTCACAATGTATGAAACGCAATTTGGTGGCTAATAGAATAATAACGTCATGATTTTGCGAATTATTTTCACTGAGCTTGTCGGCAGAGAGTCTATTCGTCATAATGTTACTTGTAACATTACTGATAAATCACATATTTATGGCTCAACAGAATAAGAAAACTCGCACGACATTGCAGGATGTCGCAGACCAAGTTGGTGTCACGAAGATGACGGTTTCACGTTATATGCGTAACCCTGAATCGGTGGCAGAAAAGACTCGGGCCAAGATTGCGACAGCGATTGAAGAGATGGGATACATCGAGAACCGTGCCCCCGCTATGTTGTCAAAGTCGTCCAGTAAAGCCATTGGTATTTTACTGCCCTCATTGTCCAACCAAATTTTTGCTTCCTTTGTTCAGGGCATTGAGATGGTGACCAAAGCCAATGGCTATGAGACGCTTTTAGCGCATTTTAGCTACGATGAGCTTGAAGAAGAACGCAAGATCGCGTCATTACTCTCTTATCAGGTCGATGGACTTATTCTAACCGAAAGCCATCACACGCCGCGTACATTGCAGATGATAAAAAATGCAGGGATCCCTGTAGTGGAAACCATGGAACTACCACCAAAGCCGATTGATATGGCGGTTGGGCTCGATCATGAAGATGCCTCGTACACGGCGGTTAAGCAGATGCTAGATTCAGGTAAGCGCACAATCGTTTATTTTGGGGCGCGTTTGGATACGCGAACCAAGCTGCGTATGCAAGGCTATGATCGCGCGATGACGGAAGCAGGGCTAGAACCTAAGCACGTATTAACGGGTGATCACTCTAGCTTCTCTTTAGCGCATGATTTGCTTGAACGCGCGCTAGAAACTCACCCAACGCTTGATGGCGTATTCTGTACCAACGACGACATCGCGATAGGGACCATGCTGAGCGCGCAACAACGTGGCATTCAAGTTCCGCAGCAGCTGGCGGTTGTGGGCTATAACGCGCTGGATATTGGTCAAACCATCAGCCCGAAACTGACTAGCGTCGATACACCGCGTTTCAAAATCGGTGAAAAGAGCGCAGAGCTTTTGATCGCGCGTCTGAAAGGTGAAGCGCAAGAAGAAAAAGTGGTTGATATGGGGTATCAAATTACCTCAGGAGAGAGTGTTTAACTCGCAGTTATCCGCTCTCTGTAATCGCTCATCAATGGTATTGGCAGGTTAGGGTATGGCACATCAGCTGGATGCATTGGATCTCAACTTAATGCGTTTATTAAAGGCAGTGGTGGAAAACCGCAGCATCAAGCTGGCCGCAATGCAGCTGGGCATTTCTCAACCGAGCGCCAGTCGCGGCGTGATGAAGCTCAAACAAGTGTTTGATGACCCGCTGTTTGTGCGTAAAGCGCATGGGGTTGAGCCGTCACCGATGGCAATACGTCTCGCCGCCGAGTTCGACAACATGATTGCACCACTGGAAAAAGTGGTGCAAGAGTTTGAAGTATTCGACCCTCAGCAATACCAAGGGCAGATCGCGATTGTAACCGACCCTTATTTGATGGATGAACAAGGGCAGCGATTGCTAACTGGCTGCCATCGAGCGTTCCCTAAAGCGCACTTTGCCTTTTCCAGTTGGAACAGTTACTCGCACGATGAAATGTTAGAGGGTGAGCACGATTACTGCATTCTTGACCAAGAGACCGAGCTGTCGAAAGACATTTATATGCGTCCGTTGTTTGTTGAAAAACGGGTGATTTTGGCACGTAAAAACCACCCGACTTTGTCGAAAGTCAGCAATGATTGGGACACGGTCTCCAAACTGCCTCTGGTGTCTCTGCCTGCGCCCGCCTCGTATAAACCACTTTGTACCGTGGAGTCCGAATATCGTCGTATGGGCTATGAGCCTGTGGTGTTATTGAAATCCTATAATTTGCGTGTGGCGTGCCAAATGTTGCAAGAAACCGACGCGATTATGTATGCCAGCCAAAGCTCGGCAGTATTGATGCCGGAGCTGGACTCTTACGCGATGCCTTTGGTCAACCGTGAGTTTAGCCAGTTTGTCGTCTCTGGCGGTTTCTTACAAACCAATCGCAACCATCCTTTGCACCGACACTTACATAAAGTGGTACGCCAAACTCTGAAGACGCCATTAATTTTCGCACAGTGACGACTGATTATTGTCTCTCGTCAACGAGATTCTCTGCACAATTTAACCATGAAGAAAATGTGTGATTACATAGACAACTCGATCCTATAGATATTCAAAAATGAATATCTCAATTACCTGTCTCTTTTTCCTGCTCAGCGCTAACCTTATCTCAAATAGTCAGGAGAAGTGGCTCATTTTTATCTTTTTAACTTTTTGAATGTCGATATAGATGCGTGACATTCACCATTCTCCGTTATGCAGTTTTTTAATTTCTGATGGAGGATTCATCATGCTAGTTGCACGTCTATTTTTATTGCTCGCCATCGTTGCCGAAGTAGCAGGCACCAGCACCATGTCTTTTATCGGACAAGGTCATGGATGGTTGGGCTACATCGTGATGTACGTATTGATTGCGGTGTCGTACTACTTCCTCTCGATTGCTGCGAAAAAGATTTCTATCGGCGTGGCATACGCTGTTTGGGAAGGGTTGGGTATCTCATTGATCACGGTTGTTTCGATCGTGTTGTTTGATTCTGACTTAAATACCCAAGAGCTGCTTGGTTTGATGTTAGCTGTCATCGGCATCGTTTGTGTGACTTTAGGGGAGTCACACGGGCAATCTAACACCAAGAAAAACGCCGATAAACTGGCAAAAGAACGTTCATTTTCTACAAGTGTAAGGTGTGAATCATGAGTCAATTTTTTACGATGTCATTTGGATTTGTCGTGATGGCTGCCTTGGTCGACATCGTGGCCAATATGGCGCTCACACGTTCTCACGGCTTTAAATACAAAGGCTGGGGCATTACCGCGATTGTGTTGGTACTGGCTGCGTTCACGCTATTGGCGCAAGCGGTGAAAGAGATCGACTTAGCCATTGCTTACGCCTCTTGGGGCGCGATCGGTATCTTAGGTACCGCAGTTGGTGGTGCCTTGCTGTTTAAACAGAAACTCAAGCCAATCGGCTGGTTTGGTATCTTTGTGGTGATTGCTGCAGTCGTGGTGATGAAAACCGCTTAATGCAATCCTCTGAACCCCAGATATCTTCATTCTGAACAGCGAGGGACGCGCGTGATTCAGAATCTACCGACAACAAAGTGCAGTGGCAGAGGGGGTTCTCTGGCTTCACAACACGTTGATAGTAGATCCCTGATCTCGCCTAGGCTCGTCGGAATGATGGACTAATTCGTTTATTTAAAAAGAGAAATGACCAATCCCAAAGCTCGTCATTCTGAACAGCGAGGGACGAGCGTGATTCAGAATCTACCAACAAAAAGTGCTGTGGCAGAGGTGTTTTCTCTGGCTTCACAGCACGTTGATAGTAGATTCCTGATCTCGCCTAGGCTCGTCGGAATGACGGACTAATTCGTTTATTGAAAAAGAAAAATGACCAATCCCACATCTCGTCATTCTGAACAGCGAGGGACGAGCGTGATTCAGAATCTACCAACAAAAAAGTGCTGTGGCAGAGGTGTTTTCTCTGGCTTCACAGCACGTTGATATTAAATTCCTGATCTTGCTTAGGCTTGTCGAAATGACGAGGTTTTTCTTCTCGCCTTAAACAATGAAGCTTGCGCCTTCTTCTGCGCTAGAGACGTTTTGGCGGATCACGCTAAACAAGCCTCGTCCCCATGTTTGTTGGGTAGATTCGGTGTCGAAATGAATCAAATCGCGACCAGTGGTGTCACTTAAGTTGTTCAATTCGCCCGTTTGGCAATCCAGACGAATCAAATCGCCGTTGCGCACCAAACCAATCGCGCCGCCACGAATGGCTTCTGGAGAAACATGGATCGCAGACGGAATTTTACCTGACGCGCCAGATAAACGACCGTCAGTAACCAGCGCCACTTTAAAGCCCGCTTTTTGCACGTTACCTAAAATGGGCATCAGCTTGTGCAGTTCAGGCATGCCGTTTGCCGCTGGGCCGTTGTGTGTGACCACAACGATGCAATCTTTGTTCAGCTCACCACGTTTGTACGCAGCTTCCACTTCGTGTTGGCATTGGAATACGATCGCTGGTGCCACAATCACGCGTTGCTCTTCTTTCACCGCAGACACTTTCACCACGGCTTTACCCAAGTTGCCAGTCAGTACGCGAGTGCCGCCGGTGTTTTGGAAAGTGGCGTCCGGTTTGGCGATCACGTCACCGTCTTGGCTGCCTTGGCACGGTGTCCAAGTCAGTTGGCCATCGACAAGGCTCGGCAGCGTCATTTGGTCTTCAAATTCACCAAACACGGGTTTCACATCGCGATGCAAAAGCTCGGATTGGTTCAAGCGGTGCAATAACGCAGGCACGCCCCCCGCGTCTTGGAACGCGTTCATATCGGCTGGGCCGTTCGGGTAAACGCGAGCTAACAAAGGAACCACATCCGACAGATCGCTGATGTCTTGCCACGTGAGCAAGATGCCAGCAGCACGCGCCACGGCGATCATATGAATGGTGTGATTGGTGCTGCCGCCAGATGCGAGTAGAGCGATGATGCCGTTGACCAAGCTCTTTTCTGTGACCACTTCTGCCAACGGACGGAAGTGTGCAGAACCCGCCGTCATTGAGGCGATTTTCAGAGCCGCGTGATCGGTTAACGCTATACGCAGTTGGGTATGGGGATGAATGAATGCCGAACCTGGCAGCATCAAGCCCATGGCTTCGAACACCAACTGGTTGGTGTTGGCGGTGCCGTAAAACGTACACGTACCCGCAGAGTGGTAAGCGCGACACTCCATATCCAGCAGAGCGTCTTTGCCGACTTCACCCGCTGCGTATTTTTGGCGCACGTCGACTTTCTCTTCGTTGCTGATGCCTGTTGCCATCAGACCCGCTGGTACAAACGCAGTCGGTAGATGCGCGTAAGACAGCGCGCCCATCAGTTGCCCCGGGGCGATTTTGTCACAGATACCAAGCAGTAATGTGGCATCAAAGACATTGTGACTCAAAGATAACGCCGTTGATTGCGCAATTAAGTCACGCGAAAACAGCGACATATCCATGCCTGCTTGACCTTGAGTCACCCCATCGCACATCGCTGGCACACAACCTGCGACTTGCGCTGTATGGCCGTAGTCCGCCAGCACTTGTTTGATTTGTGCTGGGTAGTCTTGGTACGGCTGGTGGGCGCTCAACATGTCGTTGTAAGCGCTGATCAGCGCGACATTGGCATGAGTAAAATCGAGAATATTTTTCTTTTCAGAAGAGCAAGAAGCGGCGACTGCATGGGCTAAGTTACCACAAGATAAACCAACACGGCCTTTGCCAGCTTCGGCTTGCACTTCGGTGCGAGCAAGAAACGCAGCGCGCGCTTCACGGCTGCGCTCGGTCAAACGTTGTGTGACCTCAAGAACAACAGAGTGAGTCATTACGCCACCTCGATCGCTTGCATTTTGATTAGCTCAGCGGCAGAGCGTTCCACCACGTCGCTGATGTCTCCGTCGATACTGACGATCAGAGTTTGAGGCTCGTTGTCTGGGCGCTCTAGCGTCTCGAATTGGCTCTTCACCATGTTTTCTTTCATGAAGTGGCCTTTGCGCATACGCATGCGATTCAGGATCAACTCCATATCGCCATCAAGGAACAGGAAGGTCACGTTGTCGTTGCCTTCGCGGATCTGATCGCGGTAAATCTTTTTCAGTGCTGAACAGACAATAATGCCGTGTTCGTTTTTGCTTTCTAGGCTGTACGCCGCATCACGAATGCGTTCTAGCCATGGCTTGCGATCATCATCGTTCAGAGGCTGGCCCGATGCCATTTTCTGAATGTTCGCTCGTGGATGAAGATCATCACCATCAATGAATTTACGCCCTAGCTTTTTCGCTAGATGCTCACCAATTGTGCTTTTACCACTAGCACAAACGCCCATAACGATGACACTACTACCAGCCATAACTTATCCTCATAACCAAATTTGCGCGTGATCTCAATTTTTGAATTCACTTTAAAATATGGGTTTATCTTATTCATGTTATCGGTAACATGTTACCGGTAACTGAAATAAATGTGAACCATAACACAAACAATAATTCTTAAAGGTGAACCTATGGAGCAATTAACCCAAGCCCCAGATCCTACGTTCCTACTGACGATTGCAGGCCTTGCCATTGCAGCGTTACTCGTTCTGATCATTAAACTGAAAGTCCATGCTTTTGCTTCCCTTACTATGGTGAGTTTAGGCACAGCAATCGCCACTGGCGTTCCTTCTGAGAAAGTCGTATCGACCATGATGGGCGGCTTCGGCGGCACACTGGCTTCCGTGGCATTGCTGGTTGGTCTTGGTGCGATGATCGGTAAAATTCTTGAAGTGACTGGCGGTGCGAAAGTGCTGGCAGACACTTTGATTGGTCGCTTTGGTAAAGAGCGCGCACCATTTGCTTTGGGCGTCGCTTCATTACTGTTTGGCTTCCCAATCTTCTTCGATGCTGGCCTTGTCGTGATGATGCCAATCATCCTAAGTGTGGCGGCTCGTTTTGGTGGCTCACCAATTAAATACGCGTTGCCTGCTGCCGGTGCTTTTGCGGTTATGCACGCGTTTGTTCCACCACACCCAGGGCCGGTTGCAGCGGCAGAATTTCTTGGCGCAAACATCGGTCTGTTATTGGTGGTGGGTATTCTGGTGGCTATTCCAACTTGGTACCTTGGCGCTTACTTATTTGGCTTGTACGCGGGCAAAAAATTCGATATTCCACTATCTAAAGCCTTCTTTAATGGCGAAGCGATGGTGGATGAGCGCAACGCACCAAAATTTGGCACGGTTATGACCATCCTTGTGCTGCCAGTCCTGCTAATCTGTTTGGATACGGTATTGAACACACTGGCGGTTGCGGGTGTGATTGATGGCAAAACGGCACTGGTTGAGTTCCTACGTATGCTAGGTAAAACCCCAGTTGCGTTGCTGATTACTTTGATTGTCTGTTTGGCTGTGTTTGCCAAAGACTACGGCATGGCAAAACTAGAAAAATTGTGTGGTGAGTCATTAGCTCCTATCTGTGGTGTTATCCTAGTAACGGGTGCAGGTGGCATGTTTGGCGGCGTACTGCGCTCAAGCGGTATTGGTGATGCACTGGCTGACGTTCTTACAGACACAGGTATGCCTGTGATTGTGGCGGCGTTTGTGATTTCAACCTGTCTGCGTGTTGCTCAAGGCTCGGCAACCGTAGCGCTAACCACGACGGCGGCTCTTATCGCGCCAGTTGTGGCAGCATCAACAGGTTTGAGTGAACTAGACCTTTGCTTTATCGTAATCGCGATTGCGGGTGGTGCAACGGTACTGTCTCACTTCAATGACTCTGGTTTCTGGTTGGTCTCTCGTCTGCTTGAGATGGATGAGAAAACCACATTAAAAACTTGGACGGTAATGGAAACGTTACTTGGTGGTATCGCGTTTATTATCGTCGCAACATTAAGCTTTATTCTTTAGAGGTTCCCCATGACAACACTTGAACAACGATTAAGAGAAATCAAAATCGTCCCAGTTATCGCAATCAACGACGTAGCACACGCTCTGCCACTGGCAAAAGTGTTGGTAGAAAACGGTTTACCATGTGCTGAAGTAACATTCCGCACAGAAGCGGCGGCGGAGTCGATTCGCATCATGCGTGAAGCGTACCCAGAGCTGTTGATTGGCGCGGGCACCGTTCTGACCACAGAACAAGTGGATATCGCGATCGAAGCGGGCGTGGACTTTATCGTTAGCCCAGGTTTCAACCCAACCACAGTGAAATACTGTCAGCAACGTGGCGTGACTATCGTACCAGGTGTAAACAACCCAAGCTTGGTTGAGCAAGCGATGGAAATGGGTCTGCGTACGTTGAAGTTCTTCCCTGCTGAGCCATCAGGCGGCGTAAGCATGCTGAAAGCACTCACGGCGGTTTACCCAGTGGAATTCATGCCAACAGGTGGCGTAAGCCCATCCAACGTGGAAGATTACCTAGCGCTGAAATCGGTTGTAGCTTGTGGCGGTACTTGGATGGTGCCAACCGCAATGATGGACAACGGCGATTGGGAAGGCATTGCTGAATTGGTTCGCGCAGTTAAGTAAAACGCACAAACGGCTCCGAAATGCCCCCGAACGTTGGGAAACGTGATACGAAAAAGGGTCATCAAGTTACTTGATGGCCCTTTTGCTTTTGGAATGAAGCGGCTTTAGAAGTGATGCTTCATAAAGCGCTTAATAAAGCGAATGAAATCGGCTTCGGCTAGCTTCGCGCACTTCAATGTTTGGGCGTGAGACAGTTCTACATCTCCCAAGCCTTCTGCCATGTTGGTGATCGCGCACACTGCCAATACGGGTAAGCCGCAATGCGCCGCAGAAATCACTTCTGGCACGACCGACATGCCCACTACATCACCACCGATGATTTGCATCATGCGGATTTCGGCTGCGGTCTCAAAGTTGGGGCCTGTGTAAGAGACAAACACACCTTCATTCAGGTGAATGCCATTGGCTTTGCCGACTTCAAACGCTTCTGCGCGCAGGTCTTTGTCGTACGCATTGGCGAGGCTGAAGAACCTCGGGCCGTACTCTTCATCATTCGGACCGATCATTGGCGATTCAGGCATGGTATTGATGTGGTCATGAAATACCACCAGAGAACCGACGTCGATGCGTTCAGGGCGAAGTGAGCCTGCCGCGTTGGTGACGAGCAGAAACTCACAGCCCAGCTTTTTAAAGGTGCGCACGGGCGTGGTCATGACCTTCATTGAGCCGTGTTCGTAGTAGTGACCGCGACCTTTCATGCACACTACGTCTACGCCGCCCATGGTACCAAGCACCAACTCACCAGAGTGGCCTTGCACGGTGCTAACCGGAAAGCCTTCGAGCTCTTCGTATGGAATGACCACTTTGTCTTGTAGTTCGTCTGCCAATACGCCTAAGCCTGAGCCTAAAATAAACGCCGCTTTAGGTTGGAAGTTTGGTTTGCGTTCACGAATGGTTTGTAGCGCGTCGATTACTGGATCGTGATTCATGTTAGTCACCTTCTGGTTGTGTGTTGATTCCATTGTGTGACTTTCTGCGCTGGTTATCTTTGCTTTATTCGTTACTATCATCCTTAAAAAGAGGATGATGAAATTCGCTAGGACTCAATGCATGAAGTCAGAACCATTTGAGCGCGTGACGCTGAAGATGCTGCGTTACTTTTACGAGGTCGCACAAACCAAGCATTTCACTAAGGCCGCCGAGAACCTCAATATCACCAATTCGCCGTTGAGCAATCGCATCAAAGAGTTGGAAGAAGAGCTTAACGTCAAACTGTTTGAGCGTGATTCAAGAAACGTCATGCTGACGGAGGCCGGGCGATTGTTGGAGTCCAAATGCCAACTGATTTTTCAGACCTTGGATGTCTCGCTCAATCAAGTGCAGCAAGTGGGGTTGAACCAGAGAAATATCTTGCGAGTTGGTGTGGTAAGTAGCGCATTTTGGGGCGGATTTGATCGTTTGTTACAGCGCTTCCATGCTGAGCATAGCACTTATCACGCCGACATTTTTGACCTTAACCCAGAGACGCAAAAGAAGCATCTGAGTGAGAAGAAAATCGACGTGGGCATTGTTCGTTTTGCCGATGCACTCAACATTTATCCGTATCAGTCGGTATCTTTGGGCAAAGATGTGTTTGTGGTGGCGGTGTCGGAGCAACATGAGTTAGCCAGCAAATCTTTGCTGCGGCTCCAAGATTTAAAGACGTGTGAGTTTGCGTTTATGAGCTTGGCGAATTCTGCCTCGGCAAACTTCATCATCAATGCCTGTCTGCAAGAAGGCTTTTCACCCCATATTGGCAAACAAGTGGTGGAGCCAAGCACCTTGATGGCGTATGTAGCAAACAGCAATACCGTGACGTTGGTGCCGTCGACGTTTTCTCAGCATCATTGGCATGGGATTCGTTTTATCAAGCTGAAAGAATCACTGCGTGCAGACTTATGCCTGATTCATGACGGTAAGCAGGAGAGTGCTATCAAAGCCGAGTTTATTCGCACATTATTAGAGAATGCGAGTTAAGCATGGGATAACAAAAAAGGTCATCCTAAGATGACCTTTTCAAATGATTCGCTGAAATCAGCAATGCGATTAGCGCGTAATTAACGCATCGTTGGTATCTACCAACACAAGTAGGTTCTGAAATAAATCTGGAAAGGTTTATATGGTGAGGCTGGGTAGCCTTTTTCAGAAAAATAGAGAATTTTAACTATTTTTCCTAAAATTTGAGTTTTGAGAGTACCAGTTTCCAGAAAATTAGTCACTGAATAAAGAGTGCGTTTTAAGATGTTGTGGTTGATGGATAATACCACCAAGCTCATTTATGCCCCTT